>NZ_JACIDU010000009.1 GCF_014196535.1 Allorhizobium borbori
CATCGAAGCCGTTGCCTCTGCCGGCGACAAGGGTGTCTCGACGTTCGTGTCGGAGGCGATTGCCGCCTCCGAGCGTCCGGAACTGACGGCGGCGAGGATCATCATCTCTGGCGGCCGTGCGCTGGGTTCTTCGGAGAAGTTCAACGAGGTGATCCTGCCGGTTGCCGACAAACTCGGAGCCGCCGTCGGCGCAAGCCGCGCGGCGGTGGATGCGGGTTACGCCCCGAACGACTGGCAGGTTGGCCAGACGGGCAAGGTGGTTGCGCCCGATCTCTACATCGCCTGCGGCATCTCGGGTGCGATCCAGCACCTTGCGGGGATGAAGGACAGTAAGGTGATTGTGGCGATCAACAAGGACGAGGAGGCCCCGATCTTCCAGGTCGCCGACTACGGCCTCGTCGCAGACATATTCGAAGCCCTGCCCGAACTGCAGAAGGCTCTCTAGGACCAATACGGACCGGGGCGGAACAACGCCCCGGTTCTCGCTTTTCGAGGGGAGGAGACACGAGCATGACCATCGGCATGACGAAAATCGGTGTAATCGGCGCGGGACAGATGGGCTGCGGCATTGCCCATGTTTCGGCGCTTGCTGGCTATGACGTGACGCTCTACGACCTGTCACAGGAGCGTATCGAAGCGGCCCTCGCCACCATCAACGGCAATCTCGCCCGCCAGGTCGTTGGCGGCAAGATCACCGAGGAAGACCGCAAGGCGGCCCTCTCCAAGATCAAGGGCAGCGCCGCGATGGGCGACCTCGCCCCCATGGATCTCGTCATCGAGGCCGCAACGGAAAACGAAGCGGTCAAGCGCAAGATTTACGCAGAGCTCTGCCCGATCCTGAACCCCGCCGCGATCCTCGCCACCAACACCTCGTCGCTGTCGATCACCCGCCTTGCCTCCGCCACCGACCGGCCGGAACGCTTCATGGGCATCCACTTCATGAACCCGGTGCCGGTGATGAAGCTGGTGGAACTGGTGCGCGGCATCGCCACGCAGGAAGATACCTTCGCCGCAGCCCGCGCTTTTGTCACCTCGCTCGACAAGGTCGTGACGGTTGCCGAAGACTTTCCCGCCTTCATCGTCAACCGCATCCTGCTGCCGATGATCAACGAGGCGATCTACACGCTTTATGAGGGCGTTGGCACGGTTGAAGCCATCGACACCGCCATGAAGCTCGGCGCCAACCATCCGATGGGGCCGCTCCAGCTTGCCGATTTCATCGGCCTCGATACCTGTCTGTCGATCATGCAGGTGCTGCATGACGGTCTGGCCGATTCCAAGTACCGCCCCTGCCCGCTTCTGGTCAAATATGTCGAAGCCGGCTGGCTCGGCCGCAAGGCTGGTCGCGGCTTCTACGATTACCGCGGCGAAGTGCCGCTCCCGACGCGCTAAGATAGAGGGGGCCAGCCCCCCCCGAACCACTCACTTCAGCTTCACCGCCTGATCCACGAGCGCCTGCGCATCCGCACCGGCCCATTCCGCCGGGCCGTTCATGGCAGCCGTCAGGCACCCTTCGGCATCGAACAGCAGTGTGGCCGGAAGGCCGATTGCCAGCCCTTCCTTCTTCACGGTGTTGAACACACCCATGGATGCATCGCGGTAGTAGCCGAGCGAGGTAATGCCCGTTTCCGTCAGGAACGCCTTCGGCTTTTCGTCAGAGCCGGTATCGATGTTGACGGCCACAACCTCGAAATCCGCGCCACCCTTGGCTTTTTCCAGATGATCGAGCGCGGGCATTTCCTTGCGGCATGGCACGCACCACGTCGCCCAGAGGTTCAGAAGCAACGACTTACCCTTGAAGTCGGCAAGCGTCAGATCCTTGCCGCCCTCGCCCTTGAAGGAAAGCGGGATGGAACGCGGCTGATCGACCGCCGCCATGGTCGCTATTTCACCCTTCAGGAACGGTTTCAGCGCATCGGCCTTCGCCTTTGAGGCCGCACATTCACCGGAAGCCGCGACAACCGGCGCATCCGTGTTGCCAGACCCCATGCGCTTCACGTATACCGCAACGGCTCCGGCGGTCAGGCCGGTCAGCGCCGCGACAACAATCAGTTTTGCGGAGGGGAGACCGAGCGGTCTTTTCTTCGTCATGTCATTCTCCAGGATGGGCAAAAAGCCATGGCCGACGGAACCAAGGACACCAATTCCTCCAACCAGATGTGGGGCGGACGTTTCGCTTCGGGCCCTGACGCGATCATGGAGGAGATAAATGCCTCCATCGGTTTCGACAAGAAGCTTTTCGACCAAGACATCCGCGGCTCTATAGCACATGCCACCATGCTGGCAGAGAAGGGAATCATCTCCTCAGACGATCGTGAAAAGATCGTGACCGGGCTGGAGACCATCCGCATCGAGATCGAGAGCGGCAATTTCGAGTTTTCCCGCCAGCTCGAAGACATTCACATGAACATCGAGGCGCGGCTCGCCAATCTCATCGGCCCCGCCGCCGGCCGGCTGCATACGGCCCGTTCGCGCAACGACCAGGTGGCCGTCGACTTCCGCCTGTGGGTTAAGGAAGAGCTGATCAAGACCGAGCGGGCGCTCACGGGCCTGATCGAAGCCTTCCTCGACCGCGCCGAAGAACATGCCGCCACCGTCATGCCGGGCTTCACCCATCTGCAGACTGCCCAGCCGGTCACCTTCGGTCACCATTGCATGGCCTATGTCGAAATGTTCGGCCGCGACCGCAACCGCGTGCGTCACGCCATCGAGCACCTAGATGAAAGTCCGCTCGGCGCCGCGGCCCTTGCCGGCACGGGCTATCCCATCGATCGTCACCAGACGGCGCGGGCGCTCGGCTTCCGCGAGCCGACCCGCAACTCCATCGATTCCGTGTCAGATCGCGATTTCGCACTCGAATTCCTGTCAACGGCCTCGATCTGCGCCACGCATCTGTCGCGTCTCGCCGAGGAAATCGTCATCTGGTCGACACCCCAATTCGGCTTCATCCGCCTGTCTGATGCCTTCTCCACCGGCTCTTCCATCATGCCGCAGAAGAAGAACCCCGATGCCGCCGAACTGGTGCGCGCCAAGACCGGCCGTATCAATGGCTCGCTGATTGCGCTTCTGACCGTCATGAAGGGGCTGCCGCTCGCCTATTCCAAGGACATGCAGGAAGACAAGGAACAAGTCTTCGACGCCGCCGAAAGCCTCGAACTGGCGATTGCCGCCATGACCGGCATGGTGCGTGACCTGACCGTTCGCACCGACCGCATGAAGGATGCCGCCGGCTCCGGCTATTCCACCGCCACCGATCTGGCCGACTGGCTGGTACGCGAAGCGGGACTGCCCTTCCGCGATGCCCATCACGTCACGGGGCGTGTCGTGGCACTGGCCGAAAGCAAGGGCTGCGAGCTTGCGGAACTGCCGCTCGATGAGCTGAAGGCCATCCACGCCGACATCACCAACGCCGTTTACGGCGTGCTGACGGTCGAAGCCTCCGTCGCCAGCCGCAAGAGCTTCGGCGGCACAGCGCCTGCAGAAGTGAAGAAGCAGATCGCCTGGTGGCGCGGGCGCAACTGATCACGTTTTCGCGCGGATCTATTTACAGAAACAGGGTGCACAAGCGCCCTGTTTTTGTTTATCACCAATATTCATGATCTAGCCGCCGGACAGGGACCCATGTCTTCGAGACCGCTTCGCACCGTCACGCTTTCTCTCGGCCTTCTCCTGGCCGCAAGCCTCGTGCTTTCCGGCTGCGGCCGCAAAGGCGACCTCGACATGCCGTCCACACCGGTCGATAAGATGAACAAACGCAGCTACAATCCCGATCCGAAAGTGCCGGACCGGCCGTTCGTTCTCGACCCCCTTCTTTGATCCGACAGGACAGAAACCGTGAACCACTTTGAATTCCGCGACGGCGTGCTTCACGCCGAAGGCGTATCGGTGCCGGAGATTGCCAAGGCCGTCGGCACCCCGTTCTACGTCTATTCCTCTGCCACCATCGAGCGCCATTACCGCGTCTTCGCCAATGCCTTCAAGGAAGTCGACGCACTGGTCTGCTATGCATTGAAGGCCAATTCGAACATTGCCGTGCTCAAGACGCTGGCAAAGCTCGGCGCTGGCATGGACGTGGTGTCCGAAGGCGAATTGCGTCGCGCCCTGGCTGCCGGCGTTCCGGCCAGCCGCATCATGTTCTCCGGCGTTGCCAAAACTGCTCACGAGATGGACTTTGCGCTGTCGCAGGGCATCTATTGCTTCAACGTCGAGTCCGAACCTGAACTGGAAGTACTGAACGCCCGCGCGCTCAAGGCTGGCAAGAAGGCCCCGGTTTCGCTGCGCATCAATCCGGATGTCGACGCCCGCACCCATGCCAAGATTTCGACCGGCAAGAAGGAGAACAAGTTCGGTATCTCCTTCAAGAACGCCCGGGAGGTCTATGCCCGTGCCGCAAAGCTCGAAGGCATCGAGGTCACTGGCATCGACATGCATATCGGCAGCCAGATCACCGATCTGCAGCCCTTCGAGGATGCGTTTGCCCTGCTGCGTGAACTGGTCGAGGCACTGCGCGCCGATGGCCACACCATCGAGCATGTCGATATCGGTGGCGGCCTCGGCATTCCCTACAAGGCCGACAACAACCCGCCGCCCCTGCCGGATGCCTATGCCGAAACGGTGCTGAAGCAGTTGAAGGGCCTTGGCTGCAAGGTCGTTTGCGAACCGGGCCGTCTCATCGTCGGCAATGCCGGCATTCTGGTCACGGAAGTCGTGTTCGTGAAGGATGGCGAGGAAAAGAACTTCGTCATCGTCGATGCGGGCATGAACGACCTCATCCGCCCGACGCTTTACGAAGCCTATCACGAGATCGGCCCGGTCGTTCAACCCGCCGCCGACGCCCCGCGCATTCGCGCCGATATTGTCGGCCCGGTCTGTGAAACCGGCGACTATATCGGTCTCGACCGGGAACTCGCCCGCCCCGCCCCCGGCGACCTGCTCTATGCAAGCTCGGCCGGTGCTTACGGCGCGGTCATGTCGAACACCTACAACTCCCGCCTGCTCATTCCCGAAGTTCTGGTCAAGGGCGATGCTTTCCACGTCATCCGCCCGCGCAGCACCTACGAGGAGCTTCTGGCTCTCGACTCCCTGCCGAACTGGCTGAAGTAACCAATACGAAAAAGGCGGGTTTCGGCCCGCCTTTTCTCATTCGGCCACTGGCCTGGCCTTCAGTTCGGCCAACCGCTTCACCGCGCTTTCCGGCAATTTCAGATGAGGATTGGCCGCCGCGGTCTCGATCAGCAGCGCGTCGCTTTCCTTTTCCATGGTGCCGATCAGTTTTTCCAGGAACACGTCCTGTGAAAGGCCGGGCTCGATCGGCGGCAGGATCTTGATCTTGAAATGGCCGGGATAGCGAAGCCAGGCATTCTTCGGCCAGAACAGGCCCGGATGCATGACGATGGGCACCACGGGTACGCGCAGGGCGCGATAAAGGCGGGCGATACCGTTCTTGTAGACCGGCTCGGCGCCCGGCGAGCGACGGGTGCCCTCGGGATAGATGAGAAGCTGGCGCCCCGTGGCAAGCTCGTCCGACGTCCGCTTCATGACGTCGAGCATGTTGCGGCCTTTGGCCTCGCGGTTCACGGGAATGAGCCGCTGCTTCTTCATGTACCAGCCGAACAGAGGCAGCCAGAACAGTTCACGCTTGAGGATATAGACCGGATCGTGCATCCACGGCATCAGCATGAATGTGTCCCAGGCCGACTGATGCTTGGGTGCGATAATCGCCGGCCCGGTCGGCAGGTTTTCCAGCCCCTCGATCTCGAAACTTGCGCCGACGATCTTGTCCATCAGCCAGTTGGACGAGGACGCCCACCCCTTCGGAATACGGTAGGAGCGCGGCATCAGAAAATAGATCGGGCTGAGCAGAACCATCCTGAGTGTGATGTTGATGTAGAAGGCGATCTGAAACAGAAACGAACGCAGGATGATCATGACGCGGTTTTCCGGAATGGCTCTGGCGCATCACACGTCCGGACGGACGCGGAAAGAACGCTCGGAGCTGATGAATCCACCACCCTGCCCCTTTCGGGCGAAGATCATGGAGGCGACATGTCCGTGCCTACACGATAACGCCTGCAAGAAAAAGGGCGGTTCAGGACGATCTTCGGGAGTGAATGCTTTGCGTCGTCAGCGGGTCGCGCAGACCGGGCTCAGAGGGTAGACCGATGAAATCGCGCAACGTTGCCGCCGTCACCTTGATGAATTCGGAAAGAAGCGTGCGCAGCGCATTTGGATCGATGAACCAGTTCTTCACCTTCAGGTCGCTGTTCACGACAGGATAGGCAATGAAGTCCGTTCGGGGATCGGCCCGCCGCAGTTCCAGAAGGCTGCGCGGCATGTGATAATTGTTGGTCACGACCAGAACGCTGCGGTAGCCGTGATCGGAGATCCACAGGGCCGTTTCCGCGGCATTGCCGATCGTGTCGAGCGCCTGATAGCCCATATCGACGCAGCAGGAAAAGAGCGCGCCGGAACTCTTCGTCAGCTTGGAAAGCCGCGAGGCGGAGGTGCCCGGATGCACACCGGAAATCAGCAGACGTTGTCCCGCTCCGGTTTCCAGCAGGTTGACCGCCTGATCGATCCGTTGGTAGCCTCCAGTCAGCACGACGATGGCATCGGCCTTGGGATCGATGGGCGGCTGAAACGAGACAACCGAATCGGCAAAGCGCAGGAAGGCCGCGAAAACAATACCAAGGCACAAAATGAAAATGGCGCCAGCGATGCGGATGAACCGTCGCACCCGGCTGCGCCGCGAAAAAATCGCCCCCGGCCCTGCCTCTGGCGGGGCCGTTACGGTCTCCTCGTGCTTCGTTTCGTGCGATTCCATGAATCAATCTATAGCCGGAGATTGCGGCAGACAGCAGACGGTTAACCGATAATTTCCCCAGAGCACCGGACGCCGGGCAGGATCAACCATTGGCCAGCCCATCGATACGGGCCGGATCGGAACGGATACTGTCGATTTCGGCAATGGTTCGCATCACGGTGAAACGGGCCGTCAGCGTCGTAATGAGAGCGATTACGATCATTGTTGCGAACACTCCCATATAGCCCGAGAAACCGATGGTAAACTGCCCGAACAGCGCGGTCGCCTGATCGCTTTCCGGCGTCGCGACCGCATGGCGTTGCCAGAGGCTGAGCCCGGCAAAGACGGAGGCCGCCGCAAGCCCGCCCGCAGCCGAACCCTTGAGGCTGATCTTGAGAAAGTGCTTCTGGAACTCGCTGGCCACGAACCGCCCCTCCGCGCCGACGAAATGCAGCACCTCGACAATGTGGCGATTGCCCGAAAGCGCGCCGCGGGTCGCGAACACGACCGTCAGCACCATGGCGGTGAAGACCAGCCCCAGCACGCCCATGCCGATCAGGACGGTCGTGTCCGCCATGGACACCAGCCTGTCGACCCAGGTGCGATGGTCATCCAGCGAGGCCTGCGGAATCTCGTCCTGAAGCATGGCCCGCATGGCGGTGAAATCCGGCGGGTTGCTCTCGTCGATGGTGATAACCACGAGACGTGGCACCGGCAATTCATCCAGCTTCAACCCGGCACCAAGCCAGGGCTCCAGCAGACGCGCGGTCGCCTCATCATCCAGAATGCGGCCTTCCTTGGTGCCGACGAAGGTCAACGCGATATCGCGGGCACGCGCCAGCGACTTCTCCATGTCCAGCTTCTCGTCGGGCTTGATCTGAATTGTTACCTCGCGGGAAATCTGGCTTTGCCAGCTTGAGGCGGTCGCCCGCACCATGCTGACCCCGCCAAGCGTGAGGCAGGCCAGAAATGCCATGATGGCGATCACCACCATCAGCGCATTGCCCTGAATGTTGGAAGGCGGCAGGATCGGGCCGGTCGGGCGAACCTGCATTTCCCGGCGGCGGGCCGCATTGGCCTGCCCGGAGCCTGCCTGCGTGGGTGCGGGACGATCACTCATAGAGGTCAAGCCGTCCATCGGTCAGGATCATGCGGCGCGCGTTCACCTGATCCATCAGGCCGAGATCGTGAGTGGCGATCACCACTGCCGTCCCCAGCCGGTTGAGTTCGAGAAAGAGGTTGAGCAGCCGCCGCGCCATCGGCGGATCGACGTTGCCGGTCGGCTCATCCGCAAGCAGCACTTCCGGCCGGTCGATCAGCGCGCGGGCGATGGCGGTGCGCTGCTTTTCACCGCCGGAGAGAACCGGCGGCAGCACATTGATGCGCTCACCGAGCCCGACCCATTTCAGAAGCTCGATCACATCCTTGCGATAGGAGGCTTCCTCCTTGCCGCGCACCCGCAGCGGCAGCGCCACATTCTCATAGGTCGTCAGATGGTCGAGCAGGCGGAAATCCTGAAAGACGATGCCGATCCGTCGCCGCAGCATCGGCAGTTCGGTCACGGGAATGCGGGAAATGTCGCGTTCGAAACTGCGGATCAATCCGCGCGTCGGCTTCAGTGACAGGAACATCAGGCGCAGCAATGTCGTCTTGCCCGCGCCGGAAGGTCCGGTCAGGAACTGAAACGAGCCCTTCGGGATGGTGAAGGTCAGATCCTTCAGGATCTCCGGCCCCATCCCGTAGCGCAGACCGACATTTTCGAAATGAATCAAGCGCGCCCGTTCCCCGGTTCTTCGTTCCGGCCTTGTTCGAGAAGTCTCGCTCCGCAGCCCGCCTTGCAGACACCGCCGCAGCGTTCAGGTCCGGTCTATCCCGGATGGCGTTACCGAAGCGTTAACCATTTTTATTTACGTCTGGTGAGACTTTGTTGCAATGCCCTCCGCCGTCGCCTCAACAGACGACCACGGAAGGAGAAAGGCGATAGGCCCCATGACCGTTTCCAGCGCCCGCAGACACAAAGCCCTTGCCTATGACATCCTCACGCCGGATGCGCCGCGCGCACGCCAGCGCCAGCAGCGCGCGCCGGAAACCATTGTCGACGCCGAATTCGTCACCCTCCGCGATACCGTTCAGCCAAGCCGTGCCGGCAATGACAACCGTACCGTCGAACCCGTTCGCGTCGATTTCATGGCAGCCGTCCGCGGTTTGATGGAAAGCGTCGAAACACGGTTGACCAGCCTGTCCGTCGATATGTTTTCCGCGCTTGTCGCGGCCCTTTTCGTCGTCGTATTCGTATTGGCCGGTGGGCTTTCCAGTCTGTTTCCGCAAGAGGCGTCGCCAGCCCCCGCCCAGCCGCTCGTCATCACCCATGCCAGCCTCACCCCGCAGGAGGCGAACGGCATGCGGCTCCTGACCATCAACGGCGTCATCGAGAACCACGGGCAGGCCGCCATGGCCGTTCCACCCGTACGCGCAAGCCTCATGGCCGGCGAAAACCTCGTTGCCTCCATCGTCATCGACCCGCCGGTGGCTCTGGTTCAGCCAGGCCACAGCCACGGCTTCGTTGCCCGCGTCGTTCACCCCGGTGGAAAAATGCCGGAACTGAAGCTTTCCTTCAGCCCGCAGGATGTTCCCGGAACGTGATTATATGGTAAGCAGGGCCCTAATATCGTGGAGAACCCTGCATGCCTATCGTTCGTGGTAAGATTATTGAGCCGCTTTTTTCTGCCGAACAGATTGCTGCCCGCAACACGGACATCGCCCGGAAGATTTCCGCTGGCCCGGTAAAAGATCTGCTTGTGATCGCGATTCTCAAGGGCTCCTTCATCTTCGCCGCCGACCTGATCCGCGCCCTGCACGAGACCGGGCTTGCCCCGGAAGTCGAATTCATCACCCTTTCGAGCTACGGCACCGGCACGGTTTCGCAGGGTGTGCGGATCGTCAAGGACATCGACAGCGACGTGAAAGATCGCGACGTGCTGCTGATCGATGACATTCTCGAATCCGGCCGCACCCTGCTGTTTGCCAAGGAACTGCTCTATTCGCGCGGTGCCCGCAACGTCTCCATCGCCGTGCTGCTCGACAAGAGCGTCAAGCGCAAGGAAAAGCTGGAGGCTGATTATGTCGGCTTCGAATGCCCCGATTATTTCGTCGTCGGCTACGGCATGGATGCTGCTTACGCCTTCCGCGAACTGCCCTTCGTCGGCGTCGTGACTGGCGACGCGCTGACGGACGGCTGACGGCCACTTCCTTCGATCCGGGCCAGTTCTGGCCACCCGCCGGTCATTCCCTGTTAACCACGGGGGCCGCGAGCCGGTGGATGTTTACGGATAGACAAGAAAACTCTGGTGATCTGCCCCCGTTCCCGGTCATGATCCGGGCCGGGTGAGCATGAGGCGCACGCCCGCGGAAAGAAGAAGCGGAGCAGCCATCATGGCGAAAATCCTGATCACCGAAGACGAAGATTCTCTGCGCTCCTTCGTGGCGCGCGCGCTCAGGCTTGACGGACATATTACCGCAGAAGCTGCCGATGGCGCCGAAGGCCTGGAACGTCTGGCCGAAGAAGAGTTCGACCTTCTCCTCTCCGATATCCGCATGCCGGTCATGGATGGCATCGAGCTGGCGCACCGCGCCGCCGCCAGCCACCCCAACCTGCGCATTCTGCTGATGACCGGCTATGCTGACCAGCGCGAACGCGCGGACGACCTCATGACCAAGGTCATCGATGTCGTCGACAAGCCCTTTGCCCTGCCGGATATTCGCCGCGCCGTGGCCCGCGCACTGGCGGCCTGATCCCGATCCAGCCTCTCCCGACGTAAAAGGCCCGCATGATCTGCGGGCCTTTCGATTTTTCCAGGGTGCGGGAAACCGCGCTTACTGCAGATCCAGCAACCGCTCCAGATAGCGCCGCTCGATTTCACCGCCGAGACCGTTGCTCAACTTTTCGCGGATGGATTCGAGGATTTCACGAGCGCGCTGCACATCGATCTCATCGGGCACCTTGACCTGATCGCCGAATTCCGGGCCGGCGCTGGCACGCGGACGTCCGAGCGGATCACGCCCGTTCTGGTTCCCCTCGCCCACCATGCCCGGCCCCTGCGCGCCCTGCTGCTCGCCCTGCCCCTGCATGGCCTGCATCATCTGGTTCATCATGTCGCGCGCGCCTTCGCGCAGCGCCTGCAAGGCCTTGCCCTGGCCTTCGACCGCCGGACCGCCCTCGCCCTGGCCAAGCGCTTCGCCGGCACCCTTCATTTCCTTGCCGGCCTCGCCGAAGCCGGGGCCGGGTTTCATGCCCATATCGGCAAGGCCTTTCTGCAACTCCTTCAGCTTGCCGCCCAGCGCATCCTGCCGCTCCCGCAGCTTCTTCAGCGCATCGCGAAGCTGCTGCTCGGTCATCTGGCCGTTCTCGCCGCCCGGCTGCTGTTGCTGTTGGCCATTCTGTCCCTGCTCGCGGTTCTGCTCACCTTCGAATAGGTCCTTGTCCTCGCCAAGCTCGTCATTCTCCATCATGCGGCTTTGCAGTTGCTGGTCGAGCTTGAAGGTCTCGTCCATCAGCCTCTGCTGTTCCTGCATCAGCTCGCCCAGCTTGTCGATCTGCTTGCGCATCGGGCTGTTGTCCTGCCCGTTATTGCGCGGACCCGGGCGACCGGCCTGCAGGTTGTTCATCATCCGCTGCATTTCGGAGAGAAGCTGCTGCGCCGCATCGCGGTTACCGGAGCGCGCCAGATTCTCGATCTGGTCCAGCATGCGGCTCAAATCCTGTTGCCGCAGCGTGTTTTCCGCCATGCGACCCTGCATGTTCGGGTTCTGCTGCATTTGCCGCGCCAGTTCGGAGAGATATTGCTCCATCGCCTTGCGCAATTCGGCCGTCAGCCGCGAAATCTCGTCCTCGGAAGCGCCCCGCTCCAGCGCATCGGACAGCGCCTTCTGCGCATCACGCATCTGGCGCTCGGCCAGCGAAAGGTCGCCATCCTCCAGACCGAGCGCGATTTCCCAGAGGTAATCGGCGGCCCCCTTCAGATCGTCCTCGCTGCGCGCCATCTGCATGCGCCCGAGCGCCGAGCGCACCAGAAGGAAGTGCTTGAGATTGGGAATGGTTTCCTCCGGCCTCAGCGCCAGCGCCTCGTTCAGCGCGATGGCGCGCGGCAGCGCAGCGGTGTTGAGCGCAAAGGTACGCCGTTCCTCGGCGATAGAAGCAGCCAGCGGCTCATAGAAGCGCCGCGCCGGCATGGTCATTTCGTAAGGCTGGCTGTGTCCTTCCCGCCCGGCGGCGTCGACCGCCACCAGCGTTATCCGCACACGCGTACCCGCAAGCGGATGTTCCGTCAGGTTGCGGCTCGTAAGCCCCTTGATCGTGGCATTGCCCCGGCGTGGCAGATCGAGCCTGTATTCCGGCGCGGGAAACAGCGCCTTGACGCCCGGCAGCGGCTCTTCCGCAGGCTCGATCTCGGCCCGCGCCGTCTGCACGCCGTAATCGTCGCGCGCCATGAAGCCGATTTCGAGCGAACCATTGGCGCTGACGCGCGGCGGCTGATCGAAGGCTATTTCCGGCGCCTTGTCGGGAATGACGGTGAAGGCGAAATTCTGGCCGTTGACGGAGAGCGTGCCGTCCTCGTCCAGCGATAGCCCATAGCTGCGGACACCGCTCGCGGGCGCGGCCGCCGCAACCGGATTGGCGGGAAGAGAATCGCTTGATGCAAGCGTTATGGCCTCACCGCCGGCAGCCGGGGAAAAGACGAGCTTTTCGCCGCCACCTTCACCCGCCACACGGACGGTCAGTTGCGAGCCCTGCGGCACCTCGGCAGGACCGTTGCCGATCTCCGCCCTTGCCGTGAGATAAACAGGCGCGCGGCCCGTATAGGCCGGCGGCGTCACCCAGGCATCGATACGCAGGCCGGGATTGATCGTACCCTGCACGCCGGAGGGAGCAAAGGCATCGATTAAACGGCCCGCCCCGTTGGAAAAGGAAAACCCGAACGCCGCCGCCAAAAGGAGGATCGGCAAGGCGCGCAGACCGTTGCGGTCGAAACGGGAAAGATCAGGACGCGGCAACCCGGCATCGAGCGCGGAAATACGCTCGGCCATGCGGATCTGGTGCTCACGCCACAGCGCCCGCGCAAAGGGCGTATCGTTGGCCGGGCGGTCTTCCTGCACGGCAACCGGCTGATGGGCAAGACCGTTGCGGCTTTCGAGGTGCCGGTCGGCGGCATGCGCATCCGGCCATTGCAGCCTGAGAAGCGGTCGAAACGACGCCAGAAAGCCGATTCCCGCCAAAGCGACGACGGCAAGCCGCAGCCAGTCCGGCATCGTGCGGAACAGACCGAACCAGGCAAGCGAAACGAAGACGGCGGCAATCGTGGCCGGCACGAGAAGCGCGGGCAGCAGCCGTTCGCCCAACAGCGTCAGCCTCGCAAGCGCCCGCTTGAAGGCAAGCCGCCGGGCAAGGCCGGGACGCGTGGCAAGCGCGCTGGCATGCGAACGCTCCTTCTGCCGGCTATCGCCGTTCATACGCTTCTCCTGTCCCAAAACATCGGGGTTTTCGGTCGACGAAGGATAACACCCTTTGTGGCGAAGGCGAGGTCACCCCCCGGCTTTTCGCCGTCTATCCGCGGATTTCGCTGCATTGTGAACAGCGCCAGCGTCAGCCACGCAGCTTTTCCACATTCTGCGCCACGCTCTCCAGCAGATGGTCGTGAATGCCCATCGCCCGAAGCTGGGTCAGCGTGTTGAACAGATAGGCATCGTTCGGCCCGGAGGCACCAACAGCGGCATGAACGATCTTCGCCGCCACATCCGGTTCGGGCGATCCCGCATATTGCACATGGGCGGGGTCGGCCACGTAGACGACGCCCTTCACCTTGCGCCCGTCCGCCAGCGCAAGCGACAAGGTCTTTTCCTGATAGACCTTCGTTACCAGTTCACGCTCGCGCAGATAGGCCAGCACAGCCCCCCATTCGTCTGGCGCAACACGGAAAGCCATGCCGGAACAGGACCCGCCCCGGTCGAGGCCGAGCACCAGCCCCGGATCGCTTTCCGTGCCCCGGTGAACCCAGGACCAGATACACAGGGAACGCCGGTAGCCACCAAGCCGGGCGCGCTGGCTCTCGACATGGGGAAAACCGGGGTTCCACATCAGCGAACCGTAACCAAAGACCCAAAATTCGTCCATTTCGCACGTCACGTCGTGAAATCCGCTTGATTCGCCCTATAAAGGGGTGAGGTCAGAACCGCAGTCATGGGTCAGAAGACGACCACGGAAGGAAGTGCAATGGACGTAACGCAACCGGCGAGCGGCTGCAAGACATCGCGCCGCGCATGGATCATCACCGCCGGCGCCCTCGCTACCCTCGCGGCACTTTATACCGGCGGATGGCATGTTCTGGCCGGAAGAATTGAAGGCCGGCTTCTTTCCGCGCTCGCCGGGCAGGATGAAAAGGGCCTCTCAGTCGATTGCCGCAACATGAAGAGCGGCGGCTTTCCGTTTTCCCTGTCACTTCATTGCTCGAGCCTCACGGCAGATGATGTGAAGCACGGTATTTCCACCACGCTTGGCGCGTCGGAAGCACGGGTATCGCTGCTGTCGCCCAACAGCGTCCATTCCAATTCGAAGGGGCCGGTAGAAATCCGTTCGTCCAGAGGACAGCTCGTGGGCGAATGGCAGGCATTGACCTCCGATGTCGATTTCGGCCTGTCCGGCATGCAGGCCGTACGGGTCGATGCGACCGGGTTGAAGGCGAATTTCACCGACCCCGGCAAGGGTAGTGCGGTTCAGGCCCGGGCCGAGCGCTTCTCCGGCTTCGCCGATGGCGCCAGCGGCGACCTTGCGACCGGTGTCACCATGGAAGGCGCCGTACTTTCCCGCAACGGCACGGAGCTGCCGCTGCCGCCGCTCAGGATCGACGCATCACTGAAGGTCGCGGAGGGCGGCGATCTCGTCGGTCGCTTCGATCGGCAAGCACTTTATGGCAAGCGCGGGGAAATCGAGCGCTTTGCCGCCAATCTCGGCGAAGGCCGCGATATCATCGTCAGCGGCCCCTTTGCCGTGGATGAGATGGGGCGCATTTCCGGCAAGCTGCAAATCGAGGCGAAGAATGTGCAATCCTGGCTCGACGCGGCCCGGCAGGCGCTTCCGGAAGCCGACGGCATCTTCCAAAGCGCCGGCTCGCTGATCCGCAGCTACACCAAAGGCAACCCCGATCTTTCCATCGACCTGACGCTGAAGCGCGGCAAGGTGCTGATTGCCGGCTTCATTCCCGTGGGCGAAATTCCGCCGCTTTAGAGTTTGCCGGGGACAAGCAGGATCCGGTTTTCCCGAAAAGCAGACGAAAGCGAGGATAACACCGGGTCAGCTTTTCTGGCTGGTGCCGTGGCGGCCGAAATCCGGCGCGTCCACATCCTGTCCGGCCTGAATGATGGAGCGGCGGATTTCGCGGGTGCGGGTGAAGAGATCGAACAGCTTGTCGCCCTCTCCCCAGCGGATCGCCCGTTGCAGATAGGCGAGATCTTCCGAAAAGCGCGCCAGCATTTCAAGGATCGCATCTCTGTTGTGCAGGCACACATCTCGCCACATCGTGGGATCGGAGGCGGCAAGACGGGTGAAATCGCGAAAACCAGACGCCGAATATTTGATGACTTCGGACTGCGTCACGGTTTCCAGATCGTCCGCCGTGCCGACGATGTTGTAGGCAATGATGTGCGGCAGGTGGGAAACGATGGCCAGCACCTTGTCATGGTGCTGCGGGTCCATCTCGTCCACCTTGCTGCCCAGCGCCTCCCAGAAGGCCCTGAGCTTGGCAAGTGCTGCGGGATCGGTCTCCGCCACAGGCGTGAAGATGCACCAGCGACCGGCAAACAGCCCCTCGAAACCAGCATCGGGGCCAGACTTCTCCGTGCCCGCCAGCGGATGGCCGGGAATGAAATGCACGCCTTCGGGAACGTGCGGCTGCATCTGCGCAATCACCGACGCCTTGGTCGAGCCGACATCGGTCAGGATTGCGCCCTTCTTCAGCGAAGGCGCGATCTGTTCCGCCACGGCACCGGATGCACCGACCGGAACGGACACGATCACCAGATCGGCATCCTTGACGGCATCCGCCGCCGACACCGTGTAGGACGTACCGAGCCCCAGTTCCTCGGCGCGCTTCAGCGTCCCGGTGCTGCGGGTTGAAATCGACACCTCCTTCGCAAGCCCACGCGCCTTGACATCACGGGCAATCGACGAGCCGATCAGACCGATACCGATCAGCGCGATCTTTCCAAAGAATGCTTCCGTCATATCAGCCACGCCCCATGAATTCGCGAAGTGCCTCGATCACGCCGAGATTGGCCTCTTCCGGGCCCACGCTCATGCGCAATGCATTATTGAAACCGTAGGAGCGAACGGCACGCAGGATATAACCCCGCGCCGTGAGGAAGTCGTCGGCATCCGCCGCACGCTTGCCCTCCACATCCGGGAAATGGATCAACACGAAATTCGTCACCGACGGCGTTACCTCAAGCCCCAGCGCCTCGAAGGCTTGCGTCAGCTTGCCGATCCACTCCGCATTGAAGCTGACGGCCTGCTCGATGAAGCCTTGATCGGCCATGGCAGCGGCGCCGGCGGCTATGCCGGGCGCACTGATGTTGAAGGGACCGCGCACCCGGTCCAGCGCATCGATGATATGTTCCGGCGCGTAGAGCCAGCCGAGGCGCAGTGCAGCCAGCCCGTAAACCTTGGAGAAGGTGCGGGTCATGACCACGTTCTGGCAGGAAGAGACGATCTCCAGCCCAGCCTCATAATCGTTGCGGCGCACATATTCCGCATAGGCGGCGTCGAGCACCAGCAGCACTTGCGGCGGCAGCGAGGCCTGAAGGCGGCGGATTTCGGCCACGGGCACATAGGTTCCGGTGGGATTGCCGGGATTGGCGATGAAAACCGCCTTCGTCTTCGGCGTGACGGCGGCAAGGATCGCGTCGACATCGACGCGGCAGTCCTTCTCCTTCACCGTTACGGGCGTTGCCCCGGCGGCGGTGATCTGGATCTTGTAGACGAGGAAGCCATGTTCGGTGACGATACCTTCATCGCCGGGACCGAGATAGGTGTGGCAGAGGAGACCGAGCAACTCGTCGGACCCGTTGCCGCACATGATGTTGGCCGGGTTCAGGCGAAACGTCGTGCCGATGGCCGCGCGCAATGCCGTAGCCTGACCGTCCGGGTAGCGCTCAAGCTGGCCCGCGGCGGCCTTGAAAGCCTCGATGGCCTTCGGGCTTGGTCCGAGCGGCGTCTCGTTGGCCGAAAGCTTGAAGACGCGCGCCACGCCCGGCGCATGTTCCTTGCCCGGCACATAGGCGGCAATGTCCAGAACACCGGGGCGGGGCGTGGGCTGAGGCTTCGGGGCAGTCATCATAAAAACCTTCGGGATGGCCGGATGCGGCCATGCGGCACTCCGGAAACAGGATTTCTACCAGTTGAAGCCGGAATTAATCCCGAAAAGCCTGTTTGTCGAGCGAAACCGGCATGCGTGTCGTCGGCACGCCCTGCGGCGAAAGAACCGGCACGAAAACACGGCGGGAGGCCCGCGCGGCAACAGGCAGCCCCTGATAAAGACGCTTCTGCGCCTCGACAACGGTTGCCCCCGAAAAGGCCGGCCACAGACGGCGGCCCACGGCCTCGAAACTCCGCCAGGGGCGCACCATGAAGCCACGCTCGGACGGCGGAAAAAGAAGCGCCTCGGCAAAGGCGCCGGGCGTGAAGTTCGCCTCGCGCAACAGCCGCGTCAACTGTCCGCGCGAATAGGGCCGGCCGGAACCGAACGGCGTATGCTCCAGCCGCGCCCACAACCCGCGCCGGTTCGGCGCAACGATGACAAGCCGCCCGCCGGGGGCGAGCACCCGCCAGATTTCCTTCAGCGTTTCCACCGGGTTTTCGGCAAATTCAAGGGAATGCACCATCAGAACGCGGTCGATGCTGGCATCCGGCAACGGCAGTTCCTCATCGAAGACCAGAGCCGTCAGCGACTTCGCTCCCGCGGGCCAATTCACCGCGCCCTGCCCGGCGGGCATGAAGGCAAAGGTGCGCTCTGTGCCTTCACCGAACCGTTCGAGGAACGGCACGGCATAGCCAAGCCCCACCAGCCGCTCTTCCGGCAGACGCGGCCACACGGTTTCGAGTGCCGTGACGATGGATTGCACAGCGAGCTGGCCGAGCCGGGTGGAGTAGAACTGCCTGAGATCGACAATATCGGTGTGCATCCGCAAAGGTTATCTTATCCGCCCGCAAAGGGGAACCCGCATTTCGGGAAAGCAGATGTGAAAACAAAGTGCTAAAACCATCCATGCTCAGGGGTGGACTTCGAGGTTCGAGCCATTACATTTTCCGCGAATTCCCATGAGCCGAGGCCTTCTCCGCGATGACCGCTTTGCAGATCGACGTTTTTCCCTGCCGCACCGACAATTACGGCGTTCTTCTCCACCACGCCGGAAGCGGCCTGACGGCCAGTGTCGACGCCCCGGAGGAAGCGGCGATCCTTGCTGCCCTTGAGCGGCGAGGCTGGAAGCTCACGCATATCTTCACCACCCACCACCATAACGACCACGTGGCCGCCAATCTGGCGCTCAAGGAACGGTTCGGCTGCACCATCATCGGCCCCGTCCACGAATCCGTGGCCATCCCCGGCATCGATCAGGCCTATGGCGAAGGCGATGAATTCGAGTTCGCCGGCGAACCGGTGCGCGTCATCGAAACACCCGGCCACACCGCCGGTCATGTCTGTTACCACCTGCCGGAAAGCAAGCTGCTGTTTGCGGCCGATACGCTGTTTGCCATGGGCTGCGGACGACTGTTCGAGCGCCCCGCCGCCGATATGTGGCATTCGTTGCAGAAACTTGCCGTTCTTCCGGATGAGACCGCCGTCTATTTCGGCCATGAGTATACGCTGGCCAATGCCCGCTTTGCCGTCACCGTCGATCCGGACAATGCGCGACTGAAAGCCCGGATCACCGAGGTGGAGGACACACTGAACGCAGGGCGCTTCACCATCCCGACCTCCATCGGACTGGAAAAGGAAACCAATCCCTATCTGCGCGTCGCCGACCCCGCGATCCGCCGCAATCTCCTGATGGAAAGCCGCGAGAACGAGGAGGTCTTTGCCGAAATCCGCAGGCGCAAGGACAATTTCAAGTGACGGCTGAAGAGATCATCGCGGCGCTGAACATGCAGCGGCACCCCGAAGGCGGCTGGTACACCGAAACGTTTCGCGATGAGGCCGGTGGCGAGCGAGGCCATTCGACGGCCATCTATTACCTTCTGGAGGCGGGCGAGACATCGCACTGGCACCGCGTTCACGACGCCGTCGAGATATGGCACCACTATGCCGGTGCGCCGCTGGCCCTTTCCCTTTCAAAGGATGGCAGCGACGAAGAGACCCTGACGCTCGGCCCCGATATTCTGGCCGGTGAGCGCCCGCAGGGCATCGTGCCCGCCGGCTGGTGGCAATCGGCCCGTTCTCTCGGTGCGTTCACGCTGGTCGGCTGCACCGTTGCGCCGGGTTTCACCTTTTCGGCGTTCGAAATGGCACCACCCGGCTGGAAGCCGCAAGCGTGATCAAGCGTCGACCAGCTTGCGCCCGCGAAACAGCAGATCCTTCGAGGCGAGGATCGCGCCGCCCGTCACCAGCAGACAGGCGATGACGAGCCGCCAGCCCGGTTCGCCGTAACCGGCTGCCAGCAGGATCAGCGTCGAGAGGATGGGGGTCGCATAACTCGCCGCGCCCAGAACCTGAATATCGCCGTTCTTGACACCGAAATCCCAGGTGTAGAACGCAAGCCCCAGTGGCAAGAGGCCCAGCGCCACGACCATCACCCACTGGAACGACGTTTCCGGCCATACGGTCGTTTCCAGCGCCAGATGGCAACAGGCCGACAGGATGGCGGTCGCCAGGCAGAAACCGGTCACGGCATCCGTCGGCACCGCTCCGAAGCGGCGGGACAGGAGCGAATAGGCCGCCCAGGTGACGGCGGCGACAAGCGCCGCGCCGTAGCCCGGTAGATACGCCGGATTGAAGGCGACATTTCCGCCCGCCACCACGAGAACCGTACCAGCCAGACCGATCGCCGCGCCAACCAGATGATGCCAGCCGAGGCGTTCGCCTGGCAGAAGCGCCGACCCCACGACGATGAGCAGTGGCCAGAGATAGTTGACGAGCGTCGCTTCCACCGCAGGCGCGCTGCGCAACGCCGTAAAATAGAGCAGGTGATAGCCGAACAGACCGCCTATGCCGACAAGCCAGACCTTGAACGGCTGCCGCAGCGCCTTGAACCGCGCCGGCTGCGCCACCATCAGCGCCAGACCGGGCAGGCTACCGAGCCCGAAGCCGATGGCGGTCAACTGGAATGGCGGCATGCGCCCGGAGGCCGCCGTCAACGTGGCAAGGAATGCCCACATCAGAATGGTCATGAGACCGATGAGCGTGGCTCTAAACTTCACACGAATTCTCCCCGATCGCGACCACCCGGTCGCGTCGCCAGCGGGGACTTTTCACCCCATTGATTGCAGACGATGCCGCCTACTTCCCGAACCGCGTTGCGGTAATGACCAGATTGCCGGTCTTCGTGGGAATACGGGCATAGACCGGGGCATATAAATCCACGACATCCGATTTGGCAAACCAGATTTCCATTGCCGCCGCCTTCAGATACTCGATGTCCTTGCGGCCGCGCTTGAAACCGGCCTTGGGCACATAACGGGCGCCGCAGACCAGTGCATCGACCCGCCGCTTTCCGATGGCGATGGTTTTTGTACCCTTGTCGGTCAGCACGATGTCCATGCGCGTCTCGCCATCATAAACCGGCAATGTGGTCGGGCAAACCTTGCCGGACGCCGGGATCATCAGCCCGGACAATGGATCGACCACCCGCCGGAGATCGGCGTCACGCACCGCCACCCAGGTTTCGGGACTGCGGCGCGGCGGCGGCTCGATGGTCGTGCTTGTGACATTGCCGTTACGCATCTTCACGTCATAGACCCGCGCCCGCTCGCCCCGGCGATAGACGAGACGATATTCCGACGACGTCAACTGCCCCTTGGAGACCTGCCCCTCCGTGCTGGTCTCACCGGAGATCGTCGTGATCAACCCGGCGATACCGGCCGTGCGAAACCGCCCGGTGACGGAATAGTCGGTTTCCTTCAACACGGTGTTGAAACTGGCTGTTGCGATGGTAAAACCCGCAAGCGTAATGGCGTAATCGGTGACATGACGGCCGGGCGTCTGCGCAAGCGCAACGGCTGGCGCGACGAAGAGAAGCGCCAGAAAACTTGCCGACCGCAACGCTGATGTCATGGAGTCTTGCCTCATGCAGGGAACGCGCCCTTATACGCTGCCATGGCTATAAGGAAAATAGGGCAAAAATACCGGTTTGCGGGGAATTTGCGCCCGATGGCTTGACGCCGCCGCCGCATCTGACTATAGAACCGCAACTTTCCAATTGTCACCCGTTGGATCGCGGTTTGGGCTTTGCCCGACGGAACGGTTCATGGGCAAATAAGAAGCAGGTGTACCATGTCCCGTATGTGCGAATTGAGCGGCAAGGGCGTCCAGTCGGGCAACAACGTCAGCCACGCCAACAACAAGACCAAGCGCAAGTTCCTTCCGAACCTGTGCCACGTCACGTTGATCTCCGATGCTCTCGGCCAGCGCTTCCGCCTCCGCGTTTCCGCGGCTGCTCTGCGCTCCGTCGAACATCGCGGCGGTCTCGATGCCTTCCTCATCAAAGCTGACGAAAGCGAACTGAGCATGCGCGCCCGCCTTCTGCGTCGTCAGATCGTCAAGAAGACGGCTGAAGCTGCTGCTGCCTGAGCAGTAAGGCTTTCATTCCGAGGTTGAGAAGGCTTGACGGCTCGTCCGTTCAAGCCTTTTCCTTTGCCTCGTTCATATGTCTCTCACTGGTGGCATCACCCAGGATAAAAAAATGCGTAAGACACACGCTATTCTCGTTTACATCGCCCTGATGACGCTCATCGTCGTCGCCTCGAACTTCCTCGTGCAGTTTCCGCTGAACGCCACGGTCGTCGGCATCAATCTCGCCGATCTCCTGACCTGGGGCGCTTTCACTTATCCCGTCGCCTTTCTGGTCACGGACCTTACCAACCGGCAGTTCGGCCCTTCCGCTGCGCGCCGCGTGGTGTTTGCCGGCTTTGTCGTCGGTGTCGGCATTTCCTTCTTCACTTCGGTTCCGCGCATCGCGATTGCATCGGGCACGGCCTATCTCGTCGGCCAACTGCTTGATATCGCTGTCTTCAACCGCCTGCGCCGGCTTGCCTGGTGGCGCGCGCCGCTCGCCGGCTCGCTGATCGGCTCGGTGCTGGATACCGCCATCTTCTTCTCGCTGGCGTTTGCCGCCGCCTTCGTCTTCATCGGTCCGAACGATGATTTCGCGCTGGGCGCCGCACCGATCCTCGGCGTCCTCTCGACGGAAGCACCGCGGTGGATTTCCTGGGCCATTGGCGATTTCAGCGTAAAGATGCTGGTGGGCCTCGTCATGCTCCTGCCCTATGGCGCACTGATGAGCGTTCTGAAGCCCATGCCGGCCGCAGCCGCAAAAGGCTGACGTCCGCCGGGCTTCGCCACACAATATCCGGATTTGGCCCGTCAGCTTGTGGTCTGCAGACTAATTTGCGGATGGGCCATTCGGGTCCGTGCAGAACAGAACGGCCCTGAACCGGAGCAAAGCCCGTGCCCCTTGAGCAAATCCACCACCTCCTCATCGTTTACACCGCCTATTTCATCGCCGTCGCCAGCCCCGGCCCCAGCACCATGGCCATCATGGGCACGGCTATGAGCCAGGGAAGGGCATCCGCCGTCACAGTGGCGCTTGGCGTGATGACAGGCAGCCTCTTCTGGGCAGCGCTCGCCGCCGCAGGCCTGTCAACCCTGCTCACCGGCTATGCCGACGCGCTCCTGGTCATCAAGATTGCCGGCGGCCTTTACCTGATTTATCTCGCCTACAAATCAGCGAAATCGGCACTTTCAGCGGACACCCGGCAGGTCAGGACCGAAGCGCCCGCCAAACGCACGACGCTCTACCGCAAGGGGGTTCTGCTCCACCTCACCAACCCCAAATCCGTGCTCGGCTGGGCAGCGATCATGTCGCTCGGCCTGCGCCCGGATGCGCCGGCCTCCACCCTGCCGGCCATTCTGGCGGGCTGCGCGCTTCTCGGCCTCACCGTCTTTGTCGGTTATGCGCTGATGTTTTCCACCGCCATCATGGGGCGCGCCTATCAGAAATCACGACGCTGGATCGAGGGCACACTGGCACTGGTCTTCGGCTATGCCGGCCTTCGCCTGCTGCTGTCAAAGACCTGACCGTTTACGGTGCGATCCGGAATTCCAGCATCAGCGTGTTCTGGAACAGCGAGTGATTGTCGTCCGAGGTGACGATGATCCGCGGTTCGCCATCCGGGCCGGAAATGACATCCAACCCCTCCATGTTGTCGATACGGTGCGAGAAGTCCGCGTCGATCAGCACCGCGCCATCGGCAACCGATCCCGGTCGGATCGCCTCGACCGGGATCCGGCGAATGCGCATGCCGATGGAAGACGCCATGGAAAAACGGCGCTCCAGCAGCAAAAGGTCGCCATTTGGCAGGAAGGCCCCATCGGTGGCATCATAGTCACCGCTGCGCTTGACCGTGAAGCGCCCCTTGAGCGGTCCGTCGAGTATGGCAGCCAGAATGTTGCCATGCGCATCGACACTCTTTTCCGAGACGGTCACGAGCGCGCCGCCAAGGGGGCTGCCGGTCGGCGAGATAGCCAGCGTCTCAAGTCCGCGGTTGTGGCGAAGCTGGTCAAACGGAATAAGCGGATCGATCCGCCCGACCGGCTTTGATGTCGCAAAGCCGGGATCGGGGTAAAGATCGATCCGGTGCCGCTGTTCGTAACTGACAGCAACACCACCCGGAACAAGCGCCAGCCCCTCGGCATCCATTTCCGATTTTCCCGGAGACGGGCGACCACTGACATCCAGCATTTCGGAAATATCCGCATCACGAACACCCGAAAGACGCCCTGCGGAATCGCGCACCACAGTCCCGGTCAGCCAGTGACCAGTATCGAGAACGCCCACGAAGCTTTGCGCGTCGGGACGAAAGCGTATGGCCGACAAGGCCCCGAACAGAGGCGCATCCGAGATCAGCCGCAAACCGCCCATGAATTCGAGCGCGCCGAAGCGGGCACTTTCCTGCCCGGTCTTGAAGACGTGGATCGGCTGCGCCACGATCTCGACGGGCGCGGCCCGCAGACGCTCAGCCGGTGCCAGAAGGGCAAATGCCAGGGCAGCGCCAAGAAGCGCAACCCGGTTGACCATCAGCGGCCTCACCCGGCGCGACGCTGGCCGCGTGCGCCGCGGCCACCGGCATTTTCGGCGAAGAGAGCCGCAAGCTGCTCCGTCATAGCGCCGGCCAGTTCATCCGCATCGACGATGGTGACGGCCTTGCGATAGTAGCGCGTCACGTCATGGCCGATACCGATGGCCAGAAGCTCGACCGGCGAGCGTGTTTCGATCTGTTCGATCACCGCACGCAAGTGGCGCTCGAGGTAGTTGCCGGGGTTCACCGACAACGTCGAATCATCAACCGGCGCACCGTCCGAAATCATCATCATGATCCGGCGCTGTTCGGGCCGCGCCAGAAGGCGGTTATGCGCCCAGATCAGCGCTTCGCCGTCGATATTTTCCTTGAGCAGGCCCTCGCGCATCATCAGGCCGAGATTGCGGCGCGAGCGGCGATAGGGCGCGTCGGCAGACTTGTAGATGATGTGACGTAAATCGTTGAGGCGGCCCGGATTGGCCGGTTTGCCTTCGGACAGCCACTTCTCGCGCGACTGACCGCCCTTCCAAGCCTTGGTGGTGAAGCCGAGAATTTCAACCGACACGCCGCAGCGTTCCAGCGTGCGGGCGAGAATATCGGCGCAGGTGGCGGCAACCGTGATCGGACGTCCCCTCATCGAGCCTGAATTGTCGATGACAAGCGTCACAACCGTATCGCGGAACTGCGTGTCGCGCTCGCGCTTGAAGGAAAGCGGCTGCATCGGGTCGATCACCAGACGGCTGAGCCGTGCAGGATCGAGATAGCCTTCTTCCAGATCGAAATCCCAGGAACGGTTCTGCTGCGCCATCAGGCGGCGCTGCAAGCGGTTGGCAAGGCGGCCAACAGCGCCCTGAAGATGCGAAAGCTGCTTGTCGAGAAGCGCACGCAACCGATCCAGTTCGGCCTCATCGCACAGTTCTTCCGCGGTCGTCACCTCGTCGAAATCGGCGGTGAAGACGCGGTAATCGACCTTCTCGTTGAAATCATCGAAGGGCGTCTGCGGGCGGCGGGTTTCGCCAGGCGTTTCGGACTCGTCGTCGCTGTTGTCGTCCATCTCCTCTTCGGAGACTTCGGCGCCGTCCATCTCGCCGTCTTCCATCTGATCCTGCGACGCTTCGCTTTCCTCGGCGGGCGCAGCTTCGGAACCGGCTTCCTCCTCCACGCTCTCTTCGCTCTGGTCGTCGGAGCGCGGCTGGTCTTCGTCGGTCGTCTCCTCCGACTGGTCCGGCTCGGCATCATTGTCGCCGTAATCCTCGGCAACGCCCATGGACGCAAGCATATGGCGCACGGCCTTGGCAAAGGCCTGCTGATCCTCGACCAGCGAACCGAGATCACCGAACTGGTCGCCGGCCTTTTCTTCGAAGAAGGGCCGCCAGAAATCGAGCACCTGTCCGGCGCTTGCCGGCGGCGCTTCGCCCGTCAGCTTTTCACGCACCAGCATGGCCAGCGCCTCGCCGATCGGCGCGTCTTCCTTGGCGAGAATGCCGGCGAAATTCGCCTTGGCATATTTCTCGGCATGCATGCTAGCGAGGTTCTTCGCCGTGCCCGCCATGCGCAGCGCACCGATCGATTCGATGCGGGCCTGTTCGACAGCGTCGAAGATCACGCGGGCATCCTGTCCGCCGGGCGCCATGCTGTTGTGAACCTTGGTGTCGTGGCAGGCGATACGCAGCGCCATGGCGTCGCCCAGGCCGCGCGTCACCGCCAGTTCCTGAAGCGTCGGACGCTTGGAAAGGTCGGGCAGGCGAATGCGTTCGGCGGTTATGCCCGGCCGTTCGTTGGCGAAACTCACCTCGATATCGGTCTTGCCGGCAATCGAGCGCACGCAACCTGTCAGCGCCCTGCGCACCGGCTCCATGTCGATGATCGTGGTGGTTTTGGGTCTGGAATTATCGCCTTGACCGGACATGCTCGCCGTATTCCTGAACCGCCCCCGGACCGGCTTTCACACCGGCGCGGAGACGTTGATTAAGAGAAAGGCGGCGCGAATTACGCGCCGAGCACGATATTGGCAGCGCTTTCCTTCAGCTCCACGCCGAAAGCACGCTGATATTGTTCCGCCACCAGATTGCGCTCCAGTTCGTCACACTTGTTCAGGAAGGTAACGCGGAAGGCAAAGGCGATGTCACCGAAGATCTCGGCGTTTTCAGCCCAGGTGATGACGGTACGCGGGCTCATGACGGTCGAAAGATCGCCATTCATGAAGGCGGCGCGGGTCAGATCGGCCACACGGACCATGCGCGAGGCGGTCTCGCGACCTTCCTTGGTGGCCAGGCTCTTCACCTTGGCAACGACGATGTTCACTTCCTGATCGTGCGGCAGGTAGTTCAGCGTCGAAACGATCGACCAGCGGTCCATCTGGGCCTGGTTGATCTGCTGCGTGCCGTGATAGAGGCCGGTCGTATCGCCGAGGCCGACGGTGTTGGCCGTGGCGAACAGGCGGAAAGCCGGGTGAGGACGAATGACGCGGCTCTGGTCGAGCAGGGTCAGGCGACCGGAGGATTCGAGCACGCGCTGGATGACGAACATCACGTCCGGACGGCCGGCATCGTATTCATCGAACACGAGTGCGACATTGTTCTGGTAGGCCCAGGGCAGGATACCGTCCTTGAACTCGGTCACCTGCTTGCCGTCTTTCAGAACGATGGCGTCCTTGCCGACGAGGTCGATACGGCTGACATGGCTGTCGAGGTTGACGCGCACGCACGGCCATTTGAGGCGGGCGGCGACCTGTTCGATATGCGAGGACTTACCCGTGCCGTGATAGCCGGAAATCATCACGCGGCGATTATAGGCAAAGCCTGCGAGAATGGCGAGCGTCGTCTCACGATCGAACAGATAATCCGGATCGAGATCGGGAACGTAGGAATTCGCCTTGGAATAGGCCGGAACGCGGATGTCGGAATCAATGCCGAAGACTTCCCTGACGGAAACGGTGGTATCGGGAAGCTCGGAAATCTCGGGGTCGATCGTGCTCATAATATCTCCAGGACGGCCTTCTGGGAAAAGGCCGGATCATCGTAATTTCGCGTCGCCATCGCTTGGGCAAAGGTTTAGAGCATCGCCGCCGTCTTTGGAACCATTTTGACGCAAGGAATTTTCATCTCATGCATGGTTTTTGCTGAAAATCCGGGCCTCAGCAGAAACCCGCCTGCTTGAGAAGCTGGTAAGCCTGCACCACAGCGCGGAAGCGCTCTTCCGAAGCACGGTCGCCGCCATTGGCATCGGGATGGTGCTTCTTCACGAGTTCCTTGTAGCGACGCTTGATGTCGTCAGCCGTCGCCCCCACCGTCAGCCCCATCGTATCGAAGGCTTTGGCTTCCAGCGTCTTCAGCTTGCGCTGGGCGGGATTGGTACGGTTGGTGCCCGTGCGGCGTTGCTGCACGAAACCGAACGGATCCTTGATACGCGCCTGCGCGCCGGCAGAACCGGAGCGATTGGTGGAATGGAGCGGGCTGGTCTTGGCAGCCCCGTTCACCCCCATCGTCCAGGTCGGGCGATGCCCGGTCACGGCTTCTTTCTGGTAGCGCGCCACTTCATTGTCGGAGAGGCCCGAGAAATAGTTGTAGCCCTTGTTATATTCCTTGACGTGCTCGAAGCAGAAAAAGAAGAATTCGCCCTCGGCATGGCGTCCGACCGGCGCCCGATGCGCGCCCTTTTCCTGACAGCCGTCCCATTGGCACATGGGCCCCTTGGCCTCGGGTTCCGAGGCCTTCTTCCGGCGGGTCCGGATACGGTCGAAATATTTGGAGTCGAGTCTTATCATGGTGCTGCATTATCGGCCCGGCGAGGAACCGAAACAAGAATTGACAAAGGTGTTTGTTGGTGGCTTGTGGAGTGCCCGCTTCATATAGGTATCATGAACCCCATGCGCATCCGCGACATCATCGAAAACCGCCTGCAAGAGACATTTCAGCCCGAGCGGCTTGAAGTGATCGATGAAAGCGCCCACCACGCCGGCCATCAGCCCGGCATGAGCGGCGATGCCGAGACCCATATGCGCATCCGCATCGTGGCCTCCGCCTTCACAGGCCAGTCCCGCGTGAACCGCCACCGCGCCATCAACGATCTGCTGAAACCGCAGTTCGACGCCGGCCTCCACGCCCTAGCCATCGAGGCTGCAGCACCCGGCGAAGCGGTGCGCTGGTAGGCTCTTGCCTGCGGGCCCGTCCTGGCGCAGCATCACGGCCTGAACGGCACGGAGATGCAACATGGAACGACCGGAGTTCATCAGACACTGGGTGGAACTGGAAGGACCTGACGATAGCCACTACAAGGGCGACACCGAACTGCTTTCGATCGGAGCGCCGGTCGGGCGGCTGCTCGGCCTGACAAAGCTCGGCATTCACCATGAACGCCTGCTGCCGGGTCGCCGCACCTCCTACCCCCACGCCGAAAGCGCCGAAGACGAATTCATTTTCGTCATCGAAGGCCATCCGGACGCCTGGGTGGACGGCCACCTTCACCCTCTGAAACCCGGCGATTGCATCGCCTTCCCCTCGGGCACCGGTATAGCCCATACCTTTATCAACAATACATCGGATGAAGTGCGCCTGCTCGTGATCGGCGAGACGAACGTTCCGGGCGCTGCAATCAAGTACCCGCTTCACCCGGACTTCGAGAAGACCCGCAGCGATATCTGGGAAGATGCACCGCGTCACGCACTTGGCCCCCATGACGGCCTGCCGGATATGCTCAGGGCCGTGAAGGCAAAATCCTGAACCGGAAGATCACTTCGTCCTGCTTTTCGATCCGTTCCGGCGCGCCGGCACCAGTCTGGGCGATGGCCCTCGGCCAGAAGGTGAGCGCCGGCTCGTTTCCGGCAAGCACGCCAAGTTCCCAGAGGCCCGGTCGCGCGGATAAAACCCGGCCGGCAGCCTCGCAACCGACGCCACCCCTGCGCGCATCCGGCGCGACATAGAATTCGGCGACGGAGAAATCCGTGCCCAGTCCCGATACGGACCAGCGATTGACCAGAGCAAAGCCGCAAGGCTCGCCATCGAGCGTGACGAGATAGGGCCAGCGGCTTTCGGGCTCCTGCCAATAGGCATCGAAATAGGGATAGTCCGTATCGACCTCGCCATACTGACCAAGCTCGGCAAGATAGGCAGACAGCATTGCCGCAAGCACCGGCTTTTCAGCGTGCGTGGCGAACCGGACCACAATGCCGGACACGTCACTCGCCCGCCGCAACCGCTGCGGCCTCGTCCCCTGCGGGGCGGATACGCAGACGGGTAATGCGGTTCTTCTCCCGCTTCATCACGAAGAAGCGCTTGCCGTGGAAGGTGAAAGACTGTCGCTCCTCGGGGATCATCTGGGATTCATGAATGACGAGGCCGGCGATGGTGGTGGCGTGATCGTCGGGCAGGTTCCAGTCCAGCGCGCGATTGAGATCACGGATCGGCACCGAACCGTCTACGACGATGGAGCCATCCGCTTCCTGTCGAACGCCCTGCACGTCGATGTCATGCTCATCGGCAATTTCCCCGACGATTTCCTCGAGAATGTCCTCGAGCGTCACGAGCCCCTGCACGTCGCCATATTCGTCCACGACGAGCGCGAAATGCACCTTGCGCCGCAGGAAGGCATTCAGTTGGTCCTTCAGGTTGGTGCTGTCAGGCACGAACCATGGTTTCTGGGCGATCTTCGAGATATCGAGCTTGTCCCGCTCGAAATCCGGTTCGGCCATGGCGCGCAGCAGATCCTTGGCATGAATGACACCGACAATGTTGTCGCTGGACCCCCGCCACAGCGGCAAACGCGTGAACGGACTTTCGAGAATCTGGCGGATCACCTCCGCCGGCATGTCATCGGCATTGATCGTTCGCATCGCGGTGCGGTGCACCATGATGTCGTAGACCTCGAGTTCGCCCAGATGCAGGATGCCATCCAGCCGGTCACGATCGTCCTTGACGACGGATCCCTCGCCGTAAAGCTGATCCACAGTGCCCAGAAGCCGCTCATGCGCCGAAAGCTCCGGCCGGCCGGACCAGAGGCCCCGCAACCAGATCAGGAACCGGCGCAACAGGGACCCTCCGCTCATTGCGGATATTTTTCTCTCAGGAAGGAGAGAACCTCCGAGGATGGCACATCATCCGCGACGAAGGACTGGCCGACGCCGCGCGTGAGGATAAAGGTGAGCTTGCCGCTCTTGACCTTCTTGTCCTGCGCAATCGCTTCCATCAACCCTTCTGCCGGGGGCAGATCGCCCGGAATTTCACCAATGCTCACCGGCAGGCCGGCTTCCTTCAGATGCTTGCGCACCCGGTCGGCATCATCGCGGCTGGCAAGGTTGAGGCGGGTCGAGAATTCATGTGCTAGCACCATGCCGATGGCGACACCCTCGCCATGCACGAGACGCGCGGAATCATACTGCACAGCCGCTTCCAGCGCGTGGCCGAAGGTGTGGCCGAGATTGAGAAGGGCGCGTGCGCCGTTTTCCCGCTCATCCGCTGCGACGACGGCGGCCTTGGCGCGGCAGGAGGCGGCAATCGCCTCGATGCGGGCCGGTCCACCAGCGAAGACGTCGGCGCGATTCTTCTCCAGCCAGGCGAAAAAGTCCGGCTTGTCGATCAGGCCGTATTTTGCCACTTCGGCATAGCCGGCGCGGAACTCGCGTTCGGACAGCGTGCCGAGCGCATCGGCATCGGCCAGAACGAGGTCGGGCTGATGGAACACGCCGACAAGATTCTTGCCGTGGCGGGTATTGATGCCGGTCTTGCCGCCGACGGACGAATCGACCTGTGCCAGCAGCGAGGTCGGGATCTGCACAAAGCGGATGCCGCGCTTGACGATGCCGGCGGCAAAGCCGGCGAGATCGCCGATCACCCCGCCACCCAGCGCGATGATCATGTCATTGCGTTCGAGACGGGCCGTGAGCGCCAGATCGACGACGGCGATCAGGTTCTCGAAATTCTTGGTCTTCTCGCCAGCGGGCAGCGTCAGCGAAACCGATTCGATGCCATCGGTCTGCAGGCTGTCGGTCAGCGCTTCCAGATAAAGCGGACCGACATTGGCATCGGTGATGACGGCGGCCCGGCGGCCCTTGAGGCGCGCGGTGATTTCACCGCCGGCGCGGGCAATCAGGCCTGGGCCAATGAGAATGTCATAGGAGCGGCTGCCGAGCGGCACGCGGACGAGCTGTTCCGGGCCTGCGCCTTCGATGGTGCCCGTTTCAACGGCGGTCATGGTCTTATTCCTTGTTGGCAAGGCCGGCGATGGTAGCCAGCACATCCTTGACGATCACTTCCTTGCGAACGTCCCGGGAAATAACAGTCAGATCGGCTTCGGCATAGATCGGATAGCGATCGTCCATCAAGGCCCGAAGCGTTCCCTTGGGATCGGCCGTCTTCAGGAGCGGCCTGCCCTCACGACGGCTGACGCGGTTCCAGAGCACATCGAGATCCGCCTTGAGCCAGACGGACACGCCGCTTTCCTTGATCCTTTGCCGCGTATTCGGATTGATGAAGGCGCCGCCACCGGTCGAGACGACACGCGGCCCCGCCTGCAAGAGGCGTTCAATCACCCGCGTTTCCAGCGCACGGAACTCCGCTTCGCCATAGGCGGCAAAAAGTTCGGTGATCGTCATGCGCGACACGCGTTCAATCTCGTGGTCGGAATCGACGAAGGAAAGACCGAGATCCTGCGCCACCATGCGCCCGATGGCGGATTTTCCGGCGCCCATAAGGCCGACGAAAACGAGATTGCGATTGCCGAGGGCGGCGCGGGCACGCTCGCTCAGCGTCTTGGGGGTCTCGGACAGGTTCAGTGCGCTCATCATCGTCTTCGCTTCGATGGGTGATCCTATCGGCAAATGCGGGGGAAGCGTCAAGCCGTGGCGCGCGAAAACTTGGAACCTTGCCCATGATGGACTAGGGTCAGGCCATCAAAAAAGCAAACCGGCACCGGAGAGCGACATGCCGACCCTCTATCGCCTGCTGTTCTTCGCGGGCGCCATCATCGCCAGCGTCTACGGCATCATGCTGGCACTGACCATTTTCGTGGACCCCGGCGAGAAGGACATGATCATCCGAATCCCCCCCGGCAGCATCCCCGCCGCCAGTGCGAAGCCGTAAACGCCATGGCAGCACTGGACGGAGCCCATATCGAAGCCTTTCTGGAAATGCTGAGCGCCGAACGCGGCGCATCGGCCAACACGCTCCTGGCCTATCGCCGCGATCTTGAAGATCTGCGCACCTTTCTGAAAGGCCGCGGCATCGGCATGCTGGAAGCAAGCCCAGCCGATCTTTCCGCCTATATGACCCGGCTGGCAGGCGAAGGGTTGAAGACTTCATCACAAGCCCGCAAGCTCTCTTCGTTACGCCAGTTCTCGAAGTTTCTCTATGCCGAGGGCCTGCGCGCCGACGATCCCTCCGGCGTCCTCGACGCACCGAAAAAAGGCCGCCCCCTGCCAAAGACCATCGGCGTCGATCAGGTGACGCGGCTGCTCGATCAGGCTGTCAGGGAAGCGGAGACGGCAGAGCCGGGCGAGCGGTTGAAGCGATTTCGGATGCTGGCGCTGGTGGAACTGCTCTATGCCACGGGCATGCGCGTCAGCGAGCTCCTGACGTTGCCGGCGCGGGTTCTGGGGGAAGAGGGCCGCTTCCTCGTTATTCGCGGCAAGGGTGCCAAGGAACGGCTGGTGCCGCTTTCGCACACCGCCATCGCTGCCCTTCGCCGTTATGGCGAGGCGCTGGCAATTGCCGCCGAGGCCGATCCGCGGCTGAAGGACAGTCCGAAGCTGTTTCCTGCCGCCTCGAAGGAAGGACACGTTCCGCGTCAGGTCTTCTCAAGGGACCTGAAGGACCTCGCCATTCGCGCGGGCCTGCCACCATCCATGCTCTCGCCGCATGTGCTTCGCCACGCCTTCGCCAGCCACCTTCTGCAGAACGGCGCGGACCTGCGCGCGGTGCAGGAACTGCTTGGTCATTCGGACATATCGACGACACAAATCTATACACACGTTCTGGAAGAACGCCTGCAACAGCTCGTGCAAAACCATCACCCTCTTGCCAAACAGGCAAAAAAGCCGGATTAGAGACCCGAAAAAGTGACGGGAGCACTGCCTGGAGCGCCAGGCACAACGATTGGAAACGGATGTCATGCATCACTATCTCGACTTTGAAAAGCCGATCTCCGACCTTGAAGCGAAGATCCACGAACTGAAGAAGCTCAAGGCAGAAGACGAAAGCATCGACATTTCCGACGAGATTACCCGTCTCGAAACGCGCGCCCGCGAAGCCATCGTCGATATCTATTCGAAGCTCAACGCCTGGCAGAAGACGCAGGTCGCGCGGCATCCGCAGCGTCCGCATTTCGTGGATTATGCTGCAAAGCTTTTCACAGAATTCACGCCGCTCGCCGGTGACCGCAAGTTCTCCGAGGATGCCGCCATCCAGTCCGGTCTCGCCCGCTTCCGCGGCCAGCCGGTGGCCGTCATCGGTCAGGAAAAAGGCAACGACACCAAGTCGCGCATCCTGCACAATTTCGGCAGCCCGCGCCCCGAAGGCTACCGCAAGGCCGTCCGCGTCATGGAACTGGCCGACCGTTACGGCCTGCCGATCGTGACGCTGGTCGACACCGCTGGCGCCTATCCCGGCGTCGGCGCCGAAGAACGCGGTCAGGCTGAAGCCATCGCCCGTTCCACCGAAATGTGCCTGCAGGTCAAGGTTCCGATCATCTCCATCGTCATCGGTGAAGGCGGTTCGGGCGGCGCCATCGCCATCGCCACCGGCAACCGCGTCTACATGCTGGAACACGCCATCTATTCGGTGATCTCGCCGGAAGGGGCCGCTTCCATCCTGTGGCGCGATTCGAGCCGCGCCAAGGAAGCCGCCACCAACATGAAGATCACGGCGGAAGACCTCAAGGGTCTCGGCGTTATCGACGGCATCATCAAGGAGCCGACCGGCGGCGCGCACCGCCATGCCGAGCAGGTCATCAACGATACCGGCGACACCATTGCGGCGGCACTCGCCGCGCTGAGCCCGCTTTCCGGGACCGAACTTCGCGACGAGCGCCGCCAGAAGTTCCTCGCCATCGGGCGCAACCTCTGATGCCAGTTGCCGCGCCCCACCGGGCGCGGTATCGGCCATAATGCGGCTTCAATCGCCGGTAACAGTCCGGTGATTGGATCGTGCAGCCGCACAAGGTTAAGTTTTTGTGAAGGCGAATACTCTATATTTGCGGAACGGATGGCGGATGCTAAAAGGCAGCCGCCTCAGATTGAAACCGGGCAATTCGCAATGCGCTTGAGAAACGTCGTACTCTTTCCCCTGATCGCCACCTTGCTCGCAGGCTGCAACGAGAGCCTCGATGCGATCGATCCCGGCTATGTGAAGGACGTCAAGAACAAGACCGAGCAGCCCCTGCCCGACAGCATGGTCGCCGAAATGAAGGCGAAGGGCATGGACCGCACCTCGCCGATTTCCATCCGCATCTTCAAGGAAGAAGGCGTTCTGGAAATCTGGAAGGCACGGACGGACAACCGTTTCGAGAAGATCAAGGATTACAAGATCTGCGCCTGGTCGGGCCGCCTCGGTCCGAAGGTGAAGGAAGGCGACCGGCAGGCGCCGGAAGGGTTCTACCCGCTCTCGCGCGCCAACATGAACCCCTATTCGCAGTATTTCCTGGCGATCAACACAGGCTTTCCGAACCGTTACGACGCAGCCAACAAGCGTAATGGCACCAACCTGATGATCCATGGCGCCTGCTCGTCGTCGGGCTGCTACTCGATGACCGATGCGCAGATCCTCGAAATCTGGGCCTTTGCGCGCGACGCCTTCAAGGGCGGCCAGCAGACCATCCAGCTTCAGGCCTTCCCCTTCCGCATGACGGCGGAAAATATGGCGCGCCACCGCCACAGCGAGCATTACGAATTCTGGAAGATGCTCAAGGTCGGCTACGACAATTTCGAAGTCACCAAGCGTCCGCCGGAAGTCGCCGTCTGCAACAAGCAGTACGTTTTCAATCAGGAAGCCACGGGCGCGTTCAATCCGGTCGGGGCCTGCCCTGCCAATATGTCGACGCCGCCGGCCCTGCAGGCGGCGCTCGCCAGCTACAACAAGACCTATGAAGTGGCCTATCAGAAGGCTATCGACAAGTACGAGGACGTTGCCTGGTACGACCCGAGCGAAGCCGAACGCAAGGCGCTTGTGGCCGACCAGCGCAAGGGCAAGGACCTCGCCTTCGCCCCCACCGGCCCGGCGCTGAAGGCCGGTCGTCTGGTGAAGATTTCTGAGTTTGACCCGACCAAGCCCGGTGGGCGCGCGGCAAAGCCGGCCTCTCAGCCGCTCTTCGGCACCGCCTCGACGGAAGTTGCATCCGCCGCGCCGGTCTCGACCCCGGCTGCGGGCGCAACGGCAACGCCGGTGGCGGCAACCGTTGCCACCCAGCAGCAGAACGCCATGGTCAAGGCCGCCGCGACATCCACGACCATGCCGACGGTTGCCGCGACCACGACCGGCGGCATTCCGATTCCGGTTCCGAACCCGCACAAGCCCGCGCTGCTGGCCGCCGCCAATACGACGGTCATGGATGCGGCAACAACCGCACCGACGGCGGAGCAGACGGGAACGACCGTGCCGCGCTGGAAATTCTGGGCCCGTCCGTGACCGAGATCTTCGACCTGAGGGGGCTGAAATGTCCCCTTCCCGTTTTGCGCACCCGCAAGCGGCTGGCGAACATGACAGGCGGCGCCGAACTGATCGTGGAAACCACCGATCCGCTTGCCGTCATCGACATCACCCATATGTGCAACGAAGATGGCCACGCACTGCTTTCCACCGGGAAAACAGAGCATGGCAACCGGTTTCATATCCGCAAGGGCTAGGCGTCGTTCTTCCCGCGACGCCTCAGAAGGTCACCCCTAGCACGGCCAGCGGATTGTCCGACAAAGCCGTCCGATCGGGATGATCCACCACCGGCTTGCCGGTGAAGGCCGCGAAGAGATCGCGCACGAAAGCTTCCGGCAATCCCTTGGTGATCAGCACCAGCCGCGACCGCTGATCCGCAGGATCGGGCCATGCCTCAAGCCGCACCGGCGGATGGAAGATGCTCTGGACACCATGCAGCACCAAAGGCTTGTCGGGACGATCCGAGGTCTGCACCACAGCCTTCATGCGCAGAAGCTTTTCGCCATGGGCCGAGCGCAGCAGATCGACGAACATTTCGATGGCCATCGGATCGATCGGCTGGTCATGCAGGATCGAGAAGGAACGGATGTCATCTGCGTGGCGATGATGCCCATGGTCATCATCATGGTGGTGGTGGTGGTGGTGGTCGTGGTCATGGCCGCAGCCGCAATCGGGACCATGTTCATGATGCTCATCGCCGTGGTGATGATCGTGCGCATGTACGCCCTCTTCCTGAAGCCAACGACTGACATCCGGATGCTTCGTATCCGGATCATAAAGTCCGTTGACGAGGAGAGACGCCGCAGGAGCATCGCTTTCCGCATCCGTGATCACCGCGCGCGGATTGAGGGCCCTCAACCGCGCCATGAGGCGCTCGACGGTCCCGGCATCGGCCAGCGAACGCTTGGTCAGCACCAGCCGGTCGGCAACCGCCGCCTGCCGCACCGATTCAGGATGGGCGTCGAGCGTGGCAAGACCGTTGGCGGCGTCGACCACCGTCACCACGCCATCCAGCTCGAAATTCTGGATGAGAACCGGGTGCCCCATGACCGACTGCATGACGGGGGCTGGATCGGCAAGCCCGGTGGTTTCCACCACGATACGCTTGAGCGGTTTGAGCTTTCCGGTCTGGATACGGTCCATCAGTTCCGCCAGCGTATCGATGAGGTCGCCGCGCATGGTGCAGCACAGGCAACCATCGGAAAGTTCGATGACGGAATCGCCCGAGGATTCGACCAGAAGGTGATCGATGCCGACATCGCCGAACTCGTTGACGATGACAGCCGCATCCTTCATGGCCGGGTCTTTCAGGAGCCGGTTGAGAAGCGTGGATTTGCCTGCCCCGAGAAAGCCGGTGACGATGGAAACCGGAATGCGCGCCTGCATGTCAGTTCACCGGGCGTTGCGCGGGCACGGCCGCATTGGTGGCTGGCGGCGCGTCGGCCTTCGGCTTCTTCACCGGTGGCTTGTCCTTGGCCGCCTGATCCTTCTTTTTGGAATCGGCCTTCTTGGCATCCGGCTTCGGCGGCGGGGGCGGCGGCTCCGTGCCGGGAATGACGCCGGCGAACGAATAGACCGGCGGGCGGTCCATCTCGTGCACATAGGGTGACTTGATGACCATGCGGCCAGCATCGTCACGGCCTTCCGAACGCACCTTCGCGGCCTGCGGATTGCAGATTTCCGCACTTACGTCATTGGCTTCCGTGCCCTGTTCGCCATAGGGTGCCAGCTTGCCGAGCGGCACGCCCGAAGCGCCCGTGGTCAATGCCTTCTGCAGCAGTTCGGCAGAGCGTTCCGTGCGACCGGCCAGGCTGTTTTCACCCAGAACGACCGAAACGACGCTGCGGCCATTGCGCGTGGCCGACGAAACCTGATTGAAGCCCGAGGCGCAGATGAAGCCCGTTTTCATGCCATCCGCGCCATCGAAACGACCGATCAGCATGTTGTAATTGCCATAGGTCTTCTTGCCGGTATCCACACCTTCCAGCGAGAAATACGAGGCATATTGCGGGAACTCGCGCTTGATCGTCACCGCCAGAACGGCAAGGTCACGCGCCGTGGTGTATTGCCCCTTGCCCGGCAGGCCGTTCGGGTTCACATACCGGGTCGAGGTCATGCCGAGCCGCTGCGCCTCGGCATTCATCTTCGCCACGAAGGCATCCTGCGAGCCGCCAACCGTTTCGGCAATGGCAACCGCAATGTCATTGGCGGACTTGACCAGCAGCAGCTTCAGCGCATTGTCAAGCGTCACCTGCGCGCCGGCGCGGAAGAAGGTCTTGCTAGGCGGCGCACTCGCAGCCTTCTGCGATATGGTCACCGGGCTATCCGGCTTCAGCCGGCCTTCCTTCATTGCACTGAACGCCAGATAGGCTGTCATCAGCTTGGTCAGCGAGGCCGGATACCATTTGCGGAAGGCGTCGGAATGTTCGATCACCTGACCGGAATTGACATCGACGACGATATAGGGATTGGCGAGCGCCGCATCGCGCCCCGCCAGTGCACCACCCATCGTTACCACACCGGCCAGCATGAGCGAGGTGAATGCGCGGAAGCCTGATTTGAGCACGGCGGGTTCCTTCATGTGATCGCGGTTACAAGATCGAATATTGAGCGCCGGGATATTTACCCTATGTGGCCAAGCAATGGCAAAGACGATTGATTAGGTCAATTACAAGGCGCAAACTCACCGCGATGGAGGAGACGAATCCGTTCACTTTACCGCCAGACAACACAGGAACAGCCCCATGCCCATCTTGAACCGCGCCGCCGAGCTTCAGGCCGAAGCAACCGAATGGCGCCGCCACCTCCATGAGAGCCCCGAAATTCTCTACGAAGTGACGAATACCGCCGCCTTCGTTGCCGAGCGGCTGAAAGAATTCGGCGTCGACGAAATCGTGACAGGCATTGGCCGGACCGGTGTTGTCGGCATCATCAAGGGACGCGGCGAAAGCGACCGCACCATCGGCCTGCGCTCCGATATGGATGCGCTGCCGGTGGATGAAGTGACTGGCAAACCCTGGGCCTCGAAGATCCCCGGACGCATGCACGCTTGCGGTCATGATGGCCATATGGCCATGCTGCTCGGCGCCGCGAAATATCTGGCCGAAACCCGCAATTTCAACGGCCGCGTCGCCGTCATCTTTCAGCCCGCCGAAGAAGGCGGCGCGGGCGCGCTCGCCATGGTCGAAGACGGACTGATGGAGCGCTTCGGCATTTCGGAAGTTTATGGCATGCACAACATGCCCGGTATTCCCGCCGGCCAGTTCGCCATCCGCAAGGGTGGCATCATGGCCGCACCCGACAAGTTCACGATCACCGTCACCGGTCGCGGCAGCCACGCCGCCCAGCCCAACCGCTCCATCGACCCCATCGTCATCGGCGCTCAGATCGTCTCAAACCTGCAATTGATCGCCTCGCGCAATGTCGATCCGATCGAGTCGGTCGTGCTGTCGATTACCAAGTTCATCGCCGGCACCACCCATAACGTCATCCCGACCGAGGCTGAGCTTGCCGGTACGGTCCGCACCCTGAGCGAAGCCGTGCAGGACCAGACCGAAGCCCGCATGCAGCAGATCGTCGAAAGCATCGCCGCGGCCCATGGCGCGGTCGGCGTTCTGCATTACGAACGCAATTGCCCCGTTACTGCCAACCACGATGCGGAAATGGGTCACGCACTGGCCGTCGCCCGCGAGGTTGCCGGCCCGACCAATGTCGACCCGGATGTTGCACCCTCGATGGCCGGCGAGGATTTCGCCTTCATGCTGAAGAAGCGCCCCGGCGCCTTCATCTTCATCGGCAACGGCGAAAGCGCCGGTCTTCATAACCCGGCCTATGACTTCAACGACGACATCATCGGCAGCGGCATCTCCTATTGGGTCCGTCTTGCCGAACAGCGTCTGACCGATTGATCCGGTGGCAAACAAAGGGCTTGGCTAAACGCCAAGCCTTTTGTATGTGTGCGGACAGTGGTCCCGTAGCTCAGCAGGATAGAGCACCAGATTCCTAATCTGGGGGTCACGCGTTCGAATCGCGTCGGGATCACCACTCTTTCCTTACTTGTCTTCCAACGCATCGCATGTGGGTGATCCGCGACGTCACCGAAGCCGGTGGCCGTCTGGCTGCTGCACTACCCCACCGGGCATCGTCACGCGCCATCGTTGGACGCCCAGCGGTGCCATTCCTCTTCCGTACCATGGAAAACGTTGAGGTCGATCTTGCCGTTCACGCCCTGGGACAGACCGGAACCGGAATACTGCCAGAAACGCCAGTTACGGCCCGGATAAACCTTCGAGGGATGCTGCGCAACGGCGCGCAGCCAGAACGGATAGCTGGTGAAGGCGCCGCGAAGATTGTCGTCATAGAAGTCGGGTGCCGTGTAGATGATGGGCCGCTTGCCGTAGTGACGTTCCAGCATGTCCATGAAGACCTGCATCTTCTCGCGCACCTTCTCAGGCGACGGTCGACGTTTGCAGGACGACTCGCCGTTCCACTCGACATCGATGACCGGCGGCAGGGCGTCGGGATCGCGCGGCACGTTGCGGATGAACCATGACGCCTGATCGCTGGCCACACGGCACCAGTAGAAGAAATGATAGGCGCCGCGCTTGAGGCCGGCTTCCTTCGCTTTGCGCCAGTTCGTCCGGAACATCGGGTCCAGATGATCGCCGCCATCGGTGGCCTTGATGTAGGCGAAGTTTGCGCCCTGCGTCCTGAGCTTCGGCCAATCGATATCACCCTGCCAACGCGACACATCCACGCCATGAACAGCATAATGACGCGGCGTCACCTTCCCGAAATTGATCGGCTTGGCGTCGCTGAACCGGTGTGCGTAAACGCGCGTGCGACCGCGCAGTGCGCGATCTGCCTCCGAGGCCACGGTCGGTCGCAAGGTCGGCGCGACAACCGGTTCGGCAACCGGCATATTCGCCAGCACCCCGGTCGTTTGCGCCGGTGTGCCGGCCCACGCCAGAACCTGCTCTTTTGGCGGTATCGCAATCGTATCAGTCTGCCTTGCCACGGGGTTCGACGCCGCCACAGCCACGCGCGCCTTCGCACCGACATCAGCAGAAGGAACGGGTGCCGATGGCGCGACCGAACTCGTCACATCGCGCGATGGCGTAATCGCCAATACTTCGGCGGGCGACGACGAGCGACAGCCGCCAAGCGCGAGGCTTCCGATGAGCAGTGAGGAAAGGACAGATAGACGCATGACAAAATACTCTGCCGGTATGAACCCGGGCGCGGGCGCGCCCCTCCATGTCAGTCAGTGACTTAAGAGACTATGACCGAAAAACCTTAAATTCGCGGTAACTCGGCGAGGTAGAGCCATGTCCCCCATACGAGGCTCGTTATGCATAGAGCAACGTAAAACCCGGCCTCGCGACCTGATAAGTCAATTATTTTCAGCTGGTTACAGTGGCGACACCGGAGGCGGTCGATGCCACACCGGGAGCCCGCATACGAAAAAGCCGCCCGGCATGACCGGACGGCTCTTCACAATTACGTTGGTTAACGCGTGATCGCGGCGAAATCAGCCGGCGATGACAGCGCCATGAAGCTGCGTCAGTTCGGAGAGGAACTCCTCGATACCGTTGCGCTTTTCATGATCCTGGGCAGCCGCCAGTTCCTTCCGGGCCGTATCGATACGGGCCTGCAGGGCATCGGTGCTGAACTCGGTTGCAGGAACCGCAGATTCCGCAAGAACCGTCAGACCGGTCGCGCTGATATCGGCAAAGCCACCGAACACGACATACTTGGCCGTCTTGCCAGCCGCGGACTTGACCGTCACCACACCGGGCTTCAGCGTCGTCATCGTCGGAGCGTGACGAGCCATCACCGTCATTTCGCCTTCCGTTGCCGGAATGACAACTTCGCTGGCCTGCTCCGACACGAGCAGCCGCTCGGGAGAAACGAGTTCAAAATTGAAATTGTCAGCCATGACGCTTCAACTCTTCATAATCAGAGGGAAAAAGGGCGCGGTCCCGCGCCCTTTCCGGGGAACATCAAGCGGCTTCGGCAGCCAGCTTCTTGGCCTTTTCAACGGCTTCCTCGATGGAACCGACCATGTAGAAGGCGGCTTCCGGCAGGTGATCGTATTCGCCGGCAACGAGACCCTTGAAGCCCTTGATCGTATCTTCGAGCGAGACGAGCTTGCCCGGAGCGCCGGTGAAGACTTCAGCCACGTGGAACGGCTGCGACAGGAAGCGCTCGATCTTGCGGGCGCGAGCCACCGTCAGTTTGTCCTCTTCGGACAGTTCGTCCATGCCGAGGATGGCGATGATGTCCTGAAGGGCCTTGTAGCGCTGCAGGGTCGACTGAACCTTGCGGGCGACCGTGTAATGCTCTTCACCGATGATCATCGGGTTGAGCATGCGCGACGTGGAGTCGAGCGGGTCAACGGCCGGGTAGATGCCCTTTTCAGCGATAGAACGGTTAAGAACCGTCGTGGCGTCAAGGTGAGCGAACGACGTGGCCGGAGCCGGGTCGGTCAAGTCGTCGGCGGGTACGTAAATGGCCTGAACCGAGGTGATCGAACCCTTCGTCGTGGTGGTGATGCGTTCCTGCAGGGCGCCCATGTCGGTGGCCAGCGTCGGCTGGTAACCCACAGCCGACGGAATACGGCCGAGCAGAGCGGACACTTCGGAACCGGCCTGCGTGAAGCGGAAGATGTTGTCCACGAAGAACAGAACGTCCTGACCTTCATCACGGAAATGCTCGGCGATCGTCAGACCGGTCAGAGCGATACGTGCGCGGGCACCCGGGGGTTCGTTCATCTGGCCGTAAACCAGGGCGCACTTGGAACCGGCGGTCGAACCACCGTTTTCCTTCGGGTCCACGTTCACCTTGGACTCGATCATTTCGTGGTAAAGGTCGTTACCTTCGCGGGTACGCTCACCCACACCGGCGAACACGGAGAAACCGCCGTGTGCCTTTGCGATGTTGTTGATGAGTTCCATGATGATAACGGTCTTGCCGACGCCGGCGCCGCCGAACAGGCCGATCTTGCCGCCCTTGGCGTAGGGAGCCAGAAGGTCGACGACCTTGATGCCGGTAACGAGAATCTGGCCTTCCGTGGACTGCTCGACGTAGGACGGAGCTTCCTGGTGAATGCCGCGACGCAGCGTCGTGTTGACCGGACCGACTTCATCGACCGGCTCGCCGATGACGTTCATGATGCGGCCGAGCGTTTCCGCACCAACCGGAACCGAGATCGGGGCACCTGTGTTCGTCACCGTCTGGCCGCGGACAAGACCTTCGGTCGAGTCCATGGCGATGGTGCGAACGACGTTTTCGCCCAGATGCTGGGCAACTTCCAGCACGAGGCGGTTGCCGCCGTTGACGGTTTCGAGAGCATTCAGGATCGCCGGCAGCTCGCCGTCGAACGTCACGTCGACGACGGCGCCGATGACCTGCGTCACCTTACCAATGGAAGCTGCTGCGTCAGCCATGTTCGTTACCTCTTTTTCTTGACTCAGAGCGCCTCGGCGCCCGAAATGATTTCGATGAGTTCCTTGGTGATCTGAGCCTGACGCTGACGGTTATAGGAAAGCGTCAGCTTGTGGATCATCTCACCGGCATTGCGCGAGGCGTTATCCATCGCGCTCATCTTGGCACCCATTTCGCCCGCGACATTCTCAAGAAGCGCACGGAAGATCTGGACGGAAATGTTACGCGGAATGAGATCGTTGAGGATCGCAGCCGCATCCGGCTCGTATTCATAGAGCGCACCGGCATCAGCCGTAGCAGCAACGGGAGCCGCCGCCGGAATGAGCTGAAGTGCGGTCGGAACCTGGCTGATCACCGACTTGAATTCCGAGTAGAACAGCGTAGCGACATCGAATTCGCCCTGCTCGAACATTGCGATGACGCGCTTGCCGATGGCATCCGCATTTTCGAAACCGATCTTGCGAACGTCGCGCAGTTCTTTCTTCTCGATAATCAACGGCGCAAATTCGCGACGCAGGATGTCATAGCCCTTCTTGCCGACGCAGAAGATCTTGACCGTCTTGCCCGCGCGCAGAAGCTGGCGGGCATGATCGCGCGCAGCACGCGCGATCTGGGAGTTGAAACCACCGCAAAGACCGCGTTCGGCCGTGCAGACGACGAGCAGATGCACATCGTCCTTGCCGGTTCCGGTCATCAGCTTCGGGGCGCTGTCGTCGTCGCCAAGAGTCTGCGCGATGTTGGCAAGCACCGCACCCATCCGCTGCGAATACGGCCGGGCGGCCTCGGCGGCCTCCTGGGCACGACGCAGCTTCGCCGCGGCGACCATTTTCATCGCCTTGGTGATCTTCTGCGTCGCCTTGACCGAGGCGATCCGGTTTTTTAGGTCCTTAAGTGAAGGCATCGCTTATCGTCCTGGCTTGATCGGATCAGGCGAAGTTCTTGGTGAACGTATCCAGCGCAGCCTTGAGCTTTGCCTTCGTGTCGTCCGAGATCGCCTTTTCCGAACGGATGGCGTCCAGAATGGCCTTGCCTTCCGTGCGGAGGTAGCTCAGCAGAGCCTGTTCATAGCGACCAACGTCGGCGACGGGCAGCTTGTCGAGGTAGCCGTTGATGCCGGCGAAGATCACCGAAACCTGCTCTTCCGTCTTCAGCGGCGAGAACTGCGGCTGCTTCAGGAGTTCCGTCAGGCGTGCACCACGGTTCAGCAGGCGCTGCGTCGAGGCATCGAGGTCAGAACCGAACTGGGCGAAGGCGGCCATTTCGCGATACTGGGCGAGTTCACCCTTGATCGAGCCGGCAACCTGCTTCATGGCCTTGATCTGAGCAGCGGAACCGACGCGCGAAACCGACAGACCGACGTTAACGGCCGGACGGATGCCCTGGTAGAACAGGTCGGTTTCGAGGAAGATCTGGCCGTCGGTGATCGAGATCACGTTGGTCGGAATGAACGCGGACACGTCGTTGCCCTGCGTTTCGATGACAGGCAGAGCCGTCAGCGAGCCGGCGCCGTTGTCGTCGTTCAGCTTTGCAGCGCGCTCGAGGAGACGCGAGTGCAGGTAGAACACATCGCCCGGATAGGCTTCACGGCCCGGCGGGCGGCGCAGCAGAAGCGACATCTGACGATAGGCAACGGCCTGCTTGGAAAGGTCATCGTAACCGATCAGGGCGTGCTGGCCGTTGTCACGGAAGTATTCGCCCATGGCGCAACCGGTGAACGGAGCAAGGTACTGCATCGGAGCCGGATCGGAAGCCGTGGCGGCAACGACGATCGAGTACTGCAGCGCGCCGCGCTCTTCGAGCACCTTCACGAACTGGGCAACGGTGGAACGCTTCTGGCCAACGGCGACGTAGACGCAGTAGAGCTTGTCCTTGTCCGGGCCATTGTCGTGGATCGGCTTCTGGTTCAGGAACGTGTCGAGAATGATGGCGGTCTTGCCGGTCTGGCGGTCGCCGATCACGAGTTCGCGCTGACCGCGGCCGACCGGGATCATGGCGTCGATGGCCTTGATGCCCGTGGACATCGGCTCATGAACCGACTTGCGCGGAATGATGCCCGGAGCCTTGACGTCGACGCGGGCGCGCTTTTCGTAAACGATCGGGCCCTTGCCGTCGATCGGATTGCCGAGAGCGTCGACCACGCGGCCAAGAAGCTGCGGACCAACCGGAACGTCCACGATGGCGCCCGTACGCTTGACGGTGTCGCCTTCCTTGATGTCGCGGTCGGAACCGAAGATAACGACACCGACATTGTCGGTTTCGAGGTTGAGCGCCATGCCGCGAATGCCGCCAGGGAACTCGACCATTTCGCCGGCCTGCACGTTGTCCAGACCATAGACGCGGGCAATACCGTCGCCGACGGACAGAACCTGACCGACTTCGGAAACCTCAGCTTCCTGGCCGAAGTTTTTGATTTGATCTTTCAGAATTGCGGAAATTTCCGCGGCGCGGATATCCATCAGCCAACCTCTTTCAGTGCAAGCTTAAGGGTGGAAAGTTTGGTGCGAAGGGAAGTATCGATCTGGCGCGAGCCGACCTTGACGATCAGACCGCCGAGGATCGACGGATCGACCGTGACGGCCAGCGTCACGTCCTTACCGGTAACGCCCTTCAGCGCCGCCTTCAATTCAGAGTCCTGCTCGGCCGTCAGGGCGTGAGCAGAGGTAACGTCGGCAGTCACTTCGCCACGGTGGGCGGCGGCGATCTGACGATACGCCTTGATCATGCCGGGAAGCGCGAAGAGACGACGGTTACCCGCCACCACCTTCAGAAAATTCGTTACGAGCGCATCGAGACCAGCCTTCTGAGCGAGCGCAACGAGTGCATTCGTCTGGTCTTCGGCCGTAAACACCGGGCTGAGCACCAGGCGCTTCAGATCCGCGCTTTCGTCGATCAGGGCCTGGAAGCCGTCGAGAGCGGCACCGATTGCGTCAACCTTGCCAGCCTCGAGAGCAACCTCGAACAGCGACGACGCATAACGTTCGGCAACACCGGAAATAAGCGGGGATGTGTCTGCCACGGGCAAAAGTTCCCTGATTTTCATCCAGAATCCTGCCCCCTCGGGAGAGGAGCTAAACAAGATTCTGAATTCGTTGCATTTTCGCCTGAAATTGGCCTGACCTCAGCCATGCCTTTTTCCAAATTCGGGGTCCGTCTAGCATACGCTGTCCGGACTCGCAACACGGGTATTAAAGGTTTACGCCTATAGGACAATACCCTTTTTGAAATTTTGTCCGAAAGACGGCAGGAAAGCGACAAGCCCTTTTGCCCGTGCGCTGTCCGCAGCTTTCAGAGAAAACCGAAAACGTAACCAAGCGGCAGCGCCGCCAGAATGATTTGCGCAACCAGAAGGGGATAATTCATAGGGTTACGCCCCCGGTCGGACATGAGCGACAGGATGCGCCCGAAGGCCGAGAGCGCAAAACCGGCGCCAAGCGCCATGTAGATCCAATCCTGCGCAAGCAGGATAGCCGAAAGGCCGATGCCCGCATAGAAGCCGCCGAGCATCGAACGCGCTTCGGCAATCGCACCCGGACGATGTTCCATGGAGCCGAGCCCGAGGAACCGGAAGGTCAGCCCCGGCGCGAACATCATGAAGAGACCGAGCGCTGCGGTAAAGGCGGCAGCGGAAAAAGCGAGCAGTTCGCCCGTCTCGGTCGGCAGGTAGAATTCCATGGCAAGCCCCCAAATCAGAAATCGCCGCCCTTATGGCATGAAGCGAGGGCGGCGAAAACGCCCGTTTTCGGGCGCTTGCCATGCAGATCACAAAAAGCTCTGCGGATCGATATCGACCTGCACATGCACCGAACCGCGCACCTTCGGCCCGTTCACGAGCATGGCACGCAAAAAGCCCTGCATATCGCTCGTTCTCTGCCCGTGAACCAGAAGCCGGAAGCGATGCCGCCCCCTGACCAAAGCCAGCGGCGCCTCCGCTGGCCCAAGGACCGCAACGCCGGAAACGGCAGGGGCGGCGGCGCGAAGCCCGCGCGCATGGGTTTCCGCATCGGCCCGGCTATCGGCGGAAACGATAAGCGAAGCCAGCCGGCCGAAGGGCGGCAGCAGCGCCCGCTCCCGCTCCATGATCTCGCGATCATAGAAGGCATCCCGGTCGCCGGAGGCAATCGCCTGCATCACCGGATGCGCCGGTTGATAGGTCTGGATCAGGCCATGGCTCTTGAGGCCGGAACGTCCTGCACGGCCTGTCACCTGCGCCAGAAGCTGGAACGTGCGTTCGGCGGCGCGCGGATCGCCATTCGCAAGGCCGAGATCGGCATCGACAATGCCCACCAGCGACATCAGCGGAAAGTTATGACCCTTGGCGACAAGCTGCGTTCCGACGACGATATCGGCCTCACCCTTGGCAATGGCTTCAAGCTCCAGCCGAAGCCTGCGGACCCCGCCAGCCATATCCGAGGACAGGACGATGGTGCGCGCCTCCGGAAAGTGTCGCTCCACCTCCTCCGCGATGCGCTCCACCCCCGGCCCGCAGGCGGCGAGATGATCGAGCGTGCCGCATTCCGGGCAGGCGTGCGGCGTCGGTTCCGAATAGCCGCACTGATGGCACTGGATCTGCCCCTTGAACCGGTGCTCGACCAACCAGCTTGAGCATTGCGGGCATTGGAAGCGATGGCCGCACACCCGGCAGAGCGTCAGCGGCGCATAACCGCGACGATTGAGGAAGAGAAGCGATTGCTCGCCCTTCTCCAGCGTCTTCTTCATGCCGCGCAAAAGCACGGGTGAGAGAAAGCCGCCACGTTCGGGCGGATGCCGGCGCATGTCGATGAGATGCAGGTCCGGCAACGCTGCATCACCGAAACGTGTTGGCATGTGAATGAGATTGTAGCGACCGGAGCGGGCGTTTACCTGACTTTCGACCGAGGGCGTGGCGGAAACCAGCGCCACCGGGAAGCCGCCGATACGCCCGCGCACCACGGCCATATCGCGGGCATTATAGAAGACGCGATCTTCCTGCTTGTAGGCGGGGTCGTGTTCTTCATCGACCACGATAAGGCCGAGTTCCTCGAACGGCAGGAAGAGGGCCGAGCGCGCACCAGCCACGACGCGGATTTCGCCGGTCGTCACTTGCCGCCAGACCTTCTCGCGCATCTTCGGCGAAAGATCGGAATGCCATTCGGCGGGCTTCGCGCCGAAGCGATCCTGAAACCGTTCGAGGAAGCTCGCCGTCAGCGCGATTTCCGGCAGGAGGATGAGCACCTGCTTGCCGTTCTTCAACGCCTCTGCAATCGCCTCGAAATAGACCTCCGTCTTGCCGGAACCGGTCACGCCGTCGATGAGCGTCACGGAAAACCCGTCGCGCACGGCCTCCCGCAACTCCTCGGCAGCATCCACCTGAAGCCCGTCGAGACGGCCCTCGCTGAAATCGGGATCAGGCCTTGCCACCACCGGTGGCGGCGCCATGAAGACGGTTTCCAGTGCCCCGCTCTTCAGCAACCCGTCGACCACGCTTGTCGAGACACCGGCGGCGTGCGCCAGACCGCTTTTCGTCCAGGCAAAGCCTTCGGACGCCAGTTCCATCACCCGGTGTCGCGCCGGCGTCAACCGTTCCGGCTGCCCCTGCCCGATCTGCACGCCCTCGACCATGGGCTCTGGATCAAAGGCAGTGGGTGCGCGAAGCGCCATGCGGGCGACAAGCCCGGGTGGCGACAGCGTGTAGGCCGCCACCCAGTCGATGAAAGACCGCATCTCCTTCGTCAGCGGCGGGCAATCGAACACCTTGGTCATCGGGCGCAGCTTCTTCGGATCCACCCCGTCGGAGACGCCGTCCCACACCACGCCGATCACCTGCCGGGGACCGAGCGGCACCTGCACCACCGAACCCGGCTCCACTGCCATTCCTGCCGGTACACCATAGCTGTAAGGCCCCGGTGCCGGCATGGGTACCAGAACCGGCACGGAGCGGCCGGGCTTCGGCGCTTCCGGCAAATCGCCGAACAGGGAGGAAAGCGAATCTTGCGTCATTGCCGCGACATTGCCTCCCCCCGCCGAAAATGGAAACAGGAAAGCGTCTTATTCATCATCGCCGTCAGGCATCATGCCCGTCAGCCGCATCCCTTCGATCCATGTTGCGCCATCCTTGCGAATGACCCGCAGCGGCCGCAACCCGCAGCGTAGGCGCACCGCCTCGGCCAGCCGTTCGGAATGGGTCACGATCCAGACCTGGCTCTTGCCCGCAGCCCTCGCGATCAGATCGGCCAGCGGTTCCAGCATGTCGGGATGCAGGCTCGCTTCCGGCTCGTTGAGCGCAATCAGTGGCGGCGCACGATAGGACAGCAGCGCCCCCGCCAGCGCCAGAAACCGCAACTGCCCGTCGGAAAGCTCGCGCGCGGTGAACACCCGCTTTTCGAATTCCGGCAGGGCAAGACCAAAAGAAGCCTCGGTTTCCGGCTCGGGAATGACGAGCCGCGCACCACCCAGCGCGTCCGCCACCGCCCGATCAAGATCGACTGTATCGCCGCGGGTCACGGAAAGCGTCGCGAACACGGCGGCGAGGTTGGCGCCGTCCTCATCGAGCAACGGAGACGTCACCGCAAGGCAGGGATGCCGCAGCGGCGAACCGGCATCGGTGCGGAACCCGTGGAAAAAGCGCCATTGCTCCACGAAGCGGCAGAAAGTGGAAATTTCCGGGGCAACGCCACCATGCGCCAGCAAGGCAATCGCCGTTTCCGAGGCCATCAGGCTCTCATCGAGCGATCTCATTCGCCCGCGTTCGTCACGCAGCACAATGCCGGGTCCGTCCCGTTTCATCAAAACGACCGGACCACGCCCCGTATCGACCGAGAACTGTTCTGCCTTGACCTGAGGTTCGAAGATGAAGCCGGCGGCCAGCGGCGGGCGCAACCCAGCCTCGATGACATAGGAAAAGGTCAGGCCGCGTTCGGCGTCCTCAACTTCAACGCTGAAGGCAACCCGCGCCCGTTCATGATTGCGGCGCGGCCCCGCCCACAGCGCCTGCATCATGCCGCCCTCCGCGGCAATCTCCCCGGCAAACGTGCCACGCACGGCCGCCTGCACCAGTTGCAGCGCGCGGTAGAGATTGGATTTGCCGACGCCATTGGCACCAATGAACAGGTTAACGCCGCCAAGCTCCATGCGGATGGCTCTCAACGAGCGGTACTGGCGAGCGGTGAGCGCGGCAAGTCGCATGGGAAAACTCCGGCTTTCAAACCCGTTCGTTAGCAATTTCCTAACGCCCGGTCGAGCACAGTGGCGCAAAAGCCGGTATAGAAGCCATGACCGAAATCCTCATTATCGCTGCTCCCGATCTGATTGCCGAACGGCAGGCCTGGCTGGCAAGCCTTGCCGGCGAACGCCGTCTGGCCAGCCTGACGCTGGAAGCCTATGAGCGCGACACGCGGCAATTCCTGCAATTCCTGACGGGCCATCTCGGTGGTCCGGCCCGTATCGAAGACATTCACACGCTGAAACCCGCCGATTTCCGAGGCTTTCTGGCCGCCCGCCGCCGCGAGGGCGATGGTGCCCGTTCGCTCGGCCGACATCTCGCCGGCATCCGCTCCTTCCTGCGCTTTCTGGAAAAGAAGGGGCTGGTCAATGCCGCCGGGGTTGGTGCGGTCCGCTCGCCGAAGCAACCGAAATCCCTGCCGAAGCCACTTTTGCCAGACCAGGCGCTGGAGGTCATCGCAACCGGCGGCGATCTTCAGGAGGAAGCCTGGATCGGTGCCCGCGACGCGGCTGTTCTGGCGCTTCTCTATGGCTGCGGCCTGCGCATTTCCGAAGCGCTGGGCCTGACCCCGAACGATCTGCCCGATGGCACGACCGCATTGCGCATCACCGGCAAGGGCGACAAGACACGGCTTGTGCCGTTGCTCGCCGTCGTTCTGGAAGCCGTGAAGCAGTATCAGGCGCTCTGCCCGTTTCCGCTGGCCGCCGATCAGCCGCTGTTTCGCGGAGCACGCGGCGGGCCGCTGCAACCGGCCATCATCCAGCGGCAGATGCAGAAGCTGCGCGGCGCGCTCGGCCTGCCGGAGACCGCGACACCGCACGCGCTGCGTCACTCCTTCGCCACGCACCTCCTGTCCGGTGGCGGTGATCTGCGCACCATTCAGGAACTGCTCGGCCATGCCAGCCTGTCGACCACGCAGGTCTATACCGGCGTCGATTCCGCCCGCCTGCTCGATATCTACGACCGCGCCCACCCGCGTGCATGAAACCGTTAACCACATCCGTTAAACCGATCCGAGATTTCCTCGGTTAACATGCGGCGTAATCAAAAACGCCGAACCGGAAAGCCATGATGCGCTTCAAATCCGAATCCACCGCCCTTGTCCTCGCGGATCACGTTTCCCGCCCGCTCCTGCATGCGTTGGCTCTCTTTCCGCTCCTGCTGCTGGCCCTGCTTGTGGCCGCGCTCGCGACGATTTCACCGGCCCGTGCCGAAGGCGGCAATGCCTGTAACGGCAAGAGCATACTGCCGGGCATGCAGGCCAATGATCCCGCGCTTTACGCCAAGCTGCTGGCTGATACCGCCAAGGTGCCGAATGGCGACGCCATTTTGTGGAAGGTCGAAAAGCCGGGCATCGCCCCCTCCTGGCTGCTTGGCACCATGCATGTCACAGACCCGCGTGTGACGGCTCTGCCGGAAGCGGCACGCGCGCCCTATGAGAGCGCCTCAACCGTCGTCATCGAAACGACCGATGTGCTGGACGAGAAGAAAACGGCCGCTGCGATGATGGGTCGCGCCGATCTCACCATGCTGGCCGACGGCAAGACCATTCAGGACCTTCTCGGCAAGGAAGAAGCCGACAAGCTGGAGGCCGGGCTCAAGGGTCGCGGCATTCCGCTGATTGCGGTGGCGCGCATGCAACCCTGGCTGATTTCGAGCTTCGTCGCACTGCCCGCCTGCGAAACGGCCCGCAAGCAATCCGGCCAGATCTTCCTCGACAAGAAGCTGGCGCTTGACGCTCAGGCATCGGGCCGTGAGGTGCTGGGGCTGGAAACCATGGTGGAACAACTTTCGGCCATGGCCGATCTGCCGGTCGACTTCCACCTCAAGGGCCTCATCGAAACGCTGGCGCTTGGCGACAGGATGGAAGACATATTCGAGACGATGACCGAACTTTACCTTCAGGGGAAGCCGGGTGAAATCATGCCGATGCTGAAGGCCGCAACACCCGCCACCACCGGCGAGGGTGATGGTTATGCCGCCTTCGAGGACCGCCTGATCCGCGATCGCAACCACGTCATGGCCGATCGTGGTGCGCCGATCCTCGATAAGGGCAACGTGTTCCTGGCCGTTGGTGCCCTGCACCTGCCGGGCGAAGAAGGCGTCGTCGCTCTTCTCCAGCAAAAGGGCTTTACGCTGACGCCGGTCAGGTAATCGTCGATCCGAACGCAGCCAGTTTGCCCAACATCGTGCGTACGATCAGCCGATGGAAGGGCGTCACCGCGAGAATGTAAAGCCGGCCGGCGAGATTGTGCCGATCGACCAGCGTCGTCACACTCGCCTGCTGCCCACCATCCACCGCGCTGACATCGAGCACGATGCGAAAATCGAGGTGCCGGTCGTCAAAACCGAGAACGATCTGGCCGGGGCCTTCCGACACAACCGGAAAGCCACCGGTTGCTCCCGTCAGGGTTCCCGCACCTTTCAGGCCAAAGACGCCGACGATCGTGTTGCGCAGTTCCATCAATCTGCGTATCCACCGCGGGGGACGGGCAAACAGAACCTCCGCGACCTGAGACGCGGTCATGGCCTGCCCGCAGAAAGTGGTCGTCCAGCGATCGGCCCAGTTCGCCCTAGGTAGCGCGGCGTGCGGCAGGGAAACGGTTGCGGCATTTATCTTCATCTTGCGAAAGCCCGATTGACACTTCGCAATTTCCTCACATGCCGCAACCCGACAGGCAATTGCGCATAAACGCGCAGCAGGGTTTCAGACGCCGCGTGTCATCCGGGCCAGAACATCCGTCTTCCAGATGAACTGGTGAACCAGCGCTCCCGCCACATGCAGCGCGATCAGCAGGATCATCAGGCCCTTCAGCGGCCCGACATGCGGATCATGGGCAAAGCTGAGACCGAGATACTTGAACGCGATGCCGGAAAGCGGCATGGCGAACAGCACGACATAAAGCCCGATATGGGTGATCTTGGCGAGAAGCTTGAGCACCGGGGGTTCGTTCGCCGGTTCAGCCGGCACGCCCTGGGTGAACCGGAGCCACAGACGACAGATCACCAGCGCGAGAAGAACGAAACCGGTAATGAAATGCGACTGGATCAGAAACGCCGAAAAACCATCCAGCGCGGCGCCGGCCTTGCGCGCTTCCTTGGCCGCATCGAAACCACTGGCGGCAATGAACTGCCAGGCGATCAGAAGGACGGTTGCCCAATGCACGGCGCGCTGGGCAATGGAAAAATTCACCGGGGAAGCCGGAGAGGAAGCTGCCATGATCTTGTCCTTTGTCAAAACATTGTAAAACAATATAAAAATTAAAAGACCGCGCCCTGACTGGCAAGGCGCGGTCCCGAACATGACAAAGATTTAATACGGCTTACATATGCAGCGGCTTGAAGAAGGTCGCCAGTGCGGCTTCCTTCACGGCTTCCGACATGGTCGGGTGTGCATGGCAGGTGCGGGCCAGATCTTCCGAAGAACCGCCGAATTCCATCAGCACGGCGGCTTCGTGGATCATTTCACCGGCACCGAAACCGAGGATATGCACGCCGAGAACGCGGTCCGTATCCTTATCGGCCAGAACCTTGACCAGACCGTCCGTCACTTCCATGGCGCGGGCACGGCCATTGGCGGTGAACGGGAACTTGCCGACCTTGTAGGCAACGCCTGCGGCCTTCAGTTCTTCTTCCGTCTTGCCGACGGAAGCGACTTCCGGCTGGGTGTAGACGACGCCCGGAATGACGTCATAGTTCACATGGCCGTGCTGGCCGGCGAGGATTTCGGCCAGCGCAACGCCTTCGTCTTCAGCCTTGTGGGCGAGCATCGGACCCTTGACGACGTCGCCAATGGCGAAGATGCCGGGCACGTTGGTCTTGTAGTGACCATCGATCTCTACGCGACCACGATTGTCGAGCGCAACACCCACGGCCTCAAGGCCGAGGCCTTCGGTGTAGGGCTTGCGGCCGGTGGAAACGAGAACGATATCGGCGTCGAGCGTCTGGGCTTCGCCACCGGCAACCGGCTCGAACGTAACCTTGGCGCCGGAAGCGGTCTTTTCAACCCCCGTAACCTTGGCAGACAGGTTGAACTCGATACCCTGCTTGGTAAGGAGCTTCTGGGCCTGCTTGGAAATCTCGCCGTCCATGCCGCCGAGGATCTTGTCGAGATATTCGATGACCGTGACCTTGGCACCGAGGCGCGACCAGACCGAGCCAAGCTCGAGGCCGATGACGCCGCCGCCAACCACGATCATCTTTTCCGGAACCTTCTTCAGCGCGATCGCGCCGGTGGACGAGACGATGGTTTCCTCATCGATCGTGACAGCAACGCCCGGAATGCCGGCAACGTCCGAACCCGTGGCGATGACGATATTCTTGGCTTCGAGGATCTGCTCCTCGCCCTTGTCGTTGACAACGGCGACCTTGCCAGCGGAAACGATCTTGCCGAGGCCGGTGAAGCCATCGATCTTGTTCTTCTTGAAGAGGAAGGCGACGCCATCGACATTCGACTTCACCACGCCGTCCTTATGGCCCATCAGCTTGGCGATATTGAGCGTCGGCTTGCCGACCTCGACACCGAGCGAATCGAGGCCATGATTGACGTGGGCAAAGGTTTCGGATGCGTGCAGCAACGCCTTGGAGGGGATGCAGCCGACGTTAAGGCAGGTGCCGCCATAGGTAGCGCGCTTTTCGATCACAGCAACCTTCAGGCCGAGCTGGGCTGCCTTGATTGCGCAGACATAGCCGCCGGGGCCAGAACCGATGATAACGACATCATAAGCCATTTTTCTTTTCCTATTCCTTGAGAGCCGCTGAGCGGCGTTTGTTCATGTTCAGTTGGCGCGCTGGACGGCCAGTTTCAGGCCAAGCGCGATGAAAACCAGACCGCTCGTGCGATCGATCCACTGTCCGGCGCGCTCGAAGGCAGCACGCATCTTCGGCGTGGTGAGAAAGAAGCTGACGCCGACGAACCATGCGATCAGACAGGAGGCCATCACCAGCCCGTAGCCGAATTTCACCGCCGTCGGCGTTTCGACCGAAACGACCGTCGAGAAGATCGACAGGAAGAAGAACACCGGCTTCGGATTGAGGGCATTGGCCGCAAAGCCAAGACCGAAGGCCTTGAGCGCCGACTGTGCCTTGTCCGCCGGGCCTTCCGCCACGGCGAGCGACATCTTGCCGGCCCGGAGCGATTGAACGCCGATATAGAGCAGATAAGCAACACCCAGCCACTTCACGATGTTGAAGAGCAGGATCGACTTGGAAATGATGAGGCCAAGGCCAAGGATCGTGTAGGTGACATGGAACATCAGCGATGTTCCGACCCCGAACGATGTGAAGATCGCCGCACGCCGGCCATGAACCAGAGACTGGCGCATCACCATGGCGAGGTCTGCGCCGGGCGACACGATGGCGAAGGAGAAGATCGCCATCAGGGCTGCAAGTTCCATGAGGTAATTGGACATCAGCTTCGATCCTCAGAAGACGACGACAACGAACATCGTGAGCAATCCGGCCAGCGACAGCATCCAGACGACGGACCGGACCGCGGGAATGCCGGAAAGGTAGAGCGGCAGATAGACCACACGCGCGGCAAACCACAGCAGCGCGCCCTTCATGCCCCAGCCGGAGGGATCCCCGGCCAGCGCAAGGGCAAGGCACAAGGCCAGAAAGCCGGGATAGGTCTCGCGGAAATTATTGCTCGCCCGTTCGGCTCGCCCGGCCAGAATGCCGGTCGGCTTTCGTCCGCCGTCGCGCGGCCCGGCATTCCACTTGGCGCCGAGTTCGCGTGTAGCGGTAAAGCCTTGCGTCATGATGTGGACGATGAGCAGGACGACGCTCCACGCGGCGAGCGTGGCAAAGCCGGATGCTGTCGCGGGGAGCGTGTCCATACCATCCAATCCTTAGAGGTCGAGAACCAGACGTTCCGGGTCTTCAAGGCTTTCCTTGACGCGCACGAGGAACGTCACGGCTTCCTTGCCGTCCACGATACGGTGGTCGTAGGACAGGGCGAGATACATCATCGGACGGATGACGATCTGACCACCGACGACGACCGGGCGATCCTGGATCTTGTGCATGCCGAGAATACCGGACTGCGGCGCATTCAGGATCGGCGAGGACATCAGCGAGCCATAGACCCCACCATTGGTGATGGTGAAGGTGCCACCCTGCATGTCGGCCATGGACAGCGAACCGTCGCGAGCGGCCTTGGCGAGGCGTGCCAGTTCCTTCTCGATTTCGGCAATCGACATCTGGTCGGCATCACGGATGACCGGAACGACAAGACCCTTGTCGGTGCCGACGGCCATACCGACATGGCAGAAGTTCTTGTAGACAAGGTCCGTGCCGTCGATTTCAGCGTTGACCGCCGGCAGTTCCTTGAGTGCATGCGTCACGGCCTTCGTGAAGAAGCCCATGAAGCCGAGCTTTACGCCATGCTTCTTTTCGAAGAGGTCCTTGTACTTGGCGCGCAGGTCCATGACCGGCTTCATGTCCACCTCGTTATAGGTGGTGAGCATGGCGGCCGTGTTCTGGGCGTCCTTGAGGCGCTTGGCGATCGTCTGGCGCAGGCGCGTCATCTTCACGCGCTCTTCGCGGGAAGCGTCGTCGGCAGCAACAGGAGCGCGGACCGTGGCAGCGGGAGCCGGAGCGGCGGCGGCGACCGGGCCCTTGGCGATGGCGGCGAGAACGTCGCCCTTCAGCACCTGGCCGCGCTTGCCGGAACCATCGACATCAGCGGTGGAGAGGCCGGCATCGGCAGCGACCTTGGCAGCCGCCGGCGACGGCGGGACGGCAGCGGCAGCCGGAGCGGCAGCAGCGACCGGAGCCGGAGCGGCGGGGGCAGGAGCCGCGGCAGCAGCCGGAGCGGCGACAACACCAGCGCCGCCTTCGGCGATCTGGCCGAGAAGGGCAGCGAGGCCGACGGTTTCGCCGGCAGCGGCAACGATTTCAGTGAGAACGCCGGAGGCCGGAGCCGGCACTTCGACGGTCACCTTGTCGGTTTCGAGTTCGACGATCGGTTCATCAGCCTTGACGACATCGCCAACCTTCTTGAACCAGGTGCCGACGGTAGCTTCGCTGACGGATTCGCCCAACGTGGGGACGCGGATTTCGGTAGCCATGATTTAATTCCGTTTCATCAGATCGTGTTTCGGTCGTGGGGTCGCAGTCCGGGGGGCGATCAGCCCCCCAGAGCGTCCTCGAGGAAGGCGGCGAGCTGCGCCAGATGCTTGGACATGAGGCCGGTTGCCGGCGAGGCGGCGGCCGGACGGCCCGTGTAACGGACCTTCTGGTACTTGGCATCGATATGCGCCAGCACCCATTCCAGGTACGGATCGATGAACGACCACGCACCCATGTTCTTCGGCTCTTCCTGGCACCAGACCATCTCCGCATTGCGGAAACGCGACAGGATGTTGATCAGAGCCTTGGCCGGGAACGGGTAGAGCTGTTCGACGCGCAGCAGGTAGACATCGTCGATACCGCGCTTTTCACGCTCTTCCAGCAGGTCGTAATAGACCTTGCCCGTGCACATCACGACGCGACGGATCTTCGCATCCTTGACGAGCTTGATCGGGCCGTCCTTCTGGAATTCGGCATCATCCCACAGCAGGCGGTGGAAGTTGCTCTCGCCGGCGAGGTCGGCAAGGCTGGACACCGCACGCTTGTGACGCAGGAGGGACTTCGGCGTCATCAGGATCAGCGGCTTGCGGAAGTCGCGACGAACCTGGCGGCGCAGGATGTGGAAGTAGTTGGCCGGCGTCGTGCAGTTGGCAACCTGCATGTTGTCTTCGGCGCAGAGCTGGAGGAAGCGCTCCAGACGGGCCGAGGAGTGTTCCGGACCCTGACCTTCATAGCCGTGCGGCAGAAGGCAGACGAGACCGGACATGCGCAGCCACTTGCGTTCGCCAGACGAGATGAACTGGTCGAACACGACCTGTGCGCCGTTGGCGAAGTCGCCGAACTGGGCTTCCCACATGGTCAGCGCGTTCGGGCGGGCCAGCGAGTAGCCGTATTCGAAACCGAGCACGGCTTCTTCCGAGAGCATCGAGTTGATGACCTCGTACTTGGCCTGGCCGACGGCAAGGTTGGACAGCGGCACGTAGCGGGCTTCGGAGTTCTGATCGTAGAGCACCGAATGGCGCTGCGAGAAGGTGCCACGCTCGCAATCCTGACCGGACAGACGAACCTTGTGGCCTTCGGTGACCAGCGTGCCGAACGCAAGGGCTTCCGCCATCGCCCAGTCGAGGCCTTCGCCGGTCTCGATCATCTGTGCGCGGCCGTCCATGAAGCGACGGATCGTCTTGTGTGCTTCGAAGCCTTCCGGAATTTCGGACAGCTTGCGGCCGATTTCCTTCAGCGTCTTCATCGGCACGGCGGTCTTGCCACGACGGCTTTCATCCGACGTGTCAGCAGCGCGCAGGCCGGACCATTCGCCGTCCAGCCAGTCGGCCTTGTTCGGCTTGTAGGCCTGGCCGGCTTCGAACTCGGCTTCGAGATGGTTGCGCCACTCGGCCTTCATCGCATCGAAATCAGCCTGCGTAATGACGCCTTCGGCGATCAGGCGCTCGGAATAGATGGTCGAAACCGTCTTGTGCGCGCGGATGACCTTGTACATCTTCGGCTGCGTGAAGCTCGGCTCATCACCTTCGTTGTGACCGAAGCGACGGTAGCAGAACATGTCGACCACGACCGGCTTATGGAACTTCATGCGGAATTCGGTCGCGACCTTGGCCGCGAACACGACCGCTTCCGGATCGTCGCCGTTGACGTGGAAGATCGGCGCCTCGATCATCTTGGCGACGTCGGACGGATAGGGCGACGAACGCGAATAGGCCGGGTTCGTGGTGAAGCCGATCTGGTTGTTGATGATGAAGTGCATCGTACCGGCAACGCGGTGGCCGCGCAGACCGGAAAGGCCGAGAATTTCGGCAACGACGCCCTGGCCGGCAAAGGCCGCATCGCCATGCAACAGCAGCGGCAGAACCTTGGAGCGTTCCTTGAGCGTGACGATATCGCCATCCCAGTTCTTGGCGCGCAGGTCCTGCTTGGCGCGGGCCTTGCCCATCACCACCGGGTTGACGATTTCAAGGTGCGACGGGTTGGCGACGAGCGAAAGGTGCACGTCATTGCCATCGAACGTACGGTCGGATGAAGCGCCGAGGTGGTACTTCACGTCGCCCGAACCTTCGACTTCGTCGGGCTTGAACGAACCACCCTTGAACTCGTGGAACACGGCGCGGTGCGGCTTTCCCATCACGTTCGTCAGAACGTTGAGACGACCGCGGTGCGCCATGCCGAGGATGATCTCTTCGAGACCTTCCTGACCGCCACGCTTGATGATCTGTTCAAGCGCCGGGATGAGCGATTCACCGCCATCGAGACCGAAGCGCTTGGTGCCCTTGAACTTTACGTCGAGGAACTGTTCGTAGCCTTCGGCTTCGATCAGCTTGGCAAGAATGGCCTTCTTGCCTTCCTTGGTGAAGGCGACGCCCTTGTCCGGACCTTCGATGCGTTCCTGAATCCAGGACTTTTCTTCCGGGTTGGAGATGTGCATGAACTCGACGCCGAGCGTCGAACAATAGGTGCGCTTCAGAATGTCGAGCATCTGCGGGATCGTCGCGTATTCGAGACCCAGCACGTTGTCGATGAAGATCTTGCGGCCATAATCGGCTTCGGTGAAGCCGTAGGCAGCCGGCGAAAGCTCGTTGAAGTCTTCCACCGGCGCGGCAATGCCCAGCGGGTCGAGCTGCGCGTGCAGATGGCCACGCATGCGGTAGGCGCGGATCATCATGATGGCGCGAACGCTGTCGCGGGTCGCCTGCAGCACTTCGGCGTCCGAAATGCCCTTGCCGGTTTCCTCGGCCTTGGCCTTCACCTTCTTCTCGACAGCCTTTTCGACCGTGGCCCAGTTGCCATCGAGTGCCGAAACGAGATCGCCGCTTTCGGCGAGCGGCCAGTTGCCCCGGCGCCAGGAGGCGCCCTTGGCGGCCTTCTTGACATCCTCGGGATTGTCCTCAAGCGCCTTGAAGAAGGTCTGCCACTCGGGGTTCACCGAAGACGGATCTTCCTGATAGCGCGCATAAAGCTGTTCGATGTAGACAGCGTTGGCACCATCGAGGAAGGACGTTAATTGAAATTGTTCGTTGGTTTCTTGCCTTGCCATGATGAATCGCTGGCGTGACCGCCGGCCTCCTGATTCTTGAGCCGGGTCCCGTGCGACCGGCTTTCCGCATTTCGCTGCCGGTCCCCTGAGAGGAACGGCGCCTGCATGTTTTTATTCCCGCATGCGTGCAAGGCAGGCCCCGCCGGAGCCTGCCCTCTTCTTCATATTGTCTTGCGGCCTCAGCACTTGAGGACTTCGACCAGCGTCTTGCCAAGACGCGCCGGCGACGGCGACACACGAATGCCTGCCGACTCCATCGCCGCAATCTTGTCTTCGGCCCCACCCTTGCCGCCGGAAATGACGGCGCCGGCATGGCCCATGGTGCGGCCCGGAGGCGCCGTACGGCCGGCAATGAAGCCGACCATCGGCTTCTTGCGACCGCGCTTGGCCTCGTCCTTGAGGAACTGAGCCGCGTCTTCTTCGGCCGAACCACCGATTTCACCGATCATGATGATCGATTCCGTCTGGTCGTCGGCCAGGAACATTTCAAGCACGTCGATGAACTCCGTGCCCTTGACCGGGTCACCGCCGATGCCGACAGCTGTCGTCTGGCCGAGGCCTTCCTGCGAAGTCTGGAACACGGCCTCATAGGTAAGCGTGCCCGAGCGCGACAGGACGCCGACGGAACCCTTCTTGAAGATGTTGCCCGGCATGATGCCGATCTTGCATTCGCCCGGCGTCAGAAGGCCCGGGCAGTTCGGGCCGATCAGCCGCGAGGCCGACTTCTCGAGCCGGGCCTTGACCTTCACCATATCGGCGACCGGAATCCCTTCCGTGATGCAGACGATGAGCGGAACCTCGGCATCGATGGCCTCGACGATCGCGGCAGCCGCAAATTTCGGCGGCACATAGATCACCGAAGCATCGGCACCGGTCTTTTCGCGGGCTGCGGCCACGGTGTCGAAAATCGGCAACTCCATGCCGCTGTCGACGATACCCGCATCCCACTTCGTGCCGCCCTTGCCGGGCGTCACGCCGCCAACCATGTTGGTGCCATAAAGAATGGCCTGCTGCGTGTGGAAGGTGCCGTTCTTGCCGGTAATGCCCTGGCAAATGACCTTCGTGTCTTTATTGATCAGGATCGACATCGTCTCAGCTTCCCTTCACGGCGGCAACGATCTTCTGGGCGGCATCATCGAGGTTGTCGGCCGGAATGACGTTCAGGCCGCTTTCGCTGATGATTTTCTTGCCCAACTCGACGTTGGTACCTTCAAGGCGCACGACGAGCGGAACCTTGAGCCCCACTTCCGTAACGGCTGCAAGCACGCCTTCGGCAATGACATCGCACTTCATGATGCCGCCGAAGATGTTGACGAGAATACCCTTCACGGCCGGATCGGCGGTGATGATCTTGAAGGCCGCAGTGACCTTTTCCTTGGACGCGCCGCCACCGACATCGAGGAAGTTGGCGGGTTCCGCACCATAGAGCTTGATGATGTCCATCGTTGCCATGGCAAGGCCTGCGCCGTTGACCATGCAACCGATATTACCGTCGAGCGCGACATAGGCGAGATCGTACTTCGACGCCTCGATTTCCTTGTCGTCTTCTTCGGTGAGATCGCGCAGTTCGAGCAGTTCCGGATGACGGAACATGGCGTTGCCGTCGATCGAGAGCTTTGCGTCGAGAACGCGGATGTTGCCGTCCGTCAGCACGACGAGCGGATTGATTTCGAGCAGGCTCATGTCCTTCTCGATAAAGGCCTTGTAGAGCAGCGGGAACAGCATGGACGCCTGCCCGCGGGCAACGCCTTCGAGTTCCAGCGCATCGGAAAGCCGTGCGGAATCTTCAGCCGTCACGCCCGCATCCGGGTCGATCGCGACGGTGACGATCTTTTCAGGCGTTTCTTCAGCGACCGTTTCAATGTCCATGCCGCCTTCGGTCGAAACGACGAAGGCGACACGGCCGACGGAACGGTCCACCAGGATGGAAAGGTACAATTCACGAGCGATGCTGGCACCGTCCTCGATGTAAAGACGGTTGACCTGCTTACCGGCAGGGCCGGTCTGCTTGGTCACGAGCGTGTTGCCGAGCATTTCCTTCGCATTGGTGACGACCTCCTCAATGGTCTTCACAACGCGCACACCGCCCTTCGCATCAGGCGCAAGTTCCTTGAACTTGCCCTTGCCGCGACCGCCGGCGTGAATCTGACTCTTCACCACGTAAACGGGGCCCGGAAGCTGCTTTGCGGCAGCCTCCGCTTCCTCAGCCTTGAAGATGGCCACACCCGCCGCGACGGGTGCGCCATAGCTCTTCAACAAGGCCTTGGCCTGATACTCATGAATGTTCACGAACCACTCCTCCTTGGTTGTTACTGACCCGACTTACTTGAGCGACGGCTGAATGGCCGCGCAGGCGTCACAAAGACCCTTCACGGCATCAACCGACTTCGCAAAGCCGGCATTATCCTGCTCATCGAGGGTGATTTCCACGATGCGCTCGACGCCTTCCGAGCCGATCACGACCGGAACGCCGACATACATGTCCTTCACGCCATACTGGCCATCCAGGTAAGCGGCGCACGGCAGAACGCGCTTCTTGTCCTTCAGGTAGGACTCAGCCATTTCGATTGCCGAAGCAGCCGGAGCATAGAAGGCCGAACCGGTCTTCAGCAGGCCGACGATTTCGGCGCCGCCGTTACGGGTGCGGTCGATGATCTGGTCGAGCTTCTCCTGCGTCGTCCAGCCCATCTTGACGAGGTCGGGAAGCGGGATACCGGCAACCGTCGAGTAACGGGCGAGCGGGACCATGGTGTCGCCGTGGCCACCGAGCACGAAGGCGGTGACGTCCTGGACGGACACGTTGAATTCTTCAGCAAGGAAGAGGCGGAAACGGGCGCTGTCGAGAACGCCGGCCATGCCGACAACCTTGTTGGCCGGGAGGCCAGAGAACTTCTGGAGAGCCCAGACCATGGCGTCGAGCGGATTGGTGATGCAGATCACGAACGCGTTCGGAGCGTACTTGGCGATACCGGCGCCAACCTGCTCCATGACCTTGAGGTTGATGCCCAGAAGGTCATCACGGCTCATGCCCGGCTTGCGCGGCACGCCGGCGGTGACGATGCAGACATCGGCGCCTTCGATGGCGGCGTAATCGGAGGAGCCCGTGAACTTGGCGTTGAAGCCATCGACCGGCGACGACTGCGCGATATCGAGGCCCTTGCCCTGCGGCACGCCGTCGTTGATGTCGAACAGGACGACGTCGCCCAGTTCCTTCAGACCGGCCAGATGCGCCAGCGTGCCGCCGATCATACCCGAGCCAATGAGTGCAATTTTATTACGCGCCATCGAAGCGTCTCCTCTCGAAAGAACCCGAAAACGGGTTTGATGCCAAGCATTCTCGGCATCGGGCTTAAACTCAACTGCAAAAAATATCAACCGATTCTTTCGGATGAAGCAAATACAACAACTTAATGTCATAATTTCTTACGTAAACGTAAGAAATTTCTCGCGATGGGGGATTAGTTTCCGCGTTTTGTGCGGTGCAGCTCGAGATAATCCGCACTCCGCATCTCAAAAAGGCGGGAAACGGTTCTGTCGAACTCGAAACCTTCCGTACCGCGTCGTTCGGCCAGAAGGTCTTCCGGCATTGCCTCGGCAGAAGCAAAGAGCCGGACCTGATTGTCGTAAAGCGTATCGATCAGAATGATGAAGCGCTTCGTCTCGTTCCGCTTTTCCGGCGACATGCGCGGAATACCATCCAGAAACACCGTGTCGAAACGATGCGCGATGGCGAGATAGTCGGAAGCGCCGAGCGGCACCTCGCACAGCGATGCGAAGGTGAAGCGTCCGGCCTGGCCACAGGCGAGCGGCACGTCGATATGTCGGCCCTTCATCTGGATCTGGGTCGGCTCGGCATCCTCACCGCCGGTCACACGGCTCCAGGCCGCGTCCATGGCCGCGTCGGCCTTCGGCCCGAGCGGCGCAATGTAGACCGGCAGGCTGTCGAGCTTCTCCATGCGGTAGTCCGTCGGTGAATCGAGGCTCGTCACCTCGACATTCTGCTTGAGCAACCCGATAAACGGCAGAAAGAGGCCACGATTGAGGCCGTTGTGATAAAGATCGTCCGGAATGACATTGGACGTTGCCACCAGAACGCAGCCATGTGCGAACAGCTCCGTGAACAACCGGGACAGGATCATCGCATCGGCGATGTCCGTAACGGTAAATTCATCGAAACACAGAAGTTCCGCTTCTGCGCGGATGGACGCCGCTACAGGCGGCACGGGGTCGGCCTGACGTGTCTCCCCCGCCTTGAATTTCTGCCGGTGTGCATGGATGCGCGCATGCACATCCGCCATGAACTCATGGAAATGGGCCCGCCGCTTCGCCTCGACCGGCGCCAGCTTGAAGAACATGTCCATCAGCATCGTCTTGCCGCGACCGACGCTGCCATAGACGTAAAGGCCCTGAATGGGCTCCGCTTTCCGACCTTTGCCGAACAGCCAGCCGAGCGCGCCCCGCTTGGGAGAAGGCTGACGCACACCAAGATCGCCGAGAATACGATCGAGATGGGCGGCGACGGCAAATTGTGCATCGTCCGCCTGAAGGCTGCCGGATTCCGTCAGTGCCCGAAGTTGCTCACTGACGCCGAACGGCGCATCCTGTCTCGATAGCATCGTGAATGATCCGACCCGAAAGACCGCAGAAGCGGCTCCGTTTTATCTTTTGCACGTCTCGCCCGATTGGGCGATCGACACGCCAAACTGTCATTTCGCAACCGTGTGATGGCAGCGTGCCGAACACCCCGCCATCCCGCCGGCATCAACGGCTCAGGCTGACCGTCTGTCCGTCGCTGGTCGAGCCTTCGTAACGATTGTCCGCAGTCTTGTAGAGCGTGCCGATGACATTGCCATTACGATCCTTGAGACTGACCTGACGGCCAGAAACCTCCCAGGAGCCCATCGTGCTGAGGGTGCCCGAGCAACCGCGCGTTCCGCCGCGCGAGCCGCTGCCAAGATTGGTCAGCGTCAGGAACATGTCGCAGTTCGAACCACCGTTCGAAACGCGCCAGCTCCCGACCATTCCTTCCTTCTTCACGTCCTGCGCAGTGGCCGGCGGAGCGGCGGAAGCAGCCCCCGGCGTCAGCGAGGCCGTCTGCGGTGCATTCGGGAACTGGCCGGGCTGCGGCGGCATTTGCGGCGAAGCCGGCGGCGGCAGGGCGCCCGACTGGACACCGCCCACCGGCTGGGCCTGAAGCGGGGCAAGGGAGGAGGACGAACCGCCAAAACCGTCTGTCGTGCGCTGACATCCAGCAAGAGAAAGACCGATTGCGGCGATTGTCGCAACATATCTCAACTGCATTCTCGAACTCCCGTTGACCCTGTCATCTCGAATACGCCCGGAGGCGCATCGAACCGCCTTGAGGACAATACAGCCCTTACCCGCGAAACATGGCGGAATTATCCTAATAAATAGCGGGCGATCAAGGTCGCCTTGCCGGCGATTGTCGCATTTCGGAACGAAAGACGTAATTCCATGACCATCCGCTGCGATTGCATTGCATCAAAAAGCCGCCGGTCTTGCAACCGGCGGCTCCCTGTTCCTTGAAAATGTCGCTCGGACAATCGCGATCAGACGCGGCGCTCGACCATCATCTTCTTGATTTCGGCAATCGCCTTGGCCGGGTTCAGACCCTTCGGGCAGGCCTGCGCACAGTTCATGATCGTGTGGCAGCGGTACAGACGGAAGGGGTCTTCCAGATTGTCCAGACGCTCGCCCTTGGCTTCGTCACGGCTGTCGATCAGCCAGCGATAGGCCTGAAGCAGAACGGCCGGGCCGAGGTAACGATCCCCGTTCCACCAGTAGCTCGGGCAGGAGGTCGAACAGCAGGCGCAGAGAATGCACTCGTACAGACCATCGAGCTTGAGACGATCTTCGTGGCTCTGCTTCCATTCCTTCGCCGGCGGCGGGGAAACGGTCTTGAGCCAGGGTTCGATCGAACGGTGCTGCGCGTAGAACTGCGTCAGGTCCGGAATGAGGTCCTTCACAACCGGCATGTGCGGCAGCGGATAGACCTTCACCGTGCCGCTCACCTCGTCCATGCCCTTGGTGCAGGCCAGGGTGTTGGTGCCGTCGATGTTCATGGCGCAGGAACCGCAGATGCCTTCTCGGCAGGAACGGCGCAGCGTCAGCGTCGGGTCGATCTTGTTCTTGATGTAGAGCAGAGCGTCGAGCACCATCGGGCCGCAATCATCGAGATCGACGTAATAGGTGTCGATCCGCGGATTCTGGCCGTCGTCCGGGTTCCAGCGATAGATGCGGTATTCGCGCACATTCTTGGCGCCCGCCGGCTTCGGCCAGATCTTGCCTTCCTTGACTTGAGAATTCTTCGGGAGAGCGAGTTCAACCATATCGATATCTCCTCAAATCAATAGACGCGGGCCTTCGGCGCGATCTTCTTGAGATCGATACCGTCGGCGATGAGGTCGGTGTGAACCGGGCGATAGTCGAGCTTGACGTCACCGGCTTCGGAGACCCAGGCCAGCGTGTGCTTGCGCCAGTTCTCGTCGTCGCGGCCGCCAAGCGGACCGTCCTTGTAGTCCTCGCGGGCGTGAGCGCCGCGGCTTTCCTTGCGCGCTTCCGCACCGAATACCGTGGTGATGGCGTTCGGCATCAGGTTGTAGAGTTCCAGCGTTTCGACAAGGTCGGAGTTCCAGACCATCGAACGGTCCGTGACCTTGACGTCCGGCAGTTCCTTCCAGATGGCCGAAAGGCGGCGGCAGCCGCTTTCCAGCGCTTCCTGCGTGCGGAACACGGCGGCGTCTTCCTGCATGGCGCGCTGCATCTTGTCGCGCAGCACGGCAGTCGGCGTCGCGCCCTTGGCGTAACGCAGGCCATCGAAGCGAGCCATGATCTTGTCGCAGGCATCCGTGTTGAGCGCCGGGATCGGCTCGGACTTGTCGATGATCTGGCCGGCGCGGATGGCGGCGGCGCGACCGAAGACCACGAGGTCGATCAGCGAGTTGGAGCCGAGACGGTTGGCGCCGTGCACCGAGGCGCAGCCGGCTTCACCCACAGCCATCAGGCCGGGAGCGACACGTTCCGGGTTGGAGGCGTCGGCGTTCAGCACTTCGCCCCAGTAGTTAGTCGGAATGCCGCCCATGTTGTAGTGAACGGTCGGCAGAACCGGGATCGGCTCGCGGGTCACGTCGACACCTGCAAAGATCTTGGCGCTTTCCGAGATGCCCGGCAGGCGTTCGTGAAGAACGGCGGGATCGAGGTGGTCGAGGTGCAGGAAGATGTGATCCTTGTTCTTGCCGACGCCGCGGCCTTCACGGATTTCCATCGTCATGCAGCGCGAAACCACGTCACGCGAGGCAAGGTCCTTGGCAGACGGCGCATAGCGTTCCATGAAACGCTCGCCTTCGGAGTTGACGAGATAACCGCCTTCGCCGCGTGCGCCTTCGGTGATGAGACAGCCGGCGCCGTAGATGCCCGTCGGGTGGAACTGGACGAATTCCATGTCCTGCAGCGGCAGGCCGGCGCGCGAGATCATGCCGCCGCCGTCACCCGTGCAGGTGTGGGCGGAGGTTGCCGAGAAGTAGGCGCGACCGTAGCCGCCGGTGGCCAGAACGACCATCTTGGCGGAGAAACGGTGGATCGTGCCGTCTTCCAGGCACCAGGCCACGACGCCGGTGCAACGACCGTCATCGGACATGATCAGGTCGAGCGCGAAATACTCGATGAAGAATTCGGCATTGTTGCGCAGCGACTGGCCATAGAGCGTGTGCAGGATGGCGTGACCGGTACGGTCGGCGGCGGCGCAGGTGCGCTGCACCGGCGGGCCTTCGCCATAGTTCTGCATGTGACCGCCGAACGGGCGCTGGTAGATCTTGCCTTCCTCGTTACGCGAGAACGGCACGCCGTAATGTTCCAGCTCATAGACAGCCTTCGGGGCTTCCATGGCGAGATACTGCATGGCGTCGACGTCGCCGAGCCAGTCGGAACCCTTGACGGTGTCGTAAAGGTGCCACTGCCAGCAGTCGGGCGTCATGTTGGTAAGCGAAGCGGCAATACCGCCCTGCGCCGCAACAGTGTGCGAGCGGGTCGGGAAAACCTTGGTGATGCAGGCGGTCTTGAAGCCCTGCTCTGCCATGCCGAGCGTGGCGCGAAGACCAGCGCCGCCGGCGCCCACGACCACGACGTCATAGGAATGATCGACGTAGGTGTAGGCCTTGCCATTCTGGGCGGGTGAAACAACGGGTGCCATGATGGATTATCCTGCGAATGCGATCTTCAGAATGGCGAAGAGACAGAGACCCGCCACGAAAATCGAGAAAAACGTGTTCAGCATCAGAAGGACGACCTTGCGCCATTCAACGTGGATATAGTCCTCGATGATGACCTGCATGCCGAGCTTCATGTGAATGATGCCCGAGATCACGACGAGACCCATCGTAACGGCCACGAACGGGTTCGCAAGCGCCGCCACAACTTCCGCATGCGGAGCGCCGCCATACTTCAGCAGGAAGATGACGAAGAAGATGAGAAGCGGCACATTGGCAGCCGCCGTCACGCGCTGGCGCCAGAAATGCTCGGTGCCATCCTTGGCGGAGCCCAGTCCGCGAACCTTACCCAGAGGGGTACGCATATCGCTCATGTTGGATCTCCTCACCAGACAATGTAGCCGATGATCCAGATGAGGACCGTCAGACAGATCGAAGCGACAAAGGTGGCCTTGGCAAGCTTGGTGGAAAAGTGCTTTTCGAAACCATAGCCGGCATCCCACATGAAGTGGCGTAGGCCGCCGAGCATGTGGTGGACGAGTGCCCAAGTGTAGCCGAGCAGCACGATCTTGCCGATGAACGTGCCCATAGCCCACTGAACCCAGGCGTAATAGGCATCGCCCGACGCGGCGGCAACCAGCCACCAGACCACGAGCAACGTACCGAAATAAAGCGCGCCACCGGTGATGCGGTGCACAATCGACGAAATCATCGTCGGAATCGGTTTGTAAATTTGAAGATGCGGCGACAAAGGCCGATTATTTGTCACATTCGCCATCAGAACCTCGCGGCGTTAAAGTGCGCTTCGATTTTCGGGGCATCCCTCCCGGCGATACATCCCCGGTTTTACCATGTATCGCGTCAGTCCGGACCTTTAGAACAACAAAGGACGCCTCGACAAGCACTATGTTTTCGCCGTCAGGAATTTAATCGATTGGTTCGCCCAATGACCTAGGGTCGGGAGACCCGCCGGATTGGCGCAAAAACGAATCACCTGTGCAGAAAAATCGATACGCCCTTCCCCTCGCCCTCATCTGCAACATATGCGAGGTTAGCAATTCGTTAAAGTCCTGGAACAAACGTTTGGGAGGAAAAGCCATGCCTCACCGTTTTCGCAACGGCGCCTTCGCAGCCTTTGTCGGCCTTGCGGCCTCGACCGTATCGGCACAGGCCGGCGAATATTTCGCCCAGGGCGACCGGGGTGCAGCAAACCTGCCATCGATGACCCGCTGGGGCGATACCTATGCCGGTGCGGTGTCCGCCGTCAGCTTTCGCCACGGCACCTATTTCTCGATCGATCGGGACGCACGTCCGGATTTCGCACCGCAGGAAAAGCGGCGGCCCGCCCGCATCATCGATGCACGCGAGGCGCGTTGCAGCTACGAGGCCGGCGTCTGCGTGATCCGTCCCTAAACGTTCAGGTGAAGCGCCACACCGTCGTGCGTTTCACTTCGCTGTCTTCCAGTGCGCGGGTCACCGGCACCTGATAGGTCGCGACCGGCTGCAGCCGCTCCTTGGGCAGGTAGGCCCGGCCCGGATCACCCGCCAGCACGACCGCACCTCGATCGCACAGGGCCGCAAACCATGGAATGAGCGCGCCCGCGAAGGCCTTGTCGTAGAAGACATCGCCGGCAAGGATCACGTCCCAGCCTTCGTCGCGACCGATCAGGTCTTCACCGCAAAAGCCGAGCGTTATGCCGTTCACTCCGGCGTTAAGCGCAATTGCCGCTTCGGCAAAGGGATCGATATCGGCGGCGATAACCTCCGCCGCCCCCGCCTTCATCGCCGCAATCCCGACGATACCGGAGCCGGAAGCGAAATCGAGGACGCGCTTGCCCTCCACTATACTCGGATGTTCCAGCACGAAACGCGCAAGCCCCTGTCCGCCGGCCCAGGCAAAGGCCCAGAAGGGTGGCGGTAAGCCGATCTCTTCCAGTTCGTCCTCGGTCTTCAACCAGAGATCATGGGCTTCCGAAGCGAGATACAGCGAAATCTCCGGCACATGCGGCGGCTGCGCCAGCCCCGTATTGTCGAGAATGAACGCGCGCTTGTCGATCAACGGCGCCCTCCCAGCCAGCGGATGATGAAGATGACGAAAGCGGTCGCGAGCCCCACGAAGCCCAGCGCGAACCAGAAGCCACCCGCCGTTTCCGCAAAAGGCAGGTCCTTGGTGTTCATGCCGAAAAGGCCGGTGACCAGCGTGCCCGGGAGAAAGACCGCCGAGAGAACCGACAGAATGAAGAGCTGCCGGTTGGTTTCGGCGCTCGCAAGCGCCTCGATTTCTTCGCGAATGAGCCGGGCGCGCGCCTGAAGATCGCGGACCTCGTTATCGAGCCCATCCAGAGAAGCGACCAGCCGCGACGCCTCACCGATGGCGGAAACGGCCGGCGACGTCGGGTTCTCGGCGGCCAGCATCCCGAGGCGACGCATCAGGGAGCGCATCGGCGCGACCTCGCGGTGCAGGCGCAGAAGCGTCCGGCGCATTCGTGCGACATTGTGATGACCGGCATCGCTCAGGCCTGCGATCACCGCGTCCTCCAGATCGTCGAACCGGTCGGCGAAGGTTTCGATATGATCGGATGCGGCATCGATGAAGGCATCGCCCAGCGCACCGATCAGTGCCCCCGGTGTCTCGATGCGACGGCCGGACACGACGGCACGGCGGACCTTTTCAACGCACATCAATGGGTGACGACGCACCGAAATGACCCGCCGGTCGCCCAGCGCCAGCCGCAACCGTGCCGGTTCGAAACCGACGGCGCCATCGAACTCGGTCTGGAAATCGGAGAGGATGAGACCGACGGCCTGCGCATCACCCACCGCGATATGACGGTCCTCATCATCCAGAAGCAGGGTGCGGACGGGAGCCGACAATGCCGCATGACGACCGACGAAGGTTTGCGTGCGCATGTCCGCGAGGTTGAAATGAAGCCACAACCAACCTTCGCCGACACCTTGCTCCAGTGTCGAGGCATCGCAGTTCGAAAGCGTTCGCCCCACCCCGTCCCGATCGAAGGCAATGGCAAAGACGAGGCCGCCAAGCCACGCCTGCGCCCCATCCGTTGCAACATTGAATGCCTGCAAGACCGCCATGAAAGCCTCCGGGGCTGGCGAGAAGGAACAGGAGAGGGGGCGTTATCAGTCCGGCGAGCGAGGCGGATGATCGAGCCCGCCCATGCGGCAAACCTCAAAGTATTCCTCTTCCGTCACCGGCTGCACGGAAAGACGCATGGAGGTCACCAGCGCCATCTTGGCAAGCGTCGGCGTTGCCTTCACCGTCTTCAGTGTTACCGGCTTTGGCACGTCGCAAACGGCACGAATATCGACACAATCCCAGCGGGCATCGCCCTCAGCCGTCGAATCCGGATGCGACAGGGCGCAGACCTCGACGATACCGACCACTTCCAGCCCCTCGTTCGAGTGGTAGAAGAAGCCCTTGTCGCCGATCTTCATGGTCCGCATATTGTTGCGGGCCAGATAGTTGCGCACGCCGGTCCATTCCTCGCCGATCTCGCCCTTGGCTTTCTGCTGCTCCCACGACCATTTGAAGGGTTCGGATTTGAAGAGCCAGTAGTTCGCCATGGTCAAGCCTCGGGGTTCACGAAGACCCAGTTCCACGGGCGCACGGTGACATCGGAAAACAGGCCGGCACCAGCGTAGGGATCCTGCGCGGCAAGCGCCGTGGCGGCTTCAAGGCTTTCGGCTTTCAGGATGAGCATCGAGCCGACCGGCTTGCCGTCATCGCCCAGAAACGGGCCGGCAGCCTTGAGCGTTCCTTCGGCTTCGAGACCCTTCAGCCATTCGACATGGGGCGGGCGGGTGGCCATGCGCAGGTCGAGATGGCCGGGCTTGTCATTGCACAGGACGACGAACAGCATTTGCGAACTCCTTCAACGGTGTCTTTCGGTGGTGATCGGACGCGACATCAGCGCCTCGATCGCAGAGGGAATATCAAGCGCGCCATCGATGATGGCGGCAACCGCATTGGTAATGGGCATGCTGACGCCGCGGCCTTCCGCAAGCCTTGCCGCAACGGCAGCCGCGAAGGCGCCTTCGACCAGACCGCCGCGCGAAAAATCCATCGGTTCGCCATGGCCAAGCGAAATGCCGAAACGCAGGTTGCGCGACTGGTGACTGGTGCCGGTCAGAACGAGGTCACCGAGACCGGACAGTCCCATGACCGTGTCCGCAGCTCCGCCCATGGCCGCCACGAAGCGGCCCATTTCAGCGAGGCCGCGCGCGATCAGCGCCGCGCGGGCGGATTCGCCAAGCCCCGCCCCCTCCACAATGCCGCAGGCAATCGCCAGCACGTTCTTCAGCGCGCCGCCAAGCTGCACGCCCACCCGGTCTGTGGAGGCATAAAGCCGGAAGGTCGGGCCGGAAAGAAGACGGGCAAGGCCCGTCGCCTGATCGAGATCGGCCGCCGCAAGCGCCATGGCCGTCGGCAGGCCCCTGGCAATATCGGCAGCAAAGCCGGGACCGGAGAGAACCGCCACGGGATGATGCGGCAGTTCCGCTTCCAGAACCTCCGTCAGCAATCGCGAGGATGCACGGTCTATGCCCTTGGCGCAGGTCACGACCACTGCGCCCTCCGCCAGATGGGGGCCATAGGTACGGGCTGCTTCGGCCTGCGCCTGCGAGGGCATAACGAAGAGAACGGTCGCCGCTGTTTTAAGAACCGCGGGATCGGCGGAGAACGAGAGCGCTTCAGGCAATTCGATCCCCGGCAGCGCCTCTTCATGAACGCGGAGCGTGGCCAGCGTTTCCATCGTACCCGCATCGCGCCCGAGCAGCGTCACCTCGGCCTTGCCGGTGGAGGCGATGACGGCGGCCAGCGCCGTGCCGAAGGCACCGGCGCCGATGACGACGACCCGATCCTGCCCGCTCATGCCTTCGCACCCCGCTTGCCATAACCGACCAGCGCCTGCGCACCGGCATCGAGCGGCCAGCGCGAGCGCGGCTGCACGTCGAGCGGATCGGCGGGAAGACCCGCCGCCATGCGCTCCAGCCCGGCCCAGGCGATCATCACCGCATTGTCGGTGCAAAGCCGGATGGGCGGCGCCACGAAATCGAAACCGTTCTTTGCGCAGAGATCGAGAAGCGTCTGACGCAGGGCCTTGTTGGCAGCCACTCCGCCCGCCACGACCAGCGCCGGACGACCTTCGAACGCGGGAAACTCATCGCGAAACCGCTGCAGCCCGCGCCCGATGCGCTCCTCCAGCGTGCGCGAGACGGCGCGCTGGAAGGAGGCTGCGATGTCGGAAACATCCTGCTCGCTCACAGGCTGAAGCCCTTCCGCGGCCTGCCGTACGGCAGTTTTCAGGCCGGAGAACGAGAAATCGAGCCGGGTTTCACCCACCATGGGACGCGGAAAGGCGAACCGCTTGGGATCGCCGGAGAGCGCCGCCGCCTCCACCGCCGGGCCGCCCGGATAGGGCAGTCCGAGCAGCTTCGCCGTCTTGTCGAAGGCCTCGCCCAGCGCATCGTCGATGGTGGTGCCCCAGCGCACGTAGTCGCCGACGCCGCGCACCAGCACGAGCTGGGTATGGCCGCCGGACACCAGCAGCATCAGATAGGGAAAGGTCAGGCCGTCCGTCAGCCGCGCCGTCAGCGCATGGCCTTCGAGATGGTTGACGGCGTAAAGTGGCTTGCCGGCGGCGCGCGCCATCGCCTTGCCGGTCATCAACCCGACAATCAGCCCGCCGATCAGGCCGGGGCCGGAAGTGGCGGCAATAGCATCGACCCCGGAGAGCGGCAAATCGGCGCGGGCGAGCGCTTCGCGGATCAGCCCGTCCAGCGCATCGACATGGGCACGGGCGGCGATTTCCGGAACCACGCCGCCATAGGGGCTGTGTTCGTCAAGCTGCGAAAGCACCACGTCGCCAAGGATTTCACCACGACCGTCGGGATGGCGCAGGACGACAGCGGCCGCCGTTTCGTCGCAGCTTGTTTCGATGCCGAGGATGCGCAAAGGTTCCATCAGGGACACGTCTTCACCGGTTGCGGTTATGCCAAAAGCGGAATACGGAGTTTCCGGTAACAATGGAATGACGCGGATGCAAACAAAACCTTTCCGGATCGGCACGCGCGGCAGCCCGCTGGCGCTCGCCCAGGCCCATGAGGCGCGCGCCCGGTTGATGGCGGCCCATAACCTGCCCGAAGAAATGTTCGAGATCGTGGTGCTGTCCACCACCGGCGACCGCATCACAGACCGCGCGCTTTCGGAAATCGGCGGCAAGGGCCTGTTCACGCAGGAGCTGGAGGACGGCCTCCTGTCCGGCGACCTGGATTTTGCCGTCCACTCCTCCAAGGACATGCCGACCGTTCTGCCGGAAGGGCTTTATCTCTCGGCCTATCTGCCACGAGAAGACGTGCGCGATGCCTTTATCGGCCGCAGCGCGCCGACGCTGATGGAGCTGCCGCAGGGCGCCACCATTGGCTCGTCATCGCTGCGCCGACAGGCGCTCATCCGTCGTCTGCGCCCGGATATCACCGTCGTGATCTTCCGCGGTCTGGTCGACACCCGCCTGCGCAAGCTGGCCGAGGGACAGGTGGATGCCACGCTGCTCGCCTATGCCGGCCTCAGGCGTCTTGGCCGCGAAGACGTGCCGACCGCCCTTCTCGACCCTCGTGATTTCCCGCCGGCTCCCGCGCAGGGCGCGATCTGCATCGAAAGCCGCGTCGGGGACACCCGCGTGTCCGAACTGCTCGCGGCGATCAACGACCAGCCGACCTTCGATGCCGTCACCTGCGAACGCGCCTTCCTGGGGGCGCTCGATGGCTCCTGCCGCACGCCGATCGCCGGCTATGCCCGGATTGAGGACGGCGCGCTCGCCTTCCACGGCATGATCCTCACCCCGGATGGCCGCAAGGTCCACGAGATCGAGCGCAAAGGCCGCCCCACGGATGCCGCCGCCATCGGCCGCGAGGCAGGCGAAACCATCAAGGCCGCAGCCGGCCCCGGCTTCTTCGAAGACTGGAGCTGAGGCACGGGACGGGGTCATGCGCGTTCTCGTCACCAGACCCGAACCAGCAGCAAATGCCACAGCCGAAAGGCTGAGGAAGCTGGGACATGAACCCGTTCTCCTGCCGTTGTCACGCGCCGTTCATGACCGCGATGCGGCCTCCCGTGCCCTGAAGTTGCCCTTCGATGCGCTCGTCGTCACCAGCGCCGAAGTGTTCCGCATGCGCGTGAATATTCCGGACGCCATCAAGGCCCGCCGGATCTTCTGCGTCGGTCCGGCCACGGCGGAGGCCGCGCACCGTGCCGGCTTTTCCGATATCGTCACCGCTGAAGGCACCGGCCTTTCGCTCGCCGCGCGCATTGCCGGCGATCCCGCAAAGCCGGCCCTGCTCTATCTGGCCGGAGAGCCGCGTTCGCCGGATCTCGAAACGAGCCTCGCCGAAAGCGGCCTGCCGCTTACGATCACCGTCTGTTACCGCATGGAGCCGGTTACGCCCGGTGCCGGGCAGATCGACGCGGCCTTTACCCCGCCGCCGCAGGCCATATTGTTCTACTCGCGGGAGAGTGCCGTGCGCTTCTTCCGCCTGCCGGGTCTTGCCGACTGCCACCGGACACTGGTCCACACTCGGTTCCTCTGTATCAGCGCCCGCACCGCCGGCATCGTGCCGCCGGAATATGCTGCCCAGATCGCCATCGCGGCCACGCCGGATGAAACGACGCTGCTTTCACTCCTGCCTCTCCCTTCGTCGCAAAATTGATCCAGCCCCTTTCCTTCCGAGGGATCACTGACTAGGTTTCCTGAGAAGAGGACATGCACGGCGTTTTATTCCGGCATGAAACGAAATGTCAGTTGCGAGGGAAGATCATGGGATCGGAAAAACCGCCACGTCGCGCCAAAGCGAAGCAGGAACCGGCCATCATCGACATGGAGGCGACCGATGCCGCAAACGAAGCTATTCCCGCAACCTCTCCGGGCGATGCCATCTCCGAAGCCCTGACGGAACTGCCGGATGCGGTACCGGTGGAAACACCCGTTTCAGCCACCGGACCGGATCACGCCCAGGAATTGCCCAATGCCGATGAGCCCAAGGCAGCCGACGAGGAAAAGCCCGAGGATATCGGCACGGCCGAAGCCCTCGCCGCCGAGCCTGTGCCGGAAACCGAGACGGAGATTCCCGTCGCAGCGCCAACCGTGATCGAGCGCAAGTCGGGAACATCTGTGACCGGCGCCATTGCCGCCGGCATTTTCGGCGGCCTTGTCGCCCTCGCCGGCGCCGGCTCCATGCAATATGCCGGCTACCTGCCCTCGCTTGGTGCGGCACCCACCGCACCGGCCCAGCCGTCTGCCGGCACGGCAGCGCTCGAGGCGGAACTCGCCACGTTGAAGAGCAGCATCGCAGCCCTTGCCGCACGGCCCGCCGGCGCGACGGCAGATACATCCGCGCTGGAAGCCCGCCTTACCGCACTGGAAGCGGCAGGCCCCGGAGCGCCTGCTGCCGCACCTGTCGACCTCGCACCGGTGGAAGCCAGGATCGCCGCGCTGGAAGGTCAGTTGACCCAGCTTGAAGGCTCCGTCGCCGGCGCCGACGAGAAGCAGCAATCGATCCAGACCAATCTCATAGACCGGCTGCAAAAGGTCGAGACCGATGTGAACGACACGACCCACCGCAATGCGGTGGCGCGCGCCATTGCCGCCTCCGGCCTGAAGGCCGCCATTGATCGCGGCGGCAGCTTCGTCTCCGAACTCGAAACCTTTGCCGGCGTTGCGGCAGACGAGCCCGCCGTTGCCGGCCTGACGCCCTATGCTCAAACCGGCGTGCCGACCCGCGCGGCGCTGATCGCCAGCTTTCCGGATGCCGCCAATGCGGTTCTCGCCGTGGTGAACAAGCCCGACCCGAACGAAGGCGTCGTCGACAGGCTCTGGTCGAGTGCGCTCTCGCTCGTCAAGGTCCGCCCGGTCGGGCATGTGGAAGGCGACACGCCGGAGGCCTTCATCGCCCGCGCCGAGGAAGCTCTCAAGGGTGGCGATCTCGACGCAGCCCTTGCCGAGTGGAACCGCCTGCCCGAGGAGGGCCGCGCCGCTGCGCCGGATTTCGGCAAGGCGCTCGCCGCACGCATCGAGGTGGAAAAGCTCGTGGGCGCAACGCTCAAGAACGCCGTGCTTGGCGCGGCGGGAAACTGACGGTGAGGGAGGCGACACAATGATCAAGCTTCTGATTTACGCCGGCATGGTTCTGGCACTCGGCTTCGGCTTTTCCTGGCTGGCAGACCGCCCCGGCACGCTCTCCGTCATCTGGCAGGGCCAGCTCATCGAAATGAGCCTGATGGTCGCGGCCTCCATCGCCGTTGCCTTCGTGGCGGCGGTCATGCTGGTCTGGTGGCTCATCCGCACCGTCTGGACCTCCCCCCATTCCGTGCGTCGCTTCTTTCGCGCCCGCAAGCGCGACCGCGGTTATCAGGCGCTTTCGACTGGCCTGATTGCCGCCGGCGCCGGCAATGCGCTGCTGGCCCGCAAGATGGCCGCCCGCTCGCGCGGCCTGCTGCGCGCCGATCAGGAACCGCTGATCCTGCTGCTCGATGCGCAGGCGGCCCTGATCGAAGGGCGCTATGATGAGGCCCGCGCGAAGTTCGAGGCCATGGCCAACGATCCGGAAACGCGTGAGCTTGGCCTTCGCGGCCTTTATGTCGAGGCCCGGCGTCTCGGCGCCAACGAGGCGGCCCGGCAATATGCCGAGCAGGCAGCGGAAGCGGCTCCCTACCTGTCCTGGGCAGCCGAAGCGACACTGGAACACCATGCGCAATCCGGCAACTGGCAGGCCGCGCTCGACCTGCTCGACCGCCAGAAGGCCGCGCATGTGCTGGATAAGCCGACGGCAAACCGTCTGCGGGCCGTTCTCCTGACCGCCAAGGCCAGCGAAGCCATCGAGAAGGACCCGGCGGTTGCCCGCGATAATGCGGTGCAGGCGCTGAAGTTCGATAAGGGCTTCGTGCCCGCGGCGCTCATCGCCGCGCAGGGCTATGTCCGCGAGGACAACCTTCGCAAGGCGGCCGCAGTTCTGGAGCAGGTCTGGAAGATCGAACCTCACCCGCAGGTGGCTGCTCTCTATGTGCGCGCCCGTGGCGGCGACACCGCGCTGGATCGGTTGAAACGCGCCGAACGGCTGCAGTCGCTGCGTCCCAACCACGTGGAATCGCTGCTGGCGGTTGCCGATGCCGCCCTTGCCGCCCGCGACCTTGCCAAGGCCCGCGAAAAGGCCATGGCCGCCGCCCGCATGGAACCGCGCGAAAGCGCCTTCCTGCTGCTGGCTGACATCGAGGAAGCCGAAACCGGCGACGACGCCCGCATCCGTCACTGGATGGCGCAGGCGCTGAAGGCCCCGCGCGATCCCGCCTGGGTGGCCGACGGCGCGGTCTCGGAAACCTGGCGACCGACCTCACCCGTCACCGGCAAGCTGGATGCGTTCCATTGGAAAGTGCCCTACGGTCAGCTTTCCGGCCCGGTGGAAGAAGGCAGCCTGTCCGCCGCCGAAGCCGCGTTTGCCTCCCTGCCGCCGGTCAAGCCGGTGTCTGCGGAAGCAAAGACCGGCACGGTGTCCGCATCCGCTCCAAAGGCCGAACCGGTCATCATCCGGCCCGATCCGGTGCTTGAACCAGCGGCCGCCACCACCGTCACCGATCGCAAGGGCGAAGTCATGCCGTTCTTCGGACGCCCGCCGGACGATCCGGGCGTCAAACAGGCGATCGCGGAAGAACCCTCTTCCGTGGCACCCCCTGCGCCCGTCACGCCACAACCGTCTCCTGTCGTGGTGAAGGCACCGGCGCCCGTCGCCGCGCCAGAAGCGACGGAACCGGTTACCGCAGTGCCGGAACCCTTCTTCGGGCGCCCACCGGATGATCCGGGCGTGAAGAAGCCTGACCAAACATCGGGCGACAAGACTCGCCTTCCGCTCTACTGACGGAGAACCGCGCATGTGGGAACAGATCCAGTCCTTCCTGAAATCCCTCGCCGGCGGTGAAGAAACGGAGCGTTTCGAGACGAACGACCCGCGCGTTGCCGTTGCCGCGCTCTGTATTCAGGTCATGCGCGCCGATGGCGTCATCGATGAAACGGAGCGTCAACGCCTCGATACCTTGCTCAAACAACAATATTCCTTGAGTGACGAGGCATTGTCGGCTTTGCTGAAGGCAGGCGAAGCGGCGGAAAGCGAAGCGGTGGATTATTACCGCTTCACGTCCGTCATCAACCGCGCCCTTTCGGAAGACGAAAAGATAGCACTGGTCGGCCTGTTGTGGGACATCACTTACGCAGACGGCGCACGCAACGAAATCGAGGACCATATCGTCTGGCGTATCACCGATCTGCTCGGTGTCTCCGGTCGGGACAGGGTTCTCCAGCGACAGGACGCAGAAGCCCGGCGACAAGACGAAGGGCCGGCCTGACAGCAAAAGGAACAGAACGCACCATGCTTTTCGACCCCAGCCGCAAGCCTGCCCGCGCACCGATGCTGATCGTCCTACATCAGGAGCGTTCAAGTCCGGGGCGCGTGGGGCAAATTCTGGTCGAGAAGGGTTATCACCTCGATATCCGCCGCCCGGCGCTCGGCGACAGCCTGCCGGATACGCTGGCCGGGCATTCCGGCGCCGTCGTCTTCGGCGGCCCGATGAGCGCCAACGATCCGCATGATTACGTCCAGGCCGAAATCGACTGGTTGAAGGTTCCGCTCAAAGAAAACCGCCCCTATCTGGGCATCTGTCTTGGTGCACAGATGCTGGCCCGCCATCTGGGCGCGCGGGTCGCAGCCGATGAGAAAGGCCTTACGGAAATCGGCTGGTATCGGCTGCGTCCGACGGAACATGGCCGGCAGATGATGCGCTGGCCGCAAATGGTCTATCACTTCCACCGGGAAGGCTTTGACCTGCCGCACGGTGCGAAGCTTCTGGCGGAAGGCGACGCCTATCCCAACCAGGCCTTCCGCTATGGCGAAAACGCCTTCGGCATCCAGTTCCACGCAGAACTGACACGGGCGATGATGCAGAGCTGGGTGGTTCGGGGTGCCAGCCGCTTCACCATGCCGAACGCGCAGCGTGGCAGTGAACATCTCGAAGGCCGTATGCTCTTCGACGCTCCGCTCAGGGCGTGGTTATCGGATTTCCTCGAAATCGTCTTCGAACGGCAATACCAGACGACAGGCGGCTGATCCGCCCGTCAGCCCCGGCTCGCACCGGTCGGCGCATCGAGATTGTCGATCTTGCGCAGCGTCGGAAACAGTCCCGCCCAGACGATGGCGACGGCAATCGTGCCGATGCCGCCGACAATGACTGCCGGCACCGCACCGACACCGTGCGCCATGGTGCCGGCCCGGAACTCGCCAAGCTCGTTGGACGCGCCGATGAACACCATGTTGACGGCATTGACGCGTCCGCGCACCTCGTCCGGCGTCCAAAGCGCCAGAAGCGTTTCGCGCACATAGACCGAAAGCATGTCGGATGCGCCGAGCAGCATGAGGGCTGCAATCGAAATCCACGCGGTTTCCGACAGGCCGAAAAGAACGGTCGCGAAGCCGAACAGCCCCACCCCGACGAACATGATCGTCCCGGCATGATGGCGGATGGGATAGGCGGCCAGGAACAGCGCCACGGCAATCGCGCCGATGCCCGGCGCGGCACGCAGCAGGCCAAGTCCCCAGGGGCCAAGCGTCAGCACATCGCGGGCGAAGATCGGCATCAACGCCACGGCGCCGCCAAGCAGCACGGCGAAGAGATCGAGCGAAATCGCTCCGAGCACCACCTTTTCCGAGGCAATGAAGCGGAAACCGGCCAGAATGGTTTCGAGATTGACAGCGCGCGAGGCCGTGCGGGCGCCGGGCTTGGGAATGGCGATGACCAGCACAGCCCCCAGTGCCATGAACACGAAAGCCGTGCCATAAGCGATGGTCGGGCCAAGCCCATAAAGCAGACCACCCGCCACGGGCCCCAGAATGGATGCCGCCTGCCACGACGAGGAGTTCCATGCCACCGCATTCGGCAGATCCTGCGCCGGCACCAGATTGGGCCCGAGCGACTGCACGGCCGGGCCCATGAAGGCGCGCTCCACACCGAAGACGCCGAGAATGGCAAAGACCGGCCAGGGCGAGAACGACCCGGTCACAGTCAGCACGAAGAGGCCGGCCGCGCAGGCGGAAGCCAGCAACAGGCACAGTGCCACGATGACCCGGCGGTTGTAGCGATCCGCCACTGTCCCCGTGACCAGAATGAGGAAAAGCGACGGCAGGAACTGGAACAGGCCGATGAGGCCCAGATAGAGCGCATTGCCCGTCACGTCATACATCTGCCAGCCCACGGAGACGCTGATGATCTGTGTGGCGAAGGCGGTCAGAAAGCGCGCGGAGAAGAACAGCGCATAGGACCGGTGCCGGAAGGCGGCAAAGCGATCATCGTCAGCGCGGGTAACGCTCATGGAAAATCCGATCCTGAAGGCGGTTCAAGGCCCCGGATGTTAAACATGATGATGCGCGGTAATCGAGTGGGGCTTGTCCGTTAAGTCGCCAATGTCTACATCTCTGTCAACAAAGAAATGGAGACATGCATGTTCGCCCTGTTGCAGACGATTGATCTGGTGCTGAACCTTTACACCTGGGTTCTGATCGCGAGTGCGATCTTCTCCTGGCTCTACGCGTTCAACGTGATCAACTCCTCGAACCAGTTCGTCAGTTCGATCGGCCGCTTTCTCTATAACGTCACCGAGCCGGTTCTGGCGCCGATCCGCCGCATCCTTCCCAATCTCGGCGGCATCGATCTTTCTCCGGTTGTCGTACTGATCCTGATCTTCTTCCTGCGAACCTTCATGTGGAATACGATTTGGCCGATGCTGCAGTGAGCGGCCTGCCCTGGCAGAAAACAGACGACCACATACGCCTTGCCGTAAGGCTGACACCGAGTGGTGGGCGTGATGCGGTCGACGGCATCGAAGCCGATGCCAATGGCGATACCCGGTTAAAGATGCGCGTCAGCGCTGTGCCGGAAAAGGGCAAGGCCAACAAGGCCATGATTGCAGCGCTCGCCAAGATGCTGGGCGTTTCCAAATCGTCGGTCGAACTGCTCTCCGGCGATACCGCCAGACAAAAAATCCTTCGGATCGATGGCGATCCGGAGGATATCGTTCAGCGTCTTGAAGCGCTCGTTCAAGACCGTCCGGCCTGAAATCAGGCCTTCTTGGCGGCCTTGGCCCGTTCGATGGCTTCGACGATCAGCTTCTTGGCAACGTCGACACCCTGCCAGCCGGCGATCTTCACCCACTTGCCCGGCTCCAGATCCTTGTAGTGCTCGAAGAAGTGCTCGATCTGCTTCAGGGTGATATCCGGCAGGTCGGTATAGTTGTGAACGTGGTCATAGCGACGCGTCAGCTTCGGCACCGGAACAGCAAGAATCTTCTCGTCCTTGCCGCCATCATCTTCCATGACCATGACGCCGATCGGGCGGCACTTGATGACGCAGCCGGGGACCAGCGGGCGGGTGTTGCAGATCAGGACGTCGACCGGATCGCCATCTTCGGACAGCGTATGCGGCACGAAACCGTAATTGCCCGGATAGGTCATCGGCGTATAGAGGAAGCGATCGACAACGAGCGCACCGGCTTCCTTGTCCATTTCATACTTGATCGGCTGGCCGCCAACCGGAACTTCGATGATGACGTTCACGTCTTCCGGCGGGTTCTTGCCAATCTCAATCGCATCAATACGCATGATAAGCCTCTGCAAGCTGGGTTAAGTTGGCCGTTTGGATAAAGAGTTTCCAGCACCAATGCAACATGCACGTAGGCTAAAGCGCGCCTGAGGCGCAAACCTAATTTGGGGAATGACCGCCAGAGGACAACGAAATGTCCTCAGGGCCAGACGAAGCCGATCTTCTTCAGTTCCACACCGTCGAAGTCCTCCATGCCTTCCGCAACGTCGGACCCGCCCTGGGCGCGGAAGAAATGGCTGGCGTTCTCGCTGTCTTCAAGGCACCAGGCGACAAGACCGGAGCAGCCGAGCGATTTGAGAAGACGGCGACCTTCATGGAACAGGGTATAGCCAAGGCCGATGCCCTGATATTCGGGACGCAGGTAAAGTTCGTAGATCTCACCTTCCTGCGGCAAGGCCCGGGCGCGATTGAGGCCCAAGGTCGCATAACCGGCGATAACGCCGGCCACATCGGCCACCAGAAGCGTTGCAGGACCGCGCGCTGCCTTGCGCCACCAGTCCTCGCGTCGCCGCTCCACCATGCGCGTAAGCGCCTTGTGCGGAATGAGCCCAGCATAGGCATATTGCCACGAAAGCCGGTGTGCATCGGAGATCGACGCCGCATCCTGAGGCTCGGCACGCCTCACATCAATGGTTAACGTCTTCATAACGCCGGCTCCGGTCCTTCGGTCGCGCACTCGATACATTTTCGCGCATCCGGCCTCCAACCTCATCGGAGACGGACCGATGTTAAGCTTCTTTTAACGATTGCAGCAAGCCCCCGAGACGTCCAACCCACAAACAAAAACCCCGGCACGAAGGCCGGGGTCTGATGGAGATCGCTCGAACCGATCAGGCGAGTTTCGACTTTTCGAACCGCTTGCGATCGTTCGGGTCGAGATAGAGCTTGCGCAGACGGATGGACTTCGGCGTCACCTCCATCAGTTCGTCGTCCTGAATCCAGGAGAGCGCGCGATCGAGCGTCATGCGGATCGGCGGCGTCAGCTTCACGGCTTCATCCTTGCCGGCGGCGCGGATGTTGGTGAGCTGCTTGCCCTTCAGCACGTTCACTTCCAGGTCGTTGTCACGGCTGTGGATGCCGATGATCATGCCCTGATAGACCTTTTCGCCCGGCTCGATGATCATCGGACCGCGATCTTCCAGGTTGAACATGGCATAGGCCACGGCTTCGCCCGAACCGTTCGAGAGCAGCACACCGTTGGTGCGCCCGGAAATCGCGCCCTTGTAGGGCTGATAGTCGTGGAACAGGCGGTTCATGATTGCCGTGCCGCGCGTGTCGGTCAGCAGTTCTGACTGATAGCCGATCAGGCCGCGCGTCGGGGCCAGGAACTTCAGGCGAACGCGGTTGCCGCCCGAGGGGCGCAGTTCGGTCATTTCTGCCTTGCGCTCGGACATCTTCTGCACGACCACGCCGGAATGCTCTTCGTCGACGTCGACAACGACTTCCTCGATCGGCTCCATCATCTCGCCGGTCGCTTCGTCCTTGTGCATCACGACGCGGGGGCGCGATACGGCCAGTTCGAAGCCTTCGCGGCGCATGGTTTCGATGAGAACGGCAAGCTGCAATTCACCACGCCCGGAAACGAAGAACGAATCCTTGCCTTCGGCTTCTTCGATCTTCAGCGCGACATTGCCTTCGGCTTCCTTGAACAGACGGTCGCGGATGACACGGCTCGTAACCTTGTCACCTTCGGTGCCGGCAAGCGGGCTGTCATTGACGATGAAGGACATCGTAACGGTCGGCGGATCGATCGGCTGCGCCTTCATGGCTTCGGTGACAGACGGATCGCAGAACGTGTCGGCAACCGTGCCCTTGGAAAGACCAGCAATGGCGACGATGTCACCGGCATGGGCTTCCTCGATGGCGGTACGCTCGATGCCGCGGAACGCGAGGATCTTGGAAATACGACCGTTTTCGATCAGCTTGCCATCCTGGCCCAGAACCTTGACGGCCTGGTTCGGCTTGATCGAACCGGAAGCGATGCGGCCGGTGATGATACGGCCGAGGAAGGGGTTCGCTTCGAGAATGGTGCCGATGAGACGGAACGGGCCTTCCTCGACGGTCGGAGCCGGAACGTGCTTCAGCACCAGATCCAGGAGGGGAGCAAGCCCCTCTTCCTTCGGGCCTTCCGGGTTGAAGTTCATCCAGCCATCGCGGCCGGAACCGTAGAGGATCGGGAAGTCGAGCTGCTCATCGGTGGCGTCGAGGTTCGCAAACAGGTCGAACACTTCGTTGATGACTTCCTCATGGCGGCCATCCGGACGGTCGATCTTGTTGATCGCGACGATCGGGCGAAGACCGACCTTCAGCGCCTTGGATACCACGAACTTCGTCTGCGGCATCGGGCCTTCAGAAGAGTCGACCAGAACGATAGCGCCGTCCACCATCGAGAGAATACGCTCCACTTCGCCGCCGAAGTCGGCGTGGCCGGGCGTGTCGACAATGTTGATGCGGGTATCCTTCCACTCGATCGACGTCGCCTTGGCAAGAATCGTGATGCCGCGCTCTTTTTCGAGGTCGTTGGAATCCATGACGCGCTCATTGACGCGCTGGTTCTCACGGAAAGAACCGGACTGCTTGAGAAGTTCGTCGACGAGGGTCGTTTTCCCATGGTCAACGTGCGCAATGATCGCGATATTGCGAAGTTCCATCTGTCAAATCTCTGGGGCTGGGGCGCAAGGAGAGGAGAGCGCCATGTTCATTTGCCGCGCTCATAACCTGTTTTTCGCAGAAACGAAAGGGGGCGGGGCCGCCTCCGGCAAAATCGGGCCTTGGCTATGCGCGAAACCATACTAACCCGGATTTGTGTCAACTGTGCTGCTGCGATGCACAAATCGATTGTATTTGCCGTTGATTTGGGCGTAAACTCCCAATGGAAGAGGAAAAATTGACCATTTTGACGGGAGGAGTTGAGAATGGCCAAATCTATAGGCACGACTATCATCAAGAAATATGCGAACCGACGCCTCTATAATACGGCGACCAGTTCCTATGTGACGCTCGATGACCTGGCGAAGATGGTACGGAAAGAAGAGGAGTTCTCCGTGCTCGACGCCCGCACCGGCGATGACATCACCCAGACGGTCCTGACGCAGATCGTGTTCGAACAGGAGACCGATGGCGGCAACGCGCTTTTGACGCCCGCCTTCCTGCGCCGCCTGATCGCCTGCTATGGCGACCGGTCGCAGGCGATTGCCGGCGAGTTTCTCGACCACGCCATGCGCACCTTTACGGAACAGCGCAGCCAGATGGCCGAACGGGCCGCCAGCGGTGCCGCGGGCGCGATCGAGGAAGAAGCTCGCCGCACGGCGGAAACCTTCCATCCGGCTTTCCGTGCAACGCGCCATGAACGCCGCCGCAGCGACAACCGCGACATCGAAGACCTGCGCGCCCAGTTCCGCACGCTGCAGGAGCGGCTGGACCGCCTCTGAAACGACGCGATCCGCCGGCGGGAAGAGGAGCCCGCCGGCGTGATCTTCACCGTCAGGACAAACAAAAAGGCCATCCCGAGGGATGGCCTTTTTTCATTCCAGACGGAATGCGCGGATTATGCGCTTTCCTTCGGCGTCAGAACCTGGCGACCGCGATACATGCCCGTCTTCAGGTCGATGTGGTGCGGACGGCGCAGTTCGCCGGAATTCTTGTCCTCGACGTAAGCCGAGCCCTTCAGCGCGTCAGCAGAACGGCGCATACCGCGCTTGGACGGGCTCGTTTTTCTCTTCGGTACAGCCATTTTCTCAACTCCAATTGACGTTCCGGACGGGGCCCGCGGAAAAACCGCGCACACAGAAACCCTGTCGATCCGGGAATTTGGCTGGCTTATACATACAAGCCGGGGCTTTGACCAGTCCCCGGACGCATTTTTTCACGAATCCTCAGACCTCGTCTTGCCTGACGATCCAGGGCTCGGCACAGGCAAGGTCTCGCCACTTCACAAAGGCCGGATGCGCCTTGATCGTATTCATATAATCGAGCGTATCCGCCGACCTAACGAGATCATAGGTATCGAAGCGGCTGACGACCGGCGCAAACATCGCATCCGCCGCCGAAAAGGCTCCGAACAGGAAAGGTCCACCCGAGGTCGCCCGGCATTCGCGCCAGATCGTTTCGATGCGCGCCACATTGGCCGCCACGCCCGCGGGCAGCGCAATCGCCCGTTTCGGGCGACGGATGTTCATGGGACAGGCGCTCCGCAGGGCGACGAAGCCGGAAAGCATCTCCATGGAAACCGAGCGCGCAATGGCCTTCGCGTGGCGAGCGGCGGGCCAGAGCCCGGCCTCAGGAAAAAGCTCGGCCGCATACTCGATGATTGCCAGCGATTCCCACACATGCATATCACCATGGTGAAGCACCGGCACGCGCCCGGTCGGCGAGACTTCAAGAAGATGCGGATTGCCGTTCTCGAAGTCGAAGGGCAAGAGCACCTCCTCGAAGGGAATGCCGCAGCCCTCAAACGCCATCCATGGCCGTAGCGACCAGGAGGAGTAGTTTCTGTTACCGATATAGAGAACGAACCTGTCCATTGAACCCCTCACGCATGTTGGCGCGAAGATAATCGCAGCAGGGTGGGCGGGACCAATGAATTCCCCAGAACTCAGTTATAAATGCAGGTGATATAATCGCCAGAGGCCCGCGCCCGCCGCTCGATGACCGGCACGAGACGCGTCATGTTGCGGGTCGGCTTGGAGGCCTTGCGCAGAACGGGATTGGGCAGCGACACCGCAAGAAGCGTTGCCTGGCGTAGCGACAGCTTCGCAGCGGGCACCTTGAAATAATGCCGCGCCGCCGCCTCGATACCATAGAGCCCAGGCCCCCATTCGGCGATGTTGAGGTAGATCTCCATCGTCCGCCGCTTCGACCACAGCGTATTGGCGAAAAGCGCCAGCGGCAACTCCAGCGTCTTGCGCAGGAAGGAGCGACCATTCCACAGAAAGAGGTTCTTGGCCGTCTGCATGGTGATCGTGCTGGCGCCGCGCGTTGCCTCACCGTCAAGCGCATCCTGCACCACGCCACGCAACTGGCCCCAGTCGACGCCGTTATGGGCGCAGAACTGCCCATCCTCAGACATCATCACCGCCTTCACGACATTCGGCGAAATGTCATCAAGTTCTACCCATTGCCGGTCATAACCGCGAAAAAAGGCAAGATCGGCCAGCATCAGGGTCGAGACGGGCCGAACGAAAGGCAGCCAGTACAGAACGATAAGGGCATAGGGGATGAGGACGAAAAAGCCGACGCCCATCAGAATGGAACGGAACCGGCCCTGAACGGACGGCAGAAAGCGCCGGGCGCGCACCGCCTCCCCGCCCCCATCCGTCTTGCCTTCCGCTTCAATATCCACGCGACCTTCCACCACTGCCGGGTTTGATAGGCATAAATAGCCCGCGACAGCCCGCAAGGCCAGAGTGGGACGCCGCTTTCCCGTTGCAACGAAACCCGCCTCATGCCAAACAGCACGCATGAGCACGTCAGAGACTTTCGAACAGCGTCTGCGCAACCGGGCGGCCGGTATCGGGCAGCTCCTGGAACACATTCTGGCCGATGCGCCGGAGAGCGACGAGATTGCCCGCCCGCCCCGGCTTCTGCAAGCCATGCGCCACGGCGTTCTGAACGGCGGCAAGCGTCTTCGGCCCTTCCTCGTCATTGAAAGCGCAGCTATTTTCGGCGGCAGCGCGCTTGCCGCCCGCCGCGTGGGCGCCGCGCTCGAATGCCTGCATTGCTATTCGCTGGTGCACGACGACTTGCCCGCCATGGATGACGACGATCTGCGACGTGGGCAGCCGACCGTCCACATCGCCTTTGACGAGGCGACCGCCATTCTCGCCGGTGATGGCCTGCTGACGCTGGCCTTCGACATCATCGCTGCACCGGAAACACCGCTGGCCGACAGGGAGAAGACGCAACTGGTTCTGGCGCTTTCCCGCGCCGCCGGCATAGGCGGCATGGTTGGCGGCCAGGCGCTCGATCTCGCCGCCGAAAAGGACCGCCCGGGCGAGCAGGGCATCGTCACCCTTCAGGCCATGAAGACCGGCGCGCTGATCCGTTTTGCCTGTGAGGCCGGCGCCATCCTCTCGGCCGCATCCACCGAAGACCGGCAGCGCATGCGCCGCTTCGGCGAAATCATCGGCCGCGCCTTCCAGATCGCCGACGACCTGCTCGATCTGACCGCCGATGCCGCCACGCTCGGCAAGGCCGCCGGCAAGGATGCCGCCCGCGGCAAGGGAACGCTGGTGGCATTGCACGGAAAGGAATGGGCGGAGGCGGAACTGACCCGGCTGATCGACGAGGCCACCGCCCTCCTCGCCCCCTATGGCGACCGCGCCGCCATTCTGGTGGAAGCGGCCCATTTCGTGGCCCAGCGAAAGAACTGAGCATGAGCAAATTCTGGTCGCCCCTCGTCGCTTCGCTTGAACCCTACGTGGCCGGTGAACAGCCAGCCATTCCGGATCTCATCAAGCTGAACACCAATGAGAACCCGTGGGGTCCATCGCCCCGCGTTCTCGATGCCATCCGCACGGCGGCAACCGACGACCTCCGGCTCTACCCGGATCCGTCAGCGACCCGTCTGCGCCAGACCCTGGCCACTTATCACGGCGTATCGCCGGATCAGGTCTTCGTCGGCAACGGCTCGGACGAGGTGCTGGCCTTCCTGTTTGCCGGCCTGCTGAAGCACGACGCGCCTTTGCTCTATCCAGACATCACCTACAGCTTCTACCCGACCTATAGCCGCCTCTTCGACATAAACACGCGGATCATTCCGCTTTCGGACGATTTCCGTATTCGTCCGGAGGACTATGCGGGACCTTGTGGCGCAATCATCCTTCCCAATCCGAACGCACCGACGGGCATCGGCCTGCCGCTTGCCGATATCTCGCAACTGGCCAGCACCCATGCGGATCAGGTCGTGGCGATCGACGAAGCCTATGTGGATTTCGGCGGCGAGACCGCCATTCCTCTCGTTGCCACACATGAGAATGTCATTGTCATCCGCACCTTCTCCAAGTCGCGATCACTGGCCGGCCTGCGCATTGGCTATGCGATTGCGCAGCGCCCGCTGATCGAGGCGCTGGAGCAGATGAAGGACAGCTTCAACTCCTATCCGCTGGACCGGCTGGCGCAGGTTGCCGCCATCGCCTCCATAGAGGATGAGGCATGGTTCTCCAGCCATCGCGACCGGCTGATCGCCATTCGTGAGGACCTGACAGCAAAGCTTGAGGCGCGCGGTTTCGAAGTGCTGCCCTCTCAGGCCAATTTCGTCTTTGCTCGTAAACCCGGTTTCGAAGGCAAGACACTGGCAACGGCGCTCAGACAACGCGCCGTGATCGTGCGCCATTTCGCCAGGCCCCGCATTTCGGATTTCCTGCGCATCACCATCGGCTCGGAAGCCGAATGTGCCCGGCTGATTGCCGCGCTCGACGCAATTTTCGAGAGCGCGAACTGATCGTCAGCCCGGATCGGGCCTGACCTTGAACACATCATCGCCAACGAAGACGATGACGTAACCGCCCTCAGGCTCAGGAGCCTTCGCCCATTCGCGAAGCTGGCTGACATGGGGCTCCTGCCGCCATGCATCGGGATAAGCGGGATCGACCAGAATGGTCGTCTGGGGTCCCTGCCGGTAGACCATCATATGCGCGACAGTCGGCTCCCATTCGGCGCCTAGCCGCGCATCCGTCATCCATTCGCAGAAGAAATCCCGGCAGAGCCGGGGCCGGGCGGGATAGATCGCGCAGCCTCCCGCCGGGCTGCAATGCGCGCATGGCACATTCGCCGGTTTGTCGAGCGCGTCGATATCCGGCAGCCAGCAGCAGAGAATGCAGGTGCCGCAGGAGCGGCCCGCCGGTTCAGGCATGGCAGGGCGCTCCCGCAACAAACAAATGCGCTGGATCAGCCCTGACGGATCGGGGCGATCTGGATTTCCACGCGGCGATTCTGGGCGCGGCCCTGCGGCGTGGAATTCGAGGCGACGGGCTGCGACATGCCGTAACCGAGCGCCGAAACGCGGCGCTGGTCGAGGCCCTGACCACCGAGATAGGTGGCCACCGACATGGCGCGGCGCTCCGACAGGCCCTGATTGTAGGCAGCGTTGCCGACCGAGTCCGTATGGCCGTTCACATCGACGAGCGTCTTGTTGAACTTGTTCAGCACGATGGCGACGGAGTTCAGTGTCGGATAGAATTCCGGCTTGATCGCATCCTGATCGGTGTCGAAGGTGATGTTCGACGGCATGTTCAGGATGATACGATCACCGGCGCGGGTGACGGAAACACCCGTGCCCTGCAGTTCGGCGCGAAGCTGGGCTTCCTGCTGATCCATGTAATTACCGATGAGACCGCCACCGAGCGCGCCGATGCCGGCGCCGATGAGGGCGGCATTGCGGCGGCTGTTGGCGTCATGACCGACGGCGAGACCGCCGAGCGCACCGACGGTCGCGCCCAGAAGCGCCCCGCCCGAGGTCTTCGACATCTGCTGTTCACCCGTATAGGGATTGGTAGTGGTGCAAGAGGCCAGAAGGCCGGCTGCAACGGCCAGCGTGATAACCTTTTTCAACATGAAAGCTCCGAATATCCCTGTGTGCAAGCCAGCACTGCCGAACCAGCCGTGATGCGTCGAACTGAATCGCAGAAGCATTTACTTTTGATTAAGGCCAAATCTTGAAGGCCGGGCTCATTCCGCAGCCTGTTTTCCCGAACCGTAGCGTTTTTCGATGTATTCGATCACCAGCGCCTCGAAATCGGCGGCGATGTTCGGCCCGCGCAGCGTCATGGCCTTCTGACCGTCGATGAAGACGGGGGCGGACGGCGTCTCGCCCGTGCCCGGCAAGGAAATGCCGATATCGGCATGCTTGCTTTCGCCGGGACCATTGACGATGCAGCCCATGACGGCGACGTTCAGCCCCTCGACACCCGGATATTTCTCGCGCCAGACCGGCATGTTCTTGCGAATATCGTCCTGAATACGCTGCGCCAGTTCCTGGAATACGGTGGACGTGGTGCGCCCGCAACCCGGACAGGCGGCAACGACCGGAATGAACTGGCGGAAACCCATGACCTGCAGAAGTTCCTGCGCCACCTGCACTTCGCGGGTGCGATCACCATTCGGTTCCGGTGTCAGCGAAACGCGGATCGTATCGCCGATACCCTGCTGCAGCACATAGCCCATGGCCGCAGAGGAAGCGACGATACCCTTCGAGCCCATGCCCGCTTCGGTGAGACCGAGATGCAGCGCATGGTCGGAACGTTCCGACAGCATGGAATAGACCGCGATAAGGTCCTGCACCTGGCTGACCTTGGCGGAGAGAATGATGTGGTCACGCGGCAGGCCGATCTCTTCCGCAAGTTCGGCCGAAATCAGCGCCGACTGAACGATGGCTTCGCGCGTCACCTGCCGGGCCGACAGCGGAAAGCCCTCTGCCTGATTCTTGTCCATCAGGGTCGTCAGCAGCTCCTGATCGAGCGATCCCCAGTTCACGCCAATGCGGACCGGCTTGTCGTAACGGATCGCCATTTCGACGATCTCGGCAAACTGCTTGTCCTTCTTGTCCTTGAAACCCACATTGCCGGGATTGATACGGTATTTTGCCAGCGCCTCGGCGCAGGCCGGGTGATCGGCCAGAAGCTTGTGGCCGATATAATGGAAATCACCTACCAGCGGCACGTCGAGCCCAAGGCGCAGCAGGCGTTCGCGGATTTTCGGCACGGCAGCGGCGCTCTCGTCGCGGTCGACGGTGATGCGCACGATTTCAGACCCGGCCTTGAACAGTGCCGCGACCTGCGCCACCGTGGCGTCCACATCCGCCGTATCGGTGTTGGTCATGGATTGCACCACGACCGGGGCGCCTCCCCCTACAATCACGCCGCCGACATCGACGGCGACGGAGGCGCGGCGCGGTTTCGGATCGTAATCGGCAAGGCAAGACGACATGGCGGCCCTTATGAACAAGCGGACTGACTGATTTTGAGGTGGCGCAAGCTTTACGCCTTGTCAACCGCTTCGGCCATCACTTTTCTCAAGCAGTCACTTGCGTTCGGCGTGACGCACCAGATGCGAAAGCGCCAATACCGTGAGCGCCAGAAGCGGCATGGCCATGAATACCGTGCCGAGACCGGCATGGGCGGCAATGAAACCGATGATGGACGGCGCGAACAGGATACCGGAATAGCCGAGCGTCGTGACCACAGAAAGGCCGATGCCGGAGGGCACGCCCGGAATGGAACCCGCCGCCGAGTAGATGATCGGTGACATGTTCGCAATGCCGATACCGGCAATGGCAAACCCGATGAGCGCGACAGTCGTGGTGGGCGCGACACCGGCGATGAAGAGGCCGATCATGCCAAGCGCTGCAGATGCGCGCAGCGTCCTCACCGGCCCGAACCGATCACGCACGAGATCGCCGGCAAAACGCATCGCCGCCATGGTCAGCGAGAAGGCGGCATAGGCAAAGCCGGAAACGGCAAGCGGAGCCCCGAGTTCGTTCTTGAGATAAAGCGCACTCCAATCGAGCATCGCGCCTTCGGGGATCATCGAAAACAGCGCAATGAGGCCGATCAGCCAGGGCAAGGGCGTTGCCGGCAGCCGCAGTTTTTCCTTGCCTCCGTCCACACTGGCCTCCGGCGCGTCGTGGCGGTAGAGAACCGGCCAGGTGGCGGCAATGAGCAAGCCGATGACGACGGTCACGAGAACGGCATGGCCGAATATCCCGAGAACTTCGATGAGATAGCCGCCAATACCCGCGCCGAGCAGGCCGCCAAGGCTCCAGAAGGCATGGCAGGACGACATGATGGCCCGATGCATGGCTTTTTCCACCGCCACCGCATTGGCGTTCATCGCCACATCCATGGCACCGATGAAACCGCCGAAGAGAAACATGGCCACCGCCGCACTCAGCCAGCCGGGCGACAGCGTAATCAGCAACAGCATCGGCATCAGCGCGAAGCCGGACATGAGCGAGATGCGACCGGACCCGAGCCGCGCCACCATTGCGCCGGCCACGGGCATCATCAGAAGCGAGCCGATGCCGAAGATCATGATCATGACCCCGAGTGCGCTCTCGCCGAGCGCCAGACGCTGGGCGAATTCCGGGATTTTCGGCGCCCAGGAACCGGCGGCAAAGCCATTGGCAAGGAAAAGCAGCGATACGCCGAGCCGGATGCCGGGAAAAAACCCGGTTGGTCGCACGGTCGCATTTTTCTCCAAAACAGCCGATTCCATCGTTGAATCCATCTCCTGCAACGTTTCCGGTCGAGACTTATGCATGGTTTTAGCGCTGTGAACAGTCAATTTCCCTTACAATTGACATATCCTGACAAATGACAGATGCATGGTGGCCGCGCTCTGGTCGTCCCCTCTGCGGCGCTTCGCAGGCCGCTCATGTCTCCATCCACAAAAAGCACCATTCCAGCCGGCATCGCATTTTCCTGCGTCAGCTATGCGCTGTTCAATTTTCACGATGCAGCGGTGAAGCTTCTGGTGGAAGGCGATATTCCCGTTTTCGAGGTCCTCTTCACCCGGTCCCTTGCCATTCTCATCGGCTGTATCCTGATCGGTGGCGGTCGCGCCCACATTGCCCGCACCATCGCCTCACCGGTCATGAAGCCGATGGTACTGCGCTCCTTTTTGCTGCTCGGCGCCTGGCTCTGCTATTATTCGGCGGCACGTTATCTGCCGCTCGGACAATTGATGACGCTTTATTATGCAGCCCCCATCGCCGCTACCTTGCTCGCCGTACCGATACTCAAAGAAACCGTGCCGCCCATTCGCTGGATCGCCATCCTCACCGGCTTTGCGGGCGTTGCAGCCGCCTCCGGCATCACCCGGCTTGAGGTGAGTGGCGCGGCCCTGCTCGCGCTGACCGCCGCCGTGCTCTGGGCCAGCGCCACCATCTATCTGCGCAGAACGGCCATGGCGGAAAAGACCATTGTGCAGATGACCATTACCAACGCCATGTTCGTGATCGCGATGACTGCCGCCACCGCCTTCTTCTGGACGACACCGAGCTGGTCGCAAATGGGGCTGCTGCTCGGCACCGCGGTGTTCGGCGGGCTGGCCCAATATGCCCTGTTCGAAAGTATCCGTCGCGCGCCGGTCTCCGTGCTCGCCCCTTTCGAATATTCCGCCCTCGTCTGGGCCTTCCTGCTCGGCTACGTTATCTGGGGTGACACGCCCACGACGAACGTCGTCATCGGTGCGCTGATGATCGCGTCGGCCGGCCTCATCATCGTTCTCTCCGAACGGCGCGCCTGGAAAAAGGAAAAGGCCCAGCAAAGCTGAGCCTCAACCATTCGCTTGTCTGCGTTGATGCGGTTGGCTGTTAACCGCCGTATACGATCAGCAGGTCCTTGGCGTCGATCTGATCGCCCGGCTTCACCAGCACTTCGGCAATCGTCGCATCCCGTTCGGCGTGCAGCGCCGTTTCCATCTTCATCGCTTCGATGGAAACGAGCACATCACCCGCCTTCACTTCCTGGCCGACATTCACGAAGACGGTGGAGATGACGCCCGGCATCGGCGCGCCGAGATGCGCGCCATTGCCAGCTTCGGCCTTGCGGCGTGCCTTGGCGGAAGCAGCCAGTGAGCGATCCGGCACCTTGATGAGGCGCGGCTGGCCGTTCAGCTCGAAGAACACCTTGACCAGACCCTGCTCGTCGGGATCGGAGGTCGCCAGCAGCACGACAACGAGATCCTTGCCCTTTTCGATCTGCGCCGAAACTTCCTCGCCGTTTTCCAGACCGTAGAAATAGGCGGGCGTCGGCAGAACCGAAACCGGACCATAGGTCTGGCTGGCCAGAGCGAAGTCGGTGAAGACCTTCGGATACATCAGGTAGGAGGCAAACTCGTAGTCGTTGATGGCACGATCGAGCTTGGTTTCGATCGTCTTGCGCTCGGCGTCGAGATCAGCTTCCGGCAGCAGCGAACCCGGCACCACCGTATAGGGCGTGTCACCCTTCAGCGCCTTCTTCTGCAGCGCGGCCGGCCAGCCGCCCGGAGGCTGACCGAGATCGCCCTTGAGCATGGAAATCGCCGATTCCGGGAAGGACACATCCTTGTCCGGGTTCTCGACATCCGCAACCGTCAGATCCTGGCTGACCATCATCAGCGCCATGTCGCCCACCACCTTGGAGGACGGCGTGACCTTGACGATATCGCCGAACATCTTGTTCGCGTCGGCATAGGCTTGCGCCACTTCATGCCAGCGGGATTCAAGACCGAGCGAACGAGCCTGTTCCTTGAGGTTGGTGAACTGGCCACCCGGCATTTCATGAAGATAGACTTCCGAGGCCGGTCCCTTGAGATCGCTTTCGAAGGCCGCATACTGGTTGCGCACCGCTTCCCAATAGAAGGACAGGCGGCGAATCCAGGCGGCGTCCAGACCGCTGTCGCGTTCGGTGCCCTTGAGCGCTTCGACGATGGAGCCGAGGCAGGGCTGCGACGTGCCGCCGGAGAAGGCGTCCATGGCAGCATCGACGGCATCGACGCCCGCATCGACCGCTGCCAGCACGCTGGCCGCAGAAACGCCGGACGTATCATGTGTATGGAAGTGGATCGGCAGGCCGGTCGCCTCGCGCAACGCCTTGAACAGGACCTTGGCCGCGCCGGGCTTCAGAAGGCCCGCCATGTCCTTGACGGCGATGATGTTGGCGCCGGCCTTCTCCAGTTCGACCGCCAGATCGGTGTAATATTTCAGGCTGTACTTGGCCCGTTCCGGATCGAGAATATCGCCGGTGTAGCAGATCGCCGCCTCGCAAAGCTTGTTCTCTTCAAGGATGGCGTCCATCGACACACGCATGTTGTCGACCCAGTTAAGGCAGTCGAACACGCGGAACAGATCGATGCCGCCGCGCGCGGCCTGACGCACGAAATACTTCACGACATTGTCGGGATAGTTCTTGTAGCCAACGCCGTTCGCCCCGCGCAGAAGCATCTGCAACAGGATATTTGGCGCGCTTTCACGGATCAGCGCCAGACGCTCCCACGGGTCTTCCGTCAGGAAGCGCATGGACACGTCGAAAGTCGCGCCGCCCCAGCATTCCAGCGAGAACAGGCCCGGCAGAGCCTTGGCATAGGTGCCGGCGACCGAGGCGATGTCATAGGTGCGCATGCGCGTGGCGAGCAGCGACTGATGACCGTCACGCATGGTCGTGTCGGTCAGCAGAACACGCTTTTCATTGCGCATCCACTCGGCGAACCCCTTCGGGCCGAGCGCATCGAGCTTCTGTTTCGTACCGTCGAGGATCGGTGCATCGATGCCGGGCACGACCGGCGCAGCGGCATCGGCCGAAGGCCTGGCGCGGCCACGCGTCTCCGGATGACCGTTTACCGTCACATCGGCGAGATAGGTCAGAAGCTTGGTCGCGCGGTCCTGACGCTTCACCTGCTGGAAAAGCTCCGGCGTCGAGTCGATGAAACGCGTGGTGTAGGTGTTATCCTTGAACTTCGGATGCGTGATGATCGCTTCGAGGAAGGTCAGGTTGGTGGCGACGCCACGGATACGGAATTCGCGCAACGCGCGATCCATGCGGCTGATCGCCTGATCGGCGGTCGGCGCCCAGGCCGTGACCTTCACCAGCAGCGGATCATAGAAGCGGGTGATGATGGCGCCTGCATAAGCGGTACCGCCATCGAGACGGATGCCGAAACCCGCCGCCGAACGGTAGGCGGTGATGCGACCGTAGTCCGGAATGAAGTTGTGTTCCGGATCTTCAGTGGTGATGCGGCACTGCATGGCATGGCCGTTCAGCCGGATCGCTTCCTGCGGCGGCACGCCGGATTCGGGTGTGCCGATGGCATAGCCTTCAAGAACGTGAATCTGCGCCTTGACGATATCGATACCCGTGACCGTTTCGGTCACGGTATGCTCCACCTGAATGCGCGGGTTCACTTCGATGAAGTAGAATTTGCCGGTATCGGCGTCCATCAGATACTCGACCGTGCCGGCACCGATGTAATTCGTCGCCTTCGCGATCTTCAGCGAATAATCCGCCAGTTCCTGACGCTGGGCCTCGGAAAGATAGGGGGCCGGGGCACGCTCCACGACCTTCTGGTTACGACGCTGGATGGAGCAGTCACGCTCGAAGAGATGAACGGCATTGCCGTGCGTGTCGCCGAGAATCTGGCTTTCGACGTGGCGGGCACGCTCGACGAGCTTTTCCAGATAGACCTCGTCCTTGCCGAAGGCAGCCTTGGCCTCGCGCTTGGCTTCCGTCACCTCGCGCATCAGGTCGTCGGCGGAACGAATGACGCGCATGCCGCGACCGCCACCGCCCCAGGAGGCCTTGAGCATCACCGGATAACCGATCTCCTCGGCCATGCGTGCGACTTCCGCCGGATCGTCCGGCAGCGGTTCGGTGGCCGGAACCACCGGCACGTTCACCGACATTGCCAGGTTGCGGGCAGCCACCTTGTTGCCAAGCCGGCGCATGGTTTCGGCCTTCGGACCGATGAAAATGATACCTGCATCGTTGCAGGCCTCTACGAATTCAGGACTTTCGGAGAGGAGGCCGTAACCGGGATGGATGGCATCTGCACCGGAGAGTTTTGCGACGCGAATGATTTCCTCGATAGACAGGTAACTCTCGATCGGCCCCATGTCTTTCGAAAGATGCGGGCCCCGCCCGATCCGGTAGCTTTCGTCGGCCTTGAAGCGGTGGAGCGACAGCTTGTCCTCCTCGGCCCATACGGCGACGGTTGCGATCCCCAATTCATTGGCTGCCCGGAACACACGGATAGCGATCTCAGATCGGTTGGCAACGAGTATCTTTTTGATCCGCAAGTCGAAATCTCCTCCAGGTCGTGCGTTTTCCAGCACGCCGAAACGCCTCTCGCCGACCCTGCTCACGCCGGGAACCGGACGAACCATGTTCAAATGCACCGCGTTCAATTGCAACCGGGCAATGGCCGTCAGACGGCCTCCCAAGCACTCCTCACCCGGTTCACGCGGATGTTAGCGACTCACCTGATGATGCGCAATTTCACCTTAGAACTATTTTGCGCCGCCGAACGGGATTCTGGGTAGGCGTGCACTGGGTGGTCAGACCAGAAGCCCGCGACGGAAGGCGAGAGAGATCGCGTGCTGGCGATTGCGGGCCTCCAGCTTGTCCTGCAAGCCGTTGACGTACCAGTCAACCGTATGGTTGGAGATGGAGAGTTCGCGGGCGATTTCGTTCGATGTCAGCCCCTCGGCCAGAAGGGCAATGACTTCCTTTTCGCGCCGCGTCATGGAAACCGGCTGATCGGATGGTGGCAGGCTGGTCGGAATGACCCCGTCACCCAGATTGACGATACGCCAGAAGAGGTGGTTGACCGCAGCATTCATCAGACGAAGCTCCATCGGGGCGATATCGCTGCGTCGCCCGGCCACTGCAATGGCCCCCATCAGGCCAAGACGTCCGTAGATCGGAAAGAGATAACCGTCCTCGATCCCGAAACGCATACGATCGGCAGCCAGTCGCTCGATGCCACGCCGATGGGTATCTTTCTCGAACGCGCCATAGGCGTCCGCGAAGCGATAGTAGCCCTGCGCCGCCGAGAGGTGTCGCAAAACGGGATCGATGAGATGATACCCGCGCGACATGTAGAAATCGACCCAGTTTTCCGGAAGTTGGTGATGCAGGATGCGGAAAACGGAGGTTTCGCTGACCATGGGAATGCGCAGAACCGCGTAGTGGCCGTAGCCCTCATCATCGAGAATTCCGGTGAAAGCGTCCATGAGTCGCTCGAGCGAATCGCACTCATCAACGGCCATTAGGAACTGGATGATGCTATCTGATTGCACGATGCCTCCGATCACTCATTGCCGATCCGGAGCGAATGATCGCCCTCAGTGGGGAGGAAGCACGAACTGCCCCGAACATGAAAATCAACCTATCAATAACCATAAGCTTAGACAATTAACCCGCTACGCGCAAAACGATTATTGACCTGCAAAAAATAACGTTGCCCGATTGCGCAACAGCACGCGGAGAGGCATGTATCGGCCATAACAAAACTGTGTTCCCGTGATCAAAAGTGAATTATGGTTCTCGCAGTTCGCATGCTACCCAAGCGTCGGGTGACGGAACAGCCGCGGTCTGGAAATTGCGGTGTCCGGCTTTGTCGAGGTTTCCCATTTGTCACTGTTGCAGGTCTATCTCCGCGCGCTGAAGTATCTCGGAGCCAATCGTCTTCGTGTTTCGATGGTCGTCGTCGCCAATGCGGTGCTGGCCGTCATCACCATCGCGGAACCCATTCTGTTCGGCAAGATCATCGAGGCCATTTCCAGCAAGGGGGACGTAAAGCCCGTTCTGATGATGTGGGCCGGCTTCGCCGTCTTCAACACCATCGCCTTCGTGCTGGTGGCTCGCGAAGCAGACCGCCTTGCCCATGGCCGGCGTGCATCGCTGCTCACGGAAGCCTTCGAGCGCATCGTCTCCATGCCGCTGTCCTGGCATAACCGCCGGGGCACGTCGAATGCGCTCCACACGCTGCTGCGCGCCTCCGATTCGCTGTTCGGCTTATGGCTGGAATTCATGCGCTCGCATCTGGCGACCGCCGTGGCCTTGGCTTTGTTGATCCCGACCGCGCTGTCCATGGATGTGCGGCTTACCATGGTGCTTCTTGGCCTCGGCGTGCTCTATCTGCTGATCGGCAAGCTGGTCATGAGCAAGACCAAAGATGGCCAGGCCTCCGTGGAAGGCCACTACCATCGCGTCTTTTCCCATATCAGCGATTGCATCAGCAACGTTTCGGTCATTCACAGCTACAACCGCATCGAGGCCGAAACACGCGCCTTGAAGGAATTCACGCGCAAGCTTCTCTCGGCGCAATATCCGGTTCTCGACTGGTGGGCGCTGGCCAGCGCGCTCAACCGCATGGCCTCCACCATCTCGATGATGATCATCCTCGTCATCGGCACGGTGCTCGTCCAGAAGGGCGAGATGAAGGTCGGTGATGTCATCGCCTTTACCGGCTTTGCAACGCTGCTCATCGGCCGCCTCGATCTGTTGCTACAGTTCACCAACCAGATCTTCGAGGCCCGCGCCAAGCTGGAGGACTTCTACAAGCTGGAAGACGCCGTGCGTGAGCGTGAGGACAATACCGACGCCGCCGAACTGAAGAATGTGAAGGGCAATATCGAGTTCCGCAACGTGTCCTTCGATTTTGCCAAGACGACGCAGGGCATCCACAACGTCTCCTTCACGGTCGACGCCGGCCAGACACTTGCCATTGTCGGCCCGACCGGCGCCGGCAAGACCACCCTCGTCAACCTTCTCCAGCGCGTTCACGAACCGCAGGAGGGCGCCATCCTCATCGATGGCACCGACATCGCCACGGTTACGCGGCAATCGCTGCGCCGGGCCATCGCCACCGTGTTCCAGGATTCAGGCCTGCTCGACCGCTCGATTGCGGAGAACATCCGGCTCGGGCGCGAAAACGCCACCGATGACGACGTGCACCGCGCCGCAGAAGCCGCCGCAGCCCGTGACTTCATCGAGAGCCGCGTCGAACACTACGATACCCGCGTCGGCGAACGCGGTAACCGCCTCTCGGGCGGCGAGCGCCAGCGCATCGCCATCGCCCGCGCCATCCTCAAGGATGCGCCCATCCTGATCCTTGACGAGGCGACCAGCGCACTCGACGTGGAAACCGAAGCCAAGGTGAAGGAAGCGATCGACCGGCTGCGCAAGGGCCGCACCACCTTCATCATCGCTCACCGCCTCTCGACCATTCGTGACGCCGACCGGGTGATCTTCCTTGAACATGGCCACATCCTCGAAACCGGCACCTATGATGAACTGAGCCATGCCGGCGGGCGCTTCTCTGCGCTTCTGCGCGAAAGCGGCATTTCCATCGAGGAAGACGATGCGCGAGCCCGGGCCAAGCAGCCCCAGTGATCCTTACCAGGGATAGAGCAGCCGCCCGATGAGGCGAAAACGCCGGTCATCCTTGTCCCGGAAGAAGCGGGCGGGGTTTGATCGGTAAAGTTCGGCATCCTCCCGTTCACCCACCCGAGCGATGATCGGCGAAAGAAGCGGCGTCAGCAGATGACGCCAGCCCAGAAGGCCATAGGGGCCGAAGGGGCGCCATTCGGCCCGCGCCGGGCGGAAGGTGGCGGTCACGGGCCGGCGGGAAGCTACCCGTTCCAGCACAGCCTCGAGCGTGGTCGCCTTGCCCGTGTCGGGATCGAAATAAAGCGGATAGAGAAGATAGGCGGCGGCAAAGACTGCCTCGACACTGAGCGGCCTCCCCCGCCGCTGCATCGGCTGCCGGTCATCCGTCAGCCCCCAGCCGGCATAGAAGGGTGCGCCTATCACCGTGACCGGTTTGCCGCGCATCAGCGCCTCGAAGCCCGAGAGCGAGGTAATGGTGTAGACATGATCTGCTATTTCCAGCGCATCCGGCAGCGACACCGGGCCCTTGAGAATGGTGCACAGATGCGCCACCTCCGCCGGATCGGAGAGATGACGCCGTACCCCGTTCAATACGTCGGGATGGGGTTTGTAGAGGATCTCAGCCTCCGGGTTTTCACGGGCGGCCAGACGCACAAGATCGTTGTTGGTTACGGGACGGTCGCAGCCGAAGCGAATGGAGGCATCCTCTTCCACCTGCCCCACCACGAGAATGCGCCGTTGCGCGGAACCATTGCCCGAAGATGGTGTCCCCGCCGGCACATCCGGAGCGTTGTATTTCGTCAGCCGCCCCGCCAGCACCGCGCTGATGGCCTGCCGCGCCCGTGCCAGAAGTGCCGGGTCCGCATTGAAATCATAGGTGTTCAGCAAATCCTCGAGGTCGCTCGGCCCCCGGCAGTCGAAATAGGCGCGTTGCCGGTCAAGCGTCAGGGAAAACGGAGCTGACCGGCTGGCATGGCCTGCCATGGAGCGGACGAAGCCATCCTCGATGAAATAGACGTCGAGTCCAAGGTCACGGATAGCCCGTTCGGCGAAATCCGGCAAATTTTGGCTCCAGACGAAGACCAGCGGCTTTTCGCGCGATGCAAGCGCCGGCAGCACATGCCTGCGGAAACCCCGCTCGTTCAAGTGGAAATCGGCAAAGTGGAAATGCTTGTGCGGAAAGAAATGGCTAAGAAAATCACGTTTCCAGTTGCGCATGTGAAAGGCCACGACAACGCCTGGCGCGTCGAGCACCTGTCTGCGTCTGGCCATGAAATCGGCGCTGTCCGTCATGCGGCCTGAACCTGCGATTGATATGCAGACCGTTCGCCATGCTGAGGTCCGAACCAAGCTCTAGGCGGGTTTCGCCCCCGGATCAAGGTGGCACCAGCCCATGCAAAAGGCCGGGCGCTTTCACGCCCGGCCTCCTTCATGATCAGGATATCACGTCACTCAGGCGTCGGCCTTCACCACCTCGCCGTCAATAGTCACGACCGGCTTGTCGCCCGCGCGGCTGACCGTGATCTTGTGGGTGCGCCCATCAATGGCGATCTCGGCGGAGTAGCCGTCCCAGGCCGCTGGCAACGCCGGAGCGACATCAATGCCATCCGGAGTACGGGCGATACCCAGAATGCCCTCGATGGCCGTGCGGTAGAGCCAGCCGGCGGAGCCCGTGTACCAGGTCCAGCCACCGCGACCCGCCTTGTAATCTTCGCCGTAAACATCGGCGGCAACCACATAGGGCTCGACGCGGTATTTCTCGGCCGCATCCTTGTCCAGCGCGTGGTTGACCGGGTTGAGCATCGAGAAGCAGCGCCATGCATCTTCGGCACGGCCAAGCTTGGCAAGCGCCAGCACGACCCAGATGGCGGCATGGGTATATTGCCCGCCGTTCTCGCGCACACCCGGAGGATAGGCGCGGATATAACCGGGGTCCTTGCGGGTTTCGGCAAAGGGCGGCGTGAACAGGCGAATGATGTTCTCGTCGCTATCGACAAGCTGGTTCATCACCGCATCCATGGCCTGTTCCGAACGGGCCGGATCGCCCATGCCCGACAGTACACTCCACGACTGGCCGAGCGAATCGATCTGGCATTCGTCGGAGAGCGTTGAGCCGAGCGGCGCGCCATTGTCGAACGTGCCGCGACGGTAGTAGGCACCATCCCAACCGGCCGTTTCCAGCGCGGTCTTGAGCGAGGCGAGGTGCGAAGCCCAGCGTTCCTTGCGGGCGGCATCGCCGCGTTCTTCCGCATAGGGCAGGAAATCGCGGAGCGCAGCAGCCAGGAACCACCCGAGCCACACGCTCGTTCCCTTGCCCTCGATGCCGACGCGGTTCATGCCGTCGTTCCAGTCGCCCCCGAGAATGAGCGGGAGGCCGTTATCGCCGGTGCGGGCAATCGCCAGATCGAGTGCGCGGGCGGCATGTTCGTAAAGGCTGCCGATATCGTCGCTCTCGTCAGGCTTGAAGAACGAGTCGTGCTGACCCTGCTTCAATGCCTCGCCCATGAGGAAGGGCAGCTTCTCTTCGAGCACCGCCTTGTCGCCGGTGGTGCTGACATAGCGGTGAACCGCATGCGCCAGCCACACCACGTCATCCGAGATGAGTGTGCGGACGCCGGCACCGGTATCCGGCAGCCACCAGTGCAGCACGTCGCCTTCCTTGAACTGCCGCGAGGCAGCATTCAGAATCTGCGCACGGGCCAGCGACGGCTCCTGCAGGATGAGGTTGAGCGTATCCTGCAACTGGTCGCGGAAGCCGTAGGCACCCGAGGCCTGGTAGAAGGCGGCACGCGCCATGATGCGGCAGCCGAGTGCCTGATAGGGCAGCCAGCGGTTGACGAGATGGTTGAACGCCTTGTCCGGCGTCTCCACCTTGATGCGGCCGGTGAAATCGCCCCAGAAAGCCTTCTGCCTGTCGAGCAGGGTTTCGAAGTTCTCTGCACGGGCTTCATCGGCCAGCGCCCGAGCCTTGTCAGCCGAATCGGTATCGCCGAGCAGGAAGCGGACTTCCTTCGTCTCGCCGGGCGTCAACGTCACATCCACGGCCAGCACGGCACACGGATCGCCGTCGCTCTCGATCTGGCCCGAAAGCGCGGAATTGGCAGCCACCGCCTGCGGCAGGCGAATATTGCCGTTACGACCGATGAATTCGCGGCGGCTCGTCGTCAGGCCGGCAAGCGGTTCGCTGGCGCTGAAGAAGGAGAAGCGGCCACTATAGGCAAGGCTGTAGGGGTTGGTGGCGACGATGGTCGAAGCCCCCTCTTCCCTCGAACTCAGAATGAACGGAGCCGTCTTCGCCCGGTTGTTGCCGAGCATCCACTCGACCGAACCATAGACGCGGAAGGTCCTGGTTTCCGAGCCTTCGTTGGTCAAGGTCAGGCGCGAAACCTTGACCGGACGTTCGCGGTCGACCGTCTGGGTAAGCTCCAGTGCCAACCCGTCACGCTTCGACAGGAAGCGGCTGTAGCCCATGCCGTGACGCGCCTCGTAGAGCGCCTCCGGATCGTTGGAAAGGGCTGCGAACGGCGTGTAGACTGCGCCGGAACCGAGATCGGCCACATGGAACGCCTCACCGGGACGGTTGGTCACGGAATCGTTCGTCCACTGGGTGAGCTGGTAGTCGCGGCTGTTGCGGCTCCAGGTGAAGGCGCCGCCCTCGGCTGCAACGTGGAAGCCGAACTCGTAGTTCGAGATGACGTTGATCCACGGCTGCGGCGTCGACTGGCCACCATAAAGGCGCACGACATATTCAGAACCATCCGGCGTGAAGCCGCCGAAGCCGTTCCAGAAGTCGAGATCGCCCTTGTCTTCGACAGCACGTTCGTTCGGGAACGGTGCGGGCGGCGGCGGCAGGACGGCGACGGCCTCCTGCTCGTCCTTGACGCGCGCGGTGCTGGCCGCATTGTTCGGCGCAAAAAGCTGAACGGCGCGGTTGACCTGGTCCATGATCTTGCCGTTGCGGGCGTGCAGAACGACGCGGGAAATGGCAAGCAGTGCGCTCCACGTCGCTTCGTCCATCACGTCCTTGCGGGCGGTGAAGACGTTCGGGCGACCGTCACCCGACTGCTGGGCAAAGCGGATGGCGTTTTCCACCAGCGCTTCCAGCGCATGCTGCATGTCCTGCGCGTAAGAGGCCGGCTTTTCGTTGAGGATCACCAGATCGCTGACGACACCGCGCGAGCGCAGATATTCCTGCGCCGACAACGCTTCCTTGACCACATCGTAATCAAGGTCGTCATTGACGCGCAGCGTGAAGATCGGGAAGTCGCCCGAAATCGACAGGCCCCAGAGCGAGGACTGCGACTTGAGGCCGGCTTCCACCGTCCCGGCATCGGCCCTGAGGTGCATATCCGGATAGGTGAGGTAGCGGCCGAGATGCTGGTAGGCAACGGCCTGCTGCGAGGTCACGCCCACATGGCGCAACTGCACCTGCGTCCGCGTCCAGGCGTGAATGAGCTCCTGCCCGAAAGCTTCCGAGTGACGGTAGCGCTCGATAGCCTTGTCGATATCCTGACGGTTCGGCGCGGCAATGGTCCAGAACACGGCCTGAACCTTCTTGCCGGCGGGAACACGCACGACGCGACGCAGCACCAGAACCGGGTCGAGCGTGAAGCCATCGACGCCCGAAAGCGTTGCGCCCGCATCGAAGGCCGCCGCCTCACCCAGCGTACGGCCACGGCCGACGAAGCGGCGGCGGTCGGTTTCGAACTCGGTCGGACGTTCGCCGGAATTATCGGCGGCCAGATGCGCCACCCACATATCCGGTTCGTTGTGGTTACGTTTGTTGCGCCAGGCGCGGATCACATCGCCACGACGGCCGATCTCCGTCTTGACGAACATGCGCGAGAACAGCGGATGGGCGTTGTCATCGTTGTCGTTCGAAATGACCGGCTCCATGTAGGACGTCACTTCGATGAAACGATCCTCGGTGCCAGTGTTGATCAGCGTGATGCGGCGACCTTCGGCATCGAACTCGTTGGCCACGATGCATTCGACGGTGCTCTGGATCTCGCCGACCGTCTTGTGGAACTCGGCCTTGTCGTCGGAGAACAGAACCTTGTTGCTCTCGCCGGCAATGCGGCGCGGTTCGGCAGTCGCCGACCACCAGTCGCCCGACGCAGTATCGCGCAGGAAGATGAAGGTGCCCCAGCGATCTTCGGTCGGATCGGGCTTCCAGCGGGTGACGCTCTGACCGTTCCAGCGCGAATAACCCGAGCCGGTCGCCGTGAGCATGACATTGTAATGGCCATTCGACAGGAAGACCAGTTCGCGGTCCTTGGTCTGCGGATCGGCAATGTTGCGGAACTCGGCGCGCAGAAGCTGCTCGCCGCCGCCCTTGCCGCCAGGTGTTTCCTCGCCGCGGGCGTTCATCACCGGCACTTCGCGCGGCGCCTTTTCCTGCAGCAGCAGTTCAGCGGCTTCCACCACCGGATCGGCATGGAAGAGTTCGCGCAGCCAGCCGTTGAAGCAGACGTTGGCGACAGCGGCGACGGACATGCCGTGATGGTGGGCATAGTAGTTGTAGACCACGGCGCAGGTCTTGCCGTCCGGCACGCGGGTCGGCGTGAAGTCCACGGCATCGTGATAACCGTAGAGACCGACGGCGCCGAGCGATTCCAGCACCTTGAGGTTCTCATAGGCTGAGATCGGATCGTACTGGGCAGCCAGGATCGACGCATAAGGCGCGATCACCGCGTTCTGACCAAGGCCCCGCTTGAGACCAAGGGTCGGCACGCCGAAGTTGGTGTACTGGTAGTTCAGGTTATGGTCGCGGGCATTGAAGGCCGCTTCCGAGATGCCCCAGGCAGCAATGCCGAGACGGCGGCCGTGGTTGATCTGCTCCTTGACGATCAGGTTGTTGGTCTGGTTCAGAATACCGCCCTGACGCTCCTGCATGACAAGCGGCGGCATCAGATATTCGAACATCGAACCCGACCAGGAGATCAGCGCGCCACGCGTGCCAATCGGCACCACCTGACGGCCGAGCTTGTACCAGTGTTCGGTCGGAATATCGCCCTTGGCGATGGCAAAGAGTGAAGTAAGGCGCGCTTCCGAAGCCAGAAGGTCGTAGCAGGCCTCGTCCAGCTCCTTGCTGTCGACCCGGAAACCGATGGACAGCAGACGGCGCTCCTTGCGGAACAGGAAGGAGAAATCCATCGAGAAGGCAAGATCGCGGGCGCGGTCGCGCAGCGAGGCAAGCTGGGCACGCAGCGGCTCGATGTTGGAAATGTCGAACACGCTGTCGGCCACATGGCCTTCGCAGGTTTTCACCAGCGTCTGCGTCCACTTCGTCACTTCTTCCGAAGCGGCCGACTTCACCTCGTGGTGCAGGTTGGCCGCAAGCTTGTCGAGATCGCGGGCAAGAACCGCAAGGTTGATGATGCGGATCGACGCGAACTCGTGTTCACGCTTCACCGAAGCGAGCGCCGTGGTGAAGCCGGTAATGCGTTCTTCCAGACGGCGGCGCAGCGGGCGCACGTTCTTGCGATCGTCAGGCAGGTCCTTCAGCGCATCGCGAAGAATGCCGGCGACATCACCGAGACCGTCGAGATTGGCCTGAAGATGCGCGGAAGGCGCTTCCGCCCATTCACGCAATGCCGAGGACACGGCAACGAGATGGCCGGCAAGGTTGCCGCTGTCCACCGTCGAGACATAGCGCTGGCCAAGCATTTTCAGCGTGTCGGTATGATACCAGTTGATAAGGTGGCCACGATATTTTTCCATCTTTTCGATGGTCGTGATCGTGTTTTCCAACCGCTCGATCGTTTCCTGGAAGCCGATCCAGCCAAAGCGGCGGGCGGAAATGGTCGAAAGCAGGTAGACGCCGATATTGGTGGGCGAGGTGCGGGTGGCGACCGCGAACTGCGGCGATTCCTGCACGTTGTCCGGCGGCAGGTAGTTCTGCTCGGGCGTGACGAAGGTGTCGAAATAACGCCAGGTGCGGCGACCGATACGACGCAGGCCAACGGCCACGTCATCGGGAACGAAGAGCTGGTCTTCGGTTTCCGCAGACTGGCTGACATACCAGGCAATCGCCGGCGAAAGCACCCATAGCATCACGAAGGGAATGCCAACGAGGAAGGCATTGTCGCCAGCGGCAGCGGCAAGGGCAAGGCTGGCGAAGGCAACGGCCGGTGCATGCCACATCTTGCGGTAATAGCCGGCGATTGAGACCTGCGCCGAGGACTGGACGCTGGCGGCGGTGCGCCATTCCAGCATCTTCTTGCGGCTGACGAACAGGCGATAGAGCGAACGCACGATGGCGTCCGCCATCATCCACGCGCTGTCGGCGATGAACACGATGCGCAGCGCAACCTGCGCGTTGGTATCGCGAATATCGGACCACAGCGTGCTGAAATGCACCCGCTGCACGATGTCCGTGGAACGCGGTAGAATATTGGAGATGAGGGAGATCGTCGGAGCGACAAACAGGCTGAAGATCAGGATGATCTGCCAGACGAGCGCGCCGAGCGGATCGAGGAAGTACCAGCCAAGCACCGAGGCGAAGGCCCAGGCGATCGGGGTCAGCGAACGGCGCAGGTTGTCAAACATCTTCCAGCGACCAAGCGCGGTAATTTCGCGGGCTGCATCGAAGATGTAGGGAATGAGCTGCCAGTCGCCACGCGCCCAGCGATGCTGGCGCGACACTTCCACCTCGTAGCGCGTCGGAAAGTCTTCGACCAGTTCGACATCGGTCACGAGGCCGCAGCGGGCGAACGAACCTTCGAGCAGGTCGTGGCTGAGGATGGTGTTTTCCTCGATGCGGCCCTTGAGCGCCGTCTCGAAGGCATCAACATCGTAAAGACCCTTGCCGGTGAAGGAGCCCTCACCCGTCAGGTCCTGATAGACGTCGGAAACCGTGAAGACATAGGGGTCGATGCCGCGGCCGACCGAGAAGACGCGCTGGAAGACCGAGGCGTCCTGGCCGGTGGTCAGCGACGGCGTAACGCGCGGCTGAAGCACGCCGTAGCCGGAAATGACCCGGCCCGTCTTGGGATCATGAACCGGACGGTTGATCGGGTGATGCATCTTGCCGACGAGCTTGGTGACGGCTTCGCGCATCAGGCGCGTATCGGCGTCGAGCGTCATGACATATTTCACGCCGGCCGGAACGCGGTTGGCACCGGGCAGGAAGTTGGTATCGCGGTCGCCACGCAGCAGAAGGTTCAGTTCATGCAGCTTGCCGCGCTTGCGCTCCCAGCCCATCCAGGCGCCTTCGGCCTCGTTATAGAGGCGGCGGCGATGCAGCAGGAAGAAGCGTTCGCCCACATCCTTGTAACGCTGGTTGAGGCGGGCGATTTCCTGCTTGGCGTAATCCAGCACTTCGGTATCGGCATCGTTTTCCTCGACCTTGGAGTCCGGCCAGTCGGAAACGAGCGCGAAGGAAACCGCGCCATGCGGATTGGCAAGGTAGTGAACTTCCAGATTGCGGACGAGTTCATCCACCTGATCGCGATTGCCGATCAGGCAGGGAACGACGACCATCGTGCGGGCGTCTTCGGGAATGCCTTCCTTGAATTCGAAGCCGACCAGTCGCGCCGGCCGCACGAAGAAGGTGACGAGCGTGTTGAACAGGCCCGTCGCACCTTCCGAAGCTGGCAGCGAGAACATCAGCAGGAAGAGAATGATGAGCGGCCAGCCCAGACCGACCGCGCCGAGAAACGCGCCGACAGCCGCCATTGCGAGAACCGTGAGCAAGACAACCGGCCCGGCAATCGCGAACCAGTTGAGACGACGCACCGCGCGCACGAAATGCTGCACCGGCAGAAGGCTGTAGCCGACGGCCTTCTCAAGCTCGGAGCGGCGCGATCCCGCAAGGAAAGCACCGACATTGGCTTCCTGACCGTTCTCAGAGGGCTTTTCAGCCGCCTCCTGTGTCAGGCGGATGGCGGTTTTCGCCACGTCTACTTCGCTCTTGCCGCAGCGACGCGCAATCATTTCGATGCGGTTGCGATAGGCGTTGCGCGAACCGAAATCGAGCGCGCCGTAATCGGTTTCCGCGCGCAGGATCTTGTCGATCTGGCTGACATCCTCGAACCAGACAGACCATTCGGTATCGTTGATGAGGCGCAGGCTCTTGATCAGCGACCCCATGGTCACGTTGCCGGACGACAGGCGGTTCTGTTCCCAGGTCGCGACTGTCTCGGCATCGGTGCCAATGGCCTTCAGGCGCTCTTCAAGCCACTTGATGGCGAAGTCCGAGGCCTGCGAACCGTTGCGCAGGCGGTAATGAAACTGTGTGGCAAAGGTCGAATCGGTCGCAAGCGGCGCGATGGAGGCAAAAAGGTTCTGGCAGGCCTTCTCGTCATTGAGACGGATCACCTCGTCGGCGGCATCGTTGGCCCGGTGGCGCATGTCGCGCGAGCGCTCGACGCGCAGCGCGATGCGGCGCAGGTTTTCAACCAGCACGAAGCGCAGGAAGGACGGCAACGCCCAGAGTTCGCCGATTTCCAGCGTCTGCACCGACTGGAAGCCCTCGACCATGGTGGCGAGGGTTTCAGTGTTCACCTGGCTGTGGGTGTGGGCAACGTAAAGCCACGCCAGAACCAGCGTGCGCGGCAATTCCATATCACCGACCTTCATGGTCGGAAGCTGGCGGAAGAACTTCTTCGGGAAGTCACGGCGAACTTCCTGAATACCTTCCTCGACGATGTAATGGTTGTCGAGCAGCCATTCGGCGGCCGGCGTGATGGTTGCACCGGCTTCGACATCCGCAGACGAAATCCGGTAGACCCTGAGGATCTCCTTCTCGTTTTCCCGGTGGCGCGAGAAGAATTCGAAAGCCTGCAAGCCTGGCAGAGCCGGAACCTGGCCCGAAGCGAGAGCCGCCGCGCAGGCGCCAAGCTCCTCGGCAGTCATATAGTCGGCACGGATAGACCCGTTGTGGTCGATCTGCCTCGTATCGAACTCAGGCGTTGCGGCGGATACGTTTTTATGATCGGACATGGACTTTGAATTTCTGAACAACCGAGTTGAACGACACCGCCTTTTCAGACGGCTGGAAATAATACGCGCGGCATTTACTCCGCAAAGTGACGTCTTCTAGCAGCCGGTTTCTGTACCGGTGCTGAACAGCCGGAAACAAAGCCACCTTCACGGTCGCGTGAACGTGTGCTCCGCCTTTTCCACGAAACATGGCAAATTTGCGCCGGTGGACCCAAACCCGCGTAATTTAGTGATAAATTGTTTGCACAGGCAAAGGTTCCCGATTTGCCCATCCTCCCGAACCATCCCGCTTCCCAAGAAATCGGAACAGGATCCCTACCTGATGATCCTTGCCACCACCGCACGCCCGATGCAAGCGGGGAAAATGAAGAGGCCGCAGAGGCTTGACGCCATCCGCGGCCCTGATTGGCGGGGTGGATCATCCGCTCAGGTGCGCAGCACCCGGTAGATCGCCGGAATGACCAGCACGGTCAGAAGTGTCGAGGAAGCCAGACCGAAGAGCAGCGAGATGGCGAGCCCCTGGAAGATCGGGTCCGTCAGGATGACGACCGCCCCGATCATCGCCGCGAGCGCCGTCAGCATGATCGGCTTGAAGCGGATGGCGCCGGCTTCGATCAGCACATCTTTCAACGCACGTTCCGGGCTTGCGGCATGGCGCACGAAATCGGCAAGCAGGATCGAATTGCGCACGATGATGCCGGCGAGCGCGATGAAACCGATCATCGAGGGCGCGGAGAACGGTGCCGAAAACAGCCAGTGCCCGAGAAGAATGCCGATGAAGGTCAGCGGCACCGGCACGAGGATGACGAGCGGCAGCTTGAACGAACGGAACTGCGCGACGACGAGAATATAGATGCCGAGCAAGGCGACACCGAACGCGGCCCCCATGTCACGGAAAGTGATCCACGTCACATCCCACTCACCATCCCACAGAAGCACCGGCTTCGCCTCGTCGGCCGGCTGGCCATGCAGCGAGATCACCGGCTTTTCCAGACCTGTCCAGTCCATCGCGTCGAGCGCGTCCTGCACCGCGATCATGCCATAAAGCGGCGCTTCATAGGCGCCTGCCAGTTCGGCCTGCACCATTTCCGCATAGCGGCCATTGTGGCGGAAGATCGGGAAAGAGGCCTGCTCCTCGCGCACCGTCACCACATCGCCCAGTTCCACCACCGAGCGCGACCCCGGCAGAACATTGGCGGGAACCGGCGTCGAGAGGAACTTTTCGTCAAAGCGCTTCTCGCCTTTCAGCCGCGCCACCTCGATCGGGATCGGGGCCTGTCCGCCGCCGCGATGCGAATAGCCGATGACCGACGTGCCGTTGAGCGTCGCCAGCGTGTCGAACACATCGGATTCCTGCACGCCGAAGAATTCCAGCGCATCGGTGGAAACCGTGGCACGCAAACGCTTGGCCGGCTCGCCATAGCTGTCGTCCACATCGACGATGAAGGGCACGGAGAGGAAGGCCGCCTTGACCTTTTCAGCCACGGCGCGGCGCGTTGCGGCATCCGGTCCGTAGATTTCGGCAAGGAGTGTAGCCATGACGGGCGGACCCGGCGGCGGCTCGACCACCTTCAGCACCGCGCCTTGCGGCAGCTTCACCGCTTTCAGCCGCTCGCGCAGATCGAGCGCGATGTCGTGGCTCGAACGCTCGCGTTCACCCTTCGGCTTCAGGTTGATCTGCACGTCACCCATATAGGGCGCCGAGCGCATGTAGGAATGTCGCACGAGACCGTTGAAGTTGAAGGGAGCCGCCGTTGCCGCGTGCGTTTGCACCGACAGCGCTTCCGGCATGGCCAGAACGATGCGGGCAATGTCCTGGGCCACGGCATCCGTCGTCTCGACAGCGGAGCCTTCCTTGAGGTCGATCACCACCTGCAGCTCGGACTTGTTGTCGAACGGCAGGAGCTTCACCGTCACATGCTTCGTGTAGAACAGTGACAGCGAGGCAAGCGTGGCAAAGCCGACGGCGGCAAGAAAGATCCAGCTCCGCTTCTTGGTGGCCAGCAACGGCTCGGCCACCTTGCGGTAGAGCCGGCCCGGCATTCCGCCATCGCCATGACCATCATGGGCGCCGGCATGAACCGGAGCCTTGCCGGCCACTCTTAGCATCAGCCAGGGTGTGACGATCACCGCGACAAAGAAGGAGAAGATCATCGCGGCGGAGGCATTGGCCGGAATGGGGCTCATATAGGGGCCCATCATGCCGGACACGAACAGCATCGGCAGAAGGGCGGCGACCACGGTCAGCGTCGCGACGATGGTCGGGTTGCCGACCTCGGCCACCGCCTCGATGGCCGACTGACGGCGATCCTTGCCGCCCATGCCCCAATGGCGGGCAATATTCTCAATAACGACGATGGCGTCATCCACCAGAATGCCGATGGAGAAGATGAGCGCGAAGAGCGAGACGCGGTTCAGCGTATAGCCCATCAGACGGGCGGCAAACAGCGTCAGCAGGATCGTCACGGGAATGACCACCGCCACCACCAGCGCCTCACGCCAGCCGATGGCGATCCACACCAGCGCGATGATCGAAACCGTCGCAAGGCCCAGGTGGAAGAGAAGTTCATTGGCCTTCTCGTTGGCGGTATCGCCGTAATCGCGCGTTACCTCGACCGACATGCTGTCGGGAATGAGCCTGCCCTTCAGCGCCTCCACCCGGTCCAGAATGCCGTGAGAAACGACGACGGCATTGGCGCCCGCCCGCTTGGCAACGGCGAGCGTCACGGCCGGAACGCGCTCCACCCTGCCGTCCGGGTTACGGGTTACAGTCGAAACGCGGGCTTCCGCCGTATCTGTCAGGAAGAAGACATCGGCGACATCCCGGACATAGACGGGGCGATTGTCGCGCGTCGTCAGAAGCAGGTTGGCGATTTCGCTCGGCGTGGAAAGCGTTTCGCCGGCAACGATGTCGATCTGCTGGCCATCCTGACGAACGAGGCCGGTCGAGAAGGACCGGTTCGCTGCTGTCACCTTGGCGGCAAGCTGCTGCAGCGTCGCGCCGTAAAGCGCCAGCTTTTCCGGATCGGGCGAAATGCGGATTGCCTCGCCGGTCTCGCCGACCAGATAGCTCAGGCCCACATCCTCGATCTTCGACAATTCGACGCGCAGTTCCCGCGCAATCCGCGTGAGATCGGCAGGGGTGACGTCTTTGCCCTTATCGGGCGAAGGCGTCAGCGTCAGCGCCACAATGGCAACGTCATCGATGCTGCGACCGACGATCACAGGTTCCGGGATACCCTCGGGAATGGCGGAGAGATTGGCGCGGATCTTTTCATGTACGCGCAGCACTGCCGCATCCGGCGAAGTGCCGACTTTGAAGCGCACGGTGACCATCACCTGCTCGTCAGCGGTCTGGGAATAGACGTGCTCGACGTCGTTGACGCCCTTGACGATGGTTTCCAGCGGCTCGGTGACCAGCTTGGCGGCGTCTTCGGCTTTCAGGCCGGCAGCCTGCACAATGATGTCGATCATCGGCACGGAAATCTGCGGCTCTTCTTCACGCGGCAGCGTGATGAGGGCGACAAGGCCGAGCGCCAGCGCGGCCAGAAGAAAGAGCGGCGTGAGGGGCGAGGTTATGAAATACCGCGTCAGCCCGCCGGCAATACCGAGACCGGGAGCCTTCATGGTGTGACAACCTCATCGCCGACTTCAATGCCGGTCAGGACGACCACCATGGGTTTGCCAGCAACCGTCATGCGTTCACCGGCCACGACAGAACGTTCCGCTGTGGTATCGCCCGCCCGAACCGAGATGTAATCGATACCGAACCGCCGCACCACCGCTGCCGCCGGCACCAGAATGGCCTGGCGTTCACCAATCGGCACGCGCACCAGAAGCCGCTTGTTGACAAAACCTTCCGGCAGGTCGGCCACATCCACGTCGGCGATGACCCGGCCATTGTCGATCTCGGGATAGATACGCGCGAGCTTGCCTTCGACTTCGCGACCGGCGCCACCCTCGATTTTCAGAAGCGCGTCTTTCGTCAGAAGCGCCGTGTGACGCTCGGGAATGGCGAGCCTCAGGAAAAAGCCGCCGCCGCCGATGGTGGCAACGGTCTCGCCGGCCATGATGACGGTGTCACGGGTAATCGGAACGGTAAGCACAACCCCGTCGACCGGCGCCAGCACCGAGCCTTCGCGCTGCTGTTCCTGCAGCACCGCGCGCTGGGCCTCGGCCGCCGCAATCTGGTTGACCACCAGATCGACCTGGGTGCGCAACTGGTCGAGCCGCTGCGCTGTCGTCACGCCGCGCTTGATAAGCTCCTCGCCGCGCGCCAGTTCGGCCCGGGCATTGTCGAGCGAAGCCGTCAGCCCGGCAAGCTGGGCATCGACCGCTTTCACCTGAAACTCAAGCTTGTCGTCCTGAACGGTGGCGATCACGTCTCCCGCAGCCACCCGGTCACCTTCCGTCACCTTGAGCGACAGGATGGTGCCGCCGATGCGCGCGCGCGCAGCCACGGTGTCGCGCGCCTCAACCCGGCCATAGACAGCCTTCCATTCCGGCATTGTCACCGGCTCGACGCGGAACCCGTCAGCCAGCGCCAGCCCCGGCAGGGTCGCGGAAACGGCAGCGAGCACCAGAATGCGCGGTAGCAGCTTGGTCGCCATGAACATACTCCATTGAAAATGGTCAGCAGCCAATCAGAAGGCGCAACCGGGCTTGATGCCGAGCTTTGCGAAGAGCATCGCAGCCGGGCAAAAGCCGGTGAAGGCGGATTGCAGCATGTTCACGCCGATGAACATGGTGAACCAGACGAAATAAGGATGCACGAAAACGGTGAGCACCACCGAAAGCAGGACCATGCAACCGGCAAAGGCAAGAACGGCGCGATCGAGCGTCATGATTTCTCTCCACAAGTGAGGAACGAATTATATATAGTGATATTCATATATATTTCTTCAAAAGCGAAAACAAGCCCCGCATGCGGGTTTGTTTGCGCTTGAGCCGGTCGGCGCGCCTCCTATACTGCCCCGTATCAACGATGCGAGGGGAATACGGGTCATGGCCGACATAGGCGCAATCGTCGTGGGTGCCGGCGTGGTCGGTCTGGCCACGGCACGGGAACTGGCGCTCCGTGGCCATTCCGTCATCGTTCTGGAAAGCGCCGGTGCTATCGGCACGGGCACGTCATCGCGCAACAGCGAAGTCATCCACGCCGGTCTCTATTATCCGGAAGACAGTCTCAAGGCCCGCCTGTGCGTCGAAGGCCGCGACCTTCTCTACGCCTTCTGCGAAACCCACGGGGTTCCCCATCGCCGCTGCGGCAAACTGATCGTTGCGACCGATGATGCGGAAATCGCTGCATTGGAGACCCTGCGCGCCAAGGGCCTCGCCAATGGCTGCGACGACCTCGTCCTTCTCGATCGCGATGCGGCGCTGGCGCTCGAACCCGCGCTCGCCTGCCGCGCCGCGCTCCACTCCCCCTCAACCGGCATCATCGACAGCCACGCCTATATGCTGGCGCTTCAGGGCGGTGCGGAAGACAAGGGCGCAGCCTTCGCCTTCAACACTCCGTTCGAAGGCGCCACCGCGCGAAGCGGCGAATTCACCGTGCGGACCGGCGGTACAGAACCGATGGAACTCTCCACCACGATCCTGGTCAACGCCGCCGGACTATATGCCTCGAAGGTCGCGGCAAAGATCGAAGGGCTGTCACCCGAACACATCCCGCCGACAAACTACGCCAAGGGCAATTATTTCCTCCTGTCGGGAAAGGCCCCCTTCTCCCGCCTCATCTATCCCGCTCCCCATGCTCACGGGCTCGGCGTGCACCTGACGCTCGATCTCGGCGGACAGGCCCGCTTTGGCCCGGACATCGAATGGGTGGACGCCATCGCCTATGAGGTCGATCCGCACCGGGGCGATGGCTTCGGTGAGGCGATCCGTCGCTATTGGCCCGGCCTGCCGGAAGACGCGTTGACCCCCGGCTATTCCGGCATCCGCCCGAAAATCTGCGGCCCGAACGACCCCGCCCCGGATTTCCGCGTCGATGATACCAGCCTTCACGGCCTACCCGGCCTCATCAACTTTTTCGGCATCGAAAGTCCTGGCCTGACCGCCTCCCTGGCCCTTGCCCGTGAGGCGGCAAACCGACTTTAGCCCCTTGGGCGACATGCGACGATCGCAGCAGATGCATTCGCGTACAAAAAATTGACTATAATATTCATCTTTATTAAGACGGGCCAACGCGGACATGGGTGAAATAGTTCAAAATTTCCAGAGAAGCCAATGATTCGGAATCATTTTCCGCGTTAAGGATTACGACAAAAGAATGACAGAAAATTCTGTCAAATTAGCTCGATTTCGCCATTGAAGCGCCGAACACCCTTCTTATGTAAGGCTCGCAAAAGCGAAACCTGCTCCGGATGGGTAGGCGTATCGGAGTACGGGATCAGTTCAGACGAAACCGGCAAGGAGGTTTCATGGAAAAGCAGACCATAGAATTCGAGGGCGTTCCGGTGGGCATCGTTGTTCCCGATGAGGATCGACTGAAATTCATCGCCGTCAAATTCCATGTCATCGGTCTTGATGGCCAGCATTTCCGCAACCCGGAAGAGGTGAAGACGGCCATTGGCCATCTTCTGGGCAAGGAGCGACGCCCGCACGTCGCCTGAACGCATGATTCCGCGCCCTTTCTGGGCGCGGGGTCCGATTCCCCTTGAGAAGAGGGGGCAAGGCTTGTATGGAGCAAGCCGCTGACCCCATGGGGCGCAGCACCCGCCACGCGGAAAAGGCGAATGGATCGCCGCCTTTCTTAACCTGACGGAATATGCCGATGCTCCAGACCCCCTATTACCTCATCGACAAGTCGAAGCTTCTCAAGAACCTCGAGAAGATCAAGCTTCTGCGCGAACTCTCCGGTGCCCGGGCGCTTCTGGCGCTGAAATGCTTTGCGACCTGGGGCGTCTTCGACCTGATGCGCGACTATATGGACGGCACCACCTCGTCCTCCCTCTACGAGGTCAAGCTCGGCTACGAGAAGTTCGGCGGCGAAACGCACGCCTATTCCGTGGCCTATGCCGACGACGAGATCGCCGAAGTCCTCGCCAATTGCGACAAGATCATCTTCAATTCCATCGGCCAGCTCGAGCGTTTCGCCGGGGCGTCCGAAGGCAAGGTGAGGGGCCTGCGCGTCAATCCGCGCGTCTCGACCTCCGATTTCGATCTCGCCGACCCGGCCCGGCCCTTCTCCCGTCTCGGTGAATGGGACCCGGAGAAGATCGAAGCCGTGATGGACAAGATTTCCGGCTTCATGTTCCATAACAATTGTGAAAACGCCGATTTCGGCCGCTTCGATGAGATGCTGACCCTCATCGAGGACCGCTTCGGCTCTCTCATCGCTCGCGCCAAATGGGTGAGCCTCGGCGGCGGCATCCACTTCACCGGCGATGACTATCCCCTGGAACAGTTCGCAGCACGGTTGAAGCAGTTTTCGGAGAAATACGGCGTTCAGGTCTATCTGGAACCCGGCGAAGCCGCGATCACCAAAAGCGCCACGCTGGAAGTGACCGTGCTCGACACGCTTTACAACGGCAAGAACCTCGCCATCGTGGACTCATCCATCGAGGCGCACATGCTCGACCTGCTCATCTACCGCCAGAGCGCCAAGATGGAGCCGAACGAAGGCGAGTATGAGGTGATGATCTGCGGCAAGTCCTGCCTTGCCGGCGATATTTTCGGTACCTTCCGCTTCCCCGCCCCCGTCAAGGCCGGCGACCGTCTTTCGGTTCAGGATGCAGCCGGTTATACGATGGTCAAGAAAAACTGGTTCAATGGCGTGAAGATGCCGGCGATTGCCGTCAGGGAACTCGACGGCACGGTTCGAACCGTTCGCGAATTCTCTTACGAGGATTACAAGCAGAGTCTGTCCTGAAGCGATCAGGCGGACAATTTCCCCACCCCTATCAAGGTCCACGGAGGCTTTTGTGTGAGATGAAGAAGAATGTCCTGATTATCGGCGCCGGTGGCGTAGCTCAGGTCGTGGCGCACAAGTGTGCGCAGAACAATGACATCCTGGGCGATATCCATATCGCTTCGCGCACCAAGGCGAAGGTCGAGAAGATCATCGCCAGCGTGCATGAAAAGAAGGCGATGAAGCAGCCTGGCATTTTCGAAGGCCATGCTCTCGACGCGCTCGATATCGAGGCAACGAAGGATCTCATCCGCAAGACGAACAGCCAGATCGTCATCAATGTCGGCACGGCCTTCCTCAACATGTCGGTGCTGCGCGCCTGCATGGATACCGGCGTCGCCTACATCGACACCGCCATCCACGAAGAACCGGGCAAGATCTGCGAAACCCCGCCGTGGTACGGTAACTACGAGTGGAAGCGCGCCGCCGAATGCGAGGAAAAGGGCATTACCGCCATCCTCGGCGCCGGTTTCGATCCGGGCGTCGTCAACGCCTATGCGCGCCTCGCCAAGGACGAATATCTGGACAAGGTGACGGATGTCGACATCGTCGACATCAATGCCGGCAGCCATGGCAAGTACTTCGCCACGAACTTCGACCCGGAAATCAACTTCCGCGAATTCACCGGCGTCGTCTATTCCTGGCAGAACAACCAGTGGAACGTGAACAAGATGTTCGAGATCGGCAAGGATTACGACCTGCCGGTCGTCGGCACCCGCCGCGCCTATCTTTGCGGCCACGACGAGGTTCACTCGCTGGCAAAGAACATGGACGGTGCCGACGTGCGCTTCTGGATGGGCTTTGGCGATCACTACATCAACGTCTTCACCGTTCTGAAGAGCCTCGGCCTGCTCTCCGAGCAGCCGGTCAAGACCGCTGAAGGCCTCGAAGTCGTGCCGCTCAAGGTCGTCAAGGCCGTGCTGCCTGATCCGGCATCGCTGGCGCCGGGCTACGAAGGCAAGACCTGCATCGGCGACTACGTGAAGGGCCTCAAGGACGGCAAGGAACGCACCGTGTTCATCTACAACGTGGCCGACCACAAGGAAGCCTACGAGGAAGTCGGTTCGCAGGGCATTTCCTACACCGCCGGCGTGCCGCCGGTCGCAGCCGCCATCCTTGTCGCCACCGGCGAATGGGATGCGAAGAAGATGGTCAACGTCGAGGAACTGCCGCCGAAGCCGTTTATCAACGTTCTCAACCGCATCGGTCTGCAGACCTGCATCCGTGACGAAAACGGCGACCGCGAACTGAGCTTCTGATCGCAGAGCCCATCGTGAATGGAAGAGGCCCGCCGGAGCAATCCGGCGGGCCTCTTCCATTCACTCGTTCACCAGCGCCAGAATAAGCTGATGGACATTGCCGCCCGGGCTCATCTCGAGCCTGTCGAAATCGCTTTCCTTCTTCAGCCGCGCATCCGAAAGCACCTTGAGCCTGCCCTGCAGGTCATCGCGGATCTTCTTGCAGCCCGGATCGTTCTCAACCGTCAAACCCACCGAAACCCGCTCGATCTCACCCACCAGATCACGGATGTTTTGTCCGTGCACCGCCTCATGCTTGCGGATGCCGGCCAGGAACATGTCCCACTTCGCCTTCATGGCCGGCGGGAGCGCGGCGCTCGGCTTCGGCAGCGTATAGGTGATGGTCAGGCTCGGCCGCGCCGAGGCCAGCACGCAGGCCGTGCCTCGCGGTTGGTAATCCCGGCTCCACAGAAGCTTGAAGGTCGTATGCGCGATGGCCCGCACACCATTGCCGATCACCGGCCCGTTCTCGCCGATCGACTGGTAAAGCGCCATGCCCGTGGTTCCGGACACCGGATAGGTCACGATCTTCTCCGCAGCCTTCCATTCGGCCTGCGCAGCGGCAAAGGCACCTGAAACCAGTGTGGCGAAAAGGATGAGCAGAAGGCGAGGCATGGCTTCTCCGGGTAAGGACGCGACAATCGCAAGCTCCTTATAACCCGGCGATTGTCGCGATTTCCACCCGCAAGGTCTCAGCCCTGCTCGAACTGCACGCCCTTCAGCTTCTTGATGCCCATCATGTCAAGGGCAATGCCCTCGTAGAAGGTCTCGGCCTTGCCAGTGCGCACCTTGTGCAGGAAATATTTTTCAAAGCCGATCTTGGCGGCGTGAACCCATTTACCGCGCACGGCCCAGTTCAGGTTTCGCGGCGGGATCTGCGGTTGCGCCACGAAGGCAATCCCCTCATCGCCGAAATCCGCAAGGCAGACGGCGTTCCAACTGGCCACGGCGCGCGGCGCATCCCCCTTCAGCAGCGCGGCAATGTTTTCGGCCGTCGCGCTGACCATGGATTCGATCATGAAGCCCGTTTTCGGCACCCCGACCGGCAGCGGCGTCTTGCCCACTGGCGGAATGGCAACACACACACCGACCGAAAAGATGTTCGGATAAGCCTGGTTGCGCTGGTGTTTATCGATGGTGACGAAACCGCGCGGGTTGACGAGCCCTTCGATGCCCGCCACCGCCGGCACACCACGAAAAGCAGGAAGCATCATGGAATAGGCGAAGGGCAGATCGTGCTTCATCTTCACCGTGCCATCATCGTTAACCTCTTCCACATGCATCACCCCCTCTTCCACGGAGGTAACCCTGGCATTGGTGATCCATTTGATGTGACGTTCCCGCAGCGCGCTTTCCAGAAGCGTCTTGGTGTCACCCACGCCATCCAGTCCCAGATGGCCGACATAGGGCTCCGGTGTCACGAAGGTCATCGGCACCTGATCCCGCTTCTTAGCCTTGCGCAGCGCCGAATCGACGATGAAGGCGAACTCGTAGGCCGGGCCGTAGCAGGACGCGCCCTGAACGGCACCGATGACCACCGGCCCGGGTTTGGCAACCAGCACGTCAAACTGACCCCGGGCAGCCAGCGCGTGATCGATATGGCAGATGGATTGCGTATAGCCCTGCGGACCAAGTCCCGGCACCTCATCGAAGGCAAGATCCGGCCCGGTGGCAATGATGAGATAATCATAGTCTAGGAACGACCCATCGTTCATTTCCAGACGATTTTCCTGCGGCAAAACCTTGCGCGCTCCTTCCGGGCGCAACGCAATGCCGCGTTTCCTGAGCACCGGTTCAATATCAACCGTCAGATCCTCGCGCTCGCGCCAGCCGACGGCCACCCAGGGGTTGGAAGGCACGAAGGAATAAGTGGAGCCGAGATTGACAACGGTCAGGCGATCCTCGCCGCGCATCTTTTCACGCATTTCATAGGCCATGACGATGCCGCCAAGACCTGCACCAAGTACAACAATATGAGCCATGACTTCCTCCCGAAGTGCTTTCGGCATCCCCTCCCCGGGTTACCGACGCAAAGTGCTCCACACGCGATTCCCAAACCCGCCTTCGCGATGTAGTCTGGGCTGACCACGACAGAACCTACACCAATCATACATTCAAAAACATTAAATTCAAAAATATGAATGTGAAAGAATTAATTCCGGCTTCCGACAAGGCCGCGCAACTGTTGAAAAGCCTTTCGCACCCGCAAAGGCTGTTGATTCTTTGTGCGCTTGGCCGAAAGGAATGTTCGGTGGCAGACCTGCGCGACGAACTGGGGATCGATCAGGTGCCGATGTCGCAGCAATTGATGCGCCTGCGCGCCGATGGCCTTGTGGCCGCCCGACGGGTGGGAACCAGCGTTCACTACCGCATCACGCGTCTCGAAATACTGGCGATCGTCGAAGCGCTGCACACAGCATTTTGCCCGGACGCCGAAACCGACAAGGTCTGCACTGCAACGAACCAGCAATCGGCATGAACGACCGTCGCAGTGCCGAAACTTGAACGCTCTATAGACTAAAAGCACTTGGGAGATTTGGAGCGGGCGAAGGGATTCGAACCCTCGACCCCAACCTTGGCAAGGTTGTGCTCTACCCCTGAGCTACACCCGCTCATCAGTCCAAAGGCTCGGGGTAGATCGCTGAGCCTCGGGTCGGCGCGATGCGCTGACGGGGGCTATATGGCCCAAGCCTTGAGCAAATGCAACAGGGAAATGTCGAAAATCGACATGCTTTTTCAGGAACAGAAAAAGCAGAGACAAAACGCAGAAAACCGAACTACGCCAACGGCATAGCATGTTTTTCAATAACATTCACTTAGGAAGATTTGGAGCGGGCGAAGGGATTCGAACCCTCGACCCCAACCTTGGCAAGGTTGTGCTCTACCCCTGAGCTACACCCGCTCATAAATCCGAGGGCTCGGGGTAGATCGTTGAGCCCTGGGTCAGCGTGTTGCGCCGACGGGGGGCTATATGACGCAAGGCCCTTTCAAATGCAACAGGGAATTCTCGAAAACATGCAGTTTTTTGAGCGTGGCCCGTCACAATGCCTGAAATACGGGCTTTTGCTTGCAGTCAAAAATGGCGCGCTTTATGGAGAACCACGCATTTCAGACTGCCGGACACTTCTGCCATGACCGAGAAGACCCAGAAAACCGACCGTGACCTGTTCGACCTGTTCGACAGCCTCGGCATTGCCCATGAAACCCTGGAGCATGAGGCGGTCTTTACCGTCGGCGAATCGGAATGGCTGCGCGATGCCATTGCCGGCGCTCACACCAAGAACCTGTTCCTGCGCGACCGAAAGGACCGGCATTTCGTCGTCACCGTGGAAGAACGTGCGGTCGTCGATCTCAAGACCATCCACACGGTGATCGGCGCATCGGGCCGGGTTTCCTTCGGCAAGCCGGAAACCATGGTGAACTATCTTGGCGTCACGCCGGGCTCGGTGACGGTTTTCAGCGCGCTCTGTGATGCCGGGGGCAACGTCACCTTCGTGCTGGACGAAAGCCTGATGGCCCACGACCGGATCACCGGTCATCCCCTGCGCAACACGGCAACGACTGCCGTCGCGCGCGACGATCTCATCCGCTTTCTTGAGGCAACCGGCCACACGCCGCTTGTCTTGAAAGTGGCGGACTGACATACGATCTATGCGACAGAAAACCGGTAACGGCGAGGACAGGAGACAACCATGAGCGGCCCGAACAATCCCTATAACGGCTCCTTCGGCGGCGGCCTCCACGGCACCGTCAATCTCGGTGGACAGTCCGCCGCTCCCGCCGCTGCCGGCAGTGATGTCATCAAGGATACGACGACGTCGGCCTTCGGTCGCGACGTGATCGAGGAATCGAAGACGCAGCCGGTACTCGTCGATTTCTGGGCACCCTGGTGCGGCCCCTGCCGCCAGCTCGCGCCGGTCATCGAAAAGGTGGTGAAGGAAGCGGCCGGCAAGGTGAAGCTCGTCAAGCTCAACATTGACGACCACCCGGCCATTCCCGGCCAGCTCGGCATCCAGTCCATCCCCGCCGTTGTCGCCTTCGTCGGCGGCCAGCCCGTCGATGGCTTCATGGGCGCCGTGCCCGAAAGCCAGATCCGCCAGTTCATCGACAAGCTCGGCGGTGCCGGTGGCGCCGGCGACGAGCAGGCGGAAATCGATGCGGCACTGGACGAAGCCCAGACCCTGCTCGATGCCGGCGACATCAACAGCGCGGGCCAGCTTTTTGGCGCCGTTCTCCAGCACGCTCCGGAAAATCCGCGCGCGGTTGCTGGTATCGCCCGCTGCATGATCGAGGCCGGCCAGCATGAGCGCGCCCGCGATCTGCTGTCGAGCCTGCCGGAAGAAACCGCCAAGGATGCCGGCATTCAGGCCATTCTCAAGCAGATCGCGCAGATCGAGGAAGCCCGCAAGCTCGGCGACCCCGCAGCGCTGGAACATATGCTGGCGCTGAGCCCGGACGATCACGAATCGCGCATCAAGCTCGCCAAGATCCGTAATGTCGAAGGCCGGCGCGATGAAGCTGCGGATCACCTGCTGCTCATCATGCGCAAGGACCGCACCTATGGCGACGACCTCGCCCGCAAGGAACTGGTGCAGTTCTTCGAAACCTGGGGGCCGAAGGACCCGGCAACGATCGCCGCGCGGCGCAAGATGTCGTCGATCCTCTTCTCCTGATACGTCGGGGCTTGCGGAACGCCTGCGACGCCCCAAATAGACGTGGAGGATAAACGCAGTCATGCCGGGAGGCCGTTATGAAGGTTGGCAACGCCAGATATGACGGACCGGATGATTTTCCGGAGATTGCGCCGGTGTTTCCGCTGACCGGCGCACTGCTTCTGCCTGGCAGCCACCTGCCGCTCAACGTGTTCGAACCGCGCTACATCGCACTGATGGATCACGCCATCGCCTCCAACCGGCTGGTCACGATGGTGCAACCCCGGCTGACGGAAACTGCGGGAGAAACGACCAATCCCGCACTCTGCGATGTCGGTTGCCTCGGGCGCATCACATCCTTTTCGGAAACCGGCGACGGGCGCTACATCGTTTCGCTGGCCGGCATCTGCCGCGTCCGGCTTCTCGAAGAGACAACGACGGGAGACGATCTGTTCCGCAGCATTCGCATCCTGCCCTTTCTGTCGGATCTCGGCGTTGCCGGTGAGGAACCCGATGTCGACCGCAACGCACTGATGACCGTGTTCCGCGCCTATCTCGAGCAGCATCGGCTGGAAGCGGACTGGGAAAGCATCGAGCGGGCCGGCAATCTCGCGCTGGTCAATTCGCTGTGCATGATGTCGCCCTTCGGCGCGGCGGAAAAGCAGGCGCTGCTGGAAGCCGCGAGCCTCAAGGCGCGCTCGGCAACGCTCGTCGCCATGCTGGAAATGCTGGTGGCCCGCAGCCCCGGCACCCCGTCGAACACGCTGCAATAGGACGATCGCAATGGACGCCAGAACCTCGGAAGTAGACCCGAAACTGCTCGAACTGCTCGTCTGCCCGCTGACGAAGGGACACCTCCACCTTGACCGGGAAAAGAGCGAACTGGTTTCGGAAAGCGCCCGCCTCGCCTATCCTATTCGCGACGGCGTGCCGATCATGCTGATTTCCGAAGCGCGCGAACTGAAGGACTGAAAGGCTTCAGAGCGCCGTGCCTGCCAGAAGCCGCGGATCACCCGGCCCCGCGACACCCGCCGCCTGACCGATGAACCAAGACTTCAGCGCCGGCATGCGGTCCACGAGCCCGAGACCGAGATCACGCACAAGTCGCACCGGGCCGATATCGTTGGAGAAAAGCCGGTTCAGCACATCGGTTGTCACGCCCATGCGGAACGTGTCGAAACGCCGCCAGGTCTGGTAGCGTTCGAGAATGGCAAGCGAGCCGATGTCCAGCCCGAGCCTGTCGGCCTCCACCACGGTTTCCGCCAGCGCCGCCACATCCTTGAAGCCGAGATTGAGGCCCTGCCCGGAAATCGGATGGATGCCATGGGCGGCATCGCCCACCAGCGCAAAGCGCGGCGCGACAAAAGCACGCGCCAGCGTCAGACCCAGCGGAAACGCCCGCTTGTCGCCCGCAACCCGCAAGGAGCCGAGCTTCTGGCCGAAGCGCCGCTCCAGCTCTTCCTCGAACAGGAAATCATCGCCCGCCACCAGCCGGTCGGCATCGGGCGTGCGCTCTGTCCAAACCAGCGATGAGCGATTACCCTTGAGCGGCAGAATGGCAAAGGGGCCGGCGGGCAGGAAATGCTCTTCGGCGACACCGTTATGCGGGCGCTCATGCTCCACCGTCGTCACGATCCCCGACTGGCCGTACTCCCAGCGGATATGCTTGATTCCGGCCATGTCCCGCAGTTTCGAACGCACGCCATCGCAGGCGATCAGCAACCGCGTCGAGCGCTGTTCTCCGTTGGAGAGCGTCACTTCGGTCGATGCCTCGCCAGTGGAGAAGCCTGATACCGCCACACCATTGCGAACGGTGACGCCGAAACGGGCGCAGGCATCGAGCAGCGCGCCGACCATGGCGACATTGGGCACCATGTGGGCAAAGGGTTCACCCGCCGCGCCCGCCTCGCCGTCGAAGGTCAGGAAAACGGGGCGCACGGGATCACCCGTCTGCGAATCGGTAATCACCATCTTCTCGATTGGCTGCGCTTCCGGCAGGATCGCCTGCCAGGCGCCCAGCACGTCCAGCATGCGCGAAGCCGCAGCAATGATGGCGGAGGCGCGCGGATCGCGCCGCCACGCGTCTTCGGGCGCAATTTCAACCACTTCGACGGCAAGATGCGGCGCAGCCTGCTTGATCGCCGCGGCCACGGCAAGGCCCACATATCCGCCACCGGCGACCAGAATATCGAGCATCGTCGTTCCTCTCACCTGCAACCGGAAGGCCGCAAAAATCCCGTCCCATTCATGCACACGAACAGGTTCGGATCATTCCTGACCATGCACCGGGCGCTTCGTCTCCTTTATATAGTCCAGCGCGAAGCCGCGTAAAGCACCGTGAAGCGCCGCGGATGGTCGCAGCGCTTTGATTCTGAAAAAGGCATTTGGCGAAATTATGTGCATTTTTTCAAAATTGCCCATATAATGCGCGATTATCAGCGATTCATTTGCCGCTTTTCTGGATGCCTGCAAAGCTTGCTTTACTTTTCAATAACTTATTCAGCAAATCGAATCTGGCACGGCCCTTGAATGCGTAAGTGACAGTCGCTGCATAGATGCCTTGCCAGCGGCGAGGAGAGTCGGCTCCGAGCCGAGCAAAACATTGAGGATGGGAAACCAGATGAAGATTGTGATGGCCATTATCAAGCCGTTCAAGCTGGACGAAGTGCGCGAAGCACTGACGGCTGTCGGTATTCAGGGCCTGACCGTAACCGAGGTCAAGGGTTACGGACGCCAGAAGGGACACACCGAGATTTATCGCGGCACTGAATATGCCGTGAGCTTCCTGCCGAAACTGAAGATCGAGATCGCGGTTGCCTCCGAACTCGTCGAGAAGGCCATCGAAGCGATCGCTTCGGCAGCGAAGACGGGTCAGATCGGCGACGGCAAGATTTTTGTCTACTCGCTCGACCAGGCCGTGCGCATCCGCACCGGCGAAACCGACAACGAAGCGCTCTAAGGCGTCAGGGGGTATAGTATCCATGCTTAAGAATTTCAAACTCGTAACCGGACTTGCGCTGGCTTCCGCCGCGCTTGCCATGCCGGCATTCGCCCAGGACGCCGCTGCTGCCGCTCCGGTTCCGGAAAAGGCCGACACCGCCTTCATGTACCTCGCCACGATCCTCGTGCTGCTGATGACGGTTCCGGGCCTTTCGCTGTTCTACGGCGGTCTGGTTCGTTCCAAGAACATGGTCTCCGTCCTGATGCAGACCACGGTCATTCCGGCCGCCCTGATGATCGTCTGGGTCGTCTACGGCTACTCCTTCGCCTTCGGCGGCTCCGAAAGCCCCTTCTTCGGCGGCTTCGCCAAGCTTTTCCTGTCGGGCGTGACGGGCGAAAGCACCTCCGCCACCTTCTCTGAAGGCGTCGTGATCTACGAATACACCTTCATCGCCTTCCAGATGACGTTCGCCGCGATCACGCCGGCCCTCATCATCGGCGCCTTCGCAGAACGCATCAAGTTCGCGGCTGCCGTCCTGTTCTGCATCCTGTGGGCCACCTTCGTCTACTTCCCGATCGCCCACATGGTCTGGGATGCCAACGGCTACATCTTCGGCCTCGGCGCTCTCGACTTCGCTGGCGGCACGGTCGTTCACATCAACGCCGGTATTGCCGGTCTGGTTGGCGCGATCATGGTCGGCAAGCGTACTGGCTACGGCAAGGACAACATGGCTCCGCACTCGCTGACCATGACCCTCATCGGCGGCGCTCTCCTGTGGTTCGGCTGGTTCGGCTTCAACGCCGGCTCCAACCTGGAAGCTTCGGGCGGTGCCGTTCTCGCCACCATCAACACCTTCCTGGCGACCGCTGGCGCCATCGTTTCCTGGTCGCTGGTTGAAAGCCTGACCCGCGGCAAGGCTTCGCTGCTCGGCGCCGTCTCGGGCATGATCGCCGGCCTCGTTGCCATCACCCCGGCTGCCGGCTCGGTTGGCCCGATCGGCGCCATCGTCCTCGGCCTGATCGTCTCGCCGATCTGCTACTTCTTCGTTGCCGTCGTGAAGGCCAAGTTCGGCTATGACGACAGCGCCGACGTCTTCGGCGTACACGGCGTGGGCGGCATCATCGGCGCTCTCGGCACCGGCATCTTCACCGCTCCGTCGCTCGGCGGCACGGGCAAGGAAGACTTCTCGATCGCCAGCCAGCTGTGGATCCAGTTCGTCGCCGTTGCCATCACGATCGTCTGGGGCGTCATCGTCTCGGCCATCCTCTACAAGGTTGTCGACCTCATCGTCGGTCTGCGCGTCTCGGTCGAAGCCGAACGCGAAGGTCTCGACCTGTCGTCCCACGGCGAAACGGCTTACCACTAAGCCGCACCGGCAACGGTCTCCCTTCCGGAACCGCATCGACAATCGGGGGCGCCGTTCATCCGGCGCCCTTTTCCAATCCCGTCGTAGCCTGCAGCACGCGTGGCTACATTGGCCCGGACCTCTGGTTCCGGGCCTTTTTTTTGCGTTGGCCCCCTGCCCCGCCGTAAAGATTGCGTTTTCATGGATGGTTAATGCGCCTTTAACCGTCATGCGGTTAGTCTGCGGCTGAATCGGGTGCTGCGACAGCGTGTCTGCGGCAGCACCACCCCGGAAACAGGGCTGGCAACATGGCAAAAAGTCATACGGCGAACCTCGGTCGCCAATCCGCGCGTTTCGTCTTCACGGCGTTCCTGTGGCGGCAAATTCGCGTCTTTACGGGCTTCGCCATCTTCATCGCACTGGCTCTCGGCGTCGCGGCATTGGCGACGTGGAACATCGATGACCCCAGCCTTTCGCATGCCACCGGCACGGAACCCGTCAACATTCTCGGTATCGGCGGCGCCTTCTTCGCCGATGGGTTCATGCAACTGTTCGGCCTGGCCGGCGTCGTCATCCTTTTGCCTGCGCTCGCCTGGTCACTGTCCCTTATCAGTGGCCGCCGCATCAACCGCCTGCCGACCCGGATTGCCTCCTGGGGGCTTGGGGCGCTGCTGGCCGCCGCCGCCGCCGGCTGCATGCCCGCACCGCAGACATGGCCACTGCCGAATGGCATTGGCGGCGTGGCCGGCGATCTCATCCTGCGCTTCCCCGCCCTTTTCATCGGCGCCTATCCGTCCGGCACCGGGGCCATCGTCATCGGTTCGACCATGGCTCTGCCCGCCATCTGGTTCCTGCTCATCGCCTCCGGCCTTGTCGGGCGCGAGCCCGAACTGCATCTGCCCGCCGTCGAGGAGGAGCCTGTTCGCCCCGGCAAGGCACGCTCCCTGCGTGAGATGGAAGCCGAGAACGACGATCCGCATCCCTTCATCATGCTGATTGCCGGCGCCACCACCCATATCTGGTACACGATGCAGGCCCGTCTTCGTCGCCTGACGGGGTTCGAATTCAGCCGTCGCAAGGCAGATATCGACGCCCCCTACGATTTCAACGAGGATGAATTCGGCACGCTGAACGAACCGGTTCGCGCCAAGGGAACGCCCGACACGCGCAGCGAACCGAGCCTTGAGCGCGATACGCATCAGAACCGTCGCGTGCTGACACCGCCACCGGTCTCCCCTGGCGCCCGCGCGGATGTCGATGATCCGCCCTTCGATGACGACGACCGCTTTGCGCGCCACCCGGCGGACATCCTTGTCGATGAAGACGACGAGTGGGACCACCCGGCGGCTTCGGCCCGCTCAGAACCCGCAGCGCGTTCGCGGCCCATTTCGGCTGCGCCGGAAAGTTTCCGCACCTCCTCCGCCGATGGCTTCACGCTGCCGTCCGTGCAGCTTCTGGCTGAACCGAAAAACGTCAAGCGCGATGCGACGCTTACCGCCGATGCTCTGGACCAGAATGCCCGCATGCTGGAAAGCGTTCTCGAGGATTTCGGCGTCCGCGGCGAAATCCTGCATGTGCGTCCCGGTCCGGTCGTGACCCTTTACGAACTCGAACCGGCCCCCGGCATCAAGTCATCGCGCGTCATCGGCCTCGCCGACGACATCGCCCGCTCCATGAGTTCGATTGCCGCACGCGTCGCCGTGGTGCCCGGCCGCAACGCCATCGGCATCGAACTGCCGAACCGGTCACGCGAAACTGTGTTCCTGCGGGAACTGATCGACAACCGTGATTTCGACGGCTCCAAGGCCAAGCTCGCCATCACGCTGGGCAAGACCATCGGCGGCGAACCGGTCATCGCCGATCTCGCCAAGATGCCCCACCTTCTGGTCGCCGGCACCACCGGTTCGGGCAAGTCGGTCGCCATCAACACGATGATCCTATCCTTGCTCTATCGCATGACGCCGGAGCAGTGCCGCCTGATCATGATCGACCCGAAGATGCTCGAACTCTCGGTCTATGACGGCATTCCGCATCTGTTGACCCCCGTTGTCACCGATCCCAAGAAGGCCGTCGTGGCCCTGAAATGGGCGGTGCGCGAGATGGAAGAGCGCTACAAGAAGATGTCGAAGATCGGCGTGCGCAACATCGACGGCTTCAACAGCCGCGTGGAACAGGCGCTGGCGAGGGGCGAGGTTCTGAACCGCACCGTGCAGACCGGCTTCGACCGTCAGACAGGCGAGGCGATCTACGAGACCGAAGAATTCGATCTGGAACCCATTCCCTATATCGTCGTCATCATCGACGAAATGGCCGACCTGATGATGGTGGCCGGCAAGGATATCGAAGGCGCCGTGCAGCGGCTTGCCCAGATGGCGCGCGCGGCCGGTATCCATGTCATCATGGCCACCCAGCGCCCTTCGGTCGATGTCATCACCGGCACGATCAAGGCGAACTTCCCCACCCGCATTTCCTTCCAGGTGACCTCGAAGATCGACAGCCGCACCATTCTCGGCGAACAGGGTGCCGAGCAGCTTCTCGGCATGGGCGACATGCTCTACATGGCCGGCGGCGGACGCATCCAGCGCGTTCACGGCCCCTTCGTGTCCGACACCGAAGTCGAGGAGATCGTCGCCTACCTGAAGACGCAAGGGGCGCCGCAATATCTTGAAGCCGTGACAGCCGATGACGACGAAGAAGGCGGCCACGGCCCGGCCGGCACCGGCAATCTCGCCGGCTCCGACGACCCCTACGATCAGGCCGTTGCCATCGTTCTGCGCGACGGCAAGGCGTCCACTTCCTATATCCAGCGACGCCTCGGCATTGGCTACAACCGCGCCGCCTCGCTCATCGAGCGCATGGAACAGGAAGGGCTGATCGGCCCCGCCAACCATGCCGGCAAGCGGGAAATCCTCGTTCCGACGGAAGCAGACGTGCTCGACCGATAATCGGCTGAAGTGCTTCCCATCGCCCCCGTTGCGCGTGCTATAGATGCGCGCGACGGATTCGGTCGGGCCGTCACGAAGACGCCGCGTTTTGCTTCCAAAAGGAGGCAAAGGAGACAGGAATGACTGAAAAGACTCGATTTACGGCAGCATCCGGCGCGTCCTCTTCCCCGTTTGCGGATCAGGTCGCGACCCGGCGCACGCTGCTGGGATTGATGGCGGGTGCCGCAGCGGCAGGCCTCATGCCGGCAGTTGCCAGCGCGCAGACTGCGGACCCGGGCGCCGCCCAGAAAATCGCCGATCATTTCTCCTCGGTGAAAAGCATGATGGGCGAGTTCATGCAGTTCAGCCCGCGCGGCGAGCAGACCAGCGGCAAGTTCTTCATCCAACGCCCCGGCAAGCTGCGCTTCAACTATGACGACCCCTCGCCCATCCGCGTCATCGCCGATGGTTCGAACGTGGTGATCGGCAATCTCAAGCTGAAGACCTGGGATATCTATCCGCTCTCCAAGACGCCGCTCAGCCTGCTTCTGGCCGACCGGATCGACCTGCAGCACCAGATGGTGCGCGACGTCCAGCAGAGCGCCGACCTCACCACGATCGTCATGGGCGACAAGTCGATCTTCGGCGACCAGACGATTACCCTGATGTTCGACCCCGCGACGAGCGACCTGCGCCAGTGGACGATCACCGACAATCAGGGCAAGGACACCTCGGTGATGATCTTCAACGTGAAGACCGGCGTGCACTTCGATGAGAAGGTTTTCACCATTCCCTACGACGACGTGCGCAGGCTGCCGGGCTCCCGGTAAGCGCCTTGCGCGGCCCGTGCTTGTTTGCGGGTCCGTCCTGTTCTAAAGCTCCGTCAAGCCAACATGACGGAGCTTTTCATGTCCCTGACGATCACCACCTGGAACATCAACTCGGTCCGGTTGCGCATGCCGATCGTGGAACAGTTCCTGACGCGTTATTCGCCGGACATTCTCTGCCTGCAGGAAACAAAGTGCCAGAACAGCGAGTTCCCCATGGAGCCGCTGAAGGCCCTCGGCTACGACCATATCCTCATCCACGGGCAGAAGGGTTATCACGGCGTGGCGCTTGTCTCGCGTCTGCCGCTTGCCGAGGACTACAGCACCGATTACTGCGGGGTGGGCGACAGCCGTCACATCTCAGCCATCTTCGAGAAGGGCGGCAAGCGCATTCGCCTGCATAACTTCTATGTGCCGGCCGGCGGTGACGAGCCGGACCGCGCCATCAACCCGAAATTCGGCCACAAGCTGGATTTTCTGGAAGAAATGAAGCTTCTCAAGGAGAATGCCGAACCCGGCGTTTCCTCCATTCTGGTCGGCGACCTGAACATCGCACCGCTTGAAAACGACGTCTGGTCGCATAAGCAGCTTCTGAAGATCGTCAGCCACACACCGGTCGAAACCGATGGCATGAAGGAAGTCATCGCCCGTGGCGCCTGGCTCGACCTGATGCGCCAGTACCGCCCGGAGCCGGAAAAGATCTATACGTGGTGGAGCTACCGCGCCAAGGACTGGGATGCCGCCGACCGTGGCCGTCGTCTGGACCATATCTGGTCATCCGCCGATCTTGGCCCGGCCCTGGAGGAAATTACGGTGCTGAGGGAAGCCCGAGGCTGGGACCGCCCGTCCGACCATGTGCCGGTGACGGCCCGCTTCGCGCTTTAAGAAGAGGCTGTCAGGCGAAGCGCGGCTGCATGGCCGTCGCTTCCTCGGCCAGCCGCGCGATATTCTCGCGAATGCGATCCTCAACGACGCGCGCCACCTGCGGATATTCCTCGATCAGGCGGCGAAACAGCGCCCGCGCGATGCGGATCACTTCCAGGTCGCCTTCAGCCACCGCCGTGAACTTGCGTTCGACGCGGGTAATCAGCGCCAGTTCGGAGAGAAGGGCGCCGGGCCCGGCAAAGCTCTCCGGTTCGCTGCTGCCGGAGGCGTAGATCGCCACGCGCCCGGCAATCACGATATAGGCGGATTCAGCCGGGGCACCTTCCTTGAACAGAACCTGGCCCGCACTCAGCACCTTCTTTTCCGCACCGAACGCGACAAGACGCAATGCGTCGCCGGAAAGGCTGGAAAAGACCGGTGCCTGTGAAAGCACGCTGATATCGTCGGCAAGCGCCATGAAAAACCCTCTGTCCAGACCGGTTCCGGCAGCAGCCGGAGAACCCTGCCCACGCAATCGCATCGGGAGAAACTAGAGCATTTCCGGCAAAAGTGCGACACGGTTCTGCGCCCCGACACAGGCAAAATTCGATCCGCCTCGTATTCCGCCTGCCTGCCCGGATGAAACCGCTCAGGGAATGATCTTGTAGCCGCCGTTTTCCGTCACGAGGATCTCGGCATTGGAGGGATCGCGCTCGATCTTCTGCCGCAGGCGATAGACATGCGTTTCCAGCGTGTGGGTGGTGACGCCGGAATTATAGCCCCACACCTCCTCCAGCAGCACGTCGCGGGTCACGACCTGCTGGCTGGCGCGATAGAGATAGCGGATGATCGCCGCCTCCTTTTCCGTCAGGCGGATCTTCTTGCCATCGGCGGTCGTCAACTGCTTCTGGCTGGGCTTGAAGATGTAGGGGCCAACGGTGAACGTCGCATCCTCGCTCTGTTCGTACTGGCGAAGCTGGGCGCGAATGCGCGCCAGAAGCACCGCGAAGCGGAAGGGCTTCGGCACGTAGTCATTGGCGCCGGCCTCAAGGCCCAGGATCGTATCGGAATCGGTATCGTGCCCGGTCAGCATGATGATCGGCGGTTTGAAACCGTTGCGACGCATAAGCTTCACCGCCTCGCGGCCGTCCATGTCCGGCAGCCCCACATCCATCACGGCGAGGTCGATCCGCCCTTCCTGCGCCACGTTCATGGCACTGGCGGCAGTGTCTGCCTCGATCAGTTCGAATTCGTCATAAAGCGAAAGCTGTTCAACCAGCGTTTCCCGGAGATCGTTGTCGTCATCTACCAGAAGAATCGTCCGAGCGGTCATGCGTTGCTTTCGCCTTTCTATCGTCTCATCGCTTGTACGCGATATCGGCACGCTTCAGAAGTCAAAAGCTTCAAGCCTGTGACGAGCGTGATATGATCGGTTGAGCCTGCGGGTGCAGACTTTTGTCACATTGGGAAGAATTGGGAAGAAAATGCGGCGCTTCAAGCCCTGTCACGGCGGGTTCATTCCAACGATCGTGGTGCGCCGCGCGCCGCGCAACCCGCAGAGAGCCATCGTTCAGGCCGGCACGCTGCGCCTCCCCGCCGCCATCGGACGATCGGGAATTTCCGCCTTCAAACGCGAGGGAGACGGCGCTACCCCCTGTGCTGCCATGAAAATCATGGGTGGATACCGGCGCGGCGAGCGGATTCGCACCGCGCCATCGTCGCTCGAATTGAAGCGGATTCGCGCCGACATGCTGTGGTGCGACGCACCGGGCGATGCCAATTACAACCGTCCGGTGACCGCCCCCTTCGGAAAAAGTCACGAAGAATTGATGCGGAGTGATGGCCTTTACGACATCATTCTCGTGATGGACTGGAATGTGACGTCCCGCAGGCAGGGACGCGGTTCCGCCATTTTCTTTCACCTCATTCGTCCAGGCTATGAACCGACGGCCGGGTGCGTGGCTGTTTCCCGGCGCGATATGCTGCGACTGCTGCCACACATCAACCCCAAAACTGTGGTTCGCGTACTGAAATAAGCGCGTCCGTGACATGGGCCTGAGACATGGGAACGAGTTTTAACGTTTTGCGTTTAATCTCCCCATCATGGCATCCACGGGAGGGAACCATGAAAGCATCGCCGGAACAGTTGAATCAGATGGAACGCTACATGATGAAGCTGCTGATGGGCATCATCGTGGTCACCGCCATCGCATCCGCCGTACCGCTTTACATGCTGCATGAGGCCGATACCCGCGCCCGCATGGCCGCCGCGCCGGTCGCGCAGCCCGAGAACACACCCGTGGTCCGGTAAGATCAAGGCCATCGAAAAGGAAGGCGGCGAAAGCCACCGCAACGAAAAAGGCCGGGCAAAATAGCCCGGCCTTTCGCATTTCAAGCCAGAAGGCTTACTTCCAGTCGCGGATGTCCACGAAGTGTCCGGCGATTGCTGCAGCCGCCGCCATAGCCGGCGACACCAGGTGCGTGCGGCCCTTGTAGCCCTGACGACCTTCGAAGTTGCGGTTCGAGGTCGAGGCGCAACGCTCGTAGGGCTTCAGGCGGTCGTCATTCATGGCCAGACACATGGAGCAGCCCGGTTCGCGCCATTCGAAGCCGGCTTCCTTGAAGATCTTGTCCAGACCTTCGGCTTCCGCCTGCTCCTTCACGAGGCCGGAGCCCGGAACGATCATGGCGTTGACGGTCGAAGCCACCTTCTTGCCTTCGACAACCGCGGCAGCGGCGCGCAGGTCCTCGATGCGACCGTTGGTGCAGGAGCCGATGAAGACGCGGTCGACGGTGATGTCGGTGATCTTCGTGCCCGGCTTCAGACCCATATAGTCCAGAGCACGCCACTTGGAGGTGCGCTTGTTCTCATCCTCGATCTCGTCCGGGTTAGGAACGACGCCATCGACCGAGATCACATCCTCGGGCGAGGAGCCCCAGGAAACGATCGGCGGCAGGTTGGCGGCATCGAGCACGACGACGCGGTCGAAGTGAGCGCCCTCGTCGGTCTTCAGCGTCTTCCAGTAGGCAATTGCCTGGGCCAGCGCCTCGCCCTTCGGCGCACGCGGCTTGGAGGCGATGTATTCGAAGGTCTTTTCATCCGGAGCGATGAGACCGGCGCGGGCGCCGCCTTCAATGGTCATGTTGCAGACCGTCATGCGTCCTTCCATCGACAGGGCTTCGATGGCTTCGCCGGCGAATTCGATGACGTGGCCGGTACCGCCAGCCGTGCCGATCTCGCCGATGATGGCAAGGATGATGTCCTTGGCCGTCACGCCTTCCGGCAGCTTGCCATCGACACGCACCAACATGTTCTTGGCCTTCTTCTGGATCAGCGTCTGGGTGGCCAGAACGTGTTCCACTTCGGACGTGCCGATGCCGTGCGCCAGAGAACCGAACGCACCGTGCGTGGAGGTGTGGCTGTCGCCGCACACGATGGTCATGCCCGGCAGGGTGAAGCCCTGTTCCGGACCGACGATGTGCACGATGCCCTGGCGCTTGTCGCGCTCGGAATAATACTCGACACCGAATTCATGGGCGTTCTGGGCGAGCGCCTCGACCTGAATGCGGCTTTCCTCGTTCTTGATGCCGTTGACGCGATCCGGCGTCGTCGGCACGTTGTGGTCGACCACAGCCAGCGTGCGGGCCGGTGCGTGCACCGTGCGGCCCGTCATGCGCAGGCCCTCGAAGGCCTGCGGGCTCGTCACTTCGTGAACGAGGTGACGGTCGATGTAGAGAAGACAGGTGCCGTCTTCCTGGCGGTCGACGACGTGGTCGTCCCAGATCTTGTCGTAAAGGGTACGCGGTGCGCTCATGGTTCACATCCGTCCGAAAGTTTTGAAATTTTGAAAACAGGAAAAGGCCGGTACGCCGGCGAGCCCAAATCAGGGAAGTCGGGCGAATAGGGCGCCGGAAAATTGCGCATAGAAGCGGGCTGGCAGGCGCTTGTGATCCTGCAGCACGACAATCCTGTGATCTGCGCAACCGAATTTGGATTCCATGGGCGCCTCATTACCAGCTTTTCAGCCGGGCGGCAAGAAAGGCGCAACAAACCGATGTGCTGCACCGCAACGAAAAAAGGCGACCCGAAGGCCGCCTTTCCGAACCCGTAAAGGGTGAAAGTCTTATTCGCTCTTTGCTTCTGCAGCAGCGGCTTCTGCGGCGGCAGCGGCTTCGGCAGCAGCCTTTTCAGCGGCCAGAGCCTGGGCAGCGGCGATCTTTTCAGCTTCGACGCGGGCCTTTTCAGCGGCAACGGCGGCGCGCTCGGCTTCGTTGAGCTTGCGGGCGCGGGTACCGGTGTTCTCGACGATACGAGCCGACTTGCCGCGACGATCGCGCAGGTAGTAGAGCTTGGCACGGCGGACCTTACCGCGGCGGACAATTTCAACGCCTTCGACCAGCGGGGAGTAGACCGGGAACACGCGCTCGACGCCTTCGCCATAGGAGATCTTGCGAACGGTGAAGCTTTCGTTGATGCCCGAACCAGAACGCGCGATGACGACGCCTTCATAGGCCTGAACGCGGGTACGGTTGCCTTCCGTCACCTTCACGTTGACGCGGACGGTATCGCCCGGGGAGAATTCCGGCAGGGTGCGCTGGGCTTCGATCTTTGCAGCCTGTTCAGCTTCGAGCTGCTTGATGATGTTGGTCATAGGTCTAACCTCTAGGTTTTTCTCGAACAGCCAGAACGCTCGCGTCATTCCCTTGATATCCGCGGGAATGCGCCGAAGAGGCGGGAGCGGAGAGCTAGATCTTTGTTTGTGGCAGACGGGCGTACCCGCATTTCCGGGTGCGCAATACACCATCGCTCCCGGGGAATCAACAGGCAGGGCTGCTCAAAAGCCCGATTTCGCCTTGCCGATGGGGCCGAGATGCGTATCGGTGAAGGCGCTTTCATATTTCAGGCCGTAACCCAGCGCCCGGTCGAGACCAATGTGGAACGTCCAGATCAGCGCAATCGGAAGCGTCAGCTCCCAACCGCCGAACAGCCCGACGGCGAGCAGCACGGCAACGCCGATAAAGCTATGCGCGGCATTATAGCCCCAGGCGCCGATTTTCGGCCCAAAGAGATAGGCGAGAAGGGCAATGTCCGGTGCCAGCACGAGCAGGAAGAACAGCTTCCAGCTTGCACCTGTCACCCAATAGCCGCCGAGAGCAGCAAGCGCGATGGCGAGGCTCTCGAGTTTCAGCAGAAGGCTCATGATCTGTTCCGGAGATAGCGTTGCCAAAGATCGGGTCGGCGTGTTCGCGTCAGTTCCTCGGCCTGTTCCCGCCGCCATTTTTCAATGGCCGCGTGGTTGCCGGAGGTCAGTACCGCCGGAATGTCGCGATCCTCGAAAGCCTGCGGGCGGGTATAATGGGGGTGCTCCAGCAGGTCGCCCTCGAAGCTTTCATGGACGCCGGAGAGCGCATTGCCCATGACGCCCGGCAGGATGCGCACCAAGGCATCGAGTAACGTCAGCGCCGCCGGTTCGCCGCCGGACAGTACGTAATCGCCGATGGAGACCTCCTCCAGCCCACGCGCCTCGATGACGCGCTGATCGACCCCTTCGAACCGGCCGCACACGATGAGGCAGCCCTCTCCGTCAGCCAGCTCGCGGACACGGGTCTGCGTCAGCGGACGTCCGCGCGGACTCATCAGCAGTTTCGGGCGGGTATCGCCTTCAGGCGCCGCCGCATCGATAGCAGCTGCCAGAATATCGGGCTTCAGCACCATGCCGGCGCCACCACCGGCGGGCGTATCGTCCACCGTGCGATGACGGTCGGCGGCAAAATCGCGGATCTGCACGGCCTCCAGCGACCAGTCGCCCCGCTCCAGCGCCTTACCGGATAAAGAATATTGCAGATGCCCCGGAAACATCTCCGGGTAGAGCGTCAGGACCGTGGCGCGAAACGTCATGGTTTCGGCTGGCCCGGTTTCAGCGTCTTGTCGTCGTCGTTGTCGACAAGACCGGCCGCCATGGGATCGATCAGGATCTTGCCGCCATCGAGGTCGATTTCAAGAACCGCGGCCTCGGAAAAGGGAATAAGAACGGGGCGCTTGCCCGGTCCCTTGAGTTCGAGAAGGTCGCCCGCGCCGAAGTCATAGACGGCACTGACATTACCGTAGCTCTTGCCTTCGGCATCGACGGCTTCAAGCCCCTCGAGATCGGTATAATAGAACTCGTCGTCTTCCAGTTCATCGTCCGGCAGGTTTGCGCGCTCCACATAGAGTTCGAGCCCGTTGAGCGCCTCGGCCGCATTGCGGTCGTTGACGCCGCGGAAGCGGACGATGACGACATTCTTGCCCTCACGCACTTCCAGCACCTCGAAGGTGCGGCCATCGCTGGAGTGGAGGTGACCGTAATCGCCGATGGCCATGGGATCGTCGGTGAAGGAACGCACGCGCACTTCACCGCGCAGGCCCTGGGCCGCGCCGATGACAGCGAGCAGGATAGGGTTTTCGAGTTTCGACATGAGAGCCTCCCTGACCCGCCTTTATTAGAGCAGTTCCCGCCAAAGTGCGAACCGGTTTTGCGCCGAATTCGATGCAAAACAATAAATCGCGAGCGATGGGCCAGTTTGAAAAACGGAAAACGGGCGGCGTGGTATCACGCCGCCCGCTGAACGGAATCGGACGATCCCGGTTATTCTGCGGCAGCAGCGGCTTCTTCAGCCTTCTGGGCCTTTTCAGCGGCGCGCTCGATGGCCTTCTTGCCCGGCTTGCCCTTTTCCAGGTTGCTCTTGGCTTCGCGCTTGGCGAGACCGGCCTGGTCGAGGAAGCGCAGAACGCGGTCGGTCGGCTGAGCGCCGTTGCCGAGCCAATGCTTGATGCGGTCGACGTTCAGTTCAACGCGCTTTTCGTTGTCCTTGCCAAGCATCGGGTTCCAGGAACCGAGCTTTTCGATGAAGCGGCCATCGCGCGGCGAACGGGCGTCGGCAACGACGATCTGGTAGTACGGACGCTTCTTGGAACCGCCACGGGCGAGACGAATCTTGAGGGACATGGGTTTACTCCTTTAGGTGTTTTCTGTGTTCGGTTTCCGCCTTTTGGGCGGTGTTACTTGGCTTCGCCTACGTGTTCGGCGGCGATGGCTTCATGGTGGCGGATCACTTCCTTGATGATGAAATTCAGGAACTTTTCCGCGAAATCGGGATCGAGATTGGCATCCTTGGCCAGGCGGCGCAGCCGCTCGATCTGGTATTCCTCCCGCGCCGGATCGGCCGGCGGCAGGCTATGCTTGGCCTTGAGAACCCCAACGGCCTGGGTGCAACGAAACCGCTCGGCCAGCATGTGGACCAGCGCCGCGTCGATATTGTCGATGGACTGGCGGTAGCCCGAAAGCTGCGCGCGGATTTCAGGATCGATCATGGTCTCCTCCCCTCACTTCTTCTTCGGGAAGCCCGGCAGACCGGGAAGGCCACCGAGACCCGGAAGCTTTGCGCCGCCCAGGCCCGGAAGACCGCCAAGACCGCTCGGCAGCCCCGCGCCAGGCTTCGTCAGGCCGGAGGCTTCCGCCTGCTTGGCCAGCGCCTCGAGCTGCTTGGGGTCCATGTTCGACAGATCGGGCATGCCGCCGCCAAGGCCACCAAGGCCCATCTTGCCGGCAAGGCCGCCCATCATCTGCTTCATCATGCCGCCTTTGCCCTTGCCGCCCATCATCTTCATCATGTCGGCCATGCCGCGATGCATCTTGAGCAGCTTGTTGATTTCGGCGGCATCCGTTCCGGAACCGCTGGCGATGCGCTTCTTGCGGGAATGCTTGAGCAGATCGGGGTTGGCACGCTCTTCCTTCGTCATCGAAGAGATGATGGCGAGCTGGCGGCGGAACAGCTTGTCGTCCAGACCGGCGGCGGCCATCTTGTCCTTCATGCCGGCCATGCCGGGCATAAGCCCCATGATGCCGCCCATGCCACCCATCTTCTGCATCTGGCGAAGCTGGTCGGCGAGGTCGTTCAGGTCGAACTTGCCCTTGGCCATGCGCGCGGCCATGGCCGCGGCCTTTTCGGCGTCGATGTTTTCCGCGGCCTTTTCGACCAGCGAAACGATGTCGCCCATGCCAAGGATACGGTCGGCGATCCGGCGCGGGTGGAACTCCTCGAGTTCGCCCATCTTTTCGCCGACACCGATGAGCTTGATCGGCTTGCCGGTGACGGCGCGCATCGAAAGGGCGGCGCCGCCACGGCCATCGCCGTCCATGCGGGTCAGGACGAGGCCGGTGATGCCGATGCGCTCATCGAAGGAGCGGGCAAGGTTCACGGCATCCTGACCGGTCAGCGAGTCCGCGACCAACAGGATTTCATGCGGGTTCGAGCGGCGCTTGATCTCGGCCATCTCGGCCATCAGCGGCTCGTCGATATGCGTACGGCCGGCGGTATCGAGGATCACCACGTCGTAACCACCGAGCTTGGCGGCCTGCACGGCGCGGGCGGAAATATCGGTGGGCGACTGGCCCGCGATGATCGGCAGCGTTTCGACGCCGGTCTGGCTGCCGAGCTGGCGAAGCTGTTCCTGCGCGGCGGGGCGGCGCGTATCGAGCGAGGCCATCAGGACCTTCTTGCGCTCGCGTTCCGTCAGCCGCTTGGCGATCTTCGCCGTCGTCGTCGTTTTACCCGAGCCCTGAAGACCGACCATCATGATGACGACAGGCGCCGGTGCATTGAGGTCGATGACCTCGCCTTCGGCACCCAGCGTCGCGATGAGTTCGTCGTGAACGATCTTGACGACCATCTGGCCGGGCTTGATCGATTTCAGAACTTCCGCGCCAACGGCCTTTTCGCGCACGCGATCCGTAAAGCCGCGCACGACCTCCAGCGCCACGTCCGCTTCGAGCAGCGCGCGACGCACCTCGCGCAGTGCCGCCGAGACATCCGCCTCGGAGAGCGCACCGCGGCCGGTCAGTCCATTCAGAATGGAGCCAAGACGGTCCTGGAGGCTTTCAAACATTGGTTCTTCCTTCTCGCTTCCGGTGGTGCCCGAAAAGCTTGGGTCTCAGGCCGACAGTTACAAGACGCATAAGCCAAAAAGCACCCGAGGGCGCAACGCGCTGTCGGGTGTTGACCTCCGGAATCCTGTTCCGGTCGGCGGCTCCAAGTCTTGTCACTTGTCAGCAGATCGACGGGCTTAAACAACAAGAGCGCGCAAAAGTCAACCGCAGGGCCGGAAAAGCACGTTTTCGGTCGGCAAGACCGTTGCCGGACGCCCGTCGCGACCATATCTCAACGGTCAGAGCAAGAACAGGCGGGCAGGGAGAAGACCCGACATGGCGAGGAACCCCTATTACGGCGGACCGACGAGCGACCATTTCAACGGTACCCGGTTCTTCAATCCCGATGGCATAGAGCCGCTGGGGTTCAGGGAACTCTTGCGCTGGAACTTCGGGGAAAGTCGCGCCCGCTGGCCGAAACGACTGGAGTTGGCAATGCCGGCCCGGCCCGCGCAAAAGGTTTCCGGCAGCGATCTGCGCGTCACCATGATCGGCCATGCCTCCATGCTCATCCAGGTGGCGGACCTCAACATTCTGGTCGACCCCGTCTGGTCGGAGCGTGCCAGCCCGCTTTCCTTCGCCGGCCCGAAACGGGTGATCGAACCCGGCATCGAATTCGACCACCTGCCGCCGGTCGATGTCGTCATCGTCACCCACAATCATTATGACCATCTCGATCTCGCGACGCTGAAGCGGTTGTGCGAGGCCTTCAACCCGTTGATCCTGACCCCGCTCGGCAATGACACGATCATCCGTCTTGCCGCACCCGATGCCCGCATCGTGCCGCTCGACTGGGGGGAAAGCTGGGACGTGGAAGGTGTCACCTTCACCGCCGAACCCTGCCACCACTGGTCTGCGCGCGGCCTGCGCGATCGCTCGATGGCGCTGTGGGCTGCCTTCGTCATCGAAACCCCGGCGGGCCGCATCTATCACATAGGCGACACCGGGTTTCATGGCGGCCGCAACTACCGGGCGCTCGCCGAAAAATACGGCGACTTCCGTCTCGCCATCCTGCCGATCGGCGCCTATGAGCCGCGCTGGTTCATGGAGGCCCAGCACCAGAACCCGGCAGAGGCCGTGGAAGGCTTCCGCCTCATCAATGCGGCGCACGCCATCGGCCATCATTTCGGCACGTTCCAGCTCACCAACGAGCCCATCGGCGCCCCGGTCGATCACCTGGCCGAAGCGCTTCTTGCCGCCGAAATCGAAAGCACCCGCTTTCGCCCGCTCGGCGCGGGCCAGATGTTCGATGTTCCCGACCGCTGACCCCGTGCTCTCTACTGGTAATCCGCGGCTTTTTCCTCCATATAGGCCAGAGAAAGCAAGGGAAGTGCAGCGCCATGTCGGAAACGGTCGAATTCGCGAAGATGAACGGACTGGGAAACCAGATTCTCGTCGTGGATATGCGTGGCCGCAAGGACAAGGTGACGCCGGAGGCCGCCATCGCACTGGCCGCCGATCCCTTGACCCGCTTCGACCAGATCATGGCGATCCATGATCCCAAGGTGAACGGCACCGATGCCTATATCGACATCGTGAACTGCGATGGTACGCGGGCGCAGGCCTGCGGCAACGGCACCCGCTGCGTGGTGCAGGCGCTCGCCTCCGAGACGGGCCGCAAGTCCTTCACCTTCCAGACCATTGCCGGTATTCTCAACGCCGTCGAGCATGAGGACGGCACGATCTCGGTCGATATGGGCCAGCCCGTCTTCGAGTGGAACCGCATCCCGCTCTCCGAAGAGTTCCACGATACCAGCCGTATCGAACTGCAGATCGGCCCGATCGACAATCCCGTCCTGCATTCGCCGGCGGTCATGTCGATGGGGAACCCGCACGCCATCTTCTGGGTCGACCGCGATCCGATGAGCTTCGATCTCGACCGTTTCGGTCCGCTGCTCGAAAACCATCCGATGTTCCCGGAAAAGGCCAACATCACGCTGGCGCAGGTGACGTCGCCGACATCGATGACGACCCGCACCTGGGAGCGTGGCGCGGGCCTGACGCTCGCCTGCGGTTCCGCTGCCTGTTCCGCCGCCGTTTCCGGCGCTCGCACCGGCCGCACGGGCCGCAAGGTGGAAGTTACAGTTGCTTCCAGCCCGAACCGCGGCAAGCTCGTGATCGAATGGCGTCCCGACAATCACGTCGTCATGACCGGCCCCGCCGAATGGGAATGGGCCGGCACGCTGAACCCGGAAACCGGCAGCTTCACCCGCAGCCCGGAAGCGGGAGCCGAAGCCCGGTGAGCGGTGTCGAGGTCATCACCTTCGGCTGCCGTCTCAACACCTATGAATCGGAAGTGATGCGGGCCGAGGCAAAGGCAGCCGGGTTGAACAATGCCATACTGTTCAATACCTGCGCCGTCACCGCCGAGGCGACCCGGCAGGCGCGGCAGGCCATTCGCCGCGCCCGGCGCGAAAATCCGAATGCCCGCATCATCGTCACCGGCTGCGGCGCGCAGACGGAAGCCGATACCTTTTCCGCCATGCCGGAAGTGGATGCGGTTCTCGGCAACGAAGAAAAGCTGAAAAGCGCGTCCTATCGCGCCCTGCCCGATTTCGGTGTTTCGGCGGAAGAAAAGATCCGCGTCAACGACATCATGAGCGTGACGGAAACCGCCCCGCAAATGGTCAACGCCATCGATGGCCATGTGCGCGCCTTCCTGCAGGTGCAGAACGGCTGCGATCACCGCTGCACCTTCTGCATCATTCCCTATGGCCGCGGCAATTCCCGTTCGGTGCCCATGGGCGCCGTGGTGGAACAGGCCCGCCGGCTGGTGGAGGGCGGTTATCGCGAGGTCGTGCTGACCGGCGTCGACGCGACGAGCTATGGCGCTGACCTGCCTGGTACGCCGACGCTTGGACTGCTGGCGAAAACCGTGTTGAAACAGGTGCCGGAAATCCTGCGACTCCGCCTTTCCTCCATCGACAGCATTGAGGTCGACCCACATCTGATGGACCTGATCGCGAATGAGCCGCGCTTCATGCCGCATCTGCATCTTTCGCTCCAGCATGGCGATGATCTCATCCTGAAGCGCATGAAGCGCCGTCACCTCAGCGCCGATGCCATCCGCTTCTGCGGCGACGCTCGTCGCCTACGTCCGGAAATCGCCTTCAGCGCCGATATGATCGCCGGTTTCCCGACAGAAACGGACGAGGCTGCGGAAAATTCCGCGCGGCTGGCGGAAGCCTGCGGCATCGCCCAGCTTCACGTCTTTCCCTATAGTCCGCGTCCGGGAACCCCCGCCGCTCGGATGCCGCAAATCGATCGCGCGCTTGTCAAGGCCCGCGCCGCGCGCCTGCGCGAACGCGGTGAAGTCCTTTACGCCGCCCATCTCAATCGCATGACCGGCACGCGTCAGACATTGCTGATCGAGAACAACGGCATGGCGCATACGGAAAATTTCACCGGTGTCGCGACGCCGGGTCTAAAACCCCGTGACCTTGTGTCGGCGACCATCGCCGGTCACAATGGCCGCCACCTCATCATCGATGTCGAGGCGGCCCGCGCCGCCTGATTGTTCAAAGAGTACGGATAACACCCCATGGCCGGTTTCATCAAACGTATCTTCTCCTTCGGCAAGGAGCGCCCGCCGGAGGCTGAGACGCCCGCACCCGATGCGGCGGAAGCCGAAATCCCGGCCGAAGACGAACCATCCGAATTCGAAAAGGTGCTGGAGGAGGTCGAGCGCGAACCGGAGACAGTTGCCGGCGCCGAGGAACCGCTGGAAACCGTGATCTCCGAAAGCCTGGAGGCCGCACCGGTCATCGAACCAGCCGAAGAACAGGTGGACGAACGGATGGCCGGGACCGACACCCCGGCCCTGCCAGCCGGCTTCGCGCTGAGCGAAAATGAGCCTGAGGAAGAGGTCGAGCCGGAAGAAGCCCCCAGACTCACCTGGTTCCAGCGTCTCAAGGCCGGGCTTTCACGCACGTCCTCCCAGCTTAGCCTGAAGATTTCCGCCCTGTTCACCAAGCGCAAGCTGGATGAAGACACGCTCGACGAACTTGAAGACCTGCTGATCCAGTCCGATCTCGGCGTCGAAACCGCCATGCGCATCACCGGCGCGCTGTCTTCCGAGCGTTACGGCAAGGATGTGAGCGGCGAGGATGTCGCCCGCATCATGGCCGCCGAGGTTGAGAAGGTTTTGTCCCCCGTCGCGAAGCCGCTGAAGCTCGATCTCTCGCACAAGCCGCACGTCATCCTCGTCGTCGGCGTCAACGGCACCGGCAAGACCACCACGATCGGCAAGCTTGCCGCCAAGCTTTCGGGCGCGGGCCTCAAGGTCACCCTTGCCGCAGGCGACACCTTCCGCGCCGCTGCCATTGAACAGCTCAAGATCTGGGCCGAGCGCACGGGCTCCGACTTCATCGGCACCAGGCTTGGCGCCGATGCCGCGGGCCTCGCCTATGATGCCTTCGAACAGGCGAAGGCGAAGAAGAGCGACGTGCTCATCATCGATACCGCCGGCCGCCTGCAGAACAAGGCGGAACTGATGGCGGAACTGGAAAAGATCGTCCGCGTGCTCGGCAAGCTCGATCCGGATGCGCCGCACACCGTTCTCCAGACGCTCGATGCAACCACCGGCCAGAACGCCATGAGCCAGGTCGAGATCTTCCGCAATGTGGCGGGCGTCAACGGCCTGATTATGACAAAATTGGATGGCACGGCTCGCGGCGGTATCCTGGTCGCCATCGCCGCCAAGCACAAGCTGCCGGTCTATTTCATCGGTGTCGGTGAAGGGATCGACGATCTGGAGCCTTTCGAGGCAGGTGATTTCGCCAAGGCGATTGCGGGAGTTTGACGCGTGGACATCGAGAGCAATCAGAAAGAAAGTGCCGAAATGGCCGCCGAGATCAGCCCGCTCCTGAAAATGGCGCTGGAACTCGGGCCGCTGCTGGTCTTCTTCTTCGCCAATGCCCGCGGCGAATGGCTGGCGAGCCGCTTTCCGGTTCTCACCGAATTCGGTGGGCCGATCTTCATCGCCACCGGCCTGTTCATGATCGCAACAGCCGTGGCGCTGACCGTATCATGGCTTCTCACCCGCAAACTGCCGATGATGCCGCTCATTTCCGGCATCGTCGTCTTCGTCTTCGGTGCGCTGACGCTCTGGCTACAGAACGACACCTTCATCAAGATGAAGCCGACCATCGTCAACGCGCTGTTCGGCACCATCCTGCTCGGCGGCCTGTTCTTCGGCCAGTCGCTTCTGGGCTATGTCTTCAACTCCGCCTTCAAGCTGACGGATGAGGGCTGGCGCAAGCTGACGCTCCGCTGGGGCGTGTTCTTCCTCTTCCTCGCCGTGTTGAACGAGGCCGTCTGGCGAACGGTCTCGACCGATACCTGGGTCGCCTTCAAGGTGTGGGGCACGATGCCCATCACCGTCCTTTTCACGATGGCACAGATGCCGCTCATCATGAAACACTCCGTAGAACCCATCATGAAGGACAAACCGTGACAGCCGAGGCCGCTCCGACCGCAAGCCGCAATACGCTCTGGCTCGGCGTCGCCCTTGGCCTGCTGCTCGCCCAGATCGTCATCCTGCATCTCATGGGCCGTATTCCGATTTGCGAATGCGGCTATATCAAGCTGTTCGAGCCGGGTGCGAACACACCGGGCAATTCGCAGCACCTGTCGGACTGGTACACGCCCTCTCATATCATCCACGGCTTCCTGTTCTACGGGCTCGGCTGGCTGCTGTTTCGCAGGCAGCCCCTGTTTGCCCGCCTCTCGTTTGCCGTCTTGATCGAGGCCGCGTGGGAACTGGCGGAAAACTCGCCGATGGTCATCGACCGCTACCGCACCGCCACCATGGCGCTCGGCTATACCGGCGACAGCATCCTGAACTCCGGCATGGACACCGTGTTCATGGCGCTCGGCTTCTTCTTCGCCGCGCGCATGCCGGTCTGGGTCACGGTGGCGCTTGCCATCGCCTTTGAGCTTCTGACGCTCTTCGTCATCCGTGACAATCTCACGCTCAACGTGCTGATGCTCGTCTGGCCGGTCGAAGCCATCAAGGTCTGGCAGGCGGGCCTTTAAGGCTTGAAGATAAAGGCTGCGCCGCAGGCAATGAGTCCGAAGCCGACCAGATGGTTCCAGCCGATGGACTCCTTCAGGTAAAACACAGAGAAGGCGGCGAAGACGAGAAGGGTAATCACCTCCTGCATCGTCTTGAGCTGGGCGGCGCTATAGACCTGATGGCCGATGCGGTTGGCCGGCACTGCCAGCCAGTATTCGAAGAAGGCGATACCCCACGAGGTCATCACCGCGATCCATAGCGGCGTCTTTTCATGGCCGAGATGACCATACCAGGCAAAGGTCATGAAGATGTTGGAAGCGAAAAGCAGCAGGATAGGCGTGTAATAACCGGCCATGAAAAACCCCGAAATGATTCGGGGCCATGCTACTTCAGGATAATGGCGCCGCAAGGGCCTTCTCGATGGCCGGCATCAGCCCTTCCCTCAGGCTGACGGGGTCGAACGGCCCGACCCGCTTGTAGAGGATCCTGCCATCCGGGGCGACGAGGTAGGTTTCCGGAATGCCGTAGACACCCCAGTCGATAGCGGCCTTGCCGTTCGGGTCGACACCGATCGCCTTGTAGGGATTGCCAAGCTCGCCAAGGAAGCGCAGCGCATTGTCGTTGCGGTCCTTGTAATTGATGCCGACGAGATTGATGCGGGGATCCTTCGAAAGCTCGAGCAGGATCGGATGTTCCTCGCGACAGGGTATGCACCAGGACGCAAAGACATTGAGCAGCGTCAGCTTGCCCTTGATGGCGGCATCCGTCAGCGGCGGAGTATCCGACCCTTCGAGCGGCGGCATGTCGAGCGCGGGTGCCACCATGCCGATCAGCGCCGAGGGAATGGCGGATATGTCCTTGCCATGAACCTGCTGATCGTAAAGCACCTTGCCGGTGATGGCGGCAAAACCGGCAAACAGCACCAGCGGTATGAGCGCCAGCGCGTAGCGGCCGAAACCACCCTTGGTGGGTTGCGTCTCCTCGCTCATGCCACTTCACCACCGGCCGTCTTGGCCGCCGAGCGTCGCCGATGACCGGCGGCTTCCAGTTCGGCAATTTCCCGCTGGCGGGCGCGGCCATCAAGCCAGACCCAGAGACAGAGACCGAGAGATATGGCACCGGCCACCAGATAGGACGCGAGAATATAGAACGTATGGCTCATGGCATCACTCCTCGCGGCCAGCCATGCGGGCGGCCATGCGGCGCTGCGATGTCACCCGGCGACGCCAGATTTCGTTGCGCATGGCGGCAATATGCAGCGTGAAGAACAGCATGGTGAAAGCCGTCGCCATGACGAGCAGAGGCCACAGGAAGGACGGATCGATGGTCGGCCCATCCATGCGCACGACGCTCGCCGGCTGGTGCAGCGTGTTCCACCATTCCACCGAAAACTTGATGATCGGGATGTTGACGAAGCCCACGAGGATCAGCACTGCCGAAACGCGCGCCGCCTTGGCCGGCTCATCCATGGCGCGGTTAAGCGCAATCAGGCCGAGATACATGATGAAGAGGATAAAGACGGAGGTCAGCCGCGCATCCCACACCCACCAGGTGCCCCACATCGGCTTGCCCCACAGCGAACCGGTAATCAGCGAAATCAGCGTGAAGGCAGCGCCCAGAGGAGCCGCCGCCTTGTGGCTGACATCGGCCAGCGGATGACGCCAGACCAGCGTGCCGATGGCCGAAACCGCCATGACCGAATAGCACATCATCGCTAGCCACGCCGCCGGCACATGCACATACATGATGCGCACGGTGTAACCCTGCTGGTAATCGCTGGTGCTGGAAAAGCTCATATACAGCCCGACCGCAAACAGCAGGGCGGTGATGCCCGACATCCACGGCAGAATGCTACGACAGAGCGCCAGAAAGCGCGTCGGGTTGGCCAGACCGGTGACTTTGTTCAGGACAAGGCTTGTGGTGCTCATGGAGCCTTTCTAACCTCAGAATTGGTCGCCTGCAATTGATCCCGGTCAATCCGAGCTTTGTCTGAGCGCCCCTGCGGCCGCCAAGGGGCCGAGCGCGGCAAACAGGAGTGTCAGCGCCGCAAGGATCATGAACGGCGGCAGGAAGGGGGCCGGGTCTTCTACCGCCGCATAGGTGGCCGACACGCCGAAAATCAGCACCGGGATCGTAAACGGCAGCACGAGAATGGATACCAGAAGCCCGCCGCGCGGCAAGGCCACGGCAACGGCGGCCCCCACCGCTCCAATAAACGTGATCGCCGGCGAGCCGACGAGAAGCGTCAGCATCACCGCGCCGATCGCCACTTCGTTCATGTTCATGAACAGTGACAGAAGCGGCGAGGCGATGACGAGCGGCAGGCCCGTGCCTGCCCAGTGTGCCAGGCACTTCACGAACACGGTGAGCGCCAACGGCGTTTCCTGCATCAGGATGAGATCGAGCGAGCCGTCGTCGCGTTCGGCCTGAAACAGCCGGTCGAGCCCGAGCAGGGCGGCGAGCAGCGCCCCGATCCACACGATGGCCGGGCCGATACGCGAGAGCAGGTTGAGATCGGGCCCGACACCGAACGGCACGACGGCGACCACGGTCATGAAGAACAGCACCCCGATCAACGCCCCGCCACCGGCGCGCACGGAGAGCTTCAGGTCACGAAGGAACAGTGACATCATGCCGCGCGATCCTGCGGCGTTCCTGCAAATCCCTTCATCCGTAATTCCTTCGCTCCCTCCAGCCCCAGCGGCTGATGCGTGGCGGCCAGCACGATGCCGCCCCTGGCAAGATGGCCGGAAACGAGGCTGGCGAACATGCGATCCGCTGCCGCATCGAGCGCGGCGGTCGGTTCGTCGAGAATCCAGACCGGTCGCCAGGCGACGAGAAGCTTGGCAAAGGCGAATCGTCGCTGCTGACCGGCGGAGAGATAGCCGAAGGGCAGGTGAGCGATGCCGCCAAGCCCGACCGTTTCCGCCGCCTCGCCAACGCAAAGACCGGCGCCACCCCCAGCATCACCCAGAAAATCCTTCCAGAAGGAAAGATTTTCCTCCACCGTCAGTTCCGGTTTCATTGCATTGCGGTGGCCGAGATAGTGCGCCGCCTCTCCAGCCGGGCGAGCCTCGCCACCACCCTGCGGCGTATAGGAAACAGAGCCGGAATCAGGTCGCAAAAGTCCCGCCACCACGCGCAGAAGCGTCGATTTTCCCGAGCCGTTCGCCCCCGTCAGAATAAGCGCGCCTCCCTCATCAAGGGAAAAGGAAATATCAACGAAAAGAAGATCTTCGCCGCGTCTGGCGGCCAGGTTTTCCGCTATCAGCCCCATGGCAGGCTCGCTTTCCGGCGATTTCGCATCGCACCGTAAAAAATGTCGCGTTTCAACGCGTTCTGGTCTGGAACCTTTCTTAGAAAGTATCTATATCAGTTTCAACCACGCCAGCGGCCGGCGTGATTTTCATCCAGGCGCCGAACAAAAAACTGCGGAGAGCAGTTTTACGTGCGGACAGCGGAAATGGCCGCACCCGCATCCTCATTGCATGACAGTGCATAGGCGTCCACACGATTGTGTAGGCTCAATGAGAGACGGGGTCCAAAGTGTCCAAATCACTCGACAGTTTCAAATGCCGCTCCACCCTTGAAGTGAACGGGAAAGAGTACGTCTATTTCAGCCTTCCGAAAGCAGAGGAGAACGGTCTGGCCGGTGTTTCCAGGCTGCCCTATTCGATGAAGGTTCTGCTGGAAAACCTGCTTCGCAACGAAGACGGTCGCTCGGTCACCAAGGCCGATATCGAAGCCGTCGCCGCATGGCTGACCAACAAGGGCCTCACAGAAGCTGAAATCGCCTACCGTCCTGCCCGCGTGCTGATGCAGGACTTCACCGGCGTTCCCGCCGTGGTCGATCTTGCCGCCATGCGCGACGGCCTCAAGTCCCTCGGCGGCGATCCGGAAAAGATCAACCCGCTCGTACCCGTCGACCTCGTCATCGACCACTCGGTCATTGTGGACGAATTCGGCACGCCGCAGGCCTTCGCCCGCAACGTGGAACTGGAATATGAGCGTAACGGCGAGCGTTACCGCTTCCTCAAGTGGGGCCAGCAGGCATTCAAGAACTTCCGTGTGGTTCCGCCCGGCACCGGCATCTGTCATCAGGTGAATCTCGAATATCTCGGCCAGACAGTCTGGACGAAGGACGAGGATGGCGAAACAGTCGCTTACCCCGACACCTGCGTGGGCACCGACAGCCACACCACCATGATCAACGGCCTCGGCGTTCTGGGCTGGGGCGTGGGCGGCATCGAGGCGGAAGCCGCCATGCTCGGCCAGCCGGTCTCCATGCTCCTGCCGGAAGTCATCGGCTTCAAGCTGACGGGCAAGGTGAAGGAAGGCGTCACCGCCACCGACCTCGTGCTGACCGTCGTGCAGATGCTGCGCAAGAAGGGCGTCGTCTCGAAATTCGTCGAGTTCTTCGGCCCCGGTCTCGATTCCATGTCGCTGGCCGACCGCGCCACCATCGGCAACATGGGCCCGGAATACGGCGCCACCTGCGGCTTCTTCCCGGTTGACGGCGAAACCATCAACTACCTCACCATGTCCGGCCGCACCAAGGATCGTATCGCGCTTGTCGAAGCCTATTCGAAGGCGCAGGGCATGTGGCGCGAAGGCGACGGCGCCGACCTCGTCTTCACCGATACGCTGGAGCTTGACCTCGGCGATGTCGTGCCCTCGATGGCCGGCCCCAAGCGTCCTGAAGGCCGCCTGCCGCTCGAAACCATCGCCCCGAACTTTGCGACCGCGCTCGAAGCCGACTACAAGAAGCCGGGCCAGCTCTCCAGCCGTTATGCGGTGGAAGGCGAGGACTTCGACCTTGGCCACGGCGACGTGGCGATTGCCGCCATCACCTCGTGCACCAACACGTCGAACCCGAGCGTGCTGATCGCCGCCGGTCTTCTTGCCCGCAACGCCGTTGCCAAGGGCCTGACGTCCAAGCCGTGGGTCAAGACCTCGCTGGCACCGGGATCGCAGGTCGTGGCCGAATACCTCGCCAAGTCCGGTCTCCAGACCGATCTCGATGCGCTCGGCTTCAACCTCGTCGGCTTCGGCTGCACCACCTGCATCGGCAATTCCGGCCCGCTTCCGGCGCCGATCTCGAAGACGATCAACGACAAGGGCCTCATCACCGCGGGCGTCCTGTCGGGCAACCGTAACTTCGAAGGCCGCATCTCGCCGGATGTGCAGGCAAACTACCTCGCATCGCCGCCGCTCGTCGTCGCCTACGCGCTCGCCGGTACGGTGCAGAAGGACCTGACAACCGAGCCGCTCGGCATCGGTTCGGACGGCAAGCCGGTGTTCCTCAAGGATATCTGGCCGACCTCCAAGGAAATTCAGGAATTCATCCTGAAATACGTCACCCGCGAACTCTACGAAACGAAATACGCTGACGTGTTCAAGGGCGATGCCAACTGGCAGGCCGTGCAGGTTCCGGAAGGCCAGACCTATGCCTGGGACGACAAGTCGACCTACGTGCAGAACCCGCCCTACTTCGTCGGCATGAAGAAGAAGGGCGAAGGCCTGCACGACATCAAGGGCGCCCGCGTTCTCGGCCTCTTCGGTGACAAGATCACCACTGACCACATTTCCCCGGCCGGTTCGATCAAGGCAACCTCCCCGGCCGGTGCCTACCTGCTGGAGAACGGCGTTTCGGTCGCTGACTTCAACCAGTACGGCACGCGCCGCGGCAACCACGAAGTCATGATGCGCGGCACCTTCGCCAACATCCGCATCCGCAACCACATGCTCGGCCCGAACGGCAAGGAAGGTGGCTACACCATCCACTACCCGTCCAAGGAAGAGCTGTCGATCTACGATGCGGCCATGAAGTACAAGGCCGAAGGCGTTCCGCTCGTCATCTTCGCCGGTGTCGAATATGGCAACGGCTCCTCGCGCGACTGGGCTGCGAAGGGCACGAACCTGCTCGGCGTAAAGGCCGTCATTGCCCAGTCCTTCGAGCGCATTCACCGTTCCAACCTGGTCGGCATGGGCGTCGTGCCCTTCACCTTCCAGGAAGGCACGACCTGGGCGAGCCTGGGCCTGAAGGGCGACGAGGTCGTGACGATCGAAGGTCTCGAAGGCGACATCAAGCCCCGCGAGACGAAGATCGCAAGGATCACCTACGCGGACGGCACCGTGAAGGACATTCCGCTTCTCTGCCGCATCGATACGCTCGATGAGGTCACCTACATGGAGAATGGCGGCATCCTGCAGACGGTTCTGCGCGACCTCGCCGCATAATCCCGTTGCCTCATGAAACTGAAGAGCCGCCGGCCTTGATCCGGCGGCTTTTTGACGAGCGACACTCTCACACCGCCTTCACCCCAACGTGACTTCGATGCGGCGGCGCTCGACGCTATGCTTCGGACAAGAATGGTGCCGGAACCCGGCCTGACAAACCCTTGAGGAAACAGGAAGTCCATGCCGCCAAAGCTTCTGACCGGTCTGACCGTGCTTGCCGGCCTGCTGGCCCCGCAAGTTGCGTCCTGCGGTGAAACGCAGGCGTTGAAGGGCGTTGTCGAACTGTTCACCGCGCAGGGCTGCGTTTCCTGTCCGCCCGCCGATGCGGCCTTCGAAAAACTGGTCCACCAGGGCGATGTCGTGGCGCTCGCCTATCACGTCGATTACTGGAACTATCTCGGCTGGTCCGATACGCTCGGCACCAAGGAAAATACCGAGCGGCAATATGCCTATGCCAAGGGGCTGGGGCGCAGCAATGTCTACACGCCGCAGGCGGTCATCAACGGTCGCGACCATGTGAATGGCGCCGATCTTGCAGCCATCAACACACGGCTCGATACGCTGAAGACCAAGGGCACCGGCCTCAGCGTGCCGGTTTCCGCCTCCATGCGCGGTGATGAGGTGGATATCGATATCGGCAATGGCGTCGGCAAGGCGGAAGTGGTCGTTGCCTATTTTCACCGGGAACAGACTGTCGAAGTATTGAAGGGCGAGAACAAGGGGCGCAAGGCGTCCTATCTCAACAGCGTCTACGACGTGCAGACCGTTGGCAGGTGGGAAGGGTTGCCCATGCGGCTGACCCTGCCGACAACCGTGATGAAAAGCGAGGATCGGGACGGTTTTGCGATCCTGTTGCAAACCGCTCAGGAAAACGGCGCACCGTCATCCATCATAGGCGCGACGGTTTTCATTCCATAATTTTCGGAAGGCTGTTGGCGGTCCGGGCCCGAAGGGCATTTGGGGGCTGGGGTAAGGGTCAATGCGCTACCGACCCGGACCTTTTTGGGCGCGAAGCGCACCAAACCAACGCCGTTAGAATGCCTCCAGAATTGCGGCGCTGTTTTGTTCGAATTGCGACGGCGCAAAAAATCCTGCGACGCCCCAGCAAGATGGTTTTCGTTGCTTGCATTTTCTCCGTTCCCGTTCAGACTGTCATGAACCTGCCATGAATCGGATGCGGCGAGGCCCATGAGCGACTATTCGGATGCAAGTGCCGAAGAAAATCACCCGCCGGTGATCAATCTCGGGGAATACCGGCAAAGCCGCGATCCCCTGCCCGTGACCTTCCACCGCAAGGAGCTTGACGCCATTCTGTGGGTCTATGGTCGCATGGTGGGCGAAGGCGAGTGGCGCGACTATGCCATCGATCACCTCAGGGAAAAGGCCGTCTTCTCGGTCTTCAAGCGTTCCGGCGAAATGCCGCTCTACCGCATCGAAAAGAACCCGAAGCTTGCCGCCAGGCAGGGCGCCTACAGCGTCGTCAACACCGCTGGCATGATCCTGAAGCGCGGGCACGACCTGCGCCAGGTGCTCAAGGTCTTCGACAAGGTACTGAAACTGGTCGACAAGGATTGACCTCTCTTCTCCCGACAGCAGACATGAAAAAGGCGGCCCGAAGGCCGCCTTTCCCAAACCCGAGGGTCTTCTCTTCTTAGTCGTTGTTGCGGTTGCCCATGAACTGCAGCAGGAACATGAAGAGGTTGATGAAGTCGAGGTAGAGCGTCAGCGCGCCCATGATCGCCTTGCGACCGGCCACGACGGCATCATCGCCATCAAAGTACATTTCCTTGATCTTCTGCGTATCGTAGGCCGTCAGGCCGGCGAAGACGAGAACACCGATGGCCGAGATGGCGAACTGCAGCGCCGAGGAGGCCAGGAAGATGTTGACGACAGATGCGATCAGCAGGCCGAACACACCCATGATCAGGAAAGAGCCGAGCGCCGAAAGATCCTTGCGCGTGGTGTAGCCGTAGAGCGACAGCGCGCCGAACGAAGCGGCGGTGACGAAGAAGGTCTGCACGACGCTCTGGCCGGTAAAGACCAGGAAGATCGACGACAGCGACACACCCATCAGCGCGGCATAGACCCAGAACGTGGCCTGGGCAGCCGAAACGCTCATGGACGAGATCTTGAAGCTCATGAAGAACACGAGACCCACGGGGGCGAGCATGACGACCCACTTGAGCGGGCTGGCATAGAGCGCCTGACCGAAGCCCGTCAACTGGCCACCGGAAACCGCCATGTTGAACGTGAAGAAAGCGGCAAGGCCGGTAATCGCCAGACCCAGCGCCATCAGGTTGTAAACCTTCAGCATGTAGCTGCGCAGGCCCTGATCGATATCGACGCCGGCCTGGGCGCGCGTCTGCGTCATCCGGTTCTGGTAATTGTTGAAGTCAGCCATTGTTTCCTCTTTCGAAGCTCCGAAGTTGTACGGTGTCGGGATACTACTTTGAGACATAAACCCGTGCGCCGCTGCGGAGCTACAGCAAGCATATCTGAAATATGAGGCGATTGGCCTTCACTTACAAGGCCCGCGCACCCAAGAAGCCGACGAACCGTGCCGCCTGACGAAAAGTTGATTGCCCGCGCGGGGCTTACAACTCCCGCAGCATCGGTGCGGCCTTCTGGCCGAGAATGCGCCAGGTGCCGGCAAGGCCGATACCGACGGTCATCACCAATGCCACCACGACCGTTGTCACCGCGACATCCGTCAGGAACAGCGAACGCAGATTCATGATCCGTGAAACGACATACCACGCCGCCACGCCACCCGAGAGCAGCGAGAACACCGCCGTCGCAAAGCCGAGGATCAGATATTCATAGGTGAAGGCGCGGATCAGCAACCGGCGCGTGCCGCCCAGCGTCTTGAGGATCACCGCATCATGCGCCCGCGCCCGGTTGCCGGCGGCCAGCGCGCCGGCCAGCACCAGAACGGAGGCCACAAGCGCAATCGCCGCCGCCGCACGGATCGCCGTGGTGATCTGCCCGACAAGGCGGTTCGCGGTATCCAGCGCATCCTTGACGCGCACGCTGGTAATGGTCGGATAGGCGTTGGTCACCGCCCGGAGAACCGCGCCTTCCTGCTGCGCACTGGCACCCGGATCGGACAGCGTGGCCAGCCAGGCATGCGGCGCGCCCTTGAAGGTGTTGGGCGAGAACACCATGACGAAGTTGATGGACAGCGATTCCCAATCCACCGCGCGGAGATTGGCGATCTTCGCGGTAATCGAACGACCGAGGACGTTGACCGTGACCTTGTCGCCCACCTTGAGGCCGATCTCGCCCGCCTCCTTGGCCGAGAAGGACACGAGCGGTTCGCCCGAGTAATCCTTCGGCCACCATTCACCGGCAGACACCGTCGAATTCTTCGGCACGGTTTCGGAATAGGTCACGCCACGATCGCCGCGCAGAACCCAACGCGCCGTCGGCGGCACATTGGAGGCGTTCACCGCCTCGCCGTTGAAGGCAAGGATGCGCCCGCGCAGCATCGGCACTTCCGTCAACTCGCCGTTCGGCGCCTGCTGGCGGACGATGTTGCGGAAACCGTCGCGCTCAGCGCTCTGGATGTCGACGAAGAAGAAATTCGGCGCGCGCTCCGGCAAGGTGCTGCCGAGTTCGCGGCGCAGGTTGCCGTCGATCAGCGCCAGGGTTACCAGAAGTGCCAGACCGAGCCCGAGCGAAAGCACCACGGACGCGGTCAGCGCGCCCGGACGATAAATATTGCCGATGGCCAGCCGAAGTGCTGGCGATCGAACGCGCGGGCTTTTCCGGGCCAGTGCCGAAATTCCCGCCGCCACGAGCCGCAAAACGACGAAGGCCGCACCGATGGCCACCAGAAACACCACGGCTATCCGCCAGTCATGGGCGGAGAAGACCGCAAGCGCTGCAAGGGCCGCGAGCGTGATTGCGGCGCCGAGCAGATAGGGCCAGGAAGGCAGTCCTGCCTTTTCAAAGCCCTGCTCGCGAAACAGCGCAGTGGCCGGCACTTCACGGGCATGGCCAAGCGGCAGAATGGCGAAGGCGGCGGTGGTCAGATAGCCGAACAGTGCTGCAAGCCCGAGCGCCGAGGGATAGACCGACGGCGCCGCCGACACCGGCAGCACATCGCGCAGGAAGCCTGCCGCCACCAGCGGCGTCACCGCCCCGATGACGAGCCCGATGGCGATGCCGATCGAGGCAATCAGCAGGATCTGGACGAAATAGATCAGTGTCACCACGAAACCCGGCGCGCCGAGACACTTGAAGGCTGCAATGGTGCTGCGCTTGGAATCGAGAAAAGCCCGCACGGCATTGGCGACGCCCACGCCGCCGACGATGAGCGCCGTCAGGCCGACCAGCGTCAGGAATTGCGTGAAGCGGGCGATATTATCGGTGAGCGAGGGCGAAGCGCGTTCGCTGGTGCGGATCGACCATCCGGCATCCGGGAAGGCCTTGGTCGCGAGCGCGCTGATCGCATCCTCGTCCCCCAGCGGCGCCTTCAGCCTGATGCGATAGGCATGTTCCACCAGACTGCCGGTCTGGATGAGGCCGGAAGCCTGCAAGGCGTCACGCGATACCATCACCCGCGGCGCAAAACCGAACCCTTCGGACAGCGCATCGGGTTCGTTGACGAGCGAGGCGGTCAGCCTGAGCTTCGCCTTGCCGAGCAGGAGTTCGGCGCCGGGCTTCAATCCCAGCCGCTCGAACAGAAGCGGCGCGGCAATGGCGCCAAAGGCCCCGTCCTTCTCCGCCAGAAGATCGGCGGAAGGTTGCTTCGGCTCTGTCTCCAGCGTGCCGTAAAGCGGGTAAAGTCCATCGACGCCGCGCACCTCCGCCAGTGTCTGGTCGGCGCCATCGGGCAAACGCACCATGGAGCGCAGCCCGGTCGAAACCGAAACTGTGCCGAGCCCCGCCAGCCATTCGGCTTCCGCCGGCGTGGCCTCGCGATTGTTCAGTTCGAAGCGCACATCGCCGGCCAGAATGCTGCGACCTTCTGAAGCGATGGCATCCGTCATGGTCCGCGACAGCGAATTGACGGCAGCAATGGCACCGACGCCAAGCGCGATGCAGGCGAGGAAGATATAGAAGCCCTTCAGCCCGCCACGCATTTCCCGAAGCGCCAGCCGAAGCGCCACCCTGAGCCGGAACGACGCGCGGCTCATGCCGTCTCCTTCAAGGAAATACGGGCACTGTCGCTTTCAATACGGCCGGAGCGCACGCCGATCTGGCGCGAGCAACGGGCGGCCAGCGAGGGATCGTGGGTCACCAGCACCAGCGTCATGCCGCGCTCGGCCTGTTTGGAAAACAGGAGATCGGCGATCTGCCGGCCGGTTTCCGTATCGAGATTGCCGGTCGGCTCGTCGGCGATCAGCACTTTCGGCGACGGTGCGAGCGCGCGTGCAATCGCCACGCGCTGCTGCTCACCGCCCGACAACTGGCCGGGATAATGGCTGAGGCGTTCCCCGAGCCCGACGGCCTTGAGCTCCCGCTCGGCAATGGCGAAGGCGTTGGGAACATTGGCGAGTTCCAGCGGCACGGCCACATTCTCGAGTGCGGTCATGTTGGAAATCAGATGGAAGGACTGGAAGACGATGCCGATATTGCGGCCGCGAAAATCGGCCAGCGCATCTTCGGAAAGGCCATGCAGCGGCTCACCGGCAATGATGATTTCGCCGCTGTCGAGCCGCTCCAGCCCGGCCAGCACCATGAGCAAGGTCGATTTTCCCGACCCCGATGGACCAACGATGCCGGCGGCCTCACCTGCCCGTATCGAAAGGTCGATGCCTTTCAGCACATGCACGGCAGCCGCAGCACTTCCCAGCGTCAAATCCGCTTTCCTGAGGTCGATGATGTTTTCAGTCACGGAAAGCGTCCTATATTCGGGAAACGAAGGGCGGGCGCTGCAACGCAACACCGCCTGCCAATCTAGGAACCTCCGCATGAGATTTAAAGCAGCCCTCCTTCAAATCGCTGTCATCGCGCTCTCTCTCACCACCGCCGGCATGGTGCAGGCCGAGCCGTTGCATCTCGTCGGCCTCGGCGACAGCCTGATGGCCGGCTACCAGCTTCCCGCAACGGACTCCTACACGGCACAGCTCGAAAAGGCGCTGAAAGACAAGGGGCTGGATATCGTCATCGAAAACGCCGCCGTCTCCGGTGACACCACCTCCGGCGGCCTTGCCCGCGCCGACTGGTCAGTGCCGGACGGCACGGATGGCGTCATCCTGGAACTCGGCGCCAATGATGCACTGCGCGGCATCGCGCCCGAAGACAGCGAGAAAAATCTCGATGCCATGCTGGCCCGCTTCAAGGAGCGGGGGATTGCCGTGATGCTCATCGGCATGCTGGCGCCACCCAACATGGGCGAGGATTACGCCGCCCGCTTCAATCCGGTCTATAAGCGGCTGGCCGAGAAATACGATGTACTGCTCTATCCGTTCTTCCTTGATGGCGTGGTGACGGAAGAACGCCTGAAGCTCTCCGATGGCATGCATCCGACCGGGGAAGGCGTGAGCGTGATGGTGTCGCGCAGTCTCCCCATCGTGGAGAAATTCGTTGCACTGATTTCGGAGAAAAAGAAATAGAGCTTGCGCAAGACCGCATTGCGTGTTCCGCTGTTACGCATCTGCAAAAGATTCGGGGAGACCTCGCCATGCCGAGATTGTTCACCGCCCTCGAAGTGCCGCGCGAAGCGGCCTTGAGTCTCTCTCTTTTGCGCGGCGGCATACCCGGCGCCCGCTGGATTGATGTCGAGAACTATCACATCACCTTACGCTTCTTCGGGGATATCGACGGTCGCACCGCCGATGAACTGGTGAACCGTCTGGATCGCATAGACCGGCCGCAATTCACCCTGTCGCTGTCCGGCCTGGGCGCCTTCGGTTCCAAGAAACCGCATTCGATCTTCGCCAGCGTCACGCCCTCTCCGGAAATGTTCGCGCTCCAGGGCGAAATCGAACGCATCTGCCAGCGGATCGGCCTGCCGCCGGACCCACGCAAGTTCACGCCGCACGTCACGCTCGCGCGCCTGCGCAACACCCGTGTCGACGATGTCGTGCACTACCTTTCCGGGCGCGGCGACTTCCAGACCATGCCCTTCATGGCGAGGCGTTTCGTGCTGCTGTCCTCGAAGGAATCGGTCGGCGGCGGTCCCTATCTCACGGAAGAGGTCTTCCCGCTTTACGATCCGCGGGAGGCCCGCAGCCTGTCGAGCAACAGGCCGCAACCCGAAAACAGCATGTTGTAAACATCATCAAAGCCATCCGGGCCACCGTAATAGGGGTCCGGAACATCGAAATCGCGCCCGGTCGCAAAGCGGCTGAAGAGGTGAATGCGATTTTCGAATGCGCTCGGTGCGTGGGCCTTCAGCTTAAGAACGTGGCCTCGGTCCAGTCCGAGGATGAGATCGAAGCGCTCGAAATCCCGCTCGACAATCTTGCGGGCCCGCTGGTCGGTAATATCGATGCCATGCCGGGCTGCAACTCTGATCGAGCGACTATCAGGCAAGCTCCCCTGATGCCAGCCGCCAGTTCCGGCGGAATCGGCGGTGTAGAGCCCCGCCTCGCCCCGCTCCCGCGCCAGATGGAGAAAAATCCCCTCCGCAAGCGGCGAGCGGCAGATATTTCCCGTACAGACGAAGAGAACGGATTGGACGCTCATGTGTTATGCTTTCGGTTCCACGATTGCGTAGGAGGTTGGCATGAAACGGCAAAAGCTGGAAGACATCGCGATCAAGGCGTGGCTGGAGACATTGCCGGGATGGGAGCGTACGGAAGACGGCACCGGCATTTTCCGTTCCTTCCGTTTCCGCAATTTCAACGAGGCCTTCGGTTTCATGACCCGCGCCGCCATTCAGGCGGAAAAGCTCGACCACCATCCGGAGTGGTTCAATGTCTGGGCCCGTGTCGATGTGACGCTGACGACCCACAGCGCCAAGGGTCTTACCGAACTCGACTTCGAGCTGGCGGCCTTCATGAGCACCGCGGGCGAAGGGGCCTGATTTGATTTCGCCGCATTCCATCACCATATCTTGATCGGTAATTTTCGGCTTCTTCAGGAGGGAAACCGGATGGACGATGTGAAATATGGCGAAATTCTCTTGCCGGGCGACGAGGAAACCGAGGCGCGCAGGGAAGACGTCGTGCGCACGGGTTTCTGGCCGAAACTGCGCAAGGTAGCCGCCAGGATTCCCTTCGCCCGTGATGCCGTGGCCGCCTGGTATTGCGCCACCGACCGCGAGACACCGACCCGCGTAAAAGGCGTGCTTTTTGCGGCACTTGCCTATTTTGTCATGCCCGCCGACGTCATTCCGGACATCTTTGCCGTCATCGGCTTTTCCGACGATATGGCGGTCCTGACCGCTGCTTTCGCAATGATCCGCGGCCATGTTCGCGAACGCCATTACGAGGCGGCCGACCGGGCGCTGTCCGATACGATCAAGACGCCGGAAAAAGCTGGTTAACCAGTTTGCCCGACTTTAGCAGCAACATCCGGCAGGATCACACTCTTGCCGGATTTTTTGTATCAGAAAACGACGGGCGGTACGGAAGCTGGACTTCTCCCGGATTTCCGTCCCGTTTTGACCGCTTTCGGGCCTTTCCGGCAGTAAACGCAACCGCGTTGACGATTTGGTAACCTCGATTAAGTCAAAATAAATCGAATTTTTGAGCGCGTCCTCGTCTTTGCAGGATGCCCGACGATCACAGAATGGCAGGACAACCCCATGTTTGTAAGAAGCATCGCAACGACCCTCGCAATCCTCCTGGCGGGCGCAAGCATGGCCTCTGCCCAATCGCCCACCCGCATCCAGCAGTTCAAGGCCTGGGGCGCCTATTCCTACAAGGCCCAGAACGGCACGCTGTGCTACGTGCTGGCCGTGCCGACCGAAAAGCAGCCGGCCTCCGTCGATCACGGCGATGTCTTCTTCATCGTCTCGCAGCGCCCCGGCCAGAATATTTCCTACGAACCGCAGGTCATGGTGGGCTATCCGCTGCAGGCCAATTCCAAGGTCACGGTGACGATCGACAACAAGGCCTTCACTCTCTTCACAAAGGAAAAGTCTGCCTGGGTCGAGAATGCCGCCGAGGAACCGGCGCTGATCGCGGCGATGAAGGGTGGCAAGAACCTTTCCGTGCAGGCGACATCCGGTCGCGGCACCAAGACCAGCTACACCTATTCGCTGTCGGGCATTTCTGCAGCCCTCGACCAGATCAAGACCTGCAAGTAAGCCTCCGGGCCTTGCCCGCACGAAAGAACGGGAAAGCCGGCCACAGCGCCGGCTTTCGCCTTTTTGCGCCCTGCTTTAACGCTTTCGGTGCAAACCGGATGACTTGGCCGCGTTTTGATGATAAACGCCCGGAAAATGCCCGCGACCAGTGCATGAACGGGCAGCAGCAAGCAAACACTTTGAAAGACTGACAGCGCCCCCGGAACGATCCGGCCGGGCCATCAGCGAAATGATGGGATAACGCCGATGTCCGCCACCGGGGCCGTGATCGAGAAAGCACCTGAGACGTCCGCCGTCACCTATGCCAGCGGCGAGAAGCCGATGCTGATCGGCCTGTCGCGCGAGGAGATGGGTGCCCTGCTGCGCGAAAAGGGCGTGCCGGAACGGCAGATCAAGATGCGCGTCGCGCAGATCTGGAACTGGCTCTACGTGCGCGGCGTATCCGATTTCGACGCCATGACCAATGTCGCCCGTGACATGCGCGACATGCTGGCGAGGCACTTCACCATCGCCCGCCCCGAAATCGTCGAGGAGCAGGTATCGAACGACGGTACCCGCAAGTGGCTGCTGCGCTTTCCGCCGCGTGGCGCCGGCCGTCCGGTGGAAATCGAAACCGTCTATATTCCCGATGAAGGCCGCGGCACGCTCTGCGTTTCCTCGCAGGTCGGCTGCACCCTCACCTGTTCCTTCTGCCACACCGGCACGCAAAAGCTGGTGCGCAACCTGACGGCGGAAGAAATTCTCTCGCAGCTTCTGCTGGCCCGCGACCGGCTCGGCGACTTTCCCGATGCCGAAACACCGGTTGGCGCCATGGTTCCGGCCGAAGGCCGCAAGATCACCAACGTGGTGATGATGGGCATGGGCGAACCGCTCTACAATTTCGAGAACGTCAAGAAGGCGTTGCTGATCGCCTCGGACGGCGATGGCCTGTCGCTGTCGAAGCGCCGCATCACGCTGTCCACCTCGGGCATCGTGCCGGAGATCTTCCGCACCGGCGACGAGATTGGCGTCATGCTGGCCATTTCGCTGCATGCCGTGCGTGACGACCTGCGCGATATCCTCGTGCCGATCAACAAGAAGTATCCGCTGAAGGAACTGCTCGACGCCTGCCGCGCCTATCCCGGCCTGTCGAATGCGCGCCGCATCACCTTCGAATATGTGATGCTCAAGGATATCAACGACAGCCTGGAAGACGCCAAGCTTCTGGTAAAGCTGCTGCGCGGTATTCCCGCCAAGATCAACCTGATCCCGTTCAACCCCTGGCCCGGCACCAACTACCAGTGTTCGGACTGGGAAACGATTGCGAAATTCGCCGACTTCATCAATCAGGCCGGCTATGCCTCGCCGATCCGCACCCCGCGCGGCCGCGACATCCTCGCCGCCTGCGGCCAGTTGAAGTCGGAATCCGAGCGCATGAAAAAGACCGAGCGGCTTGCCTTCGAAGCCATGATGATCGCCAATCACGGCGAGGATTGATCCTCGCCGCACTGGCCTTATCTAGCGTGCCTGCGTGAACAGGATTTTGACCGCAAACAGGGAAAACACCGCCGCAAAGGTGTAATCGATACCGCGCACGATGCCGGGATTGCGTTGCAGCCAGGCGGAAAGCCGGTCAGCGGCCAGCACCACCCCCACCGTCACCGGCAGTGACACGACGATGAAGGTCATGCCGAGTACGAGTAGCTTGCCGGTCACATGCGGATCGCCGGCGGAAACGAATTGCGGCAGGAAGGTCATGAAAAAGATGATGACCTTGGGGTTCAGCAGATTGACCGCCATGCCCGTCCAGATCGTCGAGGCGAGCGAGCGCGCCGGTTCACTGCCGCCCGCCGTCTCCACCTTGAAGGTCGAGCCGTGGCGCAGCGCCTGCACGGCCAGCCAGAAGAGATAGGCAGCGCCCCCCGTTTTCAGGATCATGAAGGCCGTCGGCGAAGCGATGACCAGTGCGGAAACGCCGAAAGCCACCAGCATCGTGTGAACCGCACAGCCGAGATTGGTGCCGATGAGAACCGCAAGACCGGCGGAGCGGCCGTCCCTCAGCGCCCGACTGATGGACAGTGTCATGTCCGGTCCGGGCGTGGCGGCAAGCAGCAAGGTCGCAGCGGCAAAAGCGAGGAATGTCGGGATCGAGGGAAGGAATTCCATGAGGGGCCTGCATTGAAACGAGTGCGTTCCTCATAAAGCATTTCCGGCAAAAGTGCGAAGCGGTTTTGCGCCCGCCAGTTTGCCAAAACAGAAGACAAAGCCTTTCAGCTTTCCCGCGAAAGCCTGGAAGGCTCCAATCCGCGCCATGGACCATGGCAGCCTTGAAACCCGATGTCGGAAACATCATATCCAGACTGTAACAAACGTTTGACAGGTTGTCGGGACTTTGACAGTTTGGCACAAAGTCCGCAGACTGTTCCAGCGATTGAAAATGCGCTGCAACGGTCCGCTAGTCATGTTTCAGGCAGTTCCGTCAGACCCGGCCGATGAAGCCACCGCAGGAGCTGCTTCCGGGAGGAGTTCAAGAGGAGACCGCCATGAGCCAGAAATCCATCGTTATCGCCAGCGCCGCGCGCACCGCCGTCGGCAGCTTCAATGGCGTTTTCGCCAATACCCCCGCCCATGAACTCGGCGCCACCGTTATCAAGGCCGTACTTTCGCGTGCGGGCGTGGACGCCGCCGAAGTCAACGAGGTCATCCTCGGGCAGATCCTCACCGCGGGTCAGGGCCAGAACCCTGCCCGTCAAGCCGCCATGAAGGCAGGCATTCCCGAAGCAGCAACTGCCTTCGGCATCAACCAGCTCTGCGGTTCGGGCCTGCGCGCGGTCGCGCTCGGCATGCAGCAGATCGCGTCCGGCGATGCCTCGATCATCATTGCCGGTGGCCAGGAATCCATGTCGCTCGCCCCCCATTGCCAGTATCTGCGCAGCGGCGTGAAGATGGGCTCCGTCGAACTGTTCGACACCATGCTGAAGGACGGCCTCACCGACGCCTTCTACGGCTATCACATGGGCATCACGGCGGAAAACATCGTTCGTCAGTGGAACCTGACCCGCGCCGAGCAGGACACTTTCGCCACCGCCTCGCAGAACAAGGCGGAGGCCGCCCAGAAGGCCGGTCGTTTCGCCGACGAGATCGTTCCCTTCACCGTCACCAGCCGCAAGGGCGATGTGGTGGTCGATCAGGACGAGTTTATCCGTCCGGGCACGACGCTGGAGCAACTCGCCAAGCTGCGCCCGGCCTTCGAAAAGGACGGCACCGTTACCGCCGGCAACGCCTCGGGCATCAATGATGGAGCCGCAGGCGTTCTGCTGATGACGGAAGAGGAAGCGATCCGCCGCGGCCTTACCCCGCTCGCCCGCATCGCGTCGTGGGCGACCGCCGGTGTCGATCCGCGCATCATGGGCATTGGCCCTGTTCCCGCTTCGCAGAAGGCGCTGGCCAAGGCCGGCTGGTCGGTCGGCGATCTCGACCTCATCGAAGCCAATGAAGCCTTTGCCGCCCAGTCCTGCGCTGTTGCCCGCGACCTCGGCCTCGATCCGGCCAGGATCAACGTCAATGGCGGCGCCATTGCCATCGGCCACCCGGTCGGTGCATCGGGCGCGCGCATTCTCAACACGCTGCTGTTCGAACTGAAGCGCCGCAACGCCAGGAAAGGTCTCGCCACGCTGTGCATCGGCGGCGGCATGGGCGTCGCGATGTGCGTCGAGGCCCTTTAATTCCTGCAAACACAGCCGCTTGAATCGTTAACGCCGCCGCCGGAACAGAACTCCAGCGGCGGCGTTTTCCACTGTTTTCTATGGTTAACAAATTGTTTTTACACCACATCTTGCGGTGAACAAACCGGGAAACCAGCTAAGTCAGCGATTCGTCTGTGATTCGTTCCGTCTTTGACCCGAAGGTTAACGTTACGCACTAAAAAGGCCGGAATGCCCAGGGAACACGACATTCCGGCCCAGCTTCCTCGTTGGCGGACTGGATCGCCCTCGGAGGTTTTTATCGGCAACGCGCCTCATAGGTGCGACCGTAGCGGTCGCGGTAGATGCAGTAGCCGCGCCGTTCCTGTGACTGGCCGATGAGCGCCCCGGCAATGCCGCCGGCCACGGCACCAACGGCTGCGCCGCCGGCACGCCCTGTCACGATACCGCCGATAACCGCGCCCGAAGCCGCGCCGACCGCCGTCGTCCGTTCCGTTGTTGTGCAGGAAGCCAGCGCCCCCACCAGAGCAAGGCTCAAGGCAATCTTCTTCATGGTCATCTCCCGGTTTGTCGTTCAGCCTGAATGCGGAAAACAGCCGCCCCGCCATCCAGCCATGAAGGTCAAACGCCATCCTCCCGGCTTTGTTCCCCTTTACCGGGAAATGAATCCACCCGCCGCAAAGGTTAACGGCGAGCGCCGGAAATGGACCTGGAGCGCCCGCCAGAAACCGAAAACTGTGTCGCATTGAGGCAATAGACACCACATCTTGTGGTGAACAAACCAGGAAACAACTCAGATCAGCGATTCGTCGATGATTCGTTCCGCCTTTGACCCGAAGGTTAACGCCCATCCGGCCGGAGATTTCTTAATGGGAAAATAACCTCATAGAAACAACAGGATGAATAGTCCTTACCTAAAGATGAAGATCGCCCGAAAAAGGTTAACGACGGACGGGCGGAAATGCCCGGATGACCGAATTTCGATTCAGCATTTGGTGGCACTTTCTCTCGCAGCCGCGAGATATTGCGGTGAACAAACCCTGAATCCCCTGGAATCAGCGATTCGTCGCCGATTCGTTCGCAGGCTGTTCCGAATCTTAAATCAAGCACTTAGCCGAAAGGTCAGGTCAGAGCGACTGCAACCGGGGAAAAAGCATGCCGCGCGGCAATCGCGTCTTGCCATCGCCCGCCGCAAACGCCATCTGTGGGAAAAGCCATCCCGTCTTGCCGTGATGCGAGAACGGGTGTTTGGCCGGCGCAATGCCCTGGGAGCGATGAACCTCACCTTATGCAGCCCATGATCCTCTCCGGCCGCGGCGTGACCGCGGTGCTCGGCCCCACCAATACCGGCAAGACCCATTATGCCATCGAGCGCATGGTCGCCCACGGCTCCGGCGTCATCGGCCTGCCGCTGCGCCTGCTCGCCCGCGAGGTCTATACCCGCGTGGTGGAAAAGGTAGGTCCGCAACATGTGGCCCTCGTCACCGGCGAGGAGAAGATCAACCCACCCGGCGCGCGGTTTTCCGTCTGTACGGTAGAGGCCATGCCGCGCGAGACCAAAGCCGCCTTCGTCGCCATCGACGAGGTGCAGCTTGCCGGCGATCTCGAACGCGGCCACATCTTCACGGACCGCATCCTGCATCTGCGCGGCCGGGAGGAAACCCTGCTGCTCGGTGCCGGCACCATGCGGCCTATCCTCGAACAGGTTCTGCCCGGCATTCTCGTGATTGAACGCCCGCGCCTGTCGCAGCTTTTCTACGCCGGATCGAAGAAAATCACCCGGCTGCCACAGCGCAGCGCCATCGTCGCCTTCTCGGCAGACGAGGTCTATGCCATTGCCGAACTCATCCGCCGCCAGCGTGGCGGTGCTGCGGTCGTGCTCGGCGCTCTGTCGCCCCGGACCCGTAACGCGCAGGTTGGGCTCTATCAGGAAGGCGATGTCGACTATCTGGTGGCCACCGATGCCATCGGCATGGGCCTGAACCTCGATGTCGATCACGTCGCTTTCGCGCAGGATCGCAAGTTCGACGGATACCAGTACCGCAACCTCAATCCGGGCGAACTCGGCCAGATCGCCGGCCGCGCCGGACGTCACACACGGGACGGCACCTTCGGCGTCACAGGCCGGGTGGATCCCTTCGACGACGAACTGGTCGAACGCATCGAGACCCATCATTTCGACCCGGTGAAGGTGATGCAGTGGCGCACCGCCCAGTTCGACTTCAGTTCCATCAAGGCCCTGCAGCGCAGTATCGAGGCCGTGCCGACGGTTCAGGGCCTGACCCGCGCCTTGCCCGCGACAGACGCGCAGGCGCTGGATTACCTTGCCCGCTACCCCGAAATCATCGACATTGCGACGACCCGGGAACGGGTGGAGACGCTTTGGGACGCCTGCGCCCTGCCCGATTACCGCCGCATCACGCCGGCGCAACATGCGGACTTGATTTCGACAATCTATTTCGATCTTGTCCGGCACGGCGCAATCAGCGAAGATTTCCTCGCCGAGCAGGCGCGACGCGCCGACCGGACCGACGGCGAGATCGACACGCTTTCGGCGCGAATCGCGCAGATACGAACATGGACTTACGTCTCGAACCGCCCCGGCTGGCTTGCCGATCCGACACACTGGCAAGAAAAGACGCGGGAAATTGAGGATCGTCTGTCCGATGCGCTACATGAAAGGTTGACGAAACGCTTTGTAGACCGCAGGACAACTGTGCTCATGAGGCGCCTGAGAGAGAATGCGATGCTGGAAGCTGAAATCAGTGTAAATGGCGATGTCTTCGTGGAAGGACATCATGTCGGGCAGTTGGCCGGTTTCCGGTTTACTCCCGCGCCGGGAATAGACGGGGCGGAAGGCAAGGCTGTGGAATCAGCGGCCATGCGGGCGCTTGCGCTGGAATTCGAAGCACGCGCCGCACGGCTGCACGCTTCGGGCAATAACGATCTGGCGCTCGATTCCCGCGGCATCGTCCGCTGGCTCGGCGAACCTGTCGGTCGCCTGACGGCCAGCGACAACATCATGCGTCCGCGTGTCATCCTGCTGGCCGACGAACAGCTTACCGGCAATGCGCGCGATCACGTTGCCGCCCGCGTCGAGCGCTTCGTCAATCATCACATCACCACGGTTCTGAAACCGCTGGACGATCTGTCGCGCGCCGAAGACCTGCAGGGCCTTGCCCGTGGCCTGGCCTTCCAGCTCGTGGAAAACCTCGGCGTCCTCTTCCGTCGCGATGTCGCCGACGAAATCAAGACGCTCGATCAGGATGCCCGCGCCTCGATCCGCCGCTACGGCGTGCGTTTCGGCGCCTACCACATCTTCATTCCCGCGCTGCTCAAGCCCGCGCCTGCCGAACTCATCACCCTGTTGTGGGCGCTGAAAAACGACGGCACGGAAAAGCCCGGTTATGGCGAACTCATTCCGGTTCTGGCCGCCGGCCGCACCTCGGTCGTCACCGATGCCGGCTATGAGCGCCAGTTCTACAAGCTCGCCGGCTTCCGCTTCCTCGGCAAGCGCGCCGTGCGCATCGACATTCTGGAGCGTCTGGCCGATCTCATCCGCCCGCTGCTGCAGTGGAAGCCCGGTTCCGGCACGCGTCCGGAAGGGGCCTATGACGGTCGCCGCTTCACCACGACGACGGCCATGCTGTCGATCCTCGGTGCAACGCCGGACGATATGGAAGAGATCCTCAAGGGTCTCGGTTATCGCGCCGACAGCGTCACGCCGGAAGAAGCCCAGGCCTTCCTGAACGCCGGCAACCCGACCACGGAAGGCGCGGCAACCCCGGCGGAAGAAACCGTCGACGAGGCCGAAGCCGATACACACACCGAAGAAACGCCGGCAGAAGCAGCCGCCGAAACCCCGGTGGAAGCCGTGGCCGAGGCTGAAGCCGCTCCGGCTGCCGCAACCGAAGATGCCGCGCCTGCCGAACCGAAGCCGGTTCTGCTGTGGCGTCCGGGTGGCCGCAACGACAATGCCCGCGCCCGTCCGCAAGGTGGCGAACGCGGTGAACGTCGTGGTCACGGCAATCGTCCGCAGGGCGGTGAGCCGCGTGATGGCGAAGCCCGTCGCAACGATGGTCCCCGTCCCGCGCGCAATGGCGACCGCGATGGCGGCAAGCGCCATGGTGACCGCAACGAGCGCAAGGGCGGCAAGCCCGAGCATGGCGGCAAGCGCGATCACCAGCGTTCCGACGCCAAGCGCGACAACCAGCGCTTCGAGGCTCGCCCGCCGAAGAAGGACAAGCCGATCGATCCGGATTCGCCCTTCGCAGCACTCGCGGCGCTTCGCGACCAGCTCAAGAAGTAATCCGCCATGCCTGGGGAGCCGCCTGTCGCCGAGCGTCAGCGCATCGACAAGTGGCTCTTCTACACCCGCATGGTTAAATCGCGCAGTCTCGCCCAGACGCTTGTCGAGGCGGGACATGTTGCGGTGAACGGACGCAAGGTCCACCAGCCCTCCCATAATGTGAAGATCGGCGACCGGCTCGAACTGAAGCTTGAACGGCGCGACGTGATCCTTATCGTGCGCGACGGCGGCGCGCGGCGCGGCCCTTACGAGGAAGCGCGCCTGCTTTACGAGGATCTGTCCCCGCCGCCTGAGGAGCGTCCGCGTCTGACGGCGCTAGAGCAGGCCCAGCGCCAGCCGGGCTCCGGTCGTCCCACCAAACGCGACCGGCGGGCGCTCGACAGCCTGCGTCCCGATTTTGGCGGCGACGAGAAATAACAGTCTACGCCTGCGACATTTTGAAGTCGGTTTATTCTTGATATGCGCGACCAAAGGCAGTACCTGACAAGCGTGCTGACGGACACCGAATCCCTCCGCGCCGGCGGGCCAGTCAGGCGAGGGACAGGGAATAGCGGGCCAAGCCCTGAGAGCCAGACGACGTTTGGCCAGACAACGTTCGGATCGTGGAGTGCCTCATGACGTATGTCGTGACTGACAATTGTATTCGCTGCAAATACACCGACTGCGTCGAAGTATGCCCGGTGGACTGCTTCTATGAAGGCGAGAACTTCCTCGTCATCAATCCGGACGAATGCATCGATTGCGGCGTCTGCGAACCGGAATGTCCCGCGGAAGCGATCAAGCCGGACACCGAGCCGGGGCTCGACAAGTGGCTGAAGCTGAACACGGAATATTCCGCGATCTGGCCGAACATCACCGTCAAGCGCGATCCGCTTCCGGAAGCCAAGGAAATGGACGGCGTCGAAGGCAAGCTGGAGAAGTATTTCTCCGAAAAGCCCGGCGCAGGCGACTGAGCCGCCCGGTCACGACCGGAGCAAGCGGTGCGGACCTTTCCGCGCCGCCAAAGCAAATTATTGATTTCCACATATTTTTGTGCTAGGGATAAAGAACTGGCCCACAACAGGGTATTTCTATGCCCTTAAACCTCACGAAAGCACGTCAGATCACCGCGCGGTTCCCGTGACATTCGCAACACTCGAAGTTGCCGTCTCACATCGCGAAGGCTGAATGACTGCTGCGTGTCGTCTTGTGGCCGGTTTGGTGTCACCAGGACGGTCTTTCCCCGTCTCATCCGGGCCTGATTTGACCCGACCGCCGGCCCCGACGGGCCGGGTGCGTAACAGGGAGTTTTTGAAACGAATGACGACCCAGCAGAAAAAACCTTCGGCAGCGCGGCATGGCTTCAAGCAGGGCGAAGCAATCGTCTATCCGGCGCATGGCGTCGGCACGATTGCCGTGATCGAAGAGCAGGAAGTCGCAGGCATGAAGCTTGAGCTTTTCGTAATCGACTTTGAAAAGGACAAGATGCGCCTCAAGGTGCCGGTGGCCAAGGCCGTCAGCATCGGCATGCGCAAGCTGTCCGAAACCGATTTCGTCGAGCGCGCTCTGAAGGTTGTCCAGGGCAAGGCCAAGGTCAAGCGCACCATGTGGTCGCGTCGCGCGCAGGAATACGATCAGAAGATCAATTCCGGCGACCTGATCTCGATTGCCGAAGTGGTTCGCGACCTCTACCGCGCCGAGAACCAGCCGGAGCAGTCCTATTCCGAGCGCCAGCTTTACGAAGCAGCCCTCGACCGCATGGCCCGCGAAATCGCCGCCGTCAACAAGATGTCCGAAACCGAAGCCGTCCGCCTTGTGGAAACCCATCTTGCGAAGGGTCCGAAGCGCGGCAAGTCCGTCGAGGAAGACGATACCCAAGACGAAGCCGCCTGAGGCTTTTTCCCATTTCCATTGAAGACAGCCCGGCCATAGCGCCGGGTTTTCTTTTTTCAAGATTTCTTCGGAACCTTTTTTCAGTCTGCGCATTGTCCTGACTGTGAAGCGAAATCATGGACGACATGTCCGGCCGCTTCCTTCCGTCCCTCAACCGGGGCGGCGCTCTTGCATTCATCCGATCGTCGACCTGGAACCTTGCCGGTTCCGGGAATGATGCCCTCGTGACCTGTTTCTGGAGATAGCGATGAACCCGATGACCGTTGACCGCACCCTCGTCAAATTCGCGATGCAGGCCCCCTATCTCGGCCGCGACGAGGAGCACGATCTGGCCATCCGCTGGCGCACGGCTGAAGATCGGGATGCGCGCAACCGCATCGCCACGGCCCATATGCGTCTCGTCATCGCCATGGCCTCCCGTTTCAGGGGCTTCGGCCTGCCGCTGGGTGATCTCGTTCAGGAGGGGAATGTCGGCCTGCTGGAAGCAGCCGCCCGTTTCGAACCGGAACGTAACGTCCGTTTTTCCACCTATGCAAGCTGGTGGATCCGCGCCGCGATGCAGGATTACATCCTGCGCAACTGGTCCATCGTGCGTGGGGGCACCAGTTCGGCGCAGAAGGCGCTGTTCTTCAATCTCCGACGCCTTCGGGCCCGTATCGCCCGCGGCGACCGTGACCTGACGAGCCGTGCGGTGCATGAGGAAATCGCCGCCGCCATCGGTGTCAGCGTGGCCGATGTGCAGACCATGGACGCCCGCCTCTCCGCTCCCGATGCGTCTCTACAGGCTCCTGCCATTGCCGGTGAGGAAAACGGGCGTGAACAGATCGATATGCTGGAAAGCCCCGAGCCTCTGCCCGACGAACAGGTAAGCGGCATGATCGACGGCGAACGTCGCCATCGCTGGCTCTATCAGGCCCTCGGCTTCCTCAACCGCCGCGAGGAACGCATCATCCGTGCCCGCCGTCTGGCGGAAGAAAGCCTGACCCTGGAGGAACTCGGCAGCGAACTCGGCATCTCCAAGGAACGTGTTCGCCAGATTGAAAGCCGCGCCATGGAAAAACTCCGCGCCGCACTGGCCACCATCGCCCCGGACATGGCCATGGCCTGACCCCGCCGGGGTCAGCCAGTCACTCCGAGATGATCTTCACCTTCTGCCCCGGCGACAGGCTCGCCGCTGCCGGCAGCGCGTTGATGAGCTTGAACAGGTCCAGCTTGCGATCCGTGCCCATCATGCGGCTGGAAATCGTCGAGATGGTTTCACCCGGCTGCACCGTCAGCACGCGGATACGCAGCGGCTTCAGCGATGCCGCCTCGGCGGGCGTCATGGTGCGGAAACTGGCCTTCAGGATATTGGCGGTGCGGTCGAGATCGGCATTGCCTTTCGGCACCGCGGTCAGGAAGCGGAAGATGCGGTTCTGCAGGCGCACCACGGTCACGTCGAAATCCCAGCGCTCGGCGCTGGCGCGCGCGGTAGCGGCATCCAGCCCGTTGACCTTGATGCTGCGCACCGTTTCCGGCAGAAGTCCCGCTACCCAGCCGCTCGTCAGATAGGCTTCGAGACTGTTGTTGGAGGAATCCGCCACGCCGTCGAAACGGATGGCGATGTCACCCGGCCCGGTGGCCAGAACCGCCTCCACCTTGTTATCGATCACGAAACCTTCGGGCACATCGAAGCGGATGCCAAGGCTTGAGTGCAGGAAGGTCTGGCCGCGCACATAGCCTTCCTCCGGGCTGTCGCCATAGAGGAGCCCATCGATGCCGGCGAGATAGTAATCGCGACCGCGATCACCCGAAGAGCCTTCAGGGCCGAATTTTGCCGCCTGCTCGCGCGCCAGTTCCACGCGCTGCGGAGCATTGGGGTGGCTTGAGAGGAAGTCGAGGCTCTGGTCGTTGTCGGGCTCCACCGACATGAACCGGCTGTAGGCGGCCATGGATTCAAGGAAGCGTGGTGAGGCGTAGGGGTCGTAGCCCGCTTCACCCAGCATCCGAACGCCGATCACATCGGCCTGCAGTTCCTGCTGGCGCGAGAAGGCAGCCAGGCGCAGCTTGCCGCGCGCCAGAGCCTGCTTGCCGGCCAGATCGGACGACAGAACCTCGGCGACGACACGCGAGGCGATCACTTCCGCTTCCTCGCGCTTCTGGCGCTCGATGCCGTGGTTGGCCGTCACATGCGCCATCTCGTGCGAAAGCACGGCGGCCACTTCCGATGCATCATTGGCCAGCGCCAGAAGACCGCGTGTCACGTAGAGATAGCCGCCCGGCAGCGCGAAGGCATTGATGGCAGGCGAATTGAGAATGGTGATGCGGTAGGACTGGTTGGGATTTTCCGAAACCGCCGTCAGCGCGCCGGTAATGCGCGCCACCAGCCGCTCGGTCTTGCGGTCGTGATATTCGCCGCCATAGCTCGCAACGATGCGCGGATGCTCGCGCGCGCCCATGGCCGCACGCGGATCGTTCTTCTGCACTTCATCGACGATCTGCGGATTGGAGGAGGGTCGCACGCTCGGCTCGTAAGCCTGCTCCATCAGCGACTGGCAGCCGGTCAGAAAAACGCCAAGCGCACCGATGCTCAGCAAACGCAGGGAAGACGCCACAAAAAGCCCTCTCGCCTTCCGCGTATCGTTTCCGCCATGCTGTCCTGCATTTTTCAACGCGGATACGCTTTTCAGGCACATCGAAATGCTCAGTCTCCGAACAAACCGCCGACACAGGACGATGCTTCAATTAATAGCACAAAGTCTTTTCGCAAGTAGGGGAGCCCTGCAATTTATTCATGGCCGAGAAGACGATGCCGGTCATCTCCATGCCAGCCGCGAGCGTCGAAAATGTGGCATGCTCCAAGACCGCATATCAGGCAGGGCGCAGGCTTGTCATGGAGAAGCCTCAGATCTGCCGCATGAAGGTGTCGGCCTCGGCCACGCCCGTGCCGGAAAGAAAGCGCTCCGCTGGCAGATTCACGGCAATTCGGCCCTGTTTCAGAAACAGAACATGGTCGGCGCTGCGCCTCACCTCCTGCGGATCATGAGTCACAATCAGCACCGTATTGCCCGTTTCGCGGTGAAGCTCCACCAGAAGCGCGCTCATGGCCGCCCGCAGATCCGGATCGAGCGCCGCGAAGGGCTCGTCCAGCAGAAGCACAGGCCTGCGACGCACCAGAGCGCGGGCAAAGGCCGCCCTCTGCCGTTCGCCACCCGAAAGCGTTCCCGGCCGGCGCTTTTCGAAACCGCCAAGCCCGACCCGCTCCAGCGCGGTGGACACCGCTGCCCGATCTTGGGCCGACAGCCTTAACGACGGATCGATCCCCAAGCCGATATTGCTGGCGATATCGAGATGGGCGAAGAGATTGTTGTCCTGAAACACCAGCGACACCGGACGCTCTGCGGGGTGAAGCGCTGTCACATCCTGTCCGCCGATGCTGACTGTGCCCGCATCCGGCCGCTCGAACCCGGCGACGAGATTGAGGAAGGTGGTCTTGCCGGAGCCGGAAGGCCCTGTGACCGCCGTGATCGCGCCCGCCGGCAGGCGGCAATCGAAGGCGAAGGTCGCATTGCCGAGCGCAAGCGTCACGCCGGACAGGGCAATCGCGCAATCATCGGTCATCGGTCATCCTGTTCCTTGAGCCAAGCGTCCCCACCACCGTCAGAAGCAGGCAGACAAAACCGAGAATGAGGGCGAAGCCATCCGCCTCGTTGGTCCGGTAGCTTCCGAGCCGGCTGTAGATGAGATAGGGCAGCGTCACCAGATCGTCGGAGCCGAACAACGCTACCGCCCCGAGATCGCCGAGCGACAGAGCCATGGCAAAGGAAAGCGCCATCAGCACCGGTTTGGCCAGTACCGGCCCGTCGATCAGCCGCAGCCGCGCAAAACCCTGAATGCCGAGACTGGCAGCAAGCCGCCCCGTCCGCGCCTGGTGCACATCGAAGGCCGGCGAAAGCACGCGGATGACAAAAGGCAGCGCCATCAGGCTGTTGATCACGATGACGAGCGTCGGCGCAAAGCGGGCGACGTCGCCGAACGGGCGCAGCGCCAGAAACCAGCCGGTGCCGAGCATCAACGGCGACACCAGCAGAATGAGCGATCCCGCGCCGGAAAGCCCCGCACGGATGCCCCGCAGCGCCATTCCGGCTCGCCGCTCGCTGCCAATGGCCGCCCGCGCGTGAATGATGGTTGCGGCCAGCATCACCGAAAGGCAACCGGCGCTCAGCGCAATGGCAAGGCTTGTCAACGCCGCCCGGCGAAAGGCCGGCGAGAAAAGAAGGGCCGGAAGATCGGCCTTCAACCCGGCCAGAACCACGGCCAGCAGCGGCAGGCCGGTAAAGGTGGTTGCCAGCAGCAGCACGGTACCATCGACCCATTGCGTTTGCCGCCGCCAGCCATCGAAGCGCCGACCGCCACGCGCCAGTGTAGCACTCTGTTCCACCGGCACCGGAACAAAGGCCATGGCGGCCAGCAATATGCCGGTCATGGTGATCTGCATCAGTGCAAGCGCCACAGCCCGGCCCGGGTCGAAATCGAACCGCAGCGCCTGATAGACCGCCACCTCGATGGTCGTTGCCGCTGGCCCGCCGCCAAGCACCAGAACCAGCGTGAAGCTCGTGACGCACAGCATGAAGATGAGCCCGGCCACCCCCGGCAGAAGCCCGAGCAGCACCGGCCCTTCGATGAAACGGAACACGGAGCGCGAGGGCATGCCGAGCGAGGCGGCAACGCGCCAGTATTCGCCGGGGATACGCTCCAGCCCCGCCAGCATCAGCCGTGCCGCGAGCGGCATGTTGAAGAAGACATGCGCCAGAAGGATACCGGAAAGCCCGTAAATGCTCACCGGTTCGGCAAGGCCGAGCATGCGCAACAGATCGTTCATCGCCCCCTGCCGGCCCCAGATGCCGATTAGGCCGAGTGCGCCGATCAGCACGGGCAAGCCCATGGGCACCGCAAGCAACCGGACAATCCAGATGCGGCCCGGAAATTGCGGCCGCCGCGCCAGCGCGCGGGCAACGGGAATGCCAAAGAGCACCGAAAGCAGGGTGGACAACGTCGCCTGCCAGAGCGTGAAGCGGGCCACGCTCAGTGTATAGGTATCAAGGAGGCCGGAAAATCCGGCCCCGTCAAACAGCAGAAGAGCCGCGAGTGCCGTGCCGGCAAAGCCGGTGATGACGGCAAGAACCAGAGCCCCGCCGCCAATCGCCCGCATTCTTTCACCCGCCGTCAGCATGGCCGGTCAGGCTTTCACTTGACCGAGGCGGCCAGCCACTCGTCGATCCAGGCCTTGCGGTTCTTGGCAACCTCCTCAGAGGGGATGAGGAGGGTCTTTTCCGGCTTCACCAGCGTGTTGAACGCCTCCGGCAGCGGTGCGGACGTGGCGGCAGCCGGCCACATCCAGTTGTTTTCCGGGATCGCGTCCTGGAAGCCGGGCGTCAGCATGAAGCGCAGAAAATCTCGGCCGAGTTCCTTTTCCGGTGCGTTCTTCAACAGGCCGGCCACCTCGATCTGGACATAATGACCTTCGGAAAAGGCCGCCGCCTGATAGCGCGTCTCCTTGTCGGCAATGATGTGATAGGCCGGCGATGTCGTATAGGACAGCACCATCGGCACCTCACCCTTGGTGAACAGGCCATAGGCTTCCGACCAGCCGGGCGTCACCGTCAGCACCCGCTTGTTGAGCGCTCTCCACGCCTCACCAGCCTTGTCGCCATAGACCGACTTCACCCACAGAAGCAGGCCGAGACCGGGTGTGGAGGTGCGCGGATCCTGAATGGCGATCTTCTGCGACGGGTCGCCCTCGACCAGTTCCTTCAGGCTCTTCGGCGGGCTCGTCACCACCTTGGAATCGTAGATGACCGCGAAGTGGCCGTAATCATAGGGAACGAATACCTCATCCTTGAAGCCGCCCGGCACGGTTGTCGCCGACGTATCGACACCGCTCGCCTCAAACAGGCCGGTATCCCTGGCTTCCGCCGTCAGGCTGGTGTCGAGGCCGAGCACCACATCCGCCTTGGCGGAGGCACCTTCCAGTTTCAGGCGCGAAAGCAGCGCCACGCCATCGGTAATGCCGACAAAGTTCACCGTGCAGTCGCAGGTCTTCTCGAAGGCTTCCTTCACCTTCGGCCCCGGTCCCCATTCGGAAACGAAGCTCTCATAGGTATAGACCGTCAGCGTCTTGCCCGCGGCGTCCGCCGCAACCGAAGACAGGGAGAATACGGCGCAGGCCGCAAGCAGGGACAGGAATTTCGTGCGCATCAGCGCCTCCTCGTTCGATCGTGTTGACGGGAATAGGGCGCAGGATGCGAGCCGTCTAATCCCTCCGCCGGTGCTAACCGGATCAGGTTCTTCGGGTTGGCAACCGTGAACACGGCCAATGCCTCTCAGCCCCGGTCGAAACCGGGGCACCCCGTTAGAGCGAGGAGAGATGTAGCGCGATGTTGGGAATGTGACAAGGGCGAGAAACAGACCTGTTCTCGCCCAGGCAGGGAGAAATCAGCCTTCCAGCTCTTCCCGCAGCATTTCGAGTTCCAGCCATTCCTCTTCCATCGCCGCCAGCTTGTCGCGCAGCTTTTCCAGTTCGCCGGCCAACCTGTTGAAGCCTGCCGGGTCCTTGGTGAAGAGGTTGGGGTCGGCCATCTTTGCCTCGCGGGCGGCCATGTCGGCCTGAAGCTTTTCCATTTCCTTCGGCAGATTGTCCAACGCGAACTTCTGCTTGTAGGAAAGCTTGCCCTTGCCCTTCGGCGTCTCGACCGCATTGGCAGTCTCGGCCTTCGGCTTTTCGGCGGCCTTTTCCGCCTTGCGGCGTTCGTCAGCCGCCCCCTTGCGCTGGGCCAGCATGTCGGAGTAGCCGCCGGCATATTCGATCCAGCGTCCGTCCGGCGCATCCGGAACGGCGGGCGCGATGGTGGAGGTCACTGTGCGGTCCAGGAAATCGCGGTCGTGGCTGACAAGGATGACCGTGCCGGAATAGCCAGCGACGATTTCCTGCAACAGATCCAGCGTCTCGATGTCGAGATCGTTCGTCGGCTCGTCGAGGATCAGCAGGTTGGAGGGCCGCGCCATGATGCGGGCAAGGATGAGGCGCGCGCGCTCGCCGCCGGAAAGGTTGCGGATCGGCGTGCGAGCCTGCTCCGGCTGGAACAGGAAGTCCTTCATATAGCCGGACACATGCTTCTGCTCACCGTTCACCAGAAGGTTTTCGCCGCGCCCGTCGGTCAGATAATGGGCGAGCGTTTCCTCCGGATTGAGGTCCTCGCGCTTCTGGTCCAGCGTGGCGATTTCAAGCTTGGTGCCCAGCTTGACGATGCCGGAATCCGGCTCAAGCTGGCCCGTTAGCATCTTCAGAAGCGTCGTCTTGCCGGCACCGTTCGGCCCGACGAGACCGATGCAATCGCCGCGGTGCACCCGCAGCGAAAACGGCGCGACGATGGTGCGCCCCTCATAGGCCTTGGTGATCTTGTCCGCCTCGATGACCAGCTTGCCGGATTCGCGCCCCTCGGTAATCGTGGCCTGAACCGAACCCTGCGGCCCCTTGTGACCACGAAACTTCGCGCGCATGTCCTGCAGTTCGCCGACGCGGCGCATGTTGCGCTTGCGCCGCGCGGTCACGCCGTAGCGCATCCAGTGTTCCTCGCGCTCGATGGCGCGGCCGAGCTTGTGCTGCTCCTGCTCTTCCTCTTCCAGCACCTTGTCACGCCAGGCTTCGAAGTGGGAGAAATCGCGGTCGAGCCGCCGGGCAATGCCGCGATCGAGCCACACGGTCGCGGTCGAAACCTTTTCGAGAAAGCGCCGGTCGTGCGAAATCAGCACCAGAGCCGAGCGGCTGCGTGAAAGCTCATCTTCCAGCCATTCGATGGTCGGGAGATCGAGGTGGTTGGTCGGCTCATCGAGCATGAGAATGTCGGGTTTGGGCGCCATGACGCGGGCGAGCGCTGCCCGGCGCGCCTCACCGCCGGAAAGCCGGGAGGGGTCTTCCTCGCCGGTCAGCCCGAGATGCTGGAGCAGATAGGTGACGCGGTAGGGGTCGTCGCCGGGTCCGAGCCCCGCCTCGCAATAGGCCTGCACCGTCGTGAAGCTGCCGAAATCCGGCGCCTGCTCCAGATAGCGGATGGTGGCGGAGGGATGGCGAAAGACTTCGCCCGACTGCGCCTCGACAAGCCCGGCGGCAATCTTCATCAGCGTCGATTTGCCGGAGCCGTTGCGCCCCACCAGGCAGATGCGGTCGCCCGGTTCCACCTGGAGCGATGCGCCGGCCAGAAGCGGCGTCACACCGAAGGTGAGGAAGATATTGTCGAGCTTCAGGATCGGGGGGGCCAAGAATCAAACTCCGGTAAAATCATAGGGGCGCGACAGAATGATCGCACGCCCGCCTTCATGGGTCAGGCGAACCCGCCCGCGCGCCACATTGCAGATCGTCATCGGCGGTCCGAAGGGCACATCGCGGCGGTCGAGGCCGTATTTCGCGTTTTCGATGGTGAGCGCCGCAAGATCGGTCAGGCCGAGAATGGAAAACAACGCGCCGTCGGGCAGATCGACCTCAACCGTGCCAGCGAGAAAGGGAACCATCTCCTCTTCGCCGGACGTCAGCAGTACATCGAGGCCGCGTTCGGCCAGATGCACGGCATAGACGACATGCTGCAAGGCATGGTCGGAACGGGTTCCTCCAAGCGCACCGGCCAGAACAAGCCGTTTCGCGCCCAGCGCAATGGCGGTTTCAACGCCAAGCTGGCCGTCGGTCGCATCCTTTTCGCGGGGGAAGGTCTGGCGCGGCACAGTGGCATAGCGTTCGAAAAGGGCGGGATCGGCGGAATCGAAATCCCCGACCCACAGTTCCGGCACGACGCCCAGCGCCTCGGCATGACGCATGCCGCCATCCGCCGCAATGACACGGCTGCCGGCCATGGCCGCCATCAGCCGTTCGGTCTTTTCAAGCTCGCCGCCGAGCAGGATGGTGAAACTGTCGCTCATGGCCCTGCAATAGCGCATATACCCGTCAAAGGAAAAGGCCCCGCGAGAACGGAGCCTTTTACAAACGGACCGGCCAAGCCAGGCGATCAGTGCTTGCGGGCGACAACGCCTTCCTTCAGAGCCTTCTTGCGCGCCAGCTTGCGGGTGCGGCGAATGGCTTCGGCCTTTTCGCGCGCGCGCTTCTCGGACGGCTTCTCATAGGAGGCACGAGCCTTCATTTCACGAAACACACCTTCGCGCTGAAGCTTCTTCTTCAGAACGCGCAGCGCCTGCTCGACATTGTTGTCACGAACGAGAACCTGCAATGTAACTCCTTTGCTTCGCCCTGCGGCGATAATTGGTTTGAAGCGGCAAAGCCGCGATCAATGGTGACGATCCGGCGCGTGAAAGCCGGAGGAATTCTCTGGATACGGACGAAAATTCCGCCGGGCGCCCTGTGGCGTCGTGAGACGGCATTTCAGGCGGCAAACCGCCCTGTCATTCGGTGGCGTATAATGGTTCGGTCGGGCCGCGAACTCAAGCGCTTTCTGCGCCAAAAGGTTCCAAAGAATGCATTCATCCGCTATTGATCGCCTGAAAGTGACGTTTGGAGGACGCCCGATGGAATTTTCCGGCACCGGAAGCTATATCGCCGACAAGGATCTGATGGTCGCGGTCAATGCCGCCATCAAGCTGGAGCGTCCACTGCTGGTCAAGGGCGAGCCCGGCACCGGCAAGACGGAACTGGCCCGGCAGGTTGCCGAAGGCCTTGGCCTCGACATCATCGAATGGAACGTCAAATCCACCACCAAAGCCCAGCAGGGCCTTTATGAGTACGACGCGGTCTCGCGCCTGCGCGACAGCCAGCTTGGCGACCCCCGTGTCTCCGATGTGGCGAACTACATCCGCAAGGGCAAGCTCTGGCAGGCTTTTGCCGCCGGTCGCAAGGTCGTTCTCCTGATCGATGAAATCGACAAGGCCGATATCGAGTTCCCCAACGATCTCCTGCAGGAACTCGACCGCATGGAGTTTCATGTCTACGAGACCGGCGAGGTGGTGCGTGCGCAAGTCCGTCCCATCGTCATCATCACCTCCAACAACGAGAAGGAACTGCCGGACGCCTTCCTGCGCCGCTGCTTCTTCCACTTCATCCGCTTCCCCGAGGCCGAAACACTCGCCCGCATCGTGGAAGTCCATTATCCCGGCATCCGCCACGACCTGCTGCGCAACGCGCTGACTCTCTTCTACGAAATCCGCGCCGTGCCCGGCCTGAAGAAGAAGCCATCCACATCCGAAGCGCTGGACTGGATTCGCCTTCTGGTCGCCGATGAGGTTTCGCCCGACGATCTCAAGGTCGATCCGAAGACCATCCTGCCGAAGCTCCACGGTGCGCTTCTGAAGAATGAGCAGGATTTGCACCTCTTCGAACGGCTTGCCTTCATGGCCCGGCGCAACTGACGAATTTTGCGGCATCTGCACGCCGCAAAGATTGATTTTTCCGCAATACACCGGTAAATGGAAAGTCCGTGGTGATTTGGCCGGCCGGCTTGCAGCCACGTTAAAAAACTCGCTAAAGGGCCGAGGGAGCGATGTTCCCGAAACCGTTTATCGAGACCGGCTGGCTTGTTTCAAAGTCTGGATCGTGTCCCATGCCCATCAAGATTCCCGATACGCTGCCCGCCTTCGACACCCTCGTTTCCGAGGGCGTGCGGGTCATGACTGAAACAGCGGCCGTCCGTCAGGATATTCGCCCGCTTCAGATCGGGCTCCTGAACCTCATGCCGAACAAGATCAAGACGGAAATCCAGATGGCGCGCCTCGTCGGCGCGTCGCCGCTGCAGGTGGAATTCACGCTGGTTCGCGTCGGTGGTCACACACCGCGCAACACCTCCGCCGAACATCTCCTCTCGTTCTACCAGACCTGGGACGAGATCAAGGACCGCAAGTTCGACGGCTTCATCATCACCGGCGCGCCCGTCGAAACCATTCCCTACGAGGACGTGACCTACTGGTCGGAAATGCAGAGGATTCTCGACTGGACCGAAACCAACGTCCATTCGACACTCAACATCTGCTGGGGCGCGATGGCGGCGATCTACCACTTCCACGGTGTTCCCAAGCACGCCCTGAAGGAAAAGGCCTTCGGCGTGTTCCGCCACAGGAACCTCAAGCCTTCCTCCGTTTTCCTCAACGGCTTCTCCGACGATTTCGAGGTGCCCGTGTCGCGCTGGACGGAAATCCGCCGCGCCGATGTCGAGGAAAAGGGGCAGGCCCTCGATATTCTGGCGGAATCCGACGGTTCCGGCGTTTGCCTGGTGCAGGACACCACGGCCAACCGGCTCTACATGTTCAACCATGTGGAATATGACTCCACCTCGCTCGGCGATGAATATTTCCGCGACGTGAATGCCGGTGTGCCCATCAAGATGCCGCACGATTATTTCCCGCACAACGATCCGGCGCTGACGCCCCTGAACCGCTGGCGCAGCCATGCGCATCTCTTCTTCGGCAACTGGATCAACGAGATGTACCAGACCACCCCCTACGATCTCGCGGAGATCGGCACCGACAAGGGATAAGCGATGTTCATCCCCTTCTTCCTGGCGCTGAAGGCAGAAAAGGTTCCCGTAACACTACGGGAACTCCTGGACCTGCTGGAGGGCATGAAGCAGGGGATTGCCGCCTTCGATATCGAGGCCTTCTACTATCTCGCCCGCGCCGCACTGGTGAAGGACGAGCGCCATATCGACCGCTTCGACCGGGTGTTTTCCACTCACTTCAAGGGTCTTGCCGCTCTTTCGGGCGATGGTGAGGGCGAGGGCCCGGCCCCGGTCGACCTGCCCGCCGAATGGTTGGCGAAACTGGCGGAAAAATACCTCACCGATGCGGAGAAAAGAGAGATCGAGGCCCTTGGCGGTCTCGACAAGCTCATGGAAACGCTTCGACAGCGGCTGGAAGAACAAAAAGCCCGCCATCAGGGCGGCAACAAGTGGATCGGCACCGCCGGCACCTCCCCCTTCGGGGCCTATGGCTTCAATCCCGAAGGCGTGCGCATCGGACAGGAGCAATCCCGCCACCGCCGCGCCGTGAAGGTTTGGGACAAGCGCGAATTTCGCAATTACGACGACACGGTGGAACTTGGCACCCGCAACATCAAGGTGGCGCTCAAGCGCCTGCGCCGCTGGGTGCGCGACGGTGCGGCCGATGAATTCGACCTGTCCGGCACCATCCGCTCCACCGCCGAACACGGCTATCTCGACGTAAAGACACGGCCCGAACGGCGCAATGCCGTGAAACTTCTGATGTTCCTCGATTCCGGCGGTTCAATGGACGACCATATCCGCGTCATCGAGGAGTTGTTTTCCGCCGCCCGCGCCGAATTCCGGCACATGGAATATTTCTACTTCCACAATTGCATTTATGAAGGCGTGTGGAAGGACAACCGCCGCCGCCACGCCGACCGCATCCCCACTCTCGACGTCATCCGTACCTTCGGGCCGGATTACCGCATCGTCTTTGCCGGCGATGCATCCATGGGTCCCTACGAAGTGACCATGGCGGGCGGCTCCGTCGAGCATTGGAACCAGGAGCCCGGCGCCGTCTGGCTCGATCGCATCACCGGCCATTTCCGGAAATCCGTTTGGCTGAACCCGGTGCGCGAGGACTATTGGGATCACACCATGTCCATCGGACTCATCCGCAAACTGATGGGCGAGCGCATGTTTCCCCTCACCCTCGGCGGCCTCGATGCCGCCATCCGCGAACTGTCGCGTTGATTTCGCAACCGCGAAACACTTGACGCCCGTCAACACCCCTGCCCTAATGCCGGCTCCGGAAAAAACAAACGGGGAACCCGCCGGCCATGGCCTACCAGATCACCGCTGGCGGCGAGCTTTATCGCTTCGCCGACCTGAAGACATTGATGGCGAAAGCCACGCCACCGCGTTCGGGCGATTATCTCGCCGGCGTCGCTGCGGCAAGCGCTGCCGAAAATATCGCCGCCAAGATGTGTCTGGCCGATGTGCCGCTGAAAACCTTCCTTAGCGAAGCGCTGATCCCCTATGAAGAAGACGAGGTGACACGCCTCATCATCGATGGTCACGATGCACAGGCCTTCGCGCCGGTTTCGCATATGACGGTCGGAAGCTTTCGCGAATGGCTGCTGTCACCCGCCGCCAATGCCGTCACACTCGCTGCCCTCGCCCCCGGCCTGACGCCGGAAATGGTGGCTGCCACATCCAAGCTGATGCGTAATCAGGATCTGATCCTTGCCGCCCGCAAATGCCGGATCGTCACCAGATTCCGGAACACCATCGGCCTCGAAGGCACCATGGCGGTGCGCCTCCAGCCGAACCACCCTTCCGACGACCGCATGGGCATCGCCGCCTCCATTGTCGACGGTCTGCTCTATGGCTGCGGCGATGCGGTGATCGGCATCAACCCCGCCTCCGACAGCGTGCCGGTTCTGACCGGGCTGGTGGAAATGCTGGCGGAAATCATTGCCCGCTATGAAATTCCGACGCAATCCTGCGTGCTCACCCACGTCACCACCTCCATCGCCATGGCTGAAAAGGGCGTACCGGTCGATCTCGTCTTCCAGTCCATTGCCGGCACGGAAAAGACCAACGCCTCCTTTGGTATCTCGCTTGCCACGCTGCGCGAGGGTTATGAAGCCGGCCTTGCGCTGAAGCGCGGCACGGTCGGCGACAACGTCATGTATTTCGAGACGGGACAAGGCTCCGCCCTTTCCGCAGACGCCCATCACGGCGTCGATCAGCAGACCTGCGAGGCGCGTGCCTATGCGGTCGCCCGCGCCTTCAAACCGCTCCTCGTCAACACCGTGGTCGGCTTCATCGGCCCGGAATATCTCTATGACGGCAAGCAGATCATCCGTGCCGGTCTGGAAGACCATTTCTGCGGCAAGCTACTTGGCGTGCCGATGGGCTGCGACATCTGCTACACCAACCATGCCGAAGCCGATCAGGACGACATGGATACGCTGCTGACCCTTCTGGGCGCCGCCGGCGTGAATTTCATCATGGGCATTCCCGGTGCCGACGACGTCATGCTCGGCTACCAGTCCACCTCCTTCCACGATCAGCTTTACGTGCGCGAGGTGCTCGGCCTGAAACGCGCGCCGGAATTCCGGGACTGGCTGAACAGGATGCAGGTGACGGACGACACCGGCCACCTTCTGCCACAGACCGCCGGACAATCGCTGCTGAGGATCGCATCGTGACCGAAGACACCAAGTCCGCCGACATCGTCACGCTCGATCCGTGGGAAGCGCTGCGCCGTCACACCGATGCCTCCATCGCGCTCGGTCGCGTCGGCGCATCACTGCCCACATCGCAGGTGCTGCGCTTTTCCTATGCCCATGCCACCGCCCGCGATGCCGTGCATATTCCCTTCGACAAGGAAGCGCTGCGGGCTGGTCTTTCCGATCTCGGCCTCATGAACATCCCGGTATCGAGCCAGGCGGAAAGCCGGCAGACCTATCTGTCGCGGCCCGATCTTGGCCGTCGCCTGAAACCGGAGGATGTCGACCGGCTGAAAGCGCTGGGGTCGGAACCCTGCGACATCGCCATCGTCGTGGCCGACGGCCTGTCCTCAACCGCCATCGCCGCCAATGCCGTGCCGTTCATCGCCGATCTTCTGCCGCTTTTCGCCAGCGAGGGCCTCTCCGTCGGGCCGATCGCCGTCGTCGAAAACGGCCGCGTCGCCATCGGTGACGAAATCGGCGTAGCGCTTCAGGCCCGCCTCGTGCTGATGCTGATCGGCGAACGCCCCGGCCTCTCCTCCGTCGACAGCCTCGGCGCCTATCTCACCTATGGCCCTCGGCCCGGTCTTTCCGATGCCGACCGTAACTGCATTTCCAACATTCGCGACGCCGGCCTGAAACTGCCTCTTGCCGCTGCAAAGGCGTTCTGGCTCATCCGTGAAGCTTTGAAACGCAGGCTGACCGGGGTAGACTTGAAGGAGGAGCAGCAGGCCGCACTGCCGGAAAGCTGAAATTTGAGCTGGAGACTTGCATGACCATTCCCGACGAAGCCCTCGCCGTCACCCGTTTCTGGCGCGAGGCGGGGCCCGACAAATGGTTCTGCAAGGACGAGGCCTTCGACCGCACCTTCCGCGAAACCTTCGCCGACCTCCACTGGTCCGCCGCCCGCCGCGAGCGGGAAAGCTGGATCGACCAGCCCGAAAGCGCGCTGGCGCTCTTCATCCTGCTCGACCAGTATCCGCGCAATTCGTTCCGTAACACCGGGCATATGTATGCCACCGACCCGCTGGCACTGCATTATTGCCGCCGGGCTCTGGCGCTTGGTCATGACGAGGCGATGGAGAAGGATGTGCGGGTGTTCTTCTACCTGCCGCTCACCCATTCGGAAGATCTCTCCGATCAGCACGAATGCGTCCGCCTCAACGAAAAGCTCGGCGAACCCTGGCTTCCCCACGCCATCGACCACCGCGATATCGTCGCCCGCTTCGGTCGGTTTCCCCACCGCAACGCCATTCTGGGCCGGGAAACGACACCGGAGGAACAGGCCTTTCTCGATGAAGGCGGCTTTGCCGGGTAAGGACAACCTCCCTCTGGCTGCCGTCCCCTCTCCCCCTTGTGGGGAGAGGGGACGGCAGCGGGACGAGGGGCACGGCAACCTCTGATCCGGCAACCCGAGGTGTTGCCTCCCGCCGCCTATTCCAGAAACACCCCGACGCTCGCTGCACGACCGTCCGCGTCGATCACCGTCAGCCGTGAAAAGCCGCCGCCATCCGGCAACCATTCGCTGGTGCGCCGGCGGGTCGGATCACCGGAAAGCGGCTTGCCGTTCGCAAGCCACCGGAACGGCGCCTTGCCGCCCTGAAGTTTCAGCACCAGCGGTTCGGCGTCGCGCTCGCTCCTGAACCCCAGTTCCACCCGCGCGCCCTCCGGCGGATAGACGATACGCGGCGGCGGTTCCTGGGCCTTCAGGCGCGGCAGGCCGTTTTCCGTGGCGGCAAACCGGCGAAGCCCGAAGGGAAGCTCGGAGAAGGCAAGATGCGCCGCACCGACCGGCGCTTCCGGCAGCGGCGTGATCGCCACGCCCGAACGCGCAAAGCCCTCGAACAGAACGGGGGCCGCGGCCTGATAGCCGGTGAGGCCCGGCACCGCGCCATTATCCGCCCTTCCGATCCACACGCCCAGCACATGCCGCCCGTCGAACCCCACCGACCAGGCATCGCGATAGCCGTAGCTCGTGCCGGTCTTGTAGGCGATGCCGCCGACGGGACTGCCGGGCGGCGGCAGAACGGCCGAGAGAATATCCGACACCTGCCAGGCGGCGGATGGTGTCGTCAGCGGCTCTCCGTCGAAAGCGCCGGGTTCGCCCGTCACCCCATCGCCCAGCCGCATCGGTTTGCCGCGGTTGGGAAAGGCGGTGTAAAGCTGCGTCAGTTCCTTGAGCGAAATGCCGGCCCCGCCGAGCGCGATGGAAAGTCCGGCCGGCTCACCCGTCGGCAGTTGCAGCTTCACATCCGCGCGCCTCAGCCTAACCATCAGTCGCGCGGGGCCGGTGGCCTCAAGCAGCTTCACCGCCGGCACGTTGAGCGACAGTTGCAATGCCCGGCGGATCGACACATCGCCCTGATAGGTCATGTCGAAGTTGCGCGGCCGGTAGCCGGAGAAATCGGCGGGCCGGTCTTCCACGATGCTTTCCTGCGCCACAAGCCCTTCCTCGAAGCCGAGCGCATAGATGAAGGGTTTCAGCGCCGAACCGGGCGAACGAACGGCCTCCGTCATGTCGATCCAGCCGCGCCGTCCGCCGTCGAAATAATCCGCCGAACCCACGCGCGCCAGAATATCGCCTGTGCGGGCATCGGCCATCACCATGGCCACAGAAAGCTTCGGCCCCAGCCGCTCCGCCGCGCCCGCCGCCACCGCTTCCAGCGCCCCCTGAATGCGCGCGTCGAGCGTCGTGCGGTAAAGCCGCTCGCCGGGCTTCTTGAGAAGGGCCGTGCCCGCCAGATGCGCGGCAAGCGCAGGCAGCGCCCGGCGGGATGCGGGAACGGCCGCCATCTCCGCTCGGGCCGCCTCGCCGGCATCGAGCCCCCCGGCCTTCACCGCCCGGTCTATCACCCGTTCGCGCGCCTTGGCCGCCACCTCGGGAAAGCGGTCGGGCCGGCGTTTCTCCGGCAATTGTGGCAGCGCCACCAGAAGCGCGGCTTCCGCAACCGAAAGCCGCTTCGGTTCCTTGCCGAACCAGGCGAGACTGGCGGCGCGCACGCCCTCCAGATTGCCGCCATAGGGCGCCAGCGTCAGGTAAAGGTCGAGGATTTCCGCCTTGGAAAGCCGCCGCTCGATCTGCACCGCCCGTGCCATCTGGCGAAGCTTGGCAAACAGGCTGCGTTCGGCGCGCGGCTCGATCAACCGCGCCACCTGCATGGAAAGCGTCGATGCGCCGGAAACGATGCGGCCATGCGTCACGAATTGCCAGGCCGCCCGCGCGATGGCTTGCGGATCGATGCCGTGATGGTCATGAAACCGCCGGTCCTCATAGGCAACGAGTATCTGCACCAGCCGAGGATCGACATCCGCCGCCCCGGTCTTCAGCCGCCAACGTCCCTCCCTGGTCGCGAAGGCGCGCAGCAGAGCCCCGTTTCGGTCCAGCACCTCCGCCGAAACCACCCGCGCAGCATCAAGCGGCGGCGGATAGGCTTTGTCAGCCCAATAGAGCGCGAAGATGGCGGCGATGCCGATGAGGCCTGAAACGGCCACGCCGAAGACCAGCCGCCGCCCGCGCATGTCAGTCAGCCTTCGAAACGGCAACCATGCCGCTTGCCGTGCGCGCCGCAAATTCCGGCCGGTACATATCTTCCACGCTTGCCGCCGGCAGGGCATAGGTGCCCGGCGTCACCGCCCGCACCACATAGGCCAGCGTGATCTCGTCGCCATCGCCCTCGTTTCGGTTGAAGGCGGCCACGAACCGGTCGCTGCGGAATTCGGTATGCGCCGCCTCCACATCCGCCAGCCAGTCGAAATTGGCAAGATCGGCACTGCCGATGATCTTCGGATTGTCGATTTCGAAACCGGCAGGCAGAAGATCGGTCACGAGCAGGCGTTGCGCCCAGTCATGCTCCGGCGTCACGGTGATCTGCACCACGTAACGTTCATTCTGCACGGCCTGCGAAATATCCGTCTCCTCGCCATCCATGGTGTAATAGGTGCGGGAAATGGCGTAGCCCTGCCCGCCCGCCGGCAGCGCTTCTTCCGGCGAAGCGACCGCCGTGACCGACGCATAAACGGTTTCCTTGCCGCGATTTTCGACGGAGATCGGTTTGGCGGCCAGCACCTCGCCGCTCATGCGCGCCTGATAGCCGCCCTTCTTCGCCTCACCGTTGATGGCAAGCGCCAATGTCTTGTCACCTTCGGAAAGCGCGCGGCCTGCAAGCCACATCCACGCCTGTTCCTGCGTGCTGGAAGCGCTCTTCAATTGCCATTCCTCGGCAACCCGCGTCGAAACCGGCACGACCACGCCGGGTTCCGGGCGGCTTTCGGCAGCAAGCGCCAAAAGGGCCGCATTGTCGCGCAGCGTCGAACCGTAATCCGAGCGCGATTGCGCCGCCGCCGCTTCCCCGGAAAGGGCGAGCGCACTGCGGAACAGGCTGCCCGACCGGCCCTGATCGCCGTAGAGCGACAACGCGGCAGCCAGTTGCCCCCGCGCCATCGGCGTCGAAATGCTTTCAAGCGCCGTATCGGCATAATAGCGCAGATCGGAAATCGCCGCCTTGCGGTTCTTTGCCAGCACGTAAAGCGCATAGGCCATGGCATTGCCGGCATTCTTCACTTCGGTATAGGCCAACTGGTTCTCAAGATTGGAAAGCGCCTGTGCCAACGCTTCTTCCGGCACGGCAAAACCACGCTCCCGCGCCCGGGTCAGGAAATCGCTGACATAGGCGTCGAGCCACAAGTCACCGGAATCCGGACCCCAGAGCCCGAAACTGCCCGAGGAGGACTGGTAGCCCAGCACCCGCTCCACCGCCTGCTGGACCCGGACTTTCAGATCGGGATCGTCCGGTCCCTCAGCCAGCGCGGCGGCCTGATCGAGATAGAGAAGCGGCAGTGCCCGGCTCACCGTCTGCTCGGCGCAACCATAGGGGTAGCGGTCGAGCATCATGGCAAGCGCCGTCATGTCGAAGGCGGGCGCACGGGTAATATTGACGGCAACCGAGGCCCCGTCGACGATGCTGCCCGCCAGAAGACCGCTATCCACCACGAGTTTGCGGCCCGGCTCGATGGCAAGTTCGTTGCGCACCGTCACCGGCAGTGTCGAGGGCCGCACCGGCACCTCCAGCCCCTGCTCCACCTTCAGCCCGTCAGCCCCGGTCAAGGCGAGCCCGATCTTCGCCGTTCCCGGCTGGTGGGCAAGGATCGGCAGCGTGACCGCCTGCCGCTTGCCGGGTTGCAGTGCCACGTCGCGCGTGGCGGCCGCCCGGTCCAGCGTCACCGCCGCATCGGTCGAAACGGTGAGCTTGTAGGTGCCCGCCGGCGCATCCGTCGGCGCGATATCGATGCGCAATTCGCTACGGTCGCCGGGCGAAAGGAACTTCGGCAGACTGGCCTGCAACACGATCGGATCGCGGATCACCACGTCCTTCTCGGCATGGCCCACGCCTGTCTTCGTCCAGGCCACCGCCATCACACGGGCCGTGCCGTTGAACTGCGGCAGGTCGAAGCGGATATTCGCCTTGCCATCGGCGCCAAGCTTCACCGGGCCGGAAAAGAAGGCGACCAGCTTTTCGGTCGGCGGGCTCGCCTGCAGGGCCATGTCGCCACCGTCGCCACCGGTGCGAATGCGGCCCATGGCGCCCAGCGAACCGTCGATAAGGCGGCCATAGAGGTCGCGGATTTCAAGGCCCAGCTTGCGCTGGCCGAAATACCAGCCTTCCGGCTCCGGCATCGTGTAGCGCGTCAGGTTGATAATGCCGACATCGACGGCGGCGACCGTCACATAGGCTTCCTCACCAACACCGGCCCCGGCCACCTGCACGGGAATTTCCAGCGCTCCGCGCGGCAGAACCTTCTCCGGCGGCGAAAGCGTCACGGCAAGCCTGCGGGCGGCCGGATCGATGCCCAGCCATTTCACGCCGATGGCACGCATCGGCATGCGGCTTTCCTGCGCATCGCCCGGACGGAACAGCGTGGCGGCCACATAGGCTCCGCCGCCCCAGTCTGCTGTCACGGGAATAGCGATTTCCCCGCCACCCTCGCCGATTTCGGCATCCGCACTGTAAAGCAGGGATTCCGTGCCCACCGTCACCAGAACGCGGCCGGCATGGCGCGGCGAAATCTTCAGCTTTGCGGTATCGCCCGCCGCATAGCTTGGCTTGTCCAGCGCAATTTCCAGCGCATCCGGCGTTTCGGTGGAGCTTGCCTCCACATACCAGCCGGCATCGAAGGCCGCGCTCGAAAGCGCGCCTTTACCCTCGATTTCCAGCCGGTAACGACCAAAGGCTACCGGCACGGAAAGGGCTGCCCCCTCGGCGCCGATATCCAGCGTGCCATCCGCCACCTTGGAGGTAGACAGCACCGGCTCGAAGCGCCAGCCATTGCCCTCGCGATACCACTGGTAATTTCGCTCGACCTTGATGAGCTTCCACTTCGCGCCCTTGAGCGCGGTGCGGGCCTCGCCATCGACGGCGATGATGTTGAATTTCGCCTGGCTGTTTTCGGCAACGGACCCGGAGAACTCCGTCTTGATGCCGATCATCGGCCCATCCTGCTGAACCGGCAGCGAAAGCGTCCGTTCAATGGCGCGGCCACCGCCCTCGCGCATGCGCAGCGCAATTTCGGCCTGCAGCCATTGCGTGGTGGATGGTAGGTCGGAAAGCGCCACTTCGACGCTGGCCTTGCCGTCCTCGTCCAGCGTCGGCAGGTCCTCCAGCGCGGTGCGGCTTGCCTCTTCCGTTTCCTCGTCGGCCAGACCGAAGACATAACCCTCGAAGCCCGCGCGGCTGCGCACCGGCTTCACCACGATTTCGCCTTCCATGGCAAGGCCGGCAGCAGGTGCGCCATAGAGGAAGCGGCCATCGATATCGAGGGTTGCCGGTGCGTCCGACGCAATCGCCTTGGCCTCGGTCACCATGTAGAATTCGATGCGATCCGGCACGAAGTCTTCAACAAGGAAGGATTTTTCGGCAAGCGCGGGCGCCTTGGGATCGGTGAACACCTTGAACCGCCAGGTGCCGCGCATCGCCGTTGCAGAAACGGCATAATCAACGGCATGGCCGCCCAGCCCGACATCGTTGCTGACGACACGCGATGCCTCCACGCCATCGGGGCGCTCAAAGACGAAGGTCAGCGGCAGACCGGGGACGGCATTGGCGGCGGCATCACGGGCAAGCGCCGCCGCATGAACGGTTTCGCCGGCCCGGTAGATGCCGCGTTCGGTCCACAGCAGCAGGTCGAGTGGCCCCGGCGCGGTGCGGCCCGTCACACCCCGGTCGGAAAGATCGAAGCCTGCCCGCGTCATATCGAGGAACACGTAGTCCTCGCCCATCTTGGCGGTGAGAACGGCGGGCGCCAGCGCTCCGGCCCCGCGCATGAGCCCGGCGGAAAGCACCAGCTTGCCGTCACGGTCGGTCTTGCCGGTTCCGAGCACCTCGTTGCCGCGCGAAAGCAGCGTTAGTTCTGCATTCGCCATAGGCTTGGCGGAAGACAGCGAGCGCACGAAGACGGAAAGGCCATCGGTACCGGCAAAGGTCGAAAGACCGATATCGGAGACGACGAACCATTGCGTCGCCTTGCTGTCCCAGCTTTCCAGCCCGTCGCCCTTCACGGAGGCGGTCAGCACGTAGACGCCCGGTTTGCGCTCAGGCAGCGCCTCATCCACCGGAAAGCCGGTGATCGTTTCCTTGTTGAGCTGCTGATCGAGCGAAAGCGCGCCCTGCCACACCAGTTCGCCGCGGTTTTCCTCGAGATCGTCGAAGCCATAGCCATCCATCTGCGACAGGAACTTCGAATCGGCCATCAGCGGCGCCACGCCCCGGTCGCCAATGCGATAGAGCTTGAGCGATGCCTCCTCGGCATTCACCGAAACCACGGGGATCGACCGCCGCGCAGTGGCCGGCAGCACGAAATTCTCGCCGGTAAAGCGAATGGCCGGCTTACGATCGCGCACATAAAGATCGAGCGATACCGGCTTTTCAAGGTTTTCGCCCACGGTGGAGGGAAGACCGGCACGGAAGGCGAGCTTGTAACGCCCGCCATGCGTCAGCCCTTCGACGCAAATCTGGTTGTCCTTGGCTTCGAGCGCGGAGGGCACGGCCCCATCCAGCGTCACGAAAGAAGAATAATCCGTGCCCGATTTCTGCAACGGTTCGGAAAACTGCACGCAGGCGCGCGGACTTGCCGTGTCGGAATCGATCGTATGTTCCACCATGCGGAACCCCTGCTTCTCATGCAGGGCAGCATAGGCGGCGCGCACGCTCTTCACCTCGGCGAGCTTCAACGATGCCTTGTAGGCTTCGAGCGCCGGACGGAATTCCGAGGTCTTCTCCAGCGCCTGCGCCAGAACGGAAAGGGCGGATGCCCGCTCCTTCGCCGTGCGGGTGCGCTGATAGCCGTTCAGCGCAGCGGAAACCGCATCGGTGGCGGAAATCGAATTGTCGGTCACGCCGAGCGCAACCCGCGCGGCTCCCAGCCAGCCCAGCGCCTTGTCCGGCTCGGCAACGGCAATCGCCTTGTAGAGAGCAAAGGCGCGGGCCGAATCGTTGGCGGCGGTTGCCGCCGCCGCTTCGCTCGAAAGCACGGCCAGCGTCTTGTCGCTGTCTTCCTCCGGCACGTCGAGACCGTTGGCGAAATCGCGGGCGTTCTGCTGCATCCACGAAGAAATGAAGGCAAGGCGCGGCGGCGCACCGGTATCCGGTTCGGACGTCTTTTCGACGACACGCCCCGCCACCGCCCCCGGCGCAGGCTTGATCGTATCGTAATCCGACTTCAGGAAGCACCATTGCGCCTTGATGTTGTAGGTGAAGGCCTTGCAATATTTGCTGTCGGTGCAAAGCTTCTCGCACTGGGCCTGTGACACATTCTTCTCGGCTCGGAGATCGAACCCGAAATAATCGGCATCCGGCGTCGTTTCGATGGTTCTCGCACTCTGCGCGGCGGCCAAACCGGCCATGGAAACAAGGCTGAGAACAAGAATGCTGCGGAGAAACGCGCGCATGGGACCCTCCCGGTCTTTGCTTTTGGCGCATCTTGGCCGAGGCGTCTCCATTGTCAATCACACGCTTTGGGGGAATGCCGGGCGAAGCAATTGCGAGGCATTGATAAAAATCAATCAATCTTCGACGCTCTCCTGATAGGAGTTAACATTAGCCGCCGCCTGTTTTAGGATGAGCGCGCTTTCACGAATGGCACCGTTTTCAAAGGGAATGGGCATGGCTCTGTCGATCAGGAACCTCGCGGCGACGGGCGTCGTCGTCATCGCAGCAGCGGGCGCTTATCTCGCCTGGCAACGCCTTGGCGCCACCGAACTGCCCGCCGGCATCGCCAAGGGCAATGGTCGCATCGAGGCAACGGAAATCGGCATTTCCACCAAGCTTGCCGGACGCCTGAAGGGAATTACCGTTCGCGAGGGCGATTTCGTCACCGCCGGGCAGGTGCTCGCCGTCATGGACAGCGATACGCTGGCAGCACAGAAGCGGCAGGCGGAAGCGGAAAAGCGCCGCGCCGAAATCGGCGTCGACACCGCCGGCAGCGTTCTCAAGCAGAGGCTGGCTGAAAATGAGTCGGCCAAGGCTGTGGTCGCGCAGCGCGAAGTTCAGCTCGAAGTCGCCCAGAAAACCCTCGACCGCGCGGAATCCCTGGCGAAGACCAGCGTCGTGTCGCAACAGGTTCTGGACGATACGCGGTCTGCCTATCAGGGTGCAGTGTCGGCGCTGGCCGTCGCCAAGGCAAGCCTTGCCGCCGCGGAGGCGGGTATCAATGCCGCCCGCGCACAGGTGGTGGATGCCGAAGCCGCCATCGACGCGGCAAAGGCCGCCATCGAACTCATCGAGACGCAGATCGCCGATGGCACGCTGAAATCGCCGCGCGACGGACGCATCCAGTATCGCGTTGCCGAACCCGGTGAGGTGCTGGCCGCCGGTGGCCGCATCGTCAGCCTGGTCGATCTGGAAGACGTGTACATGACCTTCTTCCTGCCGACCTCCGAAGCGGGCCGCCTGCAGATCGGTTCGGATGTGCGCCTCGTGCTGGATGCCGCGCCGCAATACACCATCCCGGCCAAGATATCCTTCGTCGCGGATGTCGCCCAGTTCACCCCGAAGACGGTGGAAACGGAAGAAGAGCGCCAGAAGCTCGTCTTTCGGGTGCGCGCCGCCATTCCGCAGGAGCTGCTGAAAAAATATATCCGTCAGGTCAAGACCGGTCTGCCGGGCGTCGCCTATGTACGCACCGCCCCGGATGCCGTCTGGCCTGCGGAGCTTGAGAAAAACCTCGTCCAATGAGCGTTTCGGAACCCGCCATCGTCCGGCTCGAAGCCGTCAGCCATGCCTATGGCAAGACGGTGGCGCTCGATGCCGTGACGCTCGATATTCCCGCCGGCTGCATGGTCGGCATGATAGGCCCGGATGGCGTCGGCAAGTCGACGCTTCTGTCGCTCGTCTCCGGCGCCCGCGCCATCAAGACCGGCAGTGTTCTGGTGCTCGGCGGCGACATGGCGGATGTGAAGCACCGCAATGCCGTCTGCCCGCGCATCGCCTACATGCCGCAAGGCCTTGGCCGCAATCTCTATGCCACGCTCTCTGTGCGGGAAAACCTTGAATTCTTCGGCCGCCTGTTCGGTCACGACAAGGCCGAACGCGACAGGCGCATCAGCGAACTGACCCGCGGCACCGGGCTCGATCCCTTTCTCGACCGCCCGGCCGGCAAGCTTTCCGGTGGCATGAAGCAGAAGCTCGGTCTTTGCTGCGCTCTCATCCACGATCCCGATCTGCTGATCCTCGATGAACCGACCACCGGCGTCGATCCGCTCTCACGCCGGCAATTCTGGGAACTGATCGAAGGCATCCGCGCTACGCGCCCCACAATGAGCGTCATCGTCGCCACCGCCTATATGGAAGAGGCCGCCCGTTTCGACTGGCTGATGGCGATGAATGCCGGCAAGGTGCTGGCAACCGGCACCCCCGCCGAACTCATGACCCGCACCGGCACCGCCGATCTCGACGCCGCCTTCATCGAGCTCCTGCCGGTGGAAGAGCGCGGTGACCACACCAAGGTCGTCATTCCGCCGCGCCAGACGGATGGTGCGCAGGCGTTCGCGATCGAGGCGGAAGGCCTGACCATGCGTTTCGGCGACTTCACCGCCGTCGATCACGTCAGCTTCCGCATTCCGCGCGGTGAAATCTTCGGCTTTCTCGGCTCGAACGGTTGCGGCAAGACCACGACCATGAAAATGCTGACCGGCCTTCTCGCCGCGACGGAAGGTACGGCCAAACTGTTCGGCAATACCGTGAATGCCGCCGACATGGAGGTGCGCCGCCGCATTGGCTACATGAGCCAGGCCTTCTCGCTCTATGGCGAACTGACCGTGCGCCAGAACCTCGACCTGCATGCCTGCCTTTTCCGCCTGCCGAAGGAGACGATCCCGGCCCGCATCGAGGAGATGGCCGCACGCTTCGATCTCGCCGGTATCATGGACGAATTGCCGGAAGCGCTGCCGCTCGGCGTGCGCCAGCGACTTTCGCTGGCGGTCGCGATGATCCACGCACCGGATATCCTCATCCTCGATGAACCGACGTCCGGCGTCGATCCCGTTGCCCGCGACGATTTCTGGAAGATCCTCGCCGATCTCTCCCGCAAGGACGGCGTGACGATCTTCGTCTCCACCCATTTCATGAACGAGGCGGCGCTCTGCGACCGTATCTCGTTGATGCATGCCGGCAAGGTGCTCATCAGCGACACGCCCGCCGCCATTGTCGAAAAGCGCGGCGCGGCATCGCTGGAAGATGCCTTCATCGCCTATCTTCAGGACGCCATCGGCCCGGAAACAGTCCGTGCGGCGGAACCGGCATCGCTGGAAGCCGCGCCATCCACGGCCCCCAAACGCCGCGGTATTTTCAGCCTGCGCCGCATGTTGAGCTACACGCGCCGTGAAGCGCTGGAGCTGAAACGCGACCCGATCCGTGCAACGCTCGCCATTCTCGGCTCGGTCATCCTGTTGTTCGTGATGGGCTACGGCATCAACCTCGATGTCGAGAACCTGACCTTCGCCGTTCTCGACCGCGACGATTCCACCATCTCGCGCGATTACGTCGCCGATATCTCCGGTTCGCGCTACTTCATCGAGAAGCCACCAATCCTCGATTACGCGGATATGGACCGGCGGATGCAGGAAGGCGACATCAGCCTCGCCATCGAAATTCCACCGGGCTTCGGGCGCGATGTCACCCACGGGAACACGGTCGAGGTCGGCGCCTGGATCGACGGCGCCATGCCGACACGGGCCGAAACCGTGCGCGGTTATGTCGAGGGCATGCATAAAAGCTGGCTCACACGCAAGGCCCGCGAACTCTACGGCGATGAGGCAATCAAAGGCACCTACACCGTCGCGGCCCGCTATCGCTACAATCCCGACATCCGCAGCCTCGTCGCCATGGTGCCGGCAGTCATTCCGCTGCTCCTGATGCTCATCCCCGCGATGCTTTCGGCGCTCAGCGTCGTGCGGGAAAAGGAACTCGGCTCGATCGTCAATCTCTATGTGACACCGGTCACGCGGCTCGAATTCCTGATCGGGAAGCAGATCCCCTATATCCTGCTGGCCATGGTGAACTTCCTGCTGCTCATCGCGTTCGCCATGACGGCCTTTTCGGTGCCCTTTACCGGCAGTTTCATAACGCTCACCGCCGGCGCCTTCCTTTATGTCACCATCGCCACGGCCATGGGGCTCGTCATCTCCACCTTCGTGCAGAGCCAGATTGCCGCGCTGTTCGGCACGGCACTGCTCACCCTCATTCCTGTGGTGCAATATTCCGGGCTGATCGATCCGGTCACCTCGCTCAAGGGCGCGGGTGCCGTCATTGGCAACATCTATCCCGCCACCTATTTCGTGACGATCTCGCGCGGCACCTTCTCCAAGGCCCTCGATTTCACCAATCTCGCCGGATCGTTCATCCCGCTCCTCATCGCGGTGCCGATCCTCATCGCAATGGGAGCCCTCTTCCTCCGCAAGCAGGCGAACTGACCATGCGTCTTTCCAACGTCATAGAGCTGGGCATCAAGGAACTGCGCGGGCTTTCCCGTGATCACATGCTGCTGGCGTTGATCCTCTACGCCTTCACGGTATCGATCTACACCTACGCTTCCGCCATGCCGGAAAGCCTGAACAACGCGGCCATCGCCATTGTCGATGAGGACCAGTCGCCGCTGTCGGGGCGGATCGCCTCGGCGTTCTACGAACCTTATTTCATGACGCCGAAGATGATTTCCGTCACCGAAATGGACAAGCGCATGGATGCCGGGCTCGATGCGTTCGCGCTCGATATTCCCCCGGATTTCCAGCGCGACCTCATGGCCGGGCGCGTGCCGGAACTGCAGCTCAATATCGATGCCACCCGCATGTCGCAGGCCTTTTCCGGCAACGGTTATATCCAGCAGATCGTCGACAGCGAGATCAACGAATATGTGAAGCGCTACCGCGCCGCAACCGAAGTGCCGGTCAATCTGACGCTGCGCGCCCGCTACAATCCGGAACTGAGCAAAAGCTGGTTCGGCTCCATCACCGATACGATCAGCAAGGTCACGATCCTGTCGATCATCCTGACGGGCGCGGCACTGATCCGCGAACGCGAACACGGAACGATCGAGCACCTGCTCGTCATGCCCGTCACGCCGGCGGAAATCATGCTGTCGAAAGTGTGGTCCATGGGCGCGGTGGTGCTGGTGGCCACCGGCTGCGCGCTTTATGGCGTGGTGCAGGGCCTGCTTTCCGTGGATATACAGGGCTCGATACCGCTCTTTCTGGCGGGGGCGGCGCTTCACCTCTTCGCCACCACCTCGCTCGGTATCTTCCTGGCCACGGTTGCCGGCTCCATGCCGCAATTCGGCATGCTGCTCGTCCTCGTGCTTCTGCCGCTCGAGGTTCTGGCCGGCGGCATGACGCCCCGCGAAAGCATGCCGCAGATCATCCAGACCATCATGCTGGCGGCGCCGAATACGCATTTCGTCATTCTTGGTCAGGCCATCCTGTTCCGGGGCGCAGGCCTCGGCATCGTCTGGCCGCAATTTCTCGCGCTGGCCGCCATCGGCTCGGCGCTTTCCCTTTTCGCACTCAGGCGCTTCCGCGATTTCCTGAGATGACCGGGACCGCAACGGTCGGCCCGGCGGCCTGCCAGCACCTTAGAGACCAATCTGGGCGCTGACAGGCCGGACACGACGCAGGGCATTCCGATCGCACATCGCTTCGATCCGGTACGCTGCCCTGCCGGGCAGAACCGGGGCCTGTGAAAACCCCGGCCCGACGCTTTCCGGCATCCTGCCGGCAAGCGATTTCTTCGTTCCCCATCGGCAGGCCGGTACAGGCGCGGCTCAAAAGCGCCCCGGACGAGCCGGCAACGGTGGGAAACATCATCTTCCGGATGAGACCCCGCTCCATCCGTTGCCGAAGCCGCGGAAAGACTGCAGGTTTCGCGAACAGATAGACCGCGATGTGTCATCGCATCTCCGCCGGAAGAAATGAGAACCTGTCTGGATCATCGCTCATGCCAGCCCCGGTCAAGGCCCTGCAGTCACGACGATCTACATTTTCAGGAAGACCGGACCTGCCTGATGCAGCCGGTGAACCCCTGTCAGGGTGTGCTTTGACCCTACGAAATTTATGCTTAACAAAAGATTAAAATCGCATCCTCGATTTTAACCAAACGGAAACCACATCCCAAATTTGCGGGGCCCCGAAACGCAAATGCCAGCCTTCAAACCTTCATGGAAAAGCGTGTAAAGGGAAAGAGCCACAGCGCCCGGAAGAGAACCGATGCAAAATGACACTCCCGCCACAGATCCCGCCCGCGCCAAAGGGAAAGCCGTCGCGGAGGTGTTTCGCGTTTTTCTGAAACTCGGCCTCACCGCCTTTGGCGGGCCGGTGGCACATCTCGGCTATTTCCGCGACGAGTTCGTCAAACGGCGCGGCTGGCTGGATGACGCCGGTTATGCCGATATCGTAGCGCTCTGCCAGTTCCTTCCCGGTCCCGCTTCCAGCCAGACCGGCTTTGTCATCGGTTACCTCAGAGCCGGAATGCCCGGCGCGCTTGCCGCGTGGCTGGCCTTCACCTTGCCCTCGGCGCTGTTTCTCACGCTCTGCGCGCTTGCCGCCGGCTCCTTCGACAATGCCCTCGGCGCTGCCCTCATCCACGCGCTGAAGATCGTCGCTGTCGCCGTCGTCGCCCAGGCTGTCTGGAGCATGGCGAAAACGCTGACACCCGATGCGCCGCGCGTCGGCATCGCGCTTGGCGCGCTCGTCATGGTCATGATGCTCCCCGGCAGCCTCGGGCAGATGATCGCGATTGCCGGTGGCGGCCTGCTCGGTCTCGTGCTCTGCAAGCCCGCCGCATCGGCCTCAGTGCAGGCGCTGCCGGTACGCCTCTCGCGAAGCGCCGGCATCGCCTGCCTTGCGCTCTTCACCCTGTTGCTCGTCGTGCCGCCGCTCCTCATCCAAACCGGTGCGGGTGCATGGGCTTTCGCCTTCGATGCCTTCTACCGGGCCGGCGCGCTGGTCTTTGGTGGCGGCCATGTCGTTCTGCCGCTTCTGGAAACGGCCTTCGTGGGGGCGGGCCGCCTGACGAACGATCTCTTCCTGGCCGGTTACGGTCTGGCCCAGATCGTGCCGGGACCGCTCTTCACCTTCGCTGCCTATCTGGGAGCCGCCTCGCAAACCGGACCGAACGGATGGGCGGGGGCGATGCTCGGCACCGTCGCTATCTTCCTGCCCGGCCTCCTGCTCGTGCTCGGCGCCCTGCCCTTCTGGAGCGCGTTGCGCAATCGGCTTGGCGCGCGTGCCGCCCTGCAAGGGGTGAATGCGGCTGTCGTGGGATTGCTGGCGGCAGCGTTTTACGATCCGGTCTGGACGAGCGCCATCAGGGCGCCGGGCGATTTCGCACTCGCGGCCACCGGCTTCATCCTGCTCGTATGGTGGAAACTTCCGCCGGCGGCGGTCGTCGTCGCCATGGCCTTTGCCGGCACGCTCTACGGGCTGGTCTGATTGCTCAGAACTGGCCGAGCAGCACGCCTTCGCAGAAGACTCGGTTGCGACCGCCATTCTTGGCCATGTAAAGAAACTGGTCTGCGGCGTTCAGGTGGTTGTCGAATGTCTCTTCGGGCTGCACATCGGCCACGCCGATCGAAGCGGTGATGTGGATCATCTTGTCGTTGACTTCGATCACCAGGGCTTCCACGGCCTCACGCACCCCATTGCAGAAGTCGAAGGCGGCACGACCCGCCAGATCGTGCAGGTAAAGCGCGAATTCCTCACCGCCCAGCCGCGCCACCAGATGGCGCGTGCCCTCCACCTTTTCGGCCAGCGTATCGGCAACGGCCTTGAGCACCACGTCACCGGCCTCGTGGCCATAGGTATCGTTGACCTTCTTGAAATGATCGACGTCGAGAATGGCGACCGCGCTCGCACGGTTGGCGCGCTCGTTTTCCCGCGCCATGCGAATACCCGTTTCGAAGAACAGCCTGCGGTTCGAAAGTCCGGTCAACGGATCGCGCTCGGCATAATATTTCAGCCGGCGAAGCTGCTTCAGCGTCTCGATATTGTTGTCGATGCGACACTGGAGTTCCTCCGCCACGAAGGGGCGGTAGATGAAATCGGACGCACCGGCCTTGAGGAACAGCGCGCTCAACCGCCGGTCCGACGAGGAGGAGACACCGACGATCCGCAACTCTTCCGAGGTTTTCTCCGTGCGAATGCGCTGGATGAGCTGATATCCATCCATATCTGGCATGTGGTAATCGGTGATAATCAGGTCGATGTTCGGCTGAACGGCCATGATCTTCAGCGCTTCCGAGCCGGAGCGGGCCTCGAACACCTTGAACTGGCGCCGGGTCAGAAGATCGACAAGGCCGGAACGCGCCGAGCGCGCGTCATCGACGACCAGAACGGTGAAGGCGCTGTTTTCAACGATGCACTTCACCGAATGAACGGCGCGCGCAACGGAATCGGCGCTGTCCTTGAGGATATAATCCAGCAGACGCTGTTCGGCGAAATGGGTCTCGGCCTCCTCGTCATGCCGGGCCGTGAACACGACGGCCGGAATACCGCTCCTCTCCAGCCGGTCGAGGATCGAACGACCCGCCGCATCCGGCAGGCTGAGGCCCGTGACGGCAAAGGAAATGTCGCCGCCATCGATATGCGGCTCGGCTTCCGCAAAGGAAGCGCAATGAACCACAGTCGCGCTCGTCTCTTCCTCGATCCCGGCTTTCAGGACGGCGGCAACCGCAACCGAATCCTCGATCACCAGAATTTTCGTGGTGTCGTGCGCGACACGGTAGGGCGCATTGCGTTGCACCGCTCTTGCCACTGACATAGACCTACCTGCCCCTTGATTGCCCAGGAAAGCTGCCGCACCCTGCCCCGACCACGCGCGTCGACAGGACTTCAGGCTGCAAACACCCATATATTGCAGGTGAATAATTAAGCGGATCTGAAATTTTAGTCACACGACCGTAAGCCGCGACCAAATAGCGCAAAAATCGTTGATTTTCCGCAGATGATCTGTCTTTTTGGCTGCAAATCGCTTCAGAAATGCACCGCCAAACATCCCCGTCGGACACGGCACGGGCAGAGATACGTCTTCTCCGCGAAAACCCCGATCATCGACGCACATTTCCGCCACGTCCACGGGTCAGTCGATTAGGCCTGACAGCGAAATGCTGCGCTTGACGTGTGGGAAAATTTCCCATTTATTCATGCATGCGCAGTTCAAAACAGGTGATTCCCGATGGCCGGCGATTCGATCGCAGACCATGACCGCCCCCAAAGAACACCCGGATTGTATCGCGTATCGTGACGGCCTCGCGATCCCGGCCCGGTGCTCGAACCGGAAGGGCAAGCGAATATTCGACTGGCCATCGGCATGGCGAGTTCCGGGCTGCCCAGCCGGACCTCGCCATTTTTATTTCAGCGACGCCCCGGCGGCGGCCCCCTTCCACCCGGAGGACCTGGCGGCGCTCTTCCACCGGGTGGCCCGGGGGGATGCCTACCCTCGAAAAACCCTCCCTCAAAGGGGTGCCTGCCGGGTGGAGGACCGCCGGGAGGCGGATGGCCTCCCGGATAGGGCCCGCCATTGGGTCCCGGTCCTGGTCCTAGCCCCGGCCCCGGCCCGGGCATGCCCTGCATTGGCCCGGCGCGACCGTCAGGTCCGATGGACAAATTGAAGTAGCCGGGCTCCATGGGTTGCCCGCGCGACGGCCCCGATCGCAAGCCGCCTTCCCCTGACGAGCGCACGGTCTCGACAATCACACGGCCCGAACCGAGGCCGGGCACCAGGATTTCCTCGGTAATGCGCCGAAGCACCAGTCCCCGCGCCGCCCTGGCGATCTCCGCCTCGACACGGTGTCCGGCAAGGGCGCCGGCAGGGCGATCTATGGTCAAACCACCGATCCGCAATCGGCCGCCGGCCCTTTCTACAACACCCCGCACGATCCATCGCGCGGAACGCGGGCGCGTTTCGACCCGGCTGGCCACGATCTGCCCGTCCGGCGCGCGAATACCGAAAACGGCAACCGTCATGCCCGGCTTGAGTTTCGGCCTGTAAGCAGCCGTACGGAGATCGATCCGCTGGGAAAGCACGGTCATCGTTTCGGCGCCGACCTGCTCGATCGGCCCGATCACCTCGCTGGTAATATCGATCCGTTGCGTTTGCGGCCGGCTTGCCGTTCCTGAAAGGGCCGCGCGCACCACATGGCCGATCCGCATCGCCTCAACGCCAGCGCGCCGTCCGTCAATGAAAACCACGACGTCAGGCGGATAATGAATACGCAGGTCGTTGACATAGATGCTGCCGAATTTACGGATGCGGCCGAACACGCCGGTCCCGCCGATCCCCTGATCCTCACCGCCCCTGCGGCGAATGGGCATGCCGGTCCCACCAATGCCGTGATCGACGGGAAGCGGCTTCGGCGCGTCAGCCAGAACGCGTGAAGCCCCCATGGGCAACAGAAAGGCCGCTGCCTGCAGGAACAGCCGTCTGGAAAGCCGCACACCGCTCATTCGGCTTTGCCCTTCTCTGCCGGAACGGAATGGTTCTCCGGCTCATGATCGGCGCGAAACACATAAACACCGGTGGTCCAGCGGGCATCGCCGCCTTCATCCGCCTCGATAGCGTCGTTGGCCACACGGTTCAGGCGAAGCAGCATCTGCATCGCCTCTTCCCGGCTCAACGCCTCAAGCCGGGCGGCCAGCGCCGGTGAGATGCGGTTATAGTGGACCGCCCGCTCCAGAAAGGGCGGTGCATCAGCAACCATGTTCGCCACCGCTGCCGCCGCATGGTCATGCAGGTTTCGGGTAAAATAGTGCCTCAGTGCATCATCGCCAGCCTCGGGCACGATGGCGGCCGCGCTCAGATGCACGCGGTCATCCGCATCGACAACCGCAATGCCCCGGTCCAGCCACTCATCAAGCACGGCGCGGGCGCGCAGGTCGCGTGTCACATCGCCCACCAGCGTCTCGAAGGAGATCTCGTCGTCGGTCCCTGTACGCGGCAAGGGCCTGGGCAGGCCATGCTCGTCGCAATAACGGGGATCGGCCAGCCAGCGCGCCACGATGCGACTTGTCCGCGAGACCGGCGGTGGTAGCACAGGCATGGGCATTTCACCTGTTCTTAGCCGGCTCACATCCTTGCGGTGAATGCCGGTAATCAGCGAAATACGGCTGTCGGTCTGTGATTTTCCCTCGATGGCGAATTCCTTCTCCGCCACGTCGATGAACAGCCGGCGGATTACCGCCGAAAAGGCCGGAAATGTCAGCCCGCAGGAAAGCGCCAGCCTGACGAGCGGCCGCAGGACCCGCGTCAACGTGCGTTGCAGGGCGTCCTCTGAGAAGGGAGCGGTCGGGCGTTGCCGTGTCATGCGCTTATCGGGACCACCGGAATTCATTCCATTCGGCTATCTAACCAGAATTTCGCCTTGTGGGAAGTTTTTACACATCGCACTCGTCGCAAATCCCCAGCAACATGGGAAAGCTTCATGCAAATGTCATGAAAATACGACATTCAACCGGCACGAAACGATTGGACGGTAAGCCGTGCCCCGCTTGATAATCCGAAATCTCCTGAAACGCTTCGATGGCCCGCCTGCGGTCGATGACGTCTCCATCTCCATTCCCGATGGCGCCTTTCTGGCGCTGCTCGGACCCTCCGGGTGCGGCAAGACCACGCTTCTGCGCATGATCGCCGGTCTCGAACAACCGGACTCGGGTCAGATCCTGTTCGATGACGAAACCGTCGCCGGTCCGGATGCCTTCGTACCGCCGGAAAAACGCCGCCTCGGCATGGTGTTCCAGTCCTATGCGCTGTGGCCGAACATGACGGTCAAGGGCAATATCGAATTCGGCCTGAAGATCGCCGGCCTGACAACGCAACAGCGCTTGGCACGCATTGCCGAAGTGCTGGATGTGGTCGGCCTCAAGGGATTGGAGGCCCGCCGCCCGCACGAGCTTTCAGGCGGTCAGCGTCAGCGCGTGGCGCTCGCCCGCTCGCTTGCCATGCGGCCACGCCTCATCCTTCTCGATGAACCGCTCGCCAATCTCGATGCCCATTTGCGCGAAGCCATGCTGACGGAGTTCCGTCGCATCCATTCCCTGACTGGCGCGACCTTCGTCTTCGTCACCCACGATCAGGACGAGGCGATGGCCGTCGCCACCCATGTCGCCGTAATGAATCGCGGACGGCTGGAACAGATCGGTGCGCCGGAAGACCTCTATACCCGCCCGGCCACGGAAATGGTTGCCCGCTTCATCGGCCGCGGGCGCACGCTGCCGGTCGATGTGCTGGCCTCCGACGCCGGCAACCTCACCATCAGACTGGGCGAAACGCTACTGCACATGCCGGGCGATGCGCCCGTCGGGGCTGGCTGGCTCTGCTTTCACGCCTCGGATATCGCGACCGTTTCCCACGGTGGCCATCTCAAGGCCGAACTCGTCAACCAGATCTTCCAGAACGGCGCATGGATGAGCCAGTTCACGCCGCTCGGTATCGATGCTGACACCATCAGCCTTCCGCTCAGGGAGCGGCTTTCGCGGGGCAACCCGGTCGAGATCGTCTTTTCCGGCGGCTGGGTCATCGCCCGCGCCGCCGCCAATGCCGCCCCGGCCCGCCACAAACAGCCCGTGCCGGAGCCGGCCTGAGCCATGCAAAGGGTAACTGCCATTTCCGGCGTGGGCGTCAAGGGCCCCGCCTGCTTCCTCTATGAAGCCGCGGGCCTGCGCTTGCTGCTCGATCTCGGACGTGGCCCAGACGGCGACAACCTGCCGGTCATCGACGGCCTCGGCAGGATCGATGCGATTCTGTTCAGCCACGGCCATGTCGATCACACCGGCGGCCTGGTATTATGGGAGGCGCTTGGAAGGCCCCCGCTTTACGCAACGCGCCCCACCATCGCACTCAGCAACCACGCCGAACTCAAGACCGCGACGCCGCTGGAAGAGTGCGAAAGAATCTACGGCATTACACTTGAAACCGGCCCCTGCGGCCACGCGCCGGGTGCTGTCTGGATGCGACTGGGCGGTAAAGACGGCCTCGTCTATTCCGGCGATGTCTCGCTGGAAAGCACCCTGTTCCGCTCTTCGCTGCCGCCTCGCGCCAAAGCCCTGATCTTCGACGCCTCCTACGGCGTGGCCAACATACCGCTTTCCGAGCAGATCGCGAAAATCGACAGAATCCTTGACGCTGAGCCCATCCTCTTCCCCTGCCCGGCCGGCGGACGAGGGCTGGAAATGGCCCGCCATTTTCTCGAAAAGGGCCTGCCCGTCAGCCTCTGCCCTTCGCACCGGCAAGTGGCGGAAACCCTGTTATCCCATGAAAGCTGGCTGACGGCAGGTGGCTGCGCCATACTGGACGACCTTCTGTCGAAGGGCGGGCATCTGGAGACGGATTCCCCGCTGGAAGGCGTCATGATCGCCGCCGGCCCGAATGCCGAACGCGGCGCCGCCAAAGCCATCGCCGAACGCCTGATCGCTACGAAGTCGGGCCAGATCGTCTTCACCGGCCATATCGCCGGCGGCCAGCCTTCCGAAGCGATGGTCCGTAACGGCACGGCCCGTTTCCTGCGCTGGAACGTCCATCCCCGCCTCGGTGAACAGCGCCGCCTGCTGGAAGCCGTTGCGCCGCAGCAGGCGCTCGCCGCCTTTTGCCATCCCCAGGCGCTTGCCGAACTCCGCGCAGAAACCGGCTGGCCTATCGCCCCTGGCACCGTTATGGAGTGGTAATGCGCCTTCTCGAAAACGACTTCTACTTCATGCGCCACGGTATGACGGCCAGCAATGACAGCGACCGCATTGCCGGTTTCACCGACGAACCGCTGACTGCGGCGGGAAAGGTGCTCGCGGCCCGGCAAGCCGAAAAACTGAGAGGACTTTCGCTCGGGTCGTTCTGGGTTTCGACGCTCACCCGCGCCCGCCAGACCGCCGCTGCGGTTCTCACCACCTGCGATGCGCCCCTTTTTCTCCTCGATGAACTCAGGGAACGCAATTGGGGCGAAATGGAGGGCCGTCCGCGTAGCGAACTCAAGCGCGAAGCAAAGCCCCATGGCGGTGAGGGATCGGACGAGTTTCGCGACCGCACGCGCGCTGGCCTTGGCCGGATCACCGGTCCCGCGCCAGTCCTCATCGTCGCCCATTCCGGCACAGCGCGGGAAATCTTCGCCTTTCTGGATCTTCCCTTCGCGCGACCGGATAATTGCGACATCCTGCATTTCCACCGTGACGAAAACTGTCACTGGATTGTCAAGAAATTGTAGCGCCTGCGTCACGCAGCACCGTTATCCGACCTCGGTGAAAGCCCGTCCCCCCGATGGCGCATTCATTCCCATATCCCGCACGGCCGGTTGATTGCGCGCATGCGCCCATTCCCGGCTTGCTTTAAACGAGGTCGAGATGTCGATTTTCCGCACCCTTTTCGCCGCAGCCTTCCTTGCGGGCTCCGCCCTTTCCGCCAGCGCCGGCGAAACGATCACCGTCTATACGTCGCAGCCGCAGGATCAGATGACGGCCGTCATCAACGCCTTCAATGCCGAATACCCGGATATCAAGGTAGAGTTGTTCCGCTCCGGCACCACGGAAGTCATGGCCAAGCTTCAGGCCGAATATGCCGCCGGCAAGAGTCCGGCCGATGTCATCCTGATCGCCGATACCGTCGCCATGACGCAGCTCAAGAATGAAGGTCGCCTCTACACCTATGCCGACGCCCCGGTGGACGGCATCGATCCCGCCTTCATCGACAAGGACAAGACCTATTTCGGCACCAAGGTCATCACCACGGGCATCGTCTACAACACCAATCTGGTAAAGACGGCGCCCTCGAGCTGGAACGATCTTCTAACCGCCGACGCCGCCAAGAGCCTGATCATGCCGAGCCCGCTTTATTCGGGTGCCGCCGTCATCCATGTCGGCACGGTCGTCCAGCAACCGGAATTCGGCTGGGATTACTTCGAGAAGCTGGCCAAGGGTGGCGCTGTCGCCGGTCAGGGCAACGGCACTGTCATCGAAGCCGTGGCGCGCGGTGAAAAAGCTTACGGCATCATCATCGAATACATGGCGCTCAACGCCCGGAAGAAGGGCTCGCCAGTTGATTTCGTCTTCCCCAGGGAAGGCGTCAGTGCCATCACCCAGCCGATCGCCGTCCTCAAGGATACGGACTCGCTCGAAGCCTCCAAGACCTTTGTGAAGTGGCAGCTCTCGAAGACAGCGCAGGAACAGGCCGCAAGCCAGGGTTACTTCCCGATCCTGCCGGGCGTCGCCCAACCGGCCGGCTATCCGGATCTCATGACGCTGAAGATCCTGCCTGCCGACAGTGCTCGGATGCTGGCCGACGACAAGAAGGCGAAGGAAAAGTTTGCCGACATTTTCGGCGGCTGATCCTCTATGGCCATCCGAACCGCATCGGGGGGCGAGCGTCTGCTCGTCTCCCTTCTTCTGGCCTACATTGCCTTCACCACCCTCTGGCCGCTGGCTGAGCTTTTCGCCACCGGCTTCCAGCCGGGTGACGATGGCGCTTTTCTCGGCCTTTTCACGGAAACGCTGGCCAGTCGCGCCACGGCGCGTGCGCTCGGCGGATCGCTCTACACATCAGGCCTTTCGGTCGCGATCTCCGTCATCCTCGGCGCATCGCTCGCTTTCGCCATCAGCCTGCTGAAGCTGCGCACGCAAGGGGCGCTCACCTTCCTGATCCTGATGCCGCTCATCGTGCCGTCACAAACCATGGCGCTGGCCTGGATCGAGCTTTTCGGTGCCAACTCACCCATCCTCAACCTCATCGGCATGGCACCCGCCCCCGGCACCACCAACCCGCTTTACTCCGCCGGCGGCATCGCGCTGGTCATGGGCGCCGAACATATGCCGCTGGTGTTCATGGCCACACGCGTCGCGCTACGCTCCCTGCCGGCGGATCTCGTGGAAGCCGCCCGCATTCTCGGCATTCCCGGCCGCCGCATCGCCACGGGCATCATCTTGCCGGTGGTCATGCCCTCTGTGCTCGCGGGTTCCTTGGTCGCCTTTTCTGCCGCCATCGGCAATTTCGGTGTCCCGGCCCTGCTCGGTATCCCGGGTCGCGTATCCGTCCTGACGACACTGATCTACCAGAGGCTGAACGGCTTCGGCCAGAGTGCTGCCGGACAGGTCGCGGTACTGGCGTTGCTGTTGACCTTCATCGCCGTGCTGTCGCTGATGCTGCGCGGCTTCGTCATGCGAAAGATCGCCGTCCCCATGCCATCGGGCAAGCCGTTCGAACCGACTCGCCGTTCGGCACCAGTGGAAATCATCCTTTGGATCATCGTTCTTGTCATCGCCGTGGCACCGCTCGCAGCGCTCACGATGACCGCCCTCCTGCCTGCCATCGGCGTTTCCTTCGGGCTGGAGACGGTCAGCCTTACCCAGTTCACAACCGCACTCGGCAACGCCACGATCCTGCGCGCTTTCTTCAATTCGATCGGCCTGTCGCTGTTCACCGCGATCATCGGCGTCCTCGTCGCCATTCCCTTCGCCTATCTATCGGTGCGTCGCCCCGGCCCACTCGTAAAGGCGATGGATATTCTGGTGGAAGCGCCATGGATCATCCCCGGTACGGTCGTCGCACTCGGCATGATCCTCGCATTCCTGCAGCCGCTCCCCATCGTCGGCGTTTCACTTTACGGCACAATGGCGATCCTTACGGTTGCGTATCTCGCCCGTTTCCTGCCATTGGTGCTGCGCCCTGTCACCGCCGCCGCGTCGACCATCGATCCGGCGCTGGACGAGGCTGGACGCATCGCAGGCGCAGGCCTCACTCACCGGTTGACACAGATCTTCCTGCCGAACCTGCTTCCCGCGGCGATTGGCGGCGCGATTGTCGTGATGATGACCGCGCAGAACGAACTGACACTCTCGGCCCTTCTCTGGTCATCCGGTCACGAGACAATCGGCGTGATGATCTTCGCACTTCAATACGAAGGCAACTCGACCCAGGCTGCCGCTGTAGCGGTAACATCGACAGCTGTCGTATTTGCCCTGGCGGGAAGCGGAACACTCCTCAGCCGCCGCCTGCCGCCCGGCAGCCTGCCTTGGCGCACATAAATCGACATCCGCCGGGCCTGATAGGTCAACACCTAAACGCCCCCCAAAACGCAACAAACCCCGTCGCAGTGCTGCGCGGGGCTTTTGTGTATTACAAATACATGCTTGGTATTATTGTGTGTTAAACGCAAAAAAGCCCTTCGGTAGGAAGGGCTTGGTACAAATGCAGGGATCGTTGGTTGCGGGGGCAGGATTTGAACCTGCGGCCTTCAGGTTATGAGCCTGACGAGCTACCGGGCTGCTCCACCCCGCGTTATATATTGGAAGCATG
>NZ_JACIDU010000010.1 GCF_014196535.1 Allorhizobium borbori
CCGCCAGTCTCAGGAGCGAGTTCGTCGGTCGCCAGCAGCGCCGCCGCCCTCGTCAGTGACACGGCTTATAGAACCACCACACCCAAACCGTCAACATCCAATTTCATCCAATCGTCACTTTTCTTATAAGTAATTGATATTTAATGGAATATTTCGACATGCCTTGAGCAAACCATCGAAAACAGCGTCGAAACAGGCCGGACATCCGCGTCTGGCCTGCTCTCGCCGCGCGCCACAAGCTGAACCTTGCCAAGCCCATATCGCTGGGGCAAAGTCCGCGCTCTTGCCACAGGGCTAATCTCTATAATGCAATGACCGGCACAGCGGTTCCGCCGCGTGTTCCAAGGAGTTTTCATGCGGGTTCTCGACCTCGAAGCCACAAGGGCGGCTCTGCCCTGGGCCGATCTGATCAATGCGATTGAAGCCATGTTTGCGGGCGAATGTGTTATGCCGCTTCGCCACCACCACGATGTCGAGGTGCCCGGCGAAGCGAATGCGACCTTCCTGATGATGCCTGCCTGGGTGCCGGGCCGCTATATAGGCGTGAAGGTACTCTCGGTTTTCCCGGACAATCATCTGCGCGCGCTTCCGGCGATCTTCGGCACCTATCTTCTGTCCTCCGGCAAGACGGGCGAGATGTTGATGGCTGTCGAGGGCGGCGAACTGACGGCACGACGCACGGCTGCGACTTCGGCACTCGCGGCCAGGTATCTGGCGCAACCGGATGCCGAAGAGCTTTTGGTGGTTGGTGCCGGCCGGCTTTCGCTCAATCTCATTCAGGCCCATGCGAGCGTTCTGCCCTTGAAACGCTTCCGCATCTGGGCGCGGCGCCTTGAAGCCGCGGAAAAGACGGCGGCGGAAGCGCGGGCGCTGGGCTTTGCCGCCGAGGCTGTGTCTGATCTCGAAGCAGCGGTTCGCCATGCGGATATCGTTTCCTGCTGCACCCTGTCTTCGGAACCGCTGGTGCATGGCGAGTGGTTGAAGCCCGGCGCCCATCTCGACCTGATCGGCGCCTTCAAACCCACCATGCGCGAATGCGATGATGAAGCTGTTCGTCGCGCGGAAATCCACGTCGATACCTATGAAGGTGCGCTGCACGAGGGCGGCGACCTCGTTCAACCGCTTCTGAACGGCGTCATCATTCGCAGCGACATCCGTTCCGAACTTTCTGAACTCGTGCGCGGCAAAAAGCCGGGCCGCACGGATCCTTCGGCGATCACGCTGTTCAAATCGGTCGGTGCGGCGCTGGAAGACCTGGCAGGCGCCATTCTCGCCTATGAGCGTACGACCGGCAAAACCGCGTAAGACAAAGAATGGCATTTTCACGTGAATCACTGCCCGTCTTGCCCGTGTCCGCGGTTTTGCCGGAAATCGGCAAGGCGCTGGCCGGCGAGGGGCGCGCCGTTCTTTCCGCACCGCCCGGCGCGGGCAAGACGACGCTCGTGCCGCTTTATCTGCTGGGCGAGACCTGGCGGGGTGACGGCAGGATCGTGCTGCTGGAGCCCCGCCGTCTGGCCGCGCGCGCTGCGGCCGGACGCATGGCCGAACTGGCGAGCGAGCCGGTCGGGGAAACGGTCGGCTATCGCATGCGCCTCGACAGCCGCATTTCCACCCGCACCCGCATCGAGGTGGTGACGGAGGGCGTCTTCGCACGCATGGTGCTGGACGATCCGGAACTGGCAGGCGTGGCGGCGGTGATTTTCGACGAGTTCCATGAGCGTTCGCTGGACGCGGATTTCGGGCTGGCGCTGGCGCTTGACGTGCAATCGGCGCTACGCCCGGATCTGCGCATTCTCGTGATGTCGGCAACGCTCGATGTCGACCGGGTCGGCGAACTGCTGGGCAATCCGACCGCCATCGAAAGCATGGGGCGCTCCTTTCCCGTCGATGTCCGCCACAGCGACCGACCGGCCGGCGAAAGGATCGAGGATACGATGGCGCGCGCCATCCGCGAGGCTCATGCCTCTTCCGCCGGTTCCATCCTTGCCTTTTTGCCGGGGCAGGCGGAGATCCTGCGCACCGCCGAGCGGCTGGAAGGCCGGTTCGGGCCGGACACGGATATCACGCCGCTTTATGGCAACCTGACGCAGAAGGAGCAGGATGCCGCCATCCGGCCCGCACCCGCTGGACGCCGCAAGATCGTGCTGGCAACGTCCATTGCCGAAACCTCTATCACCATCGATGGCGTCAGCATCGTCATCGATAGCGGATTGCAGCGGTTGCCGGTGTTCGAGCCGGCCACGGGCATCACCCGGCTGGAAACCGTGCGGGTGTCAAAAGCCTCCGCCGACCAGCGGGCGGGCCGCGCGGGGCGAACCGGGCCGGGCACCGCCATTCGTCTGTGGCATCCGGGGCAGACGGCAGCACTTCAGGCCTTTACGCCGCCGCAGATTCTGTCCAGCGATCTGACGGCGCTGGTTCTCGACATGGCCCATTGGGGCGTGAAGGACCCTGCGGGGCTCGCCTTCATCGACCCGCCTCCGCCGACGGCCTTCACGGAGGCGCGCAATCTGCTCATCCTACTCGGCGCACTCGATGAAAGCGGTGATCTGACCGAGAACGGAAAGCGCATCCGTTCGCTGGCGCTGCCACCGCGCCTTGCGGCCATGGCCGTCGCTGCCGCCGCTGAGGGACAAGCACTCGAAGCCTGCCTTCTTGGAGTTCTGCTCACCGAACAGGGCCTTGGTGGTCAGAGCCCCGATCTTGAAGACCGGTTGCGCCGCTTCAAGGGTGAAAAGGGGCCGCGCGCGGAAGCAGCCCGACGGCTGGCGATGCGGCTGGCCGAAACGCTACAACCCGGCGCCCGCAAGACGGAAGAGGCCGCGCGTCCCGGTGCGCTTCTGCTGCACGCCTTTCCGGACCGTATCGCGCTTCAGCGCAGCGGGCGCGGGCGTTTCGTTCTGGCGAACGGACGCGGCGGCGAACTGGACCAAACGGAACGGCTTTCCGCCGCCGAGATGCTGGTGGTGGCCGATCTGACCGGGCGTGCCGCCCAACCACGTATTCTGGCAGCAGCGGAAATCAGCCGTGCGGAGGTGGAACGGGAGTTGAAGCCCGCGATCCGGCGCGAGGAGCAATGCCTGTTCGACCGGGACAGCCGGCAGGTGCGGGCACGGCGCGTCACGCGGCTTGGTGCGCTGGTGCTGGAGGAAACGCCCCTGCCCCGCCCGACCGGCTCGAAGGCGGCCAAGGCGCTGGCCGACGGCGTGCGACTGCTCGGGCTTGCCGCCCTGCTCTTCGGCAAGGAGGCAGGCCAGCTTCGTGATCGCATCGGGTTTCTGCACCGGGCACTGGGCGAACCCTGGCCGGACATGAGCGACGAGGCGCTGATCGCACGGCTTGACGAATGGTTCGAGCCCTTCCAGCACGAGACGCGCGGTCTGGACGACGTGAAATCCGGCAGCCTGACGGAAGGGTTGATGTCGCTGGTGCCGCATGCGGTGAGCCGCGATCTGGCCCGGTTGGCGCCGACCCATTTCGAAGCCCCAACCGGGCAAAGGCATCCCATCCATTACGATGGCGCCGAGCCGCTTCTGTCCATCCGCGTGCAGGAACTCTACGGGCTGAAGGTGCATCCGTCCGTCGGGGCCGGTCGCCTGCCGCTGGTGCTGGAACTGACCTCCCCCGCCCATCGGCCGATCCAGACGACCCGTGACCTGCCGGGCTTCTGGGCGGGTTCGTGGAAGGATGTGCGCGCCGATATGCGCGGCCGTTATCCCAAGCATCCATGGCCGGAAAACCCGGCTGACGCCGCCCCCACGACACGGGCGAAGCCGCGTGGTACATGACGGCTGACGACAGCGAGGAGCAACGCATGAATGCAACGCCGAATGATGCCAACGTGACCTTCGGGCATGATAGCCGGGCGCTTCGCCTGCACACGCTTTCCTGGCTGCGCTGGCTTGCCATCGGCGGCCAGACGGTGACAGTTCTGGCAGTGGCGCTGCTTCTGGGCTTTCCCGTTCCGCTGCCCACCTGCGTTGCGTTGATCGGGGGGCTCGCCGCGTTGAACCTCTTCATCTCGCTGCGCTACCCTTCCACCCAGCGACTTTCAGCGGAAGCGACGCTGGCGCTGCTTTCCATCGACCTGATCCAGTTGGCCGCGCTGCTCTACGTTACGGGCGGGCTCGGCAATCCCTTCGTGCCGCTGCTCTGCGTGCCTGTCATCATTTCCTTTGCCGCACAGCCGCTCCTCTATTCCTCGGTTCTGTTCGTGATCGCACTTTCGGCGACGACGGCCCAGGCCTTCTCCACCTTTCCGATTCCGTGGTATCCGGGCGAGGAACTGCATATCCAGCCGGTGATGCAGGTCGGCCTGTGGTGCGCCGTGGTTTCGACCATGGGTTTCGCCGCCTTCTATGTGTTCCGCATTTCCAGCGAAGCGACGCAGCTTGCCGATGCGCTTGCGGCGACCGAACTGGTGTTGCAGCGGGAAAAGCATCTGTCGCAGCTCGACGGACTGGCGGCGGCCGCAGCCCATGAACTCGGCACACCGCTGGCGACCATCAGCGTCGTTGCCAAGGAAATGGAGCGTGAACTGGAGCCCGACGACCGGTTCCGCGAGGACGTGGCCCTGCTGCGCAGCCAGAGCGAACGCTGCCGCGATATCCTGCGCCGGCTCACGTCGCTCTCCGCCGAGGGAGAGGAGCACATGCGCTTCCTGCCCCTCTCCTCACTGATCGAGGAGGTGATGGCACCGCATCGCGAATTCGGCGTGGCACTTGAGCTGATCGAGAAATCCGAGCGGGCGGACGAACCGGTCGGCAACCGCAATCCCGGCATTCTTTACGGTCTGGGCAACCTCATCGAAAACGCGGTCGATTTCGCCAAGAAAAGGGTCACCGTGACGGTGGAGCACAATCGCGAGCGCGTGACCCTGCTGATCTCCGATGACGGGCCGGGGTTTGCGCCAGATGTCCTCATTCATATCGGCGAGCCCTATGTGACCAAGCGAACCCGACCGGACAAGGCAGGTGGACTTGGGCTTGGCATGTTCATCGCCAAGACGCTTCTGGAACGCTCCGGCGCCCGGCTGGATTTTTTCAACGGTCCGGAAGAACGACCGGGGGCAAATGTGCGGATCGAGTGGCCGCGCTCGCGAATGGAAGCCATAAAACGAAAATGACTTTACCCGTCAGGAATTAATGGCCATAACCGTCTTCCGGGAAGGATTGCCTTTGCCGCATATGTCGCCTTGACACATGCCGGCGGTGCAGGAAAAGAAGCGGTTGCCCGCCCGCCAGCGGGTTTCCGACGGCTTGAGAGGAATTGGTAAGCGATGGTGGACAAAGGCCCGAACGGCGCACCCTCCACGTCCCAGACGGACAAGGAACATGAGGAAACCCTGCTGCTCGTCGATGACGACGGCCCGTTCCTGAGACGCCTTGCCCGCGCGATGGAAACGCGTGGCTTTGCCGTCGAGACCGCCGAATCGGTCTCCGAAGGCATTGCCAAGGTAAAGGCCCGGCCGCCGAAATATGCCGTCATCGACCTGAGGCTCGGCGATGGCAACGGTCTCGATGTCATCGAGGCGCTTCGCCAGACCGAAGCCGAAACCCGCGTCATCGTTCTGACAGGCTATGGCAACATCGCCACCGCCGTGACCGCGGTCAAACTCGGCGCACTCGACTATCTCGCCAAGCCCGCCGATGCCGACGATATCTACCATGCGCTGACGCAGCGTCCTGGCGAACGGGCCGAAGTGCCGGAGAACCCCATGTCCGCAGACCGGGTGCGGTGGGAACATATTCAGCGCGTCTATGAAATGTGCGAGCGCAACGTTTCTGAAACGGCCCGCCGTCTGAACATGCACCGTCGCACGCTGCAGCGCATTCTTGCCAAGCGCGCCCCGAAATAAGGGCGCCAGCACGACATCACAGCCTCATTCGGGCAACATCCCTGGATTCCAGTCAGCCCCGGCGGCCCATTCGGCCGCCATCAACCGGCGCGCGGCAGCCCGCGAGAAGTTCAGCATCGCGGATTTGCGCGTGGCCGGCGGCAACCGGTGTTCCGGCGCCTCGCGCAAGAGATGCGCGCCATATCCATCCGAGATGAAAAGACCGCATTCTTCCGGGAATATATCCGCCGGCACACCTCCATGGGTGGCGAAGAACAGCCGATCGCAGTGAGCGCGGTAATCAGGCCATTTGCGGTCGGTACGGAAGTCGGCAATCGAGGACTTGATCTCGATGATCCAGATCTCCCCCTTGTCCGAAACGCTGATGAGATCGGCTCGCCGACCGCTGGCCAGCGGCAGTTCCGGCAGCGTGGCGTGGCGCATCTCCTCAAGAAGGCGCTGAACGCCCCGGCGCACCAGAAGCGCCGCCTCCGACTGGCGACCATCGATAAGGGGGCCGGAGCCCGATAGACTGATCAGTGTCATGCGTCCTAACCCGCGGCTGGAATGCAACATATGTTGCAAAAAGGCCATGGCCGATAAAATTAGACTCGTGGGCCGCGATAGCCCGCAACGGCGGCTTGCCAAGCCCGGTCTTATCGAAAATAACCTTTTGACAGGAGCGGTTGCTGCACCGCCGAATCATCCTGTTTCACGAAGAGAATATCATGCGCGCCCGCAATGTCCTGACTTTGTCCAGTCTGGCAGCAATGCTTGCCTTGGCCGGTTGCTCCACCACGTCTGAAACCGCTTCCGCCGACAACAAGGCGCCGGCAGTCGAGACGGCGAAGATCGAAACGAACCAGATCTTCTCCGATTCCTACGGCGCGGTGACCGATGCCGGCTATGCCCTGCCGGCCATTCCAATCAACAAGGTCAACAAGCAGTTCCACCGCCAGGTGGTTGAATACTCCACGTCGGAAAAGCCGGGCACCATCGTCGTCGATACGCCGAAGCGCTTCCTCTATTACGTACTGCCGGGCGGCAAGGCCGTTCGTTACGGCATCGGCGTCGGCAAGGCCGGCTTTGCCTGGAAGGGCGAGGCCTATGTCGCCTGGAAGCAGGAATGGCCGACCTGGCATCCGCCGAAGGAAATGGCAGGCCGCAAGCCGGAAGTCGCCAAGTATGTCGAGAACGGCATGGGCCCGAGCATCACGAACCCGCTGGGCGCCCGCGCCATGTATCTCTTCGATGACAAGGGCCGCGACACGCTGTTTCGCCTGCACGGCACGCCGGAATGGGCCTCCATCGGCACGGCTGCTTCCTCGGGCTGCATCCGCCTCATCAACCAGGACGTCATCGACCTTTACAGCCGCGTCCGTCCGGGCCGTGGCACCCGCGTCGTCGTTCTCCAGTAAGGACCGCCGCAAGACCTCTTCGAGAAGCCGCCGGAGCGATCCGGCGGCTTTTTCGTTTGGCATAGCGCTTGCGGCATTGCCGGCGCCTTCTTTTTTTGCGACCTTCGGCTGAGCCGCCCTATCCGGCATCACAAGGATCGGAAACCATGCCTTCCATCGAGGTCTTGCTTGCCTTCGCCGTCACCACGGCGGTGTTCGCCTTCATTCCCGGCCCGGCCATGCTTTATGCCGCCGCCCGGACGATGGCTGGCGGTCGCAAGGCCGGGTTGATGGCAGTGCTTGGCATTCACACTGGCGCCTATGTCCATATCATCGCGGCGGCGGCGGGGCTTTCCGTGCTTTTCCACGCTGCGCCGCTCATCTACATGGGCGTGAAGATGGCCGGGGCTGCCTATCTCGTCTGGCTTGGCATCTCGCTGTTTCGCGCACCGGACATGGAAGGCCCCGCGCCGAAGGCCGGCTTCCGCGCCTTCATCGAGAGCGTGACCGTCGAGATCCTCAATCCGAAGACGATCATCTTCTTCACCGCCTTCCTGCCGCAATTCATTGACAGCAAAGCGGCCCTGCCAGTCTGGATGCAGTTCGCAGTGCTGGGCGTGGCGATCAACCTCATCTTCACACTTGCTGACGTGGTCTGCGTCTTTCTCGCGGGATTGATCGTCTCGCGGCTGAGGCGGTCGAGCGCCGTCCAGCGCCTGACCCGCAAAGCGGGCGGAACCCTGCTGATCGGGCTCGGAGCCCATCTTGCCCTTCAGAAAAGCTGAACGGAAAAGGGGCCGCCCTTCGGCAGCCCCTCGTCAGTTCATCAACACTCGAACCTCAACCGGCGAGCTTCGCCTTCAATTCACGGCGGCGACGGTGGAGGACCGGCTCGGTGTAGCCGTTCGGCTGTTCGCGGCCCTTCAGGACCAGATCAAGCGCGGCCTGGAAGGCAACGGAACCGTCAAAATCGGCGGCCATCGGCGTGTAGAGCGGATCACCGGCGTTCTGGCGATCGACGACGGCGGCCATGCGCTTCATCGTCTCGAACACCTGCGCTTCGGTAATGACGCCGTGGCGCAACCAGTTGGCCATGTGCTGCGAGGAAATGCGCAGCGTCGCACGGTCTTCCATGAGGCCGATATCGTTGATGTCCGGAACCTTGGAGCAACCGACGCCCTGGTCGATCCAGCGAACGACGTAGCCCAGAATGCCCTGGGCATTGTTGTCGATCTCGCGCTGGATATCCTCCGGCGACCAGTTCGGCCGCGACGCGACCGGAACCGAGAGAATATCGCCGAGAGAGGCGCGCGGGCGCGACTTGAAGCCGGCCTGAACGGCGGCGACATCAACCGTGTGGTAGTGCGTGGCGTGCAGCGTGGCGGCCGTCGGCGAAGGCACCCAGGCGGTGTTGGCCCCGGCCTTCGGGTGAGCGATCTTCTGCTCCAGCATGGCAGCCATCAGGTCCGGCATGGCCCACATGCCCTTGCCGATCTGCGCATGCCCGGAGAGACCGCATTCGATACCGATATCGACGTTCCACTGCTCGTAGGCGGAAATCCAGGCAGCCTGCTTCATGTCGCCCTTGCGGATCATCGGACCCGCTTCCATCGAGGTGTGGATTTCATCGCCCGTACGATCGAGGAAGCCGGTATTGATGAAGACGACCCGCTCCCTCGCGGCGCGAATGCATTCCTTGAGGTTGACCGTGGTACGGCGTTCCTCGTCCATGATGCCCATCTTCATGGTGTTGGGCGCCATGCCCAGCGCGGCCTCGACCTTGCCGAAGAGCTTCGAGGCGAAGGCAACTTCTTCCGGACCGTGCATCTTCGGCTTGACGACATACATCGAGCCGGCGCGCGAGTTGGCACGGCGACCGTTCGGGCCGATATCGACAAGCGCGATCAGGCCGGTGACCAGGGCGTCCATGATGCCTTCCGGGATCTCGTTGCCTTCGGCGTCGAGAACGGCGGGATTGGTCATCAGGTGGCCGACATTGCGGACAAGCATCAGAGAGCGACCATGCAGCGACAGGCTGGAACCATCCGGCGCCGTGTAGGTGCGGTCCGGATTCAGACGGCGAATGATGGTCTTGCCGTTCTTTTCAAGTTCTTCGGTCAGGTCGCCCTTCATCAGGCCGAGCCAGTTGGAATAGACGACGACCTTGTCCTCGGCATCGACGGCGGCAACGCTGTCTTCGCAATCCATGATCGTGGTCAGGGCGGATTCGGCGATGACATCGGCAATGCCGGCCGGATCGGTCTTGCCGATCAGCGAGGTCGGATCGATGCGGACTTCGGCATGAAGACCGTTCTTCTTGAGCAGGATCGCTTCCGGCGCTGTCGCCGGGCCGTTATAGCCCGCAAAGGACGCCGGATTGGCAAGGCCGGTTTCGGTGCCGTCGAGCAGCGTGACAAAGAGGGCTCCATTCTTGATGGTGAAGGACTTCACGTCCTTCCACGAACCGGCGGCCAGCGGTGCGCTGCCATCGAGGAAGGCGCGGGCCCAGGCGATGACCTTCTCGCCGCGCTTCGGATTGTAACCCTTGCCCTTCTCGGCACCGTCGGCCTCGGAAATCGCATCCGTGCCGTACAGCGCATCATAGAGCGAACCCCAGCGGGCATTGGCGGCGTTGAGCGCATAGCGGGCGTTCATGACGGGAACGACGAGCTGCGGACCCGCGACTTCAGCGATCTCCGGATCGACATTGTCGGTCGTAACGCTGAATGCCGGGCCTTCCGGCAGGATGTAACCGATTTCGCGCAGGAACGCTTCATAGGCCGCCATATCATCAGGCGAACCGTTTTCGCGATACCAGGCATCGAGCTGTTCCTGAAAACGGTCGCGCTTGGCCAGAAGCGCGCGATTTTCCGGCGCAAGTTCGTTCACGATGGCCGCGAAGGCTGCGAAATAGGCATCCGGATCGACCGACGTTGCCGGCAGGGCTTCCTTGACGAGGAACTCATAAAGACCGGCATCAAAGGCCAGTCCGTTCTTTTCAATCCGGCTCATATCTCAACTCCCATGGCGTAACGCCTTTACAGTGAGGTGCAGTTTCCCCGGATTTCGATTTTGGTCAATTCTGCAAAAGTTTGAAAGATTTTTTCCGAAATGGAAACAATCGTGCCGCAGCTGGTCTCCAGCCGAAAAAACGGCCGGGGAAAACGATCAGAGCAGCTTCCTGAGTTCGGCCAGACGGTCATTGACCAGCCAGCCGTAATAGTTCTCTTCCGGCCAGGTCTGCTGGCCGGACGCGCGCTGGGCCGCAAGCCGGCGGGCGCGATCACGCGAATTCCCGACATTGTAGAGCGTCGCGGTAATCCCGGGATTGCTGGAAATATCGACATTGGCGATGTCGTCGTAATCGTCGATCGCCCGGCGGATGATCGCCGCCATATAGGCAAGCGACCGGTCCGGGTCCATGATCGCCTTGTAGACGCCGGCGGCATCCTTTTCGTCCAGCTTTTCGAAGCCGGACTTCTTCGCCACCATGTCGGAGAGCATCAGCGCCGTCAGCGGATTGATCTGGCCGAGGCCGAAGGTCTGGCCGGCAAAGAAGGGCTGGAAGAAAACGGCGCTGAAACGGTTATCAGGGAAGGACGTTCCATCGACCTTCCTGCCGCGGAAGCTCTTGTCCCAGATGTCTTCGCGGCAAGTCCACAGTGCATAGCTGTCGGATTGCTTGCACTCGCCAAATTGCGGGCGCGCGAGGAATTCGGTGATCGTCTCGTCGCCATAACCGAAACGGAAGGAATTGCCGGTGTAGGAGGCCGCCTTGACGTAATAACTCTGCAGTCGATCATAGGCATCGACATTATACGTATGCTCCCCCACAAGCGCACCGATCATGTGGATCGGATCGATGCCGTAGGCCGATGCGGTCTTCTTGATCTTGGCGATCAGTTGCCGGTCGCTGGCGAGAAGATCACGCACCTTCTCGTATTTGCGGTCGAAGCTCGATTTCAACGCGGCGGTGCGGCGAACGGAGGAACCGGGAATGGCCGGCTGTTCAGCATTGCGATTACCTTCGGGCACAGGCGAACCTGCCAGTGCCATATCCGCCGAGGCCAGCGCCAGAGCGCCCGTCAATGCCAGAATAATCCGTCGAAGCTTCACCATTCCATCCATGATCTGCCGCACCCTCGCCGGCAGATCGGGCCGAATCGGGTCATTGCGGGGAAAGTCGCCGTCAGGCGGCTCTCCTTTAACGAAATCATAACGGCTTTGTCGAGGCGGGATCGTTCACAATCCCGCCAGACCAGGGCCGAGAGGATCAGAGAATGTAGCGCGAAAGGTCGGTATCGCGGGCGAGATCGCCGACATGCTCGCGGACATAGTCCGAATCGATCATCACAGCCGAGCCTCCGCGGTCCGGTGCGTTGAACGAGATTTCGTCCAGCACCCGCTCCATCACCGTCTGCAGGCGGCGCGCACCGATGTTCTCGACGGTCGAGTTCAGGTGAACCGCCGTATCGGCCAGCGCGTCGATGGCTTCCTCGGTGAAGTCGAGGTTCAGTTCTTCCGTCGCCATCAGCGCCTTGTACTGGCGAATGAGGCTTGCTTCCGTTTCCGTGAGGATGCGGCGGAAGTCCTCCTTGGTCAGCGGTTTCAGTTCGACACGGATCGGCAGACGGCCCTGAAGTTCCGGCAGCAGGTCCGAGGGCTTGGCGACGTGGAAGGCGCCGGATGCGATGAAGAGGATGTGATCCGTTTTCACCGGCCCGTATTTGGTCGAAACCGTGGTCCCTTCCACCAGCGGCAGCAGGTCGCGCTGCACGCCTTCGCGCGAAACGCCGGCTCCCACGCCGCCATCGCGGGCAGCGATCTTGTCGATCTCGTCGATGAAGACGATGCCGTCGTTTTCAGCCGAACGGATCGCCTCGCGCTGGATGACCTCGTTGTCGATCAGCTTGTCGGATTCATCGCGGATGAGGTCCGGATAGGATTTGGCGACCGTGGTGTGCACTTTCTTGGTACGTCCACCCATGGCCTTGCCGAACATTTCCGACAGGTTGAGAACGCCGATATTGGCGCCGGGCATGCCAGGGATCTCGAAACCGCCCGGCTGGCCGGAGCCACTGTCCGCAACTTCGATGTCGATTTCCTTGTCGTCCAGTTCGCCGGCGCGCAGCTTCTTGCGGAAGCTTTCGCGGGTGGCGGGCGAAGCGGTGGCGCCGACCAGCGCGTCGAGCACCCGCTCCTCGGCATTCTGATGGGCTTTCGCCTCCACTTCGGCGCGCTTCTTCTCGCGCGTCAGGGTGATGCCGACCTCGACCAGGTCACGGACGATCTGCTCGACATCGCGGCCGACATAACCGACCTCCGTGAACTTGGTGGCCTCCACCTTGATGAAGGGCGCACCGGCAAGCTTGGCCAGACGACGGGAAATCTCCGTCTTGCCGACACCGGTCGGGCCGATCATCAGGATGTTCTTCGGCATGACCTCATCGCGCAGCCCCTCTTCGAGCTGCTGGCGACGCCAGCGGTTTCTGAGCGCAATGGCGACCGCACGCTTGGCGTCGTGCTGGCCAATGATGTGACGGTCCAGTTCGGACACGATTTCACGGGGGGAGAAATTCGTCATGATGCTCTTGTCCTTGCGTCCATCTCAACGTTCGGCATCGAGCGTTTCGACGATCATGTTATGGTTGGTGTAAACGCAGATATCGGCCGCGATATCGAGCGCGCGGCGGGCCACCTCTTCGGCGCCCCTATCCGTATCCATCAGCGCGCGGGCGGCGGCGAGTGCGTAATTACCGCCGGAACCGATGGCAATGGCGCCATGTTCAGGCTCGAGCACATCGCCATTGCCGGTGATCGCGAGCGTAATGTTCTTGTCGGCCACGATCATCATGGCCTCGAGATTGCGCAGATACTTGTCGGTGCGCCAGTCCTTGGCAAGCTCCACGGCGGCGCGCATGAGCTGGCCGGGATATTGCTCCAGCTTCTTTTCAAGCCGGTCGAGCAGGGTGAAGGCATCTGCCGTTGCTCCCGCAAAGCCGGCGATGACCTCGCCGCCCTTGCCGATGCGGCGCACCTTGCGGGCATTGCCCTTCATGACAGTCTGGCCAAGGCTCACCTGACCGTCACCGGCCATCACCACCTTGCCGTCCTTGCGTACAGAGATAATCGTCGTCATTGGAAAGTCCTTCAGGCTCCGGAAACGGTCCGGGCTTTGTCGTGCGTTGGACTTTATGTAAGTGCACCCGGCACGAATGCAATGCGGCCAAACACCCGCAATGATTCTGGCCTTGGGGTCCTTTGCCTGCTAAGGAACGGTCACCTATATTCGTGCATGCCGTTATCGTGAAACCGCTGCACATTTTTGCACGACATGCATCATTCAGGGAGAAGCCCGACATGACCGAAGCCGCCAGCCGCAAGGCCAGCGTTTCCCGCACAACCAACGAGACCGCCATTTCCGTTTCCGTTTCCATCGACGGCACCGGCACCGGCAAGATTTCGACGGGCGTCGGCTTCTTCGATCATATGCTGGACCAGCTTTGCCGCCACTCCCTCGTCGACATGGATATTTCCGTGAAGGGCGATCTGCATATCGATGACCACCACACGGTGGAAGATACCGGCATCGCGCTCGGGCAAGCCATCTCGAAGGCGCTGGGTGACCGGCGCGGCATCACCCGCTACGCCTCGCTCGATCTCGTGATGGACGAGACGATGACCAAGGCGGGCATCGATGTTTCCGGTCGGCCCTTCCTCGTGTGGAACGTGAATTTCTCCGCGCCGAAGATCGGCACCTTCGACACCGAACTCGTGCGTGAATTCTTTCAGGCCTTTGCCCAGAATGCCGGTATCACGCTGCATGTTCTGAACCATTACGGCGCCAACAACCATCATATCGCCGAGACCTGTTTCAAGGCCGTCGCGCGGGTGCTCAGAGCAGCAACCGAAATCGATCCACGCCAGGCGAACCGGGTTCCCTCCACCAAGGGCACGCTGGTCTGATCCGTTGTCCGGACGCCTCGCCAAGAGAGGGTTCCCTCCATGGCAAGCTATGTTTTCCTGACCCCGCCGGGTCGCGCGCCAGGTGATGAAAAAACCGTCGTTCTACGCGACGGCTTTTCTTTCCTTGCCTATCTTTTTCCGCCCGTGTGGTTCCTGCTGCACCGGCTCTGGTTCGAGGCCCTGCTTTCCGTCCTTCTGCTGGTGCTGGCTGGTCTTGTCGCGGAGACCGGGCATCTCGGCCTCGCCGGCCCCTTCCCTGGCATCGCGCTCTGCCTTTTCTGCGGGCTCGAAAGCGGCAATCTGCGGCTTCGTCACCTCGAACGGAAAGGCTTCCGGCTGGAGGCCGCCCTTGAAGCACGGAATCTTGCCGAGGCCGAGGAAATCTTCTTTTCCAAAACGCCGCTTGCGACTAGAACGCCGGTGAATTCAGGCGCAAACCCGGCACCGGCCGCTTTCAGGCCCGTGGGCGACCATCGCCCGGTGCTTGGTCTTTTCGATTTGCATGGAGGACGCTGAGTGATGCGCGTCGCGATCATCGACTACGGTTCGGGCAATCTGCGCTCGGCCACCAAGGCTTTCGAACGCTCCGCCCGCGAGGAGGGGATCGAGGCCGAAATCATCCTGACCGACAAGGCCGACATCGTTGCCGCTGCCGACCGGATCGTGCTTCCGGGTGTCGGCGCCTATGCCGATTGCCGCGCCGGTCTCGACGCCGTGCCGGGCATGGTGGATGCGCTTCGCCACGCCGTCGAGGAAAAGGCCCGCCCCTTCCTCGGCATCTGCGTCGGCATGCAGCTCATGTCCTCGCGCGGGCTTGAAAAAACGGTCACGCAGGGGCTCGGCTGGATCGAGGGCGATGTCGTGGAAATGACCCCGTCCGACCCCACCCTCAAGATCCCGCAGATCGGCTGGAACACACTGACGCTCAACCGTCCGCATCCGCTTTTCGACGGCATTCCCACGGGCGAAAGCGGCCTGCACGCCTATTTCGTACATTCCTACCATCTGGCCGCGGCAAAGCCTCAGGACGTAGTCGCGACAACCGATTACGGCGGCCCGATGACCGCCTTCGTCGGTCGGGACAACATGGCCGGCGCCCAGTTCCACCCGGAAAAGAGCCAGACGCTCGGTCTCAAGCTTATTGCCAACTTCCTGAAATGGACGCCGTGACATGATCCTCTTTCCCGCAATCGACCTGAAGGACGGCCAGTGCGTGCGCCTGAAGCTTGGCGACATGGACCAGGCCACCGTCTACAATCCCGACCCCGGCGCGCAGGCGAAAGCCTTCGAGGATCAGGGTTTCGAGTGGCTGCATGTGGTCGACCTCAACGGTGCTTTTGCCGGTGAGACGGTCAACGGTGCTGCCGTCGACGCCATCCTCAAGGCGACGAAGAACCCGGTGCAGCTCGGTGGCGGGATTCGCACGCTCGACCATATCGAAAACTGGCTTTCGCGCGGACTATCCCGTGTCATTCTCGGCACGGTGGCGGTGCGCGACCCGGCACTGGTCATCGAAGCCTGCAAGCGCTTCCCCGGCCATGTCGCCGTCGGTATCGACGCCAAGGGCGGCAAGGTGGCGGTCGAGGGCTGGGCGGAAGCCTCGGAACTCGGCGTGATCGAGCTGGCGAAGAAGTTCGAGGGCGCTGGCGTCTCGGCCATCATCTACACCGACATCGACCGCGACGGCATTCTGACGGGCATAAACTGGGCTTCCACACTGGAACTGGCCGACGCCGTTTCGATTCCCGTCATCGCCTCGGGCGGCCTTGCTTCGCTGGATGATATTCGCCGCATGCTGGAGCCCGATGCCGCGCGTCTCGAAGGCGCGATTTCCGGTCGGGCGCTCTATGACGGCCGCATCGACCCGAAGGAAGCGCTGGCCTTGATTGCCGCTGCGAAGAAGGAGGCCGCGCTGTGACCCTGAAAGCTCGCGTCATACCCTGCCTCGACGTCAAGGACGGCCGCGTCGTCAAGGGCGTCAATTTCGTTGATCTCATCGATGCGGGCGATCCGGTGGAGGCCGCACAGGCCTATGACGCCGCCGGCGCCGACGAACTGTGCTTCCTCGACATCACCGCGTCCTCCGACAATCGCGACACGATCTTCGATGTGGTGCAGCGTACCGCCGAACATTGCTTCATGCCGCTCACCGTCGGCGGCGGCGTGCGCACCATTGCCGATATCCGCAAGTTGCTGCTATGCGGCGCCGACAAGGTTTCGATCAACTCGGCGGCGGTGAACAATCCGGATTTCGTGAACGAAGCCGCCGACAAGTTCGGCGACCAGTGCATCGTCGTCTCCATCGACGCCAAGCGTCGCCGCACGCAGGAAATCGGTGGCGACAACAAGAGCGCCTGGGAAATCTACACCCATGGCGGGCGCAACCCGACCGGCATCGATGCGGTGGAATTCGCGATCCAGATGGTCGAGCGTGGAGCCGGCGAACTGCTCGTGACCTCCATGGACAAGGACGGCACCAAGTCCGGTTACGATCTGGAACTGACCCGCACCATCGCGGATGCGGTTCGGGTGCCGGTGATCGCATCGGGTGGCGTCGGCAATCTCGACGATCTGGTGGCGGGTGTCACGGAAGGTCATGCGACAGCGGTTCTCGCCGCTTCGATCTTCCATTTCGGCACCTACACGATCGGTGAGGCCAAGCGCTACATGGCCGAGCGCGGCATTCCGATGCGGCTCGACTGACGGAGAGACAGGACATGACCGAGTTTACCCTTTCCGACCTTGAAAAGATCGTTGCGCGTCGTGCGCTCGCCTCGCCGGACGAATCCTGGACGGCCAAGCTTTACACGGCCGGCCAGCGCAAGGCCGCCAAGAAGTTGGGCGAAGAGGCGGTAGAAACCGTCATCGCAGCCATTGCCGGAGATCGTGATAACCTGACCGACGAAAGTGCAGACCTCCTTTATCACCTTCTGGTCGTTTTGAAGATTGCGGACATACCGCTTTCAGATGTATTGAAGGTATTGGAAAAGCGTACTGCGCAATCCGGCCTTGAGGAGAAGGCGAATCGTCGGGAGTAGTCTCCGGAGGAGTTGAGTATGGGCGCGATCAGGGAGGTAGAGGTGCCGGAGACACTGGACCATTTCCAGGCAAGCCGGTACTCGCCATATCACTTCTTTACCGCTGCGGAATGGGCAAAATTTCGTGCCGACACTCCGCTGACGCTGACCGAAGACGATATTAACCGCCTGCGTTCCATCGATGATCCGATCAATCTCGATGAGGTCCGGCGCATCTACCTGTCGCTGTCGCGCCTGCTCTCGGCCCATGTCGAATCCTCGCAGATGCTGTTCAACCAGCGCAACCAGTTTCTCAGCCTGTCGGATGCGGTGAAGACGCCCTTCGTGATCGGCATCGCCGGTTCGGTGGCGGTCGGCAAGTCCACCACGGCCCGTATCCTGAAGGAGCTTCTGGCCCGCTGGCCTTCAAGCCCGAAGGTCGATCTCGTCACCACGGACGGTTTCCTCTACCCGAACGCCATTCTGAAGGCGCGCGGCCTGATGGCGCGCAAGGGCTTTCCGGAAAGCTACAATACCGGGGCGCTGCTGCGCTTCCTCTCCGACATCAAGGCCGGTCTGCCGAATGTGAAGGCACCGCGCTATTCCCACAGCGTCTATGACGTGCTGCCGGATGAGCATACCATCGTCGATCGGCCCGACATCCTGATCTTCGAGGGCGTCAATGTTCTCCAGTCACGCCACCTGCCGGCGGGCGGCAAGATCGTGCCCATCGTTTCGGACTTCTTCGACTTCTCGATCTATATCGACGCCGACGAACACCTGATTCACAAATGGTATGTGGAGCGCTTCCTGCGCCTGCGCCAGACCGCCTTCCGTGATCCGCAGGCCTATTTCAACCGCTATGCCTCGATCAGCGTCGAGGAAGCTGTGTCGGTCGCCGAAGGGCTGTGGCACAACACCAACCTGAAAAACCTCCGGCAGAACATTCTGCCGACCCGTCCGCGGGCCGATCTCATTCTCCAGAAGGGTGAGAACCACACGGTCGAGAAAGTGGCGTTGCGCAAGCTCTGACCCTCAAGGTTCAGATCGCGGGGCGGTCATCTTGCCGCTCCATTCGCGCCAGAGCGCCCAGATGGCAAGCGTTGCCGGGAAAAGAACACCGATGGCGACGCCGCCCTTGATGATGAGTGCGTGAATGAATAGTGGCGCGATCCAGATCGGCACCAGTCCCAACCGGTTCATGCCCTTGTCATGCACAGCAAGCCACGCAACGGCAACGCCCAGTGGCACCATGTCATAGGAATATCCATAGGGTGTCGATACGATGGCGAGAACCGCCGTCAGGACAGCACGCTTCGCCACCGGCATTGTGGAGGCCGGCCGCCACATCACGACGCAGACGATGATCGCTGCCAGTGCGAAGGCCGCCTGCAGGGCATAGGCGCCCGCGAGATCGAAGCCAAGCCACCGCCCCATGATGAACGCCGTGGCGGCGTTACCGTGATAGGATTGCGGAAAGGGCGCCTCCAGAATGGCCGACATCAACGGTGCCGTCACGCCGAAGAAGTTTCGCCAGACATCGAAGCCAAAGACGAGGCCCGTTGCAAGGTTCAGACCGACAACTGTGAGGGCCGCTGAAAGGAAGGCCTTCCAGTTACGGCTCGCAAGCACGCAGAAAGGCACTAACAGCGCGAGATGCGGCTTGATGGCCATAAAGCCGATGAGGACGCCGGCGAGAATAGGGCGGCGCTCCAGATTGAGCAATCCACCGAGCAGCAACGCTGCCGTCAGTGCGCCATTCTGGCCAAAAGCAGCGTTCATCCAGACCGCCGGACCGGTGATCGCAAGCCAGTGCGCAAGAAGCGGCAAGGCAAGCGGCCGAATGGCGAAGTGGAGGCAGAGGATGGTGCCGAAGGTCCAAAGCAGATAGGCCGGCATGATCGGCAAGGCACCAAGCGGCACCGCCAGAAAGAACAGATTGGGCGGATAGCTCCATTCCTGATTCGGCAGGGCTTCGGAAAATGTCAGGCGCAACCAGGCGCGGTAATGGTCCGGTTCGAAAAGCCAGTCGACGTGACCATCCAGAATGAGCCGGCCTGCGCTCCAAAGATTGCTGAAATCCCAGTAGGGCGTGCTGCCCGTCGTTGCCGAAAGACCATCCGGTGCCAGTGTCCACAGTGTTGCAAAATAGAAAAGGCCCCAGCCATAGACAAACACCGTGACGATGATCGCGAGGCGAATATCCTGCCTTTCGGCACCCATGTTCATCATTCCCGAACCTTGCCAGCAGATCCCGATACCCGCCTGAGCGTGAGATTGATACGTCCACCATTTTTCAGAAGATCGGATGTGCCCGGATAAATACGGTCGACGCCGTGGAAGAACAGCCGGCCCTGCCCGCCAAGCACGAAGACATCGCCACTGGCGAGTTTCAGGGATTGCGTGCGATCGTTTCGCTCAAGGCCGCCGAGCCGGAACAGGCAGCTATCGCCCAGCGAAACCGAGACAACGGGGGCGGAGAAATCCTGTTCGTCGCGGTCCTGATGCAGGCTCATACGGGCATCCGGCGCATAGAAGTTGACAAGGCAGGCCTCCGGTTCCGGCGCATCCGGGGCAACATCACGCCAAAGATCGAGCAAGGCCTGGGGGATCGGTGGCCAGGCTTTGCCGGTTTCAGGGTGCAGCGGTTGATAGCGGTAGCCGCGCTCCTTATCGGTCACCCAGCCGAGTGAGCCGCAATTGGTCATTTTCACCGACATCGGCTTGCCGGTTCGCGGCATCCGCGGAACGAACAGCGGCCCGGCACTCACGACCGCACGAATCGTCTCCACCAGCGCGTCCTGCGCCGGTCGATCAAAATAGCCGGGAAGGAATCGCACACCCGGCGACAGGACCAGTTCTTTCTGCTTCATGACCCGCCACACTCAAAAGAAAACCGCCGCAAACCCCTGAGGATTCACGGCGGCGCGTTCAACCGGTTTGAATCAGGCTTCCAGTTCCGGAATGCGCAGAACCTGACCCGGATAGATCTTGTCCGGATGCGTCAGCATCGGCTTGTTCGCTTCGAAGATGATTGTATGCTTGGCGCCCTTGCCGGCGCCATACTGCGCTTCGGCGATCTTCCAGAGATTGTCGCCCTTCTTGACGGTGTAGAGCACCGGCTCCTTGGCGGCGGCTTCCGCGACCTTGAGTTCGGAGGCTTCAACCTTGGAAATGCCGAGCGTGTTGCCCACGGCAATCACGGCCTTCTCGAAGATGCTCTGGTCGGCCACGTCACCCTTGAGGACGACCTTGTCGCCTTCGACGGCAACCTGAACCTTGTCAGTACCGAGGCCGTGCGATTCCAGTTCCTTCTTCACGGCTTCGGCATCCGGTGCCTTCTCGCCTTCGTCGTCCACCAGGCCAAGCTTGACGCCGGCGCTCTTGATGAAGCTGAACAGACCCATGATCGTTTCTCCCTGCAGGTTGTTTCGATTCTCGTCATAAGAGAGAGCAGCGACAGGAAGATTACAAGGGTTCATCCCTCAAAAATGAGAGAAAAAAGCGAAACGGCCTTGGCTCATTCCGTCACAGGACGGCCCCGCATCTTCTTGACATCGGCCCTTCCGGACTTCTCCTTGAGGCGACGTTCGATCGAACCTTTGGTGGGTTTGGTCTTGCGGCGCGGCGGCGGCGGCGGGGCGGCGGCCTCCAGAAGAAGCTCGCGCAGGCGGACGCGGGCGTCCTCGCGATTGCGCTCCTGGCTACGGAAGCGGCTCGCCTCGATCATCAGCACGCCATCCTTCGAAACCCGGCTGCCGCCAAGCTTGATGGCGTTTGCCTTCACGCGATCATTGAGTACGGGCGAGGATGCAATATCGAAGAAAAGCTGGACCGCCGTCGACACCTTGTTGACGTTCTGGCCACCGGGACCACCCGCCAGCACGAACTGTTCGATAAGCTCCCACCCTGCAATCGTGATGCGACTGTTGATCACCAGGGGATCGCTTGCCATGTCCGTTTCTCCTTCGCTTTCCTTTCCATAGCCGGAGAAAGGCAAAAGAAAAACCCGGCTGGCGAACCAACCGGGTTTCACGTGAATCCAGTTCAGGATTTCGATCAGGCAGCAACCGGAGCTGCGGCCTTGACCTTGTCGTCGACGTGATCTTCGAACTTGGCGAAGTTCGCGACGAACATGCCGGCCAGCTTCTTGGCCTGCGCGTCGTAAGCAGCGCCATCGGCCCAGGTCGAGCGCGGATCGAGGATCGCGGTGTCGACGCCTTCGAGAGCCTTCGGAACCATGAAGCCGAAGTTTTCGTCCTTGCGGAATTCGACCTTGTTCAGTTCGCCCGAAAGAGCAGCCGTCAGGAGGGCGCGGGTTGCCTTGATGGGCATGCGCTTGCCGACGCCGTAAGCGCCGCCGGTCCAGCCGGTGGACACCAGCCAGCAGGTCACGCCGTGCTTGGCGATCAGTTCCTTCAACAGGGCGCCGTATTCAGCCGGGTGACGCGGCATGAACGGTGCGCCGAAGCAGGTGGAGAAGGTGGCTTCCGGTTCGGTGACGCCCTTTTCCGTGCCGGCAACCTTGGCGGTGTAACCGGAAAGGAAGTGGTACTCAGCCTGTTCCGGCGTCAGCTTGGCGATCGGCGGCATCACGCCGAAAGCGTCGGCAGTCAACATGATGATCGTCTTCGGATGGGGAGCAAGGCCGGTTTCCGACGCATTCGGGATGAAGTGCAGCGGATAGGCGCAACGGGTATTTTCCGTCAGCGAGCCGTCGTCGAAGTTCGGAACGCGGTTCTCATCGAGAATGACGTTTTCCAGAACCGTGCCGAAACGCTTGGTCGTGGCATAGATTTCCGGTTCGGCTTCGGCCGAAAGACGGATGGTCTTTGCGTAGCAGCCGCCTTCGAAGTTGAAGATGCCGTGTTCGCCCCAGCCATGTTCGTCGTCGCCAACGAGCGTGCGCTTCGGATCGGCAGACAGCGTGGTCTTGCCGGTGCCGGACAGGCCGAAGAAGACAGCCGCATCGCCGGCCGGGCCGACGTTGGCCGAGCAGTGCATCGGCATGACGCCCTTGGCGGGCAGCAGGTAGTTGAGGACGGTGAAGACCGACTTCTTGTTTTCGCCGGCATAGGACGTGCCGCCGATGAGAACGAGACCGCCTTCGAGGTCGCAGGCGATGACGGTTTCCGAACGGCAGCCGTGACGGGCCGGATCAGCCTTGAAGCTCGGCAGGTTGATGATCGTCAGCTTCTGCTTGAAGGTGGCGAGCTCTTCCTTCTTCGGACGGATGAGCAGATTGCGGATGAACAGCGCATGCCAGGCCAGCTCGGTGACGACGCGGGTCGGCAGGGCGTTTTCCGGATCGGCGCCGCCGATCAGATCCTGCACGTAGAGGCTCTTGCCCTTGGCGTGGGCAAGCATGTCGGCTTTCAGAACAGCAAAGTGTTCCGGCGACATCGGCTTGTTGTTGTCCCACCAGATCTTGTCTTCGGTCACGGCATCGCGAACGACGAACTTGTCCTTCGGGGAGCGACCGGTGTGCTGGCCGGTGATGGCGCGAACGGCACCGTCTGCGGTCAGATCAGCCTCGCCGGCACGAATCGACTCCTCGACCAGATAGGGCTCAAGGAAATTGTACTTCACAACGGCAGCACCTTCGATGCCAACCGCAGTTACGCTATTCGCCGGATTGAATACTCCGAGCTCCTCCATGCAGACGCCCTCCTTCGTTAAGGCCACAAATGCAAAGCTGGCGGGAACCTAGTTCCCAGCCTGAGAAAACGCAAGACCACCATGGTTAAAATCGCCAATAATTTCAAACAATTAATCGGTTTAAAACGAAACGGTCCTGTTTAAATCGTTTAAACGGAGCGCCCTTTTCGCCAAACTTGACGATCTACCAGTCAGGCGGATGCGACATTAAGCGGTCGCTTTTGTCTTTGCCACAATTTGTTCCACCTTTATACTCATGAAGACGCACCGGCGACTGTCGGCCTGGGCTGGGTAGAGAAATCCAGGAGATGCGCATTCGATGATGGCGGAGAACTTTAGCATGCAGACAATCGCGCTCGTTGACGACGACCGCAATATCCTGACATCCGTATCCATCGCCCTTGAGGCCGAAGGCTACAAGGTGGAAACCTATACGGATGGCGCGTCGGCGCTGGAGGGACTTTCCGCCCGCCCGCCGAACTTGGCGATATTCGACATCAAGATGCCGCGCATGGACGGCATGGAACTTCTGCGCCGGTTGCGTCAGAAGTCGGACCTGCCGGTGATCTTCCTCACCTCCAAGGATGAGGAAATCGACGAACTGTTCGGCCTCAAGATGGGCGCCGACGATTTCATCACCAAGCCCTTTTCGCAGCGGCTTCTGGTGGAACGCGTCAAGGCGATCCTGCGCCGCGTGGCCAATCGCGAGGCCGCTGCAAGCGGGACCGCCCCGGCAAAGCCGGCGCAGGGTGATCAGGCCCGCACGCTGGAACGCGGCCAGCTCGTTATGGATCAGGAGCGACACACCTGCACCTGGAAGGGCGAACCGGTGACGTTGACCGTTACCGAATTCCTTATCCTGCATGCGCTCGCCCAGCGGCCCGGCGTGGTGAAGAGCCGCGACGCACTGATGGATGCAGCCTATGACGAACAGGTCTATGTCGACGACCGCACCATCGACAGCCACATCAAGCGGCTTCGCAAGAAGTTCAAGATGGCCGATACCGACTTCGACATGATTGAAACGCTTTACGGCGTGGGATACCGCTTCCGCGAATCGGCCTGACTCTTCGGGCCGGCGAAAGCTCTGGATTGATCGATGGCGACAGTGGCGGACAGCAAGGTTGACAGGCAAGGCGAGGTTCAGGGAAACCGGTCCTCTCGCCGGGCGGGAGGGCGTATGCTCTCGCGCCCATTCACGCTCATCCGCCGTCTGTTCGGCAATGCCGTGTTTTCCAGCCTGACACGGCGCATCGTCTTCTTCAATCTGGCCGCGCTCGTGGTGCTAGTCGGCGGCATTCTCTATCTCAACCAGTTCCGCGAGGGCCTGATCGACGCCCGCGTGGAAAGTCTTTTGACTCAGGGCGAAATCATCGCTGGCGCGATCTCCGCCTCAGCGTCGGTCGATACCAACTCGATCACCATCGATCCGGAAAAGCTGCTGGAACTCCAGGCTGGTCAAAGCATCACGCCGGTGCCGAGCGACGAGAACCTCGATTTCCCGATCAATCCCGAGCGCGTGGCGCCGGTTCTTCGACGACTCATCTCTCCCACGCGGACGCGCGCGCGCCTGTTCGATTCCGATGCCAACCTGCTGCTCGACTCGCGGCATCTCTATTCACAGCGACAGGTTCTGCGTTTCGACCTGCCGCCCATCGACCCCACGAATGTCGGCATCAGCGACCGTTTCATGAGCTGGGTGAACCGGCTGCTCCAGCCCGGCAACCTGCCGCTTTACAAGGAATCGCCCGGCGGCGATGGCGCGATCTATCCCGAAGTGATGAACGCACTGACCGGCGTGCGCGGCGCGGTGGTGCGCGTTACCGAGAAGGGTGAACTGATCGTGTCCGTCGCCGTGCCGGTGCAGCGATCGCGCGCCGTGCTTGGCGTCCTTCTGCTTTCGACCCAGGCCGGCGATATCGACAAGATCGTCCATGCCGAACGTCTTGCGATCATGCGCATGGCTGGTGTCGCCACGCTCGTCAACATCGTTCTGTCGCTGATGCTCTCTTCCACCATCGCCAATCCCCTGCGCCGGCTTTCAGCGGCAGCGGTTCGCGTGCGGCGCGGTGCCAAGCAGCGCGAGGAAATTCCGGATTTCTCCATCCGTCAGGACGAGATCGGTAATCTTTCGGTGGCACTGCGCGAGATGACGACGGCGCTTTACGACCGCATCGACGCCATCGAAAGCTTCGCCGCCGATGTCAGCCACGAGTTGAAGAACCCGCTTACCTCGCTGCGAAGTGCCGTCGAAACGCTGCCGCTGGCAAAGAGCGAGGATTCCAAGCGCCGCCTGACGGACATCATCCAGCACGACGTGCGCCGTCTCGACCGGCTGATCAGCGATATCTCCGACGCGTCGCGGCTCGATGCGGAGCTTGCCCGTGCCGATGCCGCGCCTGTTGATCTGGAAGTGCTGCTTTCCAACCTCGTCAACATTTCCCAACAGATTCGCAACCACAAGAAGCCGGTCGAGCTGGACTATATCATCGACCAGAAACCCGGCAGCCGCGTTGGCTTCACCGTCAATGGCCACGACCTGCGTCTTGGCCAGATCGTCACCAACCTCATCGAGAATGCCCGCTCCTTCGTGCCGGAGAAGAATGGCCGCATCACCGTGCGTCTTTCACGGACCAAGGATCGCTGCATTGTCCAGATCGAAGACAACGGCCCTGGCATTCAGGCCGAGGATATCGACCGCATCTTCGAACGCTTTTACACCGACCGGCCGGAGGGCGAGAGCTTCGGCCAGAATTCAGGGCTCGGCCTTTCGATCAGCCGCCAGATTGCCGAGGCGCATGGCGGAACGCTGAAAGCGGAAAACATGCACGACGCCGACAGCGACAAGGTAACCGGCGCGCGCTTCGTCCTCTCGCTCCCGGCCCTGCAGAAAACGGCGTGAGGCGGCGATGGCCGAAACACCCGCCCCGGCCAGCAATGTTCACGCTACGGCCATCGTTGTCGGCACCGTCGGGATCGTCTTCATCGGCCCCTCCGGCAGCGGAAAATCGAAACTCGCCTTTGCCTGCCTTGCGGCGGCCCGGCGCGCGAGGCTTTTCGCAGCGCTGATCGCCGACGACCAGATCTTTATCGAAGGCGTGAACGGCCACGTCATCGCCCGGCGGCCCGAACCCATTGCCGGCCTGATGGAGTTTCGCTGCACCGGCATCGGCACGGTCGAAAGCCTGCCGCATGCGCTCATGCATCTTGCAGTGCACCCCGTGATTTCCGCCGAAAGTGAGCGTCTGCCCGCCGAAAACGAGACCGTGACCCTCACCGGAACTATCTCGCTCCCCTTGTTGCGACTTCCGGTTGACACCCTTGATCCCCTCGCGGTTTTGGGTGTTTTCCAACGGGAATTGCACTTCTGGTAGGCGAAAGTCGGCCGGGAACCTTGGTACAAGCCTCTATTTTTGGCTTGCACTTCACATTTTCATCGCCAAGATACTCGTCCACCGATGGACAGCCATTCTGCATTGCGTTATCGGGCATTCAGTCTGCGCTGTGGGGAGACGAGTAATATTATGATCGGACTAGTGCTGGTGACGCATGGCAAGTTGGCGGAAGAGTTCCGTCTGGCTCTGGAACATGTCGTCGGACCCCAGCAACTCATCGAGACGATTTGCATCGGCCCCGAGGATGACATGGACCAGCGCCGTCAGGATATCGTTGCCGCCGTGGAGCGCGCCGATACCGGCCATGGCGTCATCATCCTCACCGACATGTTCGGCGGAACCCCCTCCAATCTTTCGATTTCGGTCATGAACACTGGCAAGGTGGAAGTGATTGCCGGCATGAACCTGCCCATGCTGATCAAGCTCGCCGGCATTCGCGCAGATAACGATATGGAGAAGGCGCTGCTTGAATCATCGGAAGCCGGACGCAAATATATCAATGTCGCAAGCCGTGTTCTGAGCGGCAAATAGAGCAATTCCAGCCTATGTGCTGAAAAGGATTTCGATGACGTCGCTCTCGCGCGAACTCCCCATCATCAACAAGCGCGGACTGCACGCGCGTGCTTCGGCAAAATTCGTGCAGACGGTCAGTGCCTATGACGCCAACGTCACCGTTTCCAAGGATGGCATGTCGGTGGGCGGAACGTCCATCATGGGCCTGATGATGCTGGCTGCCAGCCCCGGCTGTTGCGTCATGGTTTCCGCGACCGGAAACCAGGCCGTGGATGTTCTCGACGCGCTTGAACGCCTCGTCGCCGACCGCTTCGGCGAGGAAATGTAACTTCAGCCCGATTTTGGCAATATTTTTTCCATGCACCCGATTTCGTGCATGTTGAATCCCGTTTGCCCTGCATTCACCAAGGACATAAAGACATAAAGACATAAAGACTTCTTTATGTCGGAATTGCCAGACGCGACAAAGCCTGATATTGCCTGTCTCCAGTCCTGCCCGCTTCGGCGGGTTCATCGCATGCCGCCCTGTCGAACACAGGCGTTGCGGCCAAACGCATCCATTCAGGAGACAGTCATGAGCACCGACAAGGATTACATCGTTGCCGATATCGAGCTTGCCGCTTTCGGCCGCAAGGAACTCGACATTGCCGAAACCGAAATGCCGGGTCTGATGGCCTGCCGCGCCGAATTCGGCGAAACGCTGCCGCTGAAGGGTGCGCGTATTTCCGGCTCGCTGCACATGACGATCCAGACCGGCGTTCTGATCGAAACACTGAAGGCGCTCGGCGCAGAAGTACGCTGGGCTTCGTGCAACATCTTCTCGACGCAGGACCATGCCGCCGCGGCCATTGCCGCCGCCGGCATTCCGGTCTTTGCCGTGAAGGGTGAAACGCTGACGGAGTACTGGGAATATACCGACCGCATCTTCCAGTGGACCGATGGCGGCTTTTCGAACATGATCCTCGACGATGGCGGCGACGCCACCATGTACATCCTGCTGGGTGCCCGCGCCGAAGCCGGTGAAGACGTGCTGTCCAACCCCGGTTCCGAAGAGGAAGAAATCCTCATCGCGCAGATCAAGAAGCGCCTGAAGGCTTCCCCGGGCTGGTTCACCAAGCAGCGCGCCGCCATCAAGGGCGTTTCCGAAGAAACGACCACGGGCGTGCACCGCCTCTATGAACTGCAGAAGAAGGGTCTCCTGCCCTTCCCGGCCATCAACGTCAACGATAGCGTCACCAAGTCGAAGTTCGACAACAAGTATGGCTGCAAGGAATCGCTGGTTGACGGCATTCGCCGCGCCACCGACGTGATGATGGCCGGCAAGGTCGCCGTGGTCTGCGGTTACGGTGACGTCGGCAAGGGCTCCGCTGCCTCGCTGCGTGGCGCCGGCGCCCGCGTCAAGGTCACGGAAATCGACCCGATCTGCGCGCTTCAGGCCGCCATGGACGGTTTCGAAATCGTCCAGCTCGAAGATGTTGCTTCGACCGCCGATATCTTCATCACGACGACCGGCAACAAGGACGTCATCCGCATCGAGCACATGCGCGAGATGAAGGACATGGCGATCGTCGGCAATATCGGCCATTTCGACAATGAAATTCAGGTTGCAGCGCTGCGGAACCTCAAGTGGACCAACATCAAGCCGCAGGTCGACATGATCGAGTTCCCCTCCGGCAACCGCATGATCCTGCTGTCGGAAGGCCGCCTGCTGAACCTCGGCAACGCCACCGGCCACCCTTCCTTCGTGATGTCGGCTTCGTTCACCAACCAGGTTCTGGCGCAGATCGAGCTTTACACCAAGCCGGATGACTACAAGAACGAGGTCTACATCCTGCCGAAGCACCTCGACGAGAAGGTGGCTCGCCTGCATCTCGACAAGCTCGGCGTGAAGCTGACCGAGCTTTCGGAAGAGCAGGCTGCCTATATCGGCGTGTCCACCACTGGTCCGTTCAAGGCTGAACACTACCGCTATTAATTAGCGCACATTCATCCACAAGATATAGAAGCCGCGACCTTGACAAAAGCCGCGGCTTCTTTTTTGCCCCACTCCCTTCCCGTGGATTCCCTAAAGAAGTATCTTTTTGAGACTTGATTCGCGCATTCTTGGCGGAGTTCTGCGCGAAAATGGGATGTCTTGTCGAAATGCGGCACAAGGGACGGAGACAGACCGGATATGACGGTTCATACAAAAGGCCAGCTCTCGGGCGCGGCCGCCAACGACGGTAATGAGGACCGTCGCGCCAAGACCGGAAACGGTATCGGCACAATTCTGAAAAAGGTCTTCGGCAAGCCTGTCGTCCAGCGACGGGTGCCAACGATCACGGCCTTCCTTTCGGGCACAGCGCTGTCAGGCTTTGCGGCTTCGGCACAGGCGCAGCAGGCGGAGCCGATTGCGGCTCGGCTGTTTTCCTCGGCGGAAATGGCAACCTTCTCGCTGGTTCTCGGCGTGCTTTCGGCAACGCTTCTTTCCACCGTCTGGTTCATTCGCCAGCGCGGCAACATGGAAACGGAAGCGCGTGAAATCCGCTCGGCGCTCTCTGACGCTCAGCATCGCATTTCGCGTTACGAAGCGCTGATCGCCGACAAGAACAGGCGCATCGTCATCTGGGACGGCGCGAATTCGAAGCCGGAAATTCTCGGCGCTCTGCCGGCTGAAACCGGTGCTCCATCCAGCAACAGTGATTTTCTCGCCTTCGGGCGCTGGCTGAAGGCGAGCTTTGCGGGCGATCTGGAAAAGGCGATCGAGACGCTGCGCACCGATGCCCGCAGCTTCGACATGGTGATCGAAACACAGCGCGACGAGGTACTGGAAGTGCAGGGCCGGGTTTCCGGTGGCCGCGCCTTCGTACGCTTCATCGCTCTCAACAACCTGCGCGCCGAGCTTGCCGAACTCAAGATCGAGCGCGACCGGCTGCAGACTTCCATTTCCATTTTCCAGGACCTTCTCGATTCCATCGAGCAGCCGGTCTGGCAGCGCGGTTCGGATGGCAAGCTGCTGTGGGTCAACCACGCCTATGGAGAGGCCGTCGAGGCGGATACACCGCAGACTGCCGTGCGCGAAAACCGCGAGATCCTGACCACGGTGAGCCGCGAGAAGATCCGCGCCAGTGCCACGCCGGAATCGCCCTTCCAGGGCACGGTTTCGACCGTCGTGCGCGGCAACCGCACCTTCTATGACGTGGTGGATGTGAAAAACGCCACGGGATCGGCCGGTATTGCGGTGGACGTTTCGTCCGTCGAGGCCGTGCGCGAGGAGTTGAAGCGCACCTTGCGGGCCCACGCCGAAACGCTCGATCATCTGGCGACCCCTGTCGCGATCTTCGATGGCGAACGCCGCCTGCAATTCTACAATCAGGCCTTCCTGCAGCTCTGGGAACTCGACATGGCGTTCCTGGAATCGGCACCGGACAATAACGAACTGTTCGAGCGCCTGCGCAGCGCCGGCAAGCTGCCGGAACAACTCAACTGGAAGAGCTGGAAGGAAAACGCCCTTTCCGTCTACCAGGCGCTCGATACGAAGACCGATCTCTGGCACCTGCCGAACGGTCAGACGCTCCGCGTCATCGCCACCGCGCATCCGCAGGGCGGTGCAACCTGGGTGTTCGAGAACCTGACCGAGCAGGTCGATCTGGAAACCCGCTACAACACGCTGCTGCGTGTTCAGGGCGAAACCATCGACCATCTGTCCGAAGGCGTTGCCGTGTTCGGGCCGGACGGACGCATCCGCCTGTCGAACCCCGCTTTCCGGGCACTTTGGGGCGTGACCGCCGAACAGGCCAAGCCCGAGACCCATATCCGCGCCATCGAAACGGCGTGCGCGCCATCCTACGACAAGCCGGACGGCTGGCGTCGCTTCGGTCAGATGATCACCAGCTTCGACGACGAGCGTCCTTCGCTGGATGGCACGCTGGAGCTTTATTCCGGCCTCGTGCTCGACTACGCCGTCATTCCGCTACCGAATGCCCAGACCATGCTGACCTTCGTCGACATGACCGACAATGTGCGTGCGGAACGGGCGCTCAAGGAAAAGAACGAGGCGCTGACCAAAGCCGACGAGCTGAAGAACGATTTCGTCCAGCATGTTTCCTATGAGCTGCGTTCGCCGCTGACCAATATCATCGGCTTCACCGACCTGCTGAAATCGCAGGTGGTTGGCCCGCTCAACGAGCGCCAGTCGGAATATGTCGACCATATCTCGACCTCTTCCGCCCTGCTTCTGACCATCGTGAACGACATTCTCGATCTCGCGACCGTCGATGCCGGCATCATGTATCTCAACTATCAGGACACCGATCTGGACGATCTGCTGGACGATGTGGCGATGCAGATCGCCGACCGGCTTCAGGAGGCGGGCGTGACGCTGGAAATCGTGGCGCCGGCGCATCTCGGCTCCATGGTTGCCGATCCGCAGCGCCTGAAGCAGATTCTGCTCAAGCTTCTGAGCAATGCGGCAAATTTCGCTCCGGAAGGCTCGGTCATCTCGCTGACCTGCCAGCGCGAAGGTCAAGATTTCACCTTCTCGGTGGCCGACAAGGGTCCGGGCATTCCAGAGGACATGATCAAGGCCGTATTCAATCGCTTCAATGCCGGCACCGGTGGCGGCAAGCGCAGCGGTGCGGGGCTTGGTCTTTCCATTGTCGAAAGCTTCGTCAGCCTGCATGGCGGCACTGTCTCCATCGACAGCGCGCCCGGCAAGGGCACCATCGTCCATTGCCGCATTCCCAATGCAGCCGAACCGGACACCAGAAGCGCTGCCGCAGAATGACAGAAGCCGTGCAAACCTTCACGCTGACGCTTGCGGGCGAGGCCGATACGATCCGGCTCGGCGAGGATCTGGCGCTGGCGCTGAAACCGGGCGATTGTCTGGCGCTGTCAGGCGATCTCGGCGCGGGTAAGTCGACAATGGCGCGCGCCTTCCTGCGCGCCATGGCGAACGATCCCTATCTGGAAGCGCCAAGCCCCACCTTCACGCTGGTGCAGAGCTACGACCTGCGCCTGCCCGTCGCCCATTTCGACCTCTACCGCATCGCAGACCCCTCGGAACTCGATGAACTCGGGCTGGACGAGGCACTGGACCATGGCGTGGCACTGATCGAATGGCCGGAAATGGCAGGCAACGCGCTGCCAAAAAACGCTATCCGTCTGAGACTGGAACAGGACGGTGAAGGCCGTCGCGCGACCATCATTGCCAGCGAACCGCAGGCCGGGCGCATCGCCCGCAATCGTCTCATCCGTGCCTTTCTCGATAGCCATGACCATGCCGGGGCCGCGCGCCGCCACCTGACCGGCGACGCCTCGACGCGGGCCTATGAATATATCATCGAAGCGGACAAGCCGCGTCTGATCCTGATGGATGCGCCGCGCCAGCCGGACGGCCCGCCGATCCGCGACGGAAAGCCCTACTCACAGATCGCGCATCTGGCCGAAGACGTCTATCCCTTCGTGGCCATCGCCCGCACGCTGAAAGCGCAGGGATTGGCCGCGCCTGAAATCTACGGCAGCGATTACGAGGCCGGTCTTCTTCTGATCGAAGATCTCGGCACCGAGGGTGTTCTGGATGGGCAGGGCAAGCCGATCCCCGAGCGCTACCGCGAAAGCGTCGCCTGCCTCGCGCATCTGCATTCCATGCAGTTTCCGCGCGAAATCCGCGTCACCGACAGCCACGTTCATCGCATTCCCGACTATGACGCGGGGGTAATGAAGATGGAGGCCGAGCTGACGCTCGACTGGCATCTGCCATGGAAGCGTGACGGCAAGGGCGCAACCGACGAGGAGCGCGCCGATTATCTCGCCATCTGGGATGGGCTGATTGCCGAACTCGCCAATGCCGAGACCAATCTGGTGCTACGCGATTTCCATTCGCCCAACATCATCTGGCGACCGGAAGCCCAAGGCATTGACCGCGTGGGTCTCATCGACTTTCAGGACGCGATGATCGGGCCAACCGCCTATGATCTCGTCTCCATCGTGCAGGATGCGCGCGTGACCATCGAGCGCGATCTCGTCGATGTGATGATGGCCGATTACGTGACGCTTCGCCATGTGCAGGGCGGTTTCGACGAAGCGAATTTCCGCAAGGCCTGGGCGATCATGGCGGCGCAGCGCGCCTCGAAGCTCAACGGACTGTGGGTGCGGCTGTGGAAGCGCGACGGCAAGGACGGTTACATGAAGCACATGCCGCGCACGCTGTGGCATCTTCAGGTGGCGTTCGAACATGAGGCCCTTGCCCCCTTGCGCGAATGGTGCGCACGGGCTGGAATAGGCACCGTCGAATCATAGAACCGGCAAGGCGGACATGACCATCAGGCAAGCCATGGTGCTGGCGGCGGGGCTTGGCACCCGCATGCGCCCGATCACCGACACGATCCCGAAGCCACTGGTGAAAATTGCCGGCAAGGCCATGGTGGATTACGCGCTCGACCTTCTGGAAGAAGGCGGCGTGACACGCGCGGTCGTCAATGTCCATTACCTCGCCGACCAGATGGAAGCGCATCTGAAGGCGCGTCACCACCCTGAAATCCTGATTTCCGATGAACGGGACCAGTTGCTCGATTCCGGCGGCGGCGCGAAGAAGGGCTTTCACCTGCTTGAGCCCGGCCCGGTTTTCATTATGAATTCCGACCTGTTCTGGGTCGATGCGCCGAATGTCCACGCCTCCAGCCTGACGCGGCTCGGGCAATTCTTCGATCCGCAAACCATGGATATGGCGCTGTTGTGCGTGCCGCTGGAGCGTACCACCGGCCATAACGGCAAGAAGGATTTCAGTCTTTCGCCGGATGGGCGCCTGACGCGCTACCGCGACGGCATGGAAAACCCGGTCGTCTATGCCGGCGCGATTGCCCTGACCACCGGCCTGCTGAACAATACGCCGGATGGGCCGTTCAGCCTGAACCGCATCTTCGACCGCGCCATCGAAGGCGGACGACTTTACGGTCTGATGCTGAACGGCGACTGGCTGACGGCTGGCACGCCGGAAGCCATTGGCGAAGCGGAAGCGAAACTGGCCGCCCTTGCTGCGGAGACGGCAGCGTGAGCGGCGGCTTTCGCCCGCGCGTCTATACCATCGCCGCCGGCACGCCCTTTCTCGCGACGGTGGCAAAGACATTATGTGATGGAACGCTGACGCCTGATTTCACCTATGACCCCACCGATCCGCTGTCGCTGGCGGGAGTGACGATCTTCGTGCCGACGCGGCGCGCGGCGCGATCGCTGCGCTCGGAATTCGTCGATCTGCTCGGCGGGCGCTCCGCCATTCTGCCGGTTATCCGACCACTCGGTGAAACGGAGGAGGAATCGGGCTTCTTCGACGAGGCGGCCCCGGCACTCATCGATCTCGCCGAACCACTGTCCGGTCCGGGACGTCTTCTGGAACTGTCGCGACTCATTCTGGCGTGGCGCAACCGCCTGCCGGAAGCGATCCGGGCGCTGCATTCCGGCTCGCCGCTGATTGCGCCGGCAAGCCCGGCGGACGCTATCTGGCTCGCTCGCGATCTCGCCGAACTGATCGACGCCATTGAAACCGAGGAGCGAGACTGGGCCGATCTCGACCATCTCAAGGTCGAGAACTATGCGGACTGGTGGAAGCTGACACTGGAATTCCTGAAGATCGCTGCCGAATGGTGGCCGGCGCGGCTTGGCGAACTGAGGCGCTCGTCCCCTTCCCGCCACGCGACGACGCTGCTCGACGCCGAGGCGCGACGGCTCGCAGGCCTGACCGGGGGCGGTCCCGTGATCGTCGCGGGCTCCACCGGTTCGGTACCGGCGGCAGCGCGGCTCATCGCCACCGTCGCGAAAATGCCCAATGGTACCGTCGTCCTGCCGGGCCTCGACACCGTGATGCCGGAGGACCACTGGCAGGAAATCGGCGCTTCGACCTTTTCCGCGCCCGTTTCGGATGCGGCGCGGCGCAGCCATCCGCAATACGGGCTTTACAAGCTTCTCGAAAAGCTGGGCGTGACGCGCGATGACGTGTTACCCCTGGCAACGGCACCGGAGGCCCTTGAGGCCCGCGCGACCATTCTCTCGCGGGCGCTCGGGCCCTCGCAGGCTACCGACGGCTGGATTGCATGGCGCAAATCCCTGCCGGATGCTGTGCTGGAAACGGCCTTTGCCGGTGTCTCCCTCATCGAGGCAGCGAACGAACGCGAGGAAGCGCTGGCGATTGCCATCGCGTTGCGACTCGCACTGGAAAAGCCGGGGCTCAACGGTGATGTCTCGCGCGCGGCGTTAATTACGCCGGATCGCAATCTGGCGCGGCGTGTCAGCGCCGAACTCGCGCGCTTCGGTATCGAGGCCGACGATTCCGCCGGTACGCCGCTGGCCGCCACGCATCAAGGTACGCTGATGACGCTTCTGCTGGAAGCCACGCTGCGCCCCGGCGACCCCGTGGCGATTGCGGCGCTGCTCGGCCATCCGCTGGCCCGTTTCGGTCTGGAGAAGGAGCATTACCGGACGGTGGCGGAAGCGCTGGAACTGACCGCGCTGCGCGGCGGGGTAGGCGAAACCGACATCAGCCAGCTCGAACCCCTGCTGACAGCCCGGTTGCCAGCTTTCAAACAGGCCGAAGACCGGGGCCATGCACCCCACTGGCGTCCGACCTCGACCGACCCCCTGCTGAAAGAAGCCGCGGACCTTGCCCGACGCATCGCAGCAGCAGTCGAACCACTGTCCAGCGTGTTCCTCAGCCGCCGGTCCGGTGGCGGCTTCACGCCGAACCTGCCGCTTGCCGAATGGGCGGAAAAGACCGGGCGGGCACTGGAAGCCGTCGCCATCGATGAAAAGGGCGATCTCGCAGCCCTCTGGTCCGGCGAAGCCGGTGAAAAGCTGACCGGCCTGCTCGGCGCGATCATGGACAATGACGGCGGCGTTGAGGCCGACGGGCCGCAATGGATCGACATTACCGCGGCGCTGATGGCGAGCGAGGCGGTGAAGCCCCGCGCCATGAGCCATCCGCGCGTCTTCATCTTCGGCACGCTGGAGGCCCGCCTTCAGGATGTCGACACGATGATCCTCGGCGGGTTGAACGAAGGCTCGTGGCCGGATCAGGCTTCCTCCAACCCGTTCATCTCCCGCAGCATGAAAAGCGAGATGGGGCTTGAGCCGCCGGAGCGGCGCATCGGCCAGCTTGCACACGATTTTGAGATGGCGAACGGCGTTGCCGACCTCATCTATTCCCGCGCGCTTCGGCAGGGTTCCGCCCCCACCGTTGCCTCCCGCTTCCTGCAAAGGCTGCTGGCGCTCGGCGGTGAGACCTTCGCGAAAACACTCCGCGCGCGGGGCGAACGCTATCGCGATTACGCCGCCGCCATCGACCGGGGCGAGAACCAGAAATCGGCCGGGCGCCCCTCGCCCACGCCGCCGGCAGACGTTCAGCCGAAGCGCTATTCCTTCTCCGAGGTCGGGCGGCTGCGGCGCGACCCCTATTCCGTCTATGCGCGGCGCGTGCTGAAACTCGATCCGCTCGATCCCTTCAACAGCGATCCGGGTGTCGCCCAGCGCGGCACACTCTACCACGCCGTTCTCGACCGCTTCGTGAAGGAAGGCCACAAGGCCGGTACACCGGCGGCACGCGCGGCGATGGAGCGGATCGTGGACGAGGCCTTTCTGGCGGAAAGCCTGCCGCCGCATATCGATGCCGTCTGGCGTCCGCGCTTCCGTGAGGTCGCGTCTGCCTTCCTCGACTGGGAAGCGAAACGACAGGGCGACATCGCGCGCAGCGAAACGGAAGTTCGCGCCAATATGGCGATCGAGCCGCTTGGCATCGCGCTGACCGGCAGCGCCGACCGTATTGATTTCCTGAAGGACGGAACGGCTGCGATCATCGATTACAAGACCGGTTCCAGCCCTTCGACCAAGCAGGCGCGAACCCTGCTGGAGCCGCAATTGCCTCTGGAGGCCGCAGCGCTTGAAGGCGGAGGCTTCAGGGGCCTGGCCCCGCAGAAAGCGGGCGAACTGCTTTACGTTCGGCTGCGTCCCGGCAACCGCTTCAGGCACGAGACCGTCAACAACGAAGGCGCGAAGGACGGCAAGTCAGCCGCCAGTCTCGGACAGGAGGCGCTGGAACAGTTCAGCCGCTTCGTCGCCGTACTTCAGAAGGGCGAACGCGGCTTCACCTCGCGGCTGGTGCCGTTCAAGCAGTTCGATTACGGCGGCGAATACGATCACCTTGCCCGCGTGGCGGAATGGTCGACCGCCGAAAGCGAGGAGGACGGCGACAATGCCGAATGAAGCGGTCCACGACCCCAAGGAATGGCTGAACCGCACCACCGAGCGCCAAAGCCTTGCCTCCGACCCCGCGCGCTCTGCCTGGGTGTCGGCCAATGCCGGTTCGGGCAAGACGCATGTGCTGACGCAGCGGGTGATCCGCCTGTTGCTTTCCGGCTGCCGGCCCTCGGCCATTCTCTGCCTGACCTATACCAAGGCGGCGGCCTCCGAAATGTCGAACCGCGTCTTCGCCCGGCTGGCCGAATGGGCGGTTCTGGACGAGACGGAACTGACCAAGCGCATCGAAACTATCGAGGGCGCCATGCCCGACGCCCTCAAGCTGGCGGAAGCGCGGCGTCTGTTCGCCCGCGCTCTGGAAACGCCGGGTGGACTAAAAATCCAGACCATTCATGCCTTCTGCGAGGCGCTGCTGCACCAGTTTCCGCTGGAAGCAAATGTGGCCGGGCATTTTTCTGTTCTGGACGACCGCGCTGCTGCGGCCCTTCTGTCCGATGCGCGCCGCTCGCTGCTGACGGCGACCACGAGCGAGGGGGACGACGATCTGGCGGAAGCCTTCGCGCTGGTGTTATCGCTGGCCGATGAAACCGGGCTTGAAACGCTGCTTTCCGACATCGTGGCCAGGCGGCAGGCGCTTTCCCGCTTCATCACCCACGCCACACTGAATGGCGGCATCGAGCCCGCCTTGCGGGATGGTTACGGCATCGATCCACTTGAGACGGAGGAAAGCGTAACCAAATTGCTCTGGCCGTTGCCGGGCCTCTCAGGCCCGATGCTGACGACCTATCTGGAGCTTGCCGACTCCAAGGGCAGCGACACCGTGAAGGGCATTGCCGCCGAGTTGAAGGCGGCGATTGCCGAAGCCGATCCGACCCTGCGGCTTGCCCGACTGGAAGGTGCGTTGCTGACCGCCAAGGGCGAAGCTAAATCGCCGAAAACACTGGTTGCCGCCGCCATGCGCAAGATCGATCCAAGCCTGGACGAAGCGGTAACGGAAGCGGCGGCGCATGTGATGGCCATCCGCGACCGGCTGAAGCTCTTCTCCATGCTGGAAGCGACCAAGGCGGCACTGACGCTGGCGGCCCGGCTGCTGGCCGATTACGAGGAACTGAAGAAGCGCCGCAGCCAGCTCGATTTCGAAGACCTGATTGCCCGCACCGCGACGCTTCTGACCCGGCAGGACATTGGCCCCTGGGTTCACTACAAGCTCGATCAGGGCATCGACCATATTCTGGTGGACGAGGCGCAGGATACGAGCCCGGTGCAATGGACGGTGATCCAGTCGCTGGCGGAGGATTTCTTTTCCGGCGAAAGCGCGCGCGGCCCGGCCTTGCGCACCATCTTTGCGGTGGGCGATGAAAAGCAGTCGATCTATTCCTTCCAGGGCGCGCGGCCCGAGCGCTTTTCCGCCGAGCGGCAGGCCACCGAAAAGCGGGTGATGGCCGGCGGGCTCGCCTTTTCCTCCATCAGCCTGCCCCTGTCGTTCCGTTCTACGCCGGATGTGCTGTCGGCCGTGGATGCGGTCTTTGCTGTCGAAACCAATGCCCAGGGCCTGAGCGCCAGCGGCGATGCGGTCGTCCATGCCTCCAACCGCACCGGCCATCCCGGCGCGGTCGATCTGTGGGACGCGATCCGCGCCGAAAAACGCGAGGACGATGAGGATTGGGTCGCCCCCTACGATTCGACGCCGGAAAGCCAGCCGCCGGCGGTTCTCGCCCGCCGCATCGCCCTCACTATCCGCGAAATGATCGGCCGCGAGACCGTGGTGGAAAAAGGCAAGGCGCGCTTCATCGAGCCCGGGGACATTCTCGTTCTGGTGCGCAAGCGCGACAGTTTCGTCAATGCGCTGACACGGGCGCTGAAGAACCTCAACAACATTCCCGTGGCCGGGGCCGACCGGCTGACGCTGACCGGCCATATCGCCGTGCAGGACCTGATGGCGCTCGGCCGCTTTCTTGTCAGCGAGCGTGACGACCTTTCTTTGGCGGCAGTGCTGAAAAGCCCGTTCCTCGACCTTGGCGAGGACGATCTGTTCGAACTGGCGGCGCGGCGCGAAGACGGCGAAACACTGTGGACGCGGCTGGCGGCGCAAGCCGAGGCCGGCGACGAACGGCTGGAAGCAGCGGTTGGCCTGCTGACACGGCTTTCCGGGATGGCGCGGAGCCTCAGCGTCCATGATTTCTATGCCCGGCTTCTGGGTGCGGGTGGCGGGCGGCGGAAATTCCTTGCCCGGCTCGGCAGCGAAGTCAGCGATATTCTCGATGAGTTCCTGACATTTGCCCTCGACCACGAGCAGGCCGGCCTGCCCGGTCTCGCCGCCTTCCTCGCCACGCTGGAAGCGGAAGCCCCGGTCGTCAAGCGCGAGCAGGACAAGGGCCGCAACGAAGTCCGGATCATGACGGTTCATGCCTCCAAGGGGCTGGAGGCACCGGTGGTGTTTCTGGTCGATGGCGGCTCGAAAGCATTCTCCCATTCCCATCTGCCGAAATTCCGGCTGATCGAGCGCGGCGAGGACGAACCGGCTCTTCCCGCCTGGGTACCGAACAGTTCCGTTTCAAACGGCATTGTCGGGGCCGATACCGAACGGGCGAAGAAGCTTACGGAAGAGGAATACCGCCGCCTGCTCTATGTCGGCATGACGCGTGCCGCCGACCGGCTGATTCTCTGCGGCTATTCCGGCACGCGGGAAAACAGCGATGTCTGGCATGCCATGGTGCGCTCGGCGCTCGCCGCCGACGGCGAGCGTTGTGAAGAAAAGACCTTTTCCCTGCCGGACGGTTCGCAATGGAGCGGGCTTTGCTGGCGCGCACCGGGGGCGAAATCCTTTGCGACGGAAGAGCGCTCCGAAGCAGCCGAGACCCGCGACACCGGCCTGCCGCCCGAACTCTTCCGTCCGTTGCCAGCGCAGCGCAGTCTGCCGCGTCCGTTGAGCCCTTCCGGGGCCGGGGCGATGGTCGATGACGGCGCGGATGATGCGATGGTCACCTCGCCGCTTTTCGGTGCGCAGAAAAAGCGTGGCGGGCTTTTCCTGCAGCGCGGCAAGCTGGCGCATCGCATGTTGCAGATTCTGCCGGACTTCCCGCCGTCCGAACGGGCCGCCGCCGCCCGGCGTTACGTATCGCGGGCAGCCCCCTTCTGGCCGGAGAGCGAGTGTGACGCACTGATTGCCTCCGTGCTTGGCATTCTCGGCAATCCGGAACTGGCCGGCCTGTTCAGGTCTTCCGCACGCGCCGAAACGGCGATCATGGGCACGATCCGGCTTGAGGGCCGCGATTTCGCGGTGTCCGGTCGCATCGACCGGATCGGCGACGATGGCGAATGTGTGTGCATCGCCGACTTCAAGACCAATCTCACCCCGCCCCGCGATATCGCTGGCGTTTCCTTCGCGCATCGGGCGCAGCTTGCCATTTATGCCGAGGTTCTGCGGCCGCTTTATCCCGGCCGCCGCATCGAATGCCTGCTCGTCTACACGCAGACGGGAACGGTCATTCGCTTGCCGGAACCGGTTCTGCAACAGGCCCTTGCCGCCCTCGCGGCAAAGTGAGATACGAAGTGTTGAAAATCCGCTTTGGGCACATCACATAATCTCTATCTCAAGATCATCCGAAGGAGAGGCCTATGGCCACCGTTGCTGTCAACAATGCCAACTTCAAAGCCGAAGTTCTGGAATCCAATGAACCCGTGGTCGTGGATTTCTGGGCCGAGTGGTGCGGCCCGTGCAAGATGATCGGCCCGAGCCTGGAGGAAATCTCCAAGGAACTCGCCGGCAAGGTGAAGATCGCCAAGCTGAACATCGATGAGAACCCCGAACTGGCTGCTCAGTTCGGCGTGCGCTCCATCCCGACGCTTGCCATCTTCAAGGCTGGTGAGGTCGTGGACATCTCCGTAGGCGCCAAGCCGAAGACCGCCCTTTCCGCCTGGATTTCGTCTGCCGCCTGATTGCCGACGATCGAATTGAACGAGAGCGCCGCGGGCAACCGTCGGCGCTCTTTTTATTTTGCATAGACCGCTACGATCGGGGCCGGCGAAACCGTGGTCGGCTGCTGGAAGGGATTGCCCTGCACCAGCACGATGGCTGCGGTGGGAGCAGCGGCGGCGGCAAACAGAAGAATGGCGACAAGCGCCGCACGCGGCTGTTCGACATGGACGGCGGCGACCGAGAGCATGGTCACGAGGCCGAGAAAGGCCATGCCGAGCCATTTCAGCGGATTGACGTGGGTCTGCGACAGAGCAATGCGCTGGTCACGGCTATCGCGTACTTCTCCCACCTGCACATGGACACGGGTGTGGACGGCAAGCCCCAACTGTTCGCCCACCTCCTTTTTCGACACGAGGATCAGCAGATTGTCGAGCCTCGCAGCCGTCCCCGGATCGGCCTGCCGATGTGAAAGCAGCGGCCATTCCGCCTCAACCGCCGAACGGGCGTAGTCCTCAACAGCGCGGTGTACCGCAGTACGTTCGGGCTCCGGCAGTTCCAGCGTCAGCGACAGGATCGCTTTCAGGCTGTCCGCCTCCCGGTAGACTGCATTGGTGGCGCGGTCATGGGCGCTCCAGGTGTCGTTGGCGAGGAAGGCAAGGGTCAGCGCGAACAGCGTGCCGATGATGTTGATGAAGGGCGGCGCCACGCCCTTGATCGAATGGAGAAAAGCGCGGTTCTTCTCGCTGAAGATGAAGGCGGACAACGCCCACGAAGCCACAAGCGTGCCAGCCAGAACAATGGCCGCCAGCCCGAAGTGATCATATGCCGCCCAGTCGAAACCTTGCATCGAAACGCCCCCGCGAATGCCCTTTCACGGTCTTCCCGCCCATGACGCTCCCTGTCAATGCGGCTTTTCAGACCGGCGGGGTGCCGTTATCGGCAAGCGCATTACCGGCGAGATAAAGCGAACCGCAGATCAGGATGCGCGGCGGGCGCTTGTCGGGATCGGAGGCGATCCTGCGGATCTCTTCCAGCGCCTCGATGAGACTGCCCATGGGTTGGCCGACGAGACCGGCATCATAGGCGGAACTCGCCAGAACCACGGGGTCCGTCATCGCCTCGGTACCGCGGATCGGCACCGCAAAGACCCGTTCCGCCAGTCCCTCGAAGGGCCGGAAATAGTTCAGCGAATCCTTGGTATTGATCATGCCCGTGACGAGATAGAGCGGCCGGGGGTGACGCTCCTCCAGCTCCGCCAACGCCTCGGCCATGACTTCCGCAGCACCCGGATTATGCCCGCCATCGATCCAGATTTCCGCACCCTTCGGCGCATGGGCAAGAAGCTTGCCTTCGGTGATACGCTGCATGCGCCCCGGCCACTCCACCGAAAGCATGGCGCGCTCGATCACCTCTTCGCTGAGCAGAAAACCGGCGGCCCGCACGGCACGGATGGCGGCGGCGGCATTGGCAAGCTGGTGGCGGCCCGGCAGCGCCGGCAGTGGCAGATCGGCCAGCCCCGTCTCGTCCTGATAGACCATCCGGCCATATTCCTCATGAGCGGAATAATCCTCGCCATAGGTCCAGAGCGGGCAGCGCAGACGTTCTGCCGTTGAAACGAGCACGTCGAGCGCCGCATCGAATTCCTGAAAGCCGATCACCGCCGGGCGGCCGCGCTTGAGGATACCGGCCTTTTCCGCGGCAATCAGTTCGACGCGATCGCCGAGAAAGGCCTGATGATCCATTGAGATCGGCATGATGACGGATACGGCCGGGTTTTCGATGACATTGGTGGCGTCATAGCGACCTCCGAGCCCCACTTCCAGAACGACGGCATCGGCCGGATGTTCGGCAAAGAGCACGAAGGTCGCCGCCGTGAGGATTTCGAACAGTGCGATGGGATGGCCATCATTGGCCTTTTCGATCCGCCGGAGAACCTCGACCAGAACGTCATCCTCGACATAGCGTCCGCGCTCGCCTTTCACGCCGAGGCGATAGCGCTCGTGCCAGTTGACGAGGTGTGGTGAAGTGTGGACGTGAACGGCGTAACCGGCGGCTTCGAGCAGCGCGCGGGAAAAGGCCGAGGCCGAGCCTTTGCCGTTGGTGCCGGCAATGTGGATGACCGGCGGCAATCTGCGCTCGGGATTTCCGAGCTTGTCGAGCAATGCCTTGATCCGCTCCAGCGACAGGTCCTGACGCTTGGGGTGAAGCGCCGTGAGGCGCTCGATTTCCTGTTCCGCCCGGCTGGTCGAAAGATGGGTCATCGTCGGCTTTCAAACAGACGGAAAGCGGGCGGCCCGAGTGAGCCCTTCCCGCTTTCCCGCATTCATTTCCTGTGCCCGATCAGGCAGCGGCCTTCGGCTCCGGCTGCTTCATCAGGATGGTGAGAACCCTGGCCAGCGTATCGGCCATATCGCGGCGATCAACCACCATGTCCACCATGCCGTGCTCCAGCAGGTATTCCGAGGTCTGGAAGCCCGGCGGCAGCTTTTCGCGGATCGTCTGCTCGATCACACGTTTGCCGGCGAAGCAGATTTCCGCACCCGGCTCCGCAATGTGCAGATCGCCCAGCATGGCGTAGGAGGCCGTGACGCCGCCCGTGGTCGGGTTGGTCAGCACGACGATGTAGGGGAGGCCAGCTTCCTTGAGAAGATCGACCATCACCGTGGTGCGTGGCATCTGCATCAGCGACAGAATGCCTTCCTGCATGCGGGCGCCACCCGAAGCCGGGAAGAGCACGAGCGGGCACTTTTCCGACAGCGCGCGTTCGAAAGCCTTCACGATGGCCTCACCTGCGGCCATGCCAAGCGAACCGCCCATGAAGGCGAATTCATGCACGACGGCCACGAGCTTGACGCCTTGCACGGTGCCGAGACCGGCAACGATGGTATCGTCCTGCTCGGTTTTGGTGCGGCTATCCTTGAGGCGATCCACATACTTCTTGGAATCGCGGAACTTCAGTGGATCGGTCGCGACCTTCGGCTGCTGGAAGGCTTCGTACTGGCCGCCGTCGAAGAGGTCGGCGAGACGGGCCTTGGCCGGCATCTTCATGTGATAGCCGGAGGATGGAATGACCCACTTGTTTTCTTCGAGATCCTTGTGGAAGACCATCTCGCCCGTTTCCGGGCATTTGATCCAGAGGTTCTCCGGAACGGTGCTCGGACGACCGAGCATGGAATTGATCTTCGGGCGGACGTAATTGGTAATCCAGTTCAAAGCGCATCACTCCCGTTGATGGACCTGCGCGGGCAGGCGATTTCTTGTTGTTACTCGGCAGCCACCGGACGCGCGGCGCGCACGCCACCGGCCAGTTCGCGCACCAGCGAGGTCGCGGCTTCCACCGTCTTGCCAGTCGCCTTGCCGTCTTCCGACAGGCTGCCGGCGATGCGGTTGACGATGGCCGTGCCAACCACGACACCATCAGCCGCCGCGCCGATGGCGCGGGCATGTTCGGCCGTCTTCACACCGAAACCGACACAGACCGGCAGATCCGTGTGGGCTTTGATGCGCGCCACGGCGGCGCCGATCAGAGACGGATCCGGCAGGGCCGAACCGGTAATGCCGTTCATCGAGACATAATAGACGAAACCGGAGGTGTTGGTGAGCACCTTCGGCAGACGCTTGTCATTCGTCGTCGGCGTGGCCAGGCGAATGAGGCTGATACCCTTCCTGAGCGCCGGAATGCAGAGTTCGTCATCCATTTCCGGCGGCAGGTCAACAACGATCAGCCCGTCGATACCGGCGGCATTGGCGTCATCGAGGAAGGTTTCGACACCGTAGATATAGATGGGATTGTAATACCCCATCAGCACGATCGGTGTGTCCTTGTCGGTCTGGCGGAAATCGGCGGCGAGCTTGAGGGTCTTTTTCAAGGTCTGTCCGCCGATCAGCGCCCGGTGACCGGCCATCTGGATGGCCGGGCCATCGGCCATCGGATCGGAGAAGGGCATGCCAAGCTCGATCACATCCGAACCGGCTTCCGGCAATGCCTTCATGATGGCGAGCGAGGTTTCGTAATCCGGATCGCCGCCCATGAAATAGGTGACGAGCGCCGGACGGCCTTCGGCCTTGAGCGCCGCGAAGCGCTTTTCCATGCGAGCGGTCATTGTTCGTTCACTCCCAAACCAAGAAGCCTGCCGACCGTGAAGATGTCCTTATCGCCACGACCGGAGAGGTTCATCAGAATGATTTCGTCCTTGCCCATCTTCGGCGCGCGCTTGATGACCTCAGCAATCGCGTGGCTGGGCTCAAGCGCCGGAATGATGCCCTCGAGGCGCGTCAGAAGCTGGAAGGCTTCCAGAGCCTCGTGGTCCATGATCGGCACATATTCAGCGCGGCCGGTATCGTTCAGCCATGCATGTTCCGGGCCAATGCCGGGATAATCGAGACCAGCGGAAATCGAGTGACCCTCGAAGATCTGGCCGTCACCATCCTGCAGCAGATAAGTGCGGTTGCCATGAAGAACACCGGGGCTTCCCGCAGTGATCGAGGCACAATGTTCCTGACCATCAAGGCCACGTCCGCCAGCTTCGACGCCGACGATCTTCACGTCCTTGTCGTCAAGGAACGGATGGAAAATGCCGATGGCGTTCGAACCGCCGCCGACGGCAGCCACCACCATATCCGGCAGCCTGCCTTCGGCTTCCAGCATCTGCGCCTTGGCTTCCTCGCCGATCACGGCCTGGAAATCGCGCACCATTTCCGGATAGGGATGCGGACCCGCAGCGGTGCCAATGAGGTAGTAGGTATCCTCGACATTGGTCACCCAATCGCGCATTGCCTCGTTCATGGCGTCCTTCAGCGTGCCATGACCGGCCGTCACCGGGCGCACTTCCGCGCCGAGCAGCTTCATGCGGAACACATTCGGCGCCTGCCGCTCGACATCGGTTGCCCCCATATAGACCACACAGGGCAGACCGAAGCGGGCCGCAACCGTGGCCGATGCCACGCCATGCTGGCCGGCACCGGTTTCGGCGATGATGCGGGTCTTGCCCATGCGCTTTGCCAGCAGGATCTGGCCGAGACAGTTGTTGATCTTGTGCGAACCGGTGTGGTTCAGCTCCTCGCGCTTGAAGTAGATCTTCGCGCCACCGAGATGTTCGGTCAGGCGTTCGGCGAAATAGAGCGGGCTGGGACGACCGGTGTAATGGCAGCCCAGATGGGCAAGCTCCGCCTTGAAGGCCGGATCGTCCTTGGCCTTTCGCCACTCTTCCTGCAGGTCCAGAATCAGCGGCATCAGGGTTTCCGCCACGAAGCGGCCACCATAGATACCGAAGCGTCCGTCTTCGTCCGGACCGGCGCGGAAAGAATTGGGTTCAGGCGTCTTGTTCACGTCTCATCACTCCGTTGAGAACGGTTGCTGGCGCCGGCTTTTTCGACTGCATCGAAAAATGCGTCGATCAGGCCGACATCCTTGATCCCCGGCGCGCTTTCCACACCGGAGGAAACATCGATGGCCCGCGCCCTGGTGAGCGCCAGCGCCTCGCCGACATTCTCCGCGTTGAGGCCACCGGAAAGCATGTAATTCACATCAGCGTCAAGCGACTGGAGGATGGTCCAGTCGAAGGAAACGCCGTTGCCACCGGGCAGGTCCGAGCCTTTCGGCGGCTTGGCGTCAAACAGGAAGCGATCGGCAATCCCTATATAAGGTTCAATGCGCTCCAGATCACTCGCCTCGCGCACCGAGAAGGCTTTTATGATCGGCAGGCCGTAAAGCGCCTTGAGCGTCAAAAGCCGCTCCGGGCTTTCGTTACCGTGAAGCTGGAGGTAATCCGGCTTTACCTGATCGACAATTTCATCGAGGTCGTCCGTATCCGCATCGACCGTTACAGCAACGATTTTCGCGTGGCCACGCACGCGATCCGCCAGTTCACCTGCGGCGGCTGGCTCGATGTTACGGGGGCTCTTGGGGAAGAAGATGAAGCCGATATGGGTCGCACCCCGGGCCACGGCCCGATCGACTGCCTCTTCCGACTTCAATCCGCAAATCTTGACGTCCGGTTTCATGGCAGCCGAAGTGACATGAAAAATCGATTGAGTCGAGTGAAATCGCACGCTTTTCCGCCCTGACCATGCTTTCACCGGGCATCCGATCCTCAGCCGGACAGATGCTCGATTTTTGCTGCGCAATTGCCCGCATACGAAAAATTTGCCCGTATTTCAGCCGAAATCGACGGCATGGAGGGCGTTGCCATTTTCCTTGAGCCAGGCCCTGGCGCTCGGTGTCTGCGGGCAAAGCCTTTCGCACAGCGCCCAGAAGTTCGGGCCGTGGTTCATCTCCTTCAGATGCGCGCACTCATGGGCGGCGAGATAGTCTATGATTTCCGGTGGTGCCATGACGATGCGCCAGGAGAAGCTGAGGGCGCCCGCGTGCGAACAGGAGCCCCAGCGGCTGCGCGTATCCTTCAGTGTCATGGACGCGATCCGGCGGCCAACACGGGCCGCATGCAGCGCAACGCGCGATTCCAGATCGCGGCGCGCCTCCTTCTTCAGAAAATCGACAACCCGGCGACCGAGATGCTCCGGCATGCCGCTAACCCGCAGTACGGGCTCACCATCGATCACCACGCTTTCGGTGACACCGCGCAGCTTTCCGGTGTGTTCAATGCGGTGGGGAACACCGCGCAGGGGTATGGAACCACCGTCGGCAACGCAAGCCGTGTCGCGTGTTTCCATGCGACCAATCCGTTCATCCAACCAAGCGCCATGCCGATCAAGAAAGGCATCGATTTCGTGGTGACGAAGCCCCGGCGGCACGGTCATCTTCAGCGCCTTGCCGCCCGGTTCGATGCGTAGCGTGATGCGCGTGGCGCGCCGGTTTTCGCGGATGGTCAGTGGTAGCGCCCGGCCAAGCACCTCCACGGTGCGGCCCTTTGGCGCGTCTTTCGCGCGGCCGGCCGGCCTCTTCTGCTTCAGAAATCCGAACATCGGGCATGGATAGCTGATTCGTGCCGGAGACCGTCAAGCAAAAGTCATCCGCCGCCGTGACAATTTTCGCGATGCGCGTTCACTTTGCAAACGCTGCATTCGACTCGCATGCTCTTGCCGTTACGATGAAGCAGCTTATGTTTAGCGGGTCGTCCCGTTTACAGGACACCGCGCGATGGTGATCGCCTCCCAAGCCCGTCGTGTCGAATGCCCTCCCCTTTCAGCCCCAGAGATGAGCACCATGACTGACACCAACCCCCGCCAGGCCGAGTATCCGGTCGATCCTCTGTTCCTGAACCGCTGGTCGCCGCGCGCCTTTACCGGCGAGAGTGTGCCAGAGAAGGATCTTCTGACCATTCTCGACGCCGCCCGCTGGGCGCCGTCCGCTTTCAATTCCCAGCCGTGGCGTTTCGTCTACGGCGTCAAGGGCACCCCGGCCTTCGACAAGCTGCTTGGCCTTCTGAACGACTTCAACCAGAGCTGGGCGAAGAATGCCGGCGCCATTGTGATTGTTCTGTCGAAAACTCACCTTTTGCCGCCGGGTGCAGCCGAAGAGGTTCCCTCCTACAGCCACACGCTGGACGCCGGCGCTGCCTGGGGAAGCGCCGCATTGCAGGCTACGCTGCTCGGCTATTCCGCCCACGGCGCCACGGGTATCCACCTCGACAAGGTTCACGAGACGCTGGACGTTCCGGAAGGCTACCGCGCGGAACTTGCCTTCGTCGTTGGGAAGCGCGGTGACAAGTCCATTCTTCCGGAAGGGCTCGCCGCCCGCGAAGTGCCGAGCCCGCGCAAACCGCTGGCCGAAATCGCCTTTGAGGGCAGCTTCAAAGGCTGAAACACAACGCCCTTCCGTCATGCTTAACAAAGTGTTTCACGTGAATCTGTGAAATCCAAGGCAAGCGGGAAGCGCGATTCACGTGAAACACAAAATGAAAAGTCCCGGAGGAGGTTTTCCACCGGGACTTTTTCTTTGTCGGATCGATAGCCGGAGTCAGATGTCGAGGTTCGCCACCGAGAGAGCGTTGTCCTGAATGAACTCGCGGCGCGGTTCCACTTCATCACCCATGAGGCGGGAAAAGAGGCCATCGGCATCGACGGCATCGGCCACCTTGACCTGAAGCAGCGAGCGGACGTTTGGATCAAGCGTCGTTTCCCAGAGCTGTTCAGCGTTCATTTCACCGAGACCCTTGTAGCGCTGCATGGAAAGACCCTTGCGGCCAGCCGCGAAGATCGCGTCCAGAAGCGCGCGCGGACCCGAGATTTCGGTCGTGCCATCCTTGCGGGCAAGGATCGGCGGCTTGGCGTAAATTTCCTTGAGACGCGGCGTGAGCTGGTCGATGTAGCGGGCGTCGGCGGATCCGATCAGCGCCATGTCGAGCGTCGCAACTTCGCGAACACCGCGCACTGTGCGCTCAAAACGCAGGCCGCCCTCCTTCGTCACGCTGCCGGTCCAGCCGCGCTCGGTTTCTTCCGAAATCAGGTCCAGACGGGTCGCGACTTCACCGGCAATCCGCTCGGCATCATCCTGACGTGTGGTCAGTTCGGGGTCGAGAGCACCGGAGATGGCGGCCTGCTCGACAATCGAGCGGCTGTAACGGGAATGGAGACCATCAATCAACGCACGCAGACGCAAAGCGTCATGAATGATCTCGCGCAGATCGGCACCGGCGCGCACTTCGCCGCTGCCGAGTTCCAGACGCGTATCTTCCGTGCCTTGCGCGATCAGATATTCTTCCAGCGCCTTTTCATCCTTGAGATACTGGATCGACTTGCCACGCGTCACCTTATAGAGCGGCGGCTGCGCGATATAGAGATGGCCGCGTTCGATGAGCGACGGCATCTGCCGGAAGAAGAAGGTGAGCAGGAGGGTGCGGATATGCGCGCCGTCCACGTCAGCATCGGTCATGATGATGATCTTGTGGTAACGCAGCTTGTCAGCGTTGAACTCGTCCTTGCCGATGGAGGTACCGAGTGCGGTGATCAGCGTGCCGATTTCCTGGCTCGACAGCATCTTGTCGAAGCGGGCGCGCTCCACGTTCAGGATCTTGCCGCGCAACGGCAGGATGGCCTGGCGTTCCCGCGAACGGCCCTGCTTGGCCGAGCCACCTGCCGAGTCACCCTCGACGAGGAAGAGTTCGGATTTGGCCGGATCGCGTTCGGAACAATCGGCCAGCTTGCCGGGCAGCGATGCGATGTCGAGCGCACCCTTGCGGCGTGTCAGCTCGCGGGCCTTGCGGGCCGCTTCGCGGGCAACGGCAGCTTCGACAACCTTGCCGACGAGAATCTTGGCTTCGGTCGGGTGTTCTTCAAGCCAGTTGGACAGCGCCTCGTTAACGAGGTTCTCGACAACGGGTCGCACTTCCGACGAGACAAGCTTGTCCTTGGTCTGCGAGGAGAACTTCGGGTCCGGAACCTTGACGGAGAGGACAGCGGTCAGGCCTTCGCGGCAATCGTCGCCGGTCAGCGAAACCTTCTCCTTCTTGATGATACCGGAGGTGTCGGCATAGGAGGTGATCTGACGAGTCAGCGCCCCGCGGAAGCCGGCCATATGCGTGCCGCCATCGCGCTGGGGAATGTTGTTGGTAAAGCACAACACGTTTTCATGGTAGCTGTCGTTCCACCACATGGCGACTTCAACGGTGATGCCATCCTTCTCGCCGATGATCGCCACGGGTGCGTCGACCAGCGGCTTCTTCGCACGGTCGAGATAGCGAACGAAAGCCTCCAGACCACCCTCGTAAAGCAATTCGTCCTGACGCACTTCCGACCGGCGCTTGTCTGTCAACAGAATACGGACACCGGAGTTCAGGAAGGCCAGTTCGCGCAACCGGTGCTCCAGCGTGGCATAATCGAACTCGATATGGGTGAAGGTTTCCGGGCTCGGCTGGAAGGTCACTTCCGTACCGGAACGACCTTCATACTCGCCGGTCACTGCCAGCGGCGCATCGGCGACACCGTGGGTGAACTTCATCTCGTGAACCTTGCCGGAACGACGGATCTTGAGCTTCAACCAGATCGACAGCGCATTCACGACCGAGACACCCACGCCGTGAAGACCGCCAGACACCTTGTAGGAGTTCTGGTCGAACTTACCGCCGGCATGAAGCTGGGTCATGATGACTTCGGCAGCCGAAACCCCTTCGGACGAGTGAATGTCCGTGGGAATGCCGCGACCGTTGTCCGTTACGGTGACGGAGCCATCGGCATTCAACGTCACGGTCACGATATCGGCATGGCCGGCAAGCGCCTCGTCAATCGCGTTGTCCACGACTTCGTAAACCATGTGGTGGAGGCCCGAACCGTCGTCGGTGTCGCCGATATACATGCCCGGCCGCTTGCGTACGGCGTCAAGGCCCTTCAGGACCTTGATGGAATCGGCACCATATTCGGCACTCGCGCCGTTGTCAGTCACGGGTGTGTCGCTCATCGATGATCTTTCCAGTGTTTTCAAAATCGCGCACGGTGAAACGAATCACCGGCAATTCCGCTAGGAATTAACTACAGGTTTTTTACCGCAAGGTCCAAACGCATGACCCCGGAAGCGGCATAAAACAGGGGATTAAACGCCCTTGTAGCGCTTTGCCTCCGCCTTTTCCAGCACGGCGGCGATCTCCTCCACGATCTCCGGCGAAAGCTCGCGAAAATCGCGGGCCAGGCGGTTGGCCAGCGCGGTGTAGGGAGCCGGCAAACCGGCCGTATCGAGCGTCACCCGCGGATCGGATGCGGATGCAATGCTGAACAGTTCCTCGGCCTCATCCCAGATGACATTGAAATAACCGGCGACGCGCTGGAGAAAATTGAAGCTTGGCGTTCCACGCCGGCCATGTTCGAGCGCCGAAAGATAGGCCGCGGATACACCAATGGCCTCAGCCATCTGCTTTTGCGTCACGCCGCGTTCTTCCCGCAGGCGCCTTATCGTTTCACCGAAGGGTGTGGTCATGACCTGTCCCCGCGTTGCCGTGACAGACGCACATAAAAGGCTCCCTCGCCGCCATGGTTGCGCGCCGCCGGCTCATAGGACGAGATAAAGAAGCGGAACTCGGGCTTGGAAAACCACAGCGGCACCGCCCGCTTCAAGGCGCCTTCGCTGCCCATGGACGAGCCCTTGCCGGTGATGACGAGAACATGCCGCAAGCCGCGTTCGTGCGCCCGGATGATGAAATCGAGCAAAACGGTATGGGCTTCGCTCTGGAACATGCCGTGCAGATCGATCCGCGCCTCAAGCGCCAGTGCGCCACGCGACAGCTTGCGCTTGACCGGCTTTTCCAGCGGATAATGGCAATGCTTCGCCGGATTCTTTCCGTCCTTATCCGGATTCACCAGCGATTCAGCCGATCCTTGTCCGACTTTCTTTATTGTCGGAGGCTCCGGTTCAACCGGCGCGGGCTCAAGATAGCTTTCCTCGAACTTCAAAAGGTCTTCCATGCGTCCTGCCAAGGGGCGCACGGTTCTGGCAATCTTGCCCCAGAGGACCCGTTCATCCGTGTCGAGGTCGCGTTTGCCCTTGCGTGCCATCAGCGGAACCTTTCCGCTGCACCATTCGGGATGAGGATGACGAAATCCGCTGCGTTGCGGATGGTTCCGGCCTGGTTACCGGCTTCAAAGCCGGAGCCGGTAAAGATATCGCCCCGCGCCGGCCCAACGATGGCTGTTCCGGTATCGAGCGCCAGAACGAGCCGCCGGAACGGCTGCCCTTTATCAAGATGCGTCAAGGTTTGAGAGGAAACAAAGAAGGGGCAGCCGAAGGTGTGGATCAACCGGTCCACCGCCAGCGACCGGCCGGCAATCAGCGGCACCTTGGCGGCGGCAATCGGTCCCTTCGCCAAACCTTCGACCTCCGCCTCGCGGAAGAAGATGTAGGACCGGTTCTGCCAGAGGATCTCGTCCACCCGGTCAGGATGCTCGGCGAGCCAAGCCCGGATCGTCTGCATGGAAATGGTCGCAAGGTCCAGTTCACCGTGATCGACCAGATAGCGACCGATCCCTGAAAAGGGGTGTCCGGCCTTGGCGGAATAAGTGATACGCCGGACGCTTCCATCGGGATAGACCAGACGGGCCGCCCCCTGTACATGTGCAAAGAACACATCCACCTTCGATTTCGCCCAGGCGATTTCGAGGCCGCGTCCTTCAAGCGCACCCCGATCAATCTCACCGCGATCCGCATAAAAGCCGATGGAGCCGTCCGGCTTTTTCAGGCCGAAGCGATAGTCCGCGTCCATTTCCGCCGGGCGATTATCGTCATCGACATCCACGAGATCGTCGGGGCGACGATAGAAGGGGTAGCGCCAGGCTGCATCCGGCGTAGCGGAAACCTCGACCTCCGGCTCATAAAAACCGGTGACGAAACCACGGGCGGCGGCATGGGGAACGATGCGGAAGGGCTGACAATGGGTCTCGAAGAACGCGCGCGCCTCTGCCGCACTCCGCGGTGCGGCTTCAGTGGCCGCGCCCAATAGCGGCAGCAAGTCTGCCGCCGTAACGCCAAGAGAACCGGTTCGGTAAGGCTTGGCGTTTTGAAGATGGTCCAGCACATCCTTCAACGCCGGGAAGAGCGGCGAAGGGTCATCCTCCGCCCAGCCCTCCAGCCCGGAGAAAGAAAGAGCTTCCAGGTGAAAGGGTCCGGGCGAGGCGCTCATTGTTCGGATTCGGTCGCGATCAGTTTCCAGTTCGGATCGCGCGAACGACTGTCACGCGCGAACGTCCAGAGGTCGTTGACATCGGAGACGTTCTCCGCGTCGCCGTCAATAATCTTGCCGTCCTTGTCGAAGGTAGCGGAAATGAGCTGGCTCAAAATGCGAACGGTGATCTGGACTTCGCTGTCCTTCACCGAGGCCTGAACGATCTCTGCCTTCTCGATACCGACAAAGGTGGACTTCATGGTCTCGCCGGCTTTTTCGCGCTCGGTGATCGCCACATTGAAACCGTCGAACACGTCCTTGGAGAGAAGTCCTTTCAGCGCCTTGCGATCGCCATCGGCAAAGGCGACGACGATCATCTCGTAGGCCATGCGGGCGCCATTCAGGAATTCCTTCGGCTCGAAGGTCTGGTCAGCGCGAAGCACCGTGCGAAGCTGCTCGTTGAGATCGCCGCCAACCGGAGCATAGGCGTCGATCGCACTGAAGCTGTCTTCGCCATCCTGACCGTTGCGGCGTGGAATTGTCACGACCTTGCCGTCTTCCGTCGGGGCTTTGGCCTCGTCCCTCGCGCTGAAAGGATCGAACGGCGGCTTTTCGTTTCCGGTCCGGCGACCGAGAACGGACCGGAGCTGGATGAAGATCAGCACCGCCGCCACAACGAAAAACAAGGTAATGAAGTCGTTCGATCCCATCTTATTCCGCAATCGCTGTTAATTTCATTCTTTGTACCCATATAATCAGCATCGGCCCGGCATTCAAACTGCCAAGGGCGGAATCATTACGGAATCCGGTCACTTCGACTTCATCATCAGGGAAATCATGTCTTCGCGCCTGTTACTGCCCCTCATTCTTCTCTTGCCGCTGGCGGAAATCGCGATGTTCGTGCTGGTCGGGCAAAGGATCGGTGTCGGGGCCACCATTCTTGCCGTTCTGGCCAGTTCATTTGGCGGCATGATTCTGATGCGCAAGCAGGGCTTGTCGATGTTGCGCGGCCTTCAAGCCGGCGCGACCGGCGCGGAAGGCGGTGAGGTGGTGCGCGGCATGCTGCATATGGTCGCCGGTCTTCTGCTCGTCATTCCGGGCTTCATCACCTCGGCGCTTGGTCTGCTTCTGCTCCTGCCGCTTACGCGCAGCTTTCTTTGGCGTTCACTGAAGCCCGATGTCGTCGTAACGCGGTCGGCTCAATTCTATCGCCGCTCGAATACAGGCGAACGCAATACCAAATCCGGACCGTCGGTGATCGATCTCGATGACGGGGAATTCCACCGCGACGAGGAGACGAAACCGAAGGACGGATCAGGGCAGAACCGCTCGCCCTGGGCTGGGCCAGGCAAGCAGATCGACGGCTGAGAGGCCCCGGCGCTCAGGGTTGTAAGCCCCTTTGCGAAATGCTAGAGCGGCACAAATCAAATTCGGAGAAAGCCCCATGGCCAACGAGAATTCTTCCGAGGGTGCTCAGCCCTCCCTCAACATCCTTGCCCAGTACATCAAGGATCTGTCCTTCGAAAACCCGGGTGCGCCGCGCTCGCTCCAGGCCCGTGACAATCCGCCGGCGATCAACATCTCCGTCAACGTCAATGCCAACCCGCTTTCCGAAAATGATTTCGACGTCGTTCTTTCGCTGAACGCGGAAGCCAAGGATGGCGACAAGGCCCTCTTCGCGGTTGAACTGGTTTATGGCGGTGTGTTCCGCATTACCGGCTTCCCGCAGGAACATATCCTGCCGATCCTCTTCATCGAGTGCCCGCGCCTGCTTTTCCCGTTCGCTCGCCAGATCGTCGCGGACGCAACGCGCAACGGCGGCTTCCCGCCGCTGATGATCGACCCGATCGACTTCACGCAGATGTTTTCGCAGCGCATGGCCGAAGAACAGGCCCGCGCCAAGGTTCAGGCGAACTGATCCGAAACGCCTTGCGACAGACAAAAGCCCGGTTTTGCGACCGGGCTTTTTCTTTGGCGATGATTACATCTGATCCTCGTATTTCGACCAGATCGGCGTGCCCTTGAGCGTCGCGACCATCGCCGCGTGGCGATCGCGCTCCTCCGTGGTCAGCCGCGAGACAAGCGGCCGTGGCCTTTGCCCGAATTCCGAAATCGTCGCATCGTCACTGTTATCGCCCTCGATGCGGCGTTCCTCCTCCGTCAGGCCGAAGGCCGCCTGACGACCGCCAATCATTTCTATGTAGACTTCGGCCAGCAATTCAGCGTCGAGGAGTGCGCCGTGCTTCGTGCGGTGGGAATTGTCGATACCATAACGACGGCAGAGCGCATCGAGCGTGTTCGGACCCATCGGATTCTTGCGCCGGGCCAAGGCAAGAGTATCAACGACAAGTTCACCCGGCACGGGCGGCAGGTTCAACCGGGCAAACTCGGCGTTCATGAAGCCCATGTCGAAGGTGGCATTATGGGCAATCCACTTGGCGCCTTCGAAGAATTCGATGATCTTCGGCGCCACTTCGGAAAAGGGTGGCTTGTCCTTCAGGAACTCATCCGAAATACCGTGCACTGCAAGCGCATCCGGGTGGACCTTGCGGTCGCCGGGATTGATATAGAAATGGATCGTGTTACCGGTCGGGAAATGATTGAAAAGCTCGATACCGCCAATTTCGATCACGCGGTCGTTCTTGTTCTCGAGGCCCGTCGTTTCCGTATCGAAAATGATTTCACGCATGTTCAGCCTTTCCGCTTCCAGCCGGTCTTGAGGATGGCGAGCACCTGCCGCACCTGCTCGTGGGCCGCCTCAAGCCCCTGCCCCGTATCGATGATGAAATCGGCGCGCTTACGTTTTTCCGCATCCGAGATTTGCCGGCTCAGAATCAACTCGAATTTTTCCACCGTCATGCCTGGTCGGGCGAGAACACGGGCACGCTGGATTTCCGGATCGCAGGTCACGACTACGATCGCATCAACTCGCGCTTCACCACCCGTTTCGAAGAGAAGCGGAATATCAAGAAGAACGATCGGTGTCGCCGCCGCCCGTTCACGCTCCAGAAACGCCCCTTCGCGGGCCCGCACAAGCGGGTGAATGACCGCCTCAAGCTCCTTAAACTTAGCCGGATTCTCGGAAAGTTGCCGGCTCAGTTCCACCCTGTTGACGGTTCCGTTTTCAACGCTGCCCGGGAAGAGCCGGCCAACCGGTTCTACCGCTTCGCTGCGATAGAGATCGTGAACCACTGCATCCGAATCGTTCACCGGCACACCTTCCGCCCGGAAAAAATCCGCGGTCGTGGACTTACCCATGCCGATGGAGCCGGTCAGTCCGAGAATGATCATGCGTGATTTTCCATGTCGGCGATCACCAGAGTGCGCAGGGTTTCATCGACAGCGGGACGCCGGCCAAACCACTTTTCGAAACCCGGCACGGCCTGATACAGCAGCATGCCGAGGCCATCAACGATAGCAAGACCCTGCGCTTCTGCCATCGCCAGGATTGGCGTCATGAGCGGGACATAAACGATATCGGTCGCAACGGCGCCGGTTTTCATGGACGAGAAATCGATATCGGGAACGTCTGATCCATCCATGCCGAGCGAAGTCGTGTTGACGAAGAGGCCCGCTCCTTTCATCACCTCCGGCAAGGCCTCCAGGGAATGGGCGTGAATCCGATCTCCAAAGCGATCGGCCAGTTCCCGGGCCCGGTCAAGCGTGCGGTTCAGCACATGGATCTCGCCGATGCCGCGGTTGCGCAGTGCCTGAAGAATGGCCCGGCTGGCACCGCCCGCACCCAGCACGACAGCACAGTCTGTCATATCCCAGCCCGGATGGCGCTCATCGAGATTGGCGGTGAAGCCCATGCCATCGGTATTTGTCGCCTTCAACCGCCCTTCTTCCAGCCAGAGCGTATTCGCCGCACCGAGTTCGGATGCCAGCGCATCCGGCTCATCGGCCAGAGCAAAAGCCATTTCCTTGTGAGGGATAGTGACATTGCCACCGCGAAAGCCGCTCGTGCCTTCCTTCAGCGCCGAGATGAAAGCCGGGAAATTTTCCGGCGCCACCTCCTGCGCCGTGTAACTTCCGTCAATCCCAAGTGTCTTCAACCAATGGCCATGAATGAGCGGCGAGCGTGAATGTTTCACGGGATAACCGGTCACGAAGGCCTTTTTGGTTAATGTTTCACGTGAATCAGCCATCGATCTCCCCCATGCGACGCAATTCCTTAAGAACCGCCAGAAGCGGCAATCCGATGATGGTGAAGTAATCGCCATCAATCTTCTCGAAAAGCTGGATGCCCTCACCTTCCAACTGATAGGCACCAACACTTTGCAGCGCTCTGGTACCGACACGTGCGAGATGGCGCGCGACAAAGTCCGGTGTCAGCGTCCGCACAGCCATGTCCGCATGGGCGATATGATCCCAGACGATGGCGCCATCGCGGGCGAAAGCAACAGCGCTGTTCAGCCGATGCGTCTGGCCTGACAATGACAAAAGATGAGCGGCGGCGGCCTCCATTGTCGGCGGCTTGTGATAGACGCGCGAACCGAGCGACATGGTCTGATCCGAACCGATGACCAAAGCACCGGGATAACGCTCACTCACCTCGACGGCCTTTGCACGAGCAAGATGCAGCGCCACGGCATCCGGCGTCGCGCCAGATTGTTCGAGTGGTGCTTCGATCGCGCGTTCATCAATCCGGGCCGCGTGGGCCTCGAAACTCAGTCCGGCGTTTTCAAGAAGCGCCCGACGGAACGGACTGGACGAAGCGAGAATGAGGGGCAAGGCCATCGGGCATTTTCCGCGTGAAACAGACTGGGAACGGTTGTCCGGTCTAACGCAGCTTTGGGCGCAGGGCAACGATGGCCGCCGCCGTTTCCTCGATGGAGCGGCGGGTGACGTCAATCACCGGCCAGTTGTTGCGAGCACAGAGCGCGCGGGCATATTTCAACTCCTCCGAAATTGCCGCACGATCCGTATAATGCATGTGGTCATAGCCGGAGACCGTGCCAAGCTCGCGGTGTTCGCGAACCTGGGAAATACGATCGGAGGTCGCGATCAATCCGACGATCAGCGGCTTCGTTGCCGTAAACAGGGCCTCCGGCAGCGTAACGCCGTGAACGATCGGAATATTGGCTGTCTTGATGCCGCGATTGGCGAGATAGATGCTGGTCGGCGTTTTAGACGTGCGGCTGACGCCGAGAATGATGACATCGGCCTCATCGTAATCCTCCGGCATCTGACCATCGTCATGATCCATCGCGAAGTTCAACGCTTCGATCCGCGCAAAATAATCCGCGTTCATCAAATGCTGCGCGGAAACCCGGCGACGCGATGGCGTTCCGAGATAAAGCTGGAACACATTCATTACCGGCTCCAGCACATTGGCCGTCGGCACGCCGATCTCACGGCAACGTTCATCAACCAGCCCGGCCAGTTCCTGATCCACCAGTGTATAGAGAACAATGCCTGGCTCGGCATCGATGAGTTCCAGAACCGCCAGAAGCTGCTTGCGGCTTCTGATGAGCGGATAGACGTGTTCAACGGGCTGGGCATCGCGAAACTGCACGGAAGCGGCACGGCCGGCGGAAATCAGCGTTTCTCCGGTCGAGTCCGAGATCAGATGCAGGTGGAAGAAGTTTTTGCGGTTTTCCACGTTATCCTGACCACCCTGTTGATAGACCGGGAGAGTTTACCGGATTTGCCGGAGCGGTTCCGACGCTAGGGGAAAACCGCCCAGTTTTCCACATTCGGAATTTCATCTCCTATCGAAAACCATGCCCTGTGAACAAGACTCATAAAGGATCACTCTTCAAAAGCCATACACTCGTTATCCACAAGTCCGTTTGAATTTGACGATCCGCTATAACACTGATTCCCTTGGCATAATCCGTATTATCCCCCGTCTTCAGGAAAATGGATATTTTCCAATGCAATCCGTGTTGGAAAACACCCTGTCGCGGCATTTTGTCGGGATTGATTTTAATCCTTGCTACTCACCGACTCTAAGAAATAGAAAATCCGAAGATTCCTATTTTATTTGATTGGAGACAGAGGTCTTGCAGGCAAGCGAACGGAAAATCATGAGGGTGCTTTCGGGAGAAACGGTGGCACCCCCGCCGCTTTGGCTTATGAGACAGGCAGGTCGCTATCTCCCCGAATACCGGGAAACCCGCGCAAAGGCCGGAAGTTTCCTCAATCTCTGTTACAATCCGGAACTGGCGACGGAAGTGACCCTTCAGCCAATCCGGCGATATGGTTTCGACGCTGCGATCCTCTTCTCCGATATCCTCGTCATTCCCGACGCACTTTCGCGGAATGTCCGGTTCAACGTCGGGCACGGCCCGGAGATGGACCCGATCGATGCCGACGGTATTCGCGCCCTTTCGCCGGTTGGTGTTCTCGATCATCTCAGGCCGGTCTTCGAAGCGGTCAGCCGTATTCGCGCGGGGCTGCCGGTCGAAACGACCCTTCTCGGCTTTTGCGGCGCACCCTGGACGGTTGCGACCTACATGATCGCCGGCAAGGGAACGCCGGATCAGGCCCCTGCCCGTCTTTTCGCCTATCGTTATCCAGAAGCCTTCGCCCGGCTTCTCGATGTCCTCGCCGATATTTCTGCCGATTATCTCGTTGCCCAGATCGACGCCGGCGCGGACGCCGTGCAGATTTTCGATTCATGGGCCGGTGTTCTCGGCGAAGCGGAATTCGAGGCTTTCGCCGCGCAACCCGTCAGACGCATCATCGCTTCGGTGAAAGCACGCCGGCCACAGGCGAAGATCATTGCCTTTGCCAAGGGCGCGGGGCTTCTGCTCAAGGATTATCGCCAGATCACGGGTGCAGATGCGATCGGGCTTGACTGGTCGGTGCCATTGAAGTTTGCCGTCGATCTGCAGAGGGACGGCGCGGTTCAGGGCAATCTCGATCCGATGCGGGTTGTTGCGGGTGGCAAGGCGCTGGACGATGGGATCGACGCGATCCTGCAATCGCTGGGGCATGGCCCGCTGATTTTCAATCTCGGCCATGGCATCACCCCGGAAGCCAATCCTGACCACGTTACGGCACTCGTAAAGCGCGTTCGAGGCGAATTGGCATGACGATGCCGGAAAAGCAGACGGACGCGTCCCAGGGTCGACGAGCAGCGATCAAGGCCTTCATCGCCATCGGTCTGTTTCTGACGCTGCTCGTCGTGCTTTACGTTCTCCAGCCGGATGATTTCTATCTCTGGGTGAAGGCGCTGCATGTGATTGCGGTTATCGCCTGGATGGCGGGAATGCTCTACATGCCGCGGCTTTTCATCTATCACACCGATGCCGAACCGGGTTCTGTCCAGTCCGAGACCTTCAAGATCATGGAACAGCGTCTGCTCACGGTTATCATGAACCCGGCCATGATGATTTCATGGATGCTTGGCCTTTACATCGCCTGGGATTTTTACCGGTTTCAGGGGGCCTGGCTGCATGTGAAACTGCTGCTGGTCGTTCTGCTGACATTGGTTCACGTTCACTTTGCCCGCGCCGTTCGGACGTTCGTCAAGGACGGTCCGCGCAAGACGGCGCGTTACTGGCGGGCGATGAACGAGCTTCCGACCGTGCTGATGATAGCGATCGTCATCTTCGTGATCGTGAAGCCGTTTTCCGGTTGAGATCACAGTTTTGAGAATATTTCATCGCAGATGCGCTTTCCGCTTGCGGCGATTCACGTGAATCGCTATTTTCCGCGCATCTCATCTCCATTGGCCTGTGTGACCTGTTCCGATGCCTGCGCTGAGCCGCCGGTGTGAATCCTGCCAACACGCCTTTCCCCTTTTTCTTCTTCGACAAGACGGTGCCCCTTCATGGCTGAAATGAAGCTTCAGGAACTCAAGCACAAATCTCCGACGGAACTTCTGACCTTTGCGGAAACGCTCGAGGTGGAAAACGCCAGCACCATGCGCAAGCAGGAGCTGATGTTTGCCATTCTCAAGGTTCTGGCGAGTCAGGATGTCGAGATCATCGGCGCCGGCGTCGTTGAAGTTCTCCAGGATGGTTTTGGCTTCCTGCGTTCTGCGGATGCAAACTATCTGCCTGGCCCGGACGATATCTACATCTCGCCCTCCCAGATCCGCCGTTTCTCGCTGAAAACCGGCGATACGGTCGAGGGACCGATTCGTGGTCCGAAGGAAGGTGAGCGCTATTTCGCGCTTCTCAAGGTCAATACGATCAATTTCGATGATCCCGAAAAGATCCGCCACAAGGTGCATTTCGACAACCTGACGCCGCTCTACCCGAACGAACGGTTCAAGATGGAGTTGGAAAATCCGACTTCCAAGGATTTGTCGGCCCGCGTGATTGATCTTGTCGCGCCACTCGGCAAGGGCCAGCGCGGTCTGATCGTTGCACCGCCGCGCACCGGTAAGACGGTTCTGCTTCAGAACATTGCCCATTCCATCACCGCAAACCATCCGGAATGTTATCTCATCGTCCTGCTGATCGACGAGCGTCCGGAAGAAGTGACGGATATGCAGCGCTCCGTGCGCGGCGAAGTCGTCTCCTCCACCTTCGATGAGCCGGCCGTGCGCCACGTTCAGGTGGCGGAAATGGTCATCGAGAAGGCCAAGCGTCTGGTCGAGCATGGCCGCGATGTCGTCATTCTGCTTGATTCGATCACCCGCCTTGGCCGGGCCTACAACACCGTCGTTCCCTCATCCGGCAAGGTTCTGACGGGTGGTGTGGATGCTAACGCGCTGCAGCGTCCGAAGCGTTTCTTCGGTGCGGCCCGCAATATTGAAGAGGGTGGCTCGCTCACGATTATCGCGACGGCGCTGATCGACACCGGCAGCCGCATGGATGAAGTCATCTTCGAAGAATTCAAGGGTACCGGCAACTCGGAAATCGTGCTTGACCGCAAGGTTGCCGACAAGCGTATCTTCCCGGCTATGGATATTCTCAAGTCCGGTACTCGCAAGGAAGATCTTCTCGTTCCGCGTCAGGACCTGCAGAAGATTTTTGTGTTGCGTCGTATTCTCGCGCCGATGGGCACGACCGACGCAATCGAGTTCCTTATGGACAAGCTCAAGCAGACGAAGACGAACGGTGATTTCTTCGATTCGATGAATACGTAATCCTTAGCCGGATTCGTCATTAAGTTCGCGCACAAAGCTAATAAAACCCGTCGCATCGCTGCGGCGGGTTTTATGTATGGATGGGCCGCGGCGCCTTCCACCGCTATCGTAAGCGGGTGATTCCAGACTTGATCTTTCCATAAAGCTCGTCCAAGACAGCAGCACTTCGCTCTGATCTCAACGCGCATCTCGCGCGCTTTGCCACTTCGGTGCATCCTGGCGAAGCGATCCACAATCAACCGGGTCCGGCACATCCGTAGATGACCCTTCCTTTGGTGCTGAATGGCGTACTCCGAAGATACAATCTTTGCCCTGTCCTCGGGCAGCTTGCCAAGCGGTGTCGCAGTAGTTCGCGTCAGTGGTCCCGAGGCATTGCGCGTTGCCGCGGCGTTGACAGGCACGGAAATCAAAGCGCGAACGGCGGTTCTACGAACGATTCGAAGCCGAAATAATGAGGTCATAGACAAAGGATTGGTTCTGACCTTCCCGGGTCCCCACTCGTTTACAGGTGAGAACAGCGTTGAATTTCACCTTCACGGCGGTCGGGCCGTTGTGTACAGGCTCCTTGACGAACTGGCCGCCATAACCGGGCTTCGTCAGGCTGAAGCTGGTGAATTTTCACGTCGCGCCTTTGAGAATGGCAAGGCTGATCTCGTTGAAATGGAGGGATTGGCCGATCTGATCGCTGCCGAAACGGAAATGCAGCGTCGCCTTGCAATGGAACAGAGCTTTGGCGGTCTATCTTCCATTTATACTGGCTGGGCCGACACATTGACCCGCATGCGGGCGCTGATCGAGGCCGAGCTGGACTTTGCCGACGAAGATGACGTGCCCGGTTCCGTGTCGGATCAGGTCTGGAAAAAGGTTGTGCATCTCAGCGACGAGATGAACGCCCACTTACGACAGGCCGGACAGGGTGAAATTATTCGGAATGGGCTGAAAGTCGTGATTTCCGGTCCACCGAACGCGGGTAAGTCGAGCCTTATGAACGTTCTGGCCGGAAGCGATCTGGCAATTGTTACGGATGTTGCCGGGACAACGCGGGATGTGCTTCATGTCGATCTCGACATTGGCGGTTATCTCGTCCGTCTCTACGATACCGCCGGCTTGCGCGAAACCGATGAGCGGGTGGAGCAGGAAGGCATCAAGCGTGCCTTGCGAGCGGCTCAATCGGCCGATATCGTCCTTTATGTCGAAGAGATCGGTCAAGGAACGGTCCTGTCGCTTTTGGATGATACCAAGAAATCGATTCGGATCGGAAACAAAATCGATTTACACCAGGATGACCCTGCCACCGCGGATTACGACCTCTGCATTTCAACCGTGGACGGAACGGGGTTGGATACGCTAAAACAAATGCTCATTGGCGACCTTGAAGTTCTCAATCAACATTCGGGCTTTGTGCTTCCTGTTCGGGCCCGTCAAGTCGGGCATTTGAGAGCTGCGCAGACCTGTCTTGTCGAAGCGTTGACGAATGACCATTTGGGGTTGGATGTCCGCAGCGAATTTTTGCGCATGGCCGGCCACGAATTGGGAAAAGTAACGGGACGCGTTGATGTCGAGCAATTGCTTGATGTGATCTTTTCCGAATTCTGCATTGGTAAATGACGTGACTCACGTGAAACATTTTGCACCCATGGCGAGTCTGGTTGTCTGTGTTTCACGTGAAACGGATTGACACAGTACAGGCTTGAAGGCATCTGCACGAGTTGCAGGAGTGTGAGACGCATGAACCATTATGATGTCATTGTTATCGGCGGCGGTCATGCTGGCTGCGAAGCAGCAGCGGCTTCGGCGCGCCTTGGGGCTAAGACAGCTCTTCTTACCCACAAGCGTGACACGATCGGGGTCATGTCCTGTAACCCGGCCATCGGTGGTTTGGGCAAAGGCCATTTGGTGCGCGAAATTGACGCTCTCGACGGGTTGATGGCGCGTGTCGCCGATGCGGGCGGCATCCAGTTTCGTATGCTCAATCGCAAGAAAGGGCCGGCCGTTCGTGGACCACGCACTCAGGCCGATCGGAAGCTTTATCGACTGGCCATGCAGGCGGCTATCGCTGAAATTGATAATCTTGATGTAATCGAGGGAGACGCTTTCGACCTGGCTTTGACGAACGGCCGCGTTTCGGGCGTCATCACCGCGGATGGCCGAAGCTACTCCTGCGCTGCCACCGTCTTGACAACCGGAACCTTTCTTCGCGGTCTAATCCATATTGGCGACAAGAAGATACCGGCCGGGCGCATGGGCGAAGAGCCCAGCTTAGGTCTGTCGCAGACCTTGCTGCGAACGGGTGTTGCATTGGGCCGGCTCAAGACGGGTACGCCGGCCCGCCTGGATGGTAAGACAATCGACTGGGACGGCGTCGGACGCCAGTCGGCGGATGACGATCTGGTTCCCTTTTCCTTTCTTACTGATAGTATCAGAAACCCCCAGATCGATTGTGGTGTTACCCGAACGACGGATGCAACCCACAAGATCATTTCAGAAAATATCGGTCGCTCGGCGATGTATTCCGGCCAGATCGAAGGTATTGGTCCGCGCTACTGCCCATCAATCGAAGACAAGATCGTTCGTTTCGGCGAGCGTGACGGTCACCAGATCTTTTTGGAGCCCGAAGGGCTGGACGATGATACGGTTTATCCGAACGGCATCTCGACATCCCTGCCTGAGGATGTTCAGGCTGCTTTCCTCAGGACGATCCCAGGGCTGGAGAAGGCGCACGTCATTCAGTACGCCTATGCCATCGAGTATGATTTTGTTGATCCGCGTGAATTGACGCCTGCCTTGGCGCTCAAAAAGCTGCCTGGCCTGTTCCTGGCTGGGCAAATCAATGGCACGACCGGATATGAGGAAGCGGCTGCACAGGGCCTTGTGGCTGGCCTGAATGCAGCCCATCTCGCTGGTGGTCGTGAATCCTACCATTTCAGCAGGACTGATTCGTATATCGGGGTGATGATCGACGATCTTACGTCGAAGGGTGTCGCCGAGCCTTACCGTATGTTTACATCACGGGCGGAATATCGACTCTCCCTGCGGGCCGACAATGCGGATATGCGGCTCACCCCGACTGGAGAACGCCTTGGTCTGGTCGGAACAGAGCGATGGACACGGTTCTCGGCATATCGACAGGAGATTGAATCCGGTCGTGAACTGCTCCAGTCTTTGAACATCACGCCTTCAGAGGCGGCGAATTTCGGGCTTCGGTTGAATCAGGACGGCAAGCGGCGAAGCGCTTATGAGCTTTTGGCTTATCCGGAACAATCGTTGGAGCGGCTATGCCAAATCTGGCCTGAGATTGGGTCGCTTCCTCATCGTGCTGCGAGCGCTCTTGAAATCGAGGCGGCCTATGCGGTTTATATGGACCGGCAGCGTGCCGATATTGTCGATGCGAGGCGTGAAGAGGAAAAGGTGATTCCACCCGATTTCGACTTCGGCGCTTTACCCGGCCTATCAAATGAGTTGAAACAGAAACTTAAACGATTCCAGCCAGTTAATCTCGCACAGGCGGGTCGGATCGATGGTATGACACCTGCAGCTCTGTCACTCATACTTGCTTATCTGCGAAAAGATTCTGATCCGAAACAATTTGCAACGCGTCACACGTAAAGCGAGTCTTCCTATGAATTTGAACGGCCTCCGCGTTTCACGTGAAACACAGGAGAAACTGGAGCATTTCGCAGCGCTTTTTCAGAAATGGGCGAAGTCGATCAATCTCGTGGCGCCTTCCACCAAGGAAACGTTGTGGAGCCGCCATATTGCGGACAGTGCTCGTGTTTTCCAAATTCTTCCCGGGCCGCGGGAATGGGTTGATCTTGGGAGCGGCGGCGGTTTCCCGGGCATTATTACCGCCATTTTGTTGAGTGAAGCCGGCGCTGGATGGGTTCATCTCGTCGAGAGCAACAATAAGAAGGCAGCCTTCCTACGAGTTGCGCTGAATGAAACCGGCGCGCGTGGGTCGGTCCATGCCAAGCGTATTGAAGACGCATCCAGCTTAATCCCGGCCTGTGATGTTGTTTCTGCACGCGCCTTGGCCGAACTGGACAAGCTACTCGACTACGCCTCGCCCTGGATGTGCGATGGGCGTAAGGCTAGTGCCATCTTTCACAAAGGACGGGATTATCGCGCGGAACTCGATAAAGCGCGTGGTCGGTGGGACTTCGATCTGGTAATACATGAAAGCAAGGTTGAGGCCGACTCCGTTCTTCTGGAGATAAACGCCCTCACCGCAAAAGCTTAATCCGATTTAGGTGGTAGGTATGGCGAACGAGCGGAACCGGATCATTACCATTGCCAATCAGAAGGGCGGCGTCGGCAAGACGACGACTGCCATTAACCTCGCAACTGCCCTCGCGGCTATCGGTGAGCGTGTCCTGATCATTGATCTCGACCCTCAGGGCAATGCCAGCACCGGTCTGGGTATCGGCCGACGCGACCGGGCCTGTTCGTCCTACGACGTTCTGGTCGGCGAGCGGAGCATTGGTGAAGCCGCCTTACAGACGGCTGTACCGAATCTGTTCATTGTGCCGTCCACGATGGATCTTCTGGGCCTGGAAATGGAGATCGCGCAACGCGGCGATCGCGCATTCCGGCTCCGGCAGGCGCTGCAAACCGAAGAAGCTTTTGCCTATAGCTATATTCTGCTGGATTGCCCACCTTCCTTCAATCTGTTGACTGTCAATGCCATGGCTGCGGCTCATTCCGTGCTCGTGCCGCTCCAGTGCGAGTTCTTTGCGTTGGAAGGGTTGAGTCAACTCCTTGAAACAGTTGATGAAGTCAGGCGCACGGTGAATCCGTCCCTGGATATTCAGGGCATCGTTCTGACCATGTATGATTCCCGGAATAATCTGGCACAACAGGTCGTCAATGACGTGCGTGAGCACCTTGGCGAGAAGGTTTACCATACACTCATTCCCCGGAATGTCCGCGTGTCGGAAGCGCCCTCCTATGGAAAACCGGCGATCCTTTACGATTTGAAATGTGCTGGCAGCCAGGCGTATTTGCAGTTGGCTTCCGAGGTGATTCAGCGGGAACGGCGCAGAAAGATCGCGGCCTGATTCCGCTTTTGCGATTTGATTCCATATCTGCCGACCTTTGTTCGGTACGGTTGAAATTTTATAGGAGTTATCAATGAGCGACGATGTTTCCAAGCGGCGTTTGGGACGCGGTCTTGCGGCATTGATTGGCGAAATCGACCAGTCCGCGCCCGTTGGGGATACTCGTTCCGAGCCCGTTAGCGCAGACCGTAATGTGCCTATCGAGTTTATTTCGCGAAACCCACGCAACCCACGACGCCAGTTTAATGAGGTTGAGCTTCAGGACCTCGCTAATTCCATTCGTCAGCACGGTATCGTTCAACCAGTAGTGGTTAGGCGGATGCCTGGCGATGCGTTTGAGTTGATTGCCGGTGAACGTCGGTGGCGGGCCGCGCAATTGGCCGGGCTGACGGAGATTCCTGTTATCATTCGGGATGTCGATGATCGCACAGCGCTTGAGATTGCGATTGTCGAAAACGTCCAACGGTCTGACCTTAATCCGTTGGAAGAGGCTCTTGGTTACGAGCAGTTGATTGCGGAGCATGGCTACACGCAGAACGACCTTGGAGAGATCATCGGCAAGAGCCGTAGCCACGTCGCAAACAGCCTTCGTCTGCTGAAATTGCCCGACCCCGTTCGAAACATGCTGTATGAGGGCTCCCTATCGGCCGGACACGCGCGTGCGCTGGTCCTGACATCCGATCCCTCTGCACTTGCTCGCAAGATCGTCGATAAAGGCATGTCTGTGCGCGATGCCGAACGTTTGGCGCAGAATGACATCAAGGCGCAGTCCGAGACCAAAGTTGGCCCTGTTTCTCTACCGGAGAAGGACTCGGATACCCTCGCTCTTGAACGCTCCCTTACGGACGCGCTGGGTCTTGATGTCAAAATCAACCACCGTGCTTCCGGTGGGCAGGTTCGCATCTCCTACAAAACCCTGGAGCAACTTGAAGAAATCTGCCGCCTTCTCGAAGCACGGAATTGATTTAGCCGGATTCAGTAGCCGGATTCTTCATCCCATCCGTTGACGTTGAGACGACTGAACGGTGATCGATAACAATGTATGCAGTGCGATGGATTCTTCCAGCGCCTGCTTTTGTCTCGTCTGGAAAATGGCCGCCTGCAGGCGATTCATTTCCCGGGCGATGGCTGCGCTGTTCCACGTTTTCAATGCCTGTTCCACGGCCGGCTTGCGCTTGAAGTGAATACCGCGACCGAAGGTCTGCATTACCTGCGCGATCGGCGTCTTCTTGTCATCCATTTCGGCCCGCATCTGATCGAGCATCTGAAATTGCCTCAGACAGCCCTGTAGAACAAGAAAGACAGGTGTTTTCGACGTCGTGATCTTGCGCATGGCGTGAAAGAAGCCGTTGCGATCGCCAGTCAGCACTGCGTCGACGGCCTCGTCGGTCGATATGGCGCTGGCATCGCCGATGATAGCGGCTACATCGTCTTCATCGATTGTCGTCTGCCCTTTGGCGTAAAGAGCGAGCTTCTGCAGTTCGTTGCGAGAGGCGAGGCGGTCACCGCCGATCGATTCCAGCAGAAACTCGCGGGCGCCTGGCGTTATGCGCAGTCCTTCAGCGCCGAGTTCTCGGTCGATCAGGGCGTTCAGCGCGCGTGCGTCATCGGCATAGCAGGGAATGGCGGCAACGGTTGATGCCTGCTCGGCCAGCTTGCGAACGCCTGCACCCTTCTTGATGTCGCCTGCTTCAATAATAACGGTGCTGTCTGCCGGTGGCGCAGAGGCGAGAACGGTGAGCGCATCGACAAGCGCCTTCTCGGTACCGGAGGCCTTGACCCAGATCAGTTTTCCACCACCGAAGAGGCCAATGGTGTTGGCTTCATCCAGCAGACGGCCAGGATCATTCTGCAGTACGGAAGCATCGAGTTTCACGACAGCAAAGGGATCGTCGAGTGCGATGCCGCTGACCTTGGCCAGAGCGCCTGCCCGCTCGGAGACGAGGCCACGGTCGGGTCCATAGACGAGAAAAAGCCGGCTTGTGCGGGCTGAACGTTGCAGAAAGCCGTCGAATTCGTGGGATTTGATTTCCGTCATCGGATACTTGTCCCGCTTTGGGCGGCCCTTCCCACATCGGCAGAAAGGGGCCGCATTGTCTTACTGGGAAAGCGCGCCGGCGAGGTCCATGCGGATGAATTCTGCCACTTCCCGGGCAGCCCTGTCTTCGGCATCGCGGATCGCGCGAAGCTTGGCGAATTCCTGTGCGGGATAATCAACCAGAGCGATGGCGGAACGATGACCTGCCTTGACGATCTCGCCGGTCTTGGCACGCTTCAGCGTGTAGGAAGCATTGACGATGATGCGGCCGGCACGGGCCGTGTCCGATGTCGCGTCAATGAGAACGCCAATGGCGCGGCTCTTGACGTCGAGCTGAACCTCATAATCCGGGTTCGTCGCTTCGCCAGCACCACCGGATGCCAGGAAAATCAGACGGTTACGCACTTCCTGCGTGACGCGGTCCTTGGCGTCGGAAAAGCCGACCGACTTCAGCGCCGCAGGTGCGGCGCTGCCTTCGGAATAAAGCGGCTTCACCTGGCAAGCTGAAAGAAGACCTGCCGAAGCAATGAGTGCAAGGGCTGCGAGCAGCTTGCCGGTTCCGGAACGACGATCAGACGACAATGTTCACAATCCTTTGCGGGACGACGATGATCTTCTTCGGTGTGCGACCGTCGAGGGCGGTCTGAACTGCGTCGAGACCGAGTGCAGCCTGACTTACGGCATCTTGGGATGCGTCGCGGGCGATTGTCAATTCCGCGCGCTTCTTGCCGTTGATCTGAACCGGAAGAACGATGTCGTTTTCGACAACAAGATCTTCATCGAAGGCCGGCCAGTCGGTATGGGCGACGAGCCCCTTGTTACCGAGAACGGACCAGCATTCCTCGGCCAGATGCGGCGTCATCGGCGCGATAATCTGGATCAGGATCTCGACGGCATTGCGCAGGGCGGCTGTTGTAGCGGTGTCCGCCTTGCCGGCGGCGACAGCCTGCAAGGGTGCAGCCAGCGTGTTCACGAGTTCGTAAATTCGGGCCACGGCCTTGTTGAAGGCCAGTTTGTCGAAATCGCCCTGAACGGCCTTCAGCGTGCGGTGAGCTGCCTGCGATACCGCGAGCGCATCGCCTTCCTTAGCCGGAGTCGCCCCCACTTCCTTCAGCCTTTCGGCGGCTTCAGAAATCAGTCGCCAGGTGCGCTGTACGAACCTGTGTGCGCCTTCGACACCGGATTCCGACCAGATCACATCACGATCCGGCGGAGAGTCGGAAAGAACGAAGAAGCGGGCGGTATCGGCACCGTAGGAGGCGATGATGTCGTCGGGATCGACCACGTTCTTCTTCGACTTCGACATCTTTTCGATGGAGCCGATCTTGATCTCTTCATTCGAGGCGAGAAGGAAGGCGCGGCGCTGCCCCTCGACTTCCTCGATGCGCAGGTCTGCAGGTGCGATCCATTCGCGGGCTGTCCCCTCGCCCTTCGAATAGGTTTCGTGCACCACCATGCCCTGGGTAAAGAGGCCCTTGAAGGGCTCCTTCAGGTCCAGATGGCCGGTCTCGCGCATGGCACGCGTGAAAAAGCGAGAATAAAGCAGGTGCAGGATCGCGTGTTCGATACCGCCGATATACTGATCGACGGGCAGCCAGTGGTTGGCCGCCTTGGGATCGGTCGGATTGTTTTCCCACGGGGCGGTGAAGCGGGCGAAATACCAGCTCGAATCCACGAAGGTGTCCATGGTGTCCGTTTCGCGGCGGGCATCTTTGCCGCATTGCGGGCAGGCCACATGGCGCCAGGTGGCGTGACGATCGAGCGGGTTGCCGGGCACGTCGAAGGTCACGTCGTCGGGCAGCTTAACCGGCAGATCCTTCTTCGGCACGGGCACGATACCGCAGACTTCGCAATGGATGACCGGGATCGGGCAGCCCCAGTAACGCTGGCGGGAAATGCCCCAGTCACGCAGGCGGAAGTTCACCTTGCGCTCACCCTGCGGCGCGTTGCCCAGTGTCTGCGCCGTCAGGCGGTTCGCCACTTCCTGGAAGGCGGCTTCCGTGGTCAGTCCATCGAGGAAGCGTGAATTGATCATCACGCCGTCGCCGTCATAGGCCTCGTCGCCCACCGTGAAGGTTGCGGCGTCGCCATCGGCGGGCATGACCACGGGCACGACCGGCAGGTCATACTTGCGGGCGAAATCAAGGTCGCGCTGGTCGCCGGAGGGGCAGCCGAAGATCGCGCCCGTGCCGTAGTCCATCAACACGAAATTGGCGACGTAAACCGGCAGTTCCCATGAAGGATCGAGCGGATGACGCACGCGGATGCCGGTATCGATACCCTTCTTCTCCGCCGTTTCCAGCGCCGCCAGCGAGGTGCCGGCGCGGCGGCATTCATCGCAGAATTCGGCGATTTCGACGCTCTTTTCAGCGGCTTCCTTTGCCAGCGGGTGGTCGGCCGCGATAGCGAGGAAGGACGCGCCAAACAGCGTATCCGGGCGCGTGGTGTAGACCGTTACATCGGACGCATTGGCCGTGCCGGCAACGACTTCCCAGCGCACGAGCATGCCTTCGGAGCGGCCGATCCAGTTCTTCTGCATCAGGCGCACTTTTTCCGGCCACTGGTCGAGCGTGTCGAGCGCTTCCAGCAGGTCTTCGGCAAAGTCGGTGATCTTGAAGAACCACTGCGTCAGTTCACGCTGTTCAACCAGCGCGCCGGAGCGCCAGCCGCGGCCTTCGATGACCTGTTCGTTGGCCAGAACCGTCTGGTCGACCGGGTCCCAGTTGACCTTGGATTGCTTGCGGTAGACGAGACCCTTTTCCAGCATGTCGATGAAAAGATGCTGCTGGCGGTGATAGTAATCGACATCGCAGGTGGCGAATTCGCGCGACCAGTCCAGCGACAGGCCCATGGACTTGAGCTGACTGCGCATGGTGGCGATGTTCTCGTAGGTCCACGCCTTCGGGTGGGTCTTGTTCTGCATGGCGGCGTTTTCGGCGGGCATGCCGAAGGCGTCCCAGCCCATGGGGTGCAGCACGTTATAACCGCGCGCGCGCTTGTAGCGTGCCACGACATCGCCGAGCGAGTAGTTGCGCACATGGCCCATGTGGATGCGGCCCGACGGATACGGGAACATCTCGAGGACGTAATATTTCTCGCGCGGATCGTCGTTCTTCGTGGTGAAGACCTGCGCTTCGTCCCAGGTCTTCTGCCAACGGGGTTCGGCGTCACGCGGATTGTATCGTTCGGTTGCCATGCTGTTCATTCCGGGAAATGCGGGAAAAAGAGTCGGGCTGACCTTCACCACGAAAGGCGGGAAGCGTCAAGTAAAACGGCCTTGCGGGGCCTCTTCGCGCTGCAAAATAGCCCCTCCTCCCTTGGCAAGAACCGCCTCATGGCGCTACAGCTTTGCCGGCAATTTCCGGAAGGACGAGAACCATGGACCTCAAGGCGCGGTTGAACGAAGTACGCGGGAAAATTCTCAAGGCCGAGGCGGAAGCGGGGCGCTCTGCCGGCGCGGTGATGCTGGTCGCCGTTTCAAAAACCTTCGATGCCGATCAGATCCGCCCTGCGATCGAAGCGGGTCAGCGCGTGTTCGGCGAAAACCGCGTGCAGGAAGCCTATTCCAAATGGCCGGACCTGAAGGCGGAAACACCGGGTATCGAACTGCATCTCATCGGTCCGTTGCAATCCAACAAGTCAGCGGAGGCCGTGGCGCTCTTCGATGTGATCGAGAGTGTCGATCGCGAGAAAATTGCTCGCACGCTTGCCGATGAAATGCAAAAGCAGGGCAAGCGCCCTCGCCTCTATGTTCAGGTCAATACCGGGCTCGAGCCGCAAAAGGCCGGCATTGCGCCGGACGATACGGCCGCTTTCCTCAAGCTTTGCCGGGAGGAACTGGGGCTCACCATCGAAGGCTTGATGTGCATTCCACCGGCGGACGAAAATCCCGGGCCACATTTTGCGCTGCTTGCTCTTCTCGCAGCGGAGAACGGTGTGGAGAAGCTTTCCATGGGCATGTCCGGCGATTACGAGACGGCCATCGGTTTCGGCGCCACCAGCGTGCGTGTCGGCTCCGCCATCTTCGGCACGCGCTGACGTTTGAGTGTCGAACAAAGCCTAAAAGAAAACCCCGGAGCGGCTGTCCGCTCCGGGGTTTTTCATTGGAGAACCATTCAGGTTCAGAAATTGTCGTCTTCGTCTTCTTCCGTGTGGGTCGACTTCAGCGACTTCAGCTTGGCGAACACGGCATCGGCATCGATTTCCTTTTCCTCTTCCTGATCATAGGAGAAGCCAAGGTTTTCGGTTTCACGGGCCGGAACCAGCGTCAGGTCTTCCGCAGAAGGCAGCGGACGGCCGCGCGAGGCCTTTTCGACTTCGAGATCGAGGTCGATCTGGCTGCAGAGGCCAAGCGTTACCGGGTCCATCGGCGTCAGGTTGGTCGAGTTCCAGTGGGTGCGCTCGCGGATCTGCTCGATCGTCGATTTGGTGGTGCCGACGAGACGCGAAATCTGGGCATCCTTGAGTTCGGGATGATTGCGCACCAGCCAAAGGATGGCGTTCGGCCGATCCTGGCGCTTGGACACCGGTGTGTAACGCGGGCCGCGGCGCTTGGATTCGGGAACGCGAACCTTCGGATCGGCGATCTTGATCTTGTGGTTCGGATCGGCTTCGCCCTTGGCGATTTCGGCGCGCGTCAACTGGCCGGTGGAGATGGGATCGAGACCCTTGATGCCCTGCGCGGACTCCCCGTCGGCAATGGCCTTCACTTCAAGCGGATGAAGCTTGCAAAGCTGGGCAATCTGTTCGAAGGAAAGCGCGGTGTTATCGACGAGCCACACGGCGGTCGCTTTCGGCATCAGCAGTTGTTGGGCCATGGATAAAGTCCTTCTGTCGTCCGCGCCGGTTGTCGCGGGCCGTGGGTAATCACCACAATTTCCGGAAAGTGGCCCCTTATAAACGCGTCGTCACAGAAATGCAATTCTTCCTTGGCGAGGCATATCCCAAAAATAAGCAGCCCTTCACGGGCTCAAAAACAGACGGGTCGAGCGCGTTTGCCGCCGCCATAGGGCTGCACATAACCTTCTGCCAGAAGGTCTCCGGCGGGGTTGGAACCGTCCGCCAGATGCACGTCGGCCAGCACACGGCCAAAATACTTGTCGCCGGAAATACGGCTCAGGTGAACCTCGCTGGCCTCGGGAACCTTCTCTCCCAATGCGCGCCGGGCCGTGCGGGCAGCAAAGCGCTCCGCTTCGCAACGCGCCTTCAGTTCCGGCGCGTCGATACCGCGCAGGCGCACATAGACATCGATGGAATGCTGCGGCCAGGGCGTTGCCCGCACCAGAAGCGTATCGCCATCGATAACCCTGATTACCGTGGCGTTCACCGGTCCTTCGATGGTCGTGCGTCCGGACGCCGCCGCGCCGCCAAGGGCGCCGAGCGAAAACAGGGTTGTCAGGGCGGCAGTCGAAAGCGAACGCATGAAAGGAATTAATTCCAATTACACGGAGCAGTCAATAGGAATTTTATCTTAGAAATCGATGGCGCGGCCGTTGACTTCCCAGTCACCGAAGCGAGCCGGTTCCGCACCCCCTCGGCCACCGATCTCGGGCGGCAGGTCCAGCGGCTTTTCCGCCTTGCGTCGCGCCTCTGCTTCTGCCAACGCGCGCTGTGCGGCGGGCGAAAGGACCTTCTTCGGTGTTTCCCCGGTCTCGCTCGCGACATTGTCATTGCCGGCAATGGGGCCAAGGACAGGTTCTGACATGCTGCTTCTCCGTGGAACTATTGTATTTGGCGAACGAATGACCAAATCATAAAGCGTTCGGGCGAAGATAGGAAGAGTTTCGCCAAAACCCCGACGAGGAGTGAGAGAAAACGATGAATCTGATGCGCACGGCCATGCTTCTGGCCTTCATGACGGCCCTGTTCATGGGCGTCGGATACCTGATTGGCGGTCAGGGCGGCATGATGATCGCGTTTGTGGTGGCCGCCGGCATGAACTTCTTTTCCTACTGGAATTCGGATCGGATGGTGCTGTCCGCCTATCACGCGCAGCAGGTCGATGCGCGCAGCGCCCCTGAATTCTACGGCATGATCCAGCAGCTTTCGGCAAATGCCGGCCTGCCGATGCCGAAAGTCTATATCTACGATAATCCGCAGCCGAACGCGTTTGCCACCGGTCGCAATCCGGAAAACGCGGCCGTTGCCGCCTCCACCGGCCTTCTCAACATGCTCACGGAAGAGGAAGTGGCGGGCGTGATGGCGCATGAGCTGGCGCATATCCAGAACCGCGATACACTGACAATGACGGTGACAGCGACCCTTGCCGGCGCCATTTCCATGCTCGGCAACTTTGCTTTCCTGTTCAGCGGTAACCGCGAGAACAACAACAATCCTTTCGGCTTCATCGGCGTTCTCGTGGCGATGATCGTGGCCCCCTTTGCAGCCATGCTGGTGCAGATGGCGATCAGCCGCACGCGCGAATACTCTGCCGACCGGCGCGGTTCGGAAATCTGCGGCCAGCCCCTCTGGCTTGCTTCGGCGCTCGCCAAGATTTCCGGCTATGCCCACCAGATCCCGAACGAGGAAGCCGAGCGCAATCCGGCCACGGCGCATATGTTCATCATCAACCCGCTGTCGGGCGAGCGCATGGACAATCTGTTTTCAACGCACCCGAATACCGAAAACCGCATTGCCGCGCTTCAGTCTCTGGCGGCTGAATTCGGTCAGGGCGGGTACGATCCGCGCTCGACGGCCCGGGCGTCGGCTGGTACAGCGGTGCGCAAAGGGCGTTCCGTGCCGTCGGCGGGTTCGGGACGCGGCACATCCCGTCCGCCCAAAGGACCATGGTCTTGACGAAAGATAATCAGCGCCGGCCCGCAAGGCCGGCGTCCGCGCAAAGATCGAAGGATAATGCGACCGCGATGGCGGAACCGCCGAAGCCCGGCCTCGAAGCCCGCATGACCGCCGCCAAGCTGATCGGCGCCGTCATCGACCGCAAGACGCCGCTTGACGGCATGCTGGATGCCACCGGCGGAAATCCGGCCTATCTGAAGCTCACCGATGCCGATCGCGGTCTGGTGCGCGCCATTCTCAATACGACGCTGCGCCACCTGCCGCGCATTGAGGCCATCCTCGCTTCGCTTGTTTCCAATCCGCTGCCGGAAGGTGCGCGTGCCCTGCACCACGTTCTCGTCGTTGCGGCAGCCCAGATCCTTTATCTCGATATTCCCGATCACTCCGCCGTCGACCTTGCGGTGGAACAGGCGAACCGTGATCCGCGCAACCGGCGCTTCGCCGGGCTGGTGAATGCCGTTCTGCGCCGCCTGTCACGTGAAAAGGAGGGGCTGCTGGCGAGTGTCGAACAGGTTTCGCCGATGCCGGACTGGTTCATGAAGCGACTGACTGCGGCCTATGGCGCGGAGGAAGCGGCACAGATCGCCGCCGCCCAGCTCGTACCCGCAGCCATCGATCTCACCGTGAAATCCGATCCGCAAGGCTGGGCTGAAAAGCTCGGCGGTCATGTCCTGCCCACCGGCAGCGTCAGGCTGAATGCTTTTGCCGGCTCTATTCCCGAGCTTGAGGGTTTCGAAGCTGGAGAATGGTGGGTGCAGGATGCGGCAGCGGCGATCCCTGCCCGGCTGTTCGGCGATATTTCCGGCCAGCACATCGCCGATCTCTGCTCCGCGCCGGGCGGCAAGACGGCGCAGCTCGCTCAGGCTGGCGCGAGGGTCACGGCGGTCGAACAATCGAAAAGCCGGCTGAAGCGGCTTGAGAGCAATCTCGCGCGTCTGAAGCTTTCGGCTGAAAGCGTCGAGGCCAATCTTCTCGATCATCGGCCGGACACACTTTATGACGGCGTTCTGCTCGATGCGCCCTGCTCATCCACCGGCACGACGCGCCGGCATCCGGATGTGCTCTGGACCAAGGGACCGGATGATATTGTCAGGCTTGCAGCCCTTCAGGAGAAGCTGCTGCGCCACGCGCTGACGCTGGTAAAGCCGGGTGGCAAGGTCGTGTTCTGCAATTGCTCGCTCGACCCCTCCGAGGGTGAGGAACTGATCGCGCGGGTTCTGGCCGATACGCCGGAAGTCAGCCTTCTGCCGGTCCCGGCCAGCTACTTTCCGGGGCTTCAGGCCGCGATCAACGCACGCGGCGAGATCCGCACTACGCCGGCCATGCTGACAGGCGACGGTGAATATCCGGGAGGAACGGACGGTTTTTTTGCCGCGGTCCTTCAAAAGTCGATAGAAACCAATCATTAATCAAAAAGTGATTCCGGCGTGATCGGAAGGGCGGCGGCAGTCTCTGGCCGGCGTCCCTTTGGCGTCGGTAGGTTTCGAGGGGGTGTTTTCAAGCGGATATGAGGTCGGATCGTCGCAGACACGTTGGTCTATATCTGCGTCAAGCCTGGCGAAATGCCCGGATCGGCTTCGTGCGTCTGCGGCTGAAATTCGTGCCGCCCACCGGTCGTGCGCCGGACAGGCTTCTGGTTGCGCCGACCGACCTGAGAGCGGTCGATACCTTCGTGGCGGACGAAATCGTCGTGGGACGCTATCTTCTGGCGGGTCGTGCGCTGGTCACGGAAGGGGCGTCCCCCTTCACCCTGGAACTGCCCTCGCGGAATTTCGCCATCAAGCTTCACAGTTTCACCTGGCTGCGCCACATGCGGGCCGTGCGGACCGATGATGTCTGCGCCGTTGCCCGGGACGTCGTCCTCGACTGGATCGGGCTTCACGGTCGTCGCGTTTCCGGTGTTGCCTGGGAACCGGATGTCATCGCCATGCGGATCATTGCCTGGCTGTCGCATTCGCCGGTCGTGTTGCAGGGAGCGGAGGCCGCTTTCTACGCCCGGTTCATGAAAAGCCTCGCCTATCAGGTGGCCTATCTCGACAAGATCTCCAACGCGCTGGAAGAGGGTGAGGTGCGGCTTCGCGTTCGTATCGCGCTCGCCATGGCGTCCATTGCCATGCCGGTCAAGGTATCGACGGTGAAACGCGCCGCGCGGCGTCTGGACAGCGAACTGGAGGCGCAGATCCTGCCGGATGGCAGCCATGTCTCGCGCAACCCGCGCGCCGTACTCAATTTGCTGCTCGATCTCCTGCCGCTGCGCCAGACCTATATCAATCTCGGTCATGACGTGCCGCAGAAGCTGATCGCCGCCATCGATCGCATGTATCCTGCCTTGCGTTTCTTCCGCCATCAGGACGGCAATCTCGCCCTGTTCAACGGCGCGACTTCGACACTTGCCAATGAATTGATGTCGGTTTTGCGTTATGACGAAACGAGCGGCCTGCCCTTCAAGGCGCTGCCGCATGCTCATTACCAGCGTCTTTCGGCGCACCAGACCACGCTGATCGTCGATACGGGCATACCGCTTTCACCGGAGCTTTCCCGCACGGCCCATTCCGGCTGTCTGTCCTTCGAGATGTCGTCGGGCCGGAACCGGTTCATTATCAATTCCGGCTCTCCGAGCTTTGCCGGTCGCAGCTTTCAGCAACTGGCGCGCGCCACCGCCGCCCATTCCACCGTTACGCTGGCGGATACATCTTCATCGCGGCTATCCCCTTCGCATTTCATCGGCCCGGTGATGGTCAGTGGCGTTTCCGCAGTGAAGGTCGAACGTCAGGAAGACGATGACGGGAATGATCGCGTCATCGCCAGTCATGACGGCTATGCCGGCCGCTTCGGCTTCATTCACGAACGCACGATCAGCATGGACGCCATTGGTATCCACATCAAGGGTCATGACCGCCTGTTGCCGGCGAAGGGCAACGCCGAGGTCGATCCGGGGCTTGTCGCCATTGCGCGCTTTCACATCCATCCAGCCATCGAGCTGGAGCAGGTGGATGAGGAATCCGTGATGCTGACCGCGCCGGATGGTGAAAGCTGGTATCTGCACGTACCGGACCAGCGACCGGTTATTACCGAAGATGTCTTCTTTGCGGATTCTTCCGGCATTTCGCCGTCGCAACAGATCGAGGTGGAGTTTTCGGTGAATGTCACTCCGGAAATCCGCTGGATTCTGACGCGGCGCGCATAAGCTGCGAATCATTTCCACCGGAAAGGCCGGAATCTCCGTGCCTGTGGTTTCTTCCGCGCAAAAGCTGTGATAGGGCGACGCCATCTTGAGGCGGCCCCACCGCTTGGTCGCCCCACTCAACACAGGGAGCCAAGACCGTGGCCGTCGTTTCCAAGAAAATTCCCGCCCCCGACAAGGTGCAGATCAAGACCGCGCTTCTGTCCGTTTCGGACAAGACCGGTATCGTTGAACTCGCCCGCGCGCTTGCCGATCTCGGCGTCAAGCTGCTGTCGACCGGCGGCACCCACAAGGCGATTGCCGCCGCCGGCATCGCCGTTACCGACGTTTCCGAGGTTACGGGCTTTCCGGAAATCATGGACGGCCGCGTCAAGACGTTGCATCCCATGGTTCACGGCGGCTTCCTCGCCATTCGCGACGATGAAGAGCACGTTGCCGCGATGAAGGCACATGGCATCGAGGGTATCGACCTTGCCGTGATCAACCTCTATCCGTTCGAGGAAGTGCGCGCCGCCGGCGGTGACTATCCGACGACCGTCGAGAACATCGATATTGGTGGCCCGGCCATGATCCGTGCTTCGGCCAAGAACCACGCCTATGTCGTGACGCTGACCGATCCCGCCGATTATCCCGAGCTTCTGGAAAGCCTCAAGGCCGATGCCGGCCAGACGGCCTATTCTTTCCGCCAGCGCATGGCTGCCAAGGCCTTTGCCCGTACCGCGGCCTATGACGCGATGATTTCCAACTGGTTCGCGGAAGCGCTTGCCATCGACACGCCGCGTCACCGTGTCATCGGTGGCGTTCTCAAGGAAGAGATGCGCTACGGCGAGAACCCGCACCAGAAGGCGGCCTTCTACGTAACCGGCGAAAACCGTCCGGGCGTGGCTACGGCAACGCTTCTGCAGGGCAAGCAGCTTTCCTATAACAACATCAACGACACGGATGCCGCCTTCGAACTCGTCGCTGAGTTCCCGCCGGAAAAGGGCCCGGCTGTGGCGATCATCAAGCATGCCAACCCCTGCGGCGTGGCCGTCGCGCCGACGCTGGTCGAAGCCTATCGCCGGGCGCTCGCCTGCGATTCCACTTCGGCTTTCGGCGGCATTATCGCGGTGAACTCGCTCCTCGATGCGGAGACTGCGGAAGAGATCGTCAAGCTCTTTACCGAGGTCATCATCGCGCCGGAGGTGACGGAAGAAGCCCAGGCAATCATCGCCGCCAAGAAGAACCTGCGCCTGCTCACTACCGGCGCCCTGCCCGATCCGCGCATTCCCGGCCTCACCGCCAAGACTGTTTCCGGCGGCCTGTTGGTCCAGACCCGCGATAATGGCATGGTGGAAGACCTCGATCTCAAGGTCGTCACAAAGCGCGCGCCGACCGAACAGGAATGGCTCGACATGAAGTTCGCCTTCAAGGTGGCCAAGCATGTGAAGTCGAACGCCGTCATCTACGTCAAGGACGGCCAGACCGCCGGTATCGGCGCAGGCCAGATGAGCCGTGTCGATTCCGCCCGCATCGCTGCCATCAAGGCCGAGGATGCCGCCAAGGCCAATGGCTGGGCAACGCCGTTGACACACGGTTCGTCTGTTGCTTCGGAAGCCTTCTATCCCTTCGCGGATGGCCTTCTTGCCGCGATCGCCGCCGGCGCGACTGCCGTCATCCAGCCGGGTGGCTCGATGCGCGACCAGGAAGTCATCGATGCTGCCGACGAACACAATGTTGCGATGGTCTTTACGGGCATGCGCCACTTCCGCCACTAACCGCATCAGTCGTTTCAAACATAAAAAGGCCGGGATCACTCCCGGCCTTTTTTGTGTTTCCCGTGAAACACTTGCGTCCTGTTATGCGCCGTGCTGGGCGGCAAGGTCGGTCAGCAGCCCGGCGGCGACGGCGATGCGGGCGAGGCCGATTTCACCGCTATCGCTGAGGTTCACCAGTTCGGCGGCGACGCGGTTGATGCGCAGACGGTCCTTCGCATGCCAGGCTTCCACGGGTTGGCGCTCCTTGCCGTGGGCTGTCAGAACGGCGGAGACGATCTGACGACGGGCGGTGGCGATCTGGTCGAGACCGTGGGTAAGCGCCAGCGCCTCGTAGTGGTCCGTCGTCGTGATCCGCGACCCGTTGCGGATAAGCTGCGGAATGCGGAAGGTCTGCGACACCGCGAAATAGGCTTCGACGGCCCTGAGCAACGTAGCACCGGTCTTTTCAGCCACCTGCAGCACTTCCGGCGTCAACACCAGCAGCGGCAGGCTGGCAATGTCGCCGGCAAGCGTCAGTGGCACACCGGCTTCGGTGAAGGTGGCGCGGCGGGCGGCAATCTCGTCCGCGATGGCGACAGGCGTTGCGCTGGCCAGTGCGGGTTTGAGGCTGCGCAGCGCCGTGCGGATCTTCTGGATCGCTGCGTTGATATCACCCTTTTCGAGACCGGTCTTGAGCAGAACGCGGGTTGCTTCGGTGTAGAGCATTTCTATCGCGGCATAGAGTTCGAGCTGCAATGCGCCCTTGATCTTGCCGTCCAGCGCATCGACGCCGGCCCAGAGCTTGTCGAGATCGAAGCCCTCGCGCACCAGAACCGCCGCGCGCACCACATCGGCGGCGGTGGCGCTGGTGGCGTCGCTCATCGCCTGAACGAAGCCCGGTCCGCCGCGGTTGATGACTTCGTTGGCCAGTACGGTCGCGATGATTTCCCGGCGCAGCGGATGGCTGGAAATATCCTCGGCGTGGATCTTCTGCATGCGTTCCGGGAAATAGCCGGCGAGCGTGCGGGCAAACCACGGATCATCCGGCAGGGCACTGGCGACAATCGCATCGCAGAGCGTGATCTTGGCATAGGAAAGCAATACACCGATTTCTGGCCGGGTAAGTGGCTTTCCGGCGGTATAACGCTCGGTGAAGGCGGCTGCGGAGGGCAGGTATTCGACCTTGCGGTTCAGGTGACCAGTTGCTTCCTGCACGTTCATGAGCCGGCTCAACGTTTCGCCATTGGCAACGCCCTGCCGTTCCGTCAGCGAAATGGCGAGGCCCTGCAGGTAGTTGTTGCGCAGAACCAGACGACCCACTTCGTCGGTCATGGTCACCAGCAGGCGGTTGCGGGCTTCGCGCGTCAGACGACCTTCGCGCATGGCGGTGGCCAGTGCGATCTTGATGTTGACCTCGACGTCGGAAGAGTTCACGCCTGCGGAATTGTCGATGGCGTCGGAGTTGATGCGTCCGCCCTTGAGGCCGAAGGCGATACGGCCTTTCTGTGTCACGCCGAGGTTTGCCCCCTCGCCGATCACGGCGGCACTGACCTCCGTTGCCGAAACGCGGATCGCATCATTGGCGCGGTCGCCCACATCGGCGCTGGTTTCCTCCGGCGCCTTCACATAGGTGCCGATACCGCCGAACCACAAGAGATCAACCTGCGCCCTGAGAATGGCCGACATGATTTCGGTGGGCGTGACCGTCGCCTTGTCGAGACCAACGGCGGCCTGTGCTTCCGGTGTCAGAGTCACGGATTTCTCGGCGCGTGAAATGATCATCGCACCCTTGGAGAGCGTCTTGCGGTCATAGTCCTGCCAGCTCGAACGTGGCAGGTCGAACATGCGTTTGCGTTCGGCAAAGGACTTTGCGATATCCGGATCGGGATCGATGAAGATATCGCGGTGATCAAAGGCGGCGATCAGGCGGATCTGTTCGGAGAGCAGCATGCCGTTGCCGAAGACGTCGCCGGACATATCACCGACACCGGCCACGGTGAAGGGCGTTGTCTGGATGTCGATGTCCATCTCGCGGAAGTGACGCTTCACGGTTTCCCAGGCGCCGCGGGCGGTGATGCCCATCTTCTTGTGATCATAGCCGGCCGAACCGCCGGAGGCGAAGGCATCATCCAGCCAGAAACCGGCGGCCTGCGCCAGTCCGTTGGCAGTATCGGAGAAGGTGGCGGTGCCCTTGTCGGCTGCCACGACGAAATAGGGATCATCGCCGTCGAGCCGCACGGTATTGGCAGGCGCAATCACCTTGCCGCCATTGATGTTGTCGGTGATCGACAGGAGCGTGCGGATATAGGTCTTGTAAGCTTCCTTGCCGGCGTTGAATACCTCGTCGCGGTTACCACCTGCCGGCAGGTTCTTCGGATAGAAGCCACCCTTCGCACCCACCGGTACGATCACGGCGTTTTTCACCTGCTGCGCCTTCACGAGGCCGAGAACCTCGGTGCGGTAATCCTGGGCGCGGTCCGACCAGCGCAACCCGCCGCGCGCCACCTTGCCGAAGCGCAGATGCACACCCTCGACCTCCGTTCCGTAGACGAAGATTTCGCGGAAGGGGCGCGGCTCCGGCAGATCGGCCAGAAGTGCCGGATCGAACTTGAAAGCCAGCATGGCCGGGATGCCGCCATCGGCATCCTTCTGGAAATAGTTGGTGCGCAACGTGGCGTCGATAGCGTTCACGTACCGGCGCAGGATGCGGTCCTCGTCCAGCGTCGGCACGGCGGCCAGCCCTTCGGCGATGGCGTCGCGATGTTCGGCAAGCTTCTTCGGTCGCAGCTTTTCGGGAATGCCCGGGTCGAAGCTGTCCTGGAACAGGCGGAAGATCGCGGCGCTGATCGCGGGATAGCGCACCAGCGTTTCGGCAATGTGGTGGGGCGAATAGATGATGCCGGTCTGGCGCAGATAGCGGGCATAGGCGCGCAGAACCGAGGTTTCGCGGCCCGTGAGGCCGGCTGCCAGAATGAGCCGGTTATAGGGGTCGTTGTCGATGCGCTCGGCATAGGCGGCGAGGAAGGCTTCTTCCAGAACCGGGCCTTGGGTCTTCAGGTCGAAGACGCGCCCGCCCTCGGTCTCCAGCTCCATGTCATGGAGAATGACCAGATCGCGATCTTCACCATGGGCGATTTCAAGCTCGAACGTCTGTTCGCTGATAACCCGGAAGCCGAGATTTTCAAGCAGCGGCACGCGCTTCGACAGCGGAATCTGCCGATGCGGATTGAAGATCTTGAGGCCAAGAACGCGGCCTTCCTGATCATAGTGATAATGGAAGGCGATATGGGGCGTCGCGGTCGCAAGCGCGCCCGTCATCAACGGCAGATCGGAAACCGCATCTTCGGGGGCGAAGGACTCCTGATAGGCCTGGCTTACCTCCAGACGCGGCGCGTTCGGTCCGGCCAGTGCGGCCAGACGGTCGCTCCAGCGGGTGACGATACGGCGCACGGCTTCTTCCAGACGGGCCTGACTGATATCCGGGGTCTTGCCGCCGCGTCGACCGATGATGATGTGAACGCGGGCGACGCCGCCTTCCGGGAAGGCGGGGTAGTAGGCGGAGACATGGCCCTCGTAGGCCGCAGCCATGAACTGACCGATCTTTTCGCGCACGGCGGAATTATAGTCCTCGCGCGGCACGTAGACGATGAGAGAAACGAAGCGATCGAAGCGGTCGATGCGCGGCAGAACCCGCACGCGGGGGCGTTCGGCGAGATCGTTGATCTGGTCGCAGAAATTGGTCAGCAGGTCGACATCGATCTGGAAGAGATCGTCACGCGGATAGGCTTCCAGCGTGTTCTGAAGCCGGCGGCCGGAATGGCTGCGGACATCGAAATCGAAGCGCTCCGAAACACGGCTGACCTTGCGGCGCAGAAGCGGGATCTGGCTGACGGAGCGGGTATAGGCGGTGGAGGTGAAGAGACCGGCAATGCGGAGCTCTCCGATGACCTTGCCGTCCTTGTCGAAGCGTTTGACGCCGACATAATCCATGTAGGCGCGGCGGTGCACCACGGACTTGGCGTTGGCCTTGGTGACGATCAGGAAATCCGGTCCTTCAAGAAAGGCAAGGATTTCCGGTGTGGTCATCACCGCTTCCTTGCCCCGGCGCAGCACGAGAACGCTCGGATCGGAGAGAATGCCGAGGCCGGGCTTTTCGCCACGCTCGAACTTCGCCGTCTCGCCGGTGCCACTATAGACATATTCCCGCATGCCGAGGAAGGTGAAATTGTCGCTGCGCAGCCAGTCGAGGAAGGCGATGGCCTCGTCGCGGTCCGCTGTGCGGGCGCCGGCATCCACGGCTTCGAGTTCGGCCATGGCTTCGTTGAGCAGCGAAAGCATCGGCGTCCAGCCGTTGCTCGCCAGTTCCACCTGGGACAGCACGTAGCCGATCCGCTCGGCCAGTGCGGCGGCGCGGGCCTTTTCGAGGGCGGTCAGGTGGATCTGGATATGGCTGATCTGGCGGCCGGGCGCCTGATCGGTCGCGGGCGTGAACAGACGGTACTGTTTCGGTGCGGATTCAACGAGAATGGGATGGATCGCAAGGTGAATGTCGCGGCTTTCCGCGGCCACCTCGCCCATGACCGAATCGTAGAGGAACGGCATGTTGCGTGCCACGATCGAGATGACCGTGGCCGGCTCGCCGGAAAAGTCGATGCCTGAAACGGGGCCGATCGTAACGCGCGGTTCGCCACCTTTCCAGGCGGCGAGTTCCTTTGCCGCATGGGTGGCGCTGGTGGCCAGCATTTCCGGCGTGTAGCGCTCGAGATCGTCATTGCTGGCGTGGCTGAACAGCAAACCGGGGTCGAGATGCGGCTCCCGGCCATTGCGGGCCATCAGCCGTGCCGTGTCGATCTTCCTGTCGCGCCTCGAAGTGCTGGCCGCGCCCATTTTCTCTCTCCCTGGTTTCCATCCCTGCCGGGCAGGATTGATCCGCAAACCTTGTCAAATCATGTAGCTTTTCGCATTGAAATACAAACTTTGCGCGAAATGATGCCCTTCTTTTGCGTTTGGCAGCGTACTTCACCGAAAAATGCGCGAAAATCGCGAAAGTCACACGCTTGTCACGCTGATGTTGACAGGGAGGGTCAAAAGGACCGATCAACAGTCAGCTCTTACCATTGGAAAATCTCGTCATGTCGGAATCAGTACCGGGGGCGGTCATCGCCATTTCCAGTCATGTAGTGCGCGGCTCGGTGGGCAATCGTGCCGCCGTTTTCGCGCTGGAAACGCTGGGACATCCGGTCTGGTCCATGCCGACGGTGCTCATGCCCTGGCATCCCGGTCATGGCCCCTCGACGCGCATGCTCATTCCTGACGAGAGTTTCTCGCGCGCCATCGACGATCTCATCGCCTCACCGAAGCTTGGCGAGGTGAAGGCCGTGCTGACCGGCTATTTCGGTTCTGCGGAACAGCCGGTGGCCGTTGCCCGGCTGGTTTCGGCTCTCAGGGAAAAAAATCCCGACCTTCTTTATGTCTGCGATCCGGTCATGGGGGATCTCGGCGGCCTTTACGTGCCGGAAAAGACGGCGTTGGCGATCCGCGACCATCTTCTGCCGCTGGCGACCCTCGCCACGCCGAACCGGTTCGAGTTGGCCTGGCTTTCCGGTGCACCGCTGGAGGATAACAACCAGATCATCGATGCAGCCCTGTCGCTCGGGCCGCAGAAGATGCTCGTCACCTCGGCCTTCTCCATGATGACGGGCGGAACCGGCAATCTCTTTCTGTCCGGTCGCAATGCGCTGCTCGCCGAACACCGCGCCATCGGCAATCCGCCAAACGGGCTCGGCGATCTTCTCGCGGCCTTGTTCCTGTCCCGGCTGCTGTCGGGCATGGACGAGGAAAAGGCGCTGCAATTGGCCACCGCCAGCGTGTTCGAGCTGATTGCCCGCACCGCCAAACGGGGCAGCGACGAGTTGACGCTCGCCGCCGATGCCGCCAGCCTGTCACGGCCCATGGCGATGGTTCAGATGCGCCGTCTTCTGCATCCGGCAAGTCGAAGGCCGCGTTGAAACGCAAATTGTGCAATGCTGCGCTGCAATATTCGCCGAAAGAACAAGTTGCCAATCTTCAGTCTTGGATGTAATTGCTGACGCCATGCAACGGTTTCCAGAGTATCTGCTTGCGGGCTACCGCAGTTTCATGGCCGGACGTTACACGGCGGAGCGTGACAGGTATGTAGAACTGGCCGATCATGGCCAGCAACCGCATACACTTCTTATTGCTTGTTGCGATTCCCGTGCTGCGCCCGAGATCATTTTCAACAGCTCTCCCGGCGAACTGTTCGTCGTGAGAAACGTCGCCAACCTCATTCCTCCCTATGCGCCGGACGGCAGCCATCACGCCACATCGGCGGCGATCGAGTATGCCATTCAGGTATTAAAGGTCGCGAATGTGGTCATCATGGGTCATGGTCGATGCGGTGGTATTCAGGCCGCGCTTTCGCCGAGCTTTACGCCGCTCTCCGATGGCGACTTCATTGGGGACTGGATGGGGCTGCTCAAGCCGGCAGCCGAACAAATCCAGACCAGTTCGCTTCTGACGGCTGGTGAGCGACAGACAGCGCTTGAACGCGTCTCGATCCGCAATTCGGTCAATAATCTGCGTAGCTTCCCCTTCGTGAGAGAACGGGAGAAGGCTGGCGAAGTGCATATCCACGGTGCCTGGTTCGATATTTCGAGTGGCGAATTGTGGGTCATGGACGGCGATTCCGGCGATTTCATCCGCCCGCAGGTCTGAAACAGCAATCCTTTCCTTCAAACAAAAGAGCCCCGGTCGCAAAACCGGGGCTCTTTTGCATTCGATTGTTTACGCTCTTACTGGGCGTCGATGGCAGCACCGATATAGGCAATTGCCTGCTGGTAGACACTGGCAGCGTTCCAGCCCTGAATGGCGCTGAAGTTCGGCTGGCCCTGCTGGTAGCCGGCACCGGCGCGCCAGCCGTGGCCCTTCAAGAAGTTGGCGGTCGAAGCAAGCGCATCGGCGCGCGAACGCACGAGGTCGATACGGCCGTCGCCGTCGCCGTCGGCACCGAAGCGGGCGACGTTGCGCGGCAGGAACTGCGTCTGGCCGATTTCGCCATGGGCGGCACCCTTGGAGCTTGAATTCAGCGTACCCTGACCGAAAAGCTGGAGCGCGGCGTAGAGTTGGTCGGTGAAGTAGTCGGAGCGGCGGCAATCATAGGCAAGCGTTGCCACGGCCGACATGGTGTGTTCGTTCCCCATGAAGCTTCCGAAGCCGGTTTCCATGCCCCAGATGGCAATTAGCGGGCCGGCGGGAACGCCATAGCGGCGCTCGATGGAAGAGAACAGGGCGGCGTTCGACTTCTTCATGCCCTTGCCGCGGGAAATGATCGCCTGGCCGCCGCGCTTCTGCATGAACTGATCGAAGGACAGTTTGAAGGAATGCTGGCCACGGTCAGCGCGGATCGTCGCCTGATTGTAGTTCACGTTCGAGAAAGCCTTGTCGAGCACCGATGCCGGTACGCCCTGGCCTGCGGCTTCCTTCTTGAAGGCGCCAACCCAGGCATCGAAGCCTGCGGAGGTGTTGCCGCAGGTGGCAGCCGCCGCCGGCGCGGCAAGTGCTGCGAATGTTGCAAATGTCAAAGCGAATTTCGCCATGCGCATGAAAGAAACCCCGTCTGTTGAACCCTGATCCCGAGGAACCCGACGCCGATCTTCCATTGCCGATCCGGCCAGGTAAATCCACGCTCGCGCCCCAAAAGCGCCTTTACTCGCAGTTGTGGTACCCGCGAATCCTAAAAATCGGATTAACGTTTCCGAAACCATCACGACAAGTCAAGAAACGTCTGCGTCATTGAAAGGCCGGGCTTGCGTATGCAGGGCCCGGCCTTTCTAAGCCTTGTCAGGCAGCCTTCGGCTTGATGAGCGCGCGGTTGACCAGAAGCTCAGCGATCTGGATCGCGTTGAGCGCTGCACCCTTGCGCAGGTTGTCGGAGACGACCCAGATGTTCAGGCCGTTCTCGACGGTCGCGTCCTCGCGAATACGCGAGATATAGGTTGCGTCTTCGCCGGCGCATTCGATCGGGGTGATGTAGCCGCCGTTCTCGTGCTTGTCGATGACGAGGCAGCCCGGTGCCTCGCGCAGGATATCACGGGCCTGATCGGCGGTGATTTCCTTCTCGAACTCGATGTTCACGGATTCGGAATGGCCGATGAAGACCGGTACGCGTACGGCGGTGCAGGTCACTTTGATCTTCGGGTCGAGCATCTTCTTGGTTTCGGCCAGAACCTTCCACTCTTCCTTCGTGTAGCCGTCTTCCATGAAGACGTCGATATGCGGAATAACGTTGAAGGCGATGCGCTTGGTGAACTTCTTGTTCTCGATCGGATCGGCAACGAAGACGGCGCGGGTCTGGGTGAACAGTTCGTCCATGCCTTCCTTGCCGGCGCCGGACACCGACTGGTAGGTGGAAACGACGACACGCTTGATGGTGGCCGCGTCATGCAGCGGCTTCAGCGCCACGACGAGCTGGGCCGTCGAGCAGTTCGGGTTGGCGATAATGTTGCGCTTGGTAAAGCCGGAAACGGCGTCCGGGTTCACTTCGGGCACGATCAGCGGAACGTCGGCGTCGTAACGCCAGGCGGAAGAGTTGTCGATGACGACGCAACCCTGTGCGCCGATCTTCGGCGACCACTTCTTCGAGACATCGCCACCGGCCGACATCAGGCAGATATCGGTGTCGGAGAAATCGTAGTTCTCGAGGTTCTGGACCTTCAGCACCTTGTCGCCGAACGACACTTCCGTGCCCTGCGAGCGCGCCGAGGCAAGCGCCACGACTTCCGATGCGGGGAAACCGCGTTCGGCGAGGATGTTGAGCATTTCACGGCCGACATTTCCGGTCGCGCCCGCTACAGCAACTTTGAAACCCATGATCAAGCTCTCTTTCTCTTCTCTCCTCGGGGTCGGTGAGGGGGGAAGCCAAGCCTAAGACGGCATCGGTCTTCCTGTCCCCAGCCGAGCCGGGGAGAGAGCGGCGGGCCAAGGACGTCAGACGGTTTTCGTCGTCGTTTTGGCCGTTGTTTTGCTGAAATTCGAAACAGGAAGAACCATCCCGCCGCAAAGCGCCGGGTTGAAACTGTCAGCCATGTTCACGCTGTCACGAAGCATCGTGGTTTCCTTGTCCGCCGCTGCTATTACGGTATTTTGCGGCGGAGTCAAGCAATCCGGGCTGTTCAGGGGGCCGTGCGCTTCATTTGCCGCTCTGCGCGGCGACGAAGGCTCCGAAATCCGCCATGAAGGCGGCAATATCGGCCTGCGTCTTCTCGTCGGTGAGCCTGCCTTCTGCATCGAAGCGGGTGTTGGCGCGCGACACCAGCAGGCGGCCGCCGTTCCACGGCGTTGCGCCGAGTGCCTTGATCACGGGGAGCCATGCATTTTGTGAAAGGATGGTGCCGAAGCCGCCGGGAGATGCGCCGGCGATTGCCACAGGCTTGCCGCCGAATACGGCCTTCATGTCACCGCCGCGACTCATCCAGTCGATGGCGTTCTTCAGCACGCCGGGGATCGAATTGTTGTATTCGGGCGTGACGATCAGAAGTCCGTCTGCGCCGGCTACCAGCGTTTTCAGGGTGGCAACGGCGAGCGGAATGCCGTTCGCCGTCTCCACATCGCCATCATACAACGGAATTCCTTTTATCGTGCCAATTGAAAGGGTTAGATTTTCCGGCGCGGCGGCAGCACAGGCCTCCAGCAGGGCGGCGTTCAACGAGCCCTTGCGAAGACTTCCCGAAATTCCGGCGATTGATATCATGTATTTTACTCCGCTTGTCCGCGTTATTGATGGCGCATGCAACCATGAAACGGACCATTGGTGAAGCCGGTTCCATTGACGGCGCGTGCGACGAAGCTGCGACAATTTGCTTCGGTGCATTAGACTAAAGTCGTTATCCGAAAGACATGATGCACGAACGCTGACTTTTCTGTCATTGATAGTTGGAACGCATCTTAAGCCCGTACCGGGCGCCCGGAGGAGGAAACCTGGGTTGTGATGTGTCACTGGGGTTTTTTGGAGGAATAATCATGGCTAATGTCGCCACCGCTGGGGCAGCCCCGGCGCGCATGACCCGTGAGGAACGCAAGGTTATCTTCGCGTCCTCGCTCGGTACCGTCTTCGAATGGTACGACTTCTACCTCTACGGTTCACTCGCTCTCTACATCGGTTCGCACTTCTTCTCGCAGTATCCGGAAGCGACCCGTAACATCTTTACCCTGCTCGCCTTCGCGGCAGGCTTCCTGGTGCGCCCGTTCGGCGCTCTGGTATTCGGTCGTCTGGGCGACCTCGTCGGCCGCAAGTACACCTTCCTCGTCACCATCGTGATCATGGGCGCCTCGACCTTCCTCGTGGGTCTTCTGCCCGGTTCGCAGACCATCGGCATTCTCGCACCGACCATCCTGATCATCCTGCGCATGCTTCAGGGTCTGGCGCTCGGCGGTGAATATGGCGGTGCCGCCACCTACGTGGCCGAGCACGCTCCGGACAACCGTCGCGGCTTCTACACTGCCTGGATCCAGACGACTGCAACGCTCGGCCTGTTCCTGTCGCTGCTCGTCATTCTCGGCATTCAGACGGCGATGGGCCCGGTTGCCTTTGCCGATTGGGGCTGGCGCATTCCGTTCCTCGTCTCCGTTCTTCTGCTCGGTGTTTCCGTTCTCATCCGTATGACGATGAGCGAATCGCCGGCCTTCAAGAAGATGAAGGAAGAGGGCAAGCAGTCGAAGGCTCCGATTTCGGAAGCTTTCGGTCAGTGGAAGAATGCCAAGATCGCCCTTCTCGCCCTGTTCGGCGCCGCTGCCGGTCAGGCCGTGGTCTGGTACACCGGTCAGTTCTACGTTCTGTTCTTCCTTCAGAACGTTCTGAAGATCCCGGCCCAGGACGCCAACATTGCTGTTGCCGTCTCGCTCGCACTCGGCACCGGCTTCTTCCTGTTCTTCGGTTGGCTGTCGGACAAGATCGGCCGCAAGCCTGTCATCCTGGCTGGCCTGCTGCTCGCCACGCTGACCTACTTCCCGCTGTTCAAGGCTCTGACCTGGACGGCAAACCCGGCTCTCGCCCAGGCCCAGGAAACCATCCGCGCCACTGTGACCGCAGACCCGAAGGATTGTAACTTCCAGTTCAACCCGACCGGTACTGCCAAGTTCACGACCTCGTGCGACGTTGCCACGGCGTTCCTCACCAAGAACTCGGTTCCCTATGATGTCGTCCCGGGCCAGGCTGGTCAGGTCGCCTCCATCAAGATCGGCGAATCGATGATCCCGGGCTATGCGGCAACCGATGCAGATGCAAAGGCCAAGGCTGCAGCATTCGAAAAGGGCGTCAACCTTGCCCTGCAGACCAACGGTTACCCGCTGAAGCGCGGCGAAATCAAGGTTCCGGAAACCCGCCTGGATGCCTTCATTGCAGCCAACCCGGAACTGAACCTTGATGCGACCGCTATCCGCGCCGGTGAAAAGTCCATCGTTACGACGGAAGAGCTCATCGAAGCCAAGCTGCTGACGGCCGAACAGGCTGCTGGTCAGACCTCGATGTCGGTCTACACGATCAAGGGTGCAGGCGCCTTCGCCATGTTTGCCGATCACGCCGCCATCAAGTGGGTTCCCATGATCGGCATTCTGCTCATCCTCGTCATCTACGTGACGATGGTGTACGGCCCGATCGCTGCCCTGCTGGTTGAAATGTTCCCGACCCGCATCCGCTACACCGGCATGTCTCTGCCCTACCATATCGGTAACGGCTGGTTTGGTGGTCTTCTCCCGGCAACGGCCTTCGCAATGAGCGCCGCCAAGGGTGATATCTACTACGGTCTCTGGTATCCGATCATCATTGCCGGCTTTACCTTCCTTGTCGGTCTGATCTTCCTCAAGGAAACCAAGGGCAAGGACATCTCGCAGTAATCGTCGCTTCAAAAGGACGAATGAAAAACGGCCCGGCGCTTCCTAAAGCGCCGGGCTTTTTATTGGGAAAGACGTTAGCGTGAAAAAACAAGGCCACGACGGGCGGCGAGGCGGGCCAATACAAACGCTGATCCAAGCCCGACCAGAAGGCCGGCGATGACGTCGCTCGGGTAGTGTACGCCGAGCAGGATGCGGCTCATGGCGAACCAGAGCGCCAGCACCAGAAAGACCAGGCGGTATTTCGGGAAGCAGAAGGCGAGAGCGGCGAAGAGCGCGCCGGCGTGGGTGGCGTGCCCCGAGGGAAAGCTGACATAATCGAAAGCGCCGTCCAGAGCCTTGCGGCCGAACAGACCGTGTTCGGCGAACACGGTAGGGCGGGCACGCCCGATCAGCGGCTTGAGCACGTGGGTAATGCCGCTTGCCATCATAACGGATGCCATCGTGTAGAGGCCCTTGCCAGCCGTGGCCATGGCATGAAGCGTCAACGCCACCCCCGTGAAGAGCGCCAGCGTGCTCATCACGGGTATGAGCATCACGAAATCACTGGTGAGGGCGGCAAAGGTTACCAGCACGTCCGGCCAGTGATTTTCCATACGGACGGACCGTTCGTCGAGGAAGAGGAATGCCAGGGCCGGCAGAGGCACCAAGGCAAGTCCGAGCAACGGGTTCCAGCGCGGCGAGGTCAATAATGGCTGCACCGTCGGTTTCCGGCTTTTCGGTTCACTCATGGGGTCCTCTGGGGTCATCGTCTTTTGGTTAAGGTCCGGTCCTACATAGTCGTCCCGGCATCGTTTCAAACCCCGTAACGAGAAAAACCCGCCGGCGGTACCGCCAGCGGGTTTCAACTTGTCGTGCGTCAGGCGATTCGGGTCAGGCCGACAGGGCCTTGAACTCGGCGAGAATGGTGTCGCCCATCTCCGTGGTGCCGACCTTGCGGCAACCGGGCGCCATGATGTCGCCGGTGCGGATGCCCTTTTCGAGCACGTTGGCGATGGCCTGTTCCAGCCTGTCGGCTTCGGCAACCATGTTGAACGAATAGCGCAGGCACATGGCGAAGGAGGCGATCATGGCGATCGGGTTGGCAATGCCTTCTCCCGCAATGTCCGGGGCCGAGCCGTGGACCGGCTCGTACATGGCCTTACGCTTGCCGGTAACCGGGTCCGGAGCGCCGAGCGAGGCCGACGGCAGCATGCCGAGCGAACCCGTCAGCATGGCGGCGATATCCGAAAGCATGTCGCCGAACAGGTTATCGGTCACGATGACGTCGAACTGCTTCGGCTGGCGAACGAGCTGCATGCCGCCGGCATCGGCCAGCATGTGGGAGAGCTGCACGTCTGCGTAGCGGTCCTTGTGGGTGGCGGTGACCACTTCGTTCCACAGCACACCCGACTTCATGACGTTGCGCTTTTCCATCGAGCAGACAGCGTTCCTGCGAGTGCGGGCCAGCTCGAAGGCCACGGCGGCAATACGCTCGATCTCGAAGGTGTCATAGACCTGTGTATCGACGGCGCGTTTCTGGCCGTTGCCGAGATCGGTGATCTGCTTCGGTTCACCGAAATAGACGCCGCCGGTCAGTTCGCGCACGATCAGGATATCGAGGCCCTGAACGAGTTCCGGCTTCAGCGAGGATGCATCGGCCAGCGCCGGGTAGCAGATCGCCGGGCGCAGGTTGGCGAAGAGGGCCAGATCCTTGCGCAGACGCAGCAGGCCGGCTTCCGGTCGCACGTCATAGGGAACGTTGTCCCACTTCGGGCCGCCGACGGCACCGAACAGAACGGCGTCAGCCGCGAGGGCCTTCTTCATGTCGCCTTCGGAAATCGCGACGCCGTGGGCGTCATAGGCGCTGCCGCCGACGAGGCCTTCGTCGGTCACGAAGCCGGCGCCCTGGGCTTCGTTCATCCAGGCAATGATCTTGCGGACTTCCGCCATCGTCTCGGTGCCGATGCCATCGCCGGGAAGCAGGAAAAGGGAACGGGTGGTCATGGATAAGCCTCCTCAGGGGTTTGGGCGGTTTTTAGTCCCCGCCCGCGGCGAATACAAGGACTTCTCGCGCCCGAACGGTACGGGAAAGGCCGGTTTTCGTGTCTTTTAGAACGGTTTCAGTCCTGTGGCGTAATGTCATCTTTTAGGGGCCGTGGTATTACGCTCTAAGCGTTGATGAAGCAGCCGGCAGAAGGGCAAGTTCGCGCCGGGTGTCAAAATGGAGACAACGATGATGAACGTATTTGCGAAGCCGCTTGCGGCTGCGATTCTTCTTGCGATGGCTGCTGCTCCGGCAATGGCGGCTGATCATGAAATCAAGATGCTCAACAAGGGTTCCGACGGTGAAGCCATGGTCTTCGAACCGTCCTTCCTGCGCGTTGCCGTGGGCGACACCGTCACCTTCGTTCCGACGGACAAGGGCCATCAGGTCGATGCCGTCAAGGAAGGTCTTCCAGATGGCGCCGAAGAGTTCAAAGGCAAGCTCAACGAGAAGGTCACCGTGACGCTGTCCGTCGCCGGTGCCTATCCGGTCAAGTGCATCCCGCATCTCGGTCTCGGCATGGTCGGCCTAATCGTTGCCGGTGATGGCGTTCCCGCCAATCTCGACAAGGTCAAGGCCATCAAGTTCCCGAAGAAGTCGCAGGACCGCTTCGTGGCTGACATCGCCAAGGCCGAAGCGCCCTGATCGATGACGGGGGCTGCGCCAGGTGGCCCTCTCCATCCCCGTGGCATGAAAAAGCCAGCCGTCCTTTCGGGCGGCTGGCTTTTTTTGATGGGTATCCTGCCGGAAATCAGGCCCAGGGCTGAGCCGTTTCGCGGGCCTTTTCGAAGCTCTGGATCGATCCGGCCTTTTCCAGCGTCAGGCCGATATCGTCGAGGCCGTTCAGCAGGCAGTGGCGACGGAAGGCATCGATCTCGAACTTGATCGATCCGCCGTCCGGGCCAGTGATTTCCTGGTTTTCTAAATCGACCGTCACGATGGCGTTGGAGCCGCGCGAGGCGTCGTCCATCAGCTTGTCGAGATCTTCCGGGCTGACGATGATCGGCAGAATGCCGTTCTTGAAACAGTTGTTGTAAAAGATGTCGGCGAAACTGGTGGAGATCACGCAGCGGATCCCGAAGTCGAGAAGCGCCCAGGGCGCATGTTCACGCGAGGAACCGCAGCCGAAATTGTCGCCGGCGACAAGAATCTTGGCGCCTTCATAGGCCGGCTTGTTCAGGATGAAATCCGGGTTCGGCGAGCCGTCGTCCAGATAGCGGGCTTCTGCGAAGAGGCCCTTGCCGAGACCCGTGCGCTTGATCGTCTTCAGGTAATCCTTCGGAATGATCATATCGGTGTCGATGTTGACGACAGGCATCGGGGCGGCGACGCCGGTGAGCTTGACGAACTTGTCCATCCAATCCTCCAAGGGCGCTTGCGGTCTCGGGTCTCAAGTCGCTATGCGCGCCGTCTCTAAATCCGGTTTTCGCGGGCGCGTTCGCCGGGCAGGTTCCACTCCGGCATCGCTTCTCAGCACAAGGCCCGCGATTTACTCCGCACATAGTGCAAAATCGCGGGTTTGAGAAGCCGAATGTCAGCGCAAACGGTACGATCCTGCGTCAGGATCGCCGTTTCGCGGGTGATTTTTGCAATCTTACTGGTCGATGATCGTGCCGCGACCGTCGTTCCAGATCCGCATCTCCTCAGCCTTGCGAGCCTTGGCATAGACGGGGGCGCGCTTCGGCGCGGGCATCAGCATGCGGGCGATCAACGTCACCGCTGCGAGACCGGCCACCAAAGCCAGGAACGAAGCCGTCAAAAGCACGGTGCCGGCAATGACGGCAACACTCAGAAGGCCCAGAAAGAGGGAACGGATATTGTTCATGAGTCGTGATCCTTTCACGATGAATAATGTGGTCCCGCCTTCCCCCGACTGCAAGGACGAATCTTGGATATTGCGCGAATCCGGCAAATTTAGGCGCGTTGCATGCCATTTCGTATGGCTTGCGCCGGTTCGGAAACCTTGGCAGAACGGGTGGCATGACAGATAGAACCGTTTCCCGCCCCGTCCGCCTGCGCCGCTCGCTTCTCAGCGTGCCCGCCATCAACCCGCGTGCGCTCGAAAAGGCACGCTCGCTGGCCGCCGATGGCGTGATCTTCGACCTTGAGGATTCCGTGGCGCCGGAAAAGAAGCAGGAGGCCCGCGAGAACCTCGTCCGTTTCTTCGATGAAGGCAGGCTTGAGGGGCGGGAGAATATCATCCGCATCAATGCGCTTTCGAGTGAATTCGGTGCGCTCGACATGGAAACCGTCATCCGGCTCGCGCCCGATGCGGTGCTGATTCCGAAGGTCGATGAGCCGGAGGACGTGGCGACGGTGGCCGATCTACTGGACGAGGCCGGCGTGACGCCCTCGGTCGAGGTCTGGGCGATGATGGAAACGCCGCGTGGTGTGCTGAACGCGGCGGCGATCGCCCGCAGCGGCCGCACGGATGGCGCCCGTCTCGGTGCCTTCGTCGTCGGTCTCAACGATCTGCGCAAGGATACCGGCATACCGATGGAACCGGGGCGCACCTATCTCGTGCCCTGGCTGATGCAGGTGGTGTTGGCCGCGCGCGCCTATGGCGTCGAGGTGATCGACAGCGTCTGCAACGATTTCCGCGATCTGGAAGTCTTTGCGGCGGAATGCCGGCAGGGGCGTTCCATGGGCTATGACGGCAAGATGCTGATCCACCCGGCGCAGATCGAGGCGGCCAACCGCTTCTTTGCCCCTGATCCGGCGGAAGCCGCGGAAGCGGAAGCCATCATCGCCGCTTTTGCCGATCCGGCGGCGGCGGGTTTAAACGTACTGAACGTCAACGGTCGCATGATCGAGCGTCTGCATGTGGCGGAGGCCGAACGGCTGGCCACCAGGGCACGGCTTGCGGCCCAGCGGGAGAATTGAAATGAAGCTTTACCGTTTCCTCACCGGTCCCGACGATGCCAGCTTCTGCCACAAGATTACGGCGGCGCTGAACAAGGGGTGGGAACTTTCGGGGTCGCCCACCTATGCCTTCAATGCCGCCACCGGCACGATGCAATGCGGCCAGGCGGTGACGAAAGAGGTGGAAGGCAAGGACTATTCACCGGACATCAAGCTCGGCGAACAGTAAGCGCTACCATCAGCGCTGCGCCGAGGCCTCGGCGCTTTCCTCGATGCGTTCCATGTCATCGTCGGAGAGGCCGAAATGGTGACCGATCTCGTGGATCAGGACGTGGGTGATGATATCGCCCAGCGTTTCCTCGTTTTCGGCCCAGTAGTCGAGGATCGGGCGGCGATAGAGCGTGATGCGGTTCGGAAGTTCGCCCGTTTCCATGGTGAAACGCTCTGAAATGCCGCGGCCTTCGAAGAGACCCAGCAGATCGAAGGGCGTTTCCAGCGCCATGTCCTCGAACACGTCGTCGGTCGGAAAATCCGAGATTTCGATCGTCAGATCCGTCGTCAGTGCGCGAAATTCATGCGGCAGGTTGCCATAGGCATCAATGGCCAACGATTCGAACACGCTGAGCGTCGGCGCGTGGCGATCCCGCCAATCGTCGGTCTGGTCAATGCGGGCCATCTTCACTCCGGTCGAGCGGTCCCTGTCCGGGTTGCTCTTTTTCAGTTTGGCCGCTTCGCATGTCGGCGGCTTTCTCAGACGTGCATATAGGGTCTCCCGTCTCAAATTTCGAGAGGAATCGGAAAACGAGGCTAACGCACTGGCTTTCTTCCGGTCCATGTCGTGGCGGCTGTTGCGCTGCCGAATCGAATTTTCTTGACAAGGAGCATCTTCTTTTGCAGAAAGCGGATAGTAAGGTTCAAGTTTGATGGACTGAGTGGACATGCTGGTTTGTAGCTGCAACTATATCACCGACACGGACATCAAGGGCGTCATCAATGACCTCCTCGATGAGGACTGTTGGCAGCTCATCGTCCCGGCCAAGGTCTATCACGCCATGGCGAAACGCGGTCGCTGCTGCGGCTGTTTCCCGACCGTGGTCGATCTGATTATCTCGACCACCGAGGAATATCATCGTCGCCGTCAGTCGACGGAAGCCGATGTTTGTGATTTCATGTCCCGCCTGAAACAATTCCATGAAGAACGCAGGAGAGCGGACATTGAAAGGCGACAAAAAGGTCATCGAGCGGCTTAACGAGGCTCTTTTCCTCGAACTCGGCGCGGTCAACCAGTATTGGCTGCATTATCGTCTTCTTGAGGACTGGGGTTACACCAAGCTCGCCAAGAAGGAACGGGCCGAGTCGATCGAAGAGATGCAGCATGCGGACAAGCTCGTTTCGCGCATCATCTTCCTTGAAGGTCACCCCAACCTGCAGACGGTTGCGCCGCTGCGCATCGGCCAGAACGTCAAGGAAGTTCTGGAAGCCGATCTGGCTGGTGAGTACGACGCCCGTGCTTCCTACAAGGAATCGCGCGACATCTGTTATCAGGCTGGCGACTACGTCTCGATGAAGCTGTTCGAACAGCTTCTGATCGATGAGGAAGGTCATATCGACTTCCTCGAGACGCAGCTCGAGCTTCTGGGCAAGATCGGCGAGGCCAAGTATGGCCAGCTCAACGCCGGTTCGGCGGACGAAGCCGAAGGCGACGAACACTAAGTTCGTAACGCAGTTTGGAATTCAAAGACCGCCCGCGACGATCCGTTGCGGGCGGTCTTTTCGTGTCGATAGGTCAACGTCCGGCAAGATGGCTGAATTCGGCAACGACGGCTTCGTAAACCTGGCGCTTGAAAGGAACGATCAGCTCCGGCAGATCGGCCATCGGTTTCCATTCCCAGGCATCGAATTCCGCCGTATGGCCGCCGGGCGGCGGGTTGATGGCGATTTCGCTTTCGTCGCCTTCGAACCGGTAGGCGAACCAGCGCTGCGTCTGGCCTCGATATTTGCCGCGCAGGCCAATGCCAATCAGATGGTCCGGCAGATCGTAGTTGATCCAGCGGGGAGCCTCGGCGAGCAATGAAACGCTCTTCATACCGGTTTCCTCGTAAAGTTCGCGCAGCGAGGCGAGTTCCGGGTCTTCGCCCTCGTCAATGCCACCCTGCGGCATCTGCCAGAGCTGCGGCGAACCGTCATATTCGGTATTGCCCTCCTTGAGGCGACGCCCGGCCCAGACGAGGCCCTCGGCGTTCAGCACCATGATGCCCACGCAGGGGCGATAGGGCAGGTCTTCCGCCCGAACCTTGTTCTTCACTTCCTTGCTCATGGCAAACCTTCGATAGGGGAATCGTTCGGAAACTTTATATCAGGGCGATGTCAGCGAGGCGACGCCGACGATCTCGACACCGCGACCGGTCGCTTCTTCACTCCACTTGGTGACGGCATCGATGGTCTCGTCGAAGGCAAAGCCCACGCCGATGGCGGTGCCGTTGCGCCGGGCAATGCGCTCCAGCTCGTCCAGCTTCTTGAGAATGGCGTCGGTGCTGACTGTGCCATCGATCTGCAGATCGCCAAAGGCGTGGTCGACGCCCAGCGTTTTGGCCAGTGTCCCTGTCTGGGAGCGGGCGGAAGAGCCGTCATCGAGGAAGAGAAGGCCGCGCTTGCCGACATCGCGCATCACCGGTTCCAGCGCCTTGGCGTCGGAGAGGAAGCGGGCGCCCATGTAGTTCATGATGCCGGTATAGTTCGACATTCGCGCCATGGATTTGTGAAGGTTCTCAAGGTTTGCAGCACTGTTGCGCGAAACGAGAAGCGTATCGGGGCCGGGATTGTTCGTCGGATAATCAAAGGGTTCGAACGGGACCTGCAACAGGACTTCGTGGCCGGTACGGCGGCCTTCCTGCACCCAGCGGGCAAGGCTGTTGCCGGAGGCGGCAAAGGCCAGAGTCACTTCCGGCGGCAGCGTCTTCACGGCGTGCTGGGTGCCCGTCTGGCTGAGGCCCAGCCCGGCGATGACGATGGCGACCCGCGTTCCGCGCGCACCGGACCAGGGGCGGGCAAAATATTCCGAAGGTCGCAGGCCGTCGGTGCCGATGATCGGCAGCTTGCCGAACGGGCTGTCTTCTTCAAGATCGGCATTGGGGAAACCGGCGAGGCGTGCATCCTGGGTGCGGGACCCACCGGAGATCAGCGCGGGACCATCACCGTCGCGGGAGCGTGGCGAGAAGGTGGTGACGACATTGCCGTCGGCGGTCACGGTCTCGCGCACATTGGCGCCGGAACGGGGGGCTTGCCGGTCGAGGCCGACATCGGGCGCGGCTGTCGCTGCGCCAGCATCGGCCTGTTGTCCGATATTTGTCGTCGCTGCCGGTTCAACAGAGACGGGGTCGTCTGCCTTCAGCGTTGCCGGCATGCGGGAGGCATAGATGGAAAAACCGATCACGCCACAGACGGCGAGAAGGCCAAAAAGCCGAACGGGAGAAAAGAGGCCGGACCGCTTGCGCGGTTCCGGCCTTTTTTGTCCCAGCGGTGCGTGCAGATCGGTTTCCACGGCCTGTCCGTTCGCGGGTTGGCGCGAAGCGCCTTACTTATTGACGACCGTTTTTTCCGGGTTCGCCGGGAAGGACGGATCGGTCTTGGTGCCATGGAGCAGGTCCAGCGCGTAGCCGAGCTGGAGGTCGTCCTTGGCTTCCGGCGGCACGTAGGCACCCGAACCCGAGCCCTCTTCGGTCTCGCTCTGGCCCTGAATATGGCCCCGCAGGCTGGATTCGCCTTCGGTGCGTACCTTGCCCTGAAGTTCCGGCGGCAGCGGTTGTTCAACCTTGATGTCCGGCTGAATGCCGGTGCCCTGGATCGATTTGCCCGACGGCGTGTAATAAAGCGCCGTGGTCAGGCGCAGCGCGCCATTGCCGCCGAGCGGAATGATCGTCTGCACCGAACCCTTGCCGAAGGACCGCGTGCCGAGAACGGTGGCGCGCTTCAGGTCCTGCAGGGCGCCAGCCACGATTTCCGATGCGGAAGCCGAGCCGCCGTTGACGAGCACGATCACCGGCTTGCCGTCAGTCAGATCGCCCGGGCCGGCATTGAAGCGGCGGGTTTCGTCCTGATTGCGCCCACGGGTGGAAACAACCTCGCCCTTTTCGAGGAAGGCGTCAGACACGTTGATGGCCTGGTCGAGAAGACCGCCGGGGTTGAGGCGCAGGTCGAGAACATAGCCCTTCAGCTTGTCGGCCGGCACTTCCGCCTTGATCTTCTTGATCGCCTTTTCGAGATCGTCATAGGTCTTCTCGGTGAAGGAGATGATGCGCAGATAACCGACATCGCCACCTTCGACGCGCGACTTGACGGCGCGCACGGCAATGATGTCGCGGGTCACGGTAATGTCGAGCGGCTTGTCGGCACCCTTGCGGATGACGGTTAGCTTGATCGGCGTGTTCACGGCGCCGCGCATCTTCTCCACGGCATCCTCAAGCTTCAGGCCGCGCACGGACTGGCCGTCGATCTCGGAGATGAAGTCACCGGCCAGGATACCGGCCTTGGCGGCGGGCGTGTCATCGATGGGGGTGATGACCTTGACCAGTTCGTCTTCCATCGTCACTTCGATGCCGAGACCGCCGAATTCACCCTTGGTCTGGGTGCGCATGTCCTCGGCATCACGGGCATTCATGTAGCTCGAATGGGGATCGAGCGACGTCAGCATGCCGTTGATGGCGTTTTCGACAAGTTTCTGTTCGTCCGGCGGTGTCACATACTGGGCGCGCACGCGCTCGAAGACATCACCGAAGATCGACAGTTCCTTGTAGGTGGATGCGCCGGCAGCAACAGCGGGCACGACGGCCGAATAAACGACGACCGTGGCCGCGGTACCCATCAATGCACCGGCGAGTACAAGAGAAGCCCTACGAATCATTACGTGCCTTTCCAGCGTCTGTTGCTGACCACCATGGCCGGGAATCGACCGGAGTCTTGTCCTTGCTCAATTCAATGTAAAGCGTCGGCCGGTCCGTTTCCAGCGCCAATGCCGTTGCGCTCGCCACTCTTTTCACGCCCATCGCGGCGATCGGCTCGCCAGCGAAGACGAATCGCCCCGGACGGACCTTCACCTGATCCATGCCCGATAGCACCATATGGTAGCCGTCGCCCAGATTCAGAATAATCATCTCGCCGAAGCTTCGAAAGGTGCCGGCAAATACCACCGACGCATCGGCCGGTGCCGTTACCAGCGCCTCCGGTCCGGAAGCGATCAGCATACCCTGCGAAGCATGTCCGGTGCCGTCGGCATCGCCGTATCGTCTCAGAACATCACCTGCGACAGGATAGTCGAGCTTTCCTTTCAAATCGGAAAATGCATATGCGGGTGCAATGCGGTTTTTATCGGGCACGCTCTGGCTGGCCGCCTCCCTTTCCTTCTGCCGTTCGGCTTCGGAAAGGTTCTTGCGGCGCTCTTCTTCCAGTCGCGCGGCCTCGGCGGCCTTGGCAACGGATTCGATTTCACTTTCCAGTGAGGCGATCAGGCCTTCCAGATTGGTGGCGCGTCCGGCCAGTTCCTTGGAGCGACGGCGCTCCTCGGCAAGCTGTTCGCTGTTTTGCCGCTCCAGCCGGGCATTTTCCGTGAGCAACAGATCCATGCGCTGCTCTTCTTCCAGACTGGCGCTCATGGTGAGTGACAGGTCGGATCGCTCCTTGGCGATCGAGGCCTGGAGATTGGCGAGCGCGGCAAGGTCTGCCACCAGTTTTTCGGTTTCCTTGCGCATGCCGGGCACCACGGCACCAAGCAGAATGGCGCTGCGTACAGAAGCCAGCGCGTCATCCGGCGTCACCAGCAGGGCCGGCGGCGGGTTGCGACCCATGCGCTCCAGTGCAGCCAGGACCTCGGCCAGAAGGCCGCGCCGCTCGCGCAAAGACACGCGCACGCGGTCTTCCTTCACCTTGAGGTCTGAAAGCCGCTTTTCGCTGACCAGCATCTGCGCTTCGAGCTTCTTTCGCCGGGCGGCCGATTCGATCAGGGCGGTGCGCACCGAGGCGGAGCTTTTCTCAAGCGCCTTGATTTCGTCCTGAAGCGTCTGGCTGCGTTCACCGGAAAGCTGGATGGTTTTCGAAAGGTTTTCCAGTTCGGCGCGGGTTTCGTTGCGCTTGCGCTCCAGTTCGGCGGAGGGGCTTTCCGGCGCGTCGATGGCCGGGTCGGAACCGCCGGGCTCGAAGGCGGCAAGCGGCATTGCCGTGCTGCCGGCCAGAACCAGCGCAAGCGTCATCATCGCCGCGCGGGAGCGGAGCCGGGAAAAGATGCTGTGCTTCGGGCCGTGGATCATTGCGCTGCTTTAAAACGGAAGGCTGACCCTAAGCTGATTTGCCCGGCCTCGCCAAGATTTTTCCCGGTACGAACCGGCGCTTAGACGCGATGATACGGGTGGCCGGAAAGGATGGTCACGGCGCGGTAAAGCTGCTCGGCAATGAGAATGCGGACGATCTGGTGCGGCCAGGTCATGCGGCCAAGATTCAGCACCGCATCGGCGCGGGCATGAAGGGCGGGGTCCAGCCCGTCGGCGCCGCCGATGGCCACCATCAGGTCGCGCTTGCCCTGATCGCGCCAGGTTCCGATCTGGTTCGAGAATGTTTCGCTGTCCATCGCCTTGCCGCGTTCGTCGAGCAGCACGAGGACCGCATTTTCCGGCAACGCCTTTTCCAGCAGCGCGGCTTCCTCGCGCTTGCGGGTTTCGGCATTGCCGGCTCGGCTTTCCGCGACTTCAACGACGCGCATAAATTCCAGCCCGGTCGCCGGGCCTGTCTTGGCCAGCCGGTCGAGATAACGCGCGACAAGCTCCTTCTCCGGTCCGGTTTTCAGCCGTCCCACGGCAAAAAGGCTGATGCGCATGTCATTCCGTCCTTCAGGATCACAAAACTATCCGTCCGGCCTGAAGCATCCGGAGCCGCATCCTGTCAATGGCTGCCGTTTCGGGCAGCCGGTCAGTGAACCGTCTCGCCGTCCAGTTCGGGCGCCGACCACATCCGTTCGAGGTTGTAGAACTCGCGGATTTCGGGGCGGAACACATGAACGATGATATCGCCGGTGTCGATCAGCACCCAGTCGCCGGCTTCAAGGCCCTCGACACGCGCCGTGCCGAAGCCTTCATCCTTGAGATCGGAGATGAGGTGTTCGCAGATCGCCGTGACATGCCGGCTCGAACGCCCGGACGTGACGACCATGTAGTCGCCAAGCGCAGACTTTCCAGCGATGTCGATGGAGACGGTATCTTCTGCCTTGGAGTCCTCGAGGCTTGCGAGGACCAGCTTGAACGCACGGGCGGCGGCATCTTGACCGCGTTCCTTGCGGGCGGGAATGGAGGCCTTGACCTCTCCCTTGGTGTGCACTGTTGTCAGATGTATGCCTTTCTCTCGTAACAGGGCTGCACGTTATCCGCTGCTTCAAAGCACCGGATAGGAAAAAGGTGGCATCAAACCCTCCGCATTTCAAGGGTAAGGCTTTTACCCCTCATTCTTTTCGCTTTCGCCCTCCACAAGCGGAAAGGGAATGGGGGCAACCGGCACATCCGGATTGCGCTCGGCACGGTCGCGGTGAAGGGCGGCGCGGGCCAGAAGCATCAGCGTTATCGGCGTCGTCAGCGTTATGAACAGGCCGACCAGAAGCTCGTGGATGGCAAGCCGCTGACCGGTGACGGTAAAGTAGATGATCGAGGCTATGACGATGCCGCCCGTGCCCCAGCTCGTGCCCAGCGTCGGCGCGTGCAGGCGCTCATAGAAATTCTGCAGGCGCACGAAACCGTAGCTGCCAATCAGCGCCAGCGCCGATCCGAGAATCAGGAAGAAGGCGACGGCAATCGCCGCCCACAGCGGAACATCGGCGTTGCTCATCATTCGATCACCTCGCCACGCATGAGGAATTTGGCCAGTGAAACCGTAGCGACAAAGCCGAGCAGGCTGACGATCAACGCGGCTTCGAAATAGACGGTGCGCCCGGTTTCGATGCCGAAGGTCAGCAGCAGCAGCATCGCGTTCACATAAAGCGTGTCGAGGCCGAGTACGCGGTCCTGAGCGCGCGGACCACGCGTCATGCGGTAGACGGCGAGCGCCATGGCGACGGCGAGCATGCTCTGGGCTGCAATCACGGACCAGTAAAGGATGGCGGCGCTCATTCGAAAATCTCCACAAGCAGCTTCTCGTAGCGGTTCTTGATCAGGTCACGCCACTCATCCTCGTCGATCAGGTCGAGAACGTGGAGCAGGAGGGTGCTCTCTCGCGCTTCGTATTCCACCCAGGCCGAACCCGGCGTTGCCGTCAGCACGACGGCCAACAGGGAAAGGGCGGTGGGGTCCTTCAGATCGAGCTTCACATGCATGAAGGCCGAGCGGTGCCCCTTCTGGCGACCCGACAGGATGATCCTGACGACGGCGATGTTGGAGCGCACGATGTCGTAAAGCACGGTGACGAAGAAGCGCGGCAGAAGATACCAGCGCTTCAGCCGGGGCTTGGCGGGGCGCAACGCGGCCATGGACCAGCAGGCGACCAGCGAGACGGTGGCGCCCAAAAGCACATGGCCGGGCGTCACGCTGTTCAATAACAGCCACATGATGGTCAGTGCGAACCAGAGCAGCGGGTAGGGGAGCAGGGTCATGGGCGGGCAGCCTCCTGTCCGATGCGGCGTGCTTCGAAGACCGCATTGATATAGTTGCGCGGTTCGGAAAGCGTCGCCGTCGTTTCCTGCATGTAGCGCATCACCGGGCCGGCGCCGATGGTCAGCACCAGAGTCAGGGTCAGGAGCATGAGCACGGGCGCGACTTCGATGACGAGAACGCGCGGCACCGTGCCTTCGATGGAGGCCCAGAAGGTGCGGATGCCGGAGCGTGTCATGGCGATGAGCGCGCAGAGACCGGAGAGGATGAGAAGCGTCGCTGAAACCCAGCCGGCGGGGCCGATGGCTGCGTCGCTTTCGGCACCCGAACCAATCATGCCCGAAAGGATCGCAAACTTCGCCACGAAGCCGGAAAGCGGTGGCAGACCGGAAAGCAGGATGGCGCAGGCCGAGAAGCAGACGGCGAGAACTGCCATCGTGCCCGGCATGGTCACGCCAATCTCGTCATCCGCATCGTCCTCGTCGGCATCGCCATAGACTTCCATACTCACGGCGAGAACCGAAGCGCCGGCATCCTGTCCGCGTTCGATCAGTTCGATCAGCAGGAAGAAGGCTGCAATGGTGAGCGTTGAGCTGACCATGTAGAATAGCGCGCCGGAGGCCGAAGCCTGGCCGCCGAAGCCGATAATGGTGAGCAGCGTGCCTGTGGAAACCAGCACGGAGTAACCGGCAAGTCGCCCGAGCGCCTGCGAGGCAAGAACGCCGATTGCGCCGAAGGTGATCGTCGCCAGCCCGCCGAAGAGAAGTACCGTTCGCGCCACCTCCGTCAAGGCTGTTCCGTCGCCGGAGGTGAGCATGACGAGGCGCAGGAGGATGTAGATACCGAGCTTTGAAAGAATGGCGAAGATGCCGGCCACGGGCGCGGCGGCGGCACTGTAGGCCGTCGGCAGCCAGAAATTCAGCGGCCAGACGCCGGCTTTAATTAGGAAGACGACGCCCAGCACCGCAAGCCCGGCTTCCAGGAAGACCCGACGGTCGGGTGCGAGTTCGGGCAGGCGCAGTGCCAGATCCGCCATGTTCAGCGTGCCCGCCGTGCCATAGACGAGGCTGACGCCGACGAGGAACAGCAGGGCGGATGCGAGGTTGATGACGAGGTAATGCAGTCCCGCCTTGACGCGAAGCTGGCCGGAGCCATGCAGTAGCAGACCGTAGGAGGCGGCCAGCATCACTTCGAAGAAAACGAAGAGGTTGAACAGGTCACCGGTCAGGAAAGCGCCGTTCAGGCCCATCAGCAGAAGCTGGAACAGTGTATGAAAATGGGCGCCGGAATTGTGCCAGCGCGCCAGCGAGAAGGCGAGCGCGGGGATGGCGAGCGTCGCCGTCAGCATCAGCATCATGGCCGACAGCCGGTCGAGCACCAGTACGATACCGAAGGGGGCTGGCCAGTTGCCGAGCAGGTAGACGCCGCCCGCATTTCCGGCTGCGTTTTCCATGCCGTTGGCCATATGCAGCAGAAGCAACGCCACGGTGAGCATGATGACGGTTGCGCCGAGGCTGATCATGGCCTTGGTGACGCGGCTGCGCTCATCGATGAACAGAAGGATGGCCGCTGCCACGAAGGGCACAAGGATGGGGGCGACGATGAGGTGGTGGGAAAGCCCGGTCATTTCGGCCTCTCCTTGCCGTCAACGTGGTCTGTGCCGGTCAGGCCGCGCGATGCCAGAAGCACCACGAGAAAGAGGGCGGTGGTGGCGAAGCCGATGACGATGGCCGTCAGCACAAGCGATTGCGGCACGGGATCGGCAAGCGTCGAGACGTCCGCGCCGGTGCCGAGCAATGGTGGCGCGTTTACCTTCAGACCGCCGACGCCGAAGATGAACAGATTCACGGCATAGGACAGGAGCGAAAGCCCGACGATGACCTGGTAGGTACGCGGACGCAGGATCAGCCATACGCCCGAGCCGGTCATGACGCCGATGCCGATTGAAAGGACGAGTTCCATCAGCTTTCCTCCGCGGGATTGGGGCTTTCCACCTTGCGGACCCGGTAGGTGCGGATCGACTGGTGGGCGATGGCGATGAGGATAAGCACGGTGGCGCCGACGACCAGCATGAACACGCCGAGATCGAAGATCAGTGCGGTTGCCGCCGGAACCTTGCCGATGAACGGCAGTTCGAGATAGCGCGAATGCGTGGTCAGGAACGGGTAGCCGAGGATCAGCGCGCCGAAACCGGTGGCGAATGCCGTCAGAAGGCCGGCACCCATCCAGCGCAGCGGCAGGATGCGGATGCGATCTTCCGCCCAGCGCGTGCCACCGGCCAGATATTGCAGCAGGAAGGCGATCGCCATGGTGATGCCGGCCGAGAAGCCGCCGCCGGGCATGTCGTGGCCGCGCATGAAGAGATAGACGGCAAGCACGATGACGACCGGAAACAGCCATTGCATGATGACCGAGGGCACCAGCAGGTAATCGCGCACGGTATCGCCGATGTCGCGGTTGGGTCTTGCGTCATCGAAGGCGTTCTGGATGCGCTGCTGTTCCGGTTTGTTGATCGAATCCGCCGCAGGTCGGAATCGGCGCAGCAGCGCGAAGACGGTGAGCGCCACGATGCCGAGAACGGTGATTTCGCCGAGCGTATCGAAGCCGCGGAAATCGACCAGAATGACGTTGACGACATTGCGACCGCCGCCTTCCGAATAGGCCTTTTCGAGGAAGTAGTTGGCGATGGCGTCGGGCACCGGCATGGTCATCACCGAATAGGCGACGAGCGCCATGCCCGTGCCGCAGGCAACCGCCAGCGCGAAGTCGCGGAAACGGCGCAGGCGTGCGGCGAAATTCGCGGCCATGTCGATTTCTTCACGCCGGATCGGCAGCCAGCGCAGGCCGAGCAGAATCAGAACCGTTGTGACGATTTCGACCAGCAACTGGGTGATCGCCAGATCCGGTGCCGACAGCCACACGAAGGTCAGGCAGGTGACGAGGCCGGCACCGCCGAGCAGCACAAGGGCTGCCAGCCGGTGATACTTCGCCTGATAGGCCGCACCGAGGGCGCAGAACATGCCGATGGCCCAGAAGGCCGCGAAGACCGGATCGACCGTCTTGAGCGAGGGCAGGCCCGGCGCATAATCCGAGAAATAGAGCGGCAGGAAGCCGGCGGAAAAGCCGATCGCCGTCAGGATGCGAAGCTGTGGCTGAAGCTGGCGCGTGCCGAACCGGTTTTCCATCCAGCGGGCCCATTTCCATGACACGGTGACGAGGATGCGCTCGAAAATGCGCTGTCCGCGCAGGTGCCGGAAGGCAGGTGGCCCATCGTCGCAGCGGGCGAGGTATTTCTGCAGTCCGATATAGAGGATGATGCCGCCGGCGAGCGCGATGATGCTCATGATCAGCGGCGTGTTGACCCCGTGCCACACCGCGAGCGAATAGTCCGGCGTGCGATCGCCCAGCATGCCGGTCACGCCGGTGTGCAGCAGCGGGCCGATGGAGAGGTTCGGTGCAATGCCGACGACAAGGCAGGCAAAGACCAGAAACTCGATCGGAAAGCGCATCCAGTGCGGCGGTTCATGCGGCTTGGGCTTCGGCAGGTTGGCCGGCGGCGGACCGAAGAAGACGGTGTGGATGAAGCGCAGCGAATAGGTCACCGCGAAGGCGCCGGCCAGCGTCGCAATATAGGGCAGCGCCCGGTCGAGGATCGAATCGGCGTGGGTTTCAACCGCTTCGGCGAAGAACATTTCCTTGGAAATGAAACCGTTCATCAGCGGAACACCGGCCATAGCGGCACTCGCCACCATGGCCAGCGTCGCGGTGATCGGCAGGAAGCGGAAGAGCCCTGAAAGCTGCCGCATGTCGCGCGTTCCGGTCTCGTGGTCGATGATGCCGGCTGCCATGAACAGCGAGCATTTGAAGGTCGCATGGTTCAGCATGTGGAACACGGCGGCAACGGCGGCGAGCGGACTGCCAAGGCTGAGCAGCGTGGCGATAAGGCCAAGATGGCTGATGGTCGAATAGGCGAGAAGCCCCTTCAGATCCTGCTGGAACATCGCGAAATAAGCGCCGAGCAAAAGCGTGGCGATGCCGCAGAAGCCGAGCAGCCAGAACCACTCATAAGTGCCAGAAAGGGCGGGCCAGAGCCTTGCCAGCAGAAAGACGCCGGCCTTCACCATGGTGGCCGAATGCAGATAGGCCGAAACCGGCGTGGGCGCGGCCATGGCATTCGGCAGCCAGAAATGGAAGGGAAACTGGGCGCTCTTCGTCAGCGCGCCGATCAGGATGAGGACAAGCGCCGTCAGATAGAGATTGTGGCCGCGAATGAGGTCGCCGGAGGCGAGAACCGTGTCCAGATCGTAGGAGCCGACGATATGGCCGATGACGAGTACACCGGCCAGCAGGCAGAAGCCGCCGATGCCGGTTACGGTCAGCGCCATGCGGGCGCCGTCGCGGGCATTGGCGTTGTGGTGCCAGTAACCGATCAGCAGGAAGGAGAAGAGGCTCGTCAACTCCCAGAAGATTGAAAGCAGAATGAGGTTTCCGGACAGAACGATGCCGAGCATGGCGCCCATGAAGGCGAGCAGCAGCGAGAAGAAGCGCGCGATCGGGTCTTCAGACGAGATGTAGTAGCGTGCATAGACCACGACCAGCACGCCGATCAGTGTGATGATCATCGAGAACAGCCAGGCAAAGCCATCCATACGCAGCGCGAAATTAAGCCCGAGTTCCGGAAGCCATTCGAGCGTGAGGCGCACGACGCCGCCATTGCGAACGAAGGGGTAGAGGCCAGCGGTCACCAGCAGGGCCGAAGCGGCCACCGAAACCGCCAGCCAGGCAGGCAGCACATGCTGTCCCCGTCTCGGCAGAAACGAGGTGGCGAGACTGCCGACAAAGGGCAGGGCCAGAAGAAGGAGGAGAAAGACGCCGGTCATCGGGACTTGGGTTGCTTTCGGTTCTAGCTGAATCGGATTCGGGCATGGAAAATACGCCCGGAATGAGGCATCGCGGTGCTTTCACCTTTTGTCTCGCCCCGTCAGTTTTCCGGCTTGGGAGGATTTCCGGCTCTTCGTGGCGATGGTCAGGCACCTGCCCGACCGCGTCTGGCGCAGCCGGATTGCATCACGTCCCGTCAGGCCGGAGGGCCGCGCGCGTCGAGCTTTTCCACCTTGGGACGCTGGGAAGCCGCACCTTCAATGGGTGGCGACGCGCCTCGCCGCGTGAAAGGCGCCAGAAGGACCATGGCCGGCGGCGGCAGAAAATCGACCTGGGCGGAAGGTCGCGCAGCGTGAATCTTGGTGGGCTGGTGCAGCTTGCGGCACTCGGCCTTCAGGAGGTTACCCGCGGTAACCTCAGGATTCAGAAGAAAAATGCGGGGGGAAACGGGTTGTCCGCTCGATGTGCGCTCGGCTGTCTGCCCGCAGGGCGCGGAAAAGAAGAACAGAAGGCAAGCGAAGGCGATGGTGAAGGAAAAAAGGCGTGCAGAATGGCCCGCTGGCCTGACTGCTTCTTTATGCCTTCCGAAAAACAAAAAACACCTCCCGCTCGCTTGTGCGACCGTCCGAATCCTCACTGAAATCAACGATGAAGCCACTATAGGCGGTGGAAAACACGCTTGTCCAGCATTGCGGGCACAAGAATTTGTGTCCGGCGACTTATTTCGTGACAATGGCCTGCCGCGCGTGCTCAACATGAAGGATATGGTCCCTCAGAAGGGTCGTGGCCACCTCGGCCTGCTTCATCGCGTCCGTCCGCGTCGTTTGCCTGCGGGTGTGGCTGTCGGGCGGCAGGCAGAGCAGGCCAAGGGCGCGTGCAAAGTGCGGAGCGGATGGCCGCTGATTCGCAATCTGCAAAACCGGCATGCTCATAACGGGAGGCGGTCTTCCCGGATGAAGGGGTAAACCGAAAAGAGGTCGTCGGCCCTCGACGGGGTGGCAGGAAATCACGATAGTGTCACCGAAAACCTGCCACCCGGAGCAACCCATGCCGCAAGCCCTTTTGACCGGTGCCTTTCTCGCCGCGCTTTTCTATGTGCTCATTCCCGGTCCCGCCTTTCTCGCCCTGCTCGGTATCGGCGCGGGGCAGGGCCGGCGGGCCGGTGCCTTCTTCATGTCGGGCCATCTGGTCGGCGATCTCGTCTGGTCGGCGCTGGCGCTGGTGGCAATCATCGGTGCGAAGTCGCTTGGCACCACGCTGTTCGACGTGCTGGGCCTTGCCTGCGGCTTCTATCTCGCCTGGATCGGCTGGAAGGCGTTCAACGCCAAGCCGCGCGGCGACGGGCGTTCGATGCTGGAAGTCGAGCGGCCCTTCCGCCGCGGTCTCATCTTCGGGCTGACCAATCCCAAGGGCTATCCGGTGGCGCTTGCCACCTTTACCGCGTTGATGGCCGGCGCCGCCGATCAACTGGAATTCTCCGCCCTGCCGATCCTGCTGGCCGTGTCGTTTCTCGGCTTCCTGATGGCGGATATCATCCTCATCGGCGTGATCGGCGCCGGCGTCGTGCGGCGATTCTACCGGAAATACGAGGCGGTCATCGTCAAATGCTCAGGCCTGCTGTTCATGGGCTTCGCCGTGCAGGCGCTGTGGCATTCCGCCCCCGGCCTTCTCGGCTGGCGGCGTGCCTGAGTGCAGTCAGGCAAGGCAGGGTTGAGCTTATTGCGGATACTCATGCCCGCCTGACTTGTTATAGACAGGAATAATAACAGAATCAGTCAAGGGAGCCGCCCATGTCCGACATCGCAACCGTCAATCCCGCCGTCTTCGCGTGGAACGGGCTTTCCGGCCTGCCACGCTTCGATCTCGTCAAGGATACGGACTTCGCCCCGGCTTTCGAGGTGGCGCTGGCGCATCACGATGCCGAAATCGAGGCGATCGCCAACAATCCGGCGGAGCCGGATTTCGCCAACACCATCGTCGCGCTCGAAATTGCCGGCGATGACCTTTCGCGCGTCTCCGCTCTCTTCTGGAACAGGGCCGGCGCCCATTCCAATGATGCGATCCAGGCAATGGAGCGCGAAATCGCGCCGCGCATGTCGCGCCATTATTCGAAGATCAGCCAGAACGAAGCCCTGTTCAAGCGTATCGATACGCTGTGGTCGAAGCGCGAGGAACTGGGCCTGACGCTTGAGGAAACGCGCGTTCTGGAGCGTCACTGGAAAGGTTTCGTGCGTTCCGGGGCCAAGCTTCCGAAACCGGAGCAGGAGCGGCTGGCCGCCATCAACGAGCGGCTGGCAACACTTTCGGCCACCTTCGGCCAGAACGTGCTGGCGGATGAAAAGGAATGGTCTCTCATTCTTACCACGGAAGAGGAACTCGATGGCCTGCCGGATTTCCTGAAGGATGCGATGGCCGCCGCTGCCCGTGACCGGGGCGCGGAAGGCGGTTACGCCGTCACGCTCTCGCGGTCCATCGTCGATCCGTTCCTGACCTTCTCCACCCGCCGCGATCTGCGCGAACAGGCCTTCAAGGCCTGGGTGGCACGGGGTTTGAGCGGCGGCAAGACCGACAACCGCGCCATCATGCGCGAAACGCTGGCGCTGCGCGCCGAACTGGCCGGTCTGCTCGGCTACAGGAGCTTTGCCGATTTCAAGCTTGACGACACCATGGCAAAGACCCCCGGCAATGTCGATGCGCTGCTGAAGCGTGTCTGGGGCAAGGCAGTGGAGCGGGCACGCGAGGAAGAGGCGGATCTGGCCGCTCTGGCTGCGGAAGAGGGGCAGAACCACGAGATCATGCCGTGGGACTGGCGCCATTATGCCGAAAAGCTCAGGGCACAGAAGTTCAACTTCTCCGAGGCCGAGCTGAAGCCCTATCTCCAGCTCGAAAAGATCATTGCCGCCTGTTTCGACGTGGCGCAGCGCCTGTTCGGCATCACCGCCACGCAGGTTACGGCCCCCGCCTATCACCCGGATGTGCGCGTCTATGAAATGCGTGACCGTGACGGCAAGCTGTTCGCGCTCTTCCTCGGCGATTACTTTGCCCGCTCCAGCAAGCGCTCCGGGGCGTGGATGAGCTCGTTCCAGTCGCAACATCGTCTGCCGCTGAAGAATGGCGCCATCGGCGAAATGCCGATCATCTATAATGTCTGCAACTTCGCCAAGCCGGCGGCAGGCAAGCCGGCGCTGCTCTCGCTGGATGACGCCCGCACCCTGTTCCACGAGTTCGGTCACGCGCTTCATGGCATGCTGTCGAACGTCACCTATCCCTCGGTTTCGGGCACCGGCGTTTCGCGCGATTTCGTGGAGCTGCCCTCGCAGCTTTACGAACACTGGCTGACGGTGCCGCAGATTCTCAGGACCTACGCCGTCCATGTGGAAACCGGCGAACCCATTCCGCAGGCGCTGCTCGACAAGGTGCTTTCGGCCCGCACCTTCAATTCCGGCTTCTCGACGGTCGAGTTCACCGCCTCGGCGCTGGTCGACATGGCCTTCCACGAAAACGGTCCGGTGGAGGACCCGATTGCGAAACAGGAAGAGGTTCTGAAGGAAATCGGCCTGCCGAAATCCATCGTCATGCGCCACGCGGCACCGCATTTCGCCCATATCTTCAACGGCGGCTATGCATCCGGCTACTATTCCTACATGTGGTCGGAAGTGCTGGATGCCGATGCCTTCGCCGCCTTCGAGGAAACGGGCGATGCGTTCAATCCGCAGCTTGCGGCAAAGCTGCGTGAAAACATCTATTCGTCCGGCGGCTCCATCGATCCTGAAGAGGCCTACCGCGCCTTCCGGGGCAAATTGCCAAGCCCGGATGCGATGCTCGCCAAGAAAGGACTTGCGGCCTGACGGTAGCCTGGGCCACTTTCAAGTCGGAAAGAGGGGGAGTTGATCATGGCTCTGACGGTTGAGAATGCCCTGGAACGGGCCGGGACCGGCGCATTCCAGCGCCGGCTCATCGGCATTTTCGGCTTCGTCTGGGCGGCGGATGCCATGCAGGTTCTGGCGGTGGGCTTCACTGCCCCGCTGATTGCAGCGTCTTTCGGGCTGACGGTGCCCGAAGCGCTGCAGACCGGCACGCTGTTCTTTCTCGGCATGCTGGTCGGCGCCTTTGTCTTCGGGCGGCTGGCCGATCGGTTCGGGCGTCGCCGGGTTCTCATCCTCACGGTATCCTGCGATGCGATCTTCGGCCTTGCCTCCGTTTTTGCGCCGGATTTCGGCTGGCTTCTGGCGCTGCGCTTTCTGACTGGCATGGCGGTCGGCGGCACGCTGCCGGTCGATTACGCCATGATGGCGGAGTTCCTGCCGGCGAAAAACCGCGGGCGCTGGCTGGTGGCGCTGGAAGGTTTCTGGTCCATCGGAACGGTGGCTGTGGCGCTGGCTGCGTGGATGGTCAGCATTGCGGTTGTCAACGATGGCTGGCGCTTCATCTTTGCGGCAACGGCGTTGCCGGCGATCTTCGGGCTCGGCCTGCGTTTCTTCGTGCCGGAATCGCCGATGTTCCTGATGAAGACGGGGAGGGCGGAAGAGGCGCGCACTGTCATCGAGGAGATTCTGGCCGAAAACGGCCGTGATGGCCTGCGTCCCTATGAACGGCTGGTGCTCGCCCATCCTGAGCCCGCCGTCAGCATCTTCGCTCCGCCCTATCTGCGCCGCACGCTCATCATGCTTTCCGTCTGGTTTCTGGTGTCTGTTTCCTATTACGGCATATTCACCTGGCTTCCCGCGCGTCTGGCCGCGGGCGAAGGTTTCGGCTTCGTGCGCGGTTACGGCTTCCTCGTCATCGTGGCACTGGCGCAGGTGCCGGGCTATGTGCTGGCCGCCTATGGCGTGGAAAAATGGGGTCGCCGTCCAACGCTTGCCGGCTTTCTGGCCGCGAGCGCTTTCGGTTGCCTCCTTTTCACGCTGACGACCGCGACGCCCATCCTGCTTGCGCTGTCGATCCTGCTCATGAGCTTCGCGCTTCTGGGAAGCTGGGGTGCGCTTTATGCCTACACGCCCGAGCTTTATCCGACCACGGCACGCGCGACAGGCATGGGCACGGCGGGTGCAGTGGCGCGGCTTGGCGGCCTGCTCGCCCCTTCCGTCTTCGCGCTGGTGGCCGCACAGCACCTGTCGCTGGCCATTGCCCTGTTTGCCGGCTTCCTGGCCGTCAGCGCCGCCATTTCCTATTTCATCGACGTGGAGACGCGGCAGCTCGCCATTGGTTGAGCCCCGTCGTTTGACTTTTGTCCATGCCGGGCGTACCTCATATCCGTCGAGGTTCTGCGATGCCGTCAGGGATCGCAGCTAAGAGGGAATCCGGTGCGGACTTTTAAAGTCCAAGGCCGGAACTGCCCCCGCAACTGTAAGCGGCGAGCCGCCTCCACCCCCGGTGGGGTCAGGGCCACTGGAACACATGTTCCGGGAAGGCTGGAGAACGGCGACGACCCGCAAGTCAGGAGACCTGCCGCGACGAGATACGTCCACGGGCGGGGTTGTCCGGCGAAGCGTTGTGAAGGGTGGCTTTCAGGAAAAGCGCGCCCTTGCATTGCCGCATCCCGCTTTTTCGAAACGCCGAACTTCGGGGTGAAGCCATGGCTACAGCACAAATGATTGCAAGCGGCCCAAGGGCCGGGGATGCATCGTTCCCATCCGTCATCGTCTACACATTGCCGCTCTGCGCCCGCTCGATTGCCACGATGCGGGATCTCGCCCAGCACGGTGTCCCTTTCCGCGAGATCGATCTTTCGCAGGATGTGACAGCCCGCGCCCATGTCGAGGCGCTTGGCTATATGCGCGCACCGGTGGTGGTCGCCGGCAGCGAGCACTGGGCGGGATATAACCCGGAAGCGATTTCCCGCATTGCCGCGAAAAAAGCCAACCATCGTCCCCCTGCCGACTTTCGCATGGTTGACGCAGGTTTAACGCGGCGTTAACGAGGTTATTGGAACTGGTTCCGCCTTCGGGCGGATGAAAAGGGAATACGGTGAGGGAAACCAAATCCGTAACTGCCCCCGCAACTGTAGCCGTTGAGCCTCATTCCATCATGCCACTGAAGATTTCATCTTCGGGAAGGCGGAAGACAAGGCGATGACACGGAAGTCAGGAGACCTGCCGGTTCCGGTCACCCATGCCAGAATGCGGGGCGCATTCCGGCGCGGACATCCGTCGCGGTGACAATCGAAGCGTTGCTGCTGGCGGATCTGCCGGAACGGGTTACCGTATCCCGCATCCCGAAAACCTCCAGCGGCGAAGATGTCACCCGGCCATGCGCCATGCGCCTGGCCCTCCGGAGGTTCCGCATGAGGAAACTGCTTTTCACCACCAGCCTTGCCGCTATTGCCGCGTCGTCCGTTCCCGCCGCTGCGCAGGATGCGGCTTTGCAGAACGAAACCACGCTCGCGCCCATCGTCGTCGTCACGCCGCTGCGCCGTGAAAGCGCGCTGGCGGGTGCCACGGCATCGGTAACGGTTATCGACCGGGAGACGATCGATAAGGCGCCTACGAACGACGTCGCACAGCTTCTGAAGTCCTATGCGGGCGTATCCGTGAACGCCTATGGCGGTCTAGGTTCCTCGTCGGGCGTCCAGCTTCGTGGCATGTCCAGCACGCAGACGCTGATCCTGGTCAATGGCGTGCGCACGGCCTCTGCCACGCTCGGCTCCTCGAGCCTTGCCAATATTCCGCTGGAATCCATCGAACGTATCGAAATCGTCAAGGGGCCCCGTTCGGCGGCCTATGGCGCGGATGCCATCGGCGGCGTCATCAACATCATCACCAAGCAGGGCGGAGCATGTCCGCAGGGCAAAGCCATCTGCGGCAGCATCACCGCCGGCGTGTCCCATCCGTGGGGTGGATTCACCGCGGTTGATGTGCGGGGTCAGAAGGATGACGTGACCTTTGCGGTTGGCGCGAACCTTCTCGGCACGCGTGGCTATGATTTCACGCTCAATGGTCTTGAGCCCGACGATGACGGCTTCCTGCGCGGGGCAATGAACTTCGCGCTCGCGAAGAAATTTGATTGGGGCAAGATCTATGCGGACGGCCTGTTTTCGCGCGGTCGCAGCCAGTTCGATGCCTCCTGGGGTGGCAACGAGACCGATTCAACCGCCTTTTCCGGCAAGGCCGGCGTGCGCGTCGATCACGGTGACGACTGGACGACGACCGTCGAGGCTTCGCAGGGCTTCGACAAGGCTGAGAATTTCCGTGACGGGACAGCCGGAACGGAGGACTACATCACCCGCCGCACCGGCGTTCTGGCCCGCACAGAAAAGAGCCTGGAAGCCGGTGGCTTCGATCACACCTTCCTGCTCGGCAGTGAATATTACCACGAGAGCATTACGACCAATGCCGGCGCCTATGCGGAAACCTCGCGCGATCTCTCGGCCATCTTCGCGCAATACTCGCTGGAACGGGATGCCTGGCACTTCGATAGCGGCGTGCGTTATGACTACAATGAACAGTTCGGCGATGCGCTGACCTATAATCTCGGTGCGGCCTATGACGTGAACTCGGATCTGACGCTGCGCGCCTCCTGGGGTACGGGTTTCCGGGCACCGTCGTTCAACGATCTCTACTACCCCTTCTCCGGCAATCCCGATCTCGATCCCGAACGTTCGCGCACGGCGGAAGTGGGTTTCACCTGGGCTCCGGGCGTCGATACGCGGTTCGAAGCCTCGCTCTACCGGACCTGGTTGAAGGATGGCATCGCCTGGGCGCCCGATCCGGCCGATCCCTCCGGCTTCACCTGGCGTCCCTACAACATTACCGATGCGCGCGTCTCCGGCCTCGAAATTACCGGCAGCCATGCGCTCAATGATCGTCTGACGGTGAACGGCGGTATCGACTGGCGGGACCCGCGCGACGAGTCGACCGGTAAATACATCGCCCATCGCGAGCGCTTCAAGGCCAATGCCGGCTTCACCTTCGCTGCGAATGAAGCCCTCTCCTTTGGCGTGAACGCGCTTTATGGCTCCGGTGCCTATTCCGACGCGGCGAACACGACGCGGCTCGATTCCTATATTACGCTGGATGTGACGGCAGCCTACAAACTCGATGAGCAGTCGAGCTTCAAGCTGGCGGCGGAAAATCTGTTCGACAAGGAATATTCAACCCAGGCCGGTTATCGTGCGCCGGGCCGCACGGTGACGCTGAGCTTCACGCGGCAGTTCTGAGGAAACGCGATGACCAACAGGGCGAACCACAGGGGAAAGGGGGCGGCGCTGGCTGCATTCCTCGCCTGTGCCCTGTTGTCAGCCATCCCGGCGTGGGCGGACACGAAGCCTGCCCGCGTCGTTTCCATCAATCTTTGCACCGATCAGCTTGCCATGCTGATTGCCGGCAAGGGCCAGCTCCTTTCGGTGTCCGCCATCGCACGCGATCCGCAAAGCTCCGCCATGGTGAAGGAAGCCGAGGGCTTTCCCGTCAACCACGGTCAGGCGGAGGAAATCTTCCTGCAGAAGCCCGATCTCGTGCTGGCCGGCGTCTACACCACTCGCGCCACCGTCGGTCTTCTCAAGGAACTGAACATCCGCGTCGAGCAATTCGCGCCGGAAACCTCGTTCGATGACGTCAAGGCCAGCATGCGGCGTATGGGTGTTCTGCTCGGTCAGGAAATGCGGGCGGAGGAACTGGTCGGCCAGATCGATGCTGAACTCGACCGGCTGAAGCGTCTGCCGCGCTCCGGCAAGCTGGCCGCGCTTTATTATGCCAACAGCTATACCTCCGGTTCCGGAACGCTGGCGCATGCGGCGCTCGAGGCGGCCGGGCTCGAAAACCTTGCGGCCCGGCTCGGCATTCAAGGCACGGCGTCCATTCCGCTGGAAGCGCTGGTTCTTGCCATGCCGGATGTCGTCGTGGCCGGTGATCGTGATTACAAGCCGCCAGCGCTGGCGCAGGAAAATTTTGTCCACCCGGCCTTTCGGGCACTCATAGAACATAGCGGCGAGGTCGCCATGCCGGTGCGTAACACGGTCTGCGGCGGCCCGTTCACCCTTGCGGCCGTTCACATGCTGCGCGCCGCCGCGGGCCAGGAACTGGTTGCGCGATGATGGCTTCACGCGGCTACTGGTTGCTCATCGGCGGCCTCACGTTTCTGACGTTCGTGCTGTTCGTGCTGTCACTGGCGCTTGGTCCGGCGGGTATTGCCTTCGGCGAAAGCCTTTCGGCGCTTTTTTCCGGTGATGGCGGACCCATCGTCCTCATCATGCAGGAAATCCGTCTGCCGCGCGCCATTCTCGGGCTTCTGACCGGGGCGACGCTCGGTCTTTCCGGCGCGGTTCTTCAGGGCTTTTTGCGCAATCCGCTGGCAGAACCGGGGCTGGTCGGCATTTCGTCGTCTGCTTCGCTTGGCGCGGTGCTTGCCATCTATACCGGGTTTTCGGCGGCCTTTCCACTCGGTCTGCCACTGGCGGCGCTTGCCGGCGCGCTCATTGCGGTGATTGTCGTGCAGGCATTGGCCGGGTCCGGTGGCGTGCTCACGGTCATTCTGGCGGGGGTCGCGGTATCGAGCTTTGCCTCGGCCATGACGTCGCTGGCGCTTAATCTTTCGCCAAATCCCTTTGCCGCGCTTGAAATCATGTTCTGGATGCTTGGTTCGCTGGCCGATCGGTCGATGACGCATGTGTGGCTGGCCACACCCTTCATTCTTGCGGGCTGGCTGATGCTGGCAAGCCTCGGGCGGTCGCTCGATGCGCTGACGCTCGGCGCCGATGCGGCGGCCAGCATGGGAGTCGATCTCAACCGCACCCGTCGCTTTGCCATTCTCGGCACGGCGCTTTCGGTTGGCGCGGCCACGGCCGTCGCCGGCGCCATCGGTTTCGTCGGGCTTGTCATTCCCCATATCCTGCGGCCACTGACGGGTGGTCTGCAATCGCGGCTTTTGCCGGCGAGCGCGCTTGGCGGCGCCAGCATGATCCTTGCCGCGGATATTCTCGTGCGTTTCGTCGCGCCGGGCCGCGACCTGAAGCTCGGTGTGCTGACGGCGATTGTCGGGGCGCCCTTCTTCCTGTGGCTGGTGTGGAAAAGCCGGAGGGATCTCCTGTGAGCGGCCCCCTCCTCGATATTGCCGGCCTTGATGTCGATCTCGGCGGCACGTCTGTGGTGCGCGGTCTTTCGCTCAGCGTGAAGACGGGTGAATTCGTCGGCCTTATCGGCCCGAATGGTGCGGGCAAGTCCACGCTGCTGCGCGCAATCGCCGGGCTCATACCGGTGGGCGGCACGGTTTCGGTCGCCGGCGAGCGGCTGGACCGCCTCGGAACGACGGAGCGCGCCTTGCGCCTTGCCTATGTGCCACAGGAGCATGAAATCGCCTGGCCGGTGCCGGTGGAAACATTGGTGGCGCTTGGCCGCACGCCGCATCGCTCGAGCTTTACGCCGCTTTCTTCGAGGGATCGCCAGACGGTGAAGGATGCCATGGTGCGCATGGATGTGGCACGGTTTGCCAAGCGGCCGGCGACCGCCCTTTCCGGCGGCGAAAAGGCCCGTGTGCTGATTGCAAGGGCGCTGGCGCAGGATACGCCGCTCATCCTGGCTGATGAGCCCGCCGCAGGGCTTGATCCCGCCTATCAGATCGCGCTGATGCGCGTTTTCCGCGATCTTGCCGGCGAAGGGCGCGGCATTATCGCCTCCATGCATGATCTCGGCCTTTCGGCCCGCTGGTGCACACGGCTCGTGCTCCTGAACGGTGGAAAGATCGTGGCCGATGGTCCGCCGGAGGCAGTCCTGACGCCTGAGACGCTCCGCTCCATCTACGGCGTCAGCGGTTTCTTCGGCACGGCGGAGGATGGTCTCGTCGTGCAGCCGCTCGATCTCGTCGAGCGGCGCTGACGGGTGCTACGGTTTTGGCTTGAAGAGGGAAACCGCCTGCGGCAACGTGGTCTTGGCCCTGCCATGCGCCAGCGGAATGAGAAGCACGACCAGCGCCAATGCGGCCACGAAGATCGCCCCCGATTTCAGTTTCAGATGTTTCAAGCGCGGTCCTCCACGCTCCCCTCTTGCCAGCCGAAACTGACACCGGACTGAACGGGGCCTCAATCCTGGTGCGGAAAGCGGACGACGGCTTCAAACCCGTCATCGCGGCCGGAGGCCGGTGAAGCGAGCGTCAGCGTCGCATGCATCTGTTCAAGGAAACGGGTGGCGATGGACAGGCCAAGCCCGGAGCCGGTGGCAGTGGTGTGGCCGCGCTGGAAGCGGCCCGTCAACTTGGCCAGTTCATCCGGTGTATAGACCGGGCCGCCATTCACGACGCTGATGGAGCCATCGGCTTTCAGGCTAACCTCGACCGGTGCGTCGGGATCGCCATGGATCAGCGCGTTTTCGATGAGGTTGCGCAGTGCAATGGCGAAGGCATCGGCATTGTAATGGCCATGGAGTCTGGCGTTCGGAGCGCAGCGGCAGATCAGGCGGTCTTCGTCTTGTCCGGAATGGTGGAACTCGTCGATCAGGACGCGCAGGACGGGGATGAGATCCACCGGCTTTTCAGAGACGCCGACGCCCGCCTGGGCGCGGGAAAGCTGCAGCAGCTTTTCGGCGAGATGGTTAAGCTTGACCAGCGAGGTTTCAATCTGCCCGGCCCTTCGCTTGCCCGGCCCTTGTCCCAGTTCGTTGATCAGCAACTGCGTCTGCGCCAGCGCGCCGGCGATCGGGGTGCGAAGCTCGTGTGCACTGTTGGCGGTGAACTCCCGCTCCGCCTCCAGCGCATTGCGCAGCCGCTGCAGCAGAACGTTGACCGAACCGGCGATCGGCAGCAGCTCCAGCGGCAGTGCATCTGTTTTCAGAAGCTCCATGTTGCCGCTGTCCTTGGCTTCGATCTCGAGACCGAGATCATCAACCGGCGCGAGTGCGCGGCGCGTGATGACCCAGCTCAGCGCCAGTCCGAGTGGCAGCAGGGCAAATATTGGCAGGAATAGCGCCAGTCCCGTTTCGGAAAGCGCCTCGCGTCGGTTGGCGAAGGCATCCGCCACCTGCACGAAGATGGTGTTGCTGACGCCGGTCGCCGTGTAATAGCGATGCGTGTCGTCGCTCCAGAAGCCGCCCTGCAAGGGCGCGGGGAAGGGTGTCGGGGGGGCGTCGTGCGAGTGGATGAGGACTTTGCCGGTCTTGTCGCGCACCTGATAGGTCAGGTATTCGCCTTCCTCATCCGGCCGTGCGGCCTGAAGCTGCTGCGGGGCGACAATTTCCTCCTTGCGGAAGAGGTCATCCACCACCAGAGGAACGAGCCGCTCGGCGGTTTCCTGCAGGGAAGAGTCGAAGGTTTCGTCATACTCCTCTTCCATCACCGACAGGCCCATCACTGTGGCTATGAGCCAGATGAGCGTGATGCTGGTCATCAGGCCGATGAGCAGACGACGGGTCATGGAGTGGTTGTTCATGTCAGCGTCGGCGCCCGTTCATCCTCATCATCGCGCCATTGTCGCAAACGGTTCAGTCCCTGCCAAGCCGGTAACCGACGCCACGTACCGTGACGATGTTTTCCTTGCCCAACTTCTTGCGCAGGCGGCTGACATAGACCTCGACAGTGTTGCTTTCGATTTCCGATCCGAAGGCGTAGAGCGCTTCCTCGATCTGGCTCTTGGAAACGACGGCGCCGGGGCGGGCCAGCAGCATGTCGAGCACGGCCCACTCGCGGCCGGAAAGGGTCAGCGGCGCGCCGTCGAGCGTCACGAACCGGTCGGCTGCGTTGATGTCCAGTTGGCCGACGCGGACATTGGCGGTGGCGCGGCCATTGGTGCGGCGGGCAACCGCCTGCATGCGGGCGGAAAGCTCGTCGAGATTGAAGGGCTTGACGAGATAGTCGTCCGCGCCGAAGTTCAGGCCCTCGATGCGGTCGGAAATCTGGTCGTGCGCTGTCAGGATGATCACGGGTGTCGTGCCGCCCTCGTTGCGGTAGGTGCGCAGAAGGTCGATGCCGCGGCCGTCGGGCAGGCGCAGATCGAGAAGAATCATGCCGTAGCTCGTGGTGTCGAGTGCGGCGTGCGCATCGGTAATGTTCGTCATCCAGTCCACCGCGTGGCTCTGCAGGGTCACATGGTCACGCACGGCTTCGCCCAGAATGACGTCGTCTTCCACAAGAAGAATTCTCAAGCAACCTCCCAGCGTATCCTTGTCGCCTTGCCGCTTTCGGGACCGGCGCAGAATACTTATCTCATTTTTCTTCTTAAATGACTGACAAAACTGTCAGGAACCTGAACGTCTTCGCCGCATCATTTTTCCAGCGTTCAGTCGTATGTCAGTGAGCCGGTGCAAAAACGGCCATCGTTATTTCATTCAAAGGAGAAATCGAATGAAACTCGTTCTCAGCGCCGTCCTTCTGTCCGTTGTCGCCTCGGGGGCGGCTCTTGCTGCCGACAAGTGCAAGGTCCCGGTCGGCGAGTGGCAGCCGCGTGAAAAGCTTCAGGGTCAGCTCGAGCAGAAGGGCTGGAAAGTCCGCTCGATCAAGACGGAAGACGGCTGCTACGAAGCCTATGCCATTGATGCCGCCGGCAAGAAGGTTGAAGCCTACTTCAACCCCAAGACGCTCGAAGCCGTCGACAAGAAGAGCAACGATTGATGAGCGAACCGACCGTTCGCATCTGGGAGCCCTATGTCAGGGTCTTCCATTGGGGCCTCGTCGCCAGCATGGCGACGGCCTGGGCGACGGGCGATGAGATTCAGAGCGTTCATGAGTTCGCCGGCTACACCGCCGGCGCGCTCGTTGCCTCCCGTCTCGTCATGGGCTTCGTCGGCGGGCGCTATACCCGCTTCACCCAGTTCGTGAAGGGGCCGCGCACCGTGCTTTCCTATGCCTCGTCCCTGAGACGCGGCGAGGAACGACGTTATCTCGGCCACAATCCCCTTGGCGGCGCCATGGTGGTGTGCCTGCTGGGCCTCGTGTCCGGCATCGCCTTCACCGGCTGGCTCCAGACCACCGATGCCTATTGGGGCATCGAATGGGTCGAGGAATTGCACGGCTTGCTGGTCGATATCGTTATTGGCTGCCTTGTCCTGCATGTTGGCGGTGTGATCATGGAAAGCCGTCGTCACAAGGAAAACCTGGCCGTGGCCATGGTGACCGGTAACAAACGCGCACCTGAAGCGGGCGACATCGCCTGAACCTGCATCTGCCGTCCAGCCATTGAAAGAGGCCGCCCTGATCTTCAGGGCGGCCTCTTTCGTTTGGCCATGCAGGCGCTGGTGGTTGCATCCGGTGCCCCACAAACGAAATCCGGCCCGGTGTCGGGCCGGGCCGGATCTTCCATCAACGGTCGAGACAGCGTTTGGAGGCCGCTTTGAAAGTCTCCCGCCCGTGGTCAGGACTTCACATCGCTGCGGCAGGCCGCAAGGACGTCGAGATCGTGTTTGTATTCCTTGGTCTGAACGTACATCAGGCCGAGAACCGTGCTGTAGAGGTTGTCGTGGGAAACGTCCTCCGCGGTCTTGGCGGTCAGGCAGCCGGCATCCACGGTCTTCTTGGTGTCCTGACCAAGCCACAGAACGAAGGGGATGTGGGTCTGCTGCGAGGGGGCGACGAAGTAGGGCGCGCCATGGAGATAGAGACCCTTTTCACCGAGCGATTCGCCGTGGTCGGACATGTAGATCATGGAGCCGGCCAGATTGGCTTCATGCGCCTTCAGCTTGCCGATGATCGCCGCCAGGAAATGATCGGTTTCGAGGATCGTATTGTCATAGGCGTTGACGATCTCCTCGCGCGAGCAGTTGCCGAGTTCATCGGTACGGCAGTCGGGCGTGAAATGGCGGCGTTCCTCGGCATAGCGCTGGTAGTAAGCGGGGCCGTGGCTGCCAAGCTGGTGAACAACCAGTACGGCATCGCCCTTCACGCTCTCCAGCCAGCTATCGAGATTGGCGAGGATAACCTCGTCGCGGCATTCACGGTTCACGCAGAAGCGCGGGTCGTTCTCGTTGGAAAAGGAGCGGGAAGTGATGCGGTCGGCCACACCCTTGGACCCGGTATTATTTTCCCACCATTCGGTGCGGATGCCGGCATGGGTGAGAATATCGACAAGGTTCTCCGTGCTCACGCCCTTTTCGAACGTATAGTCCTTGCGGCCGAATACCGAGAACATGCAGGGAATGGATACGGCGGTGGCGGTGCCGCAGCTTGTCGTTTTCGGAAAATAGGTGATGTCGAGCTTCGACAGTTCCGGGTTGGTATCGCGGCTGTAGCCGCCGAGTGCAAAGCTTTCGGCGCGGGCGGTCTCGCCGGCCACCACGACCAGCACGCGCGGCCGGCCACTGGCCGAAACGGGAGCATCGACTTGTGCATCGAGTCCGCGCTTTTCGACAACGACATTCGCAACCTTGGCCGTGCCGATGAAATAGCGTGCCACCTGCACGATGGGCGTAAAGGGGTTCAGCGTTGCCAGAAGATCGCGATGGGCGCGGCTGGTGGAGGACAGCGTGCGCGCTTCGGTAAGCCCGGCTGCGGCGGTGACGGCCAGCATCAGGGCAATCAGACCGAGATTGGTCTTCAGCTTGCGGCCGAACGTCTTGTGTTCGATCCGGACCCACAGCAGCAGGCCGACGGGGATAACACCGAACAGAACCATGTGCTTGATGAAGCCGAAGGTGATGAGGTGCCCTGCTTCGGCGGGTGTCGTGGTCACGGCATTGCGCACCATTTCCCTGTCGATGATCGTGCCGAAGCCGTCCATGAACCAGGAGGCCGAGGCCGCGGCGATGACCATGAAGATGAGGATCGGCTTGGTGATGTATTTGAACGAAAGGGCGATCAGGATAGCCGAGGCCAGCGCAATCAGACCGATGGCCAGCAGCACGACGGTGCGCGTATCATCGAAATAGGTCAGCGCCTTGGTCCAGAAGGTCCGGTTGGTGATGAGCAGAAGATAGGCGGCCGTCAATATGCTGACGGTCGCGCTGCCGAGCGCCGGGCGCTGGCTGCCGCGATTGCCGTCGGTGCGGGTCCTGTTCGTCATTGCGTGTCGCTTCCTTCCGCGAAATCAAACGGAAAGTTGCGAATGGACCTGTTTCCTGACGGGAACCTGAACGTTCGTCAGCTTTGCTTGGCGGCAGCTCTCAGTGCCGTGGAACTCAGCGTCGAGCGGGGGCCGTGGATGAAGCTCCAGGCGGGCGCGCGGTGTTTCCACAACACGCCGGCATCCTCCTCGTCGATGCGGGCATAATCATAGGTGCGCGCCATTTTCGAGGAGAGATAGGAAAGGGTGGAGCCGGGTCTGTCGATGACGGCAATCGGGAAGGTTTCCACGATTTTCCGCCAGTTCTGCCAGCGATCGAAGCTCTTGAGATTGTCCGCGCCCATGATCCAGATGAAGCGCACATGCGGATTGCGCGCCTTCACGAAGGCAAGCGTGCGTGCCGTGTAGCTGGTGCCGAGGCTTTTTTCGAAGGCCGTCACCTTTACGGCGGGGTCGTGGACCAGCTTTTCCGAGAGCGCCAGCCGTTCGCACAAGGGCGCCAGATTACCGCGGCTTTTAAGCGGGTTGCCCGGCGTCACCATCCACCAGAGCTGGTCGAGGTTCAGCCGGCGCAGGGCAATTTCCGCCACCAGTGCATGACCGGCATGAGGGGGATTGAAGGAGCCGCCGAACAGGCCGATTATCATGCCGCGCGTGCTCTGCGGCATGATCAGGTGTCGGCGCTCGATCTTCTCCTCAACGGCTGCCGTCATGTCAGGGGCGAACCTGCCCGGTGCCGTGAACCCGGTAGTTGAAGGAGGTGAGCTGTTCGACACCCACCGGCCCGCGCGCATGCATCTTGCCGGTGGCGATGCCGATTTCCGCGCCCATGCCGAATTCTCCGCCATCCGCGAACTGGGTGGAGGCATTGTGCAGCAGGATGGCGGAATCGATCTCGTTGAAGAACCGCTCCACCACCTGCGGGTCTTCGGCGATGACCGCTTCGGTATGATGCGACGAATAGCGGGCAATGTGATCGATGGCGCCGGAAATGCCGTCGACGATAGCGACCGAAATGATCGCATCGAGATATTCCGTGTGCCAGTCCTCTTCCGTTGCCGGCTTGAAGCCGGGATGCACCTTGAGAACGGCGGCCGAGGCGCGGATTTCGCAGCCAGCCTCCGTCAGCGCTTCCAGCAGCGGCATCAGATGCGTGCCGATGGCCGCGCTGTCGATCAGCAGGGTTTCGGCCGAGCCGCATACGCCGGTGCGGCGCATCTTGGCGTTGACGACGATCTTCTTCGCCATCTCCAGATCGGCGGAGGCATCGACATAGACATGGCACAGACCCTCGAGATGCGCGAAGACCGGCACACGCGCTTCCGACTGAACGCGTCCGACAAGGCTTTTGCCGCCGCGCGGCACGATAACGTCGATATTGCCGTCGAGCCCGGTCAGCATGGCGCCCACGGCGGCACGATCGGACACGGGCACGAGCTGGATTGCATCCTCGGGCAGGCCGGCAGCCCTCAGGCCCGCAACCAGGCAGGCATGGATGGCACGGGAGGAATGGAGCGAGTCCGAGCCGCCCCGCAGGATCACGGCATTGCCGGCCTTCAGGCAGAGCGCGCCGGCATCCGCCGTCACGTTCGGGCGGCTTTCATAGATCACCCCGATGACGCCGAGCGGCGTGCGCACGCGCTCGATCTTCAACCCGTTCGGGCGCTCCCAGGCGGCGATGGTTTCGCCCACCGGGTCCTTCAGCGCCGCAATGGCGCGGATGCCTTCGGAAATCCCGGCGAGACGGGTCTCGTTCAGCAGCAGGCGGTCAAGGAACGAGCCGGAAATGCCATTGGCCTCGGCGCGCTGCATGTCGAGCGTGTTGGCGGCGAGAATGTCGGTCCTGGCGGCATCGATGGCATCGGCCATGGCGAGCAGCGCATTATTCTTGGCGGCGGTGTCGGCGAAGGCGAGCGGACGGGCGGCGGCACGGGCGCGGCGGCCGATATCCAGCATCAGGGCTCCAATGTCGATCATGGTGTCAGCCATTGGCCTTTTTCCTTCCCTTCTTCGTTTCGCGGTTCTGGCCGCCCGCATGGGTCATGACCAGATCGTCGCGATGCACCATGGCGGCGCGCCCGGCATAGCCGAGGATCTTTTCGATTTCGCCGGATTTGCGCCCGGCAATCAGGCGCGCATCGGCATCGTCGTAACCGGCAAGGCCGCGACCGATCTCGTGGCCTTCGGGGCTCATGATCGCGACCGTGTCGCCGCGGCTGAAGTGGCCCTCGATGGCCTTCACACCAGCGGGCAGCAGGCTCTTGCCGGAATAGAGCGCGTCTTCGGCCCCTTCGTCCACCAGCAGCTCACCGGCGGGGTGAAGTTGCCCGGCAATCCAGGTCTTGCGGGCATTGACGGGGTTGCGCGCGGCTTCGAATTTCGAGAAGCGGGCGCCGTTCTCGATGGATTTCAGCGGGTTCAGCACCTTGCCGGAGGCAATCAGCATGGCGCAGCCGGCGGCCGTGGCAATCTTGCCCGCCTCCACCTTGGTGCGCATGCCGCCGCGCGAAAGCTCGGAAGCCGCGCCCCCCGCCATCGCCTCGATCTCGGGTGTGATTTCGGGAATGATCGGCAGGAACAGCGCTTCCGGATCGAGATGCGGCGGGGCCGTATAGAGCCCGTCGATATCCGAAAGCAGCACCAGAAGGTCGGCGCCGATCATGGTGGCGACGCGCGCCGCCAGACGGTCGTTGTCGCCATAGCGGATTTCGTTGGTCGCAACCGTGTCGTTCTCGTTGATGATCGGCACGGCCTTCAGCTTCAGAAGCTGGGTCAGCGTGGCGCGCGCATTGAGATAGCGGCGGCGCTCTTCGGTGTCGCCGAAGGTCAGCAGGATCTGGCCGGCGACGATGTCGTCGCGGTGCAGGCTTTCCGACCATGCCCGCGCCAGCTCGATCTGGCCGACAGCCGCAGACGCCTGGCTTTCTTCCAGCTTCAGCGCGCCGGACGGCAGTTTCAGCACCGAGCGGCCGAGTGCAATGGCGCCCGAAGACACCACCAGCACGTCGATGCCACGCGCGCGCAACGCCGCGATGTCGGCGCAGACCGAATCCAGCCATTCCGTGCGCAGGCCGCTCTTGCGGTCCACCAGAAGCGCCGAGCCGATCTTGATGACCACGCGGCGCACATTTTCAAAAGGTTTCAGAACTTCATTTGTCTTCGTCATCGCCATCATTCCCATCGTCGTCAAAGTCCTCGGCGCCGGCTGGCGGCGGTGGCTCCTTCAACGGTGGGGTGGCTTCGGTAATGATGTCGCGCAGCGCGCGCAGCACGTCCTGCATGCCGAGATGGGTCGCCGCGGAAATCAGGAAGATCGGCTTGCCGCAGGCCTTTTCCAGTTCCCTGGCCTTCTTCTTGAGTTCCTTCTCGTCCAGCACGTCGATCTGTGACAGTGCCACGATCTCGGGCTTTTCGGTCAGAACCTCGCCATAGGCTTCCAGTTCGTGTCTCACGGTCTTGTAGGCCTTGCCGACCTTTTCTTCCTGCGCGGAAACAAGATGCAGCAGCACACGGGTGCGCTCCACATGACCGAGGAAACGGTCACCGAGGCCGACACCCTCATGCGCGCCTTCGATGAGGCCGGGAATATCGGCCAGAACGAATTCGCGGCCATCGACGGTGGCGACACCGAGGTTCGGATGCAGCGTCGTGAACGGATAGTTGGCGATCTTCGGACGCGCGCGGGTGCAGGTGGCAAGGAAGGTGGACTTGCCGGCATTGGGCAGGCCGACGAGGCCGGCATCGGCAATCAGCTTCAGCCGTAGCCAGATGGTCTTTTCCTCGCCTTCAAGGCCGGGATTGGCCCAGTCGGGCGCCTGGTTGGTCGAGCTTTTGAAATAGGCATTGCCGAAGCCGCCATTGCCGCCCTTGGCCAGCCGAAACTTCTGGCCCTCGACCGTCAGGTCGCAGATCAGCGTTTCATTGTCTTCCTCGAAGATCTGCGTACCGACCGGCACTTTCAGCGTCACGCTGGCGCCATTGCTGCCGGTGCGGTTGCGGCCCATGCCGTGCGTGCCTGTCTGGCCCTTGAAGTGCTGCTGGTAGCGGAAGTCGATGAGGGTGTTGAGACCGTTCACGGCCTCCACCCACACGTCGCCGCCGCGTCCGCCATCGCCGCCATCCGGCCCGCCGAACTCGATGAACTTCTCACGCCGGAAGGACACGGCTCCAGCGCCGCCATCCCCGGACCGGATGTAAACCTTGGCTTCATCGAGAAATTTCATGTCAAAGTCGCTCGCGCTTTAGTATTCAGTGTTTTCGCTTGCCGTTCTCGATACAGAGGCGGGCCCCGGAGGTCAAAGGTTATCGTGAAACTCGTCACTTACAATGTCCAGTTCGGCATGGGGCTGGATGGACGCTATGACCCAGCCCGCATCGCTTCCAATCTTGACGGTGCGGATGTCATTGCCCTTCAGGAAGTGACGCGCGGTTTCTTTCGCAACGGTCATGCCGATATGGTGGCCGATCTCGAGCCTCACTTTCCCTTCTATTACAAACGTTTTGCCGCAAGTTGCGATGTGCTTCTCGAGGCCGGTTTCAGTGCCGATGGCCGTGCTGTCGAACGCCGCTTCCAGTTCGGCAATATGATCCTGTCGCGCCACCCGATTCTTGCCGCCCGTACCCTGCTTCTGCCGCGCGGGCGCACCGTGGAGCGCATGAACATGCAGCGCTCGGCGCTGGAAGCCGTCATAGCAACACCCTCGGGCCCGCTTCGCGTCTACAGTCTGCATCTCGATCACGTCAGCGCCGACGAACGCCTTGCCCAGATCGCCTTCCTCAACGACCGCATCCGGCAGTTTACGCTGGAAGGCGGTGCGCTGACCGGCGCCCATGAATATGGTATGACCGACCCGCCACTGCCAGAGGATTACGTGGTCCTCGGCGATTTCAACATGCTGCCGGAGAGCATCGAATATGACGCGATGGCCGGTCGCGCCACGCCCGGTTTCGGCCGTCCGCTACGCCATGACCGCCCCGTCGATGCGCTGGCTCGCCTCGGTGGGCTGACGCCGGAGACCCATAGCTGGCTGCTGCCCACCGATGAGGGACCGATCACCGCGCTCTTCGACTATGCCTTCCTGCATTGCAACCTCGTGCCGCGCATGAAGAACGTCTTCATCGATACGCAGGCCGAGGGCTCCGATCATTTTCCACTCTGGCTGGAGCTTGAATGACCGGACTGTCGGGAAGCCGCCTGTGCAGCGACTTCCCTTTTTCAAAGGCTGACGGCTTATTTGCCCTCACCCCAGCTTCTCAGCGACAGCCAGGTCTTGCGGTCCAGCCGGTACCATTCGACGGCAACCATGCCGCCAAGCGCCAGCGACGGCACCATGCCGGACCCCTGGAACTGGAAGCCGCACTTCTGGATGACGCGCCGGGAGGCGACGTTCATGACCCGGCAACGCGCATCGATCTGGTCGATGTCACGCGAGCGGAAGGCCATGTCGACCAGCGCATGGGCGGCCTCGGTCGTATAGCCGGCGTTCCAGTAGGGTTCGCCCAGCCAGTAGCCGATTTCCAGTGTCTTGCTGTCATCGTCCTGCGGTTCAAGTCCGCAGCAGCCGAGGAACTCGCCGTTGTCCGCGCGTGTAATGGCGTAGACGCATTTGCCGATCCCGCCTTCCTTCGTGCGTCGCACGAAGTCGGCAGCATCCGTTGCCGTGTAGGGATGCGGCATACGGGAAACCATCGTGGCGATGGCGGCGTTATTGGCGAGATGGGCAAGTGCGTCGATATCGTCTTCGTGGGGTGCGCGCAGAACCAGTCTCCGCGACAACAAAACGGGGCAGAAGCGTCTGCTACTATCGGGCTTTTGCCGTTCCTCGGGGGGCCGGGATTGGCTCTCCCTTAAAAGTTCGCCTTGCATGGTCAGCTCTCCTGTTTGGCTGGAGTGAAAAGAAAAAGGGGAGGTGGGTGGCGCCCCATCTCCCCTTTTTTCTTGCTGAACCTGCAGATGCGCTTCAGCCGGGTCGATGCGACGCCGGCTGTTTTAAAGCGCTACCGGCTTATTCCGCTGCTTCTGCGGCTTTCGGGGCCACAGACACGTAGACTCGGCCATTCGCTTTGCGGGCGAAGGACACGTTGCCATCCGTGAGTGCAAAAATCGTGTGGTCCTTGCCGAGGCCGACATTGGCGCCCGGATGCCACTTGGTGCCGCGCTGACGCACGATGATGTTGCCCGGGATCACGGCTTCGCCGCCGAACTTCTTCACGCCAAGGCGCTTGGACTCGGAATCGCGACCGTTACGCGAGGAACCGCCAGCTTTTTTATGTGCCATTGGAGTTCTCCTTTAAATCTTGTTGCGATTCCGGATCAGGCCGAGATGGCCGTGATGCGGACGACGGTGTGGTGCTGGCGGTGACCGCGAATTCGCTTGGAATTCTGGCGGCGACGCTTCTTGAACGACAGAACCTTCTTGCCGCGGTTGTGTTCGACCACTTCGGCCTTCACGACGGCGCCGGCAACGAAGGGAGCGCCGATCTTGGCGTCAGCGCCTTCGCCGACCACGAGCACTTCGTTGAATTCGATGGTTGCACCGGCTTCGGCTTCCAGCTTTTCGATGGTCAGCACGTCGTCGGCGCTCACGCGGTACTGCTTACCGCCGGTCTTGATGACTGCGAACATTTTTTATCCTTTCATGTCCGTTATCCGGCTCTGCCCTCTTCAAGCGAATCAGGCGACCGTCTTTTTGTCAGTCGGAAAATCGGAAACCGTGTTTTCACACCATTTCCGGATGATCGCACCCTCAGGGGCACGCGAAGATACAGTGAGCCCATATCTACCGGTGTGGGCGATTACGCGAGCGCATATGAACTGTCAAGACGAAAGCGCTGAAAGAACGCATAAAGTCCCTTGCCAACCCTCTTTTTCATCGCTAAGAGACAGCCCGCGCTCCCAAGGAGCCAACCACGACGCGGAGAGGTGGCAGAGTGGTTGAATGCACCGCACTCGAAATGCGGCATACGGGCAACCGTATCGGGGGTTCAAATCCCTCCCTCTCCGCCATATCTTCCTTGGATGGCAGGATTGTCCCGAAGCTTTTGGTTTTCGGCCGCTTGCGTTGGCCTGGCTTAGTGGCTTTCTGCTGTTAGGCGCGATGTAGGCGCATGGGAATAGAATGGATTGGGCTGTTCAGCCTTTCGCATTTTAGGGGAGACCTTGAGGCCATAGGTTTGGCTTCGACCCTGCGGTTCCTTCCACAGTTTCTGGCTTGTCAGGGGCAGACCAATCGCAGGATATGGCCCATATGCGTGATACCGGTCACGCCTTTATGCCGATAGGCCGTCATGACCCGTTTTCGCCGTGAAACGTTGCTGCAAATCCTGCCAGGAATGAACCCCGGTTGCGGTGAAGATCGCCATGAGATGCTTCTTCATCGCTTCCGGACTGGTGCCGGTCGCCTGTGTCGCTTGCGCGCGTGATACGCCGGAGACAGCCGCCAGCAGAATGGACTTCTGCCTGGGGGAGAGGTCGAGGTCGAGCACTTGTGTCACCAGCGCCAGCCGGTCCGGCACTTCGCTGACGAGCGTGACGAGGACTGCGGCCTGGCCGGTCTGCGGGCCGCTCAGATATTCGGCGCTGACGCGCAGCCGTCCGTGGGCGGATGGCAGCAACTGTGATGGTCTCGCCTCGTCGACAAGGCGCTGGCAAAGGGCTCTGACGAACAGTGGAGGAACGATGAGGGGGCCGCTCGCGGGTACGCCCTGTGCAACCTGGTTGCCCTGTTGCAGCAGGAGATGGGCCGCTTCGGTGGCGAATTTCAGTGTTTCACCGTTGCGGTCTGTAATGATGTAAGCGGGCGGGGCGGTTTCAGACCACCGGTCTGCGCCGGGTGGCTTGATGAAAGCCTTGCGCAGGCAAGGAAGCGCCATTTGCAGGAGTATCTGATGTTCCTGCGTGAACGCGTCGGTGCGCCGCCTGAAGAGCATGATGATGGCGCGTGGTCGCCCTTCATGGTCCACGCGCAGATCAAGCGTGTGACGGTGGCCGCTGGCGCGCACGAGAAGATTATAGGTATTGGAGCGCCAGTAGTGGTCGGGCGGTGCCAGAAGGTGACCGCAATTCGCTCCCTTGAATCGCACGAGCGTCGCGACATTCAGTTCCATGTCCCCGGTGAAAAGCGCCTCGAAGGCGTTGACGAACAGATCGCGGGCCTGAGCATTGGTGTCTTCGTGAAAGAAGCCGGCGGGAAGGCCGGTTTCATCGACCCAGAAGAGGGCGCCTGCATCGGCCCCGACGATTTCACGCAACAGCCGGCAAACCTGCGGCGCCAAGGCTTCAAGCCCGACCCCGGTGGAACAGACCAGATCGAGTTCGTTCCAGTATCGTTTCGCCACCCGTCGAACCATAGGCGCCTCCGTCTACCGCAGGTTCATGCATGCGGTCGCCTGAATGCAGGTCATGGAGAAGCGGCATTTCCGCTGGGTGTGATCTCCCGATATGCCACACCGTTCACCCCGGATGACGCGTCCCCCTATCCCAGAAATAGTATGGCAAATAGGATCCGAGGGGGGAATAGGGTACGTGGACTTGCGCTGAAACAATTTCTGCCGCCGGGGCAGGCCTCCTGCCACTGCAAAGAACCCCGCCTTGCCTCCTGGAGGGAGAGGCAAGGCGGTAGCTGGCCGTTACCGGCGGGGACGCCTGTCGATGGTCTTGTCGGCTCAGATCTTGCCGTGGGTGTAACCGCCGCCGCCAGTCGAGGAGTTGTTGCCGCCGCTCGAGGGGCCGCCTCCGCCTCCGCCTTCGTGTTCGCTACTGATCGGCTCGCGCACGGGGACCTTCTTCACCGGACGCAGCAGCGGAGCGACCTTGCCATGGGTCAGAGGCGGCTTCGGTCGGCGCAGCAGGGGCGTCGCGTGGCCTTCGTTGCAGCTTCCGGTCATCATCGGCTTCTTCGGGTCCTTGCGCTCGCAATCGACCGGTCCGGTGGTCGAGCAGGCGGTTAGGGCGGCAAGCGGCATCAGTGCGGCGAGAAGGATCGGCAGTCTCATGGCGGATCTCCGTGGGCTGTCATGGGCCGGATTGCCTCAATCGCATCAACCCGGCCTGATGCAGTGAAACTACCGCCCGGTCCGCTTCCGTGCCATTCCCCGCGCGGGGAGCAAATTACCGGCTTCGCCGCTTTTGGTTTTCCGCGTTCCATGCCATAGGGAGGCGCTTGAACCAGAAGGCCGCCTCCCCATGATCCGCATCGAGAATGTCAGCAAGTCCGCCAGTCATCGCATCCTCTATATCGAGGCCTCGGCGGCGTTGAACCGGGGTGAGAAGATCGGCCTCGTCGGGCCGAACGGGGCGGGCAAGACGACGCTTTTCCGCATGATTACCGGCGAGGAACTGCCTGACGAGGGGCAGGTGTCGGTCGAGAAGGGGGTGACCATCGGCTACTTCAACCAGGATGTCGGCGAAATGGCCGGCCGTTCGGTGGTCGAGGAAGTGATGGAAGGTGCAGGGCCGGTGAGCGAAGTCGCCGCCGAACTGCACGCTCTCGAAACCGCGATGTCCGATCCTGACCGCATGGACGAGATGGACCAGATCATCGAGCGTTACGGCGAGGTGCAGGCGCGCTACGAGGAACTCGACGGCTATGCGCTGGAAGGCCGGGCGCGTGAGGTTCTCGCCGGTCTTTCCTTCAGCCAGGAGATGATGGACGGCGATGTGGGCCGCCTGTCCGGTGGCTGGAAGATGCGCGTGGCGCTTGCCCGCATTCTTCTGATGCGTCCCGATGTGATGCTGCTCGACGAACCGTCGAACCATCTCGATCTCGAAAGCCTGATCTGGCTTGAAGCTTTCCTGAAGAATTACGACGGCGCGCTTTTGATGACCTCGCACGACCGCGAGTTCATGAACCGCATCGTCAACAAGATCATCGAGATCGATGCCGGTTCGCTCACCACCTATTCCGGCGATTATGGCTTCTACGAGGGCCAGCGGGCGATGGCGGAGAAGCAGCAGCAGGCGCAGTTCGAGCGCCAGCAGGCCATGCTTGCCAAGGAAATCAAGTTCATCGAACGCTTCAAGGCGCGTGCCTCGCATGCCTCGCAGGTGCAGAGCCGGGTGAAGAAGCTGGAAAAGATCGACCGGGTGGAGCCGCCGCGCCGCCGCCAGACGGTAGCCTTCGATTTTTTGCCCGCGCCGCGCTCGGGCGAGGATGTCGTGAACCTCAAGGGCGTGCACAAGGCCTATGGCAGCCGCACCATCTATGAGGGCCTGGACTTTATGGTTCGCCGCAAGGAACGCTGGTGCATCATGGGCGTGAACGGTGCCGGCAAATCGACGCTGCTCAAGCTCGTTACCGGCACTGCGGAACCGGATCAGGGGTCGGTCACGCTCGGCGCCTCGGTCAAGCTCGGCTATTTCGCCCAGCATGCCATGGACCTGCTCGATGGTGATCTGACCATCCTGCAGTGGTTGGAGGAGCGTTTCCCGAAGGCGGGGCAGGCGCCGCTGCGGGCGCTGTCCGGCTGCTTCGGCTTTACCGGCGACGATGTGGAAAAGCGCTGCCGCGTGCTGTCGGGCGGCGAAAAGGCGCGGCTGGTCATGGCCGCCATGCTGTTCGATCCGCCGAACTTCCTCGTACTCGACGAGCCGACCAACCACCTCGATCTCGACACCAAGGAAATGCTCATCAAGGCGCTTTCGGCCTATGAGGGCACCATGCTGTTCGTCTCACACGATCGCCATTTCCTGGCGGAGCTTTCCAACCGCGTGCTGGAACTGACCCCGGAAGGCATTCACCAGTATGGCGGCGGCTATACCGAATATGTCGAGCGTACCGGTCAGGAAGCACCGGGTCTGCGGAGCTGAATGGAGCGGTGGGGAGCGCTTGGCCCCCCCGCCTGTTGCCTCAGAATTCTTCCCAGTCGTTGACGGCGGGTTTCAGTGCCAGGTTGCCACGGGTCTGCGGTCTCGTAACAGCCACCGGCCGTGCGGGTGCGGCTGGCGGCGTGGCGAAGACCCGCGGGCGCGCCGGGGCCTGCGCGGCATCCCTGAGCCGGAACTGGCAGACCAGTTCGCGAAGCTTTGCGGCCTCCGAGGCCAACGTTGCGCTGGCCGCGTTCGTCTGCTCCACCATGGCGGCGTTCTGCTGGGTCATCTGGTCCATCTGCACCACCGCCGCATTGACCTCCTTCAGCGAGGTCGCCTGCTCGGAGGTTGCCGTGGCAATGGTCGCCATGCGTTCATTGATGGTCGAGATATAGCGACCGATCGCATTCAACGCATCGCCGGCATCGCGCACCAGGCGCACGCCATTGCCGACTTCCGTGGTTGAAGCGCTGATCAGACCCTTGATCTCCTTGGCCGCATTGGCCGAGCGCTGGGCGAGTTCGCGCACCTCCTGGGCGACGACGGCGAAACCCTTGCCGGCTTCCCCGGCGCGGGCGGCCTCGACGCCGGCATTGAGCGCCAGCAGGTTGGTCTGGAAGGCGATCTCGTCGATCACGCCGATGATGTTGCCGATCCTCGCCGAAGAGGTTTCGATGCGTTCCATCGCCACTTCGGCTTCGGAAACGATGGTGCCGGATTTGGTTGCGTCGCCATTGGCCTCGGAGGCGATCCGGCGCACTTCGTCGGTCAACCCGACGGAGCTTAGGACGGTCGCGGAGATTTCATCCACCGCGCTGGAGGTCTCGGTCAGCGAGGCCGCCTGCTGTTCGGTGCGCCGCGCCAGATCGTCGGTGCCGGCGAAGATTTCGCGCGTGCCGTTATCGATGATGTGGGCGCTGTGCAAAATGGTCGTCAGCGTTTCGCCGAGCTGCTTGACCGACTGGTTGAAATCGTGGCGCAGGCCCTCGAATTGCTGGGCGAAAGGTTCGGAAATCTCGAAGGCGAGATCACCGCGCGCCATGCGCTGCAGACCGCCGGCCAGACCCGAGGTCGCCTCTTCCAGCCGGCGGGTCGCTTCCGCTTCGGCAATGCGCTGCGCCTCGACCCTTGTCCGCTCGGCGGCCTCCCGCTGGCGGTTGGCGTCGGCCTCGAGCGCGCGATTGCGGATGAAGGCTTCACGAAATACTTCAAGCGCCCTTGCCATGGCGCCGATCTCATCCTTGCGGTCGCTGGCGCCGCTTTCGGCGGTGATGTCGCCGCCGGCAAGCGCTTCGGTCACGGCGGCAAGGCGGCGTAGCGGACGGATTGCCGTGACGCGCAGCATGGCACTAAGGAGCAGAAGGGCCAGAATGAAGACGCCGACGGTGGCAATCGCCTTCTGGCGAATATCGGCATAGGCGGCGGCATATTCCGGTTTCAGATCGACCTTGGCGCTGTAAAGTCCGATAACTTCGCCCTTCTGCACATCCATTCGCGCGGTGTGACAGGCGGCACAGCTTTCATTGGATGCGGACCCCTGACCCAGAATGACCGGGCGCGTCATGCGAAGCGTATCGTCGACGCGTGAAAGTTGCGGTACGGCGGCGGAAATCGCCGTGCTGTCGACGGCGTCCTGCGGCCCCTCGTAATCTTCCGCGCCACTTGCCTTCTGATAGGCGACAACCTTCGGCCCCATCACCAGCCACAGGGAAACGCCGTGGGACTGTTCGGAGAACTGCTCCATCGTGCCGTCCAGCGTGGCGATGGCGGGGTCACCATCGGCCGTCTTGTCGCGGTTCAGCATGGCATTGGTGTGGACGGATTCCAGCATGTCCAGTGCGGCTTCGCCACGCTTGCGGGCGTTGTCTTCGATGGAAGTGCTGATCTGGGATACGTCGTAGAGAAAATTGCCGGCACCAATGCCGAGAAGTATGAATGCGACACCCCCGATGACCTGAACGGACATCGGCAATCTGCTGACGAAGCGCAACATGGAGCGACCTTGCTCAATCTATGAAGTCAATGAAAACAGGCGTCTGGCGAGACCATGAGGCGGAAGGCGTGCAGCGTCATGCTGCATGTCGCGATGCGCCGCGCAGCCGGGGAGACCGCAGGCCGAACCTTGAGGAGTGAAGTGGGCGCTTCATCTTCTCTGGTATGACTAAAATTATCGACTGTCCGTTAAGACTTCGTTTGCAACCCTGACAAACCCAGCAATTTCTGCGGGCTTTCCAGCCAGCCGCCGCCCTCGCCGTTTTCGGAGGATTTCGGCTGCGTAAGCAGGGCCCGCACCTGTTTCGAGGCGGCCACGGCCTTGCCGGCCATGTAGTTCTCGTTGTTTTCCTCCACCTTCGGCAGGTCGTAGAGATAGTTGACCATCGCGGTGCAGGACTGGCGAAACCCGTTTGCCGAGGTGTCGCCGAGAACGTGGATATCGTGCAGCAGCGCGCCGTTGCCCAGATGGAAACGGGCCACGGGGTCGGAAGGCAGACCGTCCGGGCGCTTGGCGTTGACGAGATAGTCGGCGGCCAGTTTCTTGAGGAGCGGCAGGTGCGGTGTCAGTGCGCTCGGGTCCTTGGCATCGGCGGCCTCCAGAAGGGCGGCGATCTCCGGCTTTTCATCGGCGATCTTCTTCAGATGGCGGGTCAGGCCCGGCACCGGCGAAAGCGTCACGAAGGTCTTCACCTGCGGCAGGTCGCGGCGCAGGTCCTCGACCACCTGCTTGATCAGCGAATTGCCGAAGGAAATGCCGCGCAGGCCCTCCTGGCAGTTGGAGATGGAATAGAAGACAGCGGTGTCGAATTCCGTATCCTTCACGGTCTCCCGCCCGTCGGCCAGAAGCCACTGGATCGAGCCCGGCACCCCCTTGCACAGCGCGACTTCCACGAAGATCAGCGGTTCTTCCGGCATGGCCGGGTGGAAGAAGCCGAAACAGCGCCGGTCGGTGGGGCGCAGGCGGCGTTGCAGGTCGTTCCAGTCGTTGATGGCGTGCACGGCCTCGTATTCGATGATCTTCTCGAGAATATTGGCCGGCGTGCCCCAGTCGATGTGGCGCAGCACGAGGAAGCCGCGGTTGAACCAGCTTACGAAGAGATGGATGAAGTCCTGATCAATGCGGGCAAGCTCGGGCGTATCCTTCATCAGGTTGAGAAGATCGAGGCGCATGCGCACCAGTTCCTCGGTCGCGCCGGGCGCCTGGTTCAGGCGGCGCAGCAATTCCTGCCGCCGCGGCTCGGCCTCGCGCGAAAGCCGGGCGAATGCGGCGGGATCGCGGCTCTCGCGGTACAAGGTGGCCGCCTCGATCAGCTTTTCGGGGTCCACGTCGAGATCCTCAGCCAGATGGGTGAAGAACGCCTTCTTCTCGTCCACGGTCATCGCGCGGTACTGGGCGAGAATTTCGCGTGCGCGGGCCATGCCGGAGACTTCGCCCTGCGGCGAGAGCAGCGCCTCGCACAGCTCGGTCACGGGCACGCGGCCGAGCGCTGGCGCCTTTCCGGTGGTGCGGGAAAAGATCGTTCCCATGAGATCGGCGAAAAAGGCCATTCTGCTCAAGATACCTACTCCTCTTTCCGCTTTGTGCCGGCTTCATCCGCACCGCATAACGCCCTTGCGGAACAAGAGCTTGCCGCGCTGCATCATGGCGACTTGAGTGTAACCCCGTCCGGACTGCGAAGCCACACAACCATTTTCCAATCTTCTTCGTCCAATTGATGACACAAGTGTGCGTGGGTTTGCGGTCGGCCGGGCGTTGACAGGGGCGTAGCGAGCGCCTAGGAGAGTTTGCTTAAACGTTTAATCGGCCGCAGGAACCGGACATGCCGCCCCAGAAACAGGTTGCCAATCTCGGTGACATCGCGCGTGCGCTCGGCGTATCGGTCGCAACCGTGTCGAACGCGCTGTCGGGCAAGGGCCGTGTTTCGGCCAGCCTCATTCCGCGCGTGCGGGAAATGGCCGATCGCATGGGCTATGTGCCTTCGCTTGCGGGCCGCGCGCTGCGCACCGGCCGCACCGGCGTTCTCGGCCTTGTTCTGCCCGATATCGCCAATCCGCTCTTTCCGCAAATCGCCCAGGCCATCGAGTTTGCAGCCTCGTCAGCCGGCTACGGCATCCTGATCGGCGATTCGCGCGGGGATTCCTCCGTACAGACCGAGGCGATCCACCGGCTGGTGGAGCGCGGCGTCGATGGTCTCGTGGTCGTGCCCCGGCGTGGCACGCGCATTTCCGAATCCGATTGCCCGGTTGCCGTCATCGACAGCCCGTCGACGCCCGGCAACACGGTTTCCGCCGATCACTGGCAGGGCGGAGCGCTCATCGGCGCGCATCTGGCGGCCTTCGGGCACCGGCGCGTTCTGTTGCTCGGCAACAATCCGGCCTCTGCGGTGCAGAACGACCGCCTTGCCGGTATGCGCGATGCGCTTTCGGGGCATGCCGAAACCGAGACGTTGTGGATCGAGCCGCTCGAGGCCGAACGCGGCGTCGGCAGTGTACTGGGTCTCGCCGATTACGCGGCCCGCGGCTTCACCGCCATTGCCGCCGTTTCCGACCTGCATGCGCTGCGGGCCTTCACGGAACTCCACCGCGCCGGTTTCCGCGTGCCGGAGGATGTCAGCGTTACCGGCTTCGACGATTTCTCGTGGTCGGGTGTCATCACCCCGGCGTTGACGACGGTGCGCGCAGACATGCAGCGCATCGCGGCGATTGCCGTCTCCTCGCTCGTTCGGGTCATCGAGGGCCGGGACAACGTGGACGAGGACGGGCTGGTCGTCTCCACCGAGGCGGCCCGCGTTCCCATGCAGCTCATCGCGCGGCAGACGAGCGGACCCGTCCGTCGCGCCTCCCCTGAAGATAACGATAAAACGGAGTAGGAACATGCTGAAGAAAGCAATCGCCGCATCGGTTCTGGCGCTTGTCGCCGATCAGGCCAGCGCTAAAGACAGGACGCTGACAATTTCCGTCTATGCCTTCGCGCAGGACGAATTCAAGGAACTGGTCTACACGCCGTTCGAACAGAAATGCGGTTGCAAGCTGGTGGTCGAGACCGGCAACAGCGTCGAGCGTCTGGCCAAGATAGAAGCCAACAAGGCGAACCCGGTGGTCGACATGGCCGTCGTCTCCATGGCCGATGCGCTGCAGGCCTCCCGCTCCGGTCTGATCGACAAGATCGATGCGTCGAAGCTCTCCAATTTCAACAAGCTCTACGACATTGCCAAGGACCCGAATGGCGATGGCATGAGCGTCGGCTACACCTTCTACGCCACCTCGATCGTCTACCGCACCGACAAGATGAAGATCGAGAGCTGGGCCGATCTGCTGAAGCCCGAAAACGTCTCGCATGTCGCCTTCCCCAACGTCACCACCAATCAGGGCCCGCCGGTGCTCTTCATGCTGGGCAAGGCGCTCGGCAAGGAAACGCCGGACCTGAAGGATGCGATTGCCGCTGTCGGCGAGAAGAAGGAAGATATCGTCACCTTCTACGTGAAGTCCTCGCAGCTCGTGCAGCTCATGCAGCAGGAAGAGATCTGGGCCGCACCCATCGGCCGCTTCTCCTGGGCGCCGTTCGCCAAGCTCGGCCTGCCGCTTGCCTGGGCGACCCCGAAGGAAGGCCAGACCGGCGGCATGAATGTCATGGTGCTGGCCAAGGGTTCGAAGAACCAGGATCTGGCGCTTGAGTTCATGGATTTCTGGCTCTCGACCGAAGTGCAGACCAAGCTTGCCGAAAAGCTGGTCGACAGCCCCGCCAACAAGGAGGTCAAGGTCTCCGACGAGGTGGCGAACAACATCACCTATGGCGAGGAAACCGCAAGGAACCTGTCGCTCATCCCGTCCGCCGTGGCGCTCGACAATCGCGACGCCTGGCTCAAGGAATGGAATGCCAAGGTCGGCCAGTAATGGCCTGAACGTCGCCCGGCGCGGTTTCCTGCAAGCCCGCGCCGGGCGATGCGTTTCTTTCGTTTCCACCCGAGGCTAGCCATGTTCCAGAACCGCATCGAAGCCATGATGCTGGCCCTGCCGGCGGCGCTGTTTGCCGCCGTTGTCTTTCTGATGCCGGTCGTCATCCTTCTGTCGGAAGGATTTCACGGCGGCGGCGAATGGAGCCTGTCGGCCTATACCACCTTCTTTTCCGAACCGCTGAATCGCACCGTCTTCTGGCGCACCTTGCGTCTCGGAGCCGAGGTCACGGTGGTCGCTGCGTTGATCGGCTATGCGGCGGCCTTTGCCATCGTCTCGCTGCCGGCAAATTCCAAGGGCCGCATGATCGGCCTCATCATGCTGCCGATGATGATCTCGCCGGTCGCCCGCACCTATGCGTGGATCGTCATTTTGGGCCGCACCGGCATCGTCAATCAGGCGTTTCAGGCCGTTGGCCTGTCGGATGCGCCGCTGCGGATCCTCTTCACGGAAACCGCCGTGTTCATCGGCCTGTTGCAGCTTTTCCTGCCGCTGATGATCATTTCGCTGATTTCGGCGCTCGAAAACCTGCCGAAGGATGTCATTCCCGCCGCCCGCGTGCTCGGCGCCAACTGGTTCCAGATTTTCTGGAAGGTGGTGCTGCCGTTGACGAAGGAGGGGTTGGTGATCGGTGGCACGCTGGTCTTCACCGGCTCGCTCACGGCCTACATCACACCGGCCATTCTCGGCGGCTCCAAGGTGCTTATGCTGGAAACCCTGCTTTATCAGCGAGTCACCGTCGCCAATGATTTCGTGTCGGCCAGTGTCATCGCGCTCATCCTCGTCGCCATGAGTTTTGCCGCCAACCTGCTCCTGAAGCGCATTGCAACCGTGAAGGCGAAGGCATGAGCACACGTTTTCCCCTCACCCTGGTTCTGTGGCTGGTCATCGTCTTCCTCATCGGCCCGTTCCTCATTATTGTCGCCGCCTCGTTTTCGGCGGGTGAAACGCTGGCCTTTCCGCCGCAGGGGTTTTCGCTGCGCTGGATCTTCAAGGTCTTCACGGTGGAGAGCTTCCGCGAAAGCTTCGTCACCTCGATGATCCTCGCCGTCGGCGGCACGCTGGTGGCGCTGGTGCTGGGTATTCCTGCGGCTTATGCCATGTCGCGCTATCGCCTGCCGTTTTCGGAAACGGTGCGTACCGTCGTCTCCGCGCCGGTCATCGTGCCGGGCATCATCGTCGGTCTGGCGCTGCTGCGCTATTTCGTGGTGCCGGTCGGAATACCCATCACACTGGCGCTGTTCCTCGCCCATACCGCACTGGTCCTGCCCTATGCGGTGCGGGTGGTTTCGGCCAGCCTCGCCAATCTGCGCTCGGATATCGAGGAAGCCGCCGTGCTGCTCGGGTCTTCGCGGCTCGGTGCCTTCTTCCGCGTTGTGCTGCCCAATATTCGCGGCGGCATTCTCTCCGCCTTCATCCTCGGCTTCGTCACAAGCTTCAATCAGGTGCCGGTGTCGCTGTTCCTCTCCGGCCCCGGTATCCGCACCCTGCCTATCGACATGCTCGGCTATATGGAAATTGTCTTCGATCCTTCCATCGCTGCGCTGTCGGCGTTGCTCGCCTTTCTCTCCATGGGCATCGTGCTGATGGCCGAACGCTTCCTCGGATTTTCCCGCTATGTCTGATCCCGCCTATCTCTCCCTCGAAAAGCTGCGCCTGAGCTATGGCGATACGGTTGCGGTCGAAGGTCTCGATCTTGCCATCGGCAAGGGCGAACTCGTGGCGCTGCTCGGCCCGTCCGGCTGCGGCAAGACGACGACGATGCGCGCCATTGCCGGGCTTTTGAGCCCAATCGGCGGCACGATCCGGCTCGATGGTGCGGACATTACCCGCGTGGCCGCCAACAAGCGCCAGATCGGTCTCGTCTTCCAGTCCTACGCGCTCTTTCCGCATCTCACCGTGTTCGACAATGTCGCCTTCGGCCTGAAACTCAAGGGCATCACGGGCAATGCGCTCCGCGAAAAGGTCGAGGCGGGACTGAAATCGGTCGGCCTTGCCAATTATGCCGCCCGCAAGCCGCCCGAACTGTCCGGTGGCCAGCAGCAGCGCGTGGCGCTTGCCCGTTCCATGGTCATGGAACCGAAGGTGCTCCTGCTCGACGAGCCGCTGTCCAATCTCGATGCGCGCCTGCGCCTCGACATGCGCACCGAATTGCAGCGCGTTCAGGCCGAAACCGGCGTCACCATGATCTTCGTGACCCATGATCAGGCGGAAGCACTGGCGCTGGCCGACCGCATCGTCGTCATGCGGGATGGGCGCATCGAACAGATCGGCACGCCGGAGGATATCTATAACCGCCCGGTTTCGCGCTTCGTGGCCGATTTCGTCGGTTTCGAGAATGTCTATGCCGTGCGCGACGGCGCGCTGCATGCCGAAAAGGGCAGGGTGCCCTTCACCGGAACCCTGCCGCCGGTTGCCGGTCTTGCCTTTCGTCCGCGCCATGTGGAACTCGGTGCGGGGCCGCTGTCGGGCATCGTGCGCGGTGTGTCCTTTGCCGGCGGCACGCGCGAATATGTGCTGGAAGCCGCGTTCGGCATGGTGAAGGCCGAGGCCGATGCAGCGCTTCCCGCCTGGAGCCTCGGTGAAGCCATCGCCTTCGATCTGCCGCTCGCGCATGCCGCGCCTCTGGAAAGAGACTGAACCGTGGGTGTGTGGATCGATACCGACATGGGCTTTGACGATCTCGCCGCCATTCTGGTGGTGATGCATCAGGGCCTTGCCGTGGACGGCATCTCGCTCGCTTTCGGCAATACGGATCTTGCGCAGGTGCGCCGCAATGCCGCCGGCGCGGCGCGTGCCTTCGGCTGGACCGTCCCGTTCCATACGGGCCGCGAAAAGCCGGTGTTTGGCGCGCTTGAAACCGCCACTGCCATTCTCGGCGATACCGGCATTCCCACGCTTGGGCGTAGCCTGCCTGCAACGGACGTGATGCCGCAAGGCAATGCCTTTCTCGCGCTCAGCGACTGGCTTGCGAAGGATGACGGCGAAAAGCGCCTTCTGGCGCTCGGTCCGCTCACCAATATCGCCGCGCTGACGCTTGCCCGGCCTGATCTCGCTGCAAAGGTCGATGAACTCGTGTGGATGGGCGGCGGGCTGACCTCCGGCAATCACACGGCCTCCGCCGAGTTCAATGCGCTGGCCGATCCCGAAGCGCTCGCGATCGTTCTCGCCCACGGCCTGCCGCTGAAAATGGTCGATCTCGATTTCTGCCGCAAGATCCTCGCGACGCCGGCTGATGCGGAGCCAATCCGGGCGGCGGGCGGGCGCAATGCCGATCTGCTCGCCGACATGACCGGCGGCTTCATCGACATCGCCATTTCGCGCGGTCGCCCGGCCATGGCGCTTTACGATCCCGCCGCTGCCGCCGCTTTCGTCCGGCCCGATGTCGTGACCTGGACGCCCGCCCATATCGCGGTGGAATGCGCGGGCACGCTGACGCGCGGGCGTACCGTGGTCGAAACGCGGGCGACGCACGCGACATTCAACGCACACTATGCATCCGGCTGCGATGCGGCTGCCGTCCGCCGCATCGTGCTCGGCGCTTTGGAAGCGGAGGCCGCCAAGCCTTGACCCAGCCCCTTCGCGAACCATTCGATCTTGCAGACCCGGAACTCCGGCTTCAGGCCGTTGCGGCGGCGCGGGGAGACGCACCCTTTGACCGGCTCATCACCGGCGGCATTCTGGTCGACATGGTCACGGGCGAACATCGCACCGCCGATATCGGTCTTACGGGCGCACTGATTGCCTCCGTGCATGCGCCGGGCACCCGCAGCGATGCCCGGGAGACCATCGACGTTGCGGGCGGCTTCCTTGTGCCCGGTCTCATCGACACGCACATGCATGTCGAAAGCTCCATGGTCACGCCCGCCACCTATGCCGATGCCGTCGTGCCGCGCGGTGTCACCACCGTGGTCTGGGACCCGCATGAATTCGGCAATGTCCACGGTGTTGCCGGCGTCGATTGGGCCATTGCCGCCACGCGTGACCTGCCTCTGCGTTTCGTGGTCCTGGCCCCCTCCTGCGTGCCCTCCGCGCCGGGGCTGGAGGGAGCGGGTGCTGATTTCGATGCGGCAACCGTTGCCGGGCTGCTCGCCCGGCCCGAGATCGGCGGCATTGCCGAAGTCATGACCATGCGCAACGTCATAGATGGCGAACCGCGCATGAGCGGCATCGTGCAGGCGGGTCTGGCGGCGGGCAAGCCGGTCTGCGGCCATGCGCGTGGTCTGGCCGGAGCTGATCTTCAGGCCTTCATGGCGGCGGGCGTCTCTTCCGATCATGAGCTTGTCTCCGGAGACGACCTTCTGGCGAAGCTTCGCGCCGGGCTTTCCATCGAACTGCGCGGCTCCCACGATCATCTCCTGCCGGACTTCGTCGCTGCGCTGAATGCGCTTGACCATCTGCCGCAGACCGTCACGCTCTGCACCGATGATGTTTTCCCCGACGATCTGGTTCATGGCGGTGGTCTGGACGATGTGGTGCGTCGTCTGGTGCGCTACGGGCTGAAGCCGGAATGGGCGTTACAGGCGGCGACGCTGAATGCCGCCCGCAGGCTCGGCCGGGATGATCTCGGCCTGATGGCCGCCGGACGCCGCGCCGATCTCGTCGTCTTCGAAGACCTGACGGATTTTCGCGCCCGGTTCGTCATCGTCAACGGTGAAACCGTGGCTGAAGACGGCGTTCTTCGCCAGCCCTCGCAGCAGACGTCCGCCGGTTCTTTCACCGCCTCGGTCAAGGTCGCACCGCTTTCGCCGGATGATTTTCGCGTGCGTTCGAACGGTACCCGCGTGCGGGTCGCCACCATCGACCGCCCGCGCTTCACCCGCTGGGGCGAAGCGGAAACGAGTGTGGTCGATGGCTTCGTGGTGCCGCCGCAAGGCTCGACGCTGATCGCCGTCACACACCGCCACGGGCTGGCGGAAACCTTGCCGCGCGTCGGCTTTCTGCGTGAATGGGGCGCGTGGAACGGCGCCTTCGCCACCACGGTTGCCCATGACAGCCACAACCTCACCGTTTTCGGTGGCAATGAGGCCGACATGGCCGCAGCTGCCAATGCCGTTATCGCTGCCGGCGGTGGCATGGCGGTGGCTCAGCACGGCAAGGTCATCGCGCTCCTGCCGCTGCCGGTGTCCGGCCTCGTGTCGGAAGCCCGCCTGCCGGAGGTTGCCGACGGTTTTGCCACGCTCAGGGCGGCAATGGACCGGGTTGTCGTCTGGCAGCCACCTTATCTGGTCTTCAAGGCCTGTTTCGGGGCGACGCTCGCCTGCAATGCCGGACCGCATCAGACCGATCGGGGCATCGCCGATGTCGAAACCGGCCGGGTGCTTCCCTCACCCGTGCTCGGCATTCTGGAGTGAGAGGAATGACTGATTTCATAGCTGACGATCTTTCCTTCCTGACGGACCTTCGCCGCGATCTGCATGCCCATCCCGAACTCGGTTTCGAGGAGGAGCGCACCTCGGGCATTGTTGCCAAACTTCTGGAAGAGGCCGGCCTCGCCGTGCATCGAGGGCTCGGCGGCACCGGGGTCGTCGGCACGCTTCAGGTCGGTAACGGCACCCGCACCATCGGCCTGCGCGCCGATATGGATGCGCTCGCCATGCCGGAAAAGGCGGAGCGGCCCTATAAATCCAAGTTCGATGGCAAGATGCACGCCTGCGGCCATGATGGGCACACCACGCTGCTTCTCGGCGCGGCGCGGGCGCTGGCGAAAAGCCGCAATTTCTCCGGCACGGTGCATTTCATCTTCCAGCCGGCGGAAGAGGGCCGGGGCGGAGCACGGCGCATGGTGGAGGAGGGGCTGTTCCGGCTCTTTCCCTGCGATGCCGTCTATGGCCTGCATAACATGCCGGGGCTCGATCCCGACGAGATCGCCGTGGTCGAGGGGCCGCAACTCGCCTCTTCCGATAGCTGGCGGGTGACCTTCCGGGGCGTCGGCACCCATGGCGCCAAGCCGCATCTGGGGCGCGATCCCGTTACGGCCGCGGGCACGTTTCTCGCGGCGCTGCAAACCATTGTCGGGCGGGTGGTCGATCCTTTGCAGCCGGCGGTGGTCAGCGCCTGTTCGGTGCAGGCGGGTAATCCGCAGGCGCTCAATGTCATTCCCGATTTCGTGGAGATCGGCGGCACGGCGCGGGCCTATACGCCAGCGGTCCGCGACCAGCTCGAAACGGAGATCGGCCGGCTGGCCGACGGCACTGCCACCATGTTCGGCATTGCGGTGGATTACACCTTCGAGCGGCGTATTCCCCCCGTCGTCAATCACCCGGATGCGACGGCGCGGGCGCTTGCCGCAGCGCGCGATGTGTTCGGAGCGAAGGTGCGCACTGCCTTTCCGCCATCGACGGCGGGCGATGATTTCGCTTATTTCGGCATGGAAGCGCCGGGTTGTTATGTGTGGCTTGGCAATGGCCCGGCGGTGGATGGCGCGTTGCATCACAACACTGCCTATGACTTCAATGATGCGGCCATCGGTCCCGGCGTGCGCTTCTGGACGCGGCTTGTGGAGCGCGAGCTTGTCGGGGATCAGCCTGCGCGGTGACCAGCCTTCACGATTTCGGAGGGCAGGCCGGTGCTGGCGACAGCCACATGATAGAAGGCGCTGAGCAGGTTCTTCGTCTGGAAGGCGATGCCGTTGCTGCCAAGCGACTGGTTGAAGCCGAGCGGGTTGCCGGCGCGATCGACCTGGACATGCAGGCCGAAGAACATCTGGTCGTAATTGCGGTTCATCGGCGTCAGGAAGCGGGCGGTCTTCGAGGTGTCGAGATGACCGGAGAAGTTGGCGAGAAAGACCTGCATCAGGTCGTATTTCTCGTGGTCGTAGTCGGTAATGATCTCGCCGAACTTGCAAGCGCCCAGATGCGGCGCGGCCTTGAGCGTCGAGGTGCGGACGGCCTGGTAGAGATTGTGGCCCTTGGGCAGCTTGGCGATGATCCGCTGGGCGGTTTCCGTGCCGATCAGTGCCAGGTTTTCCTTGGTCGCGGCCGCCACTTCCTCGTCGTTCATCTCGTTGGTGATTGGCTTGAGCTTCTTGCGGGCTGCACTCTTTTCACCGTAGAACCATTCGCCATAGCGGGATGGTTCGGCCCTCGGCGCGTTCCTGACCTGCATGATGACGCCGCCGGGCATCGGTTTCCGGCCGGCCGGTTTCACGGAAGACTGCTCGGGAAGTGCCGCAACATCGTTCATGGTGTCTCCGACGGTTTTCGGGTTCTCGCGGAATTTTATCGCCTTTTGGTTAACGAGACGCAAAGGGGCGCCGCGTCTGATCGGCGCATGGGTGCGAAGGATGAGGACAGGCATGCAGCCGCACGATTTCTGGCAGAAGGTTCATCCGGCCGGGGACATAGCCGTTACAAACGGCTTCGAGCGAGCTTTTCCGGCCACGCTGTCGGACGGGCGGCAATTGCTCCTGCCCATCCGCCCGCTGTCGGATGGCGTCCACGCGCTCGCCTCGCTGATTGTCAATCAGGCGAGCTTCGCCGTGGTGGATGCGCTGGCTGAGGATCTGGCGGCACGGCTTCGCCCGTTTTCGCCCGAGGTGGTCGTCGGTCTGCCGACGCTTGGCCTGACGCTGGCGGCGGAGGTTGCCCGCAAGCTTGGCCATGAACGCTATGTGCCGCTCGGCACCTCGCGCAAGTTCTGGTACGAGGACCGGCTGTCGATCCCGATGTCCTCGATCACCACGCCTGAACAGGCCAAGCGGCTTTATGTCGATCCGCGCATGCTGCCGCTCATCGAGGGACGTCGGGTCGCGCTCATCGATGACGTGATTTCGTCGGGAACGTCCATCGTCGCCGGTCTGTCGCTGATGGACCTTCTAGGCGTGGAGCCGGTCGTGGTCGGGGCGGCCATGCTGCAATCGGAGCGCTGGCGTCCGGCGCTCCAGGCCTTCGGGCCGCAATGGCCGGGGCGGGTGCGCGGGGCCTTCGCCACGCCGTTGCTCGAAAAGGGCAAGGACGGGCGCTGGTATGCGCCCGCCTGATATGATCCGAGCTTACGCCTTTTCCCCGCGCAGCAGGCGAAGGGCGTTCGCCGTCACCAGAACCGTTGCGCCGGTATCGGCCAGAATGGCCGGCCACAGCCCGGTCACACCCAGCACGGTCGTCACGAGAAACACCGCCTTCAGCCCGAGCGCGATGGTGATGTTCTCGGCGATGTTGCGCATGGTGCGTTTCGAAAGTTCCACCATGCGGGCCACGTCACCAACGCGGCCATGCAGGATGGCAGCGTCTGCCGTTTCCAGCGCCACATCCGTACCGCCGCCCATGGCGATGCCGATATTGGCGGCCGCCAGCGCCGGGGCGTCGTTGATTCCGTCGCCCACCTTGCCGACCTTGAGGCCCTCGGCCTGCCATTCGCCGACGATGCGCCGCTTGTCTTCCGGCATCAGTTCGGCCCGCACCTCGATGCCGAGCGCATCGCCGATGGCCTGTGCGGTGCGGGCATTGTCGCCAGTCAGCATCACGGTGCGGATACCCTTGTCGCGCAGCCGCTTCAAACCGGCGGCGGCATCGTCGCGCGGTTCGTCTCGCATGGCGATTGCGCCGGCGAGGATACCGTTTTCCACCAGCAGGGACACGGTCTTGCCCTCGCCGTTCAGCGTGTCGATGGCGGCGCGCACGGCGTCGGGCAGGATCGTGCGTTCGGCCGCCGCCTTCGGCGAACCGAGGAAGACCTCCGTCCCTCCAACCGTGGCGCTCACGCCCTTGCCGCCCAGAGCCCTGGCGTCGAAAGCTTCGGGAACCGCAATCCCGTCGGCTTTGGCCCTGTCGAGAATGGCGAGCGCTAGCGGGTGGCTGGAGCCCGTTTCCAGCGCGGCGGCCAGCGAGAGAACCTCTGCCTCCGACCGTCCGAAGGTCAGCACATCCGTCACTTTCGGCTTGCCTTCGGTCAGCGTGCCGGTCTTGTCGAAAGCAATGGCCGTCAATCCGCCGAAACTTTCCAGAACGGCGCCGCCTTTCAGCAGCAGGCCGCGCCGGGCACCGGCGGAAAGCGAGGCGGCAATGGCGGCGGGCGTCGAAATCACCAACGCGCAGGGGCAACCGATGAGCAGAACGGCAAGGCCCTTGTAGACCCATTCGCTCCAGTCGCCGCCGGCCACAAGCGGCGGCAGAATGGCGATGAGCGCAGCCACCACCACGACACCCGGCGTGTAATAGCGCGAGAAACGGTCGATGAAGCGCTCCGTCGGGGCCTTCTTTTCCTGCGCTTCCTCCACCAGCTTCACCACGCGGGCAATGGTGTTGTCCTCCGCCGTTGCCGTCACGCGGATGGTCAGGGCGGCCTCACCGTTCACCGTGCCGGCAAACACGCTGTCGCCCATGCCCTTGCGCACCGGAATGCTTTCGCCGGAGACGGGGGATTCGTCGATGGCGCTTTCACCGGCGATGATCTCGCCATCGGCGGAAATGCGTTCGCCGGGGCGCACGAGAACGCTGGCGCCCAGCGCCAGTTCGCCGGCAGGCACCTCACGGGTCTGGCCGCCGGCCTCGACCAGCAAGGCCGTGCGCGGCACGAGCGCGGAAAGGGAGCGGATGCTGTCACGCGCCTTTCCGGCGGCCACGCCTTCGAGCAGTTCACCGACGAGAAAGAGGAAGACCACAGCGGCGGCTTCCTCCGAAGCATCGATGATGACCGCTCCGATGGCGGCAATGGTCATCAGCATTTCGATGGAAAAGGGCGTGCCGTTGAGAGCGGCCATGATCGCACGCCGGGCAATCGGCACCAGACCCACCGCCATGGCAAGGGTGAAGGCATACGGCGCGATGGCGGGAAAGGCGAGGCCGGCTCCATAGGCAGCCGCCAGCGCCAGGCCGGAAACGATCGTCAACCGGCCCTTCCGGCTCTTCCACCACGGGCCTTGCGAGGGACCGTGATCGTGGCCATGCAGCCCTTCCACCGCAGCCTTGCCCGTATCCTTGTCGTGATCGTGCCCCGCATGGGTGTGATCGTCATGGTTGTGACCATGGTCGTGATCGTGCCCGCCGCAGCAGGCGCCATGGTCGTGATCGTGGTCATGGACTGCGTGGCGTGTTGCCGGGCCGGCGTCTGTCGCTCCGGAAAGCGGCGTTGCCTTGTAGCCCAGCGCCTTCACCTTGCGGCCGACATCGGCGGCATCGAGGTTGCCGTCATGGGTCACGGTCATGGTTCCGGCGGTTACGGAAACGGCAACGTCGCTCACACCGGCCATGCGGCTGACGGCGGTGTCGATCTTGGCGGCGCAGGAGGCGCAATCCATGCCCTCCACCCGGAATCGTATTTGCGGTGATATGTTCATCCGTCACTCCCGAAAGTCTACGGATGCCGTTCTAGAACCTCTAGTCACTATAGCTGCAAGTGCTTTTTTTACGTGAGACTAAAGTCGATCGAAATAGTCATGTCAAAGTGCTGTTTTCAAAACGATTTGGTATTTCCTACTATGATTTCTGAGGGGAGGCTTATTAGTGTTTTATAAACTACTAATGGAGCAATTTAGGACAGTAGTCGCTGTGCGTGTGGTCCTGATGGAGGGTCGGTTCAGCGTTCCGTTATTTTTGTCTGGCCCCGTTTGAAGCGAAAGCAGTTCCATGTTCTCAAAATTCACCGGTCATAACCGTGCAAGGCTGGACGCGCTTGAGGCTATCAAGGCGCGGGTCATGATTGCGGATGCGAAGCTCAACATCACCTATCTTAACGGGGCGGTGCGCGAGCTTCTCAGCGAGGCCGAGAGTGACCTGAGGGCGGAACTGCCGCGCTTCAGCATGGCGACGCTGGTCGGCTCGAACATCGATGTGTTCCACAAGAACCCCGCGCATCAGCGCAAGATGCTGGCCAGCCTCAAGGAGCCCTACAGCGCCACCATTCGTGTTGGTCATCATGTCTTCGATCTGATGGTATCGCCGCTGTTCGAGCGCGACAAGCTGACCGGTTATGTCGTGGAATGGGCGAATGCCAGCGAACGCCTTAAAAATCTGGATTTCGCCAATCGGTTGAGCGCGGTCGACAAGGTTCAGGCGATGATCGAATTCTCGCCGGATGGCACGATCCTGACTGCCAATGCCAACTTCCTCAAGGCGACGGGATACGGGCTGGACGAGCTTGTCGGTCGCCACCATTCCATGCTGGTTGACCGGGATCATGCCGCCAGCGCCGATTATACGGCTTTCTGGGCCGCTTTGAACCGGGGTGAAGCGCAGGTGGGCGAGTTCGCCCGCATCGGCCGCGATGGCCGCCGGGTGCTTCTCAATGCCTCCTACAATCCGATTGCCGACGAGCGCGGCCGTATCGTGCGGATCGTCAAGTTCGCCACCGACGTGACCGAGCGCTTCAACGCGGTGCACCGTCTGGGCGAAGGCCTGACGCGTTTGGCCGCCGGCGAACTGGACTGCCGTCTCGATGTACCCTTTGCGCCGGATTTCGAGCCGTTGCGTCAGAACTTCAACACGGCGATCACGTCGCTTTCCCACACACTCGGCGCCGTCGCCAATGCCTCGGTGGAAATCGATCTTCATTCGAGCGAGGTCAGCAGCGGCGCCAGTGATCTGTCCCAGCGCACCGAACGTCAGGCTGCCTCGCTGGAAGAAACGGCCGCCGCGCTCGACGAGATTACAGTCAATGTGCAGAATGCCGCCGCCCGTTCGGACGAGGCGCGCAAGGCTGCCGAGCAGGCCAAGAGCAGCGCCAGCCACTCGGCCATGGTGATGGGTGAAGCTATCGATGCCATGGCGCGCATTGAGGATTCCTCCAACAAGATTTCCTCGATCATCGGCGTTATCGACGAGATTTCCTTCCAGACCAATCTTCTGGCGCTCAATGCCGGCGTCGAGGCCGCCCGTGCCGGTGAAGCCGGCAAGGGCTTTGCCGTGGTGGCGCAGGAAGTGCGCGAACTTGCGCAGCGTGCAGCCAGTGCCGCCCGCGAAATCAAGGAACTGATCGCGCATTCCTCTGGCGAGGTGAAAAGCGGCGTGAAGCTGGTCAGCGAGACCGGCGAAGCCCTGCGCAGCATCGAAGACAGCATTCTCGTCGTCAATACGCAGATCCAGGCCATTGCCACCGCTGCCAAGGAGCAGGCCATCGGGCTTGATGAGGTCAATGCCGCCGTCAACCAGATGGATCAGGTCACGCAGCAGAATGCCGCCATGGTCGAAGAGACGAGTGCTGCAAGCGCCACGCTGGCCGGGCAGGCCGAGCAGTTGCGCCGGCTGATCGAGCATTTCCAGCTCGGCAATGATGCACCGCAGCGCCCCGTCACGCGACAGGCGCCGGCAAAGACCCAGCCTGCGGCTCGTCCGGTCCGCCGCGCCGCAGTCCCCGCAACACAAGGCAATGCCGCGCTGAAACAGGAAAGCTGGTCGGAATTCTGAGCCGGCTCATGATCTTCCTGGTGCCCGGTTTCGACCGGGCATTTTCGTGTTCGCCATTCGCCGAGTTTACAGAATGCCGGCCCAGAGGTCCGCATGGCTTCCGGTATGGTTTGCCATGCCGGGCTTTGTCAGGCAGCCCTTCGGGGGAATGAAGCTGTCGATGCGCCGTTTCGGACGCTCGTGCCAGGAGATGTTGAAGGCGAAATAGCGCGGAAAGAATTGCAGGTGGGAATAGGGCAGGTGATCATGGATCCACCAGGCCATCTTCTGCCAGTCGCCCGGCGCCTGAAACCGGTCCCAGACGGATGGCACGACAATGCAGGCCGTCGCTCCCATGCAGCCTTCCGCATCGCGCCGGTCCCAGATATGGCCGGCAAAATCGTCGCGGGCGCAATTATAAGCGCCCTTGCCCGCCCGCATAAGGGCGTTGCCGAGATTGTTGACCGTGGCCGAGCGGTAGGCGGAGCGGAGGGCGATGCGCCCGAAGGTATCCTGCAGCGGTTCCAGCAGGTCTTCGCAAAGCCGTGTTCCCGCGGCAATCGCAAGGTCGGGATCGTCCGGAATATTGGCGATGCCGTGAATCACCGCGATTTCCGAATGCAGGAACTCGCGCAGGAAGAAGTTTTTCGAAAGCCGCACCCGGCCCAGTTCGGTGAGCGTCTGAACGGAGGCGGGCTTCTTCATGAATCAGCCGCCGGTCAGGTGGAAGAAGGCCCAGACTGCGATGAGCGCGGCAATGACCCCCAGCCAGATCAACCCCTTGCGCAGGGCGGGATTGGGCTTCTTCGGTTCCTTCGGCTTTGGCGGACGCTTGAACTCCACAACGTTGGACACGGCTCTCTCCCTTCATTTCACGTGAATCGCTCCCTTCTCATACCACCGGAAGATTGCTGAAATCCTGCGGTTTTTCCGCTCGTCACTTCCCGGCAAAGACTCCGGTTGACTCTTTTGCGGAATGAGAACAAATAAAGAACAGACAGCCGATTGAACGGCCGCCTACCCGGAAACCAACAGCAAGCCTCAAGTGTTCACCCATGTGTTCATCCATGCCGGAACCTGTGCATCGTACCGTCATTTCCGAACTGCGAGAACGCATTGGCCGCCTCGAAGGCGGGCAGGGTGCGGCGCGTGGCGTCCTGCCCTTCGGTGTCGCTGAAATCGACCGGGTTCTCCCTGAAGGCGGGCTTGCGCGCGGCAGTCTGCATGAAGTGACGGGTGGCGGCAACGGTGCGGTGGATGGCGCAATCGCAGCGCTTTTTGCCGCCGGTATCGCGGCGCGCACGGCGGGGCCGGTGCTCTGGTGCCTTACCCGGCGCGATCTCTTTGCTCCGGCGCTGATGCAGGCGGGGCTTTCACCTGACCGGCTGATCTGCGTGGAAGCGGGCGACGACAAGCAGTTGCTCGCCTGTTTCGAGGAGGGGCTTCGCCATGGCGGTCTCGGTGCCGTCATCGCCGAGGTGGCGAAGCTCTCCATGGTGGCGTCGCGCCGGCTGCAACTGGCCGCCGAATCGTCCGGTGTCATCGCGCTCGCCATCCGTCGGTTCCGGCGTGTGGCGGAAGCGGCGGCGTTCGGTCAGCCGACCGCTGCCGTTACCCGCTGGCGGGTGTCGGCGCTGCCATCCGCGCCGCTGCCGGTGCCGGGCGTTGGCCGGGCGCGCTGGCGGGTCGAACTCACCCGCTGCCGGGCGGGGGAAGGTGCCGTTTTCGAAGTGGAGGCTTGCGATGCAAAGGGTCGTCTCTCTGTTCCTGCCCTTCTGGCCGGTGGACCGGCTGCGGCGCAGCCCGCAGAGCGCCGCGCCGCCTCCTGAGGTGCCGCTGGCGCTCGTCCATCGTGAAGGCGGGCGGCGCGTGCTTTACGCCGTCGATCCCGCCGCCCGCCGTCTCGGCCTCGTGCGGGGCATGGCGGCGGCCAAGGCGCAGGCGCTGGTGCCGGGCCTCACCCTTCTTCCCGCCGATCCCGCTGCCGACCTTGAAGGTCTGTACAGGCTGGCGCTCTGGGCGCTGCGTCACCTTTCGCCCGTTGTGGCGCTCGATCCGCCGGATGGGCTGTTGATCGAAACCAGCGGCGCCGACCATCTGCATGGCGGCGAAGCGGCTATGCTTGCCTTTCTCGTCGGTCGTTTTGCCGGGGCCGGTGTTACGGCGCGCGCCGCGGTGGCGGAAAGCCGGGGGGCTGCCCATGCCGCTGCCCGCTTTCTCGAAAGCGACAAGGCGGTCATTGCGCCGGGCGCGGTGGAGGCGCTGCTGAAACCTTTGCCGCTCAAGGCGCTCAGGCTGGCGCCGGCGCTGGTGCGGGACATGCGGGCGCTCGGCTTCGAGCGGGTCTGCGACATTTTCCATGAGCCGCGCGCGCCGCTTGCGCTCCGTTTCGGGCCGGAGCCCGGTCGCCGGCTCGATCAGGCGCTCGGGCGCATCGGTGACCCCTTCGATCCCGTTCGCCCGCCCGATCCGGTCGAGGCACGCCGTCTCTTCGGCGAACCCATCGGCGCGGCCGAAACCATCGCCCGCTATATTGCCAGACTCGTTGCCGCCCTCTGTCCGGCGCTGGAAAGGCGTGGCCTCGGCGCGCGCCGGCTCGATCTGTTGTTTCGCCGGGTGGATAGCGGCTTCCAGGCCATCCGCGTCGGCACGGCCACTCCTGTGCGTGATGAGAAGCGCCTGACACGTCTCCTGTGCGAGAAGATCGAAACCGTCGATCCCGGCTTCGGCATCGAGGAAATGATCCTCACCGCCACGCTGGCCGAGCCCTTCGTGGAAAGGCAGGCGCGTTCGTCGCTGTCGGGTGCGGTGGAAGCCGATCTTTCCGGCCTTGTCGACGTGCTCGCCAACCGGCTCGGTGCCGGACGGCTTTATCGCTTCGCTCCGGTCGAAAGCGATGTGCCGGAACGCGCCTTCATGCGGGTGCCGCCGCTTGCGCCGGGTGTGGAGGGAGGCATTCATGGTGCTGCCCCTGCCTGGTCAGGTGAATGGCCGCGACCGGCCCGGCTCCTGCCCCGTCCCGAACGCATCGAAACCATGGCGCTTCTGCCGGATCATCCGCCGGTGTGGTTTTCCTGGCGCGGCGTGCGCCGCCGCATCCGCGCGGCCGACGGGCCGGAGCGTATCTTTGGGGAATGGTGGAAACGGGCGGCGGAGCGCGCGGCGGTGCGCGATTATTTCCGCATCGAGGACGAGGCCGGCGAGCGCTTCTGGATCTTCCGTTCCGGCAATGGCGAAGACCCGGAGACCGGCAGTCACGACTGGTTCCTGCACGGGATATTCGGATGAGCGACGCCCCTTACGCAGAACTGCAGGTCACCTCGCATTTTTCCTTCCTGCGCGGGGCATCCTCCTGCGAGGCCCTGTTCGAGCGGGCGCGTGACCTCGGGCTGCCGGCGCTTGGCATTGCCGACCGCAACACGCTCGCCGGCATCGTTCGGGCCCATCAGGCCGCGAAGGAAACGGGCGTGCGCCTTGTTGTCGGCTGCCGTCTCGATCTCGCTGACGGCATGTCGGTGCTGGTCTATCCCATGGACCGGCCGGCCTATGCCCGGCTGTGCCGGCTGCTGTCGCTCGGCAAGGGGCGGGCGGGCAAGGGAAAATGCCTGCTGCATTTCGAGGATCTCGCCGCCTATGGCGAAGGTTTCATGGCCATTCTCGTGCCGGACCGGGCGGATGAGACGACGAGGTTCTATCTCGCCCGCATGGCCGCCACCTTCGGCCCGCGCGCCTCCATGGCTCTCACCCTCAGGCGTCGCCCGAACGATCAGCTTCGCCTGCACGAACTCGCCGCCATGGCGGCGGAAGCCGGCGTCGCGCCGGTCGTTACCAATGATGTGCTCTATGCCGATCCCGCGCAGCGCATGCTGCAGGATGTCGTCACCTGCATTCGCCACACCACCACCATCGATGCCGCCGGCTTTCGCCGCGAGCGCCATGCCGATCGTTACCTGAAACCGCCGGAAGAAATGCAGCGGCTCTTTCTCCGCTACCCGCAAGCGCTCGCCCGTTCGGTGGAGATCCTGCAGCGCTGCCGCTTCTCGATGGATGAACTGGCCTATCAGTATCCGGAGGAGAAGCTCTTTCCCGATCTTTCCCCGCAGGAAGCGCTGGAAAAGCTCGTCGCCGCAGGTGTCGTGTGGCGTTATCCGAATGGCGCTCCGGCAAAGGTCCAGGCCGCCCTTGCCCATGAACTGGCCCTCGTCCGCAAACTCGAATACGCGCCCTATTTCCTGACCGTGAATTCCATCGTGCGCTATGCGAAGTCGAAGGACATTCTCTGTCAGGGGCGTGGCTCGGCGGCCAATTCCGCCATCTGCTACGTGCTCGGCATCACCGCCATCGATCCCGCCGAAAGCAGCCTTCTGTTCGAACGCTTCATTTCGGAAGACCGACGAGAGCCGCCCGATATCGATGTGGATTTCGAACATCAGCGCCGGGAAGAAGTGATCCAGTGGGTTTACGAAACCTACGGGCGCGAGCGGGCGGCGCTGTGCGCCACCGTTACCCGCTACCGGGCCAAGGGCGCGCTGCGTGATGTCGGCAAGGCGCTCGGCCTTCCGGAAGACGTGATCCGGCAATTGTCGTCACAGATGTGGGGCTGGTCCTCGAAACTCGGTGCGGCGGAAGCGCAGGAAAGCGGCCTCAACCTTGCCGATCCGCGCATTGCGTTGACGCTGGAGCTTGCCGGCCAGTTGGCGGGCGCGCCACGGCATCTGTCACAGCATCCGGGTGGTTTCGTCCTGACCCGCGACCGGCTGGACGAACTCGTGCCCATCGAACCCGCCGCCATGGCCGACCGGCAGGTTATCGAATGGGACAAGGATGACATCGACATCCTGAAATTCATGAAGGTGGATGTGCTGGCGCTCGGCATGCTCTCGTGCATGAAGCGCGGCTTCGATCTTCTGGCCGCGCACAAGGGCATATCCGTGGATCTGGCTTCCATAAAACAGGATGACCAGCCCACCTATGCGATGATTCGCAAGGCCGATACGATCGGCGTATTCCAGATCGAGAGCCGGGCTCAGATGTCGATGCTGCCGCGCCTCAGGCCCCGGAAATTTTACGATCTCGTCATTCAGGTCGCCATCGTCCGTCCCGGTCCCATTCAGGGCGATATGGTTCATCCCTATCTGCGCCGGCGCGACGGCAAGGAAAAACCGGATTATCCCCGGCCGGAATTCGAAGCGGTTCTAGAGCGCACGCTTGGTGTGCCGATCTTCCAGGAACAGGCCATGCAGGTGGCGATTGCCTGTGCCGGTTTCACCGCCAACGAAGCCGATCAGCTTCGCCGTGCCATGGCCACGTTCAAGAATGTCGGCACCATTCAGGCCTTTCACGAAAAGCTGGTCGGCGGCATGGTGAAGAACGGCTACGACCGGGACTTTGCCGAACGCACCTTCAAGCAGTTGGAAGGCTTCGGTTCCTATGGTTTTCCCGAAAGCCACGCCGCCTCCTTCGCCAAGATCGCCTATGCCTCTTCCTGGCTCAAATGCCATCACCCGGATGTGTTCTGCGCCGCCCTTCTCAATGCACAGCCCATGGGTTTCTACGCCCCGGCCCAGATCGTGCGCGATGCGCAAGCGCATGGGGTGGAAGTGCGCCCGGTCTCCATCAACAAAAGCCGCTGGGATTGCACGCTGGAACCGTCATCGAAGGGCGGCGGGCTTTTTGCCGTGCGGTTGGGGTTTCGCATGGTGCGGGGGCTTTCGAATGAGGCCGCTGCCGCTCTCGTCAATGCCCGCGTGATCGGCCCCTATCGTTCCATCGACGATCTCTGGCGGCGGGTGCGGCTTGCCGCCGGCGCCATGGAGGCACTGGCCAGTGCCGATGCCTTCCAGCCGGCGTTCAACCTTTCGCGGCGGGAGGCGCTCTGGGCGCTGAAGGGGCTGCGGGATGAGCCGTTACCGCTCTTTGCCGCCGCAACCGAACGGGAAGCTTCAGCCTTTCCCGAGCAGGACGAGCCCGAGATTGCGCTGCGTCCGATGACGGCGGGCGGTGAGGTGGTCGAGGATTACGGTCATGTCGGGCTGACATTGCGCGCCCATCCACTGACCTTCCTGCGTGAAGACCTGCGCCAGCGGCGGTTTGTTCCCTGCGCCGATGCCGTTTCCAGTCCCGACCGCCGCTGGGTCAAGACGGCGGGCCTCGTTCTGGTGCGCCAGCGTCCGGGTTCGGCCAAAGGGGTGATCTTCGTCACCATCGAGGATGAAACAGGCATCGCCAATCTCGTGGTCTGGCCGAAGATTTTCGAAAAATTCCGCCGCATCGTGCTGGGTTCGGGCATGCTCGGTGTTTCTGGCCGTCTCCAGCGGGAGGGCGAGGTGGTCCACATCGTCGCCCGCGAACTCTTCGATCTCTCCGCCGATCTCCTCAGCGTCGGCCAGCGCGATACGCCCTTCCGCCAGCCTTTCGCCCGGGCCGACGAATTCCGCAACGGCCCGCCGCGCGACGATCCGCGCGGTCTTGCCAGATATGCGCGGCCGGCGGCACCGGCATCGGAGGAGGCGATCCGGGTCCGCTCGCGCGACTTCCACTAGAGAAGCTTCTCGACCTTACCCGCGGTCCGAACCTTGTTTTTGCCATGAGGCGCGCTATGGTCTGGACCAAAGTCGATTTCGATGTCCGATCCTCCTGTCGGCAAGCCACCGGATTTCCCATGACAGAACCGAAGATGACTGCGCGCCGCACCGCCTTTCTGGGCGCGCTCCTGACGGCGGTCGGTCCGCTGTCCATGGCGATCTATGCGCCCGCCATGCCGGAACTGGTCACGGTGTTTTCCTCCACCGATGCGGCGATCAAGGCGAGCCTGTCCTTCTATTTCGGCGGTTTTGCCGTGGCCCAGCTTGCGGCGGGGGCGGCCTCCGATGCGTTTGGCCGCCGTCCGGCAAGCCTTGCCTTTTTCGGCGTCTACCTTCTCGGCGGGCTCATGGCCTGTTTCGCGCCGTCGGTGGAATGGCTGCTGGCCGGGCGGCTGGTGCAGGGCATCGGGGCCTCGGTCGGGATCACAGTGGCGCGGGCGGTGGTGCGCGATCAGTTCGCCGGCGCGGATGCCGCCCGCATCATGAATATCATGGGCATCATTCTCGGCGTCGGTCCGGCGCTCGGGCCGATCGTCGGCGGCATCGTGCTGCAGTTGTTCGGCTGGCAGGCGGTGTTCCTCGTCATGATCGCGCTTGGATTCCTGGCGATTGTCGCCGTGGTGACCATGCCGGAAACCACTGTGCCGGACCGCACTCGCGCCCGCCCGGGCATGATTGCCAGTACCTATGGCCGGCTGATCGTCGATCCGCGCTTCGTGCTGCCCTCGCTGGTCACGGGCGGGGCGGTGGGGGCGCTTTACACGCAAGCGACCATGCTGCCCTTCATCCTTATCCAGATGGTCGGTCTGTCACCGTCGCAATACGGCTTTGCCATGATCTTGCAGACCGGCTTCTATTTTCTCGGCTCGGTCACGCTCAGGCTCGTGTCGCCGCGCATTGGCGGTCACAGGGCAGTCGTTGCAGGGCTCGTTTTCTGCGGCATCGGCGCGACGCTGATGGTTACGTTCTCGCGCTTCGTCGAACCGACACTGCTCTCCGTCATGGTGCCGATCTCGTTCACCACCTTCGGCATCGCGCTGCTCACGCCGCACATCATCACCGTGGCGCTTGCGCCCTTCGCCACCGTTGCCGGCTCGGCTTCGGCCATGATGGGTTTCATCCAGATGGGGGCGGGCTTTGCCATGGGGCTTGCCGGTGCGCTGTTTGCCTCGCCGCTTCTGGCCTATGGCACGCTTCTGCCTGCCATGCAGGCCACCGCCATCCTCTCCTATCTCGGTTATCTCAAGCTCTGTTCCGCCCGCGCGAACTAACGAAAAAAGCCGCCCCGGTGTTCCGGAGCGGCCTTTTGCAATCGTTCGAACGTGGTTCGATCAGCTCTTCTGGTCGCGCTTGGCGAGCGTGCGAAGGCGCAGCGCGTTGAGCTTGATGAAGCCGGCGGCGTCCTTCTGGTCGTAGGCGCCGTGATCGTCCTCGAAGGTGACGAGCGAGTCGGAATAGAGCGACTTCGGCGATTCACGGCCCTCGACGATGACGTTGCCCTTGTAGAGCTTCAGCGTCACTTCGCCTTCGACATCCTTCTGCGAATAGTCGATTGCGGCCTGCAGCATCAGGCGTTCCGGCGAGAACCAGAAGCCGTAATAGATGAGTTCCGCATAGCGCGGCATCAGGTCGTCCTTGAGGTGGGCTGCACCGCGATCGAGCGTGATGGATTCAATGGCGCGATGGGCCGTCAGCAGGATGGTGCCGCCGGGGGTTTCGTAGACGCCGCGGCTCTTCATGCCGACGAAGCGGTTTTCCACGAGGTCGAGACGGCCGATGCCGTTGTCGCGGCCGTAATCGTTGAGCTTGGCCAGAAGCGTCGCCGGGCTCATGCGCACGCCGTTGATGGAAACGGCATCACCCTTTTCGAAGCCGATCTTGATGATCGTGGCCTTGTCCGGGGCGGCTTCCGGGGAAATGGTGCGCATGTGCACATATTCCGGAGCCGGATGGGCCGGATCTTCCAGCACCTTGCCCTCGGAAGAGGAGTGCAGCAGGTTGGCGTCGACGGAGAAGGGAGCCTCGCCCTTCTTGTCCTTGGCCACCGGAATCTGGTTCTTTTCGGCGAAGTCGATGAGGTCGGTACGGCTCTTGAACGACCATTCGCGCCAGGGGGCGATGATCTTGATATCCGGGTTCAGCGCATAGGCCGAAAGCTCGAAGCGAACCTGGTCGTTGCCCTTGCCGGTGGCGCCGTGGGCAATGGCGTCGGCGCCGGTTTCGCGGGCGATCTCGATCAGGCGCTTGGAAATCAGCGGCCGGGCAATCGAGGTGCCGAGCAGGTAGACGCCTTCATACACGGCATTGGCGCGGAACATCGGGAAGACGAAATCGCGCACGAATTCCTCGCGCACGTCCTCGATATAGATTTCCTTGATGCCCAGCATCTCGGCCTTCTTGCGGGCCGGCTCGAGTTCTTCACCCTGGCCGAGATCGGCGGTGAAGGTCACGACTTCGGCGCCGAGTTCGGTCTGGAGCCACTTCAGGATGATCGAGGTGTCGAGGCCGCCGGAATAGGCCAGCACGACTTTCTTTACGTCTTTGGGGAGAGCCATGGTCAAAACGTCCGTTTGCATGCGGCGGTGCAAAACCCGGTCATCGGGGCCGCCATTTCCGGCTGTCTCATTAGCGGGATTGTGACCGCCTGCCAAGGAAAACCGCGCGGCATTTCAGCGCAAGCGGTGCCTTTTCAGGCCGCGGTCGGGCGTGACAGCACGTAGGCCGCGCCTGCCAGCATGAAGCCGGCGACGAGAGCGGCGAGGATAAACGAGGGGTGGGCGGTCAGCAGAAACAGCGGGAAGCTCACCGACATCATGGAAACGGAGAGGATTTTCGCCCGTTTCGGAATGGCGCCCTTTTCCCGCCAGGCCCGCAGCACCGGACCGAAATGCGCGTGATCCAGAAGATAGCGCTCGAAACGTTCGGAAGAACGGGCAAAGCACCAGGCGGCGACGATCAGGAACGGTGTGGTCGGCAAACCGGGCAACACCACCCCCACCGCGCCGATGGCGACCATCAGCCAGCCGAAGGTGAGATATGTCCATCGCAAAAGCGGGTTCATGGTCATAATTCTACTCCATCCCCTGCGGTTTTCCTAATGCAATGTGGCGGGCGGGTTCCCTCTCCCGGCGGGGAGAGGGAAGGGGTGAGGGGGATCACCCCGCATAGCGCGCCTTCAGCGCCTCGAACTTCGCCAGTTGTTCCGTATCCAGTTCGCGGGCCGCGTCCCGGCGCACGAAGATCTTGAACATGGCCGCACCTTCGGCGTTCATGAACCAGATGGAACAGGAGCGTCGGCCGTGGAAGGGTCGGTCAATAAAGGCGATGGACTGGCAGTTGGCCTTTTTGATGTGACCACCGATCGGGCTGTCGCCGTGGATGTTGAACCAGCCATGGCCTTCGGAGCCTTCCGGCAGGCTGCCCGTCACTTCGGCGACGATATCGGCGGTGTGAACGATCAGGAGAACGTCGCCCCAGCCGGTCATTTCGCTCCAGATGGCGGCAAACTCTTCCGCCGGCACCACGGTTGCGGCTCCCTTCGGCAGAAGGGCGAGGATTTCGGCGGGCGTCACGTCAGCGGCGGAAGCGATGGCTTCCACCACGCCATCCGGCTTTTCGGCCAGTGCCTGCCCGGCACGGGCTCTGCGGTCTTCGGCGGCAGGCGCGCTCACTCGGCGGCTTCCTTCTTCGCTTCCGGTGCGTCGTGAATGAACACTTCGAAGCCTTCGAACTGGGGCGGGCCGAGATATTCCACCTTGCCGCGGTTTTCGCCGGCCTTGGCATGGGCGGCGCGGAACTGCTCGGATTGCGTCCAGGCCTTGAAGTCCTCATAGCTTTCCCAGACCGTGTGGGAAGCGTAGAGCGTGTGATCCTCGGCCTTCGGGCCCTTCAGCATGTGAAATTCGACATAGCCCTTCATCTCGTTCAGCCGGCGTTCGCGGCTTTTCCAGATGTTTTCGAAGGCTTCCTCGGACCCCGGAGCGATCCGGAAACGGTTCATGGCGATGTACATTCGCGTCTTCCTCTTCATTGGCCAGGCAGTATCCGCCGCCTCTTCCTGCTTGCCTTCCTACTTAAAGATGTCTATTTCAGTCAAGTTAAATCGGGCCGCCCGCCGGGGCTGTCGCCCGGCCCTTTTACGTGAGGAAATGCGTATGTTCGCCACCGGTTCCCTGCTGCGGCCGCTTGCCGCCGTCCTCGTTTTCACCGCCCTGCCGGCGTTGGCCGCCGAGCGCTATCCGCAGGCGCAGCGCATCGTCTCGGTGGGGGGAACGGTCACGGAAATCCTCTATGCGCTCGGCGCGGGCGATCGCATCGTGGCGCGCGACAGCACCAGCTATTACCCGGCCGAGGCCAATGCCAAGCCGGATGTGGGCTACATGCGTGCGCTTTCGCCCGAAGGTATTTTTGCACAGAAGCCGGATCTGATCCTTGCCGAAGACGGCGCCGGCCCGGCGGATGCGATTGCGGTTCTCAAAGCCGGCCAGGTGCCCTTCGTCATGGTGGATACGCCGCCCTCCGGCGATGCCATTGCGCAGAAGATCCGTGACACCGGTGCCGCTGTCGGTCTCGATGACAAGGCCGATGCACTGGCCAAGGATGTCACGGCGGCGCTGGACAGGCTGAAGGCCGAGATCGCCACCATCGAACCGGCCGGGAAGAAGCGCGTGCTGTTCGTTCTCTCACTTGCCAATGGTCGCGTCATGGCCGCGGGCAAGGAAACGGAAGCCGGGGCACTGATCGAAATGGCCGGCGGCATCAATGCAGCCGGTGAAATCGCCGGCTACAAGCCGCTGTCGGATGAGGCGGTTATCGCCGGCAAGCCCGATCTTGTCCTCGTCATGAACACGGGGCAGCACCAGATGACGGCGGAACAGGTCTTTGCCGTTCCCGCCCTGGCCGCCACGCCCGCCGCCGCCAACAAGGCGCTGCTCACCATGGACGGGCTTTATCTCGTCGGTTTCGGCCCGCGCACACCCGCCGCCGCCCGCGATCTCGCCATTGCCCTTTATCCGGAAAAGGTGAAGCCGTGAGCACCGGTGTCATGGCGGCGGAAGGTTTCCGCGAAACCGGCGACCGCTCGCGTCGCGCCACCCTCGTCATCGCCGCGCTGGCCGTGCTGCTTGCTGTCGCCATCCTCGTGTCCCTCACCACCGGGCCGACCGCCGTCGGTTTCCACGACCTCGTTGCCTATGTCACGGGCGGGGCGGACGCCATGGCGGCGCAGGACCGGGTGATCCTTGAATCCGTGCGTCTGCCGCGCACCCTGCTCGGGTTGCTGGCCGGGGCGGGGCTTGCCGTTTCCGGTGCCATGATGCAGGGCCTGTTTCGCAACCCGCTGGCCGATCCCGGCATTGTCGGCGTCACCTCGGGCGCGGCCCTTGCTGCCGTCGTCGCCATCGTGCTCGGCGGTTCGGTTCTGGCGCCGGTCGCGGCCTTCTTCGGGCCTTGGTTCCTGCCCGCCTTCGCTTTTGCCGGCGGCCTCATCAACACGCTGCTGCTCTACGCCATCGCCACGGAAAAGGGCGAGACCTCCACCACCATGCTGGTGCTGGCCGGCATCGCCATCGCCGCGCTGACGGGGGCGGCCACGGGTCTTCTCATCTTCATCGCCGATGACCGCGCCCTGCGTGACATCACCTTCTGGTCGCTCGGTTCGCTGGGCGGGGCCACCTATGCCAAAATCCTCTCCGTCCTGCCTTTCATCACGGTGGTGCTGGCGCTCATTCCGTTTCTGGCGCGCGGGCTCGATGCGTTGATTCTGGGCGATGCCGCCGCCTTCCACATGGGCATTCCCGTGCAGCGGGTGAAACGGCTTGCCATTCTGGCCGTCGCCGCGGCCTGTGGCGCGACGGTTGCGGCCGCCGGCTCCATTGGCTTCGTCGGCATCATCGTGCCGCATCTGCTGCGCCTGGCCATGGGGCCTTCACATCGCTTCCTGCTGCCGGGGTCAGCGCTCGGAGGCGCGGCGCTCCTCATTCTGGCGGATAGCATCGCCCGCACGGTGGCTTCGCCCGCAGAACTGCCCATCGGCATCGTCACCGCGCTCATCGGCACGCCGGTTTTCCTGTTCCTGCTGCTCGGACGCAACGGCAGTTCCGGCCTGAGGGGGCTTTGATGATTTCGGCAAACGAACTCACCTTCATTCGCGGCGGCCGTCGCCTTGTCGATGCGGTCAATCTGGACCTGAAGCCCGCGACCATGACGGTCGTCATCGGCCCGAACGGTGCGGGCAAATCGACACTGCTCAAGCTCATGACCGGTGAAATCCGGCCCGATGGCGGTTCGGTTCTGCTGGATGGCGCGGATGTCACCACGCTCTCGGCCCGTGAACTCGCCGCCCGCCGCGCGGTGCTGCCGCAATCGCTGGCGCTTTCCTTCCCCTTTACGGCGCTCGAAATCGTTCGCATGGGGGCGATTGCGCATGGCTCATTGACGCCGGAGCGCGATGCCCGCGCCGCGCTTCACCGTGTCGGCCTCGCCGGCTTCGAAGGCCGATCCTATCAGGCGTTGTCGGGCGGCGAACAGCAGCGCGTGCAGTTTGCCCGTGTGCTGGCGCAGGCGCCGCAGCCGGTGGAAAACGGGGTGGCCAAGGCGCTTTTCCTCGATGAGCCGACGTCGAGCCTCGATATTGGCCACCAGATCGCCGTTCTGGAAATCGCCCGCGATTTCGCCCGCGCCGGCGGCGCGGTGCTTGCCATCCTGCACGACCTGAACCTTGCCGCCGAATTCGCCGACCGGCTTGTGGTGCTGCATCGGGGCCGGGTCGTTGCCAGCGGTACGTCAGTCGAAACCTTGTCCGACCGCACGATTTCGGAGGTTTACGGCATTTCCGGCGCTGTCGGTCGTGTGCCGCCCGCGCATATCCCGTTCATCCTGCCGCAGGCCCGTCACGGATAGGCTGCAAACCTGCCTTGCACTCTCGCCTGTTTTCCCTAGATTTGCCGCACACGTTTTGCGCAGGAGGAGAAAGCATGGCGGATCAGGCAGCGATTGCGACCCCGGAACCGGTTCTGGGGGAAAAGGCAGGTTCGGCGGGGCTCATCCGCCTCAATCGTCCCAAGGCGCTGAACAGCCTCAACCTGCCAATGGTGCGGCTGATGCAGGGCCTGCTCGATGATTACGCGGCGGATGCCAGTGTCGGCAGCGTGATCGTCTCCGGCGAGGGGGAGCGTGGCCTGTGCGCGGGTGGCGATATCCGCGCCATGCATGACAGCGGCAGGGCCGACGGGCAGGAGGCGAAGGACTTCTGGCGGGAGGAATTCCGCATGAATCATTTCATAGCCCACTATCCGAAGCCCTATGTGGCGATCATGGACGGTATCGTCATGGGTGGCGGCGCCGGCATTTCCGTGCATGGTAGCCATCGCATCGTCACGGAGCGCACCCGTCTCGCCATGCCGGAAACCGGCATCGGCTATTTCCCGGATGTCGGCGCAAGCTGGTTCCTGCCGCGTCTTTCCGGCCGGGTGGGCTACTGGATGGGCCTGACGGGCCATGAGATTGGCGCGGCGGATGCGCTGGCCAGCGGCCTTGCGGATTATTGCGTGCCTTCCGCCATGCTGCCGCGGCTGACGGAAGCACTTTTTGCCATCCCGGCATCGGCGGGCACCGGGGATGTCGGCTCGGTTATCGAACGTTTCTCATTGACGCCTCCCACCGGGCCGCTGGCTGCCAATCGCGATCAGATCGACCGCATCTTTGCGCTCCAGACCGTGGAAGAGATCGTTGCCGCGCTCACGCGGGAGGATGACGATTTCGCCCGCGAAACACTCGGCCTTATCGCGAAGCGGTCGCCGCGCAGCCTCAAATTGTCCTTGCGGCTGCTCCAGCTCGGTGAAGCGAGCGGCAGCCTCGCCGAGTGCCTCGAGCGGGAATATGCGGCGGGTATCGGCATGCTCTCCAATCCGGATTTCTACGAAGGCGTGCGCGCCGCCGTGATCGACAAGGACCGCAATCCGAAATGGAACCCGGCGACACTGGCCGGCGTGAGCGAGGATGACCTTGCGCCCTTCTTCCCGAAGGGGCACCCGCCGGTCTTTCCGGAACACAGGCTGTAAGAACGGGCGGGCAGGCTGCTTCCCTCGGCCTGAACCTTCAATCGACGATGCGATAGGGCACGGTGCGGCGAACGTCGTGCTGCACCACCAGCTTGCGTTTCAGCGGCGGCACGGCGCGCTGCACGCAACTCGTGCGTTCGCAGATACGGCAGGAAATGCCGATCGGGTCGAAGGCGCGGCGGTTGTCGAGGTCGAGATCGTCGGCATAGATGAACTCGCCGGCATAGGAAATCTCGCAGCCGAGTGAAATGGCATAGCGCGGCTGGGCGTTGCGGAAGCCGCCGCCGAGCGAAACCTGTGTGGCGAGGCAGAGATAGCGCACGCCATCCGGCGTTTCGGCAAGCTGGCGAATAATGCGACCCGGCATTTCGAAGGCCTGATGCACGTTCCACAGCGGGCAGGCCGCGCCGAAACGGGCGAATTGCAGCTTGGCGGCGGAGTGGCGCTTGGTGATGTTGCCGGCGCGGTCGATGCGGGCGAAGAAGATCGGCACGCCCTTCAGCCCCGGCCGCTGCAGCGTCGAAAGCCTGTGGCACACCTGTTCCAGGCTGGCGCCGAAGCGGGCGGTCAGCAGTTCCAGATCGTGGCGCAGTTCGCGTGCCGCCTTGAGGAAGGACTGGTAGGGCATCATCAGCGCCCCGGCATAGTAGTTATGCAGGCCCATGCGACAGATCTCGAAGGCCTCGTCGCTGCGGAAGCCGGCATTGGCGACGATGGCGTCGATCAGGTCGCCGGCGTTCAACTGGGCAATCAGCAACGCGATCTGGAAGGCCCGCGTCGGGGCCGGCGCATAGGCGTTGAGCGAAAGGATGCGGGTTGCCGGATCATAACGGCGAATGAAGTCGGCCTCGGGGTCGGCGGTCACGACGCGCACCCGGTAGCGTTTTTCGAGGAACTGCGTCAGGGCGATCTGGCTGTCGACACCCTTGAGGTTCAGCTCGCCCGCCAGCCGCTCGGCGGCGAGATCGACCTCGTGGATGTAGTTGTCGACGAAATGGAAGAAGTCGCGCACCTCTTCATAGGGCGTGGTTTCCGTCGTCGCCAGCGCGCCGGTCATCGAATGGTCGAAGCTTGCAAGCTGCTCGGAATTGCGGCGATAGGCCTGATGGCAGGTAATCAGCGCGTGCGCCAGACCCGGCGCATTCTGGGTCACGAGCTTCAGTTCCTGAAGGCTCGGCGAGTAATGTTCGAACAGGGGATCGGCCAAAGCCTCGGAAAGCGCGGAGAGCAGGCGGTCGCCTTCACCCGACGAAAGTTCAGCAATGTCGATGGCGAACTTTTCCGCAAGAGCCAGAAGCACCGCGGCCGAGACCGGGCGCTGGTTGTTCTCGATCTGGTTCAGGTAGGAGGCGGAAATCCCTATGCGCTGGGCGAATTGGGCCTGTGTGGCCTTGTTCGCCTCACGCAGTTCGCGCACCTTTCGCCCGATAAAAAGCTTGCCGATCGCCATGTTCGCAACTTTGCAATTTACTCATTGCAGTTTTGTTATCTCCACATTCGCACATCATCAAGCGTTTTGTTCGGGTGTCGCGAGCGCTATGCGAAAACCCGCGTAGCCTTTTGAAATAAGGCAATTCAGTTCCAAAGGGAGGAGAGTTAAGAGATGCGCGCGATTCTCGAACAGGTTGAGGCGCGGCGCGCCCAGGCTCGGCTCGGAGGCGGTCAGCGCCGCATCGACGCCCAGCACGCCAAGGGCAAGCTGACCGCTCGCGAGCGTATCGAGGTTCTCCTCGATGAAGGCTCCTTCGAAGAGTACGATATGTATGTCAGCCACCGCTGCACCGAATTCGGCATGGCCGAACAGAAGGTGCCGGGCGATGGTGTCGTCACCGGCTGGGGCACGATCAACGGCCGTCAGGTTTACGTCTTTTCGCAGGACTTCACGGTGCTTGGCGGTTCGCTCTCCGAAACCCACGCCCAGAAGATCTGCAAGATCATGGATATGGCCGTCAAGAACGGCGCGCCGGTCATCGGTCTGAACGACTCGGGCGGCGCCCGCATTCAGGAAGGCGTCGACTCGCTTGCCGGTTACGCGGAAGTGTTCAAGCGCAATGTCGATGCCTCGGGCGTCGTGCCGCAGATCTCGGTCATCATGGGCCCCTGCGCCGGTGGCGCGGTTTACTCGCCGGCCATGACCGACTTCATCTTCATGGTGCGCGACTCGTCCTATATGTTCGTGACCGGTCCGGACGTCGTGAAGACGGTGACGAACGAAATCGTCACGGCTGAAGAGCTGGGCGGTGCGACCACCCACACCAAGAAGTCCTCCGTCGCCGATGGCGCCTATGAGAACGACATCGAGGCGCTGGAACAGGTTCGCCTGCTGTTCGATTTCCTGCCGCTCAACAACCGCGAAAAGCCGCCGATCCGTCCGTTCCACGACAATCCGGCCCGCTACGAGGAGCAGCTCAATTCGCTGATCCCGGATTCGTCGACGAAGCCCTACGACATGAAGGAGCTGATCCTGGCTCTGGCTGACGAAGGCGACTTCTTCGAAATCCAGGAAGCCTTCGCGAAGAACATCATCACCGGCTTCATCCGCATGGAAGGCCAGACGGTCGGCGTCGTCGCCAACCAGCCGCTGGTTCTCGCCGGCTGCCTCGACATCGACTCGTCGCGCAAGGCTGCCCGCTTCGTGCGCTTCTGCGATGCCTTCAACATTCCGATCCTGACGCTGGTCGACGTTCCCGGCTTCCTGCCCGGCACGGCGCAGGAATATGGCGGCGTCATCAAGCACGGCGCGAAGCTGCTGTTTGCCTATTCGCAGGCAACGGTGCCGATGGTCACGCTCATCACCCGCAAGGCTTACGGCGGCGCGTATGACGTCATGGCCTCCAAGCACATCGGCGCGGACATCAACTACGCCTGGCCGACGGCTGAAATCGCCGTCATGGGCGCCAAGGGTGCAACGGAAATCCTCTATCGCTCGGAACTGGGCGATGCGGAAAAGATTGCCGCGCGCACCAAGGAATATGAAGAACGCTTCGCCAACCCCTTCGTGGCGGCGGAACGCGGCTTCATCGATGAAGTCATCATGCCCTTCGGCTCGCGCAAGCGCATCGCCCGGGCGTTCGCATCGCTGCGCAACAAGCGCACCGATACGCTCTGGAAGAAGCACGACACGATTCCGCTCTGAGGGGGGAGAGAGACAATGTCTATCAAGAAGATCCTGATCGCCAACCGAGGCGAAATTGCCTGCCGCGTCATCAAGACGGCGAAGAAGATGGGCATCAAGACGGTGGCTGTCTATTCCGACGCTGACCGCGATGCGCTGCACGTCAAGATGGCCGACGAGGCCGTTCACATTGGTCCGGCACCGTCCAACCAGTCCTACATCGTGATCGACAAGATCATGGATGCCATCCGTCAGACGGGCGCCGACGCCGTTCATCCCGGCTACGGCTTCCTGTCGGAAAACCCGCTCTTTGCAGCGGCGCTGGAAAAGGAAGGCGTCACCTTCATCGGCCCGCCGGTCAACGCCGTTGAAGCCATGGGTGACAAGATCACCTCGAAGAAGCTCGCTGCCGAAGCCGGCGTGTCCACCGTTCCGGGCCACATGGGTCTGATCGAGGATGCCGACGAAGCCGTGAAGATTTCCGACCAGATCGGCTATCCGGTCATGATCAAGGCGTCCGCTGGCGGCGGCGGCAAGGGCATGCGTATCGCCTGGAACGCCCAGGAAGCCCGCGAAGGCTTCCAGGCGTCGAAGAACGAAGCCAAGAACTCCTTCGGCGACGACCGCATCTTCATCGAGAAGTTCGTCACCGAGCCGCGCCACATCGAAATCCAGGTTCTCGGCGACAAGCACGGCACCGTGCTTTACCTCGGCGAACGCGAATGCTCGATCCAGCGCCGTAACCAGAAAGTCATCGAAGAGGCGCCGTCTCCCTTCCTCGACGAAGCCACCCGCAAGGCCATGGGCGAACAGGCTGTCGCTCTCGCCAAGGCCGTGGGTTACCACTCGGCCGGCACGGTGGAATTCATCGTCGATGGCAAGGAGAAGAAGTTCTACTTCCTCGAAATGAACACCCGCCTGCAGGTGGAACACCCGGTCACGGAACTCATCACCGGTCTCGACCTCGTCGAGCAGATGATCCGCGTCGCCGGTGGCGAAAAGCTCTCTTTCGGTCAGTCCGATGTGAAGCTGAACGGCTGGGCCGTCGAAAGCCGCCTCTACGCCGAAGATCCTTACCGCAACTTCCTGCCGTCCATCGGCCGCCTGACGCGTTACCGTCCGCCGGCAGAAGGCACGAAGGCCGACGGTACGGTCGTCCGTAACGATACCGGCGTCTTCGAAGGCGGCGAAATCTCGATGTATTACGACCCGATGGTCGCCAAGCTCTGCACCTGGGCTCCGACGCGTATCGAAGCCATCGACGCCATGAGTGCTGCGCTGGACGATTTCGAAGTCGAAGGCATCGGCCACAACCTGCCGTTCCTGTCGGCCGTGATGGAGCATGAGCGCTTCCGCGATGGCCGTCTCACGACCGCCTTCATCGCCGAAGAGTTCCCGGAAGGCTTCACCGGCGTGGCGGCGGATGCCGATCAGGCCCGCAAGCTGGCCGCGATTGCCGCCATCATCAACCAGACGCTCCAGGCCCGCGCGGTGCAGATCACCGGTACGATGGACAACCATCGCCGCGTCGTCCGCAACGACTGGGTGGCCACCATTGCCGGCCATTCCTTCGCTCTGGAACTCGGCACTTCGGCTGATGGCGCCTTCGTGAAGTTCGCCGATGGTGCGGTCTCGCCGGTCAATGGCGGCTGGGTTCCCGGTCAGACGCATGCGACCTTCGTGGTCGATGGTCTCACCATGGGCGTCAAGGTCAACCTGTCGGGCACGGGCATCCGCCTGCGCTGGCGCGGTATCGATGCGGTCGCCCGCGTCCGTTCGCCGCGTGCCGCACAGCTCGCCCTGCTGATGCCGGAAAAGGCACCGCCGGATACCTCGAAGATGCTGCTGTGCCCGATGCCGGGCGTGGTGACGAACATCCTCGTCGCCGTCGGCGATCAGGTCGAGTCCGGTCAGGCGCTTGCCACCGTCGAAGCCATGAAGATGGAAAACACGCTGCGCGCGGAAAAGCGCGCCATCGTCAAGTCCATCCCCGTCAAGGCCGGCCAGAGCCTCGCCGTCGACGAAGTCATCATGGACTTCGAATAAAAAATGCCGAAAACGGGCGGAATTTTTCCGCCCGTTTTCCCCCGTCTTCCGGCCCGTGTCATCATGGCGCCGTTCCGTATCGGAGACACCGCGAGGCGTCGCGGCGAAGCGGAACCGGCGCCCGAGACGGTGAAAAGACGCAGAAGCCGGATCGGGGGCGTGCAGGACGTGCCTTCAGCCGCCATTGCCTTTGGGCAGGGCGGGCATATCCCGCAAGGATATGTGAAGCGGGCGGCGACGGGCGAAACACCGTCGTCCTTCGAAACCGGGCAGCACAAACATCCCGCCAACGGGAGTTGTCCGGCGCGTTACCGGGTGGAGCCGGTATCTGCCCGTGGAATCGAAGTCGCGATCAGGTGCGCAAAAACCGCTGAACGGGGCGCTGGAAGGCGCAACTTTTTAAATTTCTACGAGGCGTTTCCTGCGCCCCGTCCGAACAGGCCGCAGCAGCCCTGCGGAACAACAAGGTCAAAACCACGGTGTCCGGCTTCCGGCGCGCGTGGACAAAGCCATATGAGGAGACAGGCATGTCGGGGGAAAAGACAGTCGCGGACTGGAAGGCACTGGCCGAGAAGGAACTCAAGCGTCCGGCCGATACGCTCATCTGGCACACGCCGGAAGGCATCGATGTGAAGCCGCTTTATACGGCCGAGGATCTGGAAGGTGTCGGTCATCTGGGCACGCTGCCGGGCTTCGATCCGTTCATCCGCGGCCCGCGCGCCACCATGTATGCCGGCCGTCCGTGGACGATCCGCCAATATGCCGGCTTCTCCACCGCCGAAGCCTCGAACGCCTTCTACCGCAAGGCGCTGGCCGCCGGCCAGCAGGGCGTTTCGGTCGCCTTCGACCTTGCCACCCATCGCGGTTACGACAGCAACCATCCGCGCGTGGAAGGCGATGTCGGCAAGGCGGGCGTTGCCATCGATTCGGTCGAGGACATGAAGATCCTGTTCGACGGCATTCCGCTTGAGAACATTTCGGTCTCCATGACCATGAACGGCGCGGTCATCCCGATCCTCGCCAACTTCATCGTCACCGGTGAAGAGCAGGGCGTCTCCCGCGACAAGCTTTCCGGCACCATCCAGAACGACATCCTCAAGGAGTTCATGGTCCGCAATACCTACATCTACCCGCCGGCCCCTTCGATGCGCATCATTGCGGATATCATCGAATACACTGCCAAGGAGATGCCGAAGTTCAACTCCATCTCGATCTCCGGCTACCACATGCAGGAAGCCGGCGCGACGCTGGTGCAGGAACTGGCCTTCACGCTGGCCGACGGTCGCGAATATGTGCGTGCAGCCCTTGCCAAGGGCCTGAACGTCGACGAGTTCGCCGGTCGCCTGTCCTTCTTCTTCGCCATCGGCATGAACTTCTTCATGGAAGCTGCGAAGCTCCGCGCCGCGCGCCTGCTGTGGACGCGCATCATGAAGGAATTCGAGCCGAAGAAGCAGTCGTCGCTGATGCTGCGCACCCATTGCCAGACCTCGGGTGTCTCGCTTCAGGAGCAGGACCCCTACAACAACGTCATCCGCACGGCCTATGAGGCGCTGTCCGCAGCCCTCGGCGGCACGCAGTCGCTGCACACCAACGCTCTGGATGAAGCCATCGCACTGCCGACCGAATTCTCGGCCCGCATCGCCCGCAACACGCAGCTCATCCTGCAGAACGAAACCGGCGTCACCAAGGTGGTCGATCCGCTGGCCGGCTCCTATTACGTCGAAAGCCTTACCAATGAACTGGCCGAAAAGGCCTGGGCGCTGATCGAGGAAGTCGAGGCCATGGGCGGCATGACCAAGGCCGTCGATGCCGGTCTGCCCAAGCGTCTCATCGAGGAAGCCGCGACCCGCCGGCAGGCCGCCGTGGACAAGGGCGAGGAAGTCATTGTCGGCGTCAACAAGTTCCGTCTCGAAAACGAAGAAGCGATCGACATTCTCGAGATCGACAACACCGCCGTTCGTCTGTCGCAGGTCAAGCGCATCGAGGAAACCAAGCGTCGCCGTGATTCGGCTGCGGTCGAGAAGGCGCTGGCCCGTCTCACCGAAGTCGCCCGCACCGGCGAAGGCAACATTCTCGAAGCTGCCGTCGATGCCGCCCGCGAGCGCGCCACCGTCGGCGAAATCTCGGATGCCATGCGCGCCGTGTTCGGCGACCATGCCGCCGTGCCGAAGGTCGTTCGCAACATCTACGGCAAGGCCTATGAGGGCGATCCGGAACTGTCGATCCTCGCCGACCGCCTGAAGACCTACACGGAAGCGAAGGGTGCCGCCCCGCGCATTCTCGTCGCCAAGCTCGGCCAGGACGGTCACGATCGCGGCGCCAAGGTCATCGCGTCGGCCTTCGGTGATATCGGCTTCGATGTCGTCGCCGGCCCGCTCTTCCAGACGCCGGACGAGGCCGCCGATCTGGCGGTGAAGGAAAAGGTGCAGGTCGTCGGCATGTCGTCGCTTGCCGCCGGTCACAAGACGCTGGCGCCGCAGCTTGTCGAGGCGCTGAAGGCCAAGGGTGCGGAACATATCATCGTCGTCGTCGGCGGCGTCATTCCGCGTCAGGATTACGACTATCTGCTGGAGCACGGCGTTTCCGCCGTCTTCGGTCCGGGCACCAATGTCATGGATGCCGCCCGCTCGGTTCTCGATCTGGTCGAAGGCCGCCTGCGCAACGATTGATCCCCACTGGGGGATCATAACGGGAACGCCGCGCACCGGGGGGCTGGAGCGCGGCGTTTTCATTTGCGGAAATGGGAAGGAAAGGCTGAGGCGTCAGGCGGTGCCGAGCAGCGAGAGGGCTTCCTCGGCGATCACCTGTTCCTCGTCCGTGCGGATGACCATCACCTTGACCGCACTGTCTGGTGCCGAAATCACGCCTTCGTTGCGGGCATTGGCCTCGGGGTCGATGCGAACACCAAGGAAGCCGAGGCGGTTCATCACTGCAGCACGAATGATCGGCTGGTTCTCGCCGATACCGGCGGTAAAGACGAGGCCGTCGAGCCCGCCGAGCGATGCGGTCTGGCGGGCCACTTCGCCGGCAATGCGGAAGGTGAAGAGATCGAGCGCCTCCTTCGCCTCCTTCGCGTCGGAGGCGATCAGGGCGCGGGTATCGGCGCTGATGCCGGATACGCCGAGCAGGCCGGAGCGGCGATAGAGCAGGTCCTCCACCGCTGGCCGGCTCATGCTACGCTCGGTCAGGAGGTGCAGCAGCACGCCGGGATCGATGGCACCGCAACGCGTCGCCATGGGAATGCCGTCCAGCGTGGTGAAGCTCATGGAAGTGTCGCGGCTCTTGCCGTCTTCCATGGCGCAGAGGCTGGCGCCGGAGCCGAGATGGGCGGTGATGACGCGGCCCTTCGCCAGCTCGGGATCGCGCCGCGCCAGTTCGGCGGTGATGAACTTGTAGGAGAGGCCGTGGAAACCGTAGCGCCGTATGCCTTCATCGAACATGCCGCGCGGCAGGGCGAAGCGCTGCGTCGTTTCGCTCATGGTGCGGTGGAAGGCGGTGTCGAAGGAGGCCGTCTGCGGCAGGTGCGGCTTCAGTTCGCGAATGGCGTTGATGAGACGCACGATCTGCGGCTGGTGCAGCGGCGCCAGCACGGTCAGCGCCTCGATCTCGGCAAGGCTGGCTTCATCGATCCGCACCGGTCCGTTAAAGTCGCGGCCACCATGCACGACGCGGTGCGCCACCGCGCCGATGGAGGAAAGGTCGAAGTGCTCACCCAGCCACTCGAAGGTTTCCTCGAGAACCTCGGTCATCACTTCGCTGCTTTCCGCCTTCAGCGGCACATCGAAGATATGCGGCCCCTCGGTCAGGTGGAAGGTCAGCGGACGATTGTTGAAATCCAGCATGCCCTTGCCGATCCGCCGCAGGTGGCCCGAACCGTATTCGAACAGGCCGACCTTCACCGTGGAAGAGCCCGTGTTGAAAGTGAGCAGCAGTTTTCCGTCCATATGTCGTCCTCCCGGAGACTTGGCATAGGGCAAGATCACATTCATGTCATCCACCCTGATGTCATTGTTTGTTACATTACACGACAAGGTTACGGTTTCGGACAGCAAGGCAGGCCATTTCATGAATCACAATGTCGTTTCGCCACGGGAAACCCCTGAAACGACAGTGGATCGACAAGCCTGGCATGCGTTGAGCCGCGAGGCGGTTTTCTCGCATCTGGAAACCGGCGAAGCGGGGCTCACGACCCGCTCGGTGCAGGAACGGCTTGCAACCCACGGTGAAAATCGCCTGCCGGAACCACCGCGCCCGCATCCGTTGACGCGCTTTTTGTCGCAGTTCAACAATACGCTGATCTATTTCCTGATTTCCGCCTCCGTCGCTTCCGCCGTGCTGGGTCATGTGGTGGATGCCGTCGTCATTCTCGGCGTGGTGGTGGTGAATGCCGTCGTCGGTTTCGTGCAGGAGGGCAAGGCGGAAAAGGCGCTGGACGCCATCCGCGACATGATTTCCCCGCAAGCCCATGTGGTGCGCGATGGCGAACGCCAGATCATTGATGCCCGCCATGTGGTGCCGGGCGATCTGGTGGTGGTCGAGGCGGGCGACAAGGTGCCCGCCGACCTCCGGCTGGTGCGCGCCTCAAGCCTTCTGGCCGACGAGGCGATCCTGACGGGCGAATCCGTGCCCGCCGAAAAGCACACCGGCACGGTCGCGCCGGAAGCCCCCGTCGCCGAGCGCGCCTCCATGCTTTTTTCGGGCACCATACTGGCGGCGGGGCAGGGCACCGGCGTTGTGGTGGAAACCGGCGCCCGCACCGAAATCGGGCGCATTTCCGCCCTTATCGGCACGGTGCAGCAACTCACCACGCCGCTTCTCATGCAGATCGATCGCTTCGGGCGGCTCATTACCTGGTTCGCGCTGTCGGCGGCGGTGGCACTGTTCTTTTTCGCGCATTTCATCCGCGATTATCACTGGGTCGATGCGCTCATGGTGGTCGTGGCGCTGGCCGTCGGTGTGGTGCCGGAGGGCCTTCCCGCCGTTATCACCATCACGCTCGCCATCGGCGTGCGCCGCATGGCGGCGCGCAATGCCGTGGTGCGCCGTCTGCCGGCGGTGGAAACGCTGGGCTCCACCTCGGTCATCTGCTCGGACAAGACCGGCACGCTGACGAAAAACGAAATGACCGTGGGCCGCATCGCCACGGCCACGGCGATGGCCAGCGTCTCCGGCGCTGGCTATGCGCCGTCGGGCAAGGTCGAGGGGCCGGAAGACCCGGTGCGCGACCGCCTCGTTCTCGCCGGTCTGCTCTGCGGCGATGCCCATCTGAAGCGGGAGGACGATGGCCATTACGCCGTTTTCGGCGATCCCATGGAAGGCGCGCTGGTCACGCTGGCGCTGAAGGCCGGGCTTGACCCGGCCGGGAGCCGGGAAAACTGGCCGCGCCACGCTGACATTCCCTTCGATGCCGCCCACCGTTTCATGGCAACGCTTCATGCCGGCCCCGATGGCGGGCGAATTGTCTTTCTCAAGGGGGCGCCGGAACGTCTTCTGGCCATGTGCGATCGCCAGAAAACCGCAGCGGGTGATGCCCCGGTCGATCCGGTCTATTGGGACGAACGCATCGAGGAAGCGGCCGAAAGCGGCGAGCGCGTGCTGGGTTTTGCCGAACTTGTGCTGCCGCCTGAAACGGATAGCCTGTCGATGGACATGCTGGCGCATGGCCTCGTTTTCCTCGGCGTCGCCGGCTTCATCGATCCGCCGCGTCCGGAGGCGATGAAGGCGGTGGCCGAATGCTGTTCGGCGGGCATCGCCGTCAAGATGATTACCGGCGATCACGGTGCCACGGCGGCGGCGATTGCCCGCATGCTCGGCATCGCCGAAAACCCGGTGGTGGTCACCGGCGTCGAGGTCGACGGGTTGTCCGATGCGGAACTGGAGGCAGTCGCGCTCAAAACCAGCGTCTTTGCCCGCACCAGCCCGGAACACAAGCTGCGCATCGTGCGCGCCCTTCAGGCCAACGGGCTGGTCGTCGCCATGACCGGCGATGGCGTCAACGACGCGCCTTCGCTCAAGCAGGCGGATGTCGGCATCGCCATGGGCCGCAAGGGCACGGAAGCTGCCAAGCAAGCGGCGGAAATGGTGCTGGTGGACGATAATTTCGCCTCCATCGTCGCCGCCGTGCATGAGGGTCGCACGGTCTATGACAATATCCGCAAGGTCATCGGCTGGACGTTGCCCACCAATGGCGGCGAGTTCCTGGCGGTGGTCTTCGCCATCCTCTTCGGCCTTGCCCTGCCGATGACGCCGGTGCAGATCCTCTGGGTCAACATGATCATCACCGTCACGCTCGGGCTGGTGCTGGCCTTCGAGCCGCCGGAACCGGGCGTCATGGCGCGTCGCCCGCGCCGGCGCGATGCCTCGCTCGTCACGCCCTTCCTGCTCTGGCGCATCGTCTTCGTGTCGTTCCTATTCATGCTCGGCGTCTTCGGCGTCTATTTCTACGCGCTCGGCAATGGCGACAGCGAGGCGGTGGCGCGCACGCTCGTCGTCAACGCCATCGCCGCCATGGAAATCTTCTACCTGTTCAACGTCCGTTACCTGCACATGACATCGTTCACGCTGACCGGCCTCAAGGGCACGCGCGCCGTGCTTCTGGCCGTCGGGGGGCTGGTGGTCGCGCAGTTCGGCTTCACCTACCTGCCCTTCATGAACGATCTCTTCGGCAGTGCCCCGGTTTCCTTCACGGATGGCGTCGTCACCGTCGCGGTTGGCGTCGCCATGCTCGCCGTGCTTGAGGTGGAAAAATGGCTGGTCCGGAGGCTCGGCTGGTTTGCCGACGAGGTGTAGCGGCGGGTTAGCCGCCCTCCTGTCCGAACCGGTCGCGCCAGGCCTTTTGCGCGCCCGCCACCGGCAGAGCCGTTGCCTCGAACACGCCGCGCGCCACGGCCCGCGCCATCACCATTGTCGCGAGATGGCAAAGTTCCATGAAGGCGGCGGGCTGGGCAAGTGGCACCTTGCCGGTGGCTGCGGCAAAGATCGTGTCACCATCGGCGGGCAGGTGCGCGGGCAGCAGGGCGCGGGCCAGTCCGTCATGGGCCATGATGGACAGCCGGTGCGCTTCGGCCTTGGTCAGCACGGCATCGGTCACGATGGCGCCGATGGTGGTGGCCTTCAAGTTCACGCCCTTCAGCCGCATGGCATAATGGTCCGGTGAAAGCCGTTGGGGCTGGCCGAGCCCGCCGAATTCCTTTTCCTGCTCGAAAGGGGCGGACCAGAAATGCGGACCGTCACCCACCGTTGCCGAGCCCAGCGCATTCACCGCAACGATGGCGGCGATCTTCGCGCCACCGGAAGCGGCAGCGCTTGCCGAACCCAGCCCGCCCTTGAAGGTCGCGGTCGTCGCGCCGGTTCCGGCACCGACGCTGCCCAGTGCGAAGGGGGCCTTGCCCGCCGCGCGGAAGGCCTCATAGCCCATGTCGCGATAGGGCGAGTGCAGACCCCAGTCCTTGTCGCCGCCGTTCAGCAGATCCATCAGGATTGCCTGCGGCACGATGGGCACGCGGGTCGTGCCGACCGGCAGGCCCCGGCCGATGGCGCGCAGACCCGCCTGCACGCCGCCCGCCGCATCCAGCCCGAAGGCCGAACCGCCGGAGAGCACGAAGGCATCGGCCACCTGCACGGTCATGGCGGGGTCGAGCAGGGCCGTATCGCGCCCGCCCGGTGCGCCGCCCAGCACGGAACCCGAGGCAATGGCGGGTTCATCGAACACGATCACCGTCACGCCGGAGCCGAGTTTCAGGTCGGTGGCATGGCCAACGGCGACGCCTTCGATGTCGGTCAGAAGGTTGTGCATTGCGGTTTTCCCCTGCACACCGGTCTTATGCTTCAGTCGAATTCCGTTTTCCCGGCGTGTCTGTATTCTGTGCCACGGGAGAAGAGGAGGTTCCACCATGAATTTCAGCCAGATTCTGGGCGTCGTTGCCAACAACAAGACGCGCACCGTGTGCGGTTTCGCACTTGCCGGTGTGCTCAGCACCTACGTTTACATGCTGGCCAGCTACTAAACGGCTTCCATTCGTTCCGTCACCTGCGCCGTCAATTCCTGAAGGGAACTGGCGGCGTTCAGCCGTGTCCAGTTCACAGGGCCCGGATCGCGGCAAAGCTGCCTGTCGAGAACGTCGGGCGTCGCATCGGAATCGCCCTGGCCGCGCGCCAGAATGCGGGCTTTCAGCACATCCGCCGGCGCTTTCAGCCAGAAGCCGGTGAAGGATACGCCGAGATCCGCCGCCATGGCTTCCATCGCCGTGCGGTCCTCGGCCCGGTCGAACACGGCATCAACCACCGCCACCCCGCCGCCCTCGAGAATGGTGCGGGCGCGGTCGGCCAATTCGCCATAGACCAGCTCCGAAACCTCGGGCCTGTAGGCTTCCAGCGGCAGCCGTTCGCAGGGACCGGCGCGAAACAGCGCCTTGCGCAGCCGGTCGCTTTCCAGAAGCCGCGCGCCGGGCGGCGTGCCGAATGTCGGGGCCAGCGCCATGGCGAGCGTCGATTTGCCGGAGCCGGAGAGGCCGCCTATGGCGATCAGGCGCGGTTTTGTGTCGGTCAGAAGATCGTTAGCCAGCTTAAAATATTCCCGCGCACTCGCCATCAGCGCCGTCGCGCCACGGTCCGCGTGTTCGGCCTGCGTGGCAATCACATGGGCGCGCACCTCGGCGCGGATCGCCATCATGAGCGGCAGAAGGCGAAAGCCCCCGTCGTCAGCGCTGCGGTCGAGATAGCGGTTGACGGTGGCATTGGCGAGGTCTGGCAGGCCGCGATGCCAGAGGTCCATCAGCAGATAGGCGAGGTCGTAGAGAACGTCGATGGAGGCGATCTGGTCGTTGAACTCGATGCAGTCGAACAGGCGCGGGCCATCCGCCGTGCGGTAGATGTTGCGCAGGTGAAGATCGCCATGGCAGAGCTTCAGCCTGCCGGCACGTTCGCGGGCATCGAGCAGGGCGGCGTGGCGGGCAAGCGCCTTGCGCAGCGCCGCATCGAGCCTGGCGACCTCGTCCGCCGCAAAGCCGTGCGAAGTGGCGAAGCCGGCGCGGTTGATGTCGAGCACGCCCTGGATATTGGCGGCTCCGCCGCCGCTGTGCAGCACTTGCGCCTTCTCGTGAAAGCCGGCAATGGCGATTGCCGTCTCTTCCATCAGCGCGGTGTCGAGCGCATGGCGTTCGGCCAGCCGGTCGAACAATTCGGCCTCGTCGAAGCGGTGCATTTCCACCACCGCATCCACCAGCGCGCCCGGACCGTCGAACTCGAGGCCGCCGTCTTCGCTGCGGGTAATGCGCCGTGTGCCGAGATAGAGATCAGGTGCTGTGCGGCGGTTCAGCATCACCTCGTTTTCGCAGGCCGCAAGGCGCAGTTCCGGCGTGGAAAAATCGGCATAGGGCAGCTTTACCGCTTTCTTCAGTTTGAACACCCTTTCGCCGGAAAGCAGCACGATGGAAATGTGTGTTTCCACCCGCTTGCGGTCGCCCTGCGCCATCTGCCCTTCGATGAAGGCAATCGTTCCGGTCTGGCTGTCGGTCATGGCACGGCTCTCCCTCTCGCAAGCGAGTCTAGGCCGTTTTCATGTCAGGACAAAATGCGAAAGATCAAAAAGCCGGGGTTTTCGCCCCGGCTTCCAATTGCCTCAAACCAGCGCCGCGCAGGCCTTGGCCATGCGCGCCAGCGCTTCCTTCAGTTCCGCTTCCGAGGTGGCGTAGGAAATGCGGAAATAGGGCGAAAGGCCGAAGGCAGCGCCCGGCACGAGGGCGACATGGACGCTTTCCAGCAGATAGCTGGCGAAATCGCGGTCGGTCTCGATCACCTTGCCATCCGGCGTCTTCTTGCCGATCAGGCCGGCGCAGGAGGCGAAGGTGTAGAAGGCGCCTTCGGGTTTCGGGCAGACGATGCCGGGAATGGCGTTGAGGCCCTCGACCACGAGATCGCGGCGCTTCTCGAAGGATTTGCAGCGCTCCAGAACGATGTCCTGCGGGCCGTTCAGCGCTTCAACCGCAGCCGCCTGGCCGACGGAAGACGGGCAGGACGTGGCCTGTCCCTGCACCACGGCCATGGCCTTGATGAGCGCCTTCGGGCCGCCGGCATAGCCGATGCGCCAGCCGGTCATGGCATAGGCCTTGGAAACGCCGTTCATGGTCAGCGTCCGGTCCTTCAGGCGCGGCTCAAGCTGGGCCGGGGTCACGAATTCAAGCCCGTCATAGAGGATGTGCTCATACATGTCGTCGACCATCAGCCAGACATGGGGATGCCTGAGCAGCACGTCGAGGATCGGGCGATAGTGGCCGGCGGTATAGGCAGCGCCCGTCGGGTTCGACGGCGAGTTCAGCATCAGCCAGCGGGTCTTCGGCGTGATGGCGGCCTCAAGGTCTTCCGGCGTCAGGCGGAAGCCGTTCGCTTCGAGGCAGGGCACCAGCACCGGCACGCCGCCGGCGATCTGGACGATATCCGAATAGGAGGTCCAGTAGGGGGTGGGAATGATAACTTCGTCGCCGGGGTTCACCGTCGCCATGATGGCGTTGAAGATGACCTGCTTGGCTCCGGTCGAAACCGTGATTTCGTCAAGCGCATAATCCAGCCCGTTGTCGCGCTTGAACTTGGCGGCAATGGCCTTCTTCAGTTCCACCGTACCATCCAGCGCGGTATATTTGGTCTGGCCCGCCTTGATGGCGGCCCAGGCACCTTCCTTGATGTTGTCGGGCGTGTCGAAGTCAGGCTCGCCGGCGCCGAGAATGATGACGTCGAGCCCTTCCTTCTTCATGCCCTGCGCGCGGGCGGTGATGCGTACTATTTCCGAAACGGCAATCGAGGTTACACGCTCGGCGGGGCGGAAGTCCGCCCCGATGGTTTCGATGACGGACATGGTTTCCGCTCCTTATTCGACGTCGAACTTGACGCCCTGCGCCAGCGGCAGCGAGGAGCCATAGTTGATGGTGTTGGTGGCGCGGCGCATATAGGCCTTCCACGCATCCGAACCCGATTCACGGCCGCCGCCGGTTTCCTTCTCGCCACCGAAAGCGCCGCCGATTTCAGCGCCCGAGGGGCCGATATTGACGTTGGCAATGCCGCAATCCGAACCGCGGGCCGAGGTGAAGGCTTCCGCCTCGCGCACGTCGTTGGTGAAGATGGAGGACGACAGGCCCTGCGGCACGGCGTTGTTGAGTTCCAGAGCGTCATCGAAGTTCGAATACTTGATGACGTAGAGGATCGGCGCGAAGGTTTCCTCGACCACCGGGCCCACCTGTTCAGGCATCTCGACGATGGCCGGGCGCACGTAGAAGGCGTTGGCGGCTTCGTTGGCCAGCAGGCGTTCGCCGCCCGAGACACTGCCGCCGGCGGCCTTGGCCTCTTCCAGCGCCTTCTGCATGCCGTTGAAGGCGGCTTCGTCGATCAGCGGGCCGACCAGCGTGCCGGCTTCCAGCGGATTGCCGACCGGAACCGAACCGTAGGCCTTCTTCAGGCGCGGCACGAGCGTGTCGTAAACGCTTTCATGCACGAAGAGGCGGCGCAGCGAGGTGCAGCGCTGACCGGCGGTGCCCATGGCAGCGAAGGCAACGCCACGCAGCGTAAGATCGAGATTGGCAGAAGGCGTGACGATGGCGGCGTTGTTGCCGCCGAGTTCCAGAATGGCGCGGGCGAAACGGCCGGCGAGCTTCGGACCGACGGCGCGGCCCATGCGGGTGGAACCGGTGGCCGAAACCAGCGGCACCTTCGGATGGTCGACCAGCGCTTCACCGACGGCAGCGCCGCCAATCAGGAGCGTCGACAGGCCGTCGGGGGCGGTGTAGCCGGCCTCGACGTAGCGCTTCAGCGCCTTTTCGAAAATGGCGTGGCTGGCAATCGCCGTCAGCGGCGTCTTTTCAGAGGGCTTCCAGACGATGGAATTGCCTGCGACGAGCGCGAGGGCGGCGTTCCACGACCACACGGCCACGGGGAAGTTGAAGGCGGAAATGATGCCGACGACGCCGAGCGGATGCCAGGTTTCCATCATGCGGTGGTCGGCGCGCTCGGTTGCGATGGTCAGGCCGTAAAGCTGGCGGGAGAGACCGACGGCGAAATCGCAGATGTCGATCATTTCCTGCACTTCGCCGAGGCCTTCGGAGGTGATCTTGCCGGCTTCGATGGAAACGAGACGGCCGAGTTCAGACTTGGCCGCGCGCAGTTCCTCACCCAGAAGGCGGATCAGTTCGCCACGCTTGGGGGCGGGCACGAGACGCCATTCCAGAAACGCCTTGTGGGCGGCATCGATGGCCTTGGTGGCCTCGGCCGGGCCGACTTCCTGAGCGGAGCCGAGCGCTTCGCCGGTGACGGGCGAGCGGACGGCAAGCGTGCCTTCCTTCCAGATGGCGGCGGGCACACCGAGACGGCTGAGAATCGCGCCGGCTTCGGCGGCAAGGTCATAGGTCGTGAGCGTCATGGTCTTCCTTCCGGAGTTCTTGTCTTTGGTCAATGGACGTGGGTGTTAGATAGGGCGGGCAACGGCCCGCGTCCATCAGAAGCGTGCGCCGGCGAAATGCGCGATCTGCGCACCGGCTTCGTAATAGGCCTCCTTCAGCGGGCGGAAGGCGGGCAGGCGCACATCCGTCAGCGGCAGGGGAAGGTCGGCTTCAGCAATCTGGCCGAGAACGTGTTCGGCCAGCGTCTTGCCGAAAATCGTGCCCGGCGCGATGCCGCGGCCATTATAGGCGGAGAAACCGACAGCCTTCGGGCCGAACTTGTGGAAGCGGGGAAGCGCGTCGTCGGACATGCCGATCCAGCCGAACCATTCTGCTTCGAACTCGACATCGCCGATCTGCGGAAAGAGCTTCTTCACCGAACGCTTCGACCATTCGCGGTGCACGGCATGGCCGGTATTGCGCAGAGCGCCCACCGAACCGAACACCAGACGGCCGGCCTTGTCCATGCGGAAGGACGAAAGTACCTCCACCGTATCCCAGCAGCCTTCGCGGCCCGGCAGCACGGTTTCAAGCTGGGAAGGCGTCAGCGGCTTCGTGGCGAAGTTGAAATAGGGCAGGTAGACCTGTTCCTTGCGGATTTTCTCGAACGGGCCGGTGGAATAGGCGTCGGTGGAAAATACCAGCCAGGGGGCGGTTACAGAACCGCGATCAGTCTTCACCGTCCAGCGGCCACCTTCATAGGCAAGGCCGGTCGCTGCACTTTTCGTGTGGATCGAAACACCGGCGGCGATGGCGATCCTGGCAAGACCGCGGGCATAGGCCAGCGGCTGCAGCGTGCCGGCACGCGGATCATGCAGCGAACCTGCATAAGCGGTGGAGCCGACGCGCTTTGCCGTTTCTTCGGCCGAAAGCACCTTTACCGGGGCGCCGCGCGCCGACCATTGCCGCTGGCGTTCCTCGATTTCCTTCAGGCCGCTTTCGCCGACGGCCAGATGCAGCGTGCCGTTGGTTTCGAGTTCGCATTCGATGCCGTGCTTCTGGATCAGCGTCCGTACGTAAAGCGGTGCATCGCCCAGGAGGTTCAGCAGGCGCTCGCCGTAGATCGGGCCGAGCACGTCCGGCAACTCCTGCGGCATGGTCCACATGCCGCCATTGATGAGGCCGACATTGCGGCCAGCGCCGCCATAGCCCACTTCCACCGCCTCGACCACGACGACCTTCTTGCCGGCTTCGGCCAGATGCAGCGCCGCGGAAAGGCCGGTATAGCCTGCGCCGACGATGACGACATCGGCGATTACCGCCTTGTCCAGCGCGGGCGTTACGGGAGCTTCGGGTGCGGTCTGTTCCCACAGGCCGTGGGTCAGCGGATTGTTCAACATGGCGGCTCGATCCGAATGGTGGCACGGGAAAGGGGGAGGGAAGACATCATTCCGTGCGCATGACGGTTTTCCTCTTTACAGCGCCTTCGCGCGCGTGAATATCGCTCAATGTTCAAGAGTTCATTCCCGGAGAGAATGACCATGCTGCCCGCCCGTCGTTTCCTGCCGTCCCTTTCGTTGCTCTCGGCTTTCGAGGCCGCGGCCCGCACCGGCTCCGTCACGGCGGCAGCCAGGGAATTGCAACTGACCCAGAGCGCCGTCAGCCGCCAGATTCGACTGCTGGAGGAGCAGATTGGCGCCGATCTCTTTCTGCGGGAACGCCAGACCATCCGGCTGACGCTTGCCGGCGAAAGCTATGTGCGGGAAATCCGCGAGGCGCTGAAGCGCATCTCCTCGGCCTCACTCAACCTTCGCGCCAATCCCAAGGGTGGTTCGCTCAATCTCGCCATCCTGCCCACCTTCGGCACGCGCTGGCTTGCGCCGCGGCTTGCCTCGTTTCTGGCGGATAATCCGGGCGTCACGGTCAATCTCACCACACGCCTGCAACCCTTCGATTTCCGGCTGGAAACGATCGATGCCGCCATCCATTTCGGCATGCCGCACTGGCCAGGGGCGGAACTCACCTTCCTGATGAAGGAAAAGGTGATGCCGGTATGCAGTCCGGCCTTTCGCGAAAGGCATGGGCTTGGCGAGCCGACGGCCCTGCTTGCGGCACCGCTCCTTCACATGACGACGCGGCCCGATGCCTGGGAAAACTGGCTGACGGCGAACGGTGTTCCCTTCGAGAGCGTGCACGGCATGCTGTTCGACCAGTTCTCGACCATGGCGGAGGCCGCCGCCAGCGGACTGGGCGCGGCGCTCATTCCCACCATCCTCATCGAGAGCGAGTTGCAACGCGGGACGCTGGTGCCCGCCGGAGCAATCATGGAAAATGCCGGCAGCTACTATCTCGCCTTCACCAGCGAGCGCGCGGACTACCCGCCCCTGGCCGCTTTCCGGCAATGGGTGGTGAAACAGGCGGGCGCAGGCTTGCCGCACCCGGCCCTGACGGCGTAATTTCATCTCAGACCGGCGGCCTGGCCGCCGCTTCGCAAGCAACAGGACCCCATTCATGAAACCGATCTTCATTCAGCTTCAATGCGCCCCCGGCCGGACTTACGAGGTTGCCGATGCGCTCTACAAGGCCGAAGTCGTCTCCGAGCTGTATTCGACAAGCGGCGAGTACGATCTCCTGATGAAGATCTACCTGACGGCCGATCAGGATGCCGGCAAGTTCATCAACGAGAAGATCGCCAGCATTCCCGGCATCGTCCGCACGCTGACGACGATGACGTTTACCGCTTTCTGAACCGGGCCGGACATTCCCCCAGTCTTCGACGTTGGCCGTTCCCCCCGCCGGATTATGCTGGCAGGATCGCATTTCGTTTCGGGGGAAAGCCATGCGCCTTGCCGTTCTCGCCGCTCTCGTTTCCGGCCTCGTGCCGGAAATGGCCGCCGCGGAAAATCTCAAGTTCTACGAAAAGCCGATCAGCACCATGGCCGAGTGCCATGCCCTTCTGGCGCTCCAGGCGCCGGACTGGAAAACGTCGCCCGACGTTATCGTGCGCAAACTGTCCAACGGGGCGGAACTGATCGATCATTGCATGGCCGATGGCGTGGCCGAATTCTACTGCAATCCCAAGGGCAAGCAGGCGATGGTCGGCGTCCTTGTCGATCAGACGGTGGCCGTGTGCCGGAAGACGGCGCCGAAGCTCAAGGTCCGCAAGGGCGATATGCTGTTTGCCCGCTGAGGGGCGGGATTGTGGTGCCGGGTGAGGATGATAACCCTTCCTCTCCCGGCCCTTTGCCTGTTATTCGGGCCGTTCGGCCCGAACCCTCATCACCCCATCCGCTCGGATGCGTAGGAGCCCGGGCTGGCCGGGAAGACGACCGTGCGGTTGCCGTTGATGAAGGTGCGGTGGTGGATATGGGCGTGGATGGCCCGTGCCAGCACCAGATTTTCCACGTCGCGACCGAGCGAGACATAATCGTCCGGTGACTGGGCATGCGTCACGCGCACCGTATCCTGTTCTATGATCGGGCCTTCATCAAGATCGGCGGTCACGTAATGGGCCGTGGCCCCGATCAGCTTCACGCCGCGCTCGTAGGCCTGCTTGTAGGGGTTGGCGCCCTTGAAGCTCGGCAGGAAGGAATGGTGGATATTGATGATGCGGCCCGACATCTTCTGGCAGAGATTGTCCGAGAGAATCTGCATGTAGCGAGCCAGCACGATAAGGTCGGTGCCGGATTGCTCGACGAGATCGAGAATCTGCGCCTCGGCCTGCGGCTTGTTTTCCTTGGTCACCTTGATGTGGTGGAAGGGAATGTCGTGGTTCACGACGACCTTCTGGTAATCGAAGTGGTTGGAAACGACGCCGACGATGTCGATCGGCAGCGCGCCGATCCGCCAGCGATAGAGCAGGTCGTTCAGGCAATGGCCGAAGCGCGACACCATGAGGAGAACCTTCATGGGCTTGTCGGCATCGTAGATCTGGTAGGTCATGCCGAAGGGCGCGGCCACCGGAGCGAAGCCGTCGTAAAGGTCCTGCTGCGGAATACCCTCTTCCGAGCGGAAGGAGACGCGCATGAAGAATTTGCCGGTTTCGAAGTCGTCGAACTGCGAGCTGTCGGCGATATTGCAACCTCGGCCTGCCAGATACCCGGAAATGGCGGCGACGATGCCGCGCGCGGACTTGCAGGTTACGGTCAGGACATAGGTTTTCATAGTCTTTATTCCTCATTGCCGGGCAAACTCACCGGGCGTTGCCGCTCTAACCCAAAGGAAGGGCGCCGGACAAGGCCGGCGCCTTCATTTCATCGTGTCACCGTCTCAGACATCGAGAGTAGTGTTGTGTTCCCATTGTGAGAACTGTGAGCAGTATGTGTTCCACTCACGGTGTTTGAGCTTGAGGTATGCGGTTGAG
>NZ_JACIDU010000011.1 GCF_014196535.1 Allorhizobium borbori
GAGGAACTTGACCACGACCGCAGACCCGAAACATACCTAACACGCGGGTCAATTCTCGGTGGAAACGCCGGGTCAGTTCTCAGTGGCAATCAACACGAATGCCCTGTCTTGTCCCCGAGATGTCCATCGCGTCTGTTTCGCGTGGGCATCACCTCTGGGCATCAGGTCGCCAATGATGCCAAAACGATATCCGGCACGACTGGAAAATCAAGGAATTAAGTGCTTTAAGGGAGAATTGGCTGGGGAACCTGGATTCGAACCAAGATTAACGGAGTCAGAGTCCGTCGTTCTACCATTGAACTATTCCCCAGCAGGGGCGGGCGTTGCCGTCCGATGAGCGGGCTTATAAACAAATCACCGGCGAATGCAATTGGGTTTTCGAAAAAAATGCACAGATTGAGGTCGCGGCGGCGGTCCCAAAAACAGTTTGGAGAATAGCGCGGCCACTGGTATGTTCAGGGCAACGTAGCATTTAATGCCAGCAGCACGCCTTCAAGGCCTTGCGCGGCGTATAGGACATTGACGTGAAAGACCCCGAAAACGGCCATCGGCCGTCCGAAGACGGGGTGTCGGCGGTTGGGCGCTCGGAGGTGAAATCCCCTCGGCGCCGCAAGGGTAGACGTGGCGGTGGCAACCGCGGCGCAGCCAAGCCTGTCGATGCCGGACCGGATTCGACCGCCGGTCCGCCTGCGCACCCCGTTTTGGCGGGCGCGGGCGAATTGTCTCACAAGAAGCGAAAGCGTCGCCGCCGGTCGAAATCTGCGGGCCAGAACGCACCTGCTGTGGTGCAGGGACAGGGGGCTGCAATTGAGCCCTCGGGCAGCCGGACGGGCGCAAATCCAGCGCCGCAGAGCGGCAAGGCTCGCCACAAGCATCGCAACCATCACCAGAAACGGGGTCCTCAGGGCAGGCCGCTCGGCGCGGGTGGCAACCGTTCTGCGGGTGCGGTCACCCATGCGGAAAACCGTACGGCGGAGGGCGGCGAGCGTGTGAACACACAGCGCCACGCCGAGCCGCGCCGTGCGCCGCAAAGGGAGGGGGGCGCTGCCCCTGCAACTGCGTCTGCCGGTCATAACGATCTTTACGCCGCGCTTGATCTCGGCACCAATAATTGCCGCCTTCTGGTGGCGCAGCCCACACGTCCCGGCCAGTTCCGCGTTATCGATGCCTTCTCGCGCATCGTGCGGCTTGGCGAAGGCCTGGGCGGCAGTGGTCGTCTCTCGGTGGATGCGATGGACCGGGCTGTCGAGGCCTTGCGTGTCTGCGCCGCCAAGCTACAGGCCCGCCGCATTCGCCGCATGCGGCTGATTGCGACGGAAGCCTGCCGCGCGGCTGCGAATGGCGAGGAATTCCTGGCGCGCGTGACGGAAGAAACCGGGCTCGATCTCGAGATCATCGACCGCGAGACGGAGGCACGGCTGGCGGTTTCGGGCTGCTCGTCGCTGGTGGAGGCGGAAGCCCGCTCGGTCGTCCTGTTCGATATCGGCGGCGGGTCCTCGGAAATTGCCATGATTCGCCTCGGTCGCCACCGGGCGGGTGGGCGTCTTGCCAATCACATCACCCACTGGACCTCGCTGCCCGTCGGCGTCGTTACGCTGTCTGAGCGCCACGGTGGCCGCGACGTGACGCCGACCGTGTTCGATGCCATGGTGTCGGAAGTGGATGGCATGCTGGCGCGCTTCGATTGCCCGCCGGTGCCGGGCGCGGAAAACGGCGGCATTCCCGATGACTTCCACCTGATCGGCACGTCGGGCACGGTCACGACGCTTGCTGGCGTCCATCTCGGTCTGCCGCGTTATGATCGCCGGCGGGTGGATGGATTGTGGCTTTCGGATGCGGAAGTCTCGGCCATGCAGGCCAAGCTCCTGTCCTGGGATTTCGACGGCCGGGCCGCCAATCCCTGCATCGGGCCTGATCGCGCCGATCTGGTTCTGGCGGGATGCGCCATTCTGGAGGCCATTCGCCGCCGCTGGCCGTCGAAGCGCATGCGCGTTGCCGATCGCGGCCTGCGCGAAGGGCTTTTGACGGACATGATGATGGAAGACGGCGTCTGGCGGCGCATGGGCCAGAGGCCGCGCCGGTCCGGGCGCGGCAAACACACGCAGAAAGACGGGTGAAGCCATGGTCAAGACACCGAGCGGCAGCAATCGCACCGGCCGCAAGATCGGCCAGAAGGTCAAGAAGGGCAAGCTGAAGGCGTCGTCGCGACGCTGGATCGAACGCCACATCAACGATCCCTATGTGCAGCGCGCGAAGCTTGAGGGTTACCGCGCCCGCGCCGCGTTCAAGCTGCTGGAAATCGATGAGAAGCACGGCATCCTGAAGGGCGCGCGCCGCATCATCGATCTGGGGGCCGCACCCGGAAGCTGGTCGCAGATCGCCGCCAAGGTCACGAATTCGACGGAAGAGGATATTCGCGTCGTCGGTATCGACTTTCTCGAAGTTGCGCCCATTCCGGGCGTGACCCTCCTGCAGATGGACTTTCTGGATGACAATGCTCCGCGCGCCATTATGGACGCTCTGCGTGGCACGCCGGATCTGGTGATTTCGGATATGGCCGCTCCCACCACCGGCCACCAGAAGACCGACCACCTGCGCACCATGCACCTGTGCGAGGTTGCCGCCCATTTCGCCGTTTCGGTTCTGGCCGAAGGCGGTCACTTCCTCGCCAAGACCTTCCAGGGCGGTACGGAGCGTGATCTCCTGAACCTGCTCAAACAGAATTTCAGGCAGGTCATTCACATCAAGCCGGGCTCATCGCGTGCCGAATCCGTGGAAATGTTCCTGCTTGCCAAGGGGTTCAAGGGCCAGAAGCACGTTGCCGATGAAGCAGCGGCTGCAGTCGATGAAGTGGAAGAGGACGACGAGGCCTGAGCGGGGCTTCCCGGACCATCAGGCTTCGATCTCTGCTTTTGCCCGGTGTCCGGAAACGGAAGCGCCCGCGTTTTTCGGCAGGCCGAAAAGCGGCGGCAGCGAGGCCAGCGAAAGCGCGGCAACCACGAAGAAGGCGACATGAAAATCGCCGAGTGCCAGATGCGACCCTGAAAACAGGGACCTGATCTCCAGAATGGATGCGGCGGTGGCAACACCGAGCGCAAGGCTGATCTGCTGTGCGACCGACGCGATGGATGTCGCCTGGCTTGCCTGCGCATCTTCGATGTCGGAGTAGGAAAGCGTATTAGTGGCTGTGAAGAAGAACGAGCGCATGAACCCCGCCATCAGCAGGAAGAAGAAGATCACCGCATAGGGCGTTTCAGGCGTCATGAAGCCGTTGGCCGCGGTAACGATCGTGGTGACGATGGCGGAGCAGATCAACACCGTGCGGAAGCCGGCGAAGGCCAGCACGCGCCGGGCGATGAACTTGGTGGTGATTGCGCCGATGGCGCCGACGAACGTGATCATGCCTGATTGGAACGGTGACAGACCGAAGCCGAGTTGCAGCATCAGCGGCATGAGAAAGGGAATGGCGCCGCTGGCGATCCGAAACAGGGTGCCGGAAACGATTGCCGTGCGAAACGTCCGGTTGGAGAAAATCGACAGGGACAGGATGGGCGAGGGCGTGCGCCGGGCATGCGCGACATAGGCAAGGCAGGCCCCCGCGCCGATGAGCGTGGTCACGACGCCGATGATGGGGGGAAGCGCCGGCAGGCTCATCACGGACAGACCGAAGATGATACCGCCGGCGGCGGTGGCTGAAAGCAGGAAGCCGCGCACATCCAGCGGCGGCGGTGCATCCGCCTCGACATCCGGCAGGTAGATGCCGGAGAGGATGTAACCGACGACACCGAAGGGCACGTTGATCAGGAAGATCCAGTGCCAGGAAAAATAGGTGGTGATGAAGCCGCCGATGGGTGGCCCGGTCAATGGGCCGACGAGGCCTGGAATGGTGAGCAGGGCCATGGCCGACACCAGATCGCTGCGCTTGGTGGTTCGCAACAAAACGAGACGGCCGACCGGCATCATCATGGCGCCGCCCATGCCCTGGAAAAAGCGGGAAAAGACGAATTGCAGCAGGTTGCCTGAAAAGGCGCAGGCGATGGAGCCGAGAATGAAGACGATGATGGCAAGGCGGAACACCCGCTTGGCGCCAAAGCGGTCGGCCATCCAGCCGCTGACCGGAATGAAGATTGCCAGCGCCACGAGATAGGCGGTCACGGCCAGCTTCAGCGTAATCGGACCAACGCCGAGATCGGCGGCGATGGCCGGGAGCGCCGTGGCGATCACGGTGGAATCCATCTGCTCCATGAAGAGCGCGACGGCGAGGATGAGTGGAACGATGCGGTTCATGGGGCCTTGGCGGACGTGCGGCGATAGCGTTTGCGATTGTCTGTAAACCGAGATTTGGTCCGAGCCAATCACGCATTCATGAAATAGCTCCTCCCACGCCGACTTCAAGTCTGCGTGAGGCGACTTTCCTTGTCACAGTCCCATCCTATGTTGGAGATCACGGCAAAGGAGGACATTATGTCGAACGAAGTGATTTTCAACAGACGCCTGCTGCTCGGTGCCGGTGCGGCGGCGCTGGCTGCACCCGCGGTGTTTGGCGCAAGCCGCGCCACCGCCCAGGAGAGCAAGACGGAAACGATGACGAAAGCGGCCTTGCCCCCTGAAATTCACCGCTTCAATGTCGGGACCTTCGAGGTCACGGTCATCAAGGATGGTGCGCGGCCGTCTGGTCAGCCGAACGAAACCTTCGGCATCAACCAGAAGCCGGAGGATGTCGCCCGGCTGCTGACCGATAATTTCCTGCCGCCGAATGTCTTTGCAAACAGCTTTGCCCCCGTGCTCGTGAAGGCCGGATCGGAAGTGGTCCTGTTCGATACCGGGCTCGGCGAGGCCGGGCGGGAATGGGGCGGCGGGCGTTTGCTCGACGGTCTGGCCGCTGCCGGCTACACGCCTGATGACGTGACCGTGGTCGTTCTCACCCACATGCATGGCGATCATATCGGCGGCATGACGGAAAAGGGCCAGCCGACCTTCCCGAAAGCCCGCTACGTCACCGGTCAGGTGGAATATGACTTCTGGGTCGATCCGGCCCGTGCCGGCACGCCGGCCGAGGGTGGACAACAGGGCGTTCTCGCCAAGGTAAAGCCATTTGCGGAAAAGTTCACCTTCCTCTCCGATGGCGGTGAAGTCGTGCCCGGTATCAGCGCCATGGCCGCCTTCGGCCACTCACCGGGCCACATGATCTACGGGCTTGAATCCGAAGGCCGAAAACTGATCCTGACGGCGGACACGGCGAACCACTACGTGCTGTCGCTGCAAAGGCCGGACTGGGAAGTGCGCTTCGATATGGACAAGGCCGCCGCTGCCGCAACACGCAGGAAGGTGTTCGACATGATCGCCACCGACCGGCTCGCCTTCCTTGGCTATCACATGCCCTTCCCCTCGGTGGGCTATGTGGAAAAGCACGAGGCCGGTTACCGCTTCGTGCCGAAGTCCTATCAGTTCGACGTCTGAAGAAAGATGTGACTACACCCTCTCCCGATGAGGAGAGGGTGCCTCAAGAGAGGGCACGCAACCTGAGTGAAATGGTTATATTTATTATATTACAGGACGTTAATGCGGATTAGAAATTGGTAATATTGATCTGAATCACATAGTGAAAATAATATGTGATGTTAGTGTCTCCCTGTAAGCCCCATCAGGAGACACGCCATGAACAAAACCATTTCCGCCCTGATCCTTGCGGTCGTCCCTGTGGCGCTGCCTTTGAGCGCTGTCGCCGGCGCCCTTGAAAAGCCGGCCGAGGCGGCGCTCCAGCGCGCGCTGGAGGATGAGTACCATGCCGAAGCCTTTTATGATGCCGTGATGGCGAAGTTCGGTGAGGTCCGCCCCTTCGTCAATATTATCGAAGCCGAGCGCCGGCATGCGTCCATGCTCGCCGATGCCATGAAGACCTATGACCTGAATGTCCCGAAAAACCGGCAGATCGGTTCTGCCGAAATGAAGGCCGCCGTGCCGGCGACGCTTGGCGAGGCCTGTCGCATGGGCGTTGCGGCCGAGATTGCCAATCGCGATCTCTACCGGAAGGAGCTTCTACCCGCCGTGACCGGCCATGCCGATATCGCGACGGTTTTCGAGCGGCTGAGTGCGGCCTCTGACAACAATCACCTGCCGGCCTTCCAGCGTTGCGTCGCCCGTAATTGAGGAACCAAACGTGACGGAGCTGTGAAATTATGCCGGACAGGGCGTTTTTGCCCGGTCCGGCTGTTCCCATACCGTGAAAACCGTGGTACCAGCCCTCGCCAACTTCCCATTTCCGAAGACCAGCCTCCGGTCCCCCTCCGCCGGCATGGCCTTCTTTTAACTGAAGGAACTTGGCATGGCTCGCATCCTGCAAACCGCAACCGGCGCCGAAGCGCTGACCTTCGACGATGTTCTTCTCCAGCCCGGCCATTCGGAAGTCATGCCGGGTCAGGTGAACGTCGCAACGCGCATCGCCCGCGACATCGACCTCAATCTGCCGATCATCTCGTCCGCCATGGATACTGTGACCGAAAGCCGTCTGGCGATTGCCATGGCCCAGGCCGGCGGCATCGGCGTCATCCACCGTAACCTCACCCCTTCCGAGCAGGCCGAGGAAGTGCGTCAGGTGAAGAAATTCGAAAGCGGCATGGTGGTGAACCCGGTCACGATCGGCCCGGATGCCAAGCTGTCCGACGCGCTGTCGTTGATGAAGGCGCACGGCATTTCCGGCATTCCGGTGGTCGAGAACGGCGGCTCCGGCGGTCACAAGACCGGTCGTCTGGTGGGTATCCTGACGAACCGTGACGTGCGCTTTGCCTCCGATCCGGACCAGAAGGTCTACGAACTCATGACCCGCGAGAACCTCGTCACGGTCAAGGAGAACGTCGAGCAGACCGAAGCCCGTCGCCTGCTTCACAAGCATCGTATCGAAAAGCTGCTGGTGGTGGATACGGACGGCCATTGCGTTGGCCTCGTCACCGTCAAGGACATGGAGAAGTCGCAGCTCAACCCGAATGCGACGAAGGATATTCAGGGCCGCCTGCGCGCCGCCGCCGCCATTTCGGTGGGGGCAGACGCCATTGACCGCGCCGAACGCCTGATCGACGCCGGCGTGGACATTCTCGTGGTCGATACGGCCCACGGCCATTCGCAGCGCGTGCTCGATGCCGTCGCCCACGTCAAGAAGATGTCGAACTCCGTTCGCATCATCGCCGGCAATGTCGCCACCGCCGAAGGCACCAAGGCGCTGATCGATGCCGGCGCCGATGCCGTCAAGGTCGGTATTGGTCCGGGTTCCATCTGCACCACGCGCATCGTCGCCGGCGTCGGCGTTCCCCAGCTTGCGGCCATCATGGCGGCCGTCGAAGCCGCCAACGAAGCCGGCATTCCGGTCATCGCCGATGGCGGCATCAAGTTCTCGGGTGATCTGGCCAAGGCGATCGCTGCCGGCGCCTCCGCTGTGATGATCGGTTCGCTGCTCGCCGGTACGGACGAAAGCCCGGGCGAGGTGTTCCTCTATCAGGGCCGTTCCTTCAAGGCCTATCGCGGCATGGGCTCGGTCGGCGCCATGGCGCGCGGCTCGGCGGATCGCTACTTCCAGGCGGAAGTACGCGATACCCTCAAGCTCGTTCCCGAAGGCGTCGAAGGCCAGGTGCCTTACAAGGGCCCGGTTTCCGGCGTGCTGCACCAGCTCGCCGGTGGCCTGCGCGCCGCCATGGGTTATGTCGGCGGTGCGACGATCCCGGAATTCCAGGAACGCGCGACCTTCGTCCGCATTTCCGGTGCCGGCCTGCGCGAAAGCCACGCCCATGACGTGACGATCACCCGCGAAAGCCCGAACTATCCGGGCGCTGCCTGACCATGGCGCTGCATCCGGTCGATCGCATTATCCTGCTGACCGGGGCGGCCTCCGCCGCCCTGTTCGGCTGGACCTATGTCGGGTTTCGTCAGCCGCTTTCGGCGCTTCTGCCGAATGTGGCGTTGCCTGATCTCGCGATCGGTGATCACGCCCGTGAAAGCGTCGCGGCATTCTTCCGCGCGCTGGCCGGGCAACCGGATGCCACCGCCCTGTTTCACAACATGCTGACCGGGCCGGAGCTTTATCTCCCGCTCGTTCTCGCCGTCTTCCTGTTTCTGCTGCTCCTGCGCGTTTCGAATGGTGCGCAGATGTTCAACCACCCGGTCGGCGGCCCGATGAAGGCCATCGTTCTGGTCCAGCCGCTGACCTATGTGCTGGCCGACTATGCCGAGAACGCCGTTTTCTTCGGCATGCTCGACCAGCCGGAGCCGCCGGTCTGGATGCTCGACCTGTCGCCCTGGCTGACAGCGTTCAAGTTCATCGGCCTGTCGCTGTCGGCGATCTTCGTGCTGCGCTTCACGGTGCTGCGCAAACTGCAACCGAAGACGTAACGTAATAACTTTACTAAATAAGTCATGTTTATGGGCGCCCTGTCGCGTTTCCGATACAGGTCGGCTTCACAATTTGCGTGTGTTTGATCCAGATCCTTGGATGCGCCGTTCCGGCCTGTTTTTCTATGCGCGGTTGTTTCGTCATGGCGACGAAACGCACCGCCAAACGGAAAGACAAACGGGAGACGACCCATGGCAAAGACAATGAAAGCCGCTGTCGTGCGGGCCTTCGGCCAGCCGCTGACCATCGAGGAAGTTCCGATCCCGGATCCGGGTCCGGGTGAAATTCTCATCAACTACAAGGCCACCGGCGTATGCCACACCGACCTGCACGCCGCCACCGGCGATTGGCCGGTAAAGCCCAATCCGCCCTTCATTCCCGGCCATGAGGGCGTGGGCTATGTCGCGAAGATCGGTGCCGGTGTCACCGGCATCAAGGAAGGCGACCGCGCCGGCACGCCTTGGCTCTACACCGCCTGCGGCTGCTGCATTCCCTGCCGCACCGGCTGGGAAACCCTGTGCCCGAGCCAGAAGAACGCCGGTTACTCCGTCAACGGTTCCTTTGCGGAATACGGCCTTGCTGATCCGAAGTTCGTCGGCCGCCTGCCGGATAATCTCGAATTCGGCCCCGCGGCTCCGGTTCTGTGCGCCGGGGTGACGGTCTACAAGGGGCTGAAGGAAACGGAAGTGCGTCCCGGCGAATGGGTGGTCATTTCCGGTATTGGCGGCCTCGGCCACATGGCCGTGCAATATGCCAAGGCCATGGGCATGCATGTCGTCGCCGCCGATATCTTCGACGACAAGCTGGAATTGGCAAAGAAGCTCGGCGCCGATATCACCGTCAATGGTCGTGATGCCGATGCCATCGCCCAGGTGCAGAAGGCCACCGGCGGCACCCATGGCGCGCTCGTCACCGCCGTTTCGCCCAAGGCGATGGAACAGGCCTATGGCTTCCTGCGCTCCAAGGGCACGATGGCGCTGGTCGGCCTGCCGCCGGGCTTCGTTTCCATCCCGGTGTTCGAAACCGTGTTGAAGCGCATCACGGTGCGCGGCTCCATCGTCGGCACGCGGCAGGATCTGGAGGAAGCGCTGACCTTCGCCGGTGAGGGCAAGGTGGCTGCCCACTTCTCTTGGGACAAGCTGGAAAACATCAACGCGATCTTCCACCGCATGGAAGAGGGCAAGATCGACGGACGTATCGTCGTGGATCTCGCCGCGTAAGCTTTGAACAATGGATGGGGCGCGGAAAGCGCCCCCTCCGGCCATCGGGCAGGTTCCACTCTTCCGGCGATGCCCGCAAGGCAGGCGATTATGCGTCCACTCTCGGCGCGCAGGCCATGATCGCCTCAGCCAGCGCCCCCATTCCCGAAAGCCGCGCGTCGCTTGCCCGCCAGAACAGTGCGATCTGTCGCGAAGGGGCGGGGTCCCTGAAGGGAACGATGGTCAACCGGTTGCGGGCGGCTTCGGTCGGAATCGCCATTTCCGGGATCAACGTCATGCCCATATCATAGGCCACCATCTGCAAAAGCGTGGTCATAGAGGTCGCGCCGATATTCACGAGGCTGCGCTTTTCCGCCACACCGCACACACCAAGCGCCTGATCGCGCAGGCAATGGCCTTCCTCCAGCAGAAGCAGCCGTTCGGGATCGACCTCGGCCTCCGTCAGCGGCGAGAGGATCACGTCGCGGTCGTTCTCCGCCATCGCCATGAAGAACCGGTCGGTCAGGAGCGGGCGTGAACGCAGGAAGGCCGCTTCGATGGGCAGCGCTGCGACGACAGCATCGAGCCGCCCTTCGCCAAGATCTGCAATCAGGTGATCGGTCACGGCTTCCCGCAATTCGATCTGCACATCGGGATAGGTGCCTCGCAGATAGGGCACCAGATGCGGCACGAGATAGGGCGCGACGGTGGGGATGATGCCGATCCGGACCTTGCCGTCCAGTAGTCCCTGGCTTTGCTGTGCGGATTGTTCCAGCGTATCGATCTGCGCGAGAATGGCGCGGACCTGTGCCAGAACCTCCTCGCCGCGGGCGGTCAGAAGCGTCGCGCCGCGGGCGCGTTCCACCAGCTTTACGCCCAGATGGTTCTCCATTTCCATGATCTGCGTGGAAAGGGCCGGCTGGGTTACATTGGCGAGTTCCGCCGCCCGGCCAAAATGGCGGGTCGTGGCCAGCGCATCGAAATAGCGCATCTGTCGAATGGTCAGCATGATAGGCAAGACTTATCGCCTGCGCCGGAAAGCGCAAGGGGAAATGATGGCGGCGCTGGCCTGGCTCACCAGCCGGGCATGAGGTGGCCGGGGCGGTGGCGTGGCGGGCGTGGTGCAAAGCTCCTGACATCGCCATCCAGATCGTCCGGCACGGAGGAGGCCGAGGCGATGGAAATATTATCCAGACAGGCGGCAATGTGGTCGGTAATGGCGCTCATCAGGGAAACCGAAAGGCCCGGACGCTTCATAAGACCGATCTGCACCGGCGGCAGGGGCGGGAAGCCATCGGCCGAGGTCAGCACCTTCATACCCGGCCTGAGTGCCGATTCCGGCAGGACCGACACCGCCATGCCAGCCAGAACGGCGGCGGTCACGACGGTGGACGACCAGCTCGTGAACAGGATCTGGTAGTCGCGTCCATCGGCATCGAGCGCCGAACAGGCGAGCTGGCGCCAGCAGCAGTCGCGCCGGCCCACGGCCAGCGGCACCGGCGCATTGTCGCGCAGCGGGTGGTTGGCGGAAGCGACCCAGCACAGCGGCTCAGTGCGCACCACATCCGATTGGCGCTCGCGCGGATTATGCGTCACCAGCGCAATGTCGAGTTCGCCCTTCTGCATCTTTTCCGTCAGGCTCGTTGACGGTTCACAGACGATGTAAAGCTCGACATTGGGGTGTGTCTTGGCAAAGCGGCCAATGATTTCCGGCATGTAGCGGTCGGCGTAATCGTCCGGCGTGCCGATCCGGAGTGTGCCCTCCAGACGGTTGTCGTCGAAGGCGGCGATGGCCTCGTTGTTGAGGCGGATAATGCGTCGCGCATAGTTCAGCAGCTTTTCGCCCTCGGCGGTCAGCCGGTTGCCGCGTCCGTCCTTGGTGAAAAGCTGCTTGCCGATCCGTTCTTCCAGCCGCCGCATCTGCATCGAGACGGCCGATTGGGTCTTGAAAATGCGGTCCGCCGCCCGGGTGAAGCTGCCCGTATCGGCAATGGCGATGAAGGTGTGAAGCTGGTCGATGTCGAGCGGCGCGGACATGGGGAGTATCCATAAGAAAGGTTGATGATACACATTAAAAACATTCGCTGGACTGATCAATAGCTTTTCAGCATTTTGCCGTCACGAGGCGAAGCCAGACGGGTATCGCCCGAACACGGAACCCAACGGGAAGACCCCCATGTCCAGCATCAAGGAGATCAGTTTCAACGCCGCCGCCGGCCACAGCCTCACGTCTGCGCCGAGGGCCCGCTCTTTCGCAACGCCCTTTTCCGCCGTGCGCGCCTCTGTTTCCGGCTTTGTGCGCGCCCTCCTGAACCGTTCCGACGCCGGCGGCCTGCGTGAACTTGACGACCACATGCTGGACGATATCGGCCTGACGCGGTCTGATGTGCAGAGGGCCTTTGCCGTTACCGGCAGGTTTGAGGATCCGACGCCGGATCTGGCGCGCAGCGTGCGTGCCCGCGCCTGGCGACGTTTTGCGAAAACGCATTACTGATCTCCCGATTTTCCCCGCGGAGCGATCGCCAATGCGCTCCGCCTTTACCCGGCGTCGACCCCCGTCGCCGGGTCTTTTTATGCCCGCTTGCGTCCATCCGGGCGGGGCGCTATACCGTCGCCGCTGCGTGACTGGCGACGAGAGCATTCCAGCAAACGTGTGATACGATTTTGCGTCCGGAACGGCTCCATAGATGGGCAACCATCGGGAAGCGCTGCGCCTTGCATTGCCGCGCGCCTGGGCACCGATCGAAATTGGAACGAAGGTGCCGACCATGCGGGATGTCCGCGACCAGCAATTGATCGACGTTCTGGCCGAGCTTGACGGCCTGACCAACTGGGAAAGCCGCCCGCGCGATGGCATGCGGGTCGGGCTTGATCCTATTCACGATCTCGCCGCCCGGCTCGGGCATCCCGAACGCAGCTTCCGTTCCATCCATGTTGCCGGTACCAAGGGCAAAAGCTCCACCTGCGCGTTGCTGGAGGCCGCCCTCTGTCGCGCCGGGTTCAGGGTGGGGCGCTATTCCTCGCCGCATGTGGAATATTTCGGCGAGCGCATGACACTGGACGGGCACCCCGCCGCCGAACCGCTGATGGCCTCCGCTCTCCTGCGGGCCATGGAGGCGCTGAAAGCCGCCCGTGCCGATAACACCGCCGCCGCCCACGCCACCTGGTTTGATGTGTTGACCATCGCCGCCTTCGTGCTGTTTCGCGATGCCGGGGTGGAGTGGGCCGTGGTCGAAACCGGCCTTGGCGGGCGGCTTGATTCCACCAGCGTCGTGCCGAGCGATGTTGCCATCATCACCAATATCGAGCTGGAACATACGGAAGTTCTGGGCAAGACGCGCGCCAAGATCGCCTTTGAGAAGGCCGGCATCATCAAGCCCGCCCGCATCGCCATCACGCCGCTGCCGGCTTCGGATGAAGCGGGTGCGGTGATCGCAGCCCGTGCCGATGAACTGGGTGCGGCGTTGATCGTGCCGGTGCTGCCGGATATCACGACGATTTCCGAACGCAATGCCCGCATTGTGGGGGCAGCGCTGGAGGCGCTCGGCGAACGCGGCGTGCGCGCCAAGGGCGGTGCCGCCGCCGGCAAGCCGCTTGGCGCCTGGCTGCTGGATCGCGCCACGCTGGAGGCCGCCCGCCTGCCGGGCCGCATGGAATTTTTCGATGTGGAGGTGGGGAAGGGCGACAAGGCCCGTACGGTGCATGTCGTGCTCGATGGCGCCCATGTACCCTTCAACCTTGCCGCCGTGCTGGCTGACCTCCGCCTGACGCCGGATCACACCGGCGCGTGTCTTGCGGTCGTCTCGATTGCCCGCGACAAGGATGCGGAGGGCCTGCTCGGCCTTCTGGCCAAGGAGGGCGCCACCGCCATCTTTACCCACGCCACGGATCGTTCGCGCGACCCGCAGGAACTGGCCGATATCGCGGCAAAGGTGGGCTTGAGCTGCACGGTGATTGCCGACCCGCTCAAGGCTTATGCGCAGGCGCTGGAAACGGCGGCGCTCAGTGGCCAATGGGTGCTGGTCACCGGTTCGCTCTACATGACGGGCGTCGTACCGCGGCCGTAAGGGCCGGGGTCGAAGCCCTCTCAAACATCAATACTGGTAGGCGCTGAACACCGGTTCCACCGAGCCGTTCCATTCGCCATGGAAAGCCGCCAGCATGTCTTCGGCCAGCGTCGACCTGCGCGCAAGAATGGTGTCGAGCGGGGCGAGGAAGAGGCTTTCGTCATCGCCGGCCTTGTTGCGAATGCCGCGTGCCTTGAGGCCCTTGCTGGCAATGGCGACGGCTTCGCGGGCGATATCGAGCGCCGAATGACCGGCGATAGCCGCGGCAAGACCCTGGGTCGGCACGGCGTCGCGCAGCGCGACCACATCCGCAAAGGTCCAGTTGGCCGTCAGCGCCTCGGCATCGGCCAGCGCGCCATCGTCATAGAGAAGGCCGACCCAGAAGGCGGGCAGGGCGACAATGTGCGACAGCGGACCGTTATCGGCGCCGCGCATTTCCAGGAACTTCTTCAGCCGCACATCGGGGAAGAGCGTGGAAAGATGGTTGGTCCAGTCGCCCTGCGTCGGCTGCCAGGCATCGATGCGGCCCTTCATCGCGCCGTTCAGGAACTGGCGGAAGGTGATGTCCGTGCAATTGATGTAACGGCCGTCGCGAATGACGAAATACATGGGCACGTCGAGCGCCCATTCCGCATAGTCGGTAAAGCCGAAATCCGGCCTGAAGACGAAGGGCAGGCAGCCGGCACGGGCATTGTCGGTATCGCGCCAGATTTCGCCGCGCCAGGACTGGTAGCCGTTCGGTTTGCCATCGGTAAACGGCGAGGCGGCAAACAGCGCGGTGGCAATGGCCTGCAGCTTCATGGAAACGCGCATCTTGCGCGCCATGTCTTCTTCGCTGGAATAGTCGAGGTTCACCTGAATGGTGGCGCTACGATACATCATGTCCAGCCCATGGCTGCCGACCTTCGGCATATAGGCCGTCATGATGTCATAGCGCGATTTCGGCATGCGCGGCGTTTCATCGAAGGTCCATTTCGGGCTGCCGCCAATGCCGAGGAAGCGAATGCCGAGCGGCTCCGCAACGGCGTGGAGCGCATCGAGATGGGCCTTCGCTTCCCCCGCGGTTTCGAAGAGGTTGGCAAGCGGCGCGCCGGAAAGCTCGAACTGGCCGCCGGGCTCGATGGAAATGGCACCCATGCCCGTCGCTTCCGCGAGCCCGATGATCTTGCCGTTATCTTCGATCGGTTCCCAGCCCAACCGGTCGCGCATGCCGTTAAGCAGCGCCTCGATGCCCCCCTCATAGGGGACAGGCCGGTTGCCGTCGGTGTAGAAGGCGAATTTTTCATGCTCGGTCCCCAGACGGAACCGCTCCTTTGGCTTGCAGCCGGATTCCATATAGGCAGTCAGCTCGGAATGCGCGGAGAGCGGCGTATCGTCGGTCGTATCGCGGGCCATGAAACCTGCCTTGTCTGGTCTATTTTGTGTTCGTTGGAGTGATTGGACTGGAAATTGTTCAGAGGCAAGTGAATTTCTTTTGGAGATCGTTCAAAAAAACAATCTCCCAGCCCCGCCGACGAACAGGTGGGGATTGCCTTGCCAACCGGCAATGCGCGCGAAAAAATTTCTATGGCTGTGGGGTCAATTCCAATCGCCGCAGGCCGCCTGCACCAGCGCCATGGCGGCAACGGCGGCGGTATCGGCTCTGAGAATACGCGTTCCGAGCGGAATGGCGGTGACGAAGGAAAGCCCACGCAGCCAGAGCCGTTCCTCTTCGGAAAAGCCGCCTTCGGGGCCGATGAGCAGCGCCACCGGCGTGCCCTTCAGCGCCTGCAACACGGGCAGGGGATTGTTCGTCGCCTCGCCTTCGTCGCAAAAGAGAATACGCCGCGAGGCATCCCAGCGGTCGAGAAGGTCGCGAAGCCTCACCGGAGCTTCCAGCACAGGCACGGAAATGACGCCGCATTGTTCCGCCGCCTCGATGACATTGGCGCGCAACCGTTCCATGCTGGTGATCTTGCCCTGCACATGCTGGGTCATGACCGGCTGCATCACGCCAGCGCCCATTTCCACGGCCTTCTGCACCATATAATCCATGCGCCCGGTCTTCAGCGGCGCGAAGAGATAGTGCAGGTCGGGCATCGGCGTCTGTGCCCGCGTCTGCTCGGCGGCAATCAGCACGATCTTCTTGCGGGTCGGGAAGGAGAGCGTTGCCCGCCATTCGCCATCACGGCCGTTGAACAGCAGGATTTCGGCGCCGTCTTCCAGCCGCAGCACATTGGCGAGGTAGTTGAACTGGTCGGCATTGGCGGCGACCGCCGCGCCGGCATGAAGCGCATCTTCGATGTGAAGCCGTTGCAGGCGGAAATTGGCGCGCATGGCGGTTCCTCAAAAAAACAGTGACATCAGCCCGTAAAGGGCCGCCGAAATGATCGCTGAAGCCGGAACCGTGATCATCCAGGCGGCGATGATCGTCATCAGATGCGAACGACGCACCAGAAAACGGCGGCGCATCTCGTCGGGATTGCTCTCTCCTGCCTTCGCCTTGGCTTTCTTGCCGGATTTCTCTTGCATATAGGCGAGGCGGCGGGCGGAATTGCGGGTATACCATTCGCGAAAGAAGCCGACGCCGAACACTGAGCCGACAGCGATATGCGTGGTGGAAACCGGCAGGCCGAGCCAGGAGGCGAGGTTCACGGTCAGGCCGGTGGAGAGCGACACGCAGAAGGCCCGCATCGGGTTCAGCTTGGTGATCTGCTCGCCGACGAGGTGGATGAGGCGCGGCCCGAACAGCAGCAGGCCGACGGAAATGCCCATGCCGCCGATCAGCATTACCCAGAACGGGATGGTTACGAGGTCGCCGACATTGGCGGCGCGCGTTGCCTCCACGATGGCCGAAAGCGGCCCCACCGCATTGGACACGTCGTTGGCCCCATGGCCGAAGGAGAGGATGGCGGCGGTGAAGATCAGCGGCAGACGAAACAGCTTGCGCAGCGACTGGTTGCGGTTTTCCAGCCCTTCGGACTGCCGGCGAATGAAGGGAATGGCCGCGAGCCAGGCAAGGACGCCGGCAAGAAGCCCGACGAGCGTCGCCATGCCGAGCGACAGCGTGGTCAGCTTGTTGAGGCCGATAAAGGCGAGATAGGTGGAAAAGGCCGCCATCATCACGCCGATCAGCACCGGAACCCAGATCCGCGCGGCGGCGATCTTGTCCTCGCGGTAGATGATCGTTTCCTTGACCATGTAGAGAATGCCGGCGGCGATGGCGCCGCCGAGAAGCGGTGAAACCGCCCAGGTCGCAGTAATCTCCGCCATGGAGGTCCAGTTCACCGCATCGAAGCCCGCCGCCGCGATACCGGCGCCCAGCACGCCACCGACCACCGTGTGTGTGGTTGAAACCGGCGCATTGGCCCAGGTGGCGATGTTCACGAAAAAGGCGGCTGATAAAAGCGCGGCCAGCATGACGCGGATCAGCATTGGCCCGTTTGTCAGCACTTCGGGGGAAACAATGCCGTCGGAAATGGTCGTCACCACGTCGCCGCCGGCAAGTAAAGCACCGGCGGTTTCGAAAAAGGCGGCCATCAACAGGGCAGCCCCCATGGTCAGCGCCTTGGCGCCGACGGCGGGGCCGACATTGTTGGTCACATCATTGGCGCCGATGTTCATGGCCATGTAGGCGGCAATCGCCGAAGCGGCGATGATGACGAGCGAACCCGGCTCGTGGAACACGGTGAAACCGGCAATCAGCATGGCGACGACAAGAAAGAGAAGGCCGATGCCGGGGGCAACGAGCGCGCGCGTGACATGGTGCGCCGCCTGTTCGTTCAGCGTCACCCGGTCGAGATCCTTGTCGAGGGTCGGCTTGCCGGCCGGCCGCGTTGTCTGTTCCATGCGCTTCCTGTCACGCTAGCCCTGCGTGAGTCTATTGATGGCGCGATTTCGTGACATGGGCGAAACGGAAACGCGCAATCCGGTCGAGTGCCACGATGCCATTTGCATTGCAACGGAAGAATGGCCGGTGCGACGAAAGTCAGGCCGTTTTGGACTTTGCCGCCAGCCAGGCCGGAAAGCGGCGCAGCAGGGATTTCAGCTCCGATTCCCGCACACGCTTCGCCGCTTCGTCGAAGGAAACCCATTCCAGATGACGACAGTCCTTCTCCGGGAAGTCGTCCAGCATTTCCTCCACCTTCAGCGCATGCACCTGTACCCGGCAGGGAATGCGCAGGCCGTTGTCCAGCACCTTGGTGTAGAGATAGGAACCCGCCGGTTCCGCATTTGCGGTGCCGCGCACGCCGGCTTCCTCGAAAGCCTCCTGGGCTGCGACCTCGTGGGAGGGTTTCGATGCCATCGGCCACCCCTTGGGAATGACCCAGCGCCCGGTGTCGCGGCTCGTCAGCAAAAGCACTTCCGGCACGCCGCTTGTCGTCATCCGGTAACAGATCGCGCCATACTGCTGGCGCGGCGGGCGCTGCACCATCAGTTTCACGTTGGAAGCGATCCGTTCGAGCAAGGTCAAGTCGTGGCCATCCTTTCGCGGCACTCATATCCGCAAATCAAGAGATTGAATCGTGCCGCAGCCTTATCCGGCGTGCAAGTGCGCCCTTCGGCTAAGCACACACTTTATATGGGGGGTGTGACGCGAAGCTGTAAGCCTGACTGGCAGTTTACTGGTCCCAATAGGGTGTCGGACCATAAAGCGCGGCGAGATAATCGATAAAGAGGCGCACCTTCGCCGGCAGAAACTCGCGGCTTGGATAAACGGCAGAGAGTGAAACGCCGCGCCCGCTTTCGTAACCTGGCAGAACCTGAAGGATCTGGCCGGATTTCAGCTCCTCGCCAATATCCCAGGTGGAACGCAGCGCAATGCCGAGGCCGGCGATCACCGCCTCGCGGATCACTTCGCTGGAATTGGTGACGAGCCGCCCCTGTGGCTTCAGCATGACCGGGCCGCCGGGGCCAACCAGCCGCCAGCTATCGTGGTTATGGGCCGGCAGGCAGACATGGTGCCTGAGGTCCTCCAGCGTCACCGGCATGCCATGCCGGGCAATGTAATCCGCCGAGGCGCAGAGAATGCGGCGTACCGGCGCCAGCCTGCGCGCCACCAGCGAGGAATCCGAGAGATCGGCAATGCGGATGGCCAAGTCGTAACCGCCGCCGACAATGTCGATCAAGTCATCGGAAAGCTCAAGCTGCACGATGAGATCGGGATGGGCTTCCATGAAGGCGTTGAGATGCGGCGCGACATGCATGCGCCCGAAGGAGGTCGGTGCGGAAATCTTCAGCGTGCCCTGCACCTTGGCCGAACGGCCGGAAACGAAGGCCTCTGCCTCCTCGATGCCGGAGAGAATGGACTGCACCCGGTTGAAGAAGCCCTGTCCGGCTTCCGTCAGTGCGATCTGCCGCGTCGTGCGCTGCAAAAGCCGCGTTCCCAGCCGGTCCTCCAGCCGCTTGATGCGTTTGGAGACCACGGCGGGGGAAAGGCCGAGCGCTCGTCCCGCCGTCGACATGGAATTGCAGGCCGCCACGCGCACGAAGACTTCCAGATCGCCGAGATTGGTCATTTCACGCTTCCCGAGAGGGCTGTCCTGGAAACAAAACCGCCCATTCTTTCCTTTTCTGTCACAAGTGCTTAGCATTTGTTATGGGCCGCGAAAACGGGTAGGAAAAGCATCGAGGAGGAATTCGTCATGAGTGGAGCGATTGAGTTTCTGGAGCCGCGCGCCGATGTCATCGAGCGCCGCAAGACGATCATCGAAGATCTCGCGGATTTCCTGCCGCCCGATGCACTTATTCACGAACCGCGCCGGCTGGTGCCGTTCGAAACGGACGGCTTCATTTCCTATCGTCGCCTGCCGCTCGCCGTGGTTTTGCCGCGCAACACGGCCGAGGTCGCGGCGGTGATGAAATACTGCCATCGCTACGGCGTGCCCGTGGTGCCGCGTGGCGCGGGCACCTCGCTTTCGGGGGGCGCCATTCCGCAGGAAGATGCGGTTGTGCTCTGTCTTTCCGCCATGTCGCGCATACTGGATCTCGACTACGCCAACCGAACGGCAACGGTGGAGGCGGGTGTCACCAATCTTGCCATTTCCGATGCGGCCGGTCCCGAGGGCTATTTCTACGCACCCGATCCGTCCTCGCAGCTTGCCTGCACCATCGGCGGTAATATCGGCATGAACTCCGGCGGCGCGCACTGTCTGAAATACGGCGTCACCACCAACAACCTGCTGGGCGTCAGGATGGTGCTGGTCGATGGCACGGTGATTGATGTCGGCGGCAAGGCGCTGGATGCGCCGGGGCTCGATCTTCTCGGCCTCATATGCGGGTCGGAGGGCCAGCTCGGCATCGTGACGGAAGCGACGGTGCGCCTCATTGCCAAGCCGGAGGGTGCGCGGCCCGTGCTGTTCGGTTTCGACACCTCGGAAGAGGCGGGCGCCTGCGTGGCCGATATTATCGGCTCAGGCATCGTGCCGGTTGCCATCGAGTTCATGGACAAGCCGGCCATCGACATTTGCGAGGCCTTCGCCCAGGCCGGCTATCCGCTGGATGTCGCGGCCCTTCTGATCGTCGAAGTCGAGGGTTCGGAAGACGATATGGACGCCATGCTGAAAAGCATTGTCGAGATTGCCCGCCGGCATGGCGTGAAGGTGGTGCGCGAATGCCAGTCTGCCATGGAAGCGGCGGCGATCTGGAAAGGCCGCAAATCCGCCTTCGGCGCCACGGGCCGCGTCGCCGACTACATCTGCATGGATGGCACTGTGCCTCTCTCCCAACTGCCCTACGTCCTGAAGCGTACGGCGGAGATCATCGACAGCTACGGCCTGCGCGTCGCCAACGTTTTCCACGCCGGCGATGGCAACATGCACCCGCTGATCCTCTATAATGCCAACGACCCGCAAGATGCCGCGAAGGCGGAAGCGGCGGGCATGGATATTCTGCGGCTCTGCGTCGATGCGGGCGGCTGTCTTACCGGCGAACATGGGGTCGGTATCGAAAAGCGCGACCTGATGCGCCATCAATATACCGAGGTCGACCTGCGTCAACAGATGGCGGTGCGCGCCGCTTTCGATGCGCAATGGCTGCTCAATCCCTCCAAGGTCTTCCCGCTGGAAGGACGTGACGCATGACGAGCCAGCGCTTTCCCGCAAACCTCAAGGAAGTGGTGGCGATCATCCGCTCGGCCGCCGAGGCCGGCATGTCGATCGCGCCGCAGGGTGGCGGCACCCGCGCCGATCACAGCGTTGCCGAAACCGCGATTTCCACCACGGGGCTCACCGGTATCACCGCGTATAATCCCGCGGAAATGGTCATGACTGCACAGGCCGGCACGCCGCTGTCCGAGGTCGAGGCGGTGCTTGCCGCCAATGGTCAGATGCTCGCCTTCGAGCCGATGGATCACCGCCCGGTTCTGGGAACCACGGGCGAACCCACCATCGGCGGCGTCTTTGCGGCCAATGTTTCCGGTCCTCGGCGGCTGACGGCGGGTGCTGCCCGCGACAGCCTGCTTGGCATCACCTTCGTCAACGGTCTGGGCGATGTGGTCAAGGCCGGCGGGCGGGTGATGAAGAACGTCACGGGGCTTGATCTGGTCAAGCTTCTGGCCGGTTCGCGCGGCACGCTCGGCTTCATCACCGAAGTCACCTTCCGTGTGCTGCCCGTGCCGCGTGCCACCGAAACCGTCGTGATTGCCGGCCTGGACGATGCCCACGCCACGGCGGCCATGGCAACCGCCATGTCGTTGCCGGTCGAGGTGTCCGGCGCTGCCCATCTGCCGTTCACCGTGGTGGGGCGCTTCCTCTCCGGCGCGTTGCCGGAAGGGGCGGCGACGGTCTTTCGGCTGGAGGGACTGCCGCATTCGGTGGCCGCACGCACGGAAAAGCTCACGGCCGCGTTGTCCGCCTTCGGGCCCATCCACTGGCTGGGTGAACCGGAAAGCCATGTCCTGTGGCGGGAAATCCGCGATGCCACGCCCTATGCGAGCGCCCGTGCCAAGCCGCTCTGGCGTGTCTCCGTCGCACCTACCGCCGGCCATCAGCTCATGAATGCGCTTCGCCTTCACACTGGTGTCGATGCCTTCTACGACTGGCAGGGCGGGTTGATCTGGCTGCAGATGGAGGCCGATCCGGAAGCCGATTTCCTGCGCCGCGCCATAAAGCAACTCGGCGGCGGCCACGCCACGCTGGTGCGCGCGCCGAAACATCTGCGCAAGGCCATCCCGGCTTTCGAGCCGGAAAGCCCTGCCGTTGCCGCCCTTTCCGCCCGGATCAAGGCCAGTCTCGATCCACACGGCATTTTCAATCCCGGCCTGATGGGGTGATCCGATGCAGACCCATTTCTCCCCGCAACAACTCACCGATCCCCGCGTGGCCGAAGCGGAAAAGATCCTGCGCAAATGCGTGCATTGCGGGTTTTGCACGGCCACCTGTCCCACCTATGTGACGCTTGGCAATGAGCTGGACAGCCCGCGCGGGCGCATCTACCTCATCAAGGACATGCTGGAAAATGGCCGCGCTGCCGACAAGGAGGTGGTGACGCATATCGACCGCTGCCTCTCCTGTCTGGCCTGCACCACCACCTGTCCCTCGGGCGTCGATTACATGCACCTCATCGATCACGCCCGCGTCCACGTCGAGGAGACCTATCAGCGCCCGCCGATGGACCGGCTGACGCGGCTTCTTCTGGCGGCCATCCTGCCTTATCCCAAACGGTTCCGCGCCGCGCTGAAGCTCGCCAATCTCGCACGCCCGCTGGCCGGTTTGCTCGACCGGTCGCCGAAGCTGAAACCCTTTGCCGCCATGCTCAGGCTTGCTCCGGAAAAGGCGCATGAACCGACGCCGTTCACGCGGCCATGCACCCATGTGACCCTCGATGCACCGAGAGGCAGGGTAGTGATGCTGACAGGCTGCGCCCAGCCGGTCCTCGATCCCGGCATCAACACGGCGGCCATCCGTCTCCTGACGCGCTTCGGCATCGAGGTTTCACTGCCGGAAGGCGAAGGCTGTTGCGGGGCGCTGACGCATCACATGGGCAAGGAAGAGGCTGCCCTTGCCTCCGCCCGCCGCAATGTCGATGTCTGGGCCGCCGAGATCGATAGCGGTGATCTGGACGCCATCCTTATCACCACGTCCGGCTGCGGCACGGTGATCAAGGATTACGGTCACATGCTGCGCAACGACCCCGCCTATGCCGAAAAGGCGGCGCGGGTCTCGGCTCATGCGAAGGATGTAACGGAGTACCTCGCCACACTGGATCTGCCGGAAGGCCAGCCGCTCGGGCTGACGGTTGCCTATCACTCCGCCTGTTCGCTCCAGCACGGGCAGAAGGTGACGGTACAGCCGAAGGCGCTTCTGAGAAAGGCCGGCTTTTCGGTTCGCGATCCGGCGGAAGGCCATCTCTGTTGCGGTTCGGCCGGCACCTACAACATGCTGCAATCCGAGATTTCCGAAAAACTCAAGACCCGCAAGGTGAAGAACATCGAGGCGACCAAGGCCGATCTTGTCGCCGCCGGCAATATCGGCTGCATCACCCAGATCGGTTCCGGCACGGCGCTGCCGGTCATCCACACTGTCGAATTGCTCGACTGGGCTTATGGCGGCGATACGCCGGAGAAGCTGGAGAAACTGCTGGCGGCGCGGACGAAAGTAAAAGGGTGAGGGAGGGCTGAACGGCGCCCTCTGCCGACAGGAATGGAGTGGGAGGGGTCGCTCTTCCTTTTTCTCCCCGACGGGAAGAAGGTCGCGGCAGCGGGATGAGGGGAGCGGACGGCAGCCTTCTGTGGCTGCCGTCACAATCCCTCATCCTCAGCCGCCGAACAGCGAGCGCAGGAAATCGGTGCCGCGATCTTCGAGAACCACCTGGCCCTGCTTGTTGCCAGGGCCGATGACGACGACCTTGGAGCCTTCCGGCACGCGCTTGTAGAGGTGCTCCACATCCTTGTTCATCATGCGGATGCAGCCGGACGACAGGTTCTGGCCGATGGACCACGGCTGGTTGGTGCCGTGAATGCGGAAACCGGTGTCGCCGCCATTCGGCTTGTAGAGATAGAGCGCGCGGGCACCGAGCGGGTTGTCCGGGCCACCGGCCTGACGGTCGGGCAGGATGTGGCCGCGCTTGCGCTCGCGGGCGATCATTTCCTTCGGCGGAATCCATTCCGGCCATTCCGACTTGCGGCCGACGCGGGTCACACCCGACCAGCCGAAGCCTTCGCGGCCAACGCCGATGCCGTAACGCGTCGCCTTGTTGCCGCCTTCGACGTAGTAGAGGAAGCGGTTGTTGGTATCGACGATCACCGTGCCGGCCTTTTCGGTGGTCACGAGGCGCACGGCCTTGCGATTATACTTGTCGGCCACCGGCTTGTTTTCCGCGCCCTTGGGCAGGATCACCTGCCCCCGGTCGTTGGTGCGGTAATCGAGCGCCGAAGCGGTTCCCGCCGACAGCAGACCCGTCATGATTGCAATTGCCGCCCCCGCGGCCATCCATGCCTTCTTCATCAGTTATCCATCCCCCAAGTTTGAAACAGGTCGAAACACTACGAACACGAGCGGTTTTCGTCAAACCACCTGTGATTGAACACCAAAAAATAGGGGAGGTGGCTTTCGCCATCCTCCCCGCCTCGCATCATCGTCCGGTGGTAGTGCCGTCACTGGACAATGACGCGGGTACCCACATTGACCCGTTCATAGAGATCGGTGACATCTTCGTTGCGCATGCGGATGCAGCCGGAGGATACGGCGTTGCCGATCGTCCAGGGCGCATTCGTGCCATGAATGCGGTAAAGCGTGGAGCCGAGATACATGGCCCGCGCCCCGAGCGGGTTTTCCGGCCCGCCCTCCATCTTCACAGGCAGAATGTGGCCCTTGGCAGCCTCGCGCGAGCGCATTTCTTCCGGCGGATGCCAGCTCGGCCATTCGGCCTTGCGCGTCACCTTGTGGACGCCGGCCCATTCAAAACCGGGCTTGCCGACGCCGACACCATAACGCTTGGCCTGGCCACCTTCCTGCACCAGATAGAGGAAGCGGTTATTGGTATCGATGACGATCGTGCCGGGCTTTTCGGTGGTCTGATAGGACACGGTCTGCGGCAGGAACTGCGGCTCGATGCCGCCGATCGGCGCGTTCGGGCGCACGGCGGCCTGCTGTACGGTGGCGGCGCGGGGCTGCTGCGTGCCGTAAACGCCCGGAAGCGGTGCGGGCTGGCGCTGCTGATAGGTCTGACGCTGCTGGTAGTAGGGCTGAACCTGCTGCTGCTGGTAATACTGTGCCTGCGGCTGCACGCGGCGCGGCGGCGCATAGACCTGAGGGCGAATGCCGCCACCGCCGAGCTGGTTGACCCAGGGCGCGGTCAGTTCGGAATTCACGATCACCGGCGGGCGGGTACCGTAACGGTCATTGGCCAGCGCCGGCTGGGCGACACCGGCCACAAGGCCGGCGGCAAGAAGAAGGAAAGATCTGTTCATCGGATCGACTCGCTACATTCACCGAAATGGGGGCACCAAAAGCAGGTCGCTCATGCCCCGTTGGTGGGATCGTCGCACTTCACCCCATCCGAATGGTAAACGCCGGTTCATTAAAAGGCGGCGCCTGCCGTAAACCGTCTGGCAAGGTTAGCAACCCGTTTGGAAAATGGGTGAACAAATGGTAAACATGCCCGCAAACGGAGATTCGCACATGGTGGAAGAGAAGAAGACGGGTTTGATTACGGGCGAGGATGGCATCGTGAGCTGTTTCTGGCACGGCAATCTCGAGGATTATCGGCATTATCACGACGAGGAATGGGGACGTCCCGTCACCGACGATCACCGCCTGTTCGAAAAGATCTGCCTCGAAGGGTTTCAGTCGGGCCTCTCCTGGCTCACCATCCTGCGCAAGCGCGACAATTTCCGCGCGGCCTTTGCCGGTTTCGATTTCGAGGCGGTGGCCCGCTTCGACGACCGCGATGTGGAACGCCTGCTGGAAGACAAGGGTATCGTGCGCCACGGCGGCAAGATCCGCTCCACCATCAACAACGCCGCCCGCGCCGTGGAGATGAAGGCCGAGTTCGGCTCGCTCGCCCGCTATTTCTGGCGCTTCGAGCCGAAGCCGGAGGAGCGCCCGGTGGTGTTCGATTGGGAAACCCTGCGCGCCAATCCCACCACGCCCGCCTCGGTGCGGCTGTCGAAGGATTTGAAGAAGCGCGGCTGGAGCTTTGTCGGCCCGACCACCGTCTATGCCTTCATGCAGGCCATGGGCATGGTCAACGACCACATCGAAGGCTGCCATTGCCGGCCGAAGGTGGAGCGGCTGCGGATGGAATTCGTCCGCCCCGTCTAACTCTGGTCGATATCGCGGATCAGCGGCACGAGGTCGGCGATCTCCGGCAATTCGCGAAAGCGCGGTGCATCTGAAGGCTTCTCGACATGTTCGAGAATCCACGTCAGCGCATGGGGAATGAAAACGCCCCAGGCGCCGACCGCCAGCGCCGGCACCACATCGGATTTCAGCGAATTGCCCACCATCATCGCCTGTTCGGGCGTATCGGCATGCCTGGAGAACAGCCGCCGGTAGGTGGCGGCGTTCTTGTCGGAAACGATCTCGACCGCGTGGAAGAAATCGCCCAGCCCTGATTGCGCCAGCTTGCGCTCCTGATCGAACAGGTCGCCCTTGGTGATGAGAACGAGCGCATGGGAACCGGCGAGGCTTTCCAGCACATCGCCGACGCCCGGCATGGTTTCGACCGGATGGCTGAGCAGATCGCGTCCGATGGCGAGAATTTCGCCGATCACGGCGCCGGGCGCACGGCCCTCGGTCACGTCCAATGCCGTCTCGATCATCGAAAGCGTGAAGCCCTTGATGCCGAAACCGTAATGGGCAAGGTTGCGCTTTTCCGCTTCCAGCAACCGGGCCGAAACATCGTCGCCGGTGGCGTAATCGGCCAGCAGTCCACGGAAATGCTCTTCTGTCAGCCGGTAATATTGCTCATTCTGCCAGAGCGTATCGTCGGCATCGAGGCCGATGGTGGTTAGTTGGCGGGCCATGCGCGAAACACCCTGTGGATTTCGATGGCGCGATTTTACCGCAGTTTGAAGCGGAGTGCGACGGGTGAAAGGGAAGGCCCGCCCCCAGGATGAAGGGGGCGGGCCACCCGTGTTACTTCCCGTGCTTCTTCAGCCAGTCCTGCATGAAGGCGATCTCGCCCTCCTGGGCGCTGATGACGCCTTCGGCCAGCTTACGGATTTCCGGGTCCTTGCCATGTTCCAGCACCACCTTGGCCATGTCGATGGCGCCCTGGTGATGGGGGATCATGCCGCGGACGAAATCGACATCGGCGTCGCCGGTCAGTTTGACGGCCATGTCCTTGTGCATCTTGGCATTGGCCTTTTCGTAGGCCTGAATGACGACGTCGTCGCTCATCTTCATGCCGCCCATGTCATGGGTCTTGTGGGCATCCTGCGCGAAGGCCGGTGCTGCGATGAGAAGGGCGGTGAGGGCAATTGCGGTTCTGATAGACATGATATTCCATTCCCTTGAAAGGGTTAGATTTTTCCGGAATTCCGGCGGTTTGGTAATCTGGAAGGTCTGTCTTCAGGCGCGGGGAGGCGGGTCCGCAGGCGCGGGTGCCTCGGCCACCAGTTCGCGACCCGCATCCGGGCGCGGCCAGGAAAAGGGCGGGCGTCCGTCACGCGCAAGATCCGGCTGCGGCACGATTGCAAGGCAAGCGGCGCAGAAGGAGCCGTGAACCGGTCCGCCGCGATGCGGGCAGGGGTCGCTGTAGGGCCGTATGTGGGTCTGTCCCATTTCCATGTCATGATGGCCGGCGTGCACATCGCTCACCGTCACAGGCGCATTCATGCTCACGCTCGCCTGAGCCGGCATGAAGCCGTAGACGAGGCAGGCGATGAACATGGCGGCGAGTGTAATGAAACGCATGGCCATCAGCTTAACCACCTTCTGGGCGGAAGCAAGGCAGCATTCGCACTGCGGCCTCACGTCGCGATGACGCGGTGCATCACCTGATAATCCGGGCTTTCCTCGCCCATCGGCGCCACCGGCCAGTCCCAGCTTGCAAAGGAAGGCGGTGGAGAAATGCCCGCCAGAAGATCCTGCTGCTCGTGGGTATGGCCGTTGCGGTCAATCACGGAAAAGGAAATATCGGTCAGCAGGCAGGTGTCGCAGGGCAGGGCCTTCAACCCGTCGAGATGCGCGGCAATCAGCCGGTGGACCGTATCGGCGGGCATCGCGCCCGGCGCTTCCTTTTCCAGCCGCCGCGCCACGCCGATGCCGATCTGCGAGACAAGATTGGCGGAAACGACGAAATCGAGATAGGGCACCAGCCGAAGGAAGGCGAAGGGTTCGGGCTCCTTGCCCGCTTTCAGGTCGTCATAGCCGGAAAGGTCGCGTTCCACGAGCTTCACATTGGGCAGCTTCTTTGCGGCCAGCCACAGGCGCACGGAGGCCAGATGCACGCGATCCACCAGCACCACGGTATCGAAGGCGCGCGCCAGCATTTCCAGCGGCACATCGCGGAGAAGGCCGGAACCGAGAATGACGGCGGTGCGGCGCATCTTCAGGTCTTTCGCCTTGAACAGCACGGCGCGCTTGCAATTGTCCTCATGGTCGCGCCACGCCCTGGAAACGCGTGCCGCACGCGCCCACAGATTTACGGAGGAGCGGATGAAGGGCCGGTGTTCCGGCGTGGTCTGCGGCCATGTGGCGGCATAATTCAGGGCTTCGAGCAGCATGTTACACCCGCGCCCCGGCATGGAAGAACGGGCAGGCGACGGTAAACCAGGCGGCAAGGGAATCGTTTGGAACAGCAGGCATGCCGCTCGATAGCAGAATCAGCCGCCGCCTGCCAATCGCGAGCGCGCTTGCGGCTTGCCGCAAGGCGCTCGTTCCTCTAAGACACGGCCACGATTTTCAAGCGCCTGCCGCCCCTTGCGGCCGGCCTTCTGCCGAATGGTTGAAGCAATGAGTGACAAGCAGAAGAAACCGCAAAAGCCGAAAGCCCGCCTGCCGCGCGGCTTCGTGGACCGCAACGCCGCCGATATTCGCGCCGTCAACGAAATGACCGCGAAGATCCGCGAAGTCTATGAGCGCTACGGCTTCGATCCGGTGGAAACGCCGCTGATCGAGTTTACCGATGCGCTCGGCAAGTTCCTGCCCGATAGCGACCGCCCCAACGAAGGCGTCTTCTCGCTTCAGGATGATGACGACCAGTGGATGAGCCTGCGCTACGACCTCACCGCGCCGCTCGCCCGTCATGTCGCGGAAAATTTCAACGAGATACAGCTTCCCTATCGCACCTATCGCAATGGCTGGGTGTTCCGCAACGAGAAGCCGGGTCCGGGCCGTTTCCGCCAGTTCATGCAGTTCGATGCCGATACGGTCGGCGCGCCCGGCGTGCAGGCCGATGCCGAAATGTGCATGATGATGGCCGACACGCTGGAAGCGCTCGGCATCAAGCGCGGTGATTACGTCATCCGCGTCAACAACCGCAAGGTTCTTGATGGCGTGCTGGAGGCCATCGGCCTCGGAGGCGACGACAATGCCGCCCGCCGTCTCAACGTTCTGCGCGCCATCGACAAGCTCGACAAGTTCGGCCCGGAAGGCGTCAAGCTTTTGCTCGGCCCCGGTCGCAAGGATGAATCCGGCGACTTCACCAAGGGCGCGGGGCTGGATGACAGCCAGATCGAAAAGGTGCTGTTCTTCGTCGGCATCAAGGATTACGCGACCAGCGCAGCCGACCTCGCGGCGCTCGTGGCCGGCACGTCCAAGGGCGGCGAAGGTGTCGAGGAACTGAATCTCATCGGCGCGCTGGTCACGGGCGCCGGTTATAATGACGGTCGCGTCAAGATCGACCCCTCCGTCGTCCGCGGCCTCGAATATTACACCGGCCCGGTCTACGAGGCCGAACTCACCTTCGACGTGACCAACGAGAAGGGCGAGAAGGTCGTGTTCGGCTCTGTCGGCGGCGGTGGCCGTTATGATGGCCTCGTGTCGCGCTTCATGGGCCAGCCTGTGCCGGCCACCGGCTTCTCCATCGGTGTCTCGCGTCTCATGACGGCGCTGAAGAACCTCGGCAAGCTCGGTCAGGACGAGGTGCTTGCCCCCGTTCTCGTCACCGTCATGGATGGCGATGCCGAAGCCATGGGCCGTTACCAGCGTTTTACACAGCAGCTTCGCGCCGAAGGCATTCGCGCGGAAATGTATCAGGGCAACTGGAAGAAGTTCGGCAACCAGCTCAAATATGCCGACCGTCGCGGTGCCCCCGTTGCCATCATTCAGGGCGGCGATGAGCGGGCCGAGGGCGTGGTGCAGATCAAGGACCTGATCGAGGGCAAGCGCCTCGCCGGCGAGATCGAGGATAACGCCTCCTGGCGTGAAGCCCGCGTGGCGCAGATCGTCGTTCCGGAGGCCGAGCTGGTCGAAAAGGTCAAGGAGATCCTCGCCGCCCAGGCCGAGGACCGCAGGCGGGCGAACTGATGCCGATGACCGATCTGCCGGGCTTTTCCGGCGAGCTGCTCGATGTCTTCGCCGCGCGCCGCACGGAGCGCGTCGATACGCCGATCATTCAGCCTGCCGAACCCTTTCTCGATATTGCCGGTGAAGACCTACGCCGCCGCATCTTCCTGACGGAGAGCGAGCGGGGCGAGAGCCTCTGCCTTCGTCCGGAATTCACCATTCCCGTCTGCCGCCGCCACATCGAAAAGGCCACCGGCACGCCGAAGCGCTACGCCTATCTTGGCACGGTGTTCCGCCAGCGCCGCGAGGGCGAGAACGAGTTCTATCAGGCCGGGATCGAGGATCTGGGCGACAAGGATGTGGCGAGCGCCGATGCGCGCGTCGTGGCCGATGCGCTGGCCTGCCTCGGCAAGATCCTGCCGGGTCGCGCCTTCGCCGTGACGATGGGCGATCAGGCCGTGTTCGAGGCCGTCGTTGCCGCCCTTGGCCTGCCGGTCGGCTGGCAGCGCCGTCTTGTGCGTGCCTTCGGCCAGACCGAGCTTCTGGAAAAGATGATCGCCCGTCTGGCGCGGCCGGAAGCCATGGCCGGCCTGACGCCGGAGGTGGAAACGCTGCTGGACAAGGGCGACGATGCCGCCCTTGAAACGCTCATCACCGCGCGTATGGACGAGACCGGCTATCTCACCAATGCCAGCCGCTCGCCTGCCGATATCGTGCGCCGTCTCAAGGAAAAGCGCCTTCTGGCCGCTGCCTCGCTCGATGCCGGCAAGCTCGATACGCTGAAGGAATTCCTGTCGCTGAATGTCAGCCTGCGCTATGCGCCGGGCGTGCTGGCCGATTTCGCCAGGGCCGCCAGCCTGCCGCTCAATGCCGCCATTACCGGTTTCGATGCACGCGTCGCCGCCTTCGCCAATGCCGGTGCGCCGCTGGCCGACATCACCTGGCGGGCCGCCTTCGGGCGCCCGCTGGATTACTATACCGGCCTCGTCTTTGAAATCACGGCGCGCGGCGATCACGCGGTTCTGGCCGGCGGTGGCCGCTACGACCGCATGCTGACGCTGCTCGGCGCGCAGGATCACATTCCCGCCGTTGGCTTTGCGCTGTGGCTGGACCGCATCGAAAAGGCGAGGGCCTCTTCATGATTACCATCGCTCTGCCCTCCAAGGGTCGCATGAAGGAAGACGCTTCCGCGATCTTCGAGCGCGCCGGCATGAAGATCGTTGCCGTCGGCAATGACCGGTCCTACCGGGGCCGGGTCGAAGGCTGGGACGATGTGGAAATCGCCTTCCTTTCGGCGTCTGAAATCTCCCGCGAAGTGGGCGCAGGCACCGTCGATTTCGGCGTGACCGGCGAGGATCTGGTGCGCGAGGGGCTGGCGGATGCCGATGCCCGTGTCGAATTCGCCGCCCGCCTTGGCTTCGGCCATGCCGATGTCATCGTTGCCGTGCCGGATATCTGGTTCGACGTGGAAACCATGGCCGATCTGGGTGATGTGGCGGCGGAGTTCCGCGCCCGCCACGGCCGGCGTCTGGCCATCGCCACCAAATACTGGCGGCTGACGCAGCAGTTCTTCTCCGGTTCGCACGGCATCCAGCTTTACCGCATCGTCGAAAGCCTCGGCGCTACGGAAGGTGCCCCGGCCGCGGGACAGGCGGATATCATTGTCGATATCACCTCCACAGGCTCGACGCTGCGCGCCAACCACCTGAAGATCCTGTCGGATGGTGTAATCCTGCGCTCGCAAGCCTGCTTCGTGCGCGCCCGCAAGCCGGAGCACGAGGGCAACCCGACCGTGGAGCGCATTGTCGCCGCTGTCCGCGCCGCGCTTTGAGTTTCCGGCATTCCGGTCACGCAAAAAACCCGCCGGAGCGATCCGGCGGGTTTTTCGTTCAGGCGGTGGAAGTCTGAATTATGCGCCGCGCTTGGCGTCGACCGAATAGGCACCCGCGCCAAAGGCAGCCAGCACGAGGAAGCCACCGGCCAGTGCGAAGTTCTTGACGAGCATGATACCGTTCAGCGTGTTGATCCAGCCGAGCGCGCCAGCCGGCCAGCCTTCGATGGCAACCGTGCCGGAATGGAAAGCGAGCGCGGTGAAGACGCAGAACACGGCCAGGGCAAGCGATACGAGCTTCGTCTGGAAGCCGACGAGAACGGCAATACCGGTCAGAAGCTCAAACGTGCCGGCGATATAGGCCAGAAGCGTGGCGGCGGGCATGCCGGCGCCGGTAATCATGCCGGCCGTGCCGCTCGGGTCCATGAGCTTGGGGAAGCCGGCGGTGATGAAGAGGTAGGCGAGAAGGATGCGTCCGACGAGGACGAGCGCATTCTGGGCAGTGGTCATTGGGTCTCTCCGTACGAGCTATTGCGGGAGGAGTGCTCGTTTCGGCCCTAGATATGCCTGTTTTTGATTGTCTTTAAAAGACGAACGGCGGTTTACATATTGTTCAGTATTTGACTATCAATAAAACTTGATGGCGGGCAAATTTTTTGCACCGGAGCCGCAGCCGCCCGGCTCTTTCTATGGTTCACTCCTTTTCCTATTTAATGGGCATCCAATCAAGGAGAATGCCATGGCCGATCTGTCCGCCTTTCCCGTCTCGCGCCTGTTTCCGGCGCAAAACCCCGATGTGATCCAACTCTATTCGCTTGCAACGCCGAATGGCGTGAAAGTATCCATCGCCCTGGAAGAGCTTGGCCTTCCCTATGAAGTGCACAAGATCGATATTTCCACGGATATCCAGAAGCATCCGGACTTCGTGGCGCTGAATCCCAATGGCCGCATTCCCGCGATCGTTGATCCGGATGGTCCGGATGGCAAGCCGATCGGCCTGTTCGAAAGCGGTGCGATCCTCATCTATCTGGCGGAAAAGACCGGCAAGCTTTTGCCGAAGGACCCGGCGCTGCGCTATGAAACGTTGTGCTGGCTGATGTGGCAGATGGGCGGGGTCGGCCCGATGTTCGGCCAGTTCGGCCATTTCTACAAATATGCCGCCGACAAGGTGGCCAACAATCCCTATCCGACCGAGCGCTATCGCAACGAAACGCGCCGTCTCCTCGACATTCTGGAAGAGCGTCTCGCGAACCGTCAGTTCCTCGTCAATGAGGAATACACGATCGCCGATATCGCCATCTTTCCCTGGGTGCGGAGCCTGACGACCGGCTACGGCGCTGCCGAGGCCCTGAACCTCACCGACTTCCCGAAGACCGAAGCCTGGGCAAAGCGCCTTTCCGAGCGGCCTGCCGCTGCCAGGGGCCTCAACGTTCCGCCGCGCGCGTAAATCTGCGTACAGCGCAGGCCAGCCATGCGAACCCGGTCTTGCAAAAGGCCGGGTTTCATTTTATTAACATAATTGGCATACAAATTATTTTGATGGAAACATGAATAACGATCCCGCGATTTCCCGTTTTCGCCTGGGCATGCGCCTCACGGTGCTGGCGCGCCACTGGCGTCAGACACTCGACGATCATCTGGCCACGGTCGGCTTCAGCGATGCGACCTGGACGCCGCTTTCCTATCTGGCGCGTCGTGGTGATGACGTCAGCCAGAAGGAACTGGCCGAACGGATGCAAATCGACACCTCAAGCCTGGTTCGTCTTCTCGATATCCTTGAAGCCAAGGGCGAAATCGAGCGGCGGCCGGACCCCGAGGATCGCCGCGCCAAGCGCCTGTTTCTGACCGAGCGGGGCAGGGCCGCTTTCGAGACGCTGGACCGCAGGCTCGCCATGCTTGAAGCCGAAATGCTGGGCGACGTCACGGATGAGGAAGTGGAGCATCTTTTCTCCGTCTTCGGTCGTATCGAGGCCCGGCTTCATTCGATGCAGAAAGGAGAGCGGTGATGAGCGGCTTTCTGAAGCGGATTGGCGGATCGCTCGATCCTGCGGTGCTCGCGTTTGCCGTGCGAACGGCCGTTGGCGCCTGTGCGGCCCTGCTTCTTGCCTTGGCGCTGGGGCTGGAGCATCCGCAATGGGCGGCCATGACGGTGTGGGCCGCGTCGCAGCCGGTGCGCGGACAATTGCTGGAAAAAAGCTTCTACCGCTTTGCCGGCACATTGGTCGGTGTCATCGCGGGCGTCCTCATGGTCCTCGCCGCCAATGGCAGCGTCGCATGGCTCGTGGTCGGTCTGGCGTTATGGATTGCGTTTTGTACGGCGCTTGGCCATCTCGTGCGCGGCTTCCTGGTCTATGGCGTCATCCTCTCCGGCTATTCGGCTTCGATGGTCGCCCTGCTTGACAATGGCGACCCGGCGCTGGTCGTCGGTCTCGGTATAGATCGCTTCCTGACGATTGCCACCGGTGTCGCCGTGGCACTGGTGATTGGCCTCATTTTTGCGCCGGCCGGCGGCCCAGGCGCGCTCGCCCAGGTCATCCATCAGGTTACGGCCCGTCTGCTGGCGCTGATGGCGGATGCCGGCAACAGGAGCGAGGAAAGCATTCGCGAGGAAACGCGGCGGCTGCTCGCGGATATTGCGGAGCTTGAAGGCAAGCTGGAACCGCATGCGGCGGGGTCGCGCAAGGCCCACAGGTTTGTCGTCACCGCGCGCGCGCTGTTCATTGCAGAGGTCGATATCCTTTTGCGTCTGCGGGGGCCGGACCGGACCACGCTTACCCCGGAGGAAAGCATCGCACTGGCGCGGGCCGCCAATGCCTTGAGCCGCGAGCGTGCAGAGGAAGAAGCCCTTTCCGCTCTTGCCGCTGCCGCCTTGCCTGGCCAGGAAGACGAGTGGCAATCCCGTATCGCCGGGCTGCACATGGCCCTTGCCGATCATATGGACGCACCCGAGCGCCCTGCCAGCCGCAACAGTGCCGCCGCCCCGCTCGTCATTCTCCATGCCGACCTGCGCGGCGCGAGAAGCGCGGCCCTGAGGGCGCTTCTCGTCATGCTGGCCGTCGGCGGCGTCTGGGCGTTCACCGGCTGGCACGGCGGGACCTTCCTGCTGCTCGGTCTTTCCATCATGATCTCGCTCTTCTCCACTTTCGAGAATCCGGCGCGTTTCATGCGCAATGTCATGATTGGCCAGTGCCTCGGTGTGGCCGGTGCGCTGACCTGTCGCTGGCTGGTCTGGCCGCTGGTCGATGGTTCCACGCTTTCGCTGACCCTGGCGATGATACCCTTCATTCTTGTCGGCGCGCTCGTCATGGCGCATGGCCGCACCCGCCTTGTCGGCTTCGACTATAATATGGTCATGCTGCTTCTGCTTCAGCCCGCCCTGCCGCTTCACGGCACGTTCACTCAGTCGCTGGGCATGGGCGCTGCGGTTCTGGCGGCGCCGGCTGTGGCCTTTTGCGCCTATCGCCTCATGCCGGTCGACGCACGGCGCCGGGATGCAATGCTGGTGCAGGCGATGCTGGCGGAATTGAAGGACATGGCGGTTTCCCGTCGGCCGCTCAACGCCCGGGTGCGCCGCGCCCGCCTGCATCACCGGCTTCTGCGCCTCGTGCAGCTTGGTGAAAAAGCCGGACTGGGTACGGCCGCTGCGGCCGATCGCGGCTTTGCAATCTATGGCCTTGGCGAAATCGTGCTGAAAATCCGCACCGTTGCCGAAACGGAGGGAAGGCGGGACCGCAGCCTTGATCTCATCCTTGGGCGAACGGGCGCGATTGATGTCGACCCGCAAGCGCTGGTGAAAGCGCTGGATGCGGCAGCCATCCGGCGCGCCCGGGCCGATGCCCTGGAAGCTGGCGAATTCCACGCCGCCGCCCGCGCGCTCGAGCGCCAGATCCCCCATCTTACCAGAGAGATTGGAAAGCCAGCGTGATGGATCGCGCCTTCTAGCGCGCTACCAGTTCGACGCGGCGGTTCCTGGCCCGGCCCGCCTCGTCCTCGTTGGGAGCGATGGGGGAAGCCATGCCGGCACCGAATGGCGTCAACCGAGCGGCGGCGATGCCGTAGCGGCTCGTAAGTTCCGCTACGACGGCGGCCGCGCGTCGCTTCGAAAGATCGACATTATAGTCGAACGCGCCTTTGGAATCGGTGTGCCCCGTCACCACCACGGAAAGTGCGGGCGATGCCTTCAGGAATTTGGCGATCTCGTCCAGCGTCGGACGCGATTCCGCCCTGATCTCGGCCTTGTCGAAATCGAACAGGATGCCGTAGAGCGCCACGCGCCCGTTTGCGGCCATGGACTGCGCCATGGCGCTGGCATCGATAAAGGCGATCTGGCCGGTCTCCATAGGCTTCAGATCGGCTGCGATGACATGCACCAGTGGATTGCCTTTGCTTTCACCGATGACGATGGCGGCATAGACATCACCGCTCGGACGCGTAGCCTTGGCCAGTAGATAGCGGACACCGGTATCGTACCGATAATTGATCGGCCCGTCGCCGGCCACGAAGTTGAAGCGGTAGACGCTCGTCTTGCCTTTGAAACAGCTTTCATTGGCGCAGGCATAGACCGCTTCGAACCCCTTGGACTTCAGGGATTCCTCGTAATTGCGCATGATTTCGAGCGCCGAACGGTCCTTCGGTGCATCGTAGCGGATGTCGGTGATCCTGCCCTCGACCTTGAAGCTGTTGGCCTCGGTGAAGGTCTCGCCATCGGCGCGAATGTCGAGCGGCGCATTGACGAAGCGCTGTTCATTGAATTCCGCCACCTTGTAGGCGGTGATCTCGGAACCGGCATAGCGTCCGATCAGCGGATGATCCTTCGACCCCTCCTTGTCCTTTGCGGACGTGGAAACGGCCATAAGGCAGACAAGGGTGGCCAGGGCGATGCGGGACGGACGGGCGAAGGACATGACGGCTCCTGTTCGGCATGGAGCCCGCAGCCTATCAGCGCTCGCTTCGGCACAATATTCCCCACCGGGGGAGCATTTCGCCGCCAGGGCAGGGAGCGATTCAGCGGGTGGCGGCCACTGTCACGCCCGCGCCGACCATCACGCCGCCTGCCATCCGGTTTACCCGGCGCAAGATCTTTGGGCTGGAAAGCAGCCGCCGCGCCTTTGTCGCCGCCAGCACATGTCCACCGATGACCATGGTCTCGACCATGAGAATGACAGCCGCGAGCAGACCAATATGCCCCGGTGTGAGGTCGGCGCCGACGACATTCGGCAGAAGCGCCACATAAAAGAGCGGCATTTTCGGATTTCCGAGGTTGAGCGCAACACCCGTCGCGAACACGGCGAGGAGATCGCGGCGCCCGCTGACGGGGCGCAATTGCGGCACGGTGGGCTCTGCCGTCCACAGCCTGATACCCATCCACACGAGATAGGCCGCACCGCCATAACGGAGCACCGTCATCACCGTACCCATTTCGGTGGCGACCAGTGACAAGCCAACGGCGGCAAGGACGAGGAAGATGAGAATGCCGGCAACAGTACCAAGCCCATAGGCGATGCCGGATGCCGCCCCGTTGGAGATCGTCCGGGCGATGATAGTCATGTTGTCGGGGCCGGGACTGGCCGCAAACACAAAAAAGGCGGCGGCAAAGGCGGCAAGCGTCGAAATGTCCATGCGGCGTCTCCCATCGTCAACGTCATGACGGGAGCATCACTCACCTTTCGCGTTGCCGCAATACCGTCGCGCGCAACAATTCATATTGTTCCGGTGACGTGTCGGCAAAGGCCTCGTCGCGTGGTGTCGAGCGCAAAGGAAAAGGGCGGCCTTTCGACCGCCCTTCCGCAATTGAGGCTGATGACAGGACTTCTTAGAAGTCCATGCCGCCCATGCCGCCCATGCCGCCAGCCGGCATTGCCGGGGCTTCCTTGCGCGGCAGTTCGGCGATCATGGCTTCCGTCGTGATCAGCAGCGAAGCAACCGAAGCTGCGTTCTGCAGAGCCGTACGAACCACCTTGACCGGGTCGACGATACCCATGGCGATCATGTCGCCATATTCGCCGGTCTGGGCGTTGTAGCCGAAGTTGTCGTCGTTCTTGTCCAGAACCTTGCCGACAACGATCGAAGCTTCATCACCGGCGTTGTCAGAGATCTGGCGAACCAGAGCCTGCAGCGCGCGGCGGATGATGTTGACGCCGGCTTCCTGATCGTCGTTCTCACCCTTGACGGTGATCTTGGTGGACGAACGCAGCAGGGCGATACCGCCGCCGGGGACGATGCCTTCCTGAACAGCAGCGCGGGTCGCGTTCAGAGCGTCGTCGATGCGGTCCTTGCGTTCCTTCACTTCGACTTCCGTGGAGCCGCCAACGCGGATCACGGCAACGCCGCCAGCGAGCTTGGCAAGACGTTCCTGCAGCTTTTCGCGGTCGTAGTCGGAAGAGGTTTCTTCGATCTGGGCCTTGATCTGGGCAACGCGGCCTTCGATGTCGGACTTGGCGCCAGCGCCGTCGACAATGGTCGTGTTTTCCTTGGAGATCGCAACCTTCTTGGCACGGCCGAGCATGTCGAGCGTGACGGTTTCGAGCTTGATGCCGAGGTCTTCGGAGATGACGGTGCCGCCCGTGAGGATGGCGATGTCTTCCAGCATGGCCTTGCGGCGATCGCCGAAGCCCGGAGCCTTGACGGCAGCGATCTTCAGACCGCCGCGCAGCTTGTTGACGACGAGCGTGGCAAGAGCTTCGCCTTCGACGTCTTCAGCGATGATGAGGAGCGGCTTGCCGGTCTGAACGACGGCTTCGAGCACCGGCAGCATGGCCTGGAGGTTCGAGAGCTTCTTTTCGTGCAGAAGGATGAAGGCGTCTTCGAGGTCGGCCACCATCTTTTCGGCGTTGGTCACGAAGTAGGGCGACAGGTAGCCGCGGTCGAACTGCATGCCTTCGACGACTTCGAGTTCGGTTTCGGCGGTCTTGGCTTCTTCAACCGTGATGACGCCTTCGTTGCCGACCCGCTGCATGGCTTCGGCAATGTCGAGACCGATCTGCTTTTCGCCGTTTGCGGAGATCGTGCCGACCTGGGCAACTTCTTCCGGGGTGGTGATCTTCTTGGCCTTGGCCTGGAGATCCTTCACGACTTCGGCGACAGCGAGGTCGATACCGCGCTTCAGGTCCATCGGGTTCATGCCGGCGGCAACAGCCTTGGCGCCTTCGCGAACGATGGCCTGGGCCAGAACCGTGGCGGTCGTGGTGCCGTCACCGGCGATGTCGTTGGTCTTCGAAGCAACTTCGCGGACCATCTGGGCGCCCATGTTCTCGAACTTGTCTTCCAGTTCGATTTCCTTGGCGACCGAAACGCCGTCCTTGGTGATGCGCGGAGCGCCGAAGGACTTGTCGATAACGACGTTGCGACCCTTCGGGCCGAGCGTAACCTTCACGGCGTCAGCGAGGATATCGACGCCGCGCAGCATCTTTTCGCGAGCGCTACGGCCGAACTTGACTTCTTTAGCTGCCATTTTCTTAAACTCCCGGGCTCAAAAGCCCATCAGTCAATTGGAATAGGGTGAGACGTTTCCGAACGAAACCGGCAATCAGCCGATGATGCCGAGAATGTCGGATTCCTTCATGATGAGAAGGTCTTCGCCGTTGACCTTGACTTCGGTGCCCGACCACTTGCCGAACAGAACGCGGTCGCCAGCCTTGACTTCAAGCGCAACGACCTTGCCGCTTTCATCGCGGGCGCCATTGCCGACGGCGACGATTTCGCCTTCCTGCGGCTTTTCCTTGGCGGTATCCGGAATGATGATGCCGCCCTTGGTCTTTTCTTCGGACGCAACGCGACGAACGACGACGCGGTCGTGAAGGGGGCGGAAGTTGGTGCTTGCCATTGTCTAATCCCTCGATCAAATGACACATGACGGCCCTCAGGGGCCATCGTGAATGGGTGTTAGCACTCGGCTTTGATGAGTGCCAGCGGGGTTGAGATAAGCAGGCCCTTCGGACGAGTCAAGGACGGCGCCTCGAAAAAATTTCACGAAAAATGGTGAACGGGCGTTGGCACGGCCTCGAAGGCGGTGCGCCCTTTTTCTTTACTGATCGTTTTGGGCGGGCATGTGTCAGCGCCGTATCTTTTTAGCGCACGCTTCGGGAAATTTTCTTGCCACGGGCGATTTCCTTTGCGATGTCACCCAGACGAAATAAGGTTGGGAGCTGACGCACATGGCCGCTTTGATTGGCGCCTTCGATGAGATCACGGACAATTACGATGTAATCCTCTGTGATGTCTGGGGTGTGCTGCACAACGGCGTTGCCCCGTTCATGCCGGCTTCGCATGCGCTTGCCGCCGCGCGAAAGGCTGGTAAGACGGTGGTGCTCATCACCAATTCGCCGCGCCCGCGGGCTGGCGTCATCGCCCAGCTTGGCGCCATCGGCGTTCTGGCGGAAGCCTATGACCGCATCATTACCTCCGGCGACGTGACGCGCGATCTTATCGCCTCCGGTCCCCGGAAGGCCTTCCTGCTCGGCCCCGAGCGTGACCTGCCGCTTTTCGAGGGGCTGGATGTCGAGCTTGTCGCGGCGGATGATGCGGAAACGGTCGTCTGCACCGGCCTGTTCGATGACGAAACGGAAACGCCGGAAGATTACCGCGACATGCTCACGGCCATGCAGGCCCGCAATGTGCCGATGATCTGCGCCAATCCGGATCTGATCGTCGAGCGTGGCGACCGGCTCATTCCCTGTGCGGGTGCCCTTGCGGTCTATTACGAGCAGCTCGGCGGCACGATCCGCATCGCCGGCAAGCCGCATCGCCCGATTTACGAGGCGTCGCTGGCAGCAGCGCGGGAAATCCGCGGCGAATTCGACATGAGCCGGGTTCTCGCCATCGGCGATGGCATGCCGACCGATGTGCGCGGCGCGCTCGATTTCGGCCTCGACCTGCTTTATATCGGGGGCGGTATCCATGCGGGCGAATATACGATCAACGGCGAGATGGACGATGCGCTCGTCAATGCCTGGCTGAAGCGCGAGAACGCCGCGCCCCGTTACTGGATGCCGAAACTTTCCTGAGACGAATGCCCCGAGATTGCTGCAATGACCGTTTTCCATCGCAATGAAAAAAAGTGTCCGCTGCCGGAAAACCTGCGGGGCGGCGTCGTTGCGGTCGGCAATTTCGACGGCGTGCATCGTGGCCATATGAGCGTACTCGGCAAGGCGCAGGCCCTGGCGGAAGCCCATGGCCGCCCGGCACTGGTTCTGACCTTCGAGCCGCATCCGCGCACTGTCTTCAATCCGTCAGCGCCAGTCTTCCGTCTGACGCCGGCCCCGATCAAGGCGCGCCTTTTGGAAGCCGCCGGCTTTCACGCTGTCGTCGAATATCCCTTCGACCGCGAATTTGCCGGTCGCTCGGCAGAGGATTTCGTCCACGCGGTTCTGGTGGACTGGCTGGGTGCAGCGGAAGTCGTTACCGGGTTTGATTTCCACTTCGGCAAGGGGCGCGAAGGTGGTCCGGCCTTCCTCATGGAGGCCGGCAAGCGGCATGGCTTCGGTGTCACGCTGGTCGATGCCTTCCGCGACGAGGCGACGGAAGTGGTGTCGTCAAGCCGCATCCGCACCTGTCTGGAGAGGGGCGATGTGGCGGAAGCCGCCGGGCTTCTCGGCTATCGCTACACGGTCGAGGCTGAGGTGATTGGCGGGCAGAAGCTCGGCCGCACGCTTGGTTTTCCGACCGCCAACATGGCGCTGCCGCCTGAAACGGCGCTGAAGCCCGGCATTTACGCGGTGCGCCTGCGTCGGGCCGATGGCACGCTTCGTGATGCGGTCGCAAGCTTTGGCCACCGCCCGACCGTGACGGAAAATGGCGAGGCCCTGCTCGAAACCTTCGTCTTCGATTTTTCCGACAGCCTCTACGGCGAAGTGTGCTCCGTCTCCTTTTTCGGTCATCTGCGCGATGAACTGAAGTTCGACGGGCTGGAGCCGCTGGTAGCGCAGATGAACAGGGATTGCGAGGAAGCCCGCGCGCTTCTCTCCGGCGTCAGGCCGCTGGGTGAAATCGATCGCCTGATCTGCTTCTGACGGCCAATATATTTTGGCTTGCGGCAAGAACAGGCTGCCGGATTCAGTCTTTCTTTGAGCTTTCCTGCTTCAATGCCTCCATCCGCCACCTTGCCGATGCGAGTGCGTAATGCTGGAACTGAAGACTGTCTTTCTCTACTCAGCCGTCATCAACTATTGCACGGTGGCCGCCGTCACCATCGGCTGGTTCCGCAGCCGGGGGCGGGACGACATGAAATTCTGGCTGCTGGCCGCCTGGCTCATGGTCATCGGCAGCGGCATCATGGCGGTGGGTGACAGGGTTTCCTATTTCATCGCCGGCTATGTCGGCGGCTTCGTCTACATGACGTCGATGGGCTTCCTCCTGCTCGGCTTCAAGGAATTCTTCGGCATCGCCTATCGATGGTGGGAAGCGGTGGCAGTCGCGCTGGTCGCCAGCATCGGCATCGTGTTGTCGCGCCTGTTGACGGACGGCGTCTATGATGGCGTCTGGCTTCTCTATGTCGGCTCCGGTTCCAACCTGCTGATGACCATGCTCGTCATCTGGCAGGGCAAGGCGGGCGAAACCCTGCCGTCGCGCTCGCTTGCGGTTCTCGTCACCGGCGTTTATGCGCTCGGCAATTTCTGCATTGCGCCGTTCGCCTTTGTCTACCCCATCCTCTTTCTCGATGGCGCGCCCCATGCCGTGTGGCTGGAATACTGCGTCATTCCACTCGTCATCTGTAATGCGGCGACCTATGTCATCCTTTTGGTTCTGAAGCTGGAGCGCGCTACCGAAAGCCAGCGCTATCTCGCCACCCGCGACATGCTGACCGGCGTTTTGAACCGCCGCGCCTTCTACAACAGCGTTGCCGCCTTCAGCGAACGCGACGGTTCCATGGCGGTGATCGATCTCGACAACTTCAAGAAGATCAACGACGCCCATAGCCACAAGGGCGGAGACGATGCGTTGCGCGCCTTTGCCCGCTGCGCCGAAGCCACGCTGCCCGCCGACGCCGTGTTCGGCCGCACCGGCGGCGAGGAATTCGCGATCTGTCTGCCGGGCTATGACGTCACGGCCGCCATGCTGGTCCTCGAGCAGCTTCGCGCCAATGTCGAGCGGCTGGATGTGGTCTCTCCGAAGGGCGGCTCCATGCCCTTTACGATTTCCTGCGGCTTCAGCACCTTCAGGGCCGGCGTCTGGGCCATCGACCAGACGATTGCCGAAGCCGACAACGCCCTTTACCACGCCAAGCATTCGGGCCGGAACCGGGTGGAGCTTTATGCGCCCGCAACCTGGTTGCAGCGCTGCATCGAGGATACGCTGGCCACGCTCGGCGCCTCGGCCAAGGCCTGAGAGACAAGGGGGACCGGCGCAGCATATTCCTCGGCGGCCCCCCTTCCTTTTTGCGGTAAAAACACATAAACACCGCTTCCATGTCCCAATACCGGTTGATGATTACGTCCCGAATTATTGGCCCGGCCTTCTGAGGCACCTTGCGAGGTCGCCAGAAGGTCCGGGATTTTGGCGCTGCATCGCTGCCGCGCATCACGTTTTCACGCATTCCGTTTTCCGGGCGGCTGGATGGCCAGCGCCCCATTGATTGGCAAGACCATGACCGACGCCACTGAAAAGAAAGACTATTCCGCCACCCTCTACCTGCCGCAGACGGAGTTTCCGATGCGCGCCGGCCTGCCGCAGAAGGAGCCGCAAATGGCGGCCCGCTGGCAGGAGATGGGCCTTTACAAGAAGCTGCGCGACGACGCCAAGGGCCGCGAGAAGTTCGTTCTGCATGATGGCCCGCCCTACGCCAACGGCAACATCCATATCGGCCACGCGCTGAACAAGATCCTGAAAGACGTCATCACCCGCTCGTTCCAGATGCGCGGCTTCGACAGCAACTACGTTCCCGGCTGGGATTGCCACGGCCTGCCGATCGAGTGGAAGATCGAGGAAAAGTACCGCGAGAAGGGCAAGAACAAGGACGAGGTGGAGATCAACGAATTCCGCCGTGAATGCCGCGAATTCGCGCAGGGCTGGATCGACGTGCAGTCGGCCGAATTCCGCCGTCTCGGCATCGAGGGCGACTTCGATCATCCCTACACGACCATGGCCTACCATGCCGAATCCCGCATTGCCGGCGAACTGCTGAAGATCGCCAAGTCCGGCCAGCTTTATCGCGGTTCCAAGCCGATCATGTGGTCGGTGGTCGAGCGCACGGCGCTCGCCGAAGCCGAAGTGGAATATCACGAGGTCGAAAGCGACACGATCTGGGTGAAGTTCCCGGTGACGGAAGGTGGGGATGACCTCAAGGGCAACTTCGTCGTTATCTGGACCACCACGCCGTGGACCATCCCCGGCAACCGTGCCATCTCCTTCTCCTCGCGCTTCCCCTACGGTCTCTACGAAGTGGAAAGCGCCACGAACGATTTCGGTCCGCAGCCGGGTGAAAAGCTGATCTTCGCCACGCGTCTGGCCGATGAAGCCGCCGCCAAGGCCAAGGTGACGCTGAAGTTGCTCCGCGATGTGACGCCTGAGGAACTCTCCGCCATCACCTGCGCCCACCCACTGGCTGCTCTCGGCTATGATTTCCCCGTTCCGCTGCTCGATGGCGATCACGTCACCGACGATGCCGGTACGGGCTTCGTGCACACGGCGCCCGGCCACGGTCGCGAGGACTTTGACGCCTGGATGGCCGCGGCCCGCGAACTGGAAGCCCGTGGCATCTCCTCGCGCATTCCCTTCACCGTTGACGATGCCGGCTTCTACACCAGCGATGCGCCGGGCTTCGATGGCGCGCGCGTCATGGATGACAACGGCAAGAAGGGCGATGCCAACAATCGCGTGATCAAGGCGTTGATCGATGCCAACAACCTCTTCGCCCGTGGCCGCATCAAGCATGATTACCCGCATTCCTGGCGCTCCAAGAAGCCGGTCATCTTCCGCAACACGCCGCAGTGGTTCGTCTACATGGACAAGGAACTCGGCGATGGCTCGACGCTGCGTTCGCGTGCGCTGGGTGCGATCGATGAAACCCGCTTCGTTCCCGCCAGCGGCCAGAACCGCCTGCGCGGCATGATCGAAACGCGCCCGGACTGGGTTCTGTCGCGTCAGCGTGCCTGGGGCGTGCCGATCTGCGTCTTCGCTGACGAGGCCGGGAACATCCTGCGCGACGACGAGGTGGATGCCCGCATCCTCGAAGCCTTCGAAAATGAAGGCGCCGACGCCTGGTTCGCGGAAGGTGCCGCCGAGCGCTTCCTTGCCGGCAAGTACGATGCCGTCCAGTGGAAGCAGGTGCGCGACATTCTCGACGTGTGGTTCGACAGCGGTTCGACGCACACCTTTACGCTGGAAGATCGCCCCGATCTCAAGTGGCCGGCGGATGTCTATCTCGAAGGCTCCGACCAGCATCGTGGCTGGTTCCATTCCTCGCTGCTGGAAAGCTGCGCGACCCGTGGCCACGCGCCCTACAAGGCGGTCGTGACGCATGGCTTCACCATGGCCGAGGACGGCCGCAAGATGTCGAAGTCGCTCGGCAACACGGTGACGCCGCAGGACGTCATGAAGGAATCGGGTGCCGATATCCTGCGCCTGTGGGTCATGAACACCGATTATTGGGAAGATCAGCGCCTCGGCAAGACGATCATCCAGACCAATATCGACGCCTATCGCAAGCTGCGCAACACCATCCGCTGGATGCTCGGCACGCTGGCGCACGACAAGGGCGAAGAGGTCGCCTATGCCGATCTGCCGGAACTCGAAAAGCTGATGCTGCATCGGCTGGCCGAACTCGACACACTGGTGCGCGAAGGTTACGACGCCTTCGATTTCAAGAAGATCGCCCGCAGCCTGATCGACTTCTCGAACGTCGAGCTGTCGGCCTTCTATTTCGACGTGCGCAAGGACACGCTCTATTGCGACGCGCCGTCCTCGCTGAAGCGCCGGGCTTCGCTCGCCGTCATCCGCAAGCTGTTCGAGTGCCTCGTCACCTGGCTGGCGCCGATGATCCCGTTTACCGCGGAAGAGGCCTGGCTGTCGCTCAAGCCGGATGCGGTTTCGGTGCATCTGGAACAGTTCCCGGCAGTGCCGGCCGAATGGCTGAATCCGGCATTGGCCGAGAAGTGGGAAAAGATCCGCAAGGTGCGTTCGGTCGTCACCGGCGCGCTGGAAATCGAACGCCGCGAAAAGCGCATCGGTTCCTCGCTGGAGGCCGCACCGGTCGTTCACGTTGCCGACAAGACGCTGCTGGCCGCGCTCGAAGGTCAGGACTTCGCTGAAATCTGCATCACCTCCGCCGTTTCGGTCGTGGGCGATGACGGTCCGGCGGAAGCGTTCCGCCTCAATGAAGTCGCTGGCGTTGCAGTGGAACCGAAGCTGGCGGAGGGCAAAAAGTGCGCCCGCTCGTGGAGGATCACGGCGGATGTCGGTTCCGATCCGGAGTTCCCGGAAGTGTCCGCCCGTGATGCGGCGGCTCTTCGCGAACTCAAGGCGCTCGGCATCACCGTATGACGGGATTGTGCCGGATGAATTGCGCTTGATGGCGTCATCCGGTACAACGCTGCCTGAAATTGGCCGGAATTTCCGGGCATCGGGAAGAGCAAGACTGTTGCGGTCGCGATCATGCGACCGGCGGAAGGGGTCTCATGAAAAAGACGCATGCGTTTCGAGTAAGCGCCGTGATGACGGGCGTTATCGCCGGGTGCCTGGGGCTTTCCGGCTGCACCAGCGGGCCGACCTATGGAACGGACAAGACCTCGACCGAGCAGCTTTTCTCCGATCTGGGTTCTGCCGCCTCGCTGAGCAACAAGAAGGACGGGCCAGCGCCGAAATATGCGCCGCGTCCGGGTCTTGTCGCGCCGGTCAAGGGCCAGCCGCTGGCCCTCGTCCAGCCGCAGACCGCGCTGAACGACCGCAAGAGCAATCCCAACTGGGCCGAAACACCCGAGGAAATGCGCGATCGCCTGAAGCTGGAAGCCGATGCGAATGCCGATAATCCCAACTACCGCTCGCCGCTTCTGGCCGGTCGCGGTCAGGCCGGAACGCTGACGGAACAGCAGAAGTGGGAAGAATTCCGCAAGGCCAAGGCTGAAATGAGCCCGGCCGCCGCTCTGCAGCGCCGCCGCTATCTCTCCGATCCGCCACCGGAATTCCGCCAGCCCGCCGCCACCGCCAATGCCGATGAGCTTGGCGAAAGCGAGGACAAGAAGGAAAAGCGCCGCCGCAAGGAAGCCCAGGCCGCCAGCGGCAAGGGGTCCAACTGGTGGAACCCCTTCGACTGAGGCAGGTCTGACAGCATCTTCGAAAACCCCGGAACGGCGACGTGTCCGGGGTTTTTCGTAGGCGAGGGGGAATGCCGGAGGCGTACCCTTGCCACGAAACCGCGGCGAGATCGGGATTTCCCGCCTTGCCCTACCGTCGCCCCTTAAAAAAATCCGTCAGAATGCGCGCGGCTTCCACCTCGGCGATCCCCGAATAGACCTCCGGTGCGTGGTGGCAGGTGGGCTGTGCATAAAACCGCCCGCCATGATCGACGCCGCCGCCCTTCGGGTCTTCCGCGCCGTAGTAGAGCCGGCGGATGCGGGCAAAGGAAATGGCGGCAGCGCACATGGCACAGGGTTCCAGCGTTACATAAAGGTCGGCGCCCGTCAGGCGCTCGTCGCCCAGTTCGGCCGAGGCGGCGCGAATGGCCAGGATTTCGGCATGGGCGGTAATGTCGCAAAGCTCGCGCGTGCGATTGCCGGCCCGCGCCAGAATCGCGCCATCGCGCACGATAACGGCCCCCACAGGCACCTCTCCGCGCCGTGCGGCGGCCTCTGCTTCCTCAAGAGCGGCTGCCATATAGCGATTTTGACCGTCCATGCGGCAATTTCCTCCGATATGCCCCTTAACCCCGAACGCCTCACCTGATAGAGCATGTCTCCAAAAAGTGCGATGCGGTTTCGGGCGCGGGCGATCTTGTCCTGTCCATCGTCGCCAGCTTCAGGCAAAATGGTTATATGAGCTTCAACGATAAATCTGGAAAATCCGGCGACAAGCGTCCCGGCAGTGGCAAGACGTTCAAGGGTGGCAAGCCGGCCGGCGGGCCGGGCAAGTTTGCCAAGGGCGGCCCTGCGAAGGGCGGCTTCAACAAGGGCGGGCCGAAGGATGGTCCGCGCGATGGCAAGAGCCGCTTTGAAGGCAAGCCGACCCGTGACCGCGTTCAGCGCGATGATGCGCCCGCCCGCAGTTTCGCGGCGAAGACGCCCCGTCCGAAGCCTGCTGCCGAAGGCGCGCCGGGCGAACCGGAACGCATTTCCAAGCTGCTGGCCCGTGCCGGTGTGGCATCGCGCCGCGATGTCGAGCGCATGATCATGGAAGGCCGTGTCAGCGTTAACGGCAAGGTGCTGGAGACGCCGGTTCTCAACGCCACCTTCGCCGATACGATCGAAGTGGACGGCAAGCCGATCCGCGGGCCGGAGCGCACGCGCCTTTGGCTTTATCACAAGCCCGCCGGTCTGGTGACGACCAATTCCGATCCGGAAGGCCGCCCGACCGTGTTCGACAACCTGCCGGCAGAACTGCCGCGCGTGCTGTCGGTCGGTCGTCTCGATATCAACACCGAAGGCCTTCTGCTGCTGACCAACGATGGCGGCCTTGCCCGTACGCTGGAGTTGCCGAAGAACGGCTGGCTGCGCCGCTACCGCGTGCGCGCCCATGGCAAGGTGGAACAGTCCGATCTCGACACGCTGAAGGACGGTATTGCCGTCAATGGCGTGCTCTATGGCGGCATCGAGGCGACGCTCGACCGTGTGCAGGGCGGCAATGTCTGGATCACCATGGCGTTTCGTGAAGGCAAGAACCGCGAAGTCAAAAACGTGCTGGGGTCGCTCGGCCTTGAGGTGAACCGCCTCATCCGCCTGTCCTACGGACCGTTCCAGCTTGGGGAACTGCCGGAAGGGGCTGTCCTCGAAGTGCGCGGCCGCACATTGCGCGATCAGCTCGGCCCCCGTCTTATCGAGGAATCCGGCGCCAATTTCGATGCGCCCATCTTCACCACTTCGGTGGATGAGGACGAGGACGAGGCACCCGCCAAGCCCGCCCGCCGCAGCGATGAGGCCAAGGCCGGGCCGCGCGGCGAGCGCAAGCCCTTCGACAAGGGCGACAGGTTCGACAAGGGCGCAAAGCCTGCCCGTGGCGGTTTCGACAAGCCCCGCCGCGATGCCGATCAGGACGACGACCGTCCGAAGCGCCCGAAGCCGGGCGCAAGCCGCACGGCGAACATCTGGATGGCGCCAGGCGCCCGTCCGGTTGGCGCGAAGAAGGCCGCCAAGGGGGAGCGTCCGCGTGCGGAAGCCGCGCCCTATCGTCCAGTGTCGGACATGCCCTCGGTCGCCTCCACCATTCGCCGCAGCGGCGAGGAGAACGAGTGGATCAGCGCCAGCGAGGCCGCGCCCGCCCGCCGTTCGCGTGACGACGACGATCGTCCGGCGCGCAAGGGTTTTGGCGGCGGCAAGCGCGATTTCGGCGACAAGCCGCGCGGCGACCGCGAAGGCCGCCCCGAACGCGCCCCGCGTGGTGAGCGCTCCTTTGGTGACAAACCGCGTAGCGACCGGCCTTTTGGCGACAAGCCGCGGGGAGAGCGCGCATTCGGTGACAAGCCTCGTGGTGAAGGACGTTCGTTCGAGCCCCGCGAGGGCCGTCCCGAGCGCGCTGGCGGTGATCGGCCCTTCGGTGACAAGCCCCGGGGCGGAAAATCCTTCGGTGGAAAACCGCGTGGTGAGGGTGGCAAGTCCTTCGGTGGTCCGCGTGGCGCGGGTGGCGGTGGCAAGCCGTTTTCCGGCAAGCCGCGCGGCGCAGGCGGCGGCAAGCCCGCCGGTGGTCGTGGCAGGAAGGGGTAAGGCATCGTGCGGATCGTAGGTGGAGACTTCCGGGGGCGCGCGCTGGCGACCCCGAAATCCAGCGCCATCCGGCCGACCATCGACCGGACGCGCGAAAGCCTGTTCAACATTCTCATGCACGCCTATCCGGAAGCGCTGGATGGCACCCGCATGATGGATGTGTTCGCCGGCACCGGTGCGGTGGGGCTGGAAGCCCTGTCGCGCGGCTGCCGCAATGCGCTTTTCGTGGAAAACGGCGTCGAAGGCCGGGCGCTTTTGTGGGAAAACATCGATACGCTCGGCCTGCACGGGCGCACCCGCATTCTCAGGCGCGATGCAACCCGGTTGGGCGCCATCGGCGCGCTGGAACCCTTCCACCTGATTTTCGCTGATCCGCCCTATGGCAAGGGTCTTGGCGAACAGGCGCTCAGGGCAGCCCATGAAGGCGGCTGGCTGGAGCCGGGGGCGCTGGCCATTCTGGAAGAAAGCGCCGATGTCGAGCCGCAGGTCTATACGGCCTTCAAGTGGCTCGAAACCCGCGCCTTCGGCGACACGAAGATGCACTTCTATCGCTATACGCCGGCGTAAGGCGAGGGCGGGCCATGACGATGAACGCGCTGCCTGCCATGTCTGACACCTCCACACCCAGCATTGCCGTTGCCTTTGGCGGCGGCGGTGCGCGCGGGCTTGCGCATATCCACGTCATCGAGGTGCTGGATGAGCTGGGCCTGAAACCGGTGGCTGTCTCCGGTGCCTCCATCGGCGCCATCATGGGGGCGGGCCTTGCCGCCGGCATGAGCGGGCGGGAGATCCGCGAGTTCACCGTGGAAACGCTCGGCAATAGCGGGCTCGTTCTCGCCAAGCTCTGGAGTATCCGTCCCAACACCATGCGCGAGACGCTGGGTGGCTTCCGGCTCGGCCAGTTCAATCTCGAGCGTGTTCTCAAGGCCTTTCTGCCGGACCGTATTCCCGCCGATTTCGACGAACTCGTGCTGCCGCTTATCATCGCCGCCACCGATTATTACGGCCAGTGCGAGGCGCTGATCGAAAGCGGGCCGCTGCGCAAGGCGATTGCCGCTTCTGCGGCGCTGCCGGCGCTGTTCATGCCGGTGAGGATCGACGGAAGGGTGCTGATCGATGGCGGCGTTTTCAACCCGATTCCCTATGAGCCGTTGATGGACAAGGCCGATATCGTCATCGGCGTCGATGTGGTCGGTGCGCCGGAAGGCGACGGAACGCATGTTCCCAACCGGCTCGACAGCCTTTTCGGGGCAAGCCAGCTCATGATGCAGGCCAATGTGGCCCTGAAACTGAAGATCGCGCCGCCGCATATTTTCCTGCGTCCGCCGGTCAACCGGTTCCGCGTCCTGGACTTCCTCAAGGTTGGCGAAGTGCTGGATGCGACCGCCAGCGTTCGCGACGAGTTGAAGCGCGAACTGGACCGCGCATTCGAAGCCCATGCGAAAGCGTGATGCTGCATTGCACAATCATCCGCTTTCGGGCTTGATGCGGCCATTCTCGGGCAATAAATGAAAGGCAACGAAAGGCCGATTTCATGACCGATACGATTCAATCCGCGACGCTTGCCGACCGTGCCGGCGAACTGGTCGATCTTGCCCGCAAGGCTGGCGCCGACCGGGCCGACGCCGTCATCGTGCGCTCCCGCTCCACGGGCGTCAGCGTCCGGCTGGGCAAGGTGGAGGGCACGGAATCGTCGGAAAGCGACGATTTCTCGCTGCGTGTCTTCGTCGGCAACAGGGTGGCCAGCGTTTCCGCCAATCCCGGCTTCGATCTCAAGGCGCTCGCTGAACGCGCCGTCGCCATGGCCAAGGTTTCGCCGGAAGATCCCTTCGCGACGCTTGCCGACGAGGCGATGCTCGCCCGTGACATTCCCGATCTCGACCTCTTCGACGGCACCACCGTTTCGGCGGAGGAACTGACCGAGGCGGCGCTTGAGGCCGAAGCCGCAGCCCTCGCCGTCAAGGGGGTGTCGAACAGCGGCGGCGCTTCCGCCGGTGCCGGCATGGGCGGTCTCGTGCTCGTCACCTCGCACGGCTTTTCCGGCAGCTACATGGCAAGCCGTTTCAGCCGCTCCGTCAGCGCCATTGCTGGCGAAGGCACGGGCATGGAGCGTGACTACGACTATGATTCCACGCTCTATTTCGCCGATCTGCGCGGCAGCGCCGAAATCGGCCGCCTTGCCGGCGAGCGCGCGGTGAAGCGCCTCAACCCGCAGCGGCTCGATACGCAGGCCAATGTGACCGTCGTCTTCGATCCGCGCGTGGCGCGCGGCTTCGTCGGCCACATTGCCGGCGCCATCAATGGCGCATCCGTCGCCCGCAAGACATCCTTCCTGCGTGACCGCATGGGTGAGCAGGTGCTGAAATCCGGCCTCTCGATCACCGACGATCCGCTGATCCGCCGCGGCTCCTCCTCGCGCCCCTTCGATGGCGAAGGCGTGAAGGGCGAAAAGCTGACGATGATCGAGGACGGCGTGCTGAAGCACTGGTTCCTCTCCACCTCCACCGCCCGCGAACTCGGCCTCGTCACCAACGGACGCGGCGTGCGCGGCGGCAATCAGGTGTCGCCCGCCTCCACCAACCTGGCGCTGGAGCCGGGTGACGTTTCGCCGGAGGATCTGATCCGCTCGGTCGGCAAGGGTGTCTACGTCACGGAACTGATCGGCCACGGCGTCGACATGCTGACGGGTGAATATAGCCGCGGCGCTTCCGGCTTCCTGATCGAGAACGGCGAACTCACGGTTCCCGTGTCGGAAATCACTATTGCCTCCAATCTCAAGGAAATGTTCCTGCGGGTGACGCCGGCGAACGATATCGACCGCTCCTTCGGCGTTGCCGCGCCGACGCTTGCCATCGAAGGCATGACGCTGGCGGGCCGATGAACATGACCCGGCTCCACGCGACAAATCCGGGCCCCTGGGACGACGATCTGGCGCTGCTTTCGCAGGCTGCACGGGCGGCGGGCGAGGTGGCGATGGGCTATTTTCGCAAGGAGCCGGAAGTCACCTGGAAGAATGGCGGCCATTCGCCGGTAACCGAGGCCGATTTCGCCGCCAACCGGCTTCTGGACGAACGCCTGCGGGCCGCGCGCCCCGGCTATGGCTGGCTTTCGGAAGAAAGCGACGACGATCCGGCGCGGCTGGATTGCGAGACGCTGTTCGTGATCGATCCCATCGATGGAACCCGCGCCTTCATCGCCGGCGAACCGACCTGGGTCGTCAGTGTCGCCGTCGTCCATCGCGGGCGTCCGGTGGCGGGCGTGCTTTATGCGCCGGTCATGGACGAGGAGTTCTCGGCGGTGGCGGATGGCATGGCGTTGAAGAACGGCAAGCAGATCACCGTGAAGGGTGCCGAGCCTGCGGCAAAGCTGAAAATCGCCTGTGCCAAGGACATGCTCGGCCACTTCGACTCAGGGTTTGCAGCCCGGGTCGAGCGCGCGCCGCATGTGCCATCGCTCGCCTATCGGCTCGCCATGGTGGCCGACGGACGGCTGGATGCGACGCTGGTGAAGCCCAACGCCCATGACTGGGACATTGCGGCTGCAGAACTTGTGCTTGAATGCGCTGGCGGGGTTCTTTCGGATTGCAACGCAAAGCCGGTAGCCTACAATCGCCCGGTGGTTTCGCACGGCTTTCTGTGCGCGGTGGCCAAACCCCTTCAGGAGCCTCTCCTGCGGCACTTTTCCTGGCCCGGCAAAGGTTGACGTTTGGCCCGGAATCCAGCAGATGAATGAACGAAGTCAGACAATGGAAGAGACTGTAAGATGACGGATAGCGACAAGAACAAGCAACTGCTGCATCTGGTGTTCGGCGGCGAACTGGAACATCTCGAAGACGTCCAGTTCAAGGATCTGAGCAAGCTCGACATCGTCGGTATCTTCCCGGATTACGCCAGCGCGCTTGTCGCCTGGAAGGGCAAGGCCCAGCAGACGGTGGACAACGCCCACATGCGTTACTTCATCGTTCACATGCACAAGCTTCTGGCGCCGTAACATCACGAAAAAGCGAGCGGGCCGAAGGCTCCGCCGCTTAAATTTCGACGCATTCCGGGGTCATCAACACGCGCTCTTCGCGAAAGGGCGAGTGGAGAAAATAAGGATATTGCGGTGGCAGCAGCAACGCCCTTAAAGGCGGATCGACGGGCATCTGGAATGACGGGTCTGGCCCGTCGGGAGCGACAGTCATGAGCAATGCCATGGCCCGTCTCGCGTTGATGACCTATCGCGGCCTTGGTGTCTGCGCCTACCCGCTGGCCTCGTTCTACCTGCTCTGGCGAACCGCCAAGGGCAAGGAAGACCGCAAGCGCAAGGCCGAGCGGTTCGGTTATGCCGGAGCGGCCCGTCCGCAGGGACCGCTGATCTGGATTCATGCAGCAAGCGTCGGCGAAATGCTTTCCGTGATTGCGCTGGTGCGTGAGCTTCGTCGCCTCGATATCGCGGTTCTTCTCACCACGGGCACGGTCACCTCGGCGCAGGTGGCGGCCGAGCGGCTTGGTGCCGACGTCATCCATCAATACATGCCCCTCGATCTGAAGCCGGCCGTCGGCCGCTTCCTCGATTACTGGCGTCCGGATGTGGCGGTGATGGCGGAATCGGAAATCTGGCCGACGACCATGGTGGAGCTTCAGGCCCGCCATATTGCGCAGGTGCGGGTCAATGCCCGCATGTCGGATCGTTCGTTTGGCCGCTGGATGCGCTATCAGTCCATGGCCGAGCTTCTGTTTTCCAAGCTTTCACTGGTCGTGGCGCAATCGGACATCGATGGCGAGCGTTACCGCGATCTGGGCGCGTGGCCTGTCGTCGTCTCCGGTAATCTCAAGGGGGATGCCGAGCCTTTGCCTGTCAATCAGGCCGAGCTGACCCGCTATCGCCAGCAGATTGGCAGCCGCAAGACCTGGGCGGCGATTTCCACCTTCGATGGTGAGGAAAAGGCCGCCGCCATGGTGCATCGCGCGCTGAAGGCCCATAACGACCAGCTTACCATCATCGTACCGCGTCACCCCGAACGGAGCGACGAAATCGAAGCGATGCTGCTGGAAAAGGACCTGAAGGTGGCGCGCCGCAGCCGTGGTGATGCCATAACGCCGGAAACGGATATTTTCCTCGGCGACACGATCGGCGAAATGGGCCTTTACCTTCGCCTCACCGATCTCGCCTTCGCCGGTCGCTCGCTGCTGACGGAAACGGGCGGCCAGAACCCGATGGAACCGGCAAGCATCGGTTGCGCCGTTCTTTCCGGCCCTCATGTCGAGAATTTCCGCGATGCCTATCAGAAGCTGGTACGCAATGGCGGCGCCCGCATCGTCAAGGATGTGGAAGTGCTGGCGAAGGCAGTGCATTACCTTCTCACCAATGATATCGCCCGCTTGCGGATGATCGATGCAGGGCAGGCCACGGTGCAGGATATGCGCGGTGCTTTGTCTGCCACGCTGCGGGCGCTGGAACCCCACGTCAACCCGCTGGCGATGAAAGCGCGGCTGGAGCCGAGGGCTGCCGCCCAGTGAGCGGCTTTGCCGGGAAAGCGGGCGTTTCTGGAGGGAGCCAACGCCGATGATGGCCGCACCTCCGTCATTCTGGTGGACGAAACCCGGCTGGCAGGCCCTGTGCCTTGCTCCCATCGCTGCCATTTACGGCCTCGTCTCCGGTTACCGCGTGCGCCAGGCGCGCGGTTTTCCGGCTGCCGTTCCGGTTCTCTGCATCGGTAATTTCACGCTTGGCGGCGCTGGCAAGACGCCGACGGCGCTGGCGCTCGCCAAGGCCGCGAAGGCCATGGGCCTCACCCCCGGCTTTCTGTCGCGCGGTTATGGCGGAAGCATCGGTACGGCGGTTCTGGTCGATTCCGCCCGCTACACGGCAGCGGATGTGGGAGATGAACCCCTGCTTCTGGCCGGTGTCGCGCTGACGGCCATCTCCCGCACCCGGGTGGAAGGTGCACGCCTGCTTGCCGAGCGGGGGGTCGACCTCATTCTCATGGATGACGGCTTCCAGAGCGCCCGCATCGCCATCGATTACGCGTTGATTGTCGCGGATGCCCGGCGCGGCGTGGGCAATGGTCTTGTGTTTCCTGCTGGTCCTCTGCGTGTGCCGCTTTCGGTCCAGAGACCGGCGGCCTCCGCCCTTTTGATTGTCGGGGAAGGGCAGGCAGGGGCGGCACTCGCCGCCGATTTCGCGGCAACCGGAAAGCCGGTCTTCACCGCCGCGCTCAGGCCGGCTGAAGCGCCCGGTCTTCAGGGCGCGCGGGTTCTGGCCTTCGCCGGTATCGCCGACCCCGGAAAATTCCAGCGCACGCTGGAGGAACTGGGGGCGGAGGTGGTGGTGCGCCGCGACTTTGCCGATCACGCGCCGCTGGCGGATGCGGAGATTGCCGCGCTTCTGAAGGATGCGGACGCCGGTGACCTGAAGCTTGTTACCACCGCAAAGGATGCGGTGCGTCTTGCCGGTCGCGCCGGACTGGCCGCGGAGCTGTTGAACCGGATGCGGGTGGTGGAGGTGGAAATGGCCTTTGCGGACCCGCAAGCGCCGCAGGCCATCATTGCCGCCGCCATCGCAGCAGGCAGGGCGCGGCTGGGTTAGAACGTTTCCAGCCGAAGCGTGCTCGCTTCTGCGTAGGATAATGTAGCAGAAACAAAATGATAGAGCATTTCTGGCGATCCCGTAATCACCGCAGATGTTCTATCACTGGCCCGGGTTCTGGATGGGGAGCGCGCCAGCGCGCTTTTCGGCTTCGAAGGAGGCGGTGGCATCCGCATAGGCTTCCTGCCGGGCCACGCTCCAGTAGCGCAACTCATCCAGCGGGATATGCTTGCCGGTGATGGCGCAGACCACATAAGCGCCATGCGTCATGATCTGGAAATCGCCGTCCAGATATTTCACCTTGGCTTCCCGTGCGCTTGCCATGTCGAACCGGTTCATCCTCTGTCTCCTGCCGCGTGTACTTCTTTGCCATAACGCCGCGAGAAGGCGATTGCCAGCCATTTCAGTACGCGCCCCCCTGCAAATGTTGCGGGGTACTCCCGTTGGCGACTGGTGAAAGCGTCATCGTCACGACCGTCCGAACAGCCGTTCGATATCGGCCAGCTTGAGTTCGATATAGGTGGGCCGGCCGTGATTGCACTGGCCGGAACCTGGGGTCGCCTCCATCTGGCGCAAAAGCGCATTCATTTCTTCCGGGCGCAGTCGCCGGCCGGAGCGCACAGAACCGTGGCAGGCCATGGTCGCGGCCACGTAGTCCAGCTTGCCGGAAAGCGTCGAGGCCACGTCCCATTCGGCAATCTCGTCGGCAAGCTGGCGCAGAAGACCGGCGGCATTCGTCTCGCCCAGCATGGCCGGTGTCTCGCGTACGGCAATGGCGCCGGGACCGAAGCGTTCGATGGCGAGACCCATGCGGTCGAATTCCTCGGCGTGGTCCATCAACCGGTCACAGTCTTCCTCCGGCAGATCGACGATCTCGGGAATGAGCAGCGCCTGCGAGGGCACGCGCCGGTCGGCATAGGCCCGGCGCAACGCCTCGAACACCAGCCGTTCATGGGCGGCGTGCTGGTCTACGATCACCAGCCCGTCGGCGGTCTGGGCGACGATGTAGTTCTCATGCACCTGCGCGCGGGCAGCGCCCAGCGGAAAGTTCTGCGGTTCCTCGGCCCTGGTCGCGGGCAGGGGGCTTTCCGTGCGCTCCATCCGCGCCGAAGGTTCGGCCAATCCGTCGAAAGCATTCTGATTGATAACGGGGGCGGAGGCCGTCAGAGGGCGATAGGGTGAGGCAGCGGGCGTCCAGTTCTGGGCGGGTGCGGCATGGCGCGGTGAAAAGCCGGGCCGGAAGGAGGAAAGCATGTGGCTCGCGCCGCGCGTCGAGGCCCGGTCGCCCTCCCGGCTCAGCGCCTCGCGGATTGCACCGATGATGAGGCCGCGGATAAGGCCGGGATCGCGGAAACGCACATCCGATTTGGCGGGGTGCACGTTGACGTCCACCAGTGCGGGATCGAGCGTCAGCGACAGCACTGCAACGGGATAACGCCCTTGCGGCACGGTTTCGGCATAGGCGGCGCGCAAGGCCGACATGATCAGCTTGTCGGCCACCGGCCGCCCGTTGACGAAGGCATATTGATGCGCGGAATTGCCCCGGTTGAAGGTTGGAACGCCGGCATGGCCGGTCAGGCTGACGCCCTCGCGCTCGGCATCGAGTTCGATGGCGTTGTCGCGGAACTCCTCGCCGAGAATTTGTGCAATGCGGGCCAGCCGGTCCTCGCCCGTGGCCGGAAATTCCAGCGTCTGCCGGTCGCTGCCGGACAGCACGAACCGCACCGCCGGAAAGGCAATCGCCATGCGCTTGACGATTTCCGTAATGGCGGAGGCTTCCGCCCGTTCTGTCTTGAGAAACTTGAGGCGGGCGGGCGTGGCATAGAACAGGTCGCGGACTTCCACCACGGTGCCGGGATTGGCAGGCGCGGGGCGAATTTCGGAGACGGCGCCGCCGGTCACGGACACGGAAAAGCCGGTGCTGGCGCCCGGCGGTCGGCTGGTGATCGTCACCTTGGCCACCGAACCGATGGACGGCAGCGCCTCGCCGCGAAAGCCGAGCGTGCGGATATCGTCCAGATGGGTGGAAATCTTGGAGGTGCAATGCCGCCGTACGGCGAGCGCCAGATCCGCCTCGTCCATGCCCGAACCGTTGTCGGTGATGCGCAGCAGCGCCTTGCCGCCACCCCCGGTGGCGATCTCGATGCGGCTCGCGCCGGCATCGATGGCGTTCTCGATCAGTTCCTTAGCGGCGCTGGCGGGCCGTTCGATGACCTCGCCGGCGGCGATCTGGTTGATGAGCGTTTCGGGCAGAAGGTGAATTTTCATGGCCGCATTTTCCCGGATTCGCTCCGTTCTGGGAAGCCGGCCGGCGACATAAGTTCGAAAAATGCGTTCTATCAACGGTATTAATTGCAATTTAAGACAAGTCGATTAGTTTCGGCTTGTCTGAAATGACTTCGGGAATTTGGCCCTTCAGGGCAAATGTGCAAAGACGGCTCGCCGGTCCGTCACCCCAAAGCACCATCCCGCTTCAGTACCCTTCCACCGGCATGATCTCACCAATTGCCCGCCCCGGTTCTATCTGGCGTGAACCGGCGTTCGGGTCGATCCTCCGTTGCGAGGGATGGGAATGCGCCGACATCGTGTCGCCGCACCCAAAAGGGGGACTGGATGGAGAATGGGGCGTCACCTGACGCGAACATTCAGACGGCTGTGCTGGAGGCGCTCAGTGAGGGCCTTGCCGCCGCCATCTTTATCTATGACCGCAATGATCTTATCGTTTTCGCCAGTCCCGTCGTTCTTCAGTTTTTTCCGGTACCCGCCGGTGTCCTGAACCCCGGTACGCGGCTGCGCGATTTCCTTGGCGCCGTTTATGACAGCGGCGCCCGTTTTGCCATGGGCGCCCCGACCGATCGCACCGGCGGTCGTGAAGGCTGGCTGTCCGCCCAGATTGCCCGCCACTGGAAGGAGCGCTCCGACAGCGTCGAACGCTTCGGTCAGGAGCGCTGGGTTCGTCTCGTGACACGGCGCATGCCATCGGGCTACGGCATCTGCCTGATGCGAGACGTCAGCGAGGAGACGAAGCGCGAGGACCAGTGGCGCATCGATCTCGAGCGTGTGCAACTGACCGAGGAAATTCTCGACAGCCTGCCGTTCCCCATTTCGGTCAAGGATCGCAACCTGACCTATGCTGCCGTCAACCGCTCCATGTGCAAGCTGTTCAAGCGCGAACCGGAAGAAATCATCGGCCGCACGGATCGCGATATCCTGCCGCCGGAACTGGCGCGGATGTTCGAATTGAGCGACCGGCGGGTCATGGATACCGGCGCACCAATCATGTTTCCCGAGCATGTGAAGGGTGATGACGGCGAGGATATGCTGTTTCTCACCCACAAATGGCGGGTTGGCAAACCGGGTCGTTGTTTCCTGGTCACGGTGCCGCAGGATGTGACCGGCCTGGTGGAAGGCAGCAGTTTCGAGAACCTCCCATCGGCCAGAGGGGGCGAGGTTCCCGATCGCAGCATGAATTACGATACGCTTCTTGCCATGCCGGGCCAGCGCATCCTGCTGGTGACGGGGGATGCCGTGCTTGAAGCGCGCGCGTTGCGGGTGCTGACCCGCCTCGGCTTCGATTCCTGCTCCGTGCGCAATCCCGATGAACTGGCCGCGTTTCTGGATGTGGCGAAGTCGGCGAATGTCGCCATCGATCTCGTCGTGCTCGACAGCGACATGGATGTTGCCTGCCTCGAACTGGTGGATCGTTATGGGGTCGAGGCCCTTGCGCTCGACAACTGGCAGATCGCCAATGAACTGGCCTTTGCGATTGCCCGCAAGCAGAACCGGCGCAAGGTGGCGGACAGCATATCCGGCAATCCGCTTCAGCAGGCCGCCGAGCATGTCACGGCAGGGTCGCCGCCGGCACCGGAGCCCGTGCCGCCGGGGCTCGATGTGCTGGTGGTCGAGGATAACGAGGTCAATCGTATCGTCTTTTCGCAGATCCTCGAAGGGCTGGGCTATTCCTACCTTCTGGCGACGACCGGCGAGGAGGCGCAGCACCACTGGCGCGAAAGTGCGCCGCGCGTCATTCTTCTGGATACGACGCTGCCCGATATTTCCGGTAACGAGGTCGCCCGCCGCATCCGCCGGCAGGAGGCGGTCATCGGTGGCCATGTGCCGATCGTCGGCGTTCTGGCCCGCGCCACGGATGGCGACCGGGAGGCCTGCCTGCTCGATGGCATGGACGAGGTCATCCTTAAACCCGTCAGCCCGGATATGATCGAAGGCGTCGTTCGCCGCTTCTTTGCCGAAGGCATGGCCGGCATCGCGCTGTAGGGCGTGCCGACCGCAGGTGCGCGTCAGATGAAGACGTGCGAGCCCATTTCCACCACGCGATTGGCCGGCAGGCGGAAATAGTCGGAAGGGTCGGCGGCATTGTTGGCCATTATGATGAACAACCGGTTCTGCCAGCGCGGCATGGCCGACTTCGGATCGGGCACCAGCTTGCGGCGACCGAGATAGAAGGAGGTCGACATGATGTCGAACTTCACCCCGCCCTTGCGCATCAAGCCGAGCGCCTGCGAAACGTTCTGCGTTTCCATATAGCCGAAGCGCAGTTCGATGCGGCTGAAGCGTTCCGAAATCTTCTCCACCACGAAAGGCGCTTCGCCGCCCAGATGCGGCACGTTCAGCGTGCGGATCGTCAGGATCATGTTGCGGGCGTGAATGACGTGGTTGTGCTTCAGGTTATGCAACAGGGCCGCCGGCGTGAATTCCGGGTCCGATGTCAGGAAGATGGCAGTGCCGGGCACTTCGGTCGGCGCGTGGTCGCTTGGCCGCTCCAGCGAGGTCACGAAAACTTCGAGCGGCACATCGGTGCGGCGGGTTTTCGCCAGCAGAATGCCTGTGCCACGACGCCAGCTCAGCATCACCAGTGTAAAGCAGGCGGCGAACATGACGGGGATATAGCCGCCGTCATGAATCTTGAACATGTTGGCGCCGAGAAAGACCAGTTCGAGCGCCATGAAGGGCGAAAGAGCCAGCGCGGCCAGTGCCAGCGGCCACTTCCACGCCGTACGCAGGAACTGGAAAAACATGATGGTCGTCACCACCATCGCCCCCGTCACCGAGATGCCGTAGGCGGTGGCAAGTTTCTCGGAACTGCCGAAGGCCAGCACCAGCCCCATCACGCCGAGCATCAGCAGAGAATTGACCGCCGGAAGGAAGATTTGCCCGGTATTGGTCTCCGAGGTGAAGAGAATGGACATGCGCGGCAGAAAGCCGAGGTGGATTGCCTGGCTGACCAGCGAGAAGGCGCCGGTGATCACCGCCTGGCTGGCGATGACGGTGGCGATGGTGGCCAGCACCACGACCGGCAGGATGCTCCATTCCGGGAACATCAGGAAGAACGGATCGGAGCCGGCCTCCGGATGCTGCAGGACCATGGCGCCCTGACCGAGATAGTTGAGGGCAAGGGCCGGGAAGACCAGAACGGACCAGGCAAGCTGGATCGGCAGCCGCCCGAAATGCCCGAGATCGGCATAAAGCGCTTCGGCGCCCGTCACCGTCAGGAACACCGCGCCGAGAACGATGATACCGAGCCAGCCCTCATCGACCATGAAAGTAATGGCGTGGGCAGGGTTGAAGGCAGACAGGATTTCGAAATCGTCGGAAATATGCATGATGCCGCCAAGCGCCATGACGATGAACCACAGGGCCGTGATCGGCCCGAAAAATTTGGCGATGGCGCCCGTTCCCCGCGATTGTACGATGAAGAGCCCGATCAGGATCGCCAGTGCAATCGGCACGATATAGTGCTCGGTGGTGGGGTAGACGAGTTTCAGGCCTTCCACCGCCGAAAGAACCGAAAGCGCCGGCGTGATCATGGCGTCGCCCAGAAACAGCGCCGCGCCGATCAGCCCGAGAATCATCAGCAGCGTGCCGTGGGGCGCGCGCTTTTTCATCAGGAGCGCCAGCAGTGACAGTGTGCCACCTTCGCCACCGTTATCGGCGCGCAACAGAAGCAGCACGTATTTCACCGTCACGATGATTGTCAAAGACCAGATCATCAGCGACGTCAACGCAATGATTTCCGCGCGTTCCAGCCCGTCATGGGCAATGGGTTTCAGCGCTTCACGGAAGGCATAGAGCGGGCTCGTGCCGATATCGCCATAAACGATGCCGACCGAGCCGAGCGCCAGACCGAGGAGTTTGCGCAAACCGCCTTTGTCGTCTTCTTCGAGTGAAGGTGTGTGTGTCTGCATGAGGGTTCAGGCTCTCAGAGCCAGCCTTTCCAGCGAAAGACAAAAAAGGGAACGATAGCGGAGATCAGCATCATCAGCAGGGCCAACGGATAGCCGAAGCTCCAGTTCAGTTCAGGCATGAACTGGAAGTTCATGCCGTAAACCGAGGCCACCAGCGTCGGTGGCAGGAAGACCACAGAGGCAATGGAGAAGATCTTGATGATCGCATTCTGCTCGACATTGATGAGCCCGAGCGAGGCATCGAGCAGGAAGGTTATGTTTCCCGAAATAAAGGATGCGTGTTCAGACAACGAATGGACATCCCTAAGCACGGTGGCGCAGAGTTCGTGGGCCTGTTCGTCCTGAGCCACAGCCGGAACGGACTGCACGAAGGAGAGCAGGCGGCCGAGCGAGCCCAGGCTGTCGCGCGTCTTCGACACCATGCGGTGATGGGCGGCCACATCGAGAAGCCGGTCTTCCAGATAGCGCGGCGGGCGGCGCTTGCCGCGGCTGCCGCCACCGAAGACCTGGGTGGACAGCGTGTCCATCTTCGCCACGGTCTGTTCAAGGATCTCGGCGGTCCGGTCGGCGATGGTCTCCAGCAGGCGCGCCAGAAGAACCGGGCCGGAACGGCAGTTTTCCGGCAGGCGTTGCAGGCCGGCGGCAAACAGCGCGAAAGAGCGCGGGTTGCCGTAACGGATCGTCACTAGCCGGTTTCCAGTGAGAATGAAGGCGATATCCGCGAGTTCAGGCGCATCCGTATCGGATTTCCAGATGACCGAACCGGTCATGAAGGTTGCGCCGTTTTCGGTGTAGAGCCGGCTCGAAGGTTCTATGTCCTTCATGTCCTCGCGGGTCGGCAGCTCGATGCGCAGCAGGCCTTCAAGGAACGATTCTTCTTCCCGCAGCGGCTGGAACAGGTCGATCCAGACGATGTCGTCAGGAAGGGACTGCAAGCCATCATCCGGACTAAGCCGTGTCGCGGCGCCACTTACGCCATAAGCACTGATCAAGCGTTTCAAAGCCCCGCGTCTGCCCAAGCGATCGCACTCTTATGACGTTTTCAAGGCGGCGTGAAGCCCCCCTTTGGGTCAGCCGGCGGGAAGGGCTGCGACGCTACGTCACTTCCCCACCAGTACGGCCGCACCATTTTGAAGGAAACGTTACAGCGGACCATCAGGTGCCGCGGAAAGACGCTGGATGGTTCCTGATGCAAGGAGGACATCATGAGCGACAGGACAAGCGAAAGCAGGCCCGGCCCGGTCGATGAACGGCTGTTTGCCGATTGGCGCCAGGAACTGAGTGAAATCCTTGACGGCTTTTTCTCAAGCCGCTCCCCGTGGGGCGGTGCCGGAACGGAGGGTCTTATGCCCGTGATCGACATCGTTGAAAAGGAGAGTGTCATTCTCCTCACCGTCGAGTTGCCCGGCATCGATGAAACGGATGTCGAACTCACGGTTGGCAAGGGGGTGCTGGTTCTGAGGGGCGAGAAGAAGGCGCCGACGACCGGAGAGACGGACCTTCGCCACGTCACTGAACGGCGTTACGGATCGTTCGAACGCACGATCCGCATCCCCGGAAATGTCGATGAACCGACGATCTCCGCCCATTTCGACAAGGGGGTGCTGACGGTAACGCTGCCCAAGAAGCCCGACTCGGCGATGTCTTCCCGGCGGATTGAAATCCGTCAGGACGACACGCCGGAAAACCCCGATGCGACCTGAGCCAAAAGCGGCTTATTCGAAGATGATGGCCGGCGGCGGGGCAATCTTCTGTCCGGCCATGGCGGCCTGAACCCTTTCGGCGATGGCGAGGTAGGCCTTGGCCTGCTCACCATCGGGATCGACAGCGACCACCGGTTTGCCGGCATCGGAGGCTTCGCGGATTGTCATGGTCAGCGGCACTTCACCGAGGAAGGGCGCGCCGATACGCTCCGCTTCCGCCCGTGCGCCGCCATGTCCGAAAATATCGTAGCGTCGGCCGGTGTCGGGTGCGATGAAATAACTCATGTTCTCGATGACGCCGAGAACCGGCACCTGCACCTTGTTGAACATCGTGATGCCCTTGCGCGCGTCGATCAGGGCAAGGTCCTGCGGGGTTGAAACGATGACGGCGCCGGCCAGCGGCACCTGCTGCGCCATCGTCAACTGCACGTCGCCTGTGCCGGGCGGCATGTCCACCACCAGCACATCGAGATCGCCCCAGGCCACTTCGCGCAGCATCTGCAGAAGCGCCGACTGCACCATCGGTCCGCGCCAGATCATCGCGGCCTCCTCATCCACGAGAAAGCCCATCGACATGACCTTGAGGCCGTAATTTTCCATGGGAACGATGATGCGGCCGTCGATCTGCTTCGGACGGCCGGAAATGCCCATCAGACGAGGCAGGGAGGGGCCGTAGATATCCGCATCGAGAATGCCGACTTTCAGCCCCTGCGCCTTCAGCGCCAGCGCCAGATTGACAGCGGTGGTCGATTTGCCGACACCGCCCTTGCCGGAGGCGACGGCGAGAATCGACTTGATGCCGGGAATACCGGGCTTGGCAGGCGCGGGGGCGTGTGCATGCGCATGTGGCGCGGCAGGGCGGGGCGCAGGCGCATTGCCGGGTGTGGGCCTGCGGTCGGCGGTCAGCGACACGACGGCGCCGCGCACGCCGGGCAATGTCTTTACCGCGCTTTCGGCCTGCGCCCGCAACGGTTCCAGTTCGCGGGCCCGTTCGGCCGGCACGGTGATGGAGAAATAGACCTTGCCGTCGGAAATGAAAATGTCCGACACCAGACCGCCGCTGACGATATCGGCCTTGGAGCCGGGGATCGCAATTCGGGAAAGCGCCTTGAGCACCTGGTCGCTGGTCGTGTCTGCCATTTCGTTCTGCCTTGCTGGAATGGATGCCGTTGTCGCGGCCTTACGTGCCGCAAGCTGTAACCGCGCGAGGCGGTACGTCAACGATAAATTTCCCGGAGTGCACGGCAGTGTCGCCTGTTTCGGGCGGTAAGCCCGCAAATGCAAACCGCCGCTTCCGGCAGGAGCATCATGTTCCCTCGAAAGCGGCGGTGCAAATCCGTATCTCTTTTGGATACGTGTTGGCGTCCCCTCTGGACTTGTTTAAAGACATGCAGGACTTGTGCCAGATGCGAGTTTTTTACGAATATTCAATGAAAACAGTAGTTTGTCGCTTTGCGTCATTTTTTGTTGCGTTGCGATATTCTTGCCTGCACAGTTTTTGTGCGGTGCGGTCCCTCGAAATGCGCGAATGACCAAAATTTATTCTTATCCCTACTTGATAATATGCTGCCGGAGCGCCTTGGCGACGGCCTGCGTGCGGTTGACTGCATCGAGCTTGCGCGTCACGCGGTTCAGGTAGTGGTTGACCGTGTGTTCCGACAGGCCGAGAATCTCCGCGATTTCGGCGCTGGTCTTGCCGGCGGAGGTCCAGGTCAGGCAGGCAGCTTCCCGCTCGGTCAAAAGCTCACGGGCCGGAGAAATCTTGCGCCCGATGTTGTAGAGTTGGTCATAAACCACGGTGCTGATCCAGGAGAGTTCGATGCGGTCGAGCGTCTGCGGCGGTGCGTCGCCGAAAAAGCCGACGGCGCCCATTTCCCCCGACACATTGTGGGTGGGGCACCATAGGCCGTGCCGCATGCCGAATGCCTCGAAGAGTTCACCATAGGCCTCGTTGGAGGAGGGGCCGCGGGTGTCGAAATGAAAAGGGCGGCTTGTGGCCCGCAGGCGGTGAAAGAGTGGGCTTTTGGTAATGAGCCGGCCTTGATCGTACTGGCTCAGGAGTTCGGTCGGCCAGTTGGTAATCAGTGTGTGAGCCGCCAGTTCCTGGGCGAATTCGTTCGGCAGGGACACCACCATGAAGGCGCGCAATCCCCGGCTTTCGGTCAGATGCTTGAGAAAGCGGAAAACGTCGAACTGGCTGGCCAATCCACTGATTTCGTTTTCGACTTTTTCGAGTCGTGCTGCGACGGTGCTATCGTCAGCGAATTCCATTTGTGTCGCACTTCATGTCTGTGGTTTTGCATCTACGGACGGCAAACGCGGTGGGTAGCATCGAAATGCGTTCTCGGCCGGCGTCAGGCCCTGATTCCCGACAATGGCCACGCGACGGCATGAAACCGCCGGTCGAAATGACCACCCCCTAGAACACGGGAATAGGGTGCTGTACTCGACGTCAAATGCCAAGATGCGGAATGTAGTTTACCGTAAACTCCGACATAAAACCCGCAAACAGGCATGTACGGGTGCAGTCCGCTACAATCGCTACGCCGGATTGTATGCGTAAGTGCGGTAATGGGTCGCGCATTTCACCGATGCGCGAGCCGTCCCAACCGCTCAACCAAGTCGGTCGATGTGCCGGATTTCCATGTTATGGCGTTCGAGATAGGCCAGGGTTGCCGCTGCGTCGACTGGCTTGCCGAACAGATAGCCCTGGCCGTAGCGGCAGCCGAGCGCCTTCAGCATGCTGGCTTCCACGTCCGTTTCGATCCCCTCGGCCACGACGGAAAGGTCAAGACCGTCGCACATGGTGATGATGGCGCGGATGATGTGTTCGCTGGCCCGATCGGTGGAAATACGCGAGACGAAAGCCCGGTCGATCTTCACCTTGTCGAACGTGAAATCCCGCAGACGCCCGAGGCTCGATTGACCCGTGCCGAAATCGTCCAGCGAGATGCGGATGCCCGCCGCCCGCAGATCCTCGATGATCCGGTGGGCGGTATCGGCGTTGGTCATGACGGCGGTTTCGGTGATCTCCAGCTCAAGCCGGTTGGGATCGAGGCCGACCCGGCGCAGGATCGAGAGAATGTTCGGCGTGGTGCCGGGGTCCATGAGTTGCGCCGAGGACAGGTTGAACGACAGGAAGAGGTCGCGCGGCCAGGAAAGTGCGGCTTCCGCTGCCTTGCGCAGCAGGGTTTCCGAGAGCGTATCGATAAAGCCGCGTTCTTCGGCCAGCGGTACGAAGACGGCAGGCGAAACGAAGCCCAGATCCTTGTCTATCCAGCGCGCCAGCGCCTCGAAACCGGCCGGTGCGCCATCGGAAATGCGCACGATCGGCTGGAAGTGGACATCCACCGCATCAGCGATGATGGCATTGCGCAGCGTTTGTTCAAGCTGCGTCGCGCGCTTCATCTCCAGCGCAATCTCGCTGGAATAGACGGTGATCTGGCCACGACCGCGTCGCTTCGAACGGTAAAGTGCGGTTTCCGCGCTCTTCAGCAGGTCGTCGAAGTCCTCGCCTGCGAACGGGTAGACCGCAAAGCCGAAGGAGGCAGAGAGGCGCACGTTGCGATCGCCGAGGTCATAGGGCGCCGAAAGCACTTCGCGCATCATCTGGCCAATCTTTTCCGCGCCGGAGCGCTCGAAGATCAGCGGCAGCACGAAGGCGAACTCGTCGCCCTCATGTCGGGTCACGGTCGCGCCATCGGGCACACAGGCCTTCAGCCGATGTGCCACCTGGCACAGGATCTCGTCACCCGCGTCCGTGCCGAACAGGTCGTTGATGGGTTTGAAGCCGTCGAGATTGGCGATGGCTATGGTGAACGGAGCCGGGTCGGCAGCGCGTTCGGCCGCAAGCTGGCGCACCTTGTCGCGCAGGCGATATCGGTTGCCCAGCCCGGTCAGCGGATCGGTATAGGCCATTGTCTGCAGTTCATGCTGGCTGAGAGAATCGGCCAACGGCGGCAATGCCGACTTCATACAGGAACCTCGTGCTGTCTAGGCCCGGTCACGATGCGCTCAATCCCTTAAGGAAGAACGAAATAGGCCGCACGCGGCGGCCAGAGGATTTTTCCGGGGTTAATATGTTCAATATGATAGGCGGCCAAAAGCCCATGAAATGTGGGAAATTTGGGGCAATATACCTATGTTTAAGAAAATTTTCGACGATTTGGCATGAAAATTGCCCTGAAAGTTGACCCGTCACGACAAAGCCCGCATTTGTTGCCTCTTTGCGCCAGCGCGGCGGGGCGGTCGGAGAGCCGTTAACTTCGCATCAAGGTTAACGCGATATTTTTTGCAGCATATTCCGTAGCGTTCGCCTGGAGTTCCTGTGTTGCCGGTCCAGCCTTCCAAGTTTCGTGGATTTGCCACGCGTCTCGATCGATGGATCTCGCCTGTCGCTTTCGGTCTGGCAGCGTGGCTGGTCCTGCCTTCGATAGCGGCCCGGGCCGATATGGCGACGCTCCTCACGGGGACGGATGGCGGTGGCGCCGCCTGGCGCATGGTGCTGACCGCAAGCCCTGCGGGCTCTCTCCATAAATCCGAACTCGCCTTTGCCGATCTGGCCCGGGCGGGTGCCATTGTTGCGGATGCCGGCATTACCCTGGCCGATGGCGGCCGCGTGGCGCTGACCAGCGGCGAGAAGGGGCGGGGAGAGATCCCCGATGAGGATCGCGTGAACCGGACCGGCAAGAAGGGTCGGGTGGTTGCGGTGGAGCAGGTGCAGCCGCCGCGCAGCTTTACTGCCGGAGCGGTGAACGAACATCGCGCCAGCCTCATTCTGGCTGCGCCGGTGGAGCAGCGGGAGCGTACCGCGCTCGTGAAGCCGGATGCCGCCCGCAATATCGAGGTGGCGACGTTCTATCGCGCCAAGCCGCCGGTCGCCCCGGTGGCGCTGCCCCCAGCCATTGCCGGGCTGGTTACCAATACCCGGCCGGACAGTCTCGCCACCGCCTATGCGCCGCCCGCGCCTGATTTCGCCGGCCAGTCGCCGTTCGACGCTATTCTGCGCGATGAAAACAGCGGTCGCTTCGCGCCGAAGATCGGGCCGGAGGATCATGCCTGGGCCGCCAGCATTCTTCCGCCGACCGTGTTTACCGCAGCAGAGCAGAAATGCCTCGCCGAGGGTATTTACTTCGAAGCGCGGGGTGAGTCGGTCAAGGGGCAGGCGGCCGTGGCGCAGGTCATCCTGAACCGGGTTCGCAATCCTGCCTATCCCAAGACGATTTGCGGTGTGGTCTACCAGAACGAGGACTGGACCAACGCCTGCCAGTTTTCCTTTGCCTGTGACAATATCCCTGACAGGGTCAACGAGCCCGAACACTGGAAGACGGCGACAGATGTCGCCATGGCCGTGACTGCGGGCAAGATCTGGCTGCCGGAAGTCGGTTCCTCCACACATTATCATGCGCTTTACGTCAAGCCGGATTGGGCGCGCACCATGAAGAAGGTCGGTCGCATCGGCCTTCACGTCTTCTACCGTACTTATGGTGGTGGCTGGATATGACGCCGCGCCCGCCTGACAGGTCAGGCGGTTAACGCACCCACAGTTGCCGATTCTTGAACAAAGAACGGCCTTTTCGCGGCATGTCAGACTTAAGTCTATGTTTTTCCCGGATTAATTTGTGTTGAATCAAGGGCAGTCAATGCCTTGACTATGTGGGCGCTCAAAACTATGTTGCGCCCGACTTCAGAACGGGTAAGAAAGTATCAATCCTTGCCGTTTGGGCATGCTTGGCAGGCTAAACAGGCGGAGCGGTAATGCCGGATAACTCGGAAGACGGTCTTGAAGAGCGGCGCAGACGCCTCGGTGCAAGCCTGGGGCGTATCCGTGCTGACGATGTGAAGGAAGCGAAGGCCGAAGCCAGCGCCGAGGAAAGCCGCAAGGGTTTTGCGAACGCGATGAAGCTTTCGAGCGAGTTCATTTCCGCCATCATCGTCGGTGTCGGGCTGGGCTGGACCATGGACTGGTATTTCGGCTCGACGCCGTGGGGCTTGATCTTTTTCCTGCTCCTTGGTTTCTGCGCCGGGGTTTTGAATGTCCTGAGGGCGACAGGCGCGGTGCCGACAAGGCTTTCCGCGCCTCCCGAGGGAAAGAAAGACGAAAACAACCGGGGCGGCGTGTAAGCGCTACTCCTGGGAAATGGTTCCGCCAGAGTGCGGGCGCAGCGAGAGAGGCCTTCAAAGGTGTCAAACGATCCGACCCATCAGTTCGTGGTTTCCCCGATTGTTCCGATCGAAATCGGTGGCATCGACTTCTCTTTCACCAATGCTTCGCTGTTCATGGTCGCGACCGTTGCCGTCGCTTCCGGCTTCCTCTACTTCTCCACGTCGAGCCGTGGCCTCATTCCGGGCCGTACGCAGTCCGTGGCGGAAATGGCCTATGAGTTCATCGCCTCGATGCTGCGCGAAGGCGCCGGCACCCAGGGCATGAAGTTCTTCCCCTTCGTTTTCTCGCTCTTCATGTTCGTGCTGACGGCCAACCTTCTTGGCATGATGCCCTACTTCTTCACCGTCACCAGCCAGATCATCGTGACCTTCGCGCTTGCCCTGCTGGTTATCGGCACTGTCGTCGTCTACGGTTTCTACAAGCACGGCACGCACTTCCTGCATGTCTTCATGCCGCCGGGCGTGCCCGCACTTCTCCTGCCGCTGGTTTCCGCGATTGAGGTCGTTTCCTTCCTCTCGCGTCCGATCAGCCTTTCCGTCCGTCTTTTCGCCAACATGCTGGCCGGCCACATCACCCTCAAGGTGTTTGCAGGCTTCGTTGCCTCCATGGGCGCGCTCGGTGCCGTCGGTGTCGGCGGTGCGGTTCTCCCCCTTCTCATGACGGTCGCCATGACCGCTCTCGAGTTCCTCGTTGCTTTCCTGCAGGCTTATGTCTTTGCGGTGCTCACTTGCATGTACCTCAACGACGCCGTGCACGGGGGAAGCCACTAAAACCACGTTTGGCGCTCCTGGCCTCGTGGGTCGGTGCGCCGCACATTCCAGCCGCAACAACCATTCTAAAGGAGTTCTTACATGGAAGCGGAAGCAGCAAAGTTCATCGGCGCAGGTCTGGCTTGCCTTGGCATGGCTGGTACGTCCCTCGCTCTGGGCAACATCTTCGGCAGCTACCTGACCGGCGCTCTGCGCAACCCGTCCGCCGCTGACAGCCAGTTTGGCCGTCTGGTGTTCGGCTTTGCCGTTACGGAAGCTCTGGGCATCTTCTCGCTGCTCGTTGCCCTTCTCCTCCTGTTCGCCGTCTAATTTTTCGGCGGGAATTCGGATCACGGCCGGCCTCTAGGCGCTGGCCGTGATCCTTTGCATCCGAGAGTACACCTGGAGGTGAGCATGTTCATCAGCCCGGCATATGCAGAAACTGCGCCGGCCGAAGGAGCGACGCATACGGAAACCGGTACCGCCCACGAAGGTGCGTCCGGCGTTTTCCCGCCCTTCGACAGCCAGACCTATCCGTCCCAGATCCTGTGGCTGGTCATCACGTTCGGCCTGTTCTACATGCTCATGCAGAAGGTCATCGCACCGCGCATCGGCAGCATCCTCGAACAGCGTCACGACCGTATCGCTCAGGATCTCGACGAGGCCAGTCGCCTGAAGGCAGAAGCCGACGCCGCTGTCGAGGCCTATGAAAAGGAACTGGCCGCCGCCAAGTCCAAGGCCGGTAGCATCGCCTCCACCGCCCGCGACGAAGCCAAGGCCAAGGCCGACGCAGAACGCGCAGCCGTGGAAGCCGATCTGACCGCCAAGGTCGCCGCTGCGGAAGCCCGCATTGGCGAAATCAAGGCCAAGGCATTCACCGAAGTCGGCACCATCGCCGAAGAAACCGCATCCGCCATCGTCGAACAGTTGATCGGCGCCACGGTTTCGGAAGGCGAGCTGAAGGCTGCGGTTTCCGCTGCCAAGGAGGCTTGATCCATGCACTTCGACGCAACATTTTTCGCCTTTGTCGGTTTGCTGCTCTTCTTCGTGCTGATTGCCTACCTCAAGGTTCCGGGCATGATCGGCAAGTCGCTTGATGCCCGCGCTGCGAAGATTTCCGACGAACTGGCGGAAGCCAAGCGCCTTCGGGAAGAGGCACAGCATCTGCTGGCCGAATATCAGCGCAAGCGCAAGGAAGCCGAAGCCGAAGCCGCAGGCATCGTTGCTGCTGCTGAACGCGAAGCCGCCGCCCTGACTGCCGAAGCGCGCCAGAAGACGGAAGAATTCGTCGCTCGCCGCAACGCGCTGACCGAACAGAAGATCAAGCAGGCGGAAGCCGAAGCGATCCAGGTCGTTCGTGCCGCCGCTGTCGATCTGGCCATCGCAGCCGCCGAAAAGGTCGTTGCCGCCAAGGCCGATAGCAATGTGCAGAACAATCTGTTCCAGAGCGCGGTTGGTGAAGTGAAGGCCCGCCTGAACTGATCCCCTCGGTATCGTGAATATTGAAGAGGCCGGTTGCGAAAGCATCCGGCCTTTTTGTTTCCAGGGAAGCAAATGACGGATGATGTCGAACTGCTCAAACGTGTCTCGCGCGTCCGGCATTTCATGCCGGACATATGGCGTGCGTGGCATGTCGAATATGACCGTCCATTTCCGGTTCCGCTTTCCACGGGAACGTGTGGACGGACCAGTCTGCTGTTGCAGAAGATATTGCAGGCCGATGGCTATGCTGCCCGCTGGTGTATCGGTTCAGCGTTGCAGGAGTGCGGTTTCTTCGATGGTGAGGGTTGGCGCAGCCATGCCTGGGTGGTCTGCTCGGATCTTATCCTGGATATCACGGCAGATCAGTTCGGCGCGCCACCGGTCATCGTTTCTCCCGTGGGCGACAGCCGCTACCGCGAGAGCAATGTCGATCCGGCGTCAGAGGTCTGGCAGGTCAAGCGGGATCTCGCCGCGTCGGAAGCAATGGTTCTGTGGCGCCGGCACAGCGAGGCTCATTCCTTGCCTTGAATGGCACGAAGCGGTTTGAAGCTCATCCGGTGGAGCGCGCAGGCCCCCTGATCCTTGATCGCCTGTCTGTGGCTCTCCGTGGGATAGCCCGCGTGCTTGGCGAAGCCATATGCTGGGTAAACCGTATCGGCCCGCTTCATCATCCGGTCGCGTGTCACCTTGGCGAGAATGGAAGCCGCGGCAATCGACACACTGCGGCTGTCGCCCTTGACGATAGCCTTGGCGGGCAGACCGGTGCCGGGCGGCACGTCGCGCCCGTCGGACAGGACGAAGCGGGCGGGCACCGAGAGCGAAAGCACCGCCCGGCGCATCGCATCCAGGCTTGCCTTACGAATGTCGGTGGCATCAATTCGTTCCGGGCCAGACGAGGCGATGGCGACGGCCAGCGCCGTTTCGATGATATGCTCGAACAGGCGTTCGCGCTGCGCTTCGGTCAGCTTCTTCGAATCGTTCAGGCCCTCGGGAATATTGTCGGGATCGAGGATGACCGCGGCGGCAACCACGGGCCCGGCGAGCGGGCCTCGGCCGGCCTCATCCGTGCCTGCCACCGGCCAGTAGCCGAGCGCTTTCGCCTCCAGCTCGAAACTGAAATCAGGCGCCGTAAGCTTCTCCATAACGGGAAGCGCGGAAAAAAGGGCAGGAGAATCGGAGGGTGCGCGACGTTTCATGCGGTATCAGTCGCACGCGTCCCCGATCTCCCGCAAGTCCTCCGGCCGCTTCTGGAACATGCGGCGGACCGTAAAGCGGCCGGAGGTGTCGGGCGAGGCGGTGGGATTGCTCGACCCGAACCGATCCAGCCGAGGCAAAAGCCGGATCGGGAACCAATTCGCGATGGCGGCGCGAACCGGATGATGATGCCCCTTACCGGTGACGAGGGGCGAAAACCAAAGCATGCGGCGCAAAACCGCCTGGTGGCTTTGCGATAACGGCATGCGCAGAACCGAAGGCCTGGGGCGCTGGCGGCGAATCGGAGAGATCGCGACGCGCTTTGGGCTTCACAGAAGCGAAAGCTGCACACCGCTGCCATTGGGTGGCACGAAGAGGTCGTCGCGCATCGGCATGCCGCGCCGGGTCAGTTCCAGCCGCTTGGCGGCAAGCTCAAAACGCCGGCTGATCTGCCAGGCATAGGGACCGGCCCCCTTCATGCGTTTGCCGAACTCGGCATCGTAGTCCTTGCCGCCTCGCATCGAGCGCACCAGCGACATGACGTGCTGGTAGCGATGCGGATAATGGCGCAGCAGCCACTCGCGAAAGAGCGGGCTTACCTCCAGCGGCAGGCGCAGCAGCACATAGCTGGCCTCGCGCGCGCCGCAGGCTTTGGCCGCCTCCAGAATGCGCTCGATTTCGTGGTCATTGAGCGCGGGAATGATCGGCGAGGCCAGAACGCCGACGGGAATACCCGCCTCGCTCAGCGCCTTGATGGCTTCCAGTCGCCGGGTGGGCGTGGAGGCGCGCGGTTCCATCAATCGCGCCAGCTTGCGGTCGAGCGTGGTCACCGAAATGCCGACCTTGGCGAGCCCTTGCTCGGCCATGCCGGCGAGGACGTCGATGTCACGCATCACCATGGCCGACTTGGTAACGATGGTCACCGGATGCCTGGCAGCCGCCAGCACCTCAAGGATCTGCCGCATGATGCGCCATTCCTTCTCGATGGGCTGGTAGGGGTCGGTATTGGTGCCGATGGCGATCGTGCGCGGCTTGTAGCCCGGCTTCGACAGTTCCCGCTCCAGCAGCCTTGCCGCGTCCGGCTTGGCGAAGAGCTTCGATTCGAAATCGAGCCCCGCAGAAAGTCCCATATAGCTGTGCGTCGGGCGTGCGAAACAGTAGATGCAGCCATGTTCGCAGCCCCGGTAGGGATTGATCGAGCGGTCAAAGGGAATGTCGGGCGATTCATTGCGGGTGATGATGGCGCGCGGCTTTTCCACCTGCACTTCAGTACGGAAGGGCTCGAGCGTTTCCATCGTCTCCCAGCCGTCGTCGAACACCTCCTTTTCCTGCGTCTCGAAGCGCCCCGCCGGGTTCATGGCCGCGCCACGCCCACGCCGGCGTCCGTCATCGACGCGCAGGCCGGATGTGCTGATCAGCGCTTCAGCCATATCTGTCGTGTTGGCAGGCGCAAAAGCAGCCTGCCCCGAAAGGGACGCCTGGATCATGGGGAACTCCTTGATGACGCATCTACCGCCTCAATAACTTTATTCCTATCGTTGGAACGTGAACAATGCAAGAACAAAAATGCGAAATCCGTCGATGGCATTTCCGGTTGCAATGCGGTAGATGTGACAAATGCTTACTGTGCTGATGGAATGCCTCGATCAGGAACCGGAACTTGCCCAATCGCTCGCTGTGCTCGTCAGCGGCGCGGTGGAGGGGCTCGTCAGCGATGTCGTGGTGCTCGATCGCGGCTCGAAGGATGGCACGGAACGGGTCGCGGAGGCGGCGGGTTGTCGGTTCCATAGCGATTGGGATCTCAACCAGGTGCTGGGTTCCGTGCGCGGCGAATGGCTCCTCCTGATGGAGCCGGGCGCGCGCCCGCAATTCGGCTGGGTGGACGAGATTGCCGAATATATGTCGATGAACCGCGACCCCGTGCGGTTCTCACCGTCGCGCCATTATCGTCGTCCGCTGCTGAAGCGGTTGATCGAGCGGGCGCAGCCGCTGGAAACCGGTGTCATCCTGTCGCGCAATCAGGCGCTTGGCCTCGCGCGGGCGGATATGAAGCTGAGCGAGCTTGCACGCGGCGTGAAATCCCGCCGGCTGGCGAGCGAAATGATCCCTGCCTGGGCGGCCCGAACGCTCCGCTGATTCAGCCCTTGCGGCGCAGGTGCTCATCGAGACGCGGCATGATCTCGACGAAATTGCAGGGCCGGTGACGATAGTCGAGCTGATCCTTGAGAATGCCGTCCCACCCGTCCTTGCAAGCCCCCGGCGAACCCGGCAGGCAGAACACGAAGACCGTGCCGATCAGGCCGGCGGTGGCGCGTGACTGGATGGTCGATGTGCCGATCTTGTCGAAGGAAATGCGGTGGAAGACCTGCGAGAACCCGTCCATGCGCTTGTCGAACAGGGGCTCAAGCGCCTCCGGTGTCACGTCGCGACCGGTAAAACCCGTGCCGCCGGTGGTAATCACCACATCCGCCACCTTGGCCTCGACCCAGCCGAGCACGGTTTCGCGGATACGATCCTTGTCATCGGGGGCGATGGCCCGCGCGGCAAGCCGGTGGCCGGCGGCCTGTAAACGGTCCGCGAGTGTCTGGCCGGATTTGTCGTCCTCCAGCGTTCGCGTGTCGGAGACGGTCAGAACGGCGATGTCGAGCGGAATGAAACTCTTTTCAGCCGAATGCGTCATGGTTCGTCTCCTGAAACGGTGGTCATGGCCTGCACGAACCAGCCGGGCTGGGCGCTGCGAAGGTTGCGTTCGGCGGCGCGTGCGGCCTCCCGGGTCTCGTAAAGACCGAAGCAGGTGGCGCCCGAGCCGGACATGCAGGCAAGCCGCGCACCGGTCAGGTTCATGAGCGTGGTGATGAAGCCGATCTCCGGCACGATCTGCCGGGCCGCTGGCTCCAGGTCGTTACGCTGGCCGGCGAGAAAGTCGATCCAGTCCGTCAGCGCGAAGGAGGAAGGCAGCGGCTCCATTGGCGGGTTGTCGCGGCGGGCCAGCCGGCGAAAAGTCTCCGGCGTCGAAACCGGTTTCAGCGGGTTGACGAGCAGCAGATTGAGCGAGGGCAGGGTGGTGACGGGTGTGAGATCCTCGCCCACGCCACGGGCGATTGCAGGCCGGCCGGCAAGGCACATGGGCACATCCGCGCCCAGTCTGAGGGCGAGTGTCGCCAGCGTCGCATCGGGAAGGGTAGCATTCCACACCCGCATGAGCGCGCGCAGCGCCGCCGCCGCGTCCGCCGAACCGCCGCCAATGCCCGAGGCGACCGGAAGGTTCTTTTCCAGATGCAGCACCACGGGCGGGGTGTCGCCGCCTGCGGCCTGAACGGCGTCTCTCAGAAGATCGCGCGCGCGGATGACGAGATTGCCGCCATCGGTCTCAAGCCCCTTAGAGAACGGCCCGGATAGGGTGAAATCATCCGTATCGGCAAGGCGGGCGGTCAGAAGATCGCCGCGCTCGGTAAAGGTCACGAGACTGTCGAGAAGATGATAGCCATCCTCGCGCTGCCCGGTCACATGCAGCGCGAGATTGATCTTGGCCGGCGCGGTCTCGACAACCAGGCTCACGGCTGTTCGGGTTCGGCCGAAGGCACGACCAGAACCTGGCCGGGCTCTAGCCGGTTCGGATATTTCTGCAGGGCCGGATTGGCCTTGATGAGATCAACGAAGCGGTTGCCGTCGCCAAACACCTTCACGGCGATCTTCCACAGCGTATCGCCGGGCTGAACCGTATAGGTATCCTGCTCGACAGCACTTTCCTCGGCGGCAGCCTTGGCCTTTTCGGCTTCGAACGCGGTCTTGGCCTTTTCGGCCTGTGCGACTTCTTCAGGCGTCAGGTCCGGCAGGCCATTCTTGATCTTTTCCTCGATCTTCGGAATTTCGGCCGCTTCCGGCTTGAGTTCCAGCGCGTTTTTCCACTGGAACCCGGCTTCCAGCTTGCGGCCCACACGCCAGTAGGCATCGCCCAGATGGTCATTGATGGTCGAATCGCCGGCGCGCAGCGAGGTCGCGCGCTCCAGTTCTTCCACGGCGGCATCGAAGCGGCCAAGGCGATAATAGGCCCAGCCAAGCGAATCGACGATGTAACCGTCATCCGGCCGCAGCTCCACGGCCTTGCGGATCATCTCGAGCCCCTTGTCGAGGTTCTTGTTCATGTCCACCCAAGAATAGCCGAGATAGTTCAGAACCTGCGGCTGGTCCGGATTGAGCTCCAGCGCCTTGAGGAAATTCGGCTCTGCCTTGTCCCATTGCTTCAGGCGCTCGTATGCAATGCCGCGCTGGAAGAAGATCGACCAGTTCTGCGGCTTGGCACTGTTGCCGATCACCTCGGCGGCACGATCATAGTTCGCCGCCATTTCCGCATAGTCCTTGGCGTCGGAAAGAACGCTGCCATAGGAGAGGTAGCTGCGCAGGTCGGTAGGATCGGCATCGATCAGCGATTTCAGATGCTTGCGCGCCTCGTCCACCTCGCCGGTCTGGGCCAGCGCCAGGCCGAGCTGCAACTCCGAGATGCGGCGCATCGGCGAGTTTTCCGGCACCTTGCGGTAGAATTCGATGGCTTCCTTCGGCCGTTCCAGCTCGTCGGCAATGCCGCCCAGAAGAATAAGCGTGTCGGCGCTTTTCGGATCGAGAGCGCTGGCAATCTGCATGTAGAGGCTGACGACATCCTCGGCACCCGGACGGTTCAGCGCCCCGCCGATGGAAAACAGCACCGCGCTCGCCCCTTCCGTCGGGTCCGTCACCTGCTGGATCTGTGGTTCGTCCTTCTCGATGGACGCGCGCAACGCCTTCAGCGGCGCATAATTCGGTGTCACGGTCTCGCCGGCGGAAATGCTGTCGAGCGCCTTCTGCTTGTTGCCGCTGGCGGCCTCCAGCCGCGCCAGCGCCATCACGGCGCGCATGAAGGTATCCGGCGCGGTACCCGCACCCTCACGGTCCGTCACGGCGGCGGAGAGGAACTTGCGGGCCTTGACGGGGTCGCCGGCGACAATCGCCAGCGCGCCGCCATGGTAGTTGCGAAACAGCGCGTACCAGTCCGGCCCTTTCAGCTTCTCGATCTGGGAAACGGCTTCCGCGCCCTTGCCGGCACCCACCTGCGCCCAGGCGGAAAGAAGGCTGTTCATCAGCCGGTCCAGATCGTTCGGGCCGTTATATTTCAGGATGGCGTCGGCGCTTGCGTAATCCTTGCGGCGAATGGCATCGGTGGCGCGCACCACGGTCGTCACGCGCTCGAAGGCCTTGTCGTCCTTCAGCTCTTCGGCAAGCTTGGCGCCCTCTTCGAAGGCGCCGCTCATCAGCAGCGTGAACATCAGCCGTTCGCGGATTTCGATGTGACCGGGCTCAATCGCCAGCGCCTTTTTATAAAGCTGGGCGGCGGTCTTGTAATCCTTGTCGGTGTCGGCGTTACCGGCGGCCAGAAGCGCGCCGGAGAAGCTGGTGACGCTTTCCGGGTCGAAGCTTTCGGTTTCCGCCGTCTTCGGCTGGGTGTCCTCGGCCAGCGCCGGAAGCGCGCCGAGGCCGAGTAGCAGAACGAACGCCGTGCCGGAAAGCAGGCGAAGGGCGGAACCGTGCCGCATGGAAAAGCCTTTCATCAGAATTCACCGGCTCTGGCCGGGGCGAAGGAGGACGGGTCTTCGCGGGCCGAGTCATTCACGCGCAGGATGGCTTTTTTGTAGCAGCGTCGCAAGAAATTCCCTTGCTTCACGACCTCAGTTTACGCGGCTGATGCAGAAGTCGATGACTTCCATCAGTGCTTCCTTGTGTGCACCGTCCGGCAGCGGCGCCAGCGCATCACGGGCAATTGCCCCGTAATGCTCGGCGCGGGCGATGGTGTCGGTCAGGCCGCCATATTTGGTGATGAGGCCGAGCGCCTTTTCGAGGTTCTCGTCGCTGGTCTCGCCATTTTCGATGGCCTTGCGCCAGAAGGCGCGCTCCTCATCGGTGCCGCGGCGCCACGAGAGAATGATGGGCAGGGTAATCTTGCCCTCGCGGAAGTCGTCACCGACATTCTTGCCGAGATCGGCAGCCTTGCCACCGTAATCGAGCGCGTCGTCGACAAGCTGGAAGGCGAGGCCGAGATTCATGCCGTAGGATTTCAGCGCATTGCGCGTCGAACGCGGCGTATTGGCAATGATCGGGCCGACTTCGGCTGCGGCGGCAAAAAGCGCGGCCGTCTTGGCGCGAATGACGGAGAGGTAATCGTCTTCCGTCGTTTCCATCTTCTTGGCGACGGAAAGCTGGAGAACCTCGCCTTCGGCAATCACGGCAGACGCGGACGACAGCACGTCGAGCGCATCGAGCGAGCCGACCTCGACCATCATGCGGAAGGCCTGACCGAGCAGGAAGTCACCGACCAGAACGCTGGCCTGGTTGCCCCAGATCATGCGCGCCGTGGACTTGCCGCGCCGCAGGTCGCTCTCATCCACCACGTCGTCATGCAACAGCGTTGCCGTGTGCAGGAACTCGACGCTGGTAGCGAGCTTGATGTGCCCTTCGCCCTGATAGCCGAACATGGCGGCGGAGGCGAGTGTCAGCATGGGGCGCAGCCGCTTGCCGCCGGACGAGATGAGATGGTTCGCCACTTCGGGAATCATCTGTACGTCCGACCCCGCCTTGGACAGGATGAGCTGGTTTACCCGCTCCATGTCGGCCCGTGTCAGATCCACCAGCGGCTTCACCGAAGCCTGTTTATTTTTGCCTTCTTCAAGCGATACGACGACGCCCAAGGATGAAACTCCTGCTTTCTGCCATTCACCGCCCGAGCCTTGCAGGGGGAGCGATGCGGCAGATTTGAAAAACTCTGCATAACTTCATCATTAAACCGAAATTCGGTTCAAGGCGTTAGGCAACTTGTCGCTCTAAGAATAAAAAGGCGGTTGGGGCACGGCAAGGGTGAATCGTTTCGGTCCAGCAAATTTGAGGGATTCGGTGATATGCGTGAACTGATCCGTACCAACGATGCCGTGATTCTGTCCTTCGCGGAGAGCCTGATGAAGGATGCAGGCATTGCCAGCCTTATCGCCGACCAGTCCATGAGTGTGCTGGAAGGCTCGCTCGGTCTGCTGCCGCGCCGGTTTCTGGTGGAAGAGGCGCGCGCCGTGGAAGCCCGCTATATCCTGATCGAGGCAGGACTGGAATCGGAGTTGATAACGTGAATGTGATCGAAACCGTCGATGCTTTCCATCGCGGCCGCTTCCATCTCGTCCAGCCCAAGGGCAGGGGCCATCGCGCGGGCATGGATGCCATGCTGCTCGCAGCCCTCGTTGATGCGCCGGGTCCGGTTCGCGTCGCGGATCTCGGCGCGGGTGCCGGTGCCGCCGGCATGGCGGTCGCCGCCCGCCTCGAAAGGGCTGAGGTCGTGCTTTACGAACGCGCGGCGGAAATGGCCGCTTATGCCCGCAAGAGCCTGGCGCTTGCCGAAAACGGGGCGATTCGCGACCGCGTATCGGTGCTCGAAGCCGATGTGACGTTGAAGGGCCGCGCCCGCATTGCCGCCGGCCTGCCCGACGATGCCTTCGACCACGTCATCATGAACCCGCCCTTCAACGATGCGGATGACCGCCGTACACCCGATGCGCTGAAGGCCGAGGCGCATGCGATGACCGAGGGTCTTTTCGAGGACTGGATCCGCACGGCAGGTGCAATCCTGAAACCCGGCGGTCAGTTGTCGCTGATTGCCCGCCCGCAATCCGTCGCCGAAATCATCGGCGCCTGCGGCCGCCGTTTCGGCGGGCTGGAAATCACCGCCCTTCACCCGCGTCCCGGCGAGGATGCCGTGCGTATCCTCGCCAGCGCCATCAAGGGCTCGCGCGCGCGCCTTCGCCTTCGCCACGGCCTCGTCATGCATGATGGCGATGGTCATGCCTTTTCGGCCTTCGTGGATGACCTCAACAATGGCCGGGCGGCGCTGGGGCGCACCGGGCGCTGAACCGAACCCCTTATTTCTGGCACTTGCGCACAGCCACCGGCACCATACATGAAGGGTGACGCCCATCATGGATCTGCCGAAATGAAGAATTTCATCAAACGCTTGCTGCCGAAACGCTTCCGCCACGAAGAAACGGTCATTCCGGTCGTGCGCCTGTCCGGGGCTATCATGGCCGGAGGCAGCGCGTTGCGACCGGCGCTGAACCTTGCCTCGGTGGCGCAGATGCTGGAGAAGGCTTTTTCGATGAAGGCGGCGTCCGCGGTGGCGATCCTCGTCAACTCGCCGGGCGGCTCTCCTGTGCAGTCGCGCTTCATCTTCGCCCGTATCCGCCAGCTTGCCGAGGAGAAGAACAAGAAGGTCTTCGTCTTCGTGGAGGATGTCGCGGCCTCCGGCGGTTACATGATCGCGCTGGCGGGCGATGAAATCATCGCCGATCCGACCTCGATTGTCGGCTCCATCGGCGTCGTTTCCGGCGGCTTCGGCTTTCCGGAGCTTTTGAAGAAGATCGGCGTCGAGCGTCGCGTCTATACGTCCGGCGAGAACAAGGTGATCCTCGATCCCTTCCAGCCGGAAAAGGAAAGCGACATCGATTATCTGAAAACGCTGCAGCACGAGATTCACGATGTCTTCATCGGCATGGTGAAGGAACGGCGCGGCAGCCGCCTCAAGGATGATCCCGCTCTTTTCTCCGGCCTGTTCTGGACCGGCGTCCGTGCGCTCGATCTCGGCCTCATTGACGGGCTGGGCGATCCGCGCGCCACGCTTCAGGCGCGTTACGGCAAGGATGTGAAGCTGCAACTGGTGACGGCGGCGAAGAGCCTCTTCGGACGCCGCCTGCCGGGCGTGGATGCAAGCGGTCCGGAACGCATCGCCGCAGCCGCCGCCGATGGTCTTGCGCAAACCGTGGAAGAAAGGGCATTGTGGTCACGCTTCGGACTGTAATCTCGGACGTTTCATGACCCGCATTCTCTTTTTCGTCGCCGCCGGCTTCGCCATCTGGTGGTTTTACCGCCGCTTCACCGCGGATGCGCGTAAACTGCAGCGCCAGCACAAGCGCAAGCGGCGCGAGGAGCGCAACAGGGCGCATGGCACGCTGGTGAAGGACGAAAAGACCGGCGAATATCGCGTCCGCCGCCCGGATGAGGAGGCGGAATAGGCCGGTTGGGCCTATTGCCGCTTGACCCTTCCGTTTCGTCGTGGCACTCGTCCCGGCACGAAATGATGACCCGGACAGAGCCATGACCGTGACCGAACTTCCCGCCCACATGAACCCGAAGCGCTCCTTTCAGGCGCTTATCCTGACGCTCCAGAACTACTGGGCCGACAAGGGCTGCGCCATTCTTCAGCCCTACGACATGGAAGTGGGCGCCGGTACGTTCCATCCGGCCACGACGCTGCGTGCGCTCGGCCCGAAGCCGTGGAAGGCCGCCTATGTGCAGCCCTCGCGCCGTCCCTCCGACGGCCGCTATGGCGAGAACCCCAACCGCCTCCAGCACTATTACCAGTATCAGGTCATCCTGAAGCCGAACCCCTCGAACCTGCAGGAACTTTACCTCGGCTCGCTGGCGGCCATCGGGCTTGACCCGCTGCTGCACGATATCCGTTTCGTGGAAGACGACTGGGAAAGCCCGACGCTCGGCGCCTGGGGGCTGGGCTGGGAATGCTGGTGCGATGGCATGGAAGTGTCGCAGTTCACCTATTTCCAGCAGGTCTGCGGCATCGAATGCGCTCCGGTCGCCGGTGAACTGACCTATGGTCTGGAGCGTCTCGCCATGTATGTGCAGGGCGTCGACAATGTTTACGAGCTGAACTTCAACGGCCGCGAGGGCGACGAGAAGATCACCTATGGCGACGTCTTCCTCCAGGCCGAGCAGGAATATTCCCGCTTCAACTTCGAATTTGCCGATACCGAGCTTCTGCACCGCCATTTCATCGATGCGGAAAAGGAATGCCAGGCGCTGTTGGCTGCCGGTCAACCGGGCGAAGCGGGTGGGCTGCACAAGTGCGTGCTGCCGGCCTATGACCAGTGCATCAAGGCCAGCCACGTCTTCAACCTGCTCGATGCGCGCGGCGTGATCTCCGTTACCGAACGCCAGAGCTACATCCTGCGTGTGCGCACGCTGGCCAAGGCCTGCGGCGAGGCCTTCCTCATGACGGAAGCCGGCGGCGTGAACTACAAGCGCGACGCGGCCTGATCAAATCGATCCCTTTATTTCGATCCCTGGGCGGGGAGGTGACATTTCCTCGCCGCCCGACTAATCTCCGCTCGAAAAATCGAGCCGGAGGATTCCCCCTTGTCGACCTATATTCTTCTCGCGATCGTCGCGATCGCGCTCTATGGCATCTTCACCTATAACGGCCTCGTCAAGGCTCGCCAGATGGCGGAGGAAGCCTGGTCCGGCATCGATGTGCAGTTGAAGCGCCGCGCCGACCTCATTCCCAACCTCGTCGAGACCGTCAAGGGTTATGCCGCGCACGAGCGCGAAACTTTCGAGGCCGTCGTCAACGCCCGCAACAAGGCGATTTCGGTGCCGGCCGGCGATGTCGAGGGGCGTGCGGCGGCCGAAGGGCTGCTCAGCCAGGCGCTTGGCAAGCTGATCGCGCTGTCGGAAGCCTATCCCGACCTCAAGGCCAACACCAACTTCCTCGAACTCCAGCGCTCGCTGGAAGGCGTCGAAGGCGAAGTGCAGATGGCCCGCCGCTATTACAACGGAGCCGCCCGCGATCTGAACGTCAAGGTCGAAAGCTTCCCGTCCAATCTCATTGCCGGCCAGTTCGGCTTTGCCAAGAAGCCCTATTTCGAAATCGAGAACCCGGCCGATCGCGCCGTTCCCTCGGTGAAGTTCTGAGTATCCATGACCCTCGACAAGCTGACGATTACCCCGCCCGCGCACCCGCTTTCCGGCAAGGTGAGCCCGCCGGGTTCCAAGTCCATCACCAACCGCGCGCTTCTGCTCGCCGGCCTCGCCAAAGGCGAAAGCCGGTTGACGGGCGCGCTGAAAAGCGATGACACGCTCTATATGGCAGAGGCACTCCGCGCGATGGGTGTCGAGGTCGAGGAGCCTGACGCCACCACCTTCCTCGTGCGCTCCTCCGGTGAGCTGAAAGCTCCGAAGGAACCGCTCTTCCTCGGCAATGCCGGGACGGCCACCCGCTTTCTCACGGCCGCCGTGGCGCTGGCCAGGGGTCGTTTCGTGGTGGATGGCGACGCGCATATGCGCAAGCGTCCGATCCGCCCGCTGGTCGATGCGCTGGCCTCGCTTGGCGTCGCCATCGAAGCGCCGACCGGCTGCCCGCCCGTTACCATCGATGCCGTCGGCGCCTTCAAGAGCCACCGCGTTGTCATCGATGCCGGGCTTTCCAGCCAGTATGTCTCGGCCATCCTGATGGCGGCGGCGCTTGCCGATGCGCCCTTCGAGATCGAACTGGCCGGTGCCGAAATCGGCGCGCGCGGTTACATAGACCTGACGCTCGCCGCCATGCGCGCCTTCGGCGCAAAGGTCGAGCAGCCAACGCCTGCCGTCTGGCGCGTCGAGCCGACGGGCTATACCGCCACCGATTTCCACATCGAGCCCGACGCCTCTGCCGCCACCTATCTTTGGGGCATGGAGGTTCTAACCGGCGGTTCCATCGACATCGGCACGCCCGCTGCCGATTTCACCCAGCCGGATGCGGAAGCCTACAAGGTCATCGCCGCCTTCCCGCACATGCCCGCCGTCATCGACGGTTCGCAGATGCAGGACGCGATCCCGACCATCGCCGTGCTGGCCGCCTTCAACGAAACGCCGGTGCGCTTTGTCGGCATCGCCAATCTGCGCGTCAAGGAATGCGACCGCATCCGCGCCCTTTCCCTTGGCCTGAATGGTATCCGGCCTGGATTGGCGGATGAGGAGGGCGACGACCTGATCGTCCATGCCGATCCGGCGCTGGCTGGCACCTGTCATCCGGCGAGGATCGACACCTTTGCCGATCACCGCATCGCCATGAGCTTTGCGCTGGCGGGCCTCAAGGTGGCCGGTATCGCCATTCTCGATCCCGATTGCGTCGGCAAGACCTATCCCGCCTATTGGGATGCTCTCAAGAGTCTCGGTGTCTCCTTCATCCGTGAGGCCGCATGAAACCCTTCCTCCGTCTGTTCGTTCTTCTCGTTCTTGCGCTTGGCATGGCGGTGAGCGTCGCGCGGGCGGAGGAATTCATCCAGTCCTACCACGCCGAAATCGCGGTGGCTGACGACGGTGAACTGACGGTGACGGAGTCGATCCGTGTGCGGGCCGAGGGCAATCGCATCCAGCGCGGTATCTTTCGCGATTTTCCGCTGACGCAGCTTGGCCCGGATGGCCGCACCCGGCAGGTCGATTTCGATGTCGTGTCGGTCGAGCGCGACGGTGCGTCGGAACCGTGGTTTACCGAAAACGTCACCGGCGGCCTGCGCATCTATACCGGCTCGAAGGATGTCTATCTTCCAACGGGTTCGCATCTTTACCGCATCACCTACAAGACCGGCCGGCAGATCCGTTATTTCAAGGATTACGACGAGTTGATGTGGAACGTCACCGGCAATGGCTGGCAGTTCCGCATGGCCGAAATCACCGCCACCGTCACCCTGCCGGAGGGCGTGCGGGCCGAGGATACCGCGGTCTATACCGGCAGGCTCGGCGACAAGGGGCGCGATGCCCGCGCCTTCATCGAGGGCAACCGGGTGCGCTTTGCCACAACGCGCGCTTTCGGGGCAGGCGAGGGGCTGACCATCGACCTGAAGCTGCCGAAGGGCGCCATCGCCGCACCCTCCGCCACGCAGGAACGCTGGTGGTGGTTTCGCGACAATCGAGACACGCTGATCGGCTTCGGCGGGCTTCTCGTCGTCTTCCTCTATTATTTCCGGGCCTGGGTGGCGGTCGGTCGCGATCCCGCCGCCGGCGTCATGGTGCCGCGCTGGGATGCGCCGGAAGGGATTTCGCCCGCGCTGGTCAACTATATCGATAACAAGGGCTTTTCTGGTCAGGGCTGGACGGCGCTGTCTGCCTCCGCGCTCGATCTCGCTGTAAAGGGCTACGTGACGCTGGAAGACCTCAAGCGCTCCATCGTCATTCGCCGCACGGACAAGGCGCTGCCCGCCAGGCTGCCGGAAGGGCAGGCCGCACTCGTATCTGCCATTGGCGAGGGCGGAGAACTCGTGATCGACAAGGCCCATGGCGAGCAGGTGGAACGGGTTGGCAAGGCCTTCCGCAATGCCATCGAGAAAGAACATCGCGGCAAATATTACCAGTCGAATGCGCTTTACATCGTCGGTGGTGTGTTGCTTTCGCTGGCAGCCCTGTTCGGCCTTCTGGTCTTTGGCGGCCTGAATGAAGATGCCGTCGCGCTTCTGATCGTGCCGGTCATCGCGGCCATTGTCATCGGCGTCATCGCAGTGAAGATCGGCAAGGGCTTCCGGGCGGGGGCTTCGCTCATCAGCCGCATCGGCGCGATCATTTCGCTCGGTTTCACCGGGCTGGTGGCCGTCAGCATTTTCGGCACGATCTTCGCGACCATCCTCACAGAAACCACCGATCACGGCGCCATGGTCACGCTGGTGGCGGGCGGCGGCATCGCGCTGGTCAACACGCTGTTCTTCTTCCTCATGGGCGCGCCCACGCCGCTTGGCCGCAAGCTGATGGATGGTATCGAGGGGCTCAGAACCTATCTGACGCTCGCCGAAAAGGACCGCATGAACATGGCTGGCGCACCGGAAATGTCGCCCAGCCATTTCGAAAAGCTTCTGCCCTATGCGGTGGCGCTCGGCGTCGAAAAGCCGTGGACGCGCACCTTCGAGACGTGGCTTGCCACGGCTGCCGCGGGTGCAGCCGCCGCGAACTACCAGCCCGGTTGGTATAACGGCAATGCCGGCTCCTTCTCGGATCGCATCGGCGGCTTCTCCTCCTCCATGGCGTCCACCATCGCCTCCACCATTCCCCAGCCGGTGTCGTCGTCGGGCTCCGGCTTTTCGGGCGGTGGGGGTGGCGGCTTCTCCGGCGGCGGCGGCGGCGGCGGCGGTGGCGGCGGCTGGTAAGCCGCGCCTCTGCCACAAAACACGGCCTTTGCGGCGTGACATTTCCGCTCCGGCTTGCTAGAGCCTCCCCAACACTTTCCAAACTGTTAGCTGGTCCATCGACATGCCCGATCTTCTGCTCGAACTCCGCTCCGAGGAAATTCCCGCCCGCCTGCAGCGCAAGGCCGCGGGCGACCTGAAGAAACTCGTCACCGATGCGCTGGTGGAAGCGGGCCTGACCTATGAGGGCGCGCGTGAATACTGGACGCCACGCCGCCTGACGCTCGACATTCGCGGCCTCACCGCCCGTTCGGCGGAAGTGCGCGAGGAAGTCAAGGGTCCTTCCACCAAGGCCCCGCAGCAGGCCATCGATGGCTTCCTGCGCAAGGCCGGCCTTTCCGACGTCGCGCAGGCGCAGGTGCAGAGCGACCCGAAGAAGGGCGATTTCTACGTCGCCATTCTCCAGAAGCCGGGCCGTGAAGCCGCCGACATCATCGCGGAAGCCATGCCGGGCATCATCCGCAATTTCCCCTGGCCGAAGCCCATGCGCTCGGGTGCGGCTTCCGCAAAGCCCGGTTCCCTGCGCTGGGTGCGCCCGCTGCAATCCATCATCTGCACGCTGGGTTCCGAACACGACGAAACCACCATCGTGCCCTTCGAGGTCGATGGCATCGTCGCCGGCAATGTCACCTATGGTCACCGCTTCCACGCGCCGGGCGCCATCACCGTGCGCCGTTTTGACGACTACGCCGCAGCGCTGGAACGCGCCCGTGTCGTGCTCGATGCCGAGCGCCGCAAGGACATCATCCTGCATGATGCCCGCGATCTCGCCTTCGCCTCCGGTCTGGAACTGGTGGAAGACGAAGGCCTCCTGGAAGAAGTCTCCGGCCTTGTCGAATGGCCGCAGGTGCTGATGGGCACCTTCGAGGAAGATTATCTGGCCATTCCCTCGGAAATTATCCGCCTGACGATCAAGACCAACCAGAAATGCTTCGTCACCCGCGCGCCGGGGGCAGAAACCCTGTCGAACAAGTTCATTCTGGTGTCGAACATTCAGGCCATCGATGGTGGCGCGGAAATCGTTCACGGCAACGGCAAGGTGGTGCGCGCCCGTCTTTCGGACGCCAAGCACTTCTGGACCCGCGATCAGGGCGACCTGCCGGACCTCGAAACGCTGAAGGCCTCTGCCGAAAAGTTCGGCCTCGATCTGTCGAAGCCGCTCGACCAGCGCATGGCCAAGCTCGATCACCTCAACGTCACCTTTCACGCCAAGCTGGGCACGCAGGGCGAGCGCGTTTCGCGCATCCGCAAGCTGGCGGCAGAACTCGGCAAGGCAGTCTTTGCCGGGATGACGGAAACCCAGAAGGTGGCCGAACCCGACATCGCCAGGCTCTCCGAAGCCGAATTCCTCAAGCTGGTGGATCGCGCCGTGGTTCTCGCCAAGGCTGACCTTCGCACCGAAGCAGTCGGCGAATTCCCGGAGCTTCAGGGTGTCATGGGCCGCAAGTATGCGACGCTTCAGGGCGAACCGGACGCCGTCGCCACCGCCATCGAAGACCATTACAAGCCCCAGGGCCCCTCCGACCGCGTGCCGTCCGGCCGCGTCGCGCTGACGGTCGCACTGGCCGACAAGCTCGATACGCTGACGGGCTTCTGGGCCATTGACGAAAAGCCGACCGGCTCCAAGGACCCCTATGCGCTTCGTCGCGCTGCCCTCGGTGTCGTCCGTATTATACTGGAGCGGGACATTCGGTTGCCGCTGCTGGCCATCACCAGGGATGCCGATCTCCTCTCCTTCTTCCATGATCGCCTCAAGGTCTATCTTCGCGATCTCGGTGCACGTCACGACCTCATCGATGCCGTGCTGACGCCGGAGGCGGATGATTTGCTGATGGTTGCCCGCCGTGTCGAGGCGCTGACGGCCTTCATTACGGGGGAGGAGGGGCTGAACCTTCTGGCTGGCACCAAGCGCGCCACGCAGTTGCTCGCCGCCGAAGAGAAGAAGGGCACGGTCATCGCCGATGGCGTGTCGGAAGACCTGCTGACGCTCGAGGCCGAAAAGGCACTCTATGCCGCCATCCGCACGGCTTCTGCCGCTGCGGCGCAAGCCGTGAAGGCCGAGGATTTCCGCAGTGCCATGGCCGCCCTTGCGGTGTTGCGCGCGCCGGTCGACCGCTTCTTCGAGGATGTGCTGGTGAACGACGAGGACGCGGCCATCCGCGCCAACCGTCTGGCCCTTTTGAAAGCCATCCGCGCCGCAACCGGCACTGTGGCGGATTTCTCGAAGATCGCCGGATAAAGCTCCGGTTCGGCCTCATCGAATGCAAAAAGCCGCCGGATCGCTCCGGCGGCTTTTGCGTTTAGGCCGTTCAGTGCTTACGCTGCGTAGCGCTGCTGTTCACGCGCGCCGCTGACGCGGAAATTGCGCACCAGATCGATCAGCTCTTCCGCATCGCGGGCGAGCATTTCGGCGGAGGCCGTGGTTTCCTCGGCAATGGCCGCGTTCTTCTGGGTCGTCACATCGAGCGAGCCCATGGCGCTGGCGATGGAGTGGAGCGTGGTGTTCTGCTCGGCCGCGCCGTGGGCGATCTTGGAGACGATTTCGTTGGCGGTCTGGATCTGCGTGGAAATGCGCTTCAACGCCTCGCCCGCCTCACCGACGAGACGCACACCATTCTCGACCTGACCGGAGGAGCGGGAAATCTGCGCCTTGATCTCCTTGGCGGCGGCGGCGGAGCGTTGGGCGAGTTCACGCACTTCCTGCGCCACCACGGCAAAGCCCTTGCCGCTTTCACCGGCGCGGGCGGCCTCCACACCGGCGTTCAGCGCCAGAAGGTTGGTCTGGAAGGCGATTTCATCGATCACACCGATGATCTTGGTAATTTCCTCCGAGGATTGGGCGATGCCGCCCATGGCCTCGATGGCTTCGGCCACCACCGCATCGCTGCGCACGGCCTCGTCATTCACCGAATGCACTTCCTGCGCCGCGCGGCGCGCACCGTCGGCGGTCTGGCGCACGGCCACGTTCAGCTCATCGATGGCGGCGGCGGTTTCCTCAAGGCTTGCTGCCTGCTGCTCGGTGCGACGGGCCAGTTCGCCGGACGCCGAACGGATCTGCTCCTTGGCGCTGCCGATTTCCGTGCTCTTGGCGGAAACGCGGGACAATGCGGTTTCAAGCTGGCCAACCGCCTCGTTGAAATTGGCGCGCAGCGTGGCGTAGTCGGTTCCGAGATCGGCGCACCGCACGGTGAGGTCGCCCTGCGCCAGCCTGTTCAGGGCCGTGCCGATGGTGCTGACGGCATGCGCCTGCTTGTCGGCGGTCTCGCCCTGCAGTCGGGCATTGGCCTGGCGCTCGCCGTCGAGTTCGGCGCGGTGCTGCGCTTCGCGTTCCGCCATCTGGTGGCGTTCGCGCACCTTGTCCTGCAGCGCCTGCGTGGCCTTGGCCATCAGGCCGACTTCGTTGCGCATGTCGGTGTGGGGAATGGTGATCTGCGTGTTCTCTTCGGCGACAGCCTGCAGCGCACCATGGACGGCGGCCAGCGGGCGGGTGATGCCGCGAATGACGAACCAGGCGGCGGCCATGCCGATTACCAGCATGGCGATGACGACGCTTGCGGCGTTCAGCACGGTGGCGACGATCTGTGCCCTGAGATCGTCGGTGTAGACGCCGGTGCCGACGACGAGCTTCCACGGCTCGAATGTTTGCGAATAGCCGGTCTTCGGGAACATCTGGTCATCAGGCTGGCCGGGCTTGGTCCATTCGAAATCGGTGAAGCCACCTCCCGCACGACCCTTTTCCACCACATCGACCAGGAAGGCGAAGCCGTTCTTGTCCTTCACGTCCTTGAAGCTCTTGCCGATGCTCTTGGGGTTCGGGTGGAAGATCTGGATGTAATTGTAGTCATAGCCGTAAAAATAGCCGTCCGGCGTGAACTTCAGCTTGACGATGGCGGAGTAGGCCCGGCTCTTGGCCTCTTCCTCGCTCAGTTCACCCGATTTCTGGCGCTGGTAATAGCTGTCGAGCAGGGAAACCGCGGTTTCCACCTGCGAGCGCAGCATTGTGTAGCGCTCGGCATAGATGGCGTTGACGGAGGCGCGGATTTCGAATGCCGTGGCAACGGCGAAGGCGGCGATAAGGCCAGCCACCAGCAGGATCAACTGTCTGGAAATCTTCAGGTTTCGCATGGTGCGTCGCTTCATGGGAGGTGCCGGTTTCACCAAGCCGGCATCATGCCTAGGGCGTTGCACCTGTTTTGGACCAGGGAAGGACGTCATGCCGTTCCATTGCGACGCAGCATAACCGTATAGGTAGTTAAGAAACGTTGAAACCCCTTTAAACGAAGGGGGGTATGGCAACCATTCGGCGCGCGGCCGTTACTTGAGGCGCAACTCGAAGCCGCCGAAGTCGCTGGCCGCTTTGGCCGGTTCGGCGGAAACGGCAGCGGTGGTGGCCGTCGGGTCGACGCCATCCTGACCGGTCACTCCAGCCGCGACGGGAGGCTCGACCCCGTTGATCACGGGCTTGGCCGTCATGGCGGCTTCTGTCTCGGGGGTCAGTTTCTGATGATAGACGGTCGGGGAGCCACCCATCCACCGGTCGGTGCGCACCAGCATCCGCTCGCCATTGATGGTGAGGATCTCTTCCTTCTGCACGTCTTCTCCCAGCGTCGGCACCTTGTAGCCGCTGCGTTCTTCCGGCGGCTTCACCGGCGGGCAGGTGGCGCAGGACATGCTGACCATGCTGTCATTGCCAAGGCGCGTGCCCGCAACGAACTCGATGGACGAGGCGAAGGCGGGAAGGGCGGTACTGGCTGCAAGAATGGCGAGGATGACGAGACGCATCACATGGTTCTCCCTTATGATGGTGGGAGACTAGCGCGGCTTTCTTTCGATCCCGTCAGGAGAATTGGTAAAAATTGAGCGAAACCGCTGGTTTTCCGGCGGTTTGCTCCGAAATGTTACGCCTGCTCGCGTTCCACGGCACGCCAGCCGATATCGCGGCGGCAGAAACCGTTTTCCCACTCGATCCGGTCGACAAGGGCATAGGCCCGGGCCTGCGCCTCGGCGACGGTCTCGCCCGTTGCCGTCACGTTCAGCACGCGGCCGCCGGTCGCGACCAGCTTTCCATCCTTCAGCGCGGTGCCGGCGTGGAAAATCTTCTCGCCTTCGCCGGTTTCGGGCAGCGAAGCAATCGGCGTCGCCTTCTCGTAGGAACCGGGATAGCCCTTCGATGCCATCACCACCGTCAGCGCCGGGCCCTCATGCCATTCGGCACTCACCTGATCGAGCGTTCCGGTCGCCGTTGCATAGAGCAGCGGCAGCAGATCGGATTTCAGCCGCGTCATCAGCACCTGGCATTCAGGATCACCGAAGCGGACATTGTATTCGATGAGTTCCGGCCCCTTGGCCGTGATCATCAGCCCGGCGAAGAATACGCCGGAGAAGGGGTTGCCGTCTTTCGCCATGCCGGCAATCGTCGGCTCGATGATCTCCTTCATGGTGCGTTCCACCATGGCGGGCGTCATCACCGGTGCCGGGGAATAGGCGCCCATGCCGCCGGTGTTCGGGCCGGTATCGCCGTCGCCCACGCGCTTGTGGTCCTGCGCGGTGGCGAGCGCCAGCGCATGCTTGCCGTCGGAAAGAACGAAGAAGCTCGCTTCCTCGCCGTCGAGGAAGGCTTCCACGACCACTTCGGCGCCGGCAGCGCCGAACGCGCCGGAGAAGCAGTCATCGATGGCGGCCAGCGCCTCATCCAGCGTCATGGCGACGGTCACGCCCTTGCCGGCGGCAAGGCCATCGGCCTTCACGACGATGGGGGCACCCTGTTCGCGGGTGTAGGCCTTGGCGCTTTCGGCATCCTTGAAGCGCTTGTAGGCACCGGTCGGAATATCGTAGCGGGCGCAGAGGTCCTTGGTGAAACCCTTGGAACCTTCAAGCTGGGCAGCGGCAGCGGACGGGCCGAAAGTGGAGATGCTGGCGGCGCGCAGCGTATCCGCCAGACCGGCCACGAGCGGCGCTTCCGGGCCGACGACCACGAAGCCGATGCCCTTGTCCTTGCAGAAAGCCACGACGGCGGCGTGATCGTCCGGATCGATGCCGGCGGGCTCGGCATGTTCGAAAATGCCGGGATTGCCGGGCGCCGCGTAAAGCGTTTCGAGGAGCGGCGATTTTGCCAGTTTCCAGGCCAGCGCATGTTCGCGTCCGCCCGATCCGATCAGAAGAACTTTCATGGTCAAATCCCCGCTTGCCCGGGCAATTCCAGGAAAAATGTAAAGCAGTTTCCCGCTTGGAATTGCGATCATAAGATGCCAAGGCGGTTAAGGGCAGGGTGGCAAAAGGTCAAGCGGAGATTGGCATCACCGCCCTCATCCACCTGCCGTGACCTTCTCCTCCCGGGGAGAAGGATATACGGCAGCCTCTTTGAGTTCCCCTTTTTCCCGCCGGGGAGAAGCTGGCGGCAGCCGGATGAGGCGGCAGATAGCTCCGGCTTTCCCTGTGGAACCGGCCTCACCATCGTTGCCATGCCGCAATTCCTCGCTAGATTGCCCCTCCCGACACGAATCCGAGAATAATGATGGCCAACGACATTCGATCCCTGAGCGTAACGATTGCGGCGCTGATCGGCGCGAAGCCCGCACAGGCCGAGGCTGCGATCGAGCTTCTGGATGGCGGCGCCACGGTGCCCTTCATCGCCCGTTACCGCAAGGAAGTGACCGGCGGCCTGGATGACACGCAGCTTCGTGACCTCTCCGAACGCCTCGTTTACCTGCGTGAACTGAACGCGCGCCGCGCCTCCATCGTCGAGTCCATCACTTCGCAGGGCAAGATGACGGACGAGCTTTCGGGCAAGATCTTCGCCGCCGCCACCAAGGCGGAACTGGAGGATCTCTATCTTCCCTACAAGCCGAAACGCCGCACCCGCGCCGAAATCGCCCGGGAAAAAGGTCTTGGCCCGCTGGCAGAGGCCATTCTTGCCAACCGCGCCGCCGATCCGCAGGCGCTGGCAAAAGCCTATCTCAATGAAAACGTGCCGGATGAGAAGGCCGCCCTTGAAGGTGCGCGCGACATCGTGGCCGAAGGCATGGCGGAAAACGCCACGCTTCTGAAGACGTTGCGCGACTATATGAAGGGGGCCGCCGTGCTGCGTGCGAAGGTGGCCGACGGCAAGCAGGAAGCGGGCGCGAAATTCTCCGACTATTTCGACCATTCCGAACGCTGGGCCACGGCCCCCGGTCACCGCGTGCTTGCCATGCTGCGCGGCTGGAACGAGGAATTCCTGTCGCTGACCATCGAGGTGGATCAGGACGATCCTTCCCCGGTGAAGCCCGCACAGGCAAAGATTGCCGTCGCCTATGATATTCGCGACCGCGGTGCGGCCGACCGCTGGCTGATGGAGGTCGCCGGCTGGACCTGGCGGGTGAAGCTCTCCGTGTCGCTGTCGCTCGATCTGATGCGCGAAATGCGCGAACGGGCGGAAGAGGAGGCGATCCACGTCTTCGCCCGCAACCTGAAGGATCTGCTGCTGGCCGCACCCGCCGGCTCGCGCGCCACGATGGGGCTCGATCCGGGCATCCGCACCGGCGTCAAGGTGGCGGTGGTCGATGGCACCGGCAAGCTCCTGGAAACCGCGACCGTCTATCCCTTCCCGCCGAAAAACGATGTACGCGGTGCGCAGGCCGAACTGGCAAGCCTCATCCGCAAGCACAAGGTGGATCTCATTGCCATCGGCAACGGCACGGCCAGCCGCGAAACGGAGCGCCTCGTGGCCGATCTCCTCAGCAATCTGCCTGCACCGAAGCCGACCAAGGTCATCGTCTCGGAAGCCGGCGCCTCGGTCTATTCGGCTTCCGAACTGGCGGCAGCCGAGTTCCCCGGCCTCGATGTATCGTTGCGCGGGGCGGTCTCCATCGCCCGCCGCCTGCAGGACCCGCTGGCTGAACTCGTGAAGATCGAGCCGAAATCGATCGGCGTCGGCCAGTACCAGCACGATGTCGATCAGGGAAAGCTCGGTCGTTCGCTGGATGCGGTGGTGGAAGATGCCGTGAACGCCGTCGGCGTCGATCTCAACACGGCCTCTGCGCCGCTTCTGGCCCGCGTATCCGGCCTCGGCGGCTCGCTGGCGGAGGCCATCGTCGCCCACCGCAATCAGGAAGGTCCGTTCGCCAGCCGCAAGGATCTGATGAAGGTGCCGCGTCTCGGGGCCCGTACTTTCGAGCAATGCGCCGGCTTCCTGCGCATTCTGAACGGCAAGGAGCCGCTCGATGCTTCTGCCGTCCACCCGGAAGCCTATGACGTGGCGCGCCGCATCGTTTCGGCCTGCGGTCGCGACCTGCGCACGCTGATGGGCGATAGCGCCACGCTGAAGAACCTCGATCCGCGCAAGTTCATCGACGAGAAATTCGGCCTGCCGACGGTGAAGGACATTCTCGCCGAACTGGAAAAGCCGGGCCGTGACCCGCGCCCGAGCTTCAAGACAGCGACCTTTGCCGAGGGTGTCGATGAGATCAGCGACCTCAAGCCCGGCATGATCCTCGAAGGTACGGTGACCAACGTCGCCGCCTTTGGCGCCTTCGTGGATATCGGCGTTCATCAGGATGGTCTCGTTCACGTTTCCCAGCTTGCCGACCGCTTCGTGAAGGATCCGCATGAGGTGGTGAAGGCCGGAGATGTGGTGAAGGTGCGTGTGGTGGAAGTGGATGCCAAGCGCAAGCGCATCGGTCTTTCGATGCGCAAGGACGATGGCTCGGCGTCCGCCCCCGCACCGCGCGGCGACCGTAATGCACCGGTCGGGCGCGCGCCGCAGAAGATGTCGGCAAAGCCGGAAAAGCCCTCGCAGCAGGGCTCGCTCGGAGCGGCTCTTGCAGAAGCATTCAAAAAGCGTTGAGAAAAACTGATGGCAGCGGGGTCACTGAAAAGTGATTTCGTCACTTCTGGGACTTGCCTCGGTGGCGTAAGGCGTTAAATTTCATGGGACAGGCATGAAAGTTAATGCACCACCGGGGGTCGTCTATGACATCTTCCTTGCATTCGCTGTTGCGTAAGATCATTGCAAAAGGCGCGTTACGGCTGACGGATCACACCGGGCAGGTGGAAATGCTGGGTGATGGCTCGGGTCCCCCCGTTGCCATCCGGTTCACTGACGCGGATGCGCAGGAAGCGATTGCCAACGACCCCGCCCTCAAGCTCGGCGAAATGTATATGGAAGGCCGGATGCTGCTCGAAGAGGGCGACATCTACGACTTTCTGGCGCTGGTGAAGGCCAATACCCGCAGCGAGGCGCTGACCTGGAAGATGATCGGTCTGGGGCTTGCCCGCATGGCGGCGGCGCAGATCAGCATGCGCCTTCCCGTCAATCACAACCGCCGCAATGTCGCCCATCATTACGATCTGAGTGCGAAGCTTTTTGCCCTGTTTCTGGACGAGGACTGGCAATATTCCTGCGCCTATTTCAATCCGCCCGGCATTTCGCTGGTGGATGCGCAAGCGGCGAAGAAGCGCCACATCGCCGCGAAACTCCTGCTTGAGCCGGCCATGAAGGTGCTGGAAATCGGTTCCGGCTGGGGCGGCATGGCCATGTATCTGGCGGAGGCGGCGGGCGTCGACGTCACCGGCATCACCCTGTCGCAGGAGCAGTTGCGCGTCTCGCAGGTGCGGGCCGAAAAGCGTGGTCTGGCGGGCGGCGTGCGTTTCATGCTTCAGGATTATCGCTACCTGCCGCCGCAGAAATATGACCGTATCGTCTCGGTGGGCATGTTCGAGCATGTCGGCATCGGCAGTTACGGAACCTTCTTCTGCAAGGTCGCCGATGTTCTCGCCGACGATGGTGTCATGCTGCTGCATGCCATCGGCCGGCCGAAGCCGAGCTATGCCACCAATCCCTTCATCGAAAAGTACATCTTCCCCGGCGGTTACATCCCCTCGCTCGGCGAGGTTCTTCCCGCCATCGAAAAGGCCGACCTTCTGGTGCGAGACGTGGAGGTTCTGCCATTGCATTACGCCTATACGCTGCGCCACTGGCGGCAGCGTTTCGTGGCGCGCAAGGAAGAAGTGCTGGCCATCTATGATGAACGCTTCTTCCGCATGTGGGAATTCTATCTGGCCGGTTCGGAAATGGCCTTCACCCACGAAGACCTGTTCATTTTTCAGATCCAGATCGCCAAAAGCCAGTTCACCGTTCCCGACAACCGCGATTATATTACCGCCGCTGAAGAGAAATACCGGGCCTTTGAGGCGAACAGACCGCCGCTGGAGCCGGTTGAGTTCTGAGCGTTTTCCTGAAAATGCGAGCACCTGTGGCAGAATGCTGCCAAGGAAGAGGTGAGACGCCTCTCCATCCGCTGGAGACCGGGCATCATGCCCGGCCCCGTTTCCTGGCTGATTGTCAGCGTAAACCGGATTTTCTGCAACCCGACCCGTGTATTCATTCGTAAAAGTTGTGTTTTTTGAAGGTGCGCTGCGCGTCGCGGTGCTGCTCCCCGTTTATGCGACAATTTAAGAGGGTGTTAAGCCTAACGGTTCATTATGGGCTCGTGAGCAACCTCCCCGGTGGGGTTGCGGGTACTGCGTTTTCCGGAGTTTTGTCGTGTTCAAGCCTGCATTTGCCGTTCTGGCTGCCAGCCTCTCCTTTCTTTCTGCCCAAACCGCTTTGGCGGGCGATCATCTCTGGTCCGGCGACTGGGCGTTGACGCTCGGAGGCACCGGTTTCGTGGGGCCGAAATTCGAAGGTTCCAAAAAGAACTCCCTCCAGTTTGCACCGATTATTTCGCTCGGCAAGCAGGGTGCTGGCCCGCGCTACGTTTCGCGCAACGATAATCCGTCGCTGTCGCTGTTTGACGAAGGCGCCTTCCGCGCCGGTGTCACCGGCAAACTCGTGATGCCGCGCGATCCGGATGACGAGAAGGAACTGAAGGGTATGAGGGAGGTGAAGCTCGGCGGCGAACTCGGTGGTTTCGCCGAAGTCTATCCGACTGAATATCTCCGCGTGCGGGGTGAAGTGCGCCAGGGCATTCGCAGCCACCACGGCGTGGTTGGCGATATCGCCGCCGACGGCTTCGTGGACGTGACCCCGAACATTCGCGTTTCGGCCGGTCCGCGCATGCGCTTCGCCAGTGCCGATTACTTCGATCATTATTACGGCGTGTCCGCCGCCAGCGCCGCGGCCGGCGGCCCCAGCGCCTATTCGCCCTCGGGTGGCCTGCACTCCATCGGCGTCGGCGGTGCGGTCGACTGGAAGCCGACGGAAAACATCACGGCCTCTTCCTTCGTCGAATATCGCCGCCTGATGGGCCCTGCCGCCGATTCGAGCCTTGTGAAGGAGCGCGGCTCTGAAAACCAGCTCGTGATCGGCTTGTCCGCCAGCTACAAATTCAATTTTACGCTGGAATAAGAGCCGCCATTTCCGCCGAAGCTTGACCTTGGCGGCGGTGCGCCGATACTTGACGGAAGAGGGGAGCCGCTTGAGAAGCGACGCTCCCCTTTGTCGATCAAGGACGGGAGCCCACCATGAACGAGACCACGGCCGGGGATGGACGCGTTATCGACGCGCCTTCCGATAATTGGGTCTATCGCTTTTTGCCACGCTGGCTCTGGCCTTTTGCCCAGCTTGCACGCTGGGACAGGCCCATCGGCTGGCAGCTTCTGATGTGGCCGTGCTTCTGGTCGGCGGCGATGGCCGCCAATGTCGCCAAGGCCGAGCAGCAGTTCTATCTGCCGATCTTCATCTTCCACCTGTTCCTGTTCTTCATCGGCTCCGTTGCCATGCGCGGCGCGGGCTGCACCTGGAACGATCTGGTCGACCACGATATCGATGCGCAGGTGGCGCGCACCCGTTCGCGACCGCTGCCGTCCGGGCGGGTCAGCCGGTTGCAGACGAAGATTTTCCTCGCCCTTCAGCTTCTCGTCGGGCTTCTCGTCCTGTTCCAGTTCAATACATTCGCCATCGGCCTGGCGATCGCCTCGTTGCTTGTGGTGGTCATCTATCCCTTTGCCAAGCGGTTTACCGACTGGCCGCAGCTCTTTCTGGGACTGGCCTTTTCCTGGGGCGCCCTCATGGGATGGGCCGGCATGTTCGGCAATCTCTCCTGGGCGGCTGTGATCCTTTACGTTGGGGCCGTGGTCTGGACCATCGGCTATGACACGATCTACGCCCATCAGGACAAGGAGGACGACGCGCTTGTCGGCGTGCGTTCGACGGCGCGGCTGTTCGGGGAACGCACGAAGACCTGGCTCTGGCGGCTTTACGGGGCGACCTTCCTTGCGATTGCCGCCTCCTTTGCGCTCGCCGGCATCGGGCCGGTGGCTTATGTCGGACTTCTGGCCGGCGGCGTCATGCTGGTCTGGCAAATTCTGGTGCTGGATATCGACAATCCCGACCAATGTCTGGCGTTGTTCAAGTCGAACAACCGCGTCGGAGCGCTGATCTTCGCCGGGTTGCTGCTCTCTCTGCTTTTTCTTCCCGGCTGAGCATCCATGAAAACAAAGACAGGCCCGGCTTCACGGGAAGCCGGGCCTGATCTCGCGCGGAGCGGTGGATCTTTGGGCCGGAGGTCGGCCTTTTTTAAGACCGCGCGATGATTTCCTTGCCTTCGATCTTCATCGTCACGCCCAGCGAGCCGGTCTTGCGGCGAACGAGGAAACGGGGACGGCGATCGGCGAAATAGGCGTGGCGGCGGCGCTCGGCGGTGGGCTCGCGACGGATAGGGCCGATATGGTCCTCCAGCGGGCGGGCAACGCCATCGGCTTCAACCATCAGCATCGGCACACGGAAGGCGACGGACCAGGAGCGCCAGTCGGCGGCGATGTCGCACAGGTCATGGGCGACGAGCAGCGGAATGGAGAGGTCGGGGTCCTCGTGGTGAAGTTCGAGCGTGACGGTCATCGTGCCGTCGCCATGGTCGATGGCGCGGGCGGCAATGCCCTTGAAGGCGCGGGCCGGCAGGGCAAACGAGATGGGCAGGCCGCTTTGGGGCAGGATGCGGCGCAGCACGGCGCCGCGTTCATCCAGCGTCACGCTGACATTGCCGTTCTCGCTGTTCAGTGCGTATTCCACCTGCTGCGGAAAGCGAGCCGGATCGATCCGGAATGCAGCCTCCGCCCAGACGGGCTTCAGAACCGTGTTAGCCATCGTATCATTTCCCTTGTCTTACCTTCGGAGTCTTCCGCTCCTGAGCAGTCGGGACGTTTTCGTCCTCTGATGGATGCACGATACCGCCGCCCCGTTGGAGACCACTTAAAAATCGCGGTAAAGAAAACATTGCTGTTTCCAATGGTTAGCACTTTCGCCAATGGACAGGGTTGAGAAAGTCTTGCACTCGGCCCGTCAGCGCGGCGGGGCGCTTGCACAAGATGTGTAAAGCTTCGGTTAAGGAAGCGGGGTTATGATCAAAACACCGATCCTGCGGCGCGATGCCTGCGTTCCGCTCCGGGCCATGAACTGGGCCTTTGCATCGAAGGACTTATTCCGTGACCCTGTCGACCTATACGAGCTATCTGATCGTTACCAAGGACCTGAACACATCGCTCAACCGCGTTGCATCGGACTCCCAGGTCAAGCGCGAGACGGAATATTATCAGGCCAACATCGGTAACGTGACCTCGGTCGACGAGTTCATGAAGGACTACCGGCTCTATTCCTATGCGATGAAGGCCTATGGTCTGGAAGACATGACCTATGCTAAGGCCTTCATGCGCAAGATCCTCGAAAGCGATCTGACGGATTCCTCGAGCTTCGCCAACAAGCTGACGGACACGCGCTACCAGACATTTGCAGCGGCTTTCAATTTTGCAGGCGGCACGAAGGCGGCGCAGTCCAGTGCGCAGGAAAGTGATGTGAAGGACGCCTACGAGGCATCCCTCACGGCAAACGAGGCCGCGATCAACACGGAAACCAAGTACTACAACACCGCGATCGACAAGATCACCACCGTTGACGGTCTGGTGAACAATTCGCGGCTGATGTCCTATGCCCTGAAGGCGTACGGGGTATACACGGACTATTATTCCAAGGATAAGCTCAAGCAGTTGCTGACCAGCGACATGAGCGACCCGACGAGCTACGGCAATGTCGAATATGTTCAGAAGCGCGCCACGCTGGTGTCCACCAACAGCGACCTGAAGGTGGTGGTCGATGCCATCGACAACCGCAGCGCCTTGATTTCTGCCAACGCCTCCATCGATGCGAAACTCAACGATACGTCGACGACGTTGACGGCCGAGGAGCGCCAGACGCTGGAGGATACGAAGGCCGCGAACGCGAACTCGATCAGCACCTATGAAACGGCACTGCAGGATGCGGTCGGCACCACTGATGACAGTCAGCTTGCCGTCATCCGTTCGAACTACAAGACGACGATGACCGAAAACGAACGTCTGATCGGTATCATCGACAAGACGCTGGCGATGGCTTCACAGTTTTCGTTCAACACGGATGGAACGCTGGTGAACGCCACCGCCCAGACGGCCGAGCAGAAGGAGTCGATGAAGACCACCTATCTGATCAATGTCTCCGAAGGCCCGTCCTATACGCTGTTTGCCGCCAACAAGGCCCATTATGAAGAAGTCATTGCCAATGCGACGACCGTGGACGACCTGACCAACGATGCGCGCGTCGTGGAGTACATCAAGACGGCTTACGGCCTCAGTTCCGTGACCTCCGCCTCGACCGTTCGCGCCATGTTGTTGAGCGACCCCGAAAATGCCAACAGTTCGGCGGCGGTGAAGGGGCTTCAGGACTTCCCGCGCTTTTTCAATTTCAACAGCGACGGCACCGTCAAATCCGGAATGACCGCCCAGAGCAACGCGGATATTACTTTCACCAACGTGAAGGGCGTTGAGGTGACGATGAATCCGCTGCAGGACATCGCCGCAAAGTACAAGACGAATTACCTCACCGCCTATCAGGACGACATCGACCTGGCGATGGAGAACTACGAGAAGCGCATCGACGCTGTGAAATCGCTCAGCGACCTTATGGAAACCAACAAGTCCTATTGGCAGAGTAACGCCGTCACCGGCAAGGAATATGCGACCTATGGCGACAAGCCGGAACTGTGGCAGATGGCCATGGAAGCCTACGGCATCGATTCGTCCAAATATTCCGAAACCAAGGTACGGCGCATCCTGACGAGTGATCTGTCGGACAAGAGCAGCTATATCTATACGCTCAAGGACGATAATCTGGTCAAGTTCGCCAAGGCCTTCAATTTCGATGCCAAGGGCAATATCGAAGTGCCGTTGCAGGCCCAGTCCGAAGGGGTCGTCAATGACCTCACATCGGCCTACAAGTCGCAGAAGGTCCGCTTCCTGACGGGCAAGGAGGCGGAAACCGCCACCAAGAAGGCTGAGACGGAGATCACCTATTACAAGGAACAGCTTGCCCGCATCACCACGGTCGATGAGCTGCTGAAGGATTCCCGTCTTGTCGATGTGATGCTGACCTCGCGCGACATCGATCCGAAATCGGTCACCACCGCCGACCTGAAAAAGATGTTCCTTTCCGATTTCTCGGACCCCAAGAGCTTCGTGAACCAGCAGGAGAACAAGGATTTTGCCGAACTGGTCGCCTCGTTCAACTTCGATAGCAAAGGCAAGCTGACCGATGACAAGTCGGTTCTCGGTGCCGTGCAGCAGCGCGGCGATGTGCTCGAAACCGTCAATCTCTATGTGCGTCAGATGCTGGAACAAAAGGAAGGCGACAGTTCGGAAGGGGTGCGCCTCGCCCTTTACTTCCAGCGCAAGGCGCCCGAGATCACCTCGGCCTACAGCTTCCTCAACGACAGCGCCCTCACGCAGTTCTTCACCAAGACCTTCAGCCTTTCCACCTACTTCTCGAATATGGAAGTGGACAAGCAGAAGGAGATGATCGAGAAACTGGTGGATGTCAAAAAGCTTGACGATCCCGCCTATGTTCGCACGCTGATCCAGCGCTACACGGCTCTTTTCGATTCCTCCAACAGCAACGCCTCTTCGGCAGCGCTGACGCTTCTGACGTCTTGACGGTTTCAGTCGGCTTTCCGATTTTCGAAAGGCGGCATCCTCCGGGGTGCCGCCTTCTTCCTTTTGGCGGGTGTCCAACCGGTTGACCCGTTCGACCCTTCGATATATTCGGTGAAACATATCGGAAGGGAGATTCCATGAAACGATTTGTGATGCGCGCTCGCCTCGGCGGCTTTCTCTTGCTGCTGCTCGCCCTCATTTCCGGACCGATTTCGGCCTCCGCCGCCGAAAAGGTCACGGTTTTTGCCGCCGCCAGCCTCAAGGACGTGCTGACGTCGATTTCCGAAGAGTGGAAGAAGGAAACGGGCAACGAGGCCGTGTTCTCCTTTGCCGCGTCGTCGGCGTTGGCCAAGCAGATCGCCGAAGGTGCGCCGGCCGACCTCTTCATTTCCGCGGATCTCGACTGGATGGACAATGTGGAGAAGCAGGGTCTCGTGAAGGAGGGCACGCGTCTTTCGCTGCTCGCCAATCGCATCGTGCTGGTGGCGCCCGCCGATTCCAAAGCAGAGTTGAAGGTCGCGCCCGGCTTCGATCTTGCCGGTGCGCTCGGCAACGAAAAGCTTGCCATGGGCAATGTCGACAGCGTCCCCGCCGGCAAGTATGGCAAGGCCGCGCTTCAAAAGCTTGGTGTCTGGGAGAGCGTTTCCGCCAAGGTGGCACAGGCGGAAAACGTTCGCGCCGCCCTGCTGCTCGTTTCGCGCGGCGAAGCGCCCTTCGGCATCGTTTATGAAACGGATGCCAAGGTCGACCCCAAGGTGAAGATCCTCGACCGGTTCCCGGAAGACACGCACAAGCCGATCATCTATCCGGCTGCCGTTCTGAAGGAGGCGAAGTCGCCGGTCGCTGCGGTCTTCCTCGACCTGCTCAAGACCGAAAAGTCGAAGGCTGCCTTCGAGGCCGCCGGCTTCACGGTGCTGGCGAAGTAACGCCGGATGGGCCTGTCCGATGCCGAATGGGTAGCGGTGATGCTCAGCCTGAAGGTGGCCGTCGTGGCGGTTGCCTTCGCGCTGCCGGTCGCCATCGCGGTGGCCTTGCTTCTCTCCCGCAGCCGCCTGCCGGGCGTCGGTCTCGTCAATGGCCTCGTTCACCTGCCGCTCATCCTGCCGCCGGTCGTGACAGGCTACCTGCTCCTCATCGCCTTCGGGCGGCGGGGGGTAATCGGTGCCGTCCTCAATGAGTGGTTCGGCCTTGTCTTTTCGTTCCGCTGGACGGGAGCGGCGCTCGCCGCCGCCGTCATGGGCTTTCCCCTCATGGTGCGCTCCATACGGCTTTCGATCGACGCCGTCGACCGCAGGCTGGAAGCCGCTGCCGCAACGCTCGGCGCCGGTCCTGTGAAGGTGTTCTTCACGATCACATTGCCGCTCATCCTGCCGGGCATCGTCGCCGGTACCATTCTCGGCTTCGCCAAGGCGCTCGGTGAATTCGGGGCAACGATCACTTTCGTTTCCAACATTCCCGGCGAAACCCAGACGCTTGCCGCCGCCATCTATACCTATACGCAGGTGCCGGGCGGGGAGGCGGGGGCCGCGCGGCTTACTGCCATTTCCATCGTGATCTCGCTGATGGCGCTCATCGCCTCCGAAGTGCTGGCGCGGCGCATCGCCCGGAGGATGGGTGCATGAGCCTGCTGGTCGACGTCACCCACAGGCACGGCGAGTTCACCCTCGGCGCGGCCTTTTCCGCAGCCGATGGCCTGACCGCGCTTTCCGGCCCTTCCGGTTCCGGCAAGACAACGCTGATCAATCTCATCGCCGGCCTCATTCCCCTGCAAAAGGGGCGCATTTTGTTCGATGACCGGGTGTGGAACGATACGGATGCCGGTATCTTCGTGCCGCCGCATCGTCGTCGCATCGGCTATGTATTTCAGGAGGCCCGGCTTTTTCCGCATGTCAGCGTGCGCGCGAACCTCGCCTATGGCATGGGTAACGTGGCGAAGGCCGAGCGACCGGCGCGCATGGCGCGTGTCGCCGATCTCCTGCGCATCGCGCCGCTTCTCGACCGTCGCCCCTCGGGCCTTTCCGGCGGCGAAAAGCAGCGGGTGGCGCTTGGTCGCGCGCTGCTTTCGGCCCCCGAACTCCTGTTGATGGACGAGCCGCTTTCGGCGCTCGATGCCGGTTTGAAGGCGGATATCCTGCCCGACATCGAGCGTATCCGCGACGCTGAGGGCATTCCGATCCTCTATATCAGCCATTCCATCGAGGAGGTGGCGCGGCTGGCCACCCACGTCGTCGCGCTTGAGGCGGGTCGCATCGTTGCCACGGGCGGGCCGGAGGCGGCCTTCGCCAGCGGTGTCTCCGGCCAGCGGTCAGGTTCTTTCCTCACGGCGGTGGTGGCCGAAATCTTCGAAGGGGAGGGGCTGATGCTGGCCCATGCGCCCGGCGGCAAGCTTTACCTGCGCGCGGCTCCCGTTGCCATCGGCCAGTCGGTGCGCGTCTTCGTACCGGCCGCCGATGTCGTACTGGCGCGCGGCTTGCCGGAGGCGATTTCCACCCTCAATCGCCTGTCCGGTATCGTCGTCAACCTGCGCGAGGACAAGAACTCCATTCTGGTGGAACTCGATTGCGGCGGTGACCGCTTGTGTGCCGAAGTCACGCGTCGTTCCTCCGAGCGGCTCGGGATTGCACCGGGCGAGCGGTTGAACGCGCTGTTCAAGGCGGTTCGCACGGAGCCGGAAAACCTGTACCGGCAAAAGATTTAATCCGGCTTGGTCGCGGACAGTGCGTCGCAGAGATAGGTGAGGTCGGCATCGATGGCGGCGCGCGCCGCCGCCTCCATGCTGCGGTAGCGGGACAGCAGGTCCTGTCCGAAGGGCGTCAGTTCCGCCCCGCCGCCGGCCTTACCGCCGTGGCGCGTCACCACCGAGGGTTCGCGGAACATGTGGTTGATCTCATCGATCAAAAGCCAGGCGCGGCGATAGGACATGCCCATGGCCGCCCCCGCTGCGCTGATGGAGCCGTGTTCCGCGACGAGCCCCAGAAGATCGGCCTTGCCCGGCCCCAGACGGATGCCGTTTGGAAAGTCGATCCTGAGCGTCGTCTTTACGGAAGCTTCGCCCATTACCGCACCTTGAGCACCTTGTCGGGGTTCATGATGCCGGCGGGGTCGAAGGCCGCCTTGATGCGGTGCATCAGCTTCAGTTCGATGCCTTCGCCGCGCACCTCCGCCAGTTCGTCGCGCTTGATCTGGCCAATGCCGTGTTCGGCGGAGATCGAGCCATTATAGGACAGCACCACGGCGTGAACGGCGTGGTTCAACTCGTGCCAGCGGTCGAGGAAGGCCTTCTTGTCGGCTCCGACGGGCTGGGAGACGTTGTAGTGAATGTTGCCGTCGCCCATGTGGCCGAAGGCGCAGATGCGCGCGCCGGGAATGGTCTTCTTCACTACCGCATCGGCTTCGGCCAGAAAGGCTGGAATGCGCGACACCGGCACGGAAACGTCATGCTTGATCGAGCCGCCTTCAGGCTTCTGTGCTTCCGAAACGGTTTCGCGCATGTGCCACAGGGCCGTCTGCTGGGCGACGGAAGAGGCGATGACGGCGTCGACCACGAAACCCTGCTCGAAACCCTGTTCCAGCACGGTGGTCATCAATGCTTCCGCGCTTTCCTCGGAGTCGGCGGTGGAAATGTCGATCAGCACATACCAGGGATATTCGCCATCCGGCAGCGGATCGCGCACGCCCTCGATGTGGCGAACGGCGAAATCCACCGACATGCGCGACATGAGCTCGAAACCGGTCAGTGCGGTGTGGCAGAGCCCGGTGGCGAGATCGAACAGCGCCAGCGCATCCTCCGGTGAATTGACGCCGGCAAAGGCGACCTGATGGCCGACCGGACGCGGGAACAGCCGCAGCACCGCGCCTGTGATGACACCCAGCGTGCCTTCCGAGCCGATGAACAGGTCGCGCAGGTCGTAACCGGTATTGTCCTTCTTCAGGCGGCGCAGCCCGTCCCAGATTTCGCCGGTGGGCAGCACGACCTCAAGGCCAAGGCAAAGATTACGGGTGTTGCCATAGGCGAGAACGGCGGTGCCGCCGGCGTTGGTCGCCAGATTGCCACCGATGCGGCAGGAACCCTCGGAGCCGAGCGAAAGCGGGAACAGGCGGTTGACGCTTTCGGCCGCCTTCTGCACATCGGCCAGAATGACGCCGGCATCCACGACCAGCACATTGGCAACCGGATCGATGTCACGAACCTTGTTCATGCGGTCGAGCGACAGGATCACATCCGGCTTGCCACGGCGGGGGATCTGGCCGCCGACGAGACCGGTATTGCCGCTTTGCGGCACCACCGCCGTGCCCGTCTCCGACGCGAGCTTCAGGATCTCCGACACTTCCTGCGTGGAACCGGGGCGCAACACGATGGGGGAGGCTCCTTCGTAGAAGCTTCGCGGCTCGGTCACATAGGCCCCCATGGCCTTCGGATCGCGGATCGCATAGGTGTCGCCGACGATGGCTGCGAAACGGTCGAGAAGTTCGGAGGAGGGCGCGTTGCCGGTCATGATGTGCCTTCGTCAGTTACAGGGCCGGGCCGGGGGGCGGCCGCGCGGACCAATCTGTCGTTGATCGCCTCGCCGAGCCCGGTCGAGGGAATGGGGGAAACGGCGATGGAGGTAACGCCCGCCTCGTCGGCGCGCTTCATCAGTTCGAACAGATGGCTCGCGGCCTCGGCCGCATTGCCGGATGCGCTGAGCGCGAAGATCGCGGCGGCCTTGTCCTCGCCCGGTACGGAATCCGCGCCGAATTTCAGGAAGGCCTCGCCGGGGCGCACCTCGGTTGCGTTCATGCGTACGGCCGCGCGCGGCGCGTAATGGGAAGGCAGCATGCCGGGCGCCTCGATGGCCGCCGCGCCCGCCTTGCCGCGCGTCAACGTCACACCCGCCACGCGCTCGATCTCATCCGCCGAAAGCCCGCCGGGGCGCAGCAGCCGCAAGGTGCCGTCGGCCTCGACCTTGACGATTGTGGATTCGACGCCGACGGTTGCCGGCCCACCATCCAGAATGAGTTCGAGCCGCTCGCCAAGGCCCGCCTCGACATGGGAGGCAGCCGTCGGGCTGATGCGACCGGAAGGGTTGGCGCTCGGTGCGGCCAGCGGCTTGCCATAGGCGGCAATCAAAGCGCCGGCAAAACCCTGCGGCACGCGGATACCGACGGTGGTCAGGCCCGCCGTGGTTTCGCGGGCAATCGGGCTGTCCGGCTTCAGTGGCAGCACCAGCGTCAGCGGTCCCGGCCAGAAAGCTTCGGCCAGCCGGCGCGACAGCGGATCGAAGGTTGCGTATCCTTCGGCCATGGCGAGATCGGACATATGGCAGATCAGCGGATTGATGCTCGGGCGGCCCTTGACGGCATAGATGCGGCGCACGGCTTCTGCATTGGTGGCGTCCGCGGCCAGGCCGTAGACCGTCTCCGTGGGAATGGCGACCGGCAGGCCGCGCGCCAGCACTGCCGAGGCCTCGGCCAGCACCGTGTCTTCCTGTCCGTCGATTGTCAGCGTTCTCGCCATGTCCGTCCCGCCTTCTCCGGGCCAAGTCCTTAGCGCGTAACGGTGCGGGGGATCAATCACTTTGCCCTTGCCGGACGGTAAACATGACACTTTTTCGTTGAGTGCGGCAGGCTTGTGGGGCAATGTGCGGATGAGGATTCCGTTAATGTCGGGTTCATTGTGAGCGCGCTAGAACGGGGCCCATAAGGTCGGCGGCTGCCGGCCGTTACTGGAGGGATACAGGATGAGCAGGGTTATGAAGACGCTTCTCTCGGCCGGCCTTTCCGCGGCCATGATTCTCGGCACGCTGCTGCCGGTCGAAGCCATGCCGCTGGTCAAGGCGCCGGTCGCGCAGGGCAATATCGAACTGGTCCAGTGGGGCCCGCCCGGTCCGGGCTACGGTCCGCCCCCCGGCTATCGTCGCCCGCCGCCGCCGCCGCGCTATTCCTACGATCGTCCGCCGCCGCGCCGGGATGGCTGGTACAACGGTCATCGGGGTTATCGTGAAGCGCGTCCGGGCTACCGTTACCACAATGGTTACTGGTTCCCGCTGGCCGCCTTCGCCGCCGGCGCCATCATCGGCGGCGCTATCGCCCAGCCGTCCGCGCCTTCGCGCCCGGCAGCCGGTGGCATTAACCCGAAGCATTACGACTGGTGTGCCTCGCGCTACCGTTCGTACCGCTCCTACGACAACACGTTCCAGCCCAATTACGGCCCGCGTCAGCAGTGCCTGTCGCCGTATTATTGAGCGCTGGAGCCTGATCGAACCGCAACGCCCGGCCTCACCGCCGGGCGTTTTTGTTTGGCTTTAATTTGACGTTTACGTAAAAAGAAACTAATCAGAAGGAACGGTCCTTCAAAACTTCAGGACAGGTTTTAGGGATTGGCAGGAAGTTTCTGCGATAGTCGGGGGAGGCTGGCATCGTGAGAACCGCCAGAGGAGGAAGATCATGTCTGAACATCATATTCTCCTGGAGCAGGTGGAATCCTTTCCGGGAGTGCAGATCATCCGGTTCAACAGGCCGGAGAAGAAGAACGCCATCACCGAGGCCATGTATGGTCGCATGGCCGAAGCGCTGAAAACCGCCAACGCGGACCCCGCCATTCGGGCCATTGCCGTTTTAGGAACGGATGGCTGTTTCACCGCCGGCAACGATATGAAAGACTTCCTGACCTATGCGATGAGCGGCTCGTTCTCGCGTCCTGTCGCCTTCGATTTCCTTCAGGAACTGGCCGATAGCGCCAAGCCCATCGTTTCGGGCGTCGATGGTCTGGCCATCGGTATTGGCACGACCATCAACATGCATTGCGACCTGACCGTCGCCTCCGCCCGCAGCCTGTTCAAGGCGCCGTTCGTGGATCTCGGTCTCGTGCCGGAAGCGGGCTCCAGCCTCATTGCGCCGCGCGTGATGGGCTATCAGCGCGCTTTTGCGCTGCTCGTGGCTGGCGAAGGGTTCACCGGTCAGGAAGCGAAGGATGCAGGCCTCGTCTATCGCCTTGTCGATCCGGCAGAGGTGGCGCCCGAAACGCTGCGGATCGCCGCGCGTCTCGCCACGCTGCCTCCGGAAGCGCTCGCCGTCTCCCGCGCCCTGTTGCGCGGTGATCGCGCGCCGCTGATGGAACGGATGAACGAGGAACTCGTCTATTTCGCCGCCCGCCTGAAAAGCGCCGAAGCCCGCAAGGCCTTCGAAGCCTTCCTGAACAAGTGAGGGTCGCCCCTCACTTCTCCCTGGAAAGCAGCGCCACCGCTTCCACATGCGATGACCACAAAAACTGGTCGATGGGCGTAACGCTGTCGATACGATAGCCGCCATCGACCAGAACACGAAGGTCACGCGCCAGCGTCAGCGGATTGCAGGACACGGCGGCGATGCGTGGAACGGCGGTGCGGGCCAGTTCCTTCACCTGCGCTTCAGCCCCGGCGCGCGGCGGGTCGAAGACGAGACCATCAAACCCCTTCAACTCGCTCACCATCAGCGGACGGCGGAAGAGATCGCGCTTTTCCACCGTCACCGGTTTCAGGCCCTGCGTGTTGCGCGCGGCGAGGTCGAGGGCGGCGAGCGCCTTGGCTTCGCCTTCCACGGCGTGAACCTTCGCCTTGCGGGCAAGCCTCAGCGCAAAGGTACCGGCACCGGCAAAGAGGTCGGCGATCTTCTTCGCCTTCGCCAGATGCCCGAGAACGAGTTCGGCCATCGCCTCTTCTGCTGCAACGGTCGCCTGCGTGAAGCCCGCGGGTGCGGGGGAGACGGGGACGCCGCCGAAGGAAATGAGCGGCTTCACCGGCTCGATCAGGATTTCTCCCTCGTGGGAAACGCGGGCAATGCCCTTGAGGCGCAGTACGGTGCGCGTCATCGCCTGCCGTTCCTTATCACCCAGCTTGCGAATACCCTCGAAGCCGAGATCGAGGCCGGTCGCGGTTTCGAGAACCGTGACCCGGAACGGGTCGGCGCTGGTCGCAAGCGCGCTGCCGATGGCGCGGATGTCGTCAAGCCGCGCCACGATGCCGGGCACGGCGACGGGACATTCCCGGATGGAGACGATGTGGTGACTGCCGGCCTGATTGAAGCCGATCAGCATTTCCTTTTCCGTGCGCCGCATGGTGAAGACGGTGCGCCGGCGTTCGCCGGGTTGCGCGGGAATGAGCGGTGCGACCGGAACATCGAGCCCCTTGGCCTTCAATGCGTCCACCACGAGGCCGCGCTTGTAGGCCTGATAGGGGGCATCGGCATAGTGCTGCAACGAACAGCCGCCGCAGGCGCCGCCTTCCGCATCCGGGCCGAAATGACGGCAGGCCGGTGCGCGCCGGTCGGGCGAAGGCGTGGTGATCGACATGATCGTGCCCTGGTTCTTCACCCGCGCGATCGCCACGGTTTCGCCCGGCAGCGCAAAGGGCACATAGACCGCACCGGCCGGCGTGTGGGCAACGCCGTCGCCTTCGGCACCGAGATTGGCAATGGTAACTGTTTCCGTGCTCATGGTTTTTTCCCGGCAAGAAGAAATTCGCGGTTGCCGTCGCCCCCTTCGATGGGCGAGGGAATGAGACCGAGGCTCGTCCAGCCCATGTCGGCGACCAGCCAGTTCTCGAGATCGGCGGCCACATCCGGCGCCGTTTCCGGCTCTTTCAGGAGGCCGGCCTTGCTGATGGCGTCGCGCCCCGCCTCGAATTGCGGCTTGACCAGAAGCACGCAGGTCGCGCCGGTTTCGGCAAGATCCAGTGCCGGCGCCAGCGCGAGCTTCAAGGAGATGAACGACACGTCCGAGACGACGAATTCCACCGGCACGTCGCCAATGTCTTCCGCCGTCATGTGGCGCGCATTGAGCCCCTCGATGTTCACGACCTTCGGATGGCCGGAGATGTTCGGATGCATCTGCCCGTGGCCGACATCGACGGAGGTGACGTGTGCCGCCCCCCGTTCCAGCAGAACCTGCGTGAAGCCGCCGGTCGAGGCGCCGACGTCGAGGCAGGAGAGCCCCTCCGGCGACAGCTTGAAGTGGTCGAGCGCGGCAACGAGCTTCAGCGCGGCGCGCGACACATAGGTCTGCGCCGGATCGTCGGTTTCGATCACCACATCGGCGGCCACATTGGCGGATGGCTTGCTGACGACCCTGCCGTTCACCTTCACCGTGCCGCGCTGCACGGCATCGCGTGCCCGCGAGCGGCTTTCGAAAAGACCGCGGTTGAGGAGAAGCTGGTCGAGGCGGAAAATTTCTTTGTCTTGTCCCATGCGACCGTCAATGACCGGCCTTTGCGGCGGGCGCAAGAAAATTGTTGTGGATGGTGGCGATGGCGGGCGCCGGAAGGCCCGAAAACACGCGGAAGGCGGGCATTCAGGCTGCTTTCTTGGGGTGCGTGTTTAAGGGGATGTCAACATTAGCACGGGAAAATTGCGCTGATCACATGCCGAGTCCCGGCACGGCGCCATGACGGCGGCCGTATCGACCAATGACTTTCAACGCTCGAGCCGGCGGTAACGCCGCTGCGGGGCTGCCTCTGCGCTCCGCCGTTCTGGAATCTGTGCTGATGTCGCTGAAGAATCTCTCGATCAACCTCAAGCTGGTGCTGACCTTTGCCGCCATCATGAGTGTCTGCGCCCTTGCCTCCGCCGGTGTTCTCTGGACCTCGGTACAGAACAGGGTGGTTTCCGATGAGGTGAACCGCATCGGCGTGATGGTGCTGAAGGTGGATGACGCGCTTTCGGCCATGCTGGAACAGGCGGTCAACCAGCGCGGCTACGTGCTGTTTCGCAGCGAAAGCACCTACAAGGACGTTTTCGTCAACCGTGAAAAGATGCTGACGGCCCTTGGCGAAGCCGAAACGCTGGCCGTTGGTCGGCCGGAAGAACTGGCCGCCATCGCCGCACTCCGTCAGGCCGCCGATGTCTTTCACAAGGAACTGACCGTTCCGCAGCTCGCCGCCCGCAAGGACACCGACAAGCCGATCGAGGAGATCATCGAGATCGGCCGCAATGCGTCCAGGGGCCAGCTCGATGCCTTCCGCTCCACCGCCGCCGAATTCAAGCAGAAGGTCGGCGCAAGGCTTGGCGCATTGATTGCCGAACAGCAGACGGCCCACAGCGCCATTTACATGGCGCTCGTTCTCGGTGGCGTGCTGGCCGGCCTCATTGCCGTCGCGCTCATCTGGCTGCTCGCCCGGTCGCTCGTCACTCCGGTTGTCGGCATGACGGCCGCAATGACGCGTCTGGCCGCCGGCCACAACGATATCGACGTGCCCGGCCTTGATCGGGGCGATGAACTCGGCCGCATGGCCAAGGCCGTACTGGTCTTCAAGCAGGCCGCCATCGACAAGCTGCGCCTTTCCAGCGAAGCCGACCGCATGCGAGCCGAAACCGATGAGGAGCGCCACCGCAACGAGGCCTATCGCGCCGAGCGTGACAATCAGGCCCGCTTTGCCGTGGAAACGCTGGCATCCGGCCTGAAGGCCCTCTCGGATGGCGACGTTTCCTGCCGGCTGAACCAGGCGTTTGCACCGCATCTCGATGAACTGCGTGTCGATTTCAACAACGCGCTGGAAAAGCTGCAGGCCACGCTGAAAACGGTGGGCGTCACGGCTTCCACCATCAAGACCGGTTCGTCCGAAATCCGCGCCGCCACGGATGAACTGGCCCGCCGCACCGAGCAGCAGGCGGCCTCTGTCGAGGAAACCGCCGCCGCGCTGGAAGAAGTGACCATCACCGTGCGCGATTCCGCCCGCGGCGCCGAGCAGGCCGGACAACTCGTGGCCCGCGCCCGCGGCGAGGCCGAAAAATCCGGCGATGTCATGCGCCGCGCCGTCGCCGCCATGCGCGAGATCGAGAAGTCGTCGCAGGCCATCGGCAACATCATCGGCGTGATCGATGAAATTGCCTTCCAGACCAACCTGCTGGCTCTGAATGCCGGCGTCGAGGCGGCGCGGGCGGGCGAGGCCGGCAAGGGTTTCGCGGTCGTGGCGCAGGAAGTGCGCGAGCTTGCCCAGCGCTCGGCCAATGCCGCCAAGGAAATCAAGATGCTCATCGGCGCCTCCAGCCAGCAGATTCACAACGGCGTGGCGCTGGTGGATGAAACCGGCCAGGCGCTCGAGGCGATCATTTCCGAGGTCGAGGAAATCGACAGCCATGTCTCGGCCATTGTCACCGCCGCCCGCGAACAGTCGACCGGCCTTCAGGAGATCAATGCCGCCGTCAACACCATGGATCACGGCACGCAGCAGAACGCCGCCATGGTCGAACAGCAGACCGCCGCAAGCCACACGCTGGCCCGCGAGGCCCAATCGCTGAACGAGCTTCTCTCGCAATTCAAGATGGATGACGGCGGCGGCTTTGCCCAGCCCGCACCGGTGAACCGCTCCGCGCCGCCCTCAAGCGGTCCGGCTTCTGCCCCGCGGCCCTTTGCCGAACCCATTGCCCGCCAGCCGGTGCGTAAGATCACCACGCCGCAGCCTGCTCCTGCAACAGCCCGCCCGGTGCCGTCTCCGGCACTGGCGCTCAACCAGAAGCTTGCCAGCGCACTCGGCGCAAAGCAGGAAACCGGCGGCAAGTCCGAGCCGGACTGGACGGAGTTCTGACCGGATCAACCGACATAAGATGACAGAAAACGCCTGCGCTCCGTATCGGAGTGCGGGCGTTTCAGCGTTTGGCCGCCATCCAGATCACATGGCGTGCGCCGCCGCGCTTGCCGTTGGCGCGCACATGCTTTTCCTCGGCCTGAAAGCCCGCATCGCGCAGACGACGGGTGAAGGCGGCATCGGGCGCGGAAGACCAGACGGCAAGAACACCTCTGGGCCGCAGCGCCTGCCAGGCGGCGCGCAGGCCGGTCAGCGAATAGAGGCTGTCATTGGAGGCGCGCGTCAGTCCGTCCGGGCCATTGTCCACATCGAGAAGGATTGCGTCATAGGCCGCCTTTTTCGAGCGGATCAGTGCGCCGACATCACCGACATGAATATCGACGCGGGGGTCGTCCAGCGTGCCCTTGTGCACCTCAGCCATCGGTCCGCGCGCCCAGTCCACCACGGCGGGCACCAGTTCGGCCACCGTCACCTTGGCGTCGGCAGGCAGTGCGCTCAGCGCCGCCCGAAGCGTGAACCCCATGCCAAGCCCGCCTATCAGCATCGTCGGTGCGCTGCGCCCCGCCAGCCGTTCGCAACTGAAGGTCGCCAGCGCTTCCTCCGAACCGCTCAATCGGCTGTTCATCAGTTCGATCGGCCCCAGCATGATCGAAAATTCCTGTCCCCGCTGCTTCAGCCGCAACGTCCCGTCCTCACCGGGAATGGTCGCACGGTCCAGCTCGATCCAGGGCAGCATGGGAAACTCTCGTCAAAGGGGGCGATGCCGGTCTCTTACAGGCGAGGAACCACGTTGGCTAGGGGCGGGGTGGCAAGGCCTGACCTTGAGCGCTGACTGCTTTGCAAAACACTCCCCCTATTTCTACCTTTCGCAGCCCGCGCGTACCCTCTATCCTGACGCCTTATCCAATCCGGGGGAACCTGATGAAAACGCTCTCATTTACCGCTCTGGCGATCCTTGCCTTGGCCGTGCCCTGTCTCGCCAACGACACCATGGCCGAGATGAAGACCGGTGGTCTTGTCTATGTTCAGAGCGAGGACGTCGTGATGGAGAAGGAAGACCTTTTCCTGTCGATGGCGGAAGTGCGGGTGGATTATGTGTTCCGCAACACGTCTGACCACGATGTGGAAGGGGTCGTCGCCTTTCCGATGCCCGATCTGATTGGTTCTCCGGAAAGCATGGCGGATACCGGCGATGCCGAGGCGGATAATTTTCTCGGCTTCTCGGTGACGCAGGACGGGCAGGCCATCACGCCGCAGCTTGACCAGCGCGTTCTGGCCATGAACATCGACCGGACGGAAGATCTGCGCGCCGCCGGCATCCCGCTTCTGCCCTTTGCCGAAAAGACGATCGAGGCCATTGCGGCGGCGTCCGCGCAGACCCGTCAGGATCTCGTCGCCAAGGGACTGGTTCTGGCAAGCTCCTACGAACAGGACGGCAAGCGGGTCACGGAATACACGCCGGTCTGGACCCTGCGTTCCACCTACTGGTGGAAAACCGTGTTCCCGAAAAGCGGCACGGTTCGCGTCAGCCATCGCTACAAGCCGAGTGTGGGCGGCACGGTCGGCCTGTCGACCTATGACGGCGATACGCCGGAAGGCGCCGCGCGCAACGCGCAATACTGTGTCGACAAGGATTTCGCCAAGACAGCGGTGCGGATCGGCAAGGCCCATGAGGCCGGCAAGGGGCCTTATTACACCGAAAACTGGATGTCCTACGTGTTGAGCACGGGCGCCAATTGGTCCGGTCCCATCGGCCACTTCAGCCTGACGGTGGACAAGGGCGCGCCCGACAATTTCGTCAGCTTCTGCGGCGCAGGCGTCAAGAAGGTGGGGCCGACCACGTTCCGCATGGAAGCAACGGATTTCAATCCGGAAAAGGATATCGACATCCTTTTCCTCGTCGCCACCCCCACGGACTGATCAGCCGCGCGGCGGGATGCGGGTGATGCGCGCGCCAAGCGCGTTCAACCGCTCGTCGATGCGCTCGTAACCGCGTTCGATCTGCTGGGCGTTTTCGATGGTGCTGGTGCCCTCGGCGCACATGGCGGCAATGAGCATGGCCATGCCGGCGCGAATATCCGGGCTTTCCACGCGGGCTCCCGTCAGCTTCGCCGGGCCGGAGACCACGGCCCGATGCGGATCGCACAGCACGATGCGCGCGCCCATGGCAATCAGCTTGTCCACGAAGAACATGCGGCTTTCGAACATCTTTTCGAACAGAAGCACCATGCCCTCGCATTGCGTGGCGGTGACGATGGCAATCGACATCGTATCGGCGGGGAAAGCCGGCCAGGGCTGATCCTCGATCTTCGGCACGTGGCCGCCGAAATCCGGCTTGATCTTCATCTCCTGACCCGCAGGCACGACGAGATCGTCACCCTCGATGCGGCAGCGGATGCCCAGCCGTTCGAAATTCATCAGCGTCGAGCGGAGATGTTCCACGCCCGCATTGCGGATGGTGATTTCCGAGCGCGTGACGGCGGCAAGGCCGATCAGCGAGCCGACCTCGATGTGATCCGGCCCGATGCGGTGGCGTGTGCCGGAAAGGGCGGTGCCGCCATGAATGACCATGGTGTTGGTGCCGATGCCCTCGATGCGCGCGCCCATGGCAATGAGGAAGCGGGCCAGATCCTGCACATGCGGTTCGGAAGCGCAGTTGCGCAGGATGGTGGTGCCCGTGGCCGCCACCGCAGCACACAGCGCATTTTCCGTCGCCGTTACCGAAGGTTCGTCGAAGAACACATCCGCGCCGGCAAGGCCGGAGGTGCGGAATTCATAGGCGCCGTTCAGATGAACTTCAGCGCCCAACTGCTGGAGAACGAGGAAGTGGGTATCGACGCGCCGGCGGCCGATGACATCGCCACCCGGCGGCGGCAGGGTCACCTCGCCGCAACGCGCCAGCATCGGCCCGGCCAGCAGGATGGAGGCGCGGATGCGCGAACACAGAACCGGATCGAGATCGGCCGGGCGAATTTCGCGGGCCTCGATTTCCAGCGCGTTCTGGCCGGTCCAGCGGGCTTTGGCGCCCACGGTCTGGATCAGTTCCACCAGCGCCTCGACATCGCGAATGCGCGGCACATTGGTCAGTTCCACCCGTTCGGAGGTCAGAAGGGCAGCCGCGATGATCGGCAGCGCCGCGTTCTTGTTGCCGCTCGGCTCGATCTCGCCCTTCAGCGCGTGCCCGCCTTCCACGACATATTTGATGCGCTCGCTCGGCTGTGTCTGGCCCATGTTTGTTGTCCGCAATGTCTGGAAAGGGAAAGCGGGCCTTAGCCCGCGGTGCCGAAGGAAACGGTCTTGTGGTCGAGCGCGGTGAAAACGGTCGCGACGATGCCGGTGTGGTCGAGGCCGGCGCGGGCGAGCATCGCCTCGGGCTTTGCCTGTTCCACCCACTCATCCGGCATGGTCAGGCAGCGGACTTTCAGCCCGTTGTCGAGCAGACCCTGTGCGGCGAGGAAATGCAGCACCTGTGCGGCAAAGCCGCCGGCAGCTCCTTCTTCCACCACAACCAGAACCTCGTGGTGACGCGCAAGCTGGCGAATGAGATCGGTATCGAGCGGCTTGGCGAAGCGCGCATCGGCCACCGTGGTGGAAAGCCCGGCGGAATCGAGATCTTCCGCCGCCTGCAACGCTTCGGCAAGCCGCGTGCCGAAGGAAAGCAGCGCCACCTTGGAGCCCTGCTTGACGATGCGGCCCTTGCCGATTTCAAGGATGTCGCCCCGCACGGGCAGTTCCACGCCAACGCCTTCGCCGCGCGGATAGCGGAAGGAGATCGGGCCTTCGTCATAGGCGGCGGCGGTGCGCACCATGTGTTTCAGCTCCGCCTCGTCGGCGGCGGCCATCACCACCATGCCCGGCAGGGTGGCGAGAAAGGCGGTGTCGAAGGAACCGGCATGGGTCGGCCCGTCGGCGCCGACGAAGCCGGCACGGTCGATGGGGAAGCGCACCGGCAGCTTCTGCAATGCCACATCATGCACCACCTGGTCATAGGCGCGTTGCAGGAAGGTGGAATAGAGCGCACAGAATGGCTTGTAGCCCTCGGTCGCAAGACCGGCGGCAAAGGTCACGGCATGCTGTTCGGCAATGCCCACGTCGAAACAGCGCTCGGGAAAGAGGTTCGCCAGCTTGTCCAGCCCCGTGCCGGAGGGCATGGCGGCGGTAATGCCGACGATCTTCTCGTCGTGGCGGGCTTCTTCCACCAGCGCCTCGGCAAAGACGGAGGTATAGCTCGGCGCATTCGGCTTGGCCTTGGCCTGCGCGCCGGTGATGACGTCGAACCTGTTGACGCCGTGATACTTGTCGGCAGCCTCTTCCGCCGGGCCGTAGCCCTTGCCCTTCTGCGTCACCACATGGATCAGCACGGGACCTTTCGCATTGTCGCGCACATTGCGCAGAATGGGCAGGAGGTGGTCGAAGGAATGCCCGTCGATGGGGCCGATATGGTAGAAGCCGAGTTCCTCGAACAGCGTGCCGCCCGTGGCCCAGCCGCGGGCATGGCCGACCGCGCGGGTAATCGCGCGGTCCACGGTCTTGCCGAGATAGGCCGTCAGCTTCTTGCCGAAATCGCGGATGCCCATATAGGTGCGGCCCGAGGCGAGGCGGGCGAGATAGGCGCTCATCGCCCCCGTCGGCGGCGCAATCGACATATCGTTGTCGTTGAGGATGACGATGAGGCGCGCATCGAGCGCGCCGGCATTGTTCAGCGCCTCGAACGCCATGCCGGCGGACATGGCCCCATCGCCGATGACGGCGATCACCTTGCGGTCGGACTTGTCGAGTTCGGCGGCAACGGCCATGCCAAGGCCGGCGGAAATCGAGGTGGAGGAATGGCCCGCGCCGAAATTGTCATATTCGCTTTCGGCCCGGCGCGTGAAGCCGGAAAGGCCGTTTTCCTGGCGCAGTGTGCGGATGCGGTCGCGCCGGCCGGTCAAAATCTTGTGCGGATAGCACTGGTGGCCGACATCGAAGATCAACCGGTCATCGGGCGTGTTGAACACCTTGTGGATGGCGATGGTGAGTTCCACCACGCCAAGCCCGGCGCCCAGATGCCCGCCTGTGCGCGAAACGGCGTCGATCATCTCGTCGCGCAGTTCACGCGCAAGCTGCGGCAGGTCGCGGTCGTCGATCTTTTTCAGATCGGCGGGAAAATGCACCTGATCGAGCAGCGGCGTTTGCGGCAGGGGAGCGGATGGCGATTGCGTCACTGGCGGTTCTCTTGGCTTATGCCCGGTCCAGTCCGGGCGGTTCCGCTTCTCGCACCGGAATCGGGCGAAATGCGGAACGCACTCTTCAGAGACCGTTCTAGCGAAAATCAGCCTTGCGGCAAGGGGACAAACTCCTCTTCATCGCCCGGAACGATGTCAAAACGCCCCGTGCGCCACTCTTCCTTGGCCTTTTCGATGCGTTCCTTGGAGGAGGAAACGAAGTTCCACCAGATATAACGCTGCGAATTCAGCGCCGCGCCGCCAAACAGCATGACATGACAGCCCTCAGGCCCGCCTTGAAGCGTGATGGCATCGCCCGGCCGGAAAACAAGAAGCTGGTCGGGCGCGAAGTGATCGCCCGCCACTGTCAGGCTGCCCGACAGTATATAGAGCGCCCGCTCTTCGGCCCCGGCGGGGAAGGGGAAGCGCGCGTTCGCCTCAAGCTTCAGGTCCACGTAAAGCGTATCCGAAAACGGCGTAACCGGCGATTTCAGCCCTTCGAAGGCGCCGATGACCACGCGGCCTGTCGCCCCGCCATCGGTAAATTCCGGCATGTTGGCGGCTTCGGTATGGGCAAAGGCCGGGTCGATCTCCTCCAGATGGTCCGGCAGCGCCAGCCAGGTCTGCAGGCCAGAAATGGAATGCGGCGTGCCGCGCAGGTTTTCCGGCGTGCGCTCGGAATGCACGATGCCCTTGCCCGCTGTCATCAGGTTGATGTCGCCCGGCTTGATCACGAGTTCGGTGCCCAGACTGTCGCGATGCTTGATCTCGCCATCGAACAGATAGGTCACGGTGGAAAGCCCGATATGCGGATGCGGCCGCACATCCAGCGCCTGATCCGCCTTCAGAAGCGCAGGCCCCATCCGGTCAAAGAAGATGAACGGCCCGACCAGCCGCCGCTGCCGCGAAGGAAGCGCCCGCCGCACCTCGAAATTCCCGAGATCGCTGGTGCGCGGAATGATGAGGTTCTCAATCGCCGAACAGGAAAATGCATCGCCTGCAACAGGATCGTCTCCGGGAAAAAAGGACATGGCCGCGCTCCTCCGTTGGTGTGTGGGAGAAGAACATATAGGCGGGGAGCGGGTGAGGGGTAGAGGGATGTGGGTGACGGTGTGTTTCGTTTTGGGGGGGGGCGATATTGAGAAAACAGCAGTGGACTACATTGTGCCTTTAATAGTTGAGAGAGTGATGGATTGCAGCTTTGGATGGGCGTTAGTAAGATGGGGCAAGGGGCAAAAATGCTCTCATAATTGTGATTTTAATGGATGTTGGGGGTTAGCGTGCATTTAATTGATGAAGTTGAAATATCATATTTTAGAAGTTTTTATAAATTTAAAATTCGTAACTTAAAAGATTTAAACGTAATTTTTGGAAAAAATGACTCAGGGAAGTCAAATGTTGTCCGCGCCCTGAATTTGTTTTTTTCTGGGGCTCCCGAGTATACACAAAAATTTGAATTTCCTATTGATTTTTGTGAGAAAAGATTGGCTGAAGCTGATCTATCTGAAGATGTTCGAAAATTTTTGTATGTTAAAGTTACATTTAATACTCCGCCATCATACAGAACATCTTTGGGGGATCAGTTCTATGTCAAACGACAGTGGACAGTCTCGAGAGGTGGCGATTATAGCGAGGAATTGTCAGGGCACATTCCGGGAAGTAGAAAGCATATTGTAGCGAGGCTGCTTAACAAAATAAGATTTATTTACGTACCAGCAATCAAAGATATAAGTATATTTGAAATTTTACTAGCAGGAATACATGAGACAATCGCTGGATCAAGTGAATTTATCAGTGCAGTTGATGATTTTTCGGGTAGATTGCATAATCTGACGCGGGAAATGTTTCAGACGTTACCGAAAGAGGTGTCCGCCAGTACAAAAATCGGGGCGCCTACTCAATTAAGTCAACTATTTCAAACTTTGGATTTTGAAACGACGGCGGCTGGCGAATCATTTCCTAAATCTCTGACGCGTCAACGCGGTGATGGCGTGAAGGTGAGGCATATTCCAGAATTGTTAAATTTCATTTCTGAGAATGATAAATACGATTATCATATATGGGGATTTGAGGAGCCAGAGAATTCACTAGATTTTGTGGCTTCTCAATCGGAGTCTAAAAGACTTCTTTCGTTGGCTAAAGGTGATCGTGTTCAAGTATTTTTAACAACGCATAGCCCATCATTTTATTTACTTGAAGATGACGGCGCTGCGAAGTTCTATATTAGAAAGGACGATGGTGGTGTTTCAACGGCACTCCAAGGTCGTGAAATGGAGCGATTTGATGCGCAAATCGCAATTGGGGAGGGATTTTATCTTCCTGCTGTGGCTGAATCGCTAAAAAATGTTGCTGCTATCGAGGCTAAGGCGAAGCAAGCTGAAGCGAAGATTAGTGTACTGCAGGCAGAATTGGCTGCAATCGCGACGCCAGTTGTTTTAACTGAGGGACGAACCGATGCACAAATTTTGCTGACGGCTTGGAGGAAGCTTCGAGAAGGAGCGCCACCGTTTGCCATTCGCAGTTGTGAGACTGGCGGAGAAAATGCAGGGAGCGGAAACGGTGGTGCTCAAAGCTTGGCAATACGAATAAAAGGTGTTGCTTCTGACCATCCACACGTCGTGATTGGGCTATTTGATTATGACGCTGAGGGAATTCGGGCCTGTAATTTCGATAAAAATTTCGTTGATTGCGAGATTGGTGGATATCGAGTGAAGCGAGGTATGCATGGTAAGGCTTATGCTGCCACATTGCCCGCACCTAGCTTTCGGAATGAGTGCGAAGAGTATGGTAATATGCCGATTGAATTTTTATTTAGAGATCAACACCTTAATGAAGAAGTTGATGGCAAGAAATTGACGCTTAATCGTAAAAAGGCTTCAATAATGGTTGGTCAGAAAAAAGTTGAACATCTGTTGGAAGATAGGACCCATTTTAAAGACGTTGGAAGTGGGAAAGCAGATTTTGCAAACGTGGTTGTGCCCTCATTTGATGTTCAAGCGTTCGACGCTTTTAATGCAGTTTTCGAAATGATCGAAGCGATAATCCAATATGATGAACGAACGGGCGCACCTAGCTAAAAAGGTGCGCGCGGCCCCTCCTCCTGGCCGCGCGCGGGGCGGGGGCCGGTAAACCGGCGGCCGCCAAGCTTGGGGTGTGGCCGGGGGTGCCGGGCCACGGCGCGGGCGGCGTGCGCTCGCGCATGGGGAGAACACGCGTTTGAACCGGGTTCGATGCGTGCCCGCACGGGCGCCGTGAGGCCGCTGCCGTGCCTGAAATGATGTGGTATGCCTCCGGGGTCCAGAACCTGAACCGGGCTGCCGCCTTTGGCGGTCCACCCTACGCAATACGTCGGTTCCTCCCAACCGGTGATGCGTCTTTATTCAGAGCGCATCCGGCGATTGGCGTCAATCACCCCGGCACGAATTTTCGTGAGGCGGGCGGGGTGCCGGAAGTTGCGATGGGGAAAAGCTGTGGAAATCAGCCGTTATCGAGCGGCTCGGTGCCCTGCGGCTTGCCGGCGCGGTCGAGACGGATCTTTTCGATGCGGTTTTCGGCGGCGGAAAGCAGCGCCTCGCAATGCTTCTTCAGCGCCTCGCCGCGCTCATAGATGGCGATGCTCTCGTCCAGCGCCACATCGCCGCGTTCCAGCCGGGCCACGATGTTTTCCAGTTCCGCCACGGCCTTTTCAAAGGAAAGGGCAGCGATATCGGCGGGCGCGGCGATGTCCGTCATGGTCAACCTCGGATCAGTCTTGAAATATGCAGCCCGGCCGATTCGGCCAGACCTTCGAGATCATAGCCGCCTTCAAGCAGGCTGACGACCCGGTTATGGCCTCTATCCTCGGCGATTTCCATGACGCGGCCCGTCGCCCAGTCGAAATCCTCGCCGGTCAGGTTGATATGGCTCACCCGGTCGCGGTGGTGGGCGTCGAAACCGGCGGAGATGAGGATGAGGTCGGGGCCGAAATCGTGGAATCTGCGCTGGATGCGGTCGCGGAAGGCCTCGCGGAACTGGTCGCCGGTGGCGCCCGCCGAAAGCGGTGCGTTGATGACGTTGTTGGCGCCCCCGGTTTCCTCCATCGTGCCGGTGAAGGGATAGAGCGGCGCTTCGTGGAGGGAGGCGAACAGCGTATGCGCATCGTTCCAGATGATGTCCTGCGTCCCGTCGCCGTGATGCACGTCCCAGTCGATGATGGCGATGCGTTCCACGCCATGCGCGGCGCGCGCATGGGCGGCGGCAATGGCGACATTGTTGAACAGGCAGAAGCCGGCGGTCTTTGCCCGGCCCGCATGGTGGCCCGGCGGGCGGGCGGCCACGAAGGCATTGTCGGCCTTGCCGGTGATCACGGCATCGACAGCCGCCATTGCCCCGCCAATGGCGCGAAACGCCGCCTGCAGTGTGCCGGCGGAACCATAGGTGTCCTCGGCGATGCGGCGGATGTCGCCGTCTTCCTCCGGCATTCCGCGCATGACGTGCCAGAGATGTTCCTCGGTGTGGGCCAGAAGAACGGCATCCTCGCTGGCGCGCGGCGCTTCCACCCGTTCCAGCCGGGCAAAGTTCGGATGTTCCAGCGCAAGGTTCAGCGCCCGCAGCCGGTCGGGCCGCTCCGGATGGCCTTCCGGCACCTCATGCAGCAGAAAATCCGCGTGTTCGTAAAGCCGTGTCGTCATGGCGTTCGTCCCCTGGGCGGTAAGCCTTGTTCTTCTCCGCGCCGCATTTTTTCGCATTTCCGCACGCAAAACCGCTGCGCACTTTTGCTGGAAATGCTCTAGATGGCGTTAAAGAGGGGTGAAACAATGACAGCCAATGAACGTTTCGACACGATGGAGACGCGGATCGCCTATCGCGACATCGATCTGCTCGGCCAGATGCACAATGCCGCCTATCTGACGCTCGCGGAGCAGGCGCTGGTCGCTTTCTGGAGCCACCGTCCGGCGGTGGAAGGCGAGCCGGCCTTCACCATGAAGCGCATGGAATGCAGCTTCCACAAGCCGTTGCGCTATGACGATCTCGCCAGTCTCAGGGTCGAGGTGGACAAGATCGGCATGCAGACGGTGGGCTTTGCGGTGAAGATCGAGCGGGAAGGCCAGCTTGCCGCCCGCGTCGAAATCGTCTGGATGGCCTATGACCGGGAAAAGGGCGAGGAAGTCGCCCTGCCGGAGCGGCTGCGCGATTGGCTCTACGATTTTCTGCCGTAAACGAAAAGGCCGCCCGGAGGCGGCCTTCGCGGACGCTGGATTAGCTGCGCACCGGCAGCAGCGGGTAACCAGCCTGCACGGCGCGGGCGGCAAGGGCGGCCACGCCGGCCTTGATGAGATCGCCCGGCACGAAGGCGAGCGAACCGGAAAGCGCCTTCATGAACGGCAGGCCGGCCACCAGCATCATGCCGACGATGCCGCAGGCATAGAGCACCACCACGCCACCGGCGACGGCGGCGATGAAGAGGTTGGCGAGCTGGGCGAAGCCGTTTGCACGGCCAGCGGCGAAACGCTCGGAAAGGTAGCCCGTCACGAAAGCAGCCGGCAGCCAGCCGATGAGGAAGCCGACGGTGGGGCCGGCAAACACGGCAAGACCGCCACGACCGCCCGAAAGCACCGGCAGGCCGATGATGACCAGCAGGATGACGAGCGCCACGGAAAGCGTGCCGCGCCTGGCGCCGAGAATGGTGCCGGCCAGCATGACACCGAGCGACTGTGCGGTGATCGGAACGGGAATGAAGCCCAGTGTGATGGGCGGCAGCAGGCCGAGCGCCACGATGATGGCGGCAAACAGCGAGACGAGCACGAGATCGCGGGTGTTCATGACGGGGGTTTCCTCCAGAATTTAATGAAGTCTTAATGACGGCGAAGACCGCGCGCGTCAATGGCGGCGGCAATCTGATCGGCCTCGCGCAACGTAAGTATGATAAGCGGTGCAATCAGTGTCAGCGGACGAAGCTTGATGCCGCGCGCCTTGTGCGCCTCGCGGATCGCCTCGTAACGGCTGAGAACTTCCGGCACGAAGCGCACGACAAGCCCGAAGGCAAGGCCGATATCGTCCGCTTTCACCAGTCCGAGCTTCTCGAAGGGGCGGGCGAGCGCGGTGATTTCCTCGATGAAGGCGCTGACGGTCGTGGTCGCCGTGACGGTGGCGGCAAACAGCATCAGCGTCGTCAGCCTCAGCAGTTGCAGTAGCGCCTCTTCCTTCGAGTTCACCAGAAAACTGAAAGCGGCGACGATGACGATGGTGAGGAAAACCGGCCGCAGGCGACCTAGCGCTTCGCGCAACGGCAGGCCGAGCGTGAACCAGACAAGCGCGCCCAGCGCTGGCCCCAGCGCCAGAAGGCGCGGATCGCGCGTCAGGAACAGGCCGATGCCGAGCGCGGCCAGCAGCAGCAGCTTGGCGCGAATGGGCAGGCGATGGAAGAGCCCGTTGCCCTCGACATGGAGTGATTTCATGGGCTCGCTATCTCCATATACCGCGCGATGGCCTCCGCCGGTGGAGCGTCGGCTGCAAGCCGGCCTTCATGGAACAGCAGCACGCGGTCGAACCCGTCCAGCAGCGGCAGATCGTGGCTGATGACGACGAGCTGTTGCGAAAGCCCCGCCATGGTCTGCTCCACAACGCGGCGGTTCTTGAGGTCGAGCTGGTTGGTCGGCTCATCGAGAATAATGGTGTCCGGCCCGGTGACAAGTACGGCGGCAAGCGCCGCAAGCTGCAATTCGCCACCGGAAAGCTCATGCGCGCGCCGGCTGGCAAGATGGGAAACGCCAAGGCTCTCGAGTGTTCGGGAAACGGCGGCCGCGCGGGCGGCCTTGTCCATACCCCGGCCTTTCAGCCCGAATTCCATGTCTTCGGCGACGACCGGCATGATGATCTGGTTGGCGGGGTTCTGGAAGATATAGCCGGTGCGGCCGGAAAGCGCGCCGGCATCCTTCACCGTGTCCAGACCATCGAGCGCAACGGCGCCGCGCGTCGGGTTGAGAAGGCCGGTAATCAGCCGGGCGAAGGTCGACTTGCCTGAACCGTTGAGGCCGATCACGCCGATCCGCCGCTGGCTCAGCGAAAGCGTCAGCGGCTCCAGCACCGTGCGGCCGCCGAAATCGACGCCCGCCGCTTCGAAACGAATGTCCACGCTCTGTCCTCTCAAAAGCTCGGGGCGCTTATACCGCGTGGCGGGATAAAAGAGAAGTCGGAACATAAAAAGAACATTGCCTTTCTGTGATCGGTTTCCTAGTCTCTGTTCATGGCGATTCCCGTTTCGAACCCCGATGCAAGGCGATTTTTCCTCGAAAGGCAGGGCCTTGCCGCCCCGCCGGGCAGGGCCATGCACAAGGCCGGCCTTGCCGACCTCATCACGTCGCTGGGCTTCGTGCAGGTCGACAGTATCCGCACGGTGGAACGTGCTCACCACATGATCCTGTTTTCCCGCAATCAGACCTACCGGCCCGCCCATCTGGAAGCGCTGCTGGAAAAGGACCGGCTGCTGTTCGAACACTGGACACACGATGCCTCTATCCTGCCGTCGGCCTTCTTTCCCCATTGGAAATGGCGGTTCCGGCGTCGCGAGCCGATCATTCTGGAGCGCTGGCGCAAATGGCATGGCGAAGGCTTCGACGCCGAATTCAACAACACGCTGGACCGGATCCGGGAAGGCGGGCCGGTCATGGCGCGCGATCTGAAAGCCGAGGATCACGTTTCCGGTGGCTGGTGGAACTGGCACCCCTCCAAGACGGCGCTGGAATTTCTCTGGCACACCGGCCGCCTCGCCATTGCCGGGCGGCGGAATTTCCAGAAGGTCTACGATCTATCCGAGCGCGTCCTGTTGCCGGATCATTATGCCGGCGAGGTGGATCAGGAAGCCTTTGTGGATTTTGCCTGCCGCAGCGCACTGGAACGACTGGGTTTTGCCACCTCTGGCGAAATTGCCGCCTTTTTCGATCTCGTCAGCCCGGAAGAGGCGAAGACCTGGGTCACACGCCATCGCGATGAACTGGAAGAGGTCGCGATCGAGACCTTAGGCGGCGACAGGCCGCGCATGGCCTTTGCCTTTACGGGCGTCGCCGGGCGGATCAGGGATGCTGCCGAGCCGCCCGCCCGTATCCGCGTCCTTTCGCCCTTCGATCCGCTGCTGCGGGATCGCAATCGGGCGGAGCGTCTGTTCGGCTTCTTCTACCGCATCGAGGTCTTCGTGCCGGAGGAAAAGCGGCAATACGGCTATTACGTCTTCCCGCTTCTCGAAGGCGACCGCCTCATCGGTCGCATCGACATGAAGGCCGAACGGGGCGAGGGCGTGCTGGCCGTCAAGCGGCTGTGGCTTGAGCCGGGCGTGCGGGCCTCTGCCAGGCGGCTGGAAAGGCTGGAAGCTGAATTGCAGCGGGTCGCCCGTTTCTGCGGCGTGGAGCACGTCGCCTATCGCGATGGCTGGCGCGGCGATGCCGCGACATGAGAGCAACGCCGTTCCGCTGCGGCAGCCGCAGCGGAACGAACGGGATCAGAGTGTCAGCCAGCCGTCGTGCAGCGAGGTCATGGTCACATTCTTCAGCGTCAGCGAGTGCGCATTGTCGATGAAGACGATCGTATCCGCACCCGACTGGTGAACATCCACCTGCGAAAGGCTGGAAACCAGACCATCGGCCAGATCGATATGGCCGGAACGCGCCGAGAAGCCGACGACCGTGTCGTTGCCACTTTCGTAAAGAACGGTGCCGGCGACGGAGGACTTGAACGTGAAGGTGTCGTTGTGCACGCCACCGTCCAGCGTCAGGCCCTTGACATAGGCCGTGATATTGTAGGTGTCGGCAGCGTCGTGGATGATCTTCAGCTTCGAGTTGCCGTTCGCTGTGTAGCTGTAGAAGCGATCGGTGCCATTTGTGTCGTGCTGTTCGAGCGTCACATACCGTCCCGTCGTCGTGTCGAAGGTGTAGGTCTGCTTGAAGCCGTCATTGCCTGAGTGCTCCAGCAGGGTCAGCTTGCCATTGGCGTCGAACACCTGGTGCCGCGTCGTATAGGCCTGCCCCGTAATGCCGTAGTCGAAGGCTTCGGTGTGGCCGTCGGTGTGGACAATGTTCAGGGTCTTGGCCGCACCGGTCGAGGTGTAGGTGGTGTACTTCTGGGTGCCGTCCGTCTCGAACTGCGTAAAGGCAACGGTCTTGCCCGTGCTGGCATCGAACTTCCAGGACTGGTGGAAACCGTTGTCGCTGTCCCGCACGAGGTTGACGATCTTCCCGGCGGCGTTGAAGGTCTGGTGCTGGGTCGAGTAGGTCTTGCCGGTGATATTGTAGTCGTAGGTGTCGTAGGACCCGTTGGCGTGGTAGAAGATCGCCGATTTCGCGCTGCCATCGGAATAATAGGTCTGGTTGACCGTCTCGCCATCCGTGGTCTTCAGATTGTGCGAGATGACGTTGCCCGTGCTGGCGTCGAACTTGAAGTTTTCGAAGAAGCCATTGCTGCCAGTGCGTTCCAGCAGGGTAATCTTGCCGCTGGCGTTGAAAACCTGATGCACCGTCGTGTAGCTCTGGCCGGTAATACCGTAGTCATAGGCTTCGGAGTGGCCATCGGCATAGATGATGTTGGTGGTCTTGGCTGCGCCGGTCGAGGTGTAGGTGTAATAGCTCTTGGTGCCATCGACGCTGACCTGGGAGAAGGTGATGGCCTTGCCCGTGCTGGCATCGAAGGTCCAGGACTGGCGGAAGCCGTGGTCGCCATCCCGCTCCAGGGCGACGATCTTGCCGGCGGCGTTGAAGCTCTGGTGCTGGGTCGTATAGGCTTGGCCCGTAATGGCGAACTCGAAGACGTCGTAGGAACCGTCCTTGTGCTGGACGATTTCGCTGGCCTTGATGCCGTCCTTGAAGGTGTAATAGGTCTGGTCGCCCTCGGTCGAGACGGCGCTTGCCGACACCACGACGCCATTCTTGAACACTTCCGTATAGCTGGAGCCATCGGGATAGAAGGTGCTCTGGCTGGTGACCACGCCGCTGGAAAGCCCCTGTTCCACCTTCGACGTCACGGCGCCCTCGGCGGAGTAGTAGGTGAAGGTGCGCCAGGTTTCCTGCGGGTTCTCGACCACGAAGGAGTAGCCGCCGGCAACCTTGTCGAGAACGTCCTGACAATGCGTCAGGATGTAGCGCATGGTGGCTTCGGAAGAGACGTGGAGCACATGGTCGCCGGTCAGCTTCACTTCCTGCAGGCCCTGGGCGGTTGCAAGCGTGTCGATCTGCGCGACGAAATCATCGGCCGAAAGGGTCAGGACCGGATCGACGGTGATGGCCGGGGTCGAGATCGGGGCCGTCGCGCCGACTTCGATGATGAGTGGATGATCGCTAAGGGCCACCGTGATCTTGCTGGTGTTGGAGAAGACGGCAATCGGCGCCGTGCCCTTCATCGGATCGTAGACGTAGATCTTGCCGTAAACGGCGCCGAGGTTGATCGTCACCGTGCTGCTGGCAACGGCGATGTCCTTGTTCAGCACGTCGTCCCAGATCTTCGGCTCGGCCCACAGAACCAGATCGAACACACCGCCGGCCTTGTTCAGAACCATCGAATGCGAGGCGCCGGGCATGCCGGAAAGCGTGTATTTGAGCGCGTCCTGCGTTGATACGCTGCTGTCGCTGCCGGAGGAGAGGATCGTCGTCAGGTTATGGATGGCGGTGGCCGCCTGCTTGGGTGTGCCATCGCTCGAAAACAGGCCGAAATGGCTTTCGGCATCGCTGGTATCGCTCGAATTGCCATCGAACAGTTCGTAGAGATAGGTCTTCTGCGCGCCGTTTTCCCAGGCGTCGAACAAGCCGTTCAGAATGAGCTTTGCCTGTCCTGTCTCGCTGATGCCGATGCCATCGACGGTTTTGAGTGTAGTGAAGCCGGTTTCGGTGATGATCAGCGGGTCGGTGCTGTTCACGGTCTTGGCAAGCGCGATCTGATCCTCCTGGCGCGCATCGCCGTTGCCGTAGGTCAGGAAGTAGCTGTGCACATTGGCGTAGTCGGAATATTGCGAGAGATCGCCGAGCGCGGCATAGGCCGCGGCATTGTCATTTCCGATTGTCATGTTCAGAACCGGCAGATCGCCAAGCACGCTGCTGGCGTTGACGGCGGTATAGAACGCCTTCTGGAAGGCTGCGGCGGCTTCCATCGAGGAGCTGCCGTTATAGCTGAAGCTGAAGAGGTTCGCCTCGTTCAGGCCCTCGACCGCCAGCAGTGAGCCGGCATGGGAGGTCGCAAAGCTTTCGAGGGCGGAAATGTATTTCGCCAGGCCGGTGGCCGGCACGTCGCTGCCGACGACGACATTGATCTTGATGCCGGCATCGGCGAGGGCCGAGAGCGTCTGGTTCTGCACACCGTAGGCGCTGAACCCGTCGCGAACGGAGGAGATGCCGAGATAGTTGAGGGACTGAACCGTCAGGCTCGAATTGGTGTAGGCGCCGGTGCCGAAAGAGGCATGAGTGTTGACGCCGAGGGAGTCGAGAAAATTCGATGTCGTGGCCACTGCGGTGCTCCTTTAGTTTGGAGGAGCGTGACCGCAAGGCCCTAGAAGAACCGATAAGATAATAGGCGCAATTTTAATGATCCGGGCGCTTAGGCCCAAAGGCTTGCTTATGCTGAATCGGCGGTAAAAAAACTTTGGCCCTTTCCGGGCAGAAGACTGCCGGCTCCGGAGAGCCGGCAGCGTAAGGCTTTAACCGATATCGGTCGAGCTGATCTTGATGCCGAAACCTTCAAGACCGACATAGTGGCGCTCGCGGCTGGTCAGCAGCTTGATCGAGGAGACGCCGAGATCCTTGAGGATCTGCGCGCCGAGCCCGATTTCAAGCCACTCGTGCTCGCGGGTCTTGGCCTGTTCGTGATCTTCTGCGGCGCTGCGCACCTTGCGCGAACGTTCGCTCTGGCCAACGCCCACCGAGCCTTCGCGCAGATAGACAATGATGCCGCGACCGAGTTCGGAAATCTTCTTCATGTAATGCGCCACCGGCTGGCGCATGCCGAACACGTCGTCGGCCACGTTTTCGGGGTGCAGGCGCACCGGAATGTCCTCGCCGTCGCGAATGTCACCGAAGATCACGGCCATGTGCTGCATCGGGTCCCAGGGCAGGGAATAGGTGTGCGCCTTGGCCGGACCGAAGGGCGTTTCGATGGTGAAGCTGGATTCCAGCTCCACCAGCGTTTCCTTGCGCTGGCGATAGGCGATGAGATCGGCGACGGAAACCTGCTTCAGGCCGTGCTTTTCCGCGAATGCCGTCACCTGCGGGCCGCGCGTCACGGTACCGTCGTCGTTGACGAGTTCGCAGATCACGCCGATGGGCGGCAGGCCGGCCAGTTTGCAGAGGTCGACCGCGGCTTCGGTGTGGCCGGAACGCATGAGAACGCCGCCTTCGCGGGCCACCAGCGGGAAGATGTGGCCGGGGCGGGTGAAATCGGCCGGGCCGACATTCGGGTTGGCGAGGTTGCGCACCGTCAGCGTGCGGTCATCGGCGGAAATGCCGGTGGTCGTGCCGTGCTTGAAATCGACGGTCACGGTGAAGGCCGTGGTGTGGGCGCTGTCGTTCTCGGCCACCATGGCGTTGAGGTTGAGGCGCTTGGCTTCTTCCTTCGGCATGGGCGCGCAGACGATGCCGGAGGTGTGGCGCACGATGAAGGCCATCTTTTCAGCGGTGCAATGCACGGCGGCGACGATGAGGTCGCCTTCGTTCTCGCGGTCGTCGTCGTCGGTCACAACGACGATTTCGCCAGCCTCGAAGGCGCGGATGGCGTCCACGACGCGCTTCTGGTCAAAGCTCATTTCGGGTGTCCTTGCTTATTTCAGACGGCCGGTCTGGCCGCGGTCTCTCAGATAATGGTCGGCGATGGCGCAGGCGAGCATCGCCTCGCCCACGGGAACAGCACGGATGCCGACGCAGGGGTCGTGGCGGCCCTTGGTGCGGACATCGACATTGTGTCCGCTCGCGTCGATGGACTGGCGGGGCGTCAGGATCGAGGAGGTTGGCTTGACGGCGAAGCGGGCGATGACCGGCTGGCCGGTGGAAATACCGCCGAGAATGCCGCCGGCATGGTTCGAAAGAAACAGCGGAGCGCCGTCATTGCCCATGCGCATTTCGTCGGCATTTTCCTCGCCGGTGATTTCGGCGGCCTCGAAACCGTTGCCGATTTCAACGCCCTTGACGGCGTTGATCGACATCAGCAGCGAAGCGATGTCCTGGTCGAGCTTGCCGTAAAGCGGTGCGCCGAGACCGGCGGGAACACCTTCGGCCACCACTTCCACGACGGCGCCGACGGACGAGCCGGCCTTGCGGATCTCGTCCAGATAGGCTTCCCACACCGGCACGGTCTCCGCATCCGGGCAGAAGAACGGGTTCTGGTCCACCTGGTCCCAGTCGAAACGGCTGCGGTTAATCTTGTGCTTGCCGATCTGCACCAGCGCGCCACGGATCTTCACGCCGGGAATGACAAGGCGGGCAACGGCGCCAGCGGCGACACGCGCCGCCGTTTCGCGGGCCGAAGAGCGACCGCCGCCGCGATAGTCTCGGATGCCGTACTTGGCGTCATAGGTGAAATCGGCGTGGCCGGGGCGATATTGCTGGGCAATCTCGCCGTAATCCTTCGAGCGCTGGTCGGTGTTCTCGATCATCAGGGAGATCGGCGTGCCGGTCGTCGTATAGGTTTCGCCATCGCCGGAGGGGAAGACCCCCGAGAGAACCTTTACCTCATCGGCCTCGCGGCGCTGCGTCACGAAGCGCGACTGGCCGGGCTTGCGCTTGTCGAGAAAGGACTGGATGTCGGCCAGCGTAAAGGTCAGGCCGGGCGGGCAGCCATCGACGACACAGCCAAGGGCCGGGCCGTGGCTTTCGCCCCAGGTGGTAACGCGGAAAAGGTGACCGAACGTGTTATGCGACATGGGAGCTTGCGTGCTTCTTCCGGATGCAATGGACGGGCACACTCATAGTGGAAAACGCCACCCAAGCAAAAGGCTTTCTTTCCCTCAAAAGGTGACGCAGCAGGCGTTTTTTTGAGAACAATCGCCTTAAACGGCGAATTTCCATCCGGTATCGATGGTGCGCTGGCTGAAAGCGTCGAAGGAAAGCGGGCGGGCGAAGGCGTAACCCTGCAGCATGTCGCAGCCGAGTTCCGCCAGCATCCGCGCGTGGTCGAGCGTTTCCACACCCTCGGCCACGGTCTCGACGCCCAGAGAGCGGGCAAGATCGATGATCGAGCGCACCAGAGCCCGCTCGCGGGTCGATTCCAGAATGGGCATGACGAGCTGACGGTCGATCTTCAGCCGCTTGGGCTTCAGCTTCAGCAGGCTGACGATGGAGGTATGACCGGTACCGAAATCGTCGATTTCGATGTCGATGCCGAGCGCCTTGATCTGTTCGAGATTGATGTCGGTGATCGCTTCACGGTCATCAAGGAAGATCGATTCCACCAGTTCGAAGCACAGTTCGCCCGGCGTGATGGACAGGCCCTTGAGCGAGGCGATCAGCGCCTCGTCATGCAGGCGGCGCGAGGAAACGTTGACCGAAACCTTGGGCACGTTGATGCCCATGGCGGCCCAGCGCATGCGGTCCTTGAGCGCGGTCTGCATCACGAGCTGGTCGAGGGTTGCAACCACGTTCAGTTCCTCGGCGATGCCGAGGAAGCGGTCCGGTGTGATGAGGCCGTGGGTGGGATGCTGCCAGCGCACCAGCGCCTCGACCCCGGTCAGTTGCATGGTGCGGGCGCAAAATTGCGGCTGATACCAGGCGGTGAATTCATCCCGCTCGATGCCGGCGAGAATTTCGTCCGCCGTGCGCTTGCTGTTGACGATTTCGGCCTGGAGGTTCTGGGTAAAGAACTCGAAACGGTTGCGACCCATGCGCTTGGCGCGATAAAGCGCGATATCGGCGTTGATCAGCACCTTGCGGGCATCGACGGACATGCCCGACGCCATGGCGATGCCGATGGAAACGCCGCAGCGGCAGGAGAAGCCTTCGAAATCCACCGGCTGGCTGATTTCCTGAACGATGCGGGTGCACAGTTCCTTGAGCGCATTGCGCGATTCCATGCCGGGCAAGAGGATGACGAACTCGTCGCCGCCGATGCGGGCCACGATGTCATGGGTGGCGCTGCTGTCGCCGCTGCGCACATTGGCGCGCAGAACCCCGGCAATGTGGGCGAGCATCGCGTCGCCGGCAGCGTGGCCGAGCGTGTCGTTGATCTGCTTGAAGCGGTCGAGATCGAGGTGGAGAATGGAGAAGGTGACGCGCCTGCCCTGACTTTCCTGCGAAAGACGCTCCAGTTCCACATCCAGCTTGCGGCGGTTGCCCAGCCCGGTCAACGGATCGTGCAGGGCGTTGTGCTCGATGCGGCTCTTGGTCAGTTCCAGCTCGACGTTCTTGGCTTCGGCTTCATCCTTGGCCGCCTTGAGTTCGGCGGTGATGATCTGGTCTTCGGTCACATCGAAGGCAATGCCGACGATGCGGCGAACGCCCTGCTGGTTGATGTAGGACTGTCCGACGGAACGGATGTAGCGCAGCGTGCCGTCCGGCTGGTACACGCGCACGAGGAGCGGCGGCCGTTGCTGGCCATCGCGGAAGATGCGGGTGCCGGCGAGCGCGTTTGCCCGGTCCCGCGGATCGATCAGGGCGAACCAGTCTTCATAGGCGATGCGGCGTGGCTCGGGCGGCAGGCCGTAAAGCTGCGACATGCGGGCATCCCACAGATCGACATTTTCAGCCAGATCCGTTTCCCAGATGCCGCAATGGTAGGATTCGAGCGCCAGATCGAGCTTGCGTGACAAGTCCTCGAGTTCCTGCTCGCGGCTGGAAAGCTCCTGCAGCGCCAGCTCGAGTTCGGCATTCTTGATGTCGCTGCTTTCCTTGGCCTCGCGCAGCGTCAGCGTCATCATTTCGTCGGAGGTCACATCCCAGACGATACCGGTCGTGCGGGTCGAGACATCCGTGCTTTCGTAGCGGGCGCCGACCGAACGCAGGTAGCGGATGGAGCCATCGTCAAGCCTGATGCGATAGGTGACCTTGTAGGTGCAACCGGTCAGCTTGTAATCGCGAAAATGGGCGGCGACCATGTCACGGTCTTCCGGCACGACGCGGACCAGCCAGGTGTCGAGCGGGCTCACCACCTCCTGAGGCAACTCGTCCTGCAGCATGGCTGCGCGCTCGTCCCAGTAGATGTCGTCGGAACCGTCCTGCATCTCCCAGATGCCGATATTGGAGGATTCCATGGCAAGGTTGAAACGCTGCGACAGTTCCAGCAGCTTGGCCTCGCGGCCTTCAAGCGCCATGATGTTGCGATTGCGCTCGGCAATCAGCATGCTCGCGCCGAAGATCGGCACCACGATGGCGATGCCGGCCAATAGAAGGGCAAAGCGGAAGGCGGCCTTTTTGGCCCAGGGAATGTCCCAGCCGGCCTCCGGCATCACTAGCACTTCCAGCGCCCCGCCATCGAATGGAATGCGGCGGCTCACCGGGGTGGCATCCGCCATCGAGGGATCGCCGAACACATAGGACGGGGTAACGCCGTTGCCACGCCCGGAGACATCGCGGATCGCCACCCGCATTTCCGGAAGCTCATGGAAGATTTCCGGGGACATGACGGTGAAGCCGGCGGCGTTGAAGAAGTCCTTCTTCTGGATGGCGATCTCGACAAAGCCCCAAATACGCTTCGTCGCGTCAGTCACATTCCTTGTCACCGGAGTGATGAACACGAGCTTGCCGTCCTCCGTCGCCATCAGCGCAGGCCGCCCCTTTGCAAGATAGGTCTCGACGTGATGGACGCGCTTCTGGTCATACGGATAACGGGAGGCGAGCGTCTGGCCGATTTCGTTGTTGGCATCGGTCACGGGCAGAATCCGCGCGAGACTGCGGCCCTTCGTGATGGCGATGTGGTCGAAATGGCGGTTTCCGGACAGGACGAACTGGGCCTGATCATCGAACAGCGCCATGGCGCTCTCCGCGTTTACGGCGAAATCACGAGCCAGGTTTGCGGCGGTGTTCTGGTCGGCCTTGATCTGGCCGGCAAGGCGCTGCTGCAGGAAGAAGGCGGTGCGGTCGGCATTCTCGCGCAGGTTGGCGCGATAGGTTTCGCTGTTTTGCCGATCGAGCGCGACACTGATGGCCAGAATAGCGAAAGCGACCAGCGCTGCGCCTGCAAGCGCGACACCGGTTCTCTGCCAGTAGTTGCGGATACGCCGCCCCTGAAGTTGCCAATGCCCCACACGGACCTCTTTGCCATTATTCGGAAAGACAATAGGAACCGCAAGTTAACATAGCCTTGCCCCAACAACCCGAAATCCCGGGAGAAAACTGGGTTCATTGGTTGCAAAGAGAAGCATCTCCCTTGAAAGACGCCCGAATCCGGTCCATCAATCGTTGCTGTAATGTCATCGTACCGGCTGCAAATCGCCACATTCAGGAGGGTATCCTTGTTCCACCGCTCAAGTCTGGACCGGAAGGGAGCCCTCTCCGTGCACATCGTTTTCGCCTTCATTCTCGCACTCACCATCTTCCTGCCGGTGGCGTCCTTTGCGCAGAGCGCGGATGTCGAGGCGAAGATCAGCAAGATCGACACCGACAAGCTGACGATCATGCTGGATGACGGAAAGAGCTATCAGGTTCCCGAGGAATTCAACTTCGAAGGCCTGAAGGCAGGGCAAAAGGTCATCGTCTTCTACACGGTGGTCGATGGCCGCCGCGTTGTCGATGATCTGCAGATTTCCGAATAATCAGACCCAGCCGATCCGGCCCTGTGTCGGATCGAGCGAAAGAATGCGGTCCTGCGGCGTCTCGGTCATGGCCGATTCTTCCGTGCCCCGGCCGGCAACGATGCGGAACAGGCTGCGGATGACGCCGCCATGGCAGACGCACACCGTAGGGCGTGTGACGGATGAAAGCCAGGAGGCCACCCGCCAGGACAGGATTTCATAGCTTTCCGCCTCGGCACCCGGAGGAATGAAATCCCACTTCGAACGCTCGCGCTCGGCAACCCGTTCCGGAAAGCGGCGGGCCAGTTCCTCCAGCGTATAACCTTCCCAATCACCAAAGCAGACTTCGAGAAGCCGTTCGTCGGTCGTGTAACCGCGTGGATCGAGACCCATCGCGCCGCGCACGCGCTGCATGGTTTCACGGGTGCGGGAAAGGGGGCTCGCCACATAATCGAAGGCGGTGGCGGAAGAGCCGAGCAGCGCTTTCAGCGCCACGCCATTGCCATTTGCCTGGGCGCGGCCGAGGCTGTTCAATGGAATATCGCGCTGGCCCTGCATGCGGCCATCGGCGTTCCAGTCGGTCTGACCGTGACGGATCACGTAGATTTGCATGTCCGCCTCCAGGATACGTCGAAATTGCGTGGCGCGAAAAAGGGAGGGGCGCCCTTGCCGGTCAGCGAGGGCGCCCCGGAAACCTGTTATTCCTTGACGACGGAAATGTCGGGCGCATCCACCGCCTTCATGCCAACCGTGTGATAGCCGGAATCGACATGGTGGATCTCGCCGGTCACCCCGGTCGAAAGGTCTGACACGAGGTAGAGCGCGGACTTGCCGACTTCCTCGATCGTCACCGTGCGCTTGAGCGGCGCATTGTACTCGTTCCACTTGAGAATATAGCGGAAGTCGCCGATGCCCGAAGCGGCCAGCGTCTTGATCGGGCCGGCTGAAATGGCGTTGACGCGAATGCCGCGGCCGCCCAGATCGACGGCGAGGTAACGCACGGACGCTTCAAGCGCGGCCTTGGCAACGCCCATAACATTGTAATGCGGCATCACCTTCTCGGCACCGTAATAGGTGAGCGTGATGATCGAGCCGTTGTCGTTGAGAATGCGCTCGGCGCGCTGCGCCACGGCGACGAACGAATAGACGGAAATGTCCATCGTCTTCGTGAAGTTGTCGCGGCTGGTTTCGATGAAGCGACCCGTCAGTTCGTCCTTGTCGGAGAAGGCGATGGCGTGAACGACGAAGTCGATCTTGCCCCACTTCTTTTCCAGCGTGTCGAACACCGCGTCGATGCTGGCGAGATCGGTGACGTCACAATCGCCGGCGAGGAAGGCGTCGAGTTCTGCGGCCAGCGGTTCCACGCGCTTCTTCAGAGCGTCACCCTGCCAGGTGAAGGCAAGTTCGGCGCCTGCGTCGCGGGCGGCCTTGGCGATACCCCAGGCGATGGAACGGTTGTTCGCAACACCCATGATGAGACCGCGTTTGCCTGCCAGCAGACCGGAAAGCTCAGCCATGTCTTACTCCATGTTTCTTTCAGCCCAACGCCAGGGGGGCGGGCCGGGATCGTCGTCGGTTGACCCGCGCATATCCCAAAAAACGGGAAGAGGCGGGCATCTTGAATGCCCAAGCCTATGGCATAGCCCGCCAGACCGTTCAAGCGGGCCCGGATCATCTCATGCAAGCTGTTGTAATAATAATGCTTGCGCGGCGCGACCGCCGCGCAACATTGGCGGTTTCAGATGTAGAGGCCTTCACGCATCAGGCGCATCAGGTCCGTCACCTTGTCATCCGGCTTGTCCCACAGGGTCAGGCGCAGTTCGACGACGAGATCGCCGCGCTTGTCGGCGGTCTGCGGCAGTCCCTTGCCTTCGATGCGGATCGAACGGTTCGAATCCGACCAGGGCGGAATGGTGATGGCGACGGGGCCCTCCGGCGCTTCAACGGTGCTGTCGCAACCGAGCACCGCATTCTCGAGCGAAACCGGCAGAACCGTGTGGATGTCGAAGCCCTCGACCTCGAAGCGCGGATCTTCGGCAACCTTCAACATCACGCGGACATCGCCGCGCTGCATGCCCTGGAAACGGTGCCCCTGACCTTCGAGGCGCACCACATGGTCCTCGGTCATGCCGGGTTCCAGCCGCACGCGCACTTCTCGGCCATCGAACAGCACCACCGAAACCGTACGGCCGGCGATCAGGTCATCGATGGAAACGACGGCTTCGGTAACGATATCCGGCGCCTTTTCCGGCGCGGGCTCGATGCCGCGCAGCTTGCGGATCCAGTAGCTAATGAGTTCGACCGCCTGAACCGGAAGCGGTACGGATCCGGCGCGGCTTGCTTCACTTTCTTCAGTGGATTTCTGGGTCGTCTCGTTCGGCGCCGTGGCGCTGTCGTCTACGGACGCACCTTGCGTTTGCCCCGGACCCTGGGCCTTGGCGGAAGAGGCGTTCGTCTGGTCCTTGGCGCCTGCCTGTTCGCCGGTGCCGAAGATGCGGTTCACCACCGCTTCGGGGCTTTCGCCGGCCGGCGTTTCCGGCCCGGCTGCCGCGGCGCTTTCCTGTGCGGCCTTGGCGGCGCGCTGGGCGTTGGCGCGGGCAAGCTCTTCCATCACGCGGGCGGCTTCCTCGCGGGCGGCCTTGGCGCGTTCGGCGGCCTCCTTGGCCGCTTGCCGCTTCTGCATGATGGTCTGGCCGTCTTCCTCGCCCTTGCCGCGATGGCGCTGGTCGTAACGACTGCGTTTCTTGGGGTCTCGCAACAGGTCATAGGCCGCACCGACTTCAGCGAAGCGTGCTGCCGCCTGCGGGTCGTCGCGGTTGTGGTCGGGATGGACGCTTTTCACCCGGGCACGCCAGGCGGCTTTTATCTCATCCTCGCGGGCGTCCTGCCTGACGCCGAGCACGGCATAGGGATCACGCATTTGGGCCACCGAAAACTCCGACGGCCGTGCTCCCGGTCTGGCACAGCCGCAACGCTACTCGAACACTCGCAAACCGTGGTTACGCAACCGGACAACGCCAACGGACTGCTTACTATTGTCAAGGTTAGGCCAAATTCACTAACTGAGCGTTTATGAAGACTTGATCAGTTCTGTCGAATGAAACGGATGAGCTTCCATTCGCCCGAAGTATCCAGGCAGGTGTCGCCCATAAAGTTGGCGATGCCGTCATAGGCATGGCGGGTGGTGACGAAACTGCGGCAGACCGCACCGTTCGCACGGCTCTCGTTGATCGATGCCACGACACCGGCGCTGCCGGTGGAAGCATTGGCCCAGGGCAGGGAAGCGCCGGCAAGCTTTTCCAGATCGGCGGAGGTCACGGCATTGCGCACCGTCACCTCGTCGGAAATGGCTTCGGTGGATTTCTTCGGCGCAACGGAACTGGTGGTCAGCGAACTATCGGCGCGTGAGGAGAAAAGGTCGAAACTCATGCAGCCGGAAAGTGCTACACAGAGCGGCAGCACGGCAAAAAAACGGATGCCGTGTGAAAACATGCCCTTTCTGGATTTCCGGCATTTTGTTATGACGATCACCTTTCATCGTGTCGCGTGCTGGCAACCGAATCCCGGCCAGGCCAAGTTCGGAGCATTTGAGTTAATATGTCGGATAACGGGTTAACAAGCGGTGACTTCACCGCTGAGGACGAGCCGTTTGCCCTCTTCGCAAAGTGGCTGAAGGATGCGGAAGCCTCGGAAGTCAACGATCCCAACGCCTTGGCGCTTGCCACGGTAGATGAGGACGGCCTGCCGAATGTGCGCATGGTTCTCCTGAAAGGCTATGACGCCCAGGGCTTCGTCTTCTACACCAATTTCGAGAGCCGCAAGGGTCGCGAAATTCTGGGCCAGAAGAAGGCGGCCATGTGTTTTCACTGGAAATCGCTGCGCCGGCAGGTCCGCATTCGCGGCCCCGTCGAGGTGGTGACGAACGAGGAGGCGGATACCTATTACGCCTCGCGTCCCCGTGGCAGTCGCATCGGCGCCTGGGCTTCAAAACAGTCCCGCCCGCTCGAAAGCCGTTTCGCGCTGGAAAAGGCCGTGGCCGAACATACGGCGAAATTCGCCATCGGTGAAATTCCGCGTCCTGAATACTGGTCGGGTTTCCGTATCCGTCCGGTCTCCATCGAGTTCTGGCACGACCGGCCTTTCCGCCTGCATGACCGTGTTCTCTTCGAGCGGGAAACACCGGATGCAGCTTGGTCGAAAGCGCGCCTTTATCCTTGATGTGAAAAGCATTTCCAGCAAAAGTGTGAAACGGTTTTGCGTCCGGAAATGCGAAAAAATGATACCTGCCGATCTCACCCGAAGATCGGCAGGCCGAGAATACCCGCCGCGGCGATGAGGCCGAGGCAGATGCGCCGGAAGGTTGCCTCGCTGGCCAGGCCGAACAGCCGCGACCCCGCATAAAGCCCGATGCCGTAGGACGGTCCAACGATGAGCGCGACGACGAAGGCCTGCAGGACAAACAGGCCGCCGGTGAAATAGCTGATGCCGGAAATGATCGTTGCCATGCCGAAATAAAGCACGATACTGGCGCGCATGTTCGCAGCCGGCAGGGCGCCCCCCAGCCAATAGGCCACGACGGCGGGCCCGCCAAGCTGCGCCGCACCTCCGAAAAAGCCGGAAACAGCCCCCACCGCGACGGTGAGGGGCGCCGTCGGGCTCTGCCGGTAGCGCCAGCCCGAAAGCAGAAGCGCCAGCATCAGGAATACCATGAGGCAGATGCCCCAGCGCAGCACCATGGTGGGCAGGTTGGCCAGCGCCATGGCGCCCAGCGGAATGCCGACCACCGCCCCGGCCAGCATCAGGAGTGCTTCATGCCGGTTGGCCTTGCGCCAGCCCTCCGGCAACATGCCAACCGTCATCACCGCATCCGCCACCAGCAGCGAAACCGCCGCGATTTTCGGACCGACGACGGCGCTTGCCAGCGGCATGTAGATCAGCGCCGCTCCGAAACCGGAGAAACCGCGCGCCAGCCCGGCCATGAGGGCAACAGCAACAAGAAGGGCGGCGGCACCCTCCGTCAGACCGGCGGTGGCGAGGAAGGACATGGTGATTTCCCGAGATAGGGTATTTTAGGAAAAACACCCTGAGAATGGCGATATATCGCAAAATGGTACTTGGGAAGCCCGGTTCTGGCAAGGGCTGTTTGCCGGGTCCGGACGGGATGAGAGGCCGCGCTGCGGCGCTATGAGGGATGGGCTACTCCTCGAGAGAGCGTTCTCCCAGCCCCTCATAGAGCCTGAGCAGATAGCCATCGGGATCGGCCACGGCAAACTGCCGGTTACCCACTTCGTGATCATCGCGACGATACCACTTTTCCTCCAGCGGCAGGTAAAGCGGGTGACCCGCCACCGCCAGCCGGTCGAGGATGGCAGAGACATCGGCAACGTGGATTTGCAGGTTCACGCCACGCCCCAGCGGATAGTCGAAGGGGGCATCGGCCACGGCGAAGGTGCGACCAACGCCGATTTCATCGATCATCAGTTCGGCGCCACCCAGTTCCAGAAAACTGAAACCTTCCTCCGGACGCTCGTAGCGCACGGTAAATCCGATGATATCGCAACAGAAGGCACGACTTTTCAGCCAGTTGGAAACGGCAAGCTCGGGAACGAGCGCGTTGCCCATCAGGTCTTGGTGCCGCCGACCGTGATCTGGTCCATCCTGAGATGCGGCTGGCCGACGCCGACCGGAACCCATTGGCCGGCCTTGCCGCAATTGCCGATGCCGGTGTCGAGTTTCATGTCGTTGCCGACCATGGAAACGCGCTTCATCGCCTCCGGGCCGTTGCCGATCAGCATCGCGCCCTTCACCGGCGCGCCGATCTTGCCGTCCTCGATCATATAGGCTTCGGTGCAGCCGAACACGAACTTGCCGGAGGTGATGTCCACCTGTCCGCCGCCGAAGGAGACGGCGTAAAGACCGCGCTTCACCGAGGCGATGATTTCTTCCGGGCTCTTGTCGCCGCCCAGCATGTAGGTGTTGGTCATGCGTGGCATGGGCCGGTGCGAATAGCCCTGGCGACGACCGTTGCCGGTCGGCTTCATGCCCATCAGGCGGGCGTTCTGCCGGTCCTGCATGTAGCCGACGAGGCGGCCGTTTTCGATGAGCACGTTGTAGCCGGAGGGCGTGCCTTCATCATCGACGGTGAGCGATCCGCGCCGCTCGCCAATCGTGCCGTCATCCACCACGGTGACGCCGGGTGCGGCGACCATTTCGCCCATCAGCCCGGCAAAGGCCGAGGTCTTCTTGCGGTTGAAATCGCCTTCGAGGCCATGACCGACCGCCTCATGCAGCATCACGCCCGGCCAGCCGTTGCCGAGAACCACATCCATGGTGCCCGCCGGCGCATCGATGGCCTGAAGATTGACGAGCGCCTGACGCAGCGCATCGTCGGCGCCACGCTGCCAGTGTTCTTCGGTCAAAAAGCTGTCGAAGCCCATGCGGCCGCCAAAACCGTTGCCGCCGGATTCCTGCCGGTCGCCTTCGCCGGCAACGACGGAAATGTTGAGCCGGGTCATCGGGCGAATATCGCGCACGCGGTGGCCGTCGGCGCGCAGAATTTCCACCACCTGCCAGCTTGCCGCGATGGAGGCTGTCACCTGCCGCACGCGGGCGTCCTTGTCGCGCAGATAGCGGTCGATGGTCTGGAGAAGTTTTGCCTTCTCCTCGAAGCTCGGCGAACCGATCGGGTTTTCCTCGCCGTAAAGCTTGCGGTTGGTGCCCTGCGGCGGTTCGCTGTAGGTGCCTGCATGGCCCCGGGTTACCGCGCCTGCAGCATCGGCCGCGCGTTTCAGCGCAGCTGCGGAAAGCTCGCCGGCATGGGCATAGCCCACGGTTTCCCCCGCCACGGCGCGCAGGCCAAAGCCCTGATCGGTGTTGAAGGAGCCGCCCTTGAGGCGTCCGTCATCGATGGTCAGCGATTCCGACTGGGCGTGTTCGATGTAAAGCTCGCCGTCATCGGCGCCGGAAAGCGCATCGGATACGATGGACTGAATTTCGCTCTCGCTGGCATCGAAAAGCGAGAGAAGGTCGGTGCTGGTCATGTCATTTCCGATCGGGCGGCTTCCGGTGAAACGGGCGGTGAACCACCCATATGGGACTGTTGCCCCTTCGGCTCAAGGCAGGCTGTCGTAACCGTCGGCGAAACCGGCGAGATCGACGGGGATACCGATGCGCTCGTCGTTGTCAGGCGATTCCTTGAGGGCGAAAATGGCGGTCTTGCCGGCGCGCAGCGTCTTCAAAAGGTCGTCGGGCACCTCGAATTCCAGCGTGCAGCCTTCCTGGAAGCAGCGGGTGAAATAGGCGCGACCGGCCTTCTTGTCGTCCACATAGAGATCGACGCCGTCGTGCAGCCACACGCCGAGCGGTGCGAGAATGCGCATCAGCCGCACCTTGCGGTCGGCGGTTTTCAGAACGGCGACGGAAAGGCCCACTTCCGGGCGCTCCTGGTCGATGACGTTCTGCATCAGAAGGCATTGCTCGGCCTGCGCTCCGGGCGGCTTTTCGCAGACGCTGGACCACGCGCCGAACGTCTTGCCGCCGGGCGGCTGCGCGCCGGTGGTGGATTGGCCGGGAACCGGCTGGCCGGTCTTCGGTGCCGCCGTTTGCGCACCGGCCGGGGTGGCGGCGAGCGCCGTCACGGCGGCGAGTGCCAGAATGCCGGCGCGGGCGAAGGGGGGAAGGCCCATGGAAACCTCTGGAATGCGAATCATTGCTTCTATTCTTGGCGGCGGTCGACCCATAAGAAAAGGCCTAAGCCTTCATTTCCAATTGATCGGGGCGGAAATAGGACCATTTGCAGCTTGCCTCAAGCCATCGTGAGCGAAAGCGCGCGCTGGCGAAATGGCATTGCCGATTTTTCCGCGTCTCTGTAGAGGATAAGTCATAACGAATGGAACGGATATGACCTCACCCGCGATCAAGCCTCCCCTGACCATCCGCCTGTGCGGCCCGCGCGGCTTCTGTGCCGGGGTGGACCGCGCCATCCAGATCGTCGTTCTGGCCCTGAAGGCCTATGGCGCGCCTGTCTATGTGCGCCACGAGATCGTCCATAACCGCTATGTGGTGGAAGGGCTGGAAGCCAAGGGCGCCGTCTTCGTGGAGGAACTGGACGAAATCCCCGCCGAACATCGCGCCCAGCCGGTGGTGTTTTCCGCCCATGGCGTGCCGAAATCCGTGCCGGAAGATGCGGTGGCCCGCAATCTCTTCTATCTCGATGCAACGTGTCCGCTGGTGTCCAAGGTGCACAAGCAGGCCATGCGCCACCAGCGCCTTGGCCGCCACGTCATCCTCATCGGCCATGCCGGCCACCCGGAAGTGATCGGCACCATGGGCCAGCTTCCCGAAGGCTCGGTATCGCTGGTGGAAACCGTGGAGGACGCCAGCATCTGGGAGCCGCCGGTCGATCCCGCCCATCTCGGTTATGTTACCCAGACCACGCTCTCGGTTGACGACACCGCCGGTGTCATCGCCAGGCTTCAGGAGCGTTTCCCGGCGCTGACGGCGCCCGCCGCCGACAGCATCTGCTATGCCACCACCAACCGGCAGGAAGCGGTGAAGCAGGCAGCTCCCGGCTGCGATCTCTTTATCACCGTCGGCGCGCCGAACTCCTCCAACTCCAAGCGGCTGGTGGAAGTGGCGCTGAAGGCCGGGGCGACGCATTCCATTCTGGTGCAACGCGCCTCAGAACTGAACTGGGACGAGATCGAGACGCTCGGGCCCATCCGCACGCTTGGCCTCTCCGCCGGGGCCTCCGCGCCGGAGGTGATCGTCGACGAGATCATCTCCGCCTTCAAGGAACGCTTCGAGGCGACCGTCGATCTGGCGATCACGGCGGAGGAAAACGAGCATTTCCTCGTCAATCGCGAGTTGCGCGGGCTGGATCTGACCGTTGCCGACATGGCCTTCGTCAACGGCGACCACGCCCCGCCGCCGCGGGTGTGAGGAACGCAGGGGCACCCCTCATTCCCTCCCACCCTTGACCTCCCTCGCCCCGGATGCGATCCCCTAGCTTCCGATTTTCATCACTGACGAGTCTCAAAACCGTGGCAGTCTATACCGACATCAACGAGGTCGACCTCAAGGATTTCCTCTCGCAATATGATGCGGGGGAGCTTCTGTCCTACAAGGGCATCGCCGAAGGCGTCGAGAACACCAATTTCCTGCTGCACACCACGAAAGACCCGCTGATCCTGACGCTTTACGAAAAGCGAGTGGATCGCAACGATCTGCCGTTCTTCCTCGGACTGATGGAACATCTGGCCAGCCGTGGCCTGACCTGCCCGCTGCCCCTGCCGCGCAAGGATGGCGAACTTCTGGGCGAACTCTCGGAGCGTCCGGCGGCGCTCATCTCTTTCCTTGAAGGCATGTGGCTGCGCAAGCCGGAAGCCCGCCATTGCCGTGAAGTGGGCGCGGCCCTTGCCGCCATGCATCTGGCCGGCGCTGATTTCGCGTTGAAGCGGCCCAATGCCCTTTCGCTGGAAGGCTGGAAGGTGTTGTGGGAAAAATCCGCCGCCCGTGCCGATGAGGTGGAAAAGGGGCTGGAAGCCGAAATCCGTGAGGAACTCGATTTCCTTGCCGCCCATTGGCCGAAGGATCTGCCCGCCGGCGTCATCCATGCCGATCTTTTTCAGGATAACGTCTTCTTCCTCGGCGATACGCTCTCCGGGCTGATCGACTTCTATTTCGCCTGCAACGACCTTCTGGCTTATGATGTCTCGATCTGCCTCAATGCTTGGTGCTTCGAGAAGACCGGCGAATACAACGCCACCAAGGGCATGGCGCTTCTGGAAGGCTATCGTTCCGTGCGCCCGCTGTCGGATGCCGAGCTTGCGGCGCTGCCGATCCTTGCGCGCGGTTCGGCGCTGCGCTTCTTCCTGACGCGGCTTTATGACTGGCTGACGACGCCGGAGGGCGCGCTGGTGGTCAAGAAGGACCCGCTCGAATATCTCGGCAAGCTGCGCTTCCACCGCGCCATCGTTTCCCCCGGCGAATACGGGATCGAACTCTGATGAAACATGTGGATATCTTCACCGACGGCGCCTGTTCCGGCAATCCCGGTCCCGGCGGCTGGGGTGCCGTGCTGCGCTATGGCGAGGTCGAGAAGGAACTGTCGGGCGGCGAGGCCGACACCACCAACAATCGCATGGAGCTGCTCGCGGCGATTTCCGCCCTCAACGCGCTGAAAAGCCCCTGTGAGGTCGATCTCTATACCGACAGCGCCTATGTAAAGGACGGCATTACCAAGTGGATTTTCGGCTGGAAGAAAAAGGGCTGGAAAACCGCCGATAACAAGCCGGTGAAGAATGTGGAACTGTGGCAGGCTCTTGAAGAAGCCCGCCTGCGGCACAAGGTTACGCTGCACTGGGTGAAAGGCCATGCCGGCCACCCGGAAAACGAACGCGCCGATGAACTGGCCCGCCGGGGCATGGAACCGTTCAAGAAGAAATAGGGCCAACCAGCGCCACCATCACGAGGAGAAGAGCCCCGATGATCCTGCACTGCGTGTTCCTTCGCCTGAAAGCCGCCCTGACTTCGGAAGAACGGGACGCGCTTTACCGCGATATTACGAGCCTGAAGAGTGTCGTCCCCGGCGTGGTCGATCTCAAGGCCGGAGCCAACGTGTCGTCCGAACGGCTCGACGGCGGCTTTTGCGATGGCTTCATCGTCACCTTCGACAACGCCGATGCCCGTGATCGCTATCTTGCCCATCCCGCGCATCAGGCCGTCAGCGAACGTCTCGTTCAGGCCACCCATGGCGGTCTGGCCGGCGTTCTCGTTTACGATCTGGATGTTTGAGCGGGCCTGTGCCCTTCTGGTGGGGATGGCGGCAGCCGGTGGATGTCACGACTGCCGCCCCGGATCTCAGAGCTGTTCGAGAATGGCCGGTGCGCCGGAAACCGTGGCCTGGCCCGGATTTTCCTCGATGGCGATATGCTTGACGACGCCATCATCGGCAATCAGGGCATAGCGCTTGGAGCGCACGCCGAGGCCGCCGCCCGAAAGGTCGATATCGAGGCCAAGCGCCTTGGTGAAGGAGGCGTCCCAGTCGGCGAGGAAATGGATCTTGCCGAAGCCGCCGGACGCCTGCGCCCACGCGCCCATGACATGCCAGTCATTGACCGACACCACGGCGATCTCGTCGATGCCCTTTTCGACCAGAGCATTGAAGTTTTCGACATAGCCGGGCAGGTGGTTCAGCGTGCAGGTGGGCGTGAAGGCGCCGGGCACGGCAAACAGCACGACTTTCTTGCCCTTGAAGAGCTGTTCGGTGGTGATCTCGACCGGGCCGTCCGCCGTCTTTTCCTTGAAGGTTGCGGAAGGGATCTTGTCGCCGATGGCAATGGTCATGGTCTTCTGTCTCCTCATGATGGCGGGAACGACCCCGCGCAAAGCATGACGGGACTATAGGTTGACGTCAGTCAAAAACAAGCGCCGTTTCCATGGAGCGGTGCCCGGATTTGACCAGAAGCCGCCAGGTCTTGCCGTGGAGGTCGTAATTGCGCGGCAGTTCGCCGAGCTCGAAGGTCGCATAGGTCTGGCTTGTGCCGGAGCGTTCCAGGATCGGCTCGACATAGACATAGCCATCCGGCCCGGTGAGGAAGAATTCCGGCTTGTTCTGAAGATCGGGTAGGCCGACCGGCACGGTCACGGTCTTGCCATCTGCGCCGATGCGGGGCTTTTCCGCGAAGAAATCACGGGATGGCGCTTCCGGCAAGCGTTCCCCGGCGGCAAGGAGGGCGGCCTTCGCCTCGGCCTCTTCCGCCGCGTTGCCGGTGAAAGGCACGGTGAAATCGGCCTGGAAGGGCACGCAGATTTCCTTGCACACGCCGATGAAGACGCCGGCCTTCAGCGCGTCGCCCGCCGCTTTGCCCTTGAGTGTAAAGACGAGCGAAACCGGAGCGTTATAGCCGATATCGCGCACGCCTGCCTGATCGAAGATGCGGGGCGGGGGAAAGCGCAGCTCCGAAAGCGCAAGGCCCGAGGTTGGCGATGGCGTCATCTGCGGCGGCATGCCGGCCTCGCCCGGCTCGCGCCAGTAGGTAAGCCAGCCACTGGCCGGCTCGATCTCGATCACGCCCTTCACGGTCCCATCGGCATCCGGGGCAAGAACGGCAAGCCGCATACGCCCGCCGGGATTGTCCACCCAATCGGAAACACCGGCGAATGCGATGGTCGGGCCGGTGGCGAAAGCGGCGAGAAAGGCGAGGATGCGGGTGGTTGTCTTCATGACCGGGATTTAGCGCATCGCGGGGTCGCCTGCCAGTCACGCCCGCGTCAGCGGCCATCATTTTCCGTTGATTTGGGTTGATTGCGGCGGCGGGATGCAGCATCCTGAACAAACGGGTCAGGAAACCGCCTGAGGACAGTCGGTCGCCCGTACGGAGGCATGGATGACCCTGTCGACGCTGGTGGACAAGAGAGAGCGCGGTCTGCTGGACGGTCACTTCCTGATCGCCATGCCCGGCATGGCGGACGAAAACTTTGCCCGCAGCGTGGTCTATATCTGCGCGCACTCCTCCGAGGGCGCCATGGGCTTCATTATCAACCGCGCCCAGCGTCTAAGCTTCACCGATGTTCTTCTCCATCTCGACATGGTGAAGGATGACGAGGACATCCGCCTGCCGGACAGCGCGCTGCGCGTGCCGATCCAGAGCGGCGGGCCGGTTGAGACCGGACGCGGCTTCGTGCTGCACAGCGACGATTACACCAGCCAGTCCTCCATTCCCGTCAGCGACGAGATTTCGCTGACGGCGACGCTCGATATCATCCGCGCCATTTCCGGTGGGCACGGACCGCGCAAGGCCACCATGCTGCTCGGCTATGCGGGCTGGGGTCCGGGCCAGCTCGAACGCGAGATTTCCGCCAATGGCTGGCTGACCTGCCCGGCGGATGAACGGCTTATTTTCGATACGGCGCTGGATGCGAAATATGATCAGGCGCTCGCTCTTCTCGGGATCAACCCGGCCATGCTGTCGCGCGAAGCGGGTCACGCCTGATATTTTCCCCTGACATTTTTCAAGGAACCAATCCGGCGCCCGCCCGTTTTTCCCCTGACCATCGCATATGGCGGTGGGTAAAAAGAGGAGAAACTTTCCAATGGGTAGCACCTCGGACAAGATCAAGGGTACCGCAAACGAGATTGCCGGCAAGGCCAAGCAGGCCGTTGGCAAGGCAACCGACAATCGCAGCCTTCAGGTTGAAGGCTCGGTTCAGGAAGGCAAGGGCAAGGCGCAGGTCGCCGCCGGCAAAGTCAAGGACAAGCTGAAGGACGCGGTCGACCGCCTGTAATGAATTGAGTTCCCGCTCCGGCGGGGGCGCCGCCGGTTGTCGCGCCGAAGAGAGACCGCCCCGGTCCCTTCGATGTCGCGACACCGGCGGCCTTTTCGGTTTTTTCTCAGACAATGTCCGGACGGAGTTTTCATGAGACTGTTTAGCTGCGGCGCTTGTGGCCAGACCGTGCATTTCGACAATCGAGTCTGCGTCAATTGCGGTCATAACCTTGGCTTCGTGCCCGAACGGCTGGCCATGGTGGCCCTGGAGGAGGGGGCCGACGGCGCGTTACGGCCGGTCAATGAGCCAGACGCATCGCCGCTTCGCCCGTGCGCCAATGCCGGGCTCGATATCTGCAACTGGACGGTTCCCGCTGAAGGGACGGAGACTTTCTGCCTTGCCTGCCGCCATAACCGGCTGGTGCCGAACACCGATACCGAACAGGGCGTGGCCCGCTGGCGGCGCATCGGTCAGGCAGAACGACACCTGTTCTATTCCATCCTACGGCTGAACCTGCCGCACCCGACCCGAGAGGAAGACCCGGCCGGCGGTCTCGTCTTCGACTTTCTCGAGGACAAGGTGGATGAGAGCGGCAATACGGTGGCCGCCATGACGCTGCATGACGAGGGGCTGATCGCCATTCGTGCGGCAGAAGCGGATGATGTGGTGCGCGTGGCCGCCAAGGAAAACATGGACGAGCCTTACCGGACCATGCTCGGCCATTTTCGCCACGAAGTCGGGCATTTCGTGTGGAACAAGCTGGTGCGCGACGCAGGTCGCCTTGAGGAATGCCGCGCCGTTTTCGGTGACGAGCAGGTGGATTACGCCGCCGCCCTTCAGCATCACTACGAGAACGGCCCGCCGCCTGGCTGGCAGCAAAGCTACATTTCCTCCTACGCGACGACCCATCCCTGGGAGGATTTCGCGGAATGTTTCGCGCATTATTTGCACGTCGTCGATGCGCTGGAAACCTCGAACGCCTTCGGTATCGCCATCACCCCGGCAAACCACACCACCCCGGACGTGATTTTCGACCCCTATCACGCCGAAAGCGCCGAGCAACTCGTGTCTGCCTGGATACCGCTTTCGGTTGCCATCAATTCCATTCAGCGCAGCCTTGGTGAAAACGACATCTACCCCTTCGTGCTGACGCCGGAGGTGACGGCAAAGCTCGAATACGTTCACCGGCTTTTGCAGGGGCGGGCTTCCTGAGAGCGCTGGCGGTGACAGCCGGCTTCCGCCTGGGCACCTGCGACTGTTCCGGTCAAAATTGTACTGTCGGTGTGTTGCGCACAGCGATGATTTTGACCGGGCGGAAAATATTTCCCTTGCTATGCATATGCCGAGGCCGTGTTTATACATGATAGATGCCTGAAAATTTCAAGATTTCCCTTCAGGCGATACTTGAAAAGCCCGGCGCAACCTTTACTATGTTTTAATGCCTGCGTGTCAGCGTTGCGGGACGTGCACCATGACAGGGAAGGGTTGTCAATGAAGGGCATCGTCTTCACGGAGTTCCTGGATTACGTCGCCGATTGTTTCGGGCGCGACATGGTTGACGATCTTCTCGACGATTGCGATTTCAGCCATTGCGGCGCCTATACGGCGGTTGCGACCTATGACCACCGCGAACTGGTTCAACTCATCTTGTCCTTGTCCCGGCAGGCCGGTGTGCCAGCCCCTACCATCCTGCGCGATTTCGGGGTTCATCTCAGCCAGACTTTTGCCCGCCGCTTTCCGTTCTTCTTCGAGGAGCGGACGACCCTTTTCGATTTTCTCGACAGTGTCGAAAACACGATCCACGTTGAGGTGCTGAAACTCTATCCCGATGCGGAGTTGCCCCGTTTCATCACGAACAGGCGCGACGACAGTGTCATGAGCCTCGATTATCACAGCAGTCGCTGCTTCAGCGGTCTTGCGGCCGGGCTGATCGAAGGTGCTGCGCGTTATTATGATACGGCCATTGAGTTGACGCAGGCCACCGTATCGCAGGGGAACGCAACGCATGTGCGCTTCGACATCACGCTCCGGTAACGGTGCAGACCAGAGCATGGACGATGCCGAAGCGGTTGACGCCCTGCGGCAGAAGGCTGCGCGGCTGGAAAAGCGCTGGCAGCGGGAGCAGGCCGCGCGTCTGACCGCCGAAGACCTGCTCGAAACCAAGGCCCGCGAGCTCTATAGTGTGAACCAGAAACTGCGCACGCTGGCCGAACGCCTTGAGGAACGGGTGGAGGCGCGCACGCGCGAGCTTCAGGAAGCCCGCGACAGGGCGCTGATCGAGGCCCATCACGATCCCCTGACCGGCCTCTATAACCGGCGCGGACACGAAATCCGGCTCGAAGAAGCGATTGCCAGGGCTGCGGGCGGCCCGGAGCGGCTTGCGCTCCTGATGCTCGATCTTGATAACTTCAAGGAAATCAACGACCGTTTCGGCCATCATGCGGGTGATGGCGTATTGCGGCATGTGGCCCGGATTGTCCGCACCAGCCTGCCGGAGGGCTGTGTGGTTTCGCGCCTTGGTGGTGACGAGTTTGCCGTCATCATTCCCGTGGGCGAGGGGACTGCTGACATTGAGACACTTGTTGGGCGTTTTCGGGAACGGCTGAACGTTCCCTACGAGCAGGAGGAAACCTCCTTTTCCATTGCCGGCTCCATTGGCATCGCTATCTTCCCGGATCATGGCGAAAGCGCCAGCAGCCTTCTCAGGAATGCGGATATCGCGCTTTATCGGTCCAAGACGGCCGGTCGCAACGCCGCCACGGTTTTCGAGTGGTCGATGTTCGAGGAACTCGTGAAACGTCAGGAAATGTCGTCCGCACTGGCGAACAGCAACCTGCAAAGAGACATCGTTCCCTGGTTTCAGCCCATCGTGCAGGGACCGGTGACAAGAACGGTCGGGGTCGAAGCGCTCGTGCGATTGCGGATCGCCGGTGAAAAACTCCTCTTGCCGGGTGCCTTTCTGGAACTGGCGAATGAGGGCGGCATGCTCCACGATATCTTCAGGGTCATGCTCGACAAGGGCGTCGCACAGATGCGGCCGCTGATTGCGGCAGGGCAATTACAGTATGTCTCGATCAACGCCGCTGCCAGCGATTTTTCCTTCGATATCGTGACCGAAGTTCTGGAGGCGCTGGAGCGCTATCGTCTGCCGCCCGAAGCGCTGGTGATCGAGATTACCGAAGAAGCGATCATAACGGACCCCTTGCGCATCGGAAGAAAGATCCGGGAATTGCGGGCTCATGGGGTCGGCATTGCGCTCGATGACTTCGGCAGCGGTTACGCAAATATCACGACACTGGCGGCGCTGGATATTTCAACCCTGAAACTCGATCGTTCGCTGACGACCAACCTGCCCCTGAAGCCGAAAGCAGCGATCATCGTGAAGGCGCTGTGCAGCATGGCCCGGGACCTGGGGCTCTCCGTGACCGGGGAAGGCGTGGAGACCGAAGCCGAGGCCGAATGCCTTGCGGCCTGCGGCTGCACACGCTTTCAGGGCTATCACTATGCGCGGCCGATGCCGCTCGACAGGCTTCAGGCCTTTCTTGGCTGAAACCGTTACGCCCGCTTTTGCTGCGGGAAGCGTTCCTTGAGCAGTCGCAGGATGGAGTCGGGGCTCATCGGCGCGCCGAAGAGGTAGCTCTGGCCAAAGGCGCAGCCGAGGCGAGACAGTTCGGCCACATCTTCCGCAGCCTCGATGCCTTCGGCAACCACCTGCATGTCCATCTCGCGCGCCATGGAGATGACGGAGCGCAGCATGATGCCGCGCTTGTCGCCCATGTCGTCGTTGAGCAGCGCCTTGTCCAGCTTGATCGTATCGAAGGGGAAGCGGGTGAGATAGGCGAGCGAGGAATAGCCGGTGCCGAAATCGTCGAGCGCCAGCGAAAGCCCCATGTCCTTCAGCTTGTCGAGAACGAGGCGGGCCTGCTCCGGGTTCTCCATCACCACGCTTTCCGTGAGTTCCAGCTTCAACCGTTCCGGCTTGCACTGGGTCTTGGAAAGCGCAGAGCGCACATCGTTGCACAATTCGCTGTTCAGAAGCTGGGCGCTGGACACGTTGACGGAGAGGAAGATCGGCAATTCGCCCGTCAGGTTTTCCCAGGCCATCAGGTCGGTGCAGGATTTTTCCAGCGCAAAGGCGCCGAGCGCCCCGATCATGCCGGACATTTCCGCGACGGGAATGAACTCCATCGCCGGGATCTGGCCGCGCTTGGGGTGTTCCCAGCGCATCAGCGCCTCGAAACCGGCAATCTCGCCATCCGAGAGCCGGATGATCGGCTGATAGGCCATCGACAGTTCCTTGCGGTCGATGGCGCGGCGCAGGTCCGTCTCAAGCTGCAGCCGGTCGGCGCCGTTGTTGCGGAAGGCCGGGCGGAAGGGTTCGACGCGATTGCCGCCGGCGCGCTTCGCCCGGTACATGGCCAGTTCCGCATCGGCCAGAAGATCGCTGGCGTGGGCCTGCTGATCGACATAGGAGGCAAGGCCGATAGAGGCGGTCAGAATGATTTCACGGCCCGCGAAGTTGATCGGCACCATGATGGCCTTGGAAATCGCATCGGCGAAATCGGCAACCTTCACCGGGTCGTTCTCCGAAACCAGGATGAGGCCGAACTGGTCGCCGGAAAGCCGCGCCAGCGTGTCCTGCGGGCGCAGAAGCCGGCGCAGGCGGCGCGTCAGCGCGATCAGGATGTTGTCGCCCGCCGCGATGCCCAGCGCATCGTTCACATGCTTGTAGCGGTCGATGTCGATCGACATCACGGTTGGCTTGACGCCGGAAGACGGCGCAATGGCGAGCACCGATTGCAGGCGGTCAAGGAAAAGCTGGCGGTTCGGCAGGCCCGTCAGGTTGTCGTGCAGCGCATCCGCCAGCAGCCGGTCGATGGAGTTCTTCTGCTCGGTCACGTCGATGATGGTGCCGACGCAGCGGATCACTTCGCCGGTCGCGCCCACCACCGGCCGAGCGCGGATCTTCAGCCAGTGAAAATGCCCGTCCTCGGCACGGATGCGGAATTCGTGGTTGAGGCGGCCCTTGCGATGTTCCAGCAGCACGTCGAGCGTGGCGCGGAAACGATCGCGGTCATCGGGGTGAAGGCGCGGCACCCAGTTGCGCACCGGGCCGTGCATCGTGCCGGGTTCCAGACCGAGACGGCTGGAAATATCGGGCGTCGTCACAACGCGGTCGCGCGCCACGTCCCAGTCGAACACCGTATCGCCGGAGCCCGTCAACGCCAGCGCCTGCCGTTCGAGGTCGGAGAACAGGCCCTGCGAATAGGCTCCGCCGGCAAAGGCGTGCTGCATCACGGTGAAGCCGATGAGCAGAACGATCAGCACCAGGCCGCCGCCAAGCGCCGGCTGGATGATGTCGTTGTCGAGGCGCCCCGTCACCGTCAGCCAGGCGCCGAACAGCCACACGAGGATCAGCGCCCAGGCGGGCACCAGCAGAATGGCGCGATCATAGCGGTTGAGGCCGAGATAGACGATCAGCACGATGCCGGCGCTCGCCGTCAGCGCAAAGGAAATGCGCGCAATGCCCGCCGCAATCGAGGGGTCGTAGATCGCCACGCCGAAGAGCAGGCCAAGGCCGATGATCCACGCGAAGGTGACGTAGGAAAGATGCGTGTGCCAGCGGTTGAGGTTCAGATAGGTGAAGAGGAAGATGACGAGGCTGGACGCCAGCGCCACTTCCGCTGATGCGCGCCATATCTTCTGGTCACCGGAAGTGATGCTGATGAGCTTTTCCAGAAAGCCGAAGTCGACGCAGACATAGGCGAGAACGGCCCAGGCCAGTGCCGCCGCAGCGGGCAGCATGGAGGTGCCCTTGACGACGAAGAGAATGGTCAGGAACACCGCGAGAAGGCCGGAAATGCCGAGCACGATGCCGCGATAGAGCGTGAACGAATTGACCGTGTCCTTATAGGCGTTCGGCTCCCACAGATAGAGCTGCGGCAGGTCGGGCGAGGACAGTTCGGCCACGAAGGTGATGACGGAGCCGGGGTTCAGCGTGATGCGGAACACGTCGGAATCCGGGCTCGGCAGCCGGTCGAGCGCAAACCCTTCGGACGGCGTGATGGCGCTGATGCGCTGCGAACCGAGGTCGGGCCAGAAAAGCTTGGAGCCGACGAGACGGAAATGCGGCGCAACGATCACGCGCTCAAGCTGTTCGTCGGAAACATTGGCAAGCGCGAACACGGCCCAGTCGCCCTGATGGCCCTCGGTGGCGGAGCGCACCTCGATGCGGCGGCGAATGCCATCGGCGCCGGCGGCTGTGGAAACCTGAAAGGCTTCGCCCTGGTTGGCGTAGACTTCCGTCGTCGCCGTCAGGTTCAGCGCGGTGTCCTCGCGGGAAATCTTTACCGGCTCGACGGCAAAGGCGGCGGGCACGGCCATGAAAACCATCGCCAGCGACAGCGCCACAACGGCGAGAGCTGCGAGGTGGCCACGGGCAAAGGCAGCGAAAAGGCGGCGCATCATCATCGGGCTGAGCTTTTCCCAATGGGGCGCACGTCTTCCGAAATTAAGGAAAACATCAGATGATCGCGCCATTCGCCGTTGATTTTCAGATATTTGCGCAAAAGACCTTCCTGCACGAAACCAGACTTTTCCAGAAGTCTTATGCTTCTCTCATTCTCCGGAATACAGGCTGCTTCGATCCTGTGCAACCGGAGACCCTCGAAGATGTAGGGTATTACGAGGGCAACTGCGGCGAACATATGGCCATGTCCGGCATGTTGCGCGCCCATCCAGTATCCAATCATGCAGCTTTGCGCGGCACCCTTGCGAATGTGGCCGATGGTGATCCCGCCGAGCAACGTCATGTCGGCACGGTCGAAGATGAAGAGAGGCACCGAAAGCCCGGCGGAATATTCCTGCCGGTTGCGGCTGACCCGTACCCGGAAGCTCGCTTCGCTCAGTTCATCGGCGCGCCAGGTCGGCTCCCACGGCTGCAGAAACTCGCGGCTGCCCTGCCGCAGGACACGCCATTGCTTGTAGTCGAGATAATCCGGAAGGCGCAGAAAATAGCGGCCTCCCGTCAGTTCGGGAAATTCCGGTTGCCGCGACAGAAAGCGGAAGACCGATCTCGCCATGCCAAACCTCCCGCCCCTTGGAAACGCGCGGCAGTTTGCCTGCCGTCACGTCACGGGGCTTCTTTCGGCCCCGCTCTCGTTGAGAAGTTACGCTTTCGCGCGCGAAAGTGAAGAGAGGATATCGCCGGGCGCCGCAAGCTTTCCAATCGGACCGATGGCCGAAATCGTCGGCTTGCCGGTCAGGAACAGGCGCGAGGCCAGGTCCGTCAGCCGGTCAGGCGTCAGCGCAGCCAGACGGTCCAGCACTTCCTGGTTGGGGATGGTGCGGCCATAGAGCATGACCTGTCTTGCGATCTGGCCGGCACGCGCCGCCGGGCTTTCCTGCGCCATCAGCAGATGGGCACGGGTCTGCGCGCGGGCGCGGTCGATTTCCTGTTGGCCGATGCTTTCCGTGGCTTTCACCAGTTCACCGGCAATCACTTCCACCAGTTCGGAAAGATCCTCCTCACCGGTGGCGGCGTGCACGCCGAAAATGCCGGAGTCGGAGAAGGCCCAGTGGAAGGCATAGACGGAGTAACACAGGCCGCGCTTTTCACGCACTTCCTGGAAGAGGCGCGAGGACATGCCGCCGCCGAGAATGTTGGCCAGCACCTGTGCCGCGTAATAATCGCGGGCATGATAGGCCTTGCCCTCGAAGCCGATCAGCACCTGCGCATCCATCAGGTCGCGGGTTTCGCGGCTGTCGCCGCCGATGTAGCGGGCAGGCTCGACAACCGGCTTTTCAGCAGGGGCGGGCGGCAGGGCTGCGAAGCGTTCCTCGACCTGCGCCACGAAGGCGTCGTGATCGATCGCGCCGGCGCCAACCACGAACATGCGGTCGGTGGTGTAGTTGCGGGCCAGATAGTGACGGATGTCGTCCGTCGTAAAGCCCTCGACCGTTTCCGGCGTGCCGAGGATCGGGCGGCCGATGGTCTGGTCCTTGAAGACGGTGGCGGAGAAGTGGTCGAACACCACATCATCCGGCGTATCGTCGGCGGCGCCGATTTCCTGCAGGATGACGTTCTTCTCGCGGCTCAACTCTTCTTCATCGAAGGCCGAATCCGTCAGGATGTCGGCCAGAAGATCGACGGCGAGCGGCACGTTTTCCTTCAGCACGCGGGCGTAATAGGAGGTCGTTTCCGTCGAGGTGGCGGCGTTGAGTTCGCCGCCCGCATTCTCGATTTCCTCGGCAATCTGGCGTGCGGTGCGGGTGCTCGTGCCCTTGAAGGCCATGTGTTCGAGAAGATGCGCAAGGCCATGTTCGCCTGCGGTCTCGTCGCGGGAGCCGGAACGCACCCACACGCCGAGCGCGGCGCTTTCCAGATGCGGCATCTTTTCGGTGACCACCGTAAGCCCGGAGGCGAGCCGCGTGCTCTGGATATTCGGGTTGGCAGCGGTTGCGTTGTCCATCAGGCGCGTCCCGCCCGTGTCAGCCCGCCGATATGGCCCTCGACCGCCTTGATGTCGTTGTCCAGAACGTCGAAGCGTTCCGGCTTGTCCATCATTCCGGCAAGCCACAGCGGCAGGGCAGGGTCGACACCGCTCGCCTTTTTCACCGCTGCCGGGAACTTGGCGGGATGGGCGGTGGAAAGCGCCACCATCGGGCTGTCGGGCTTTTCGAACTTCTTCGCCACGAACACGCCGATGGCTGTGTGCGGATCGGCGAGATAGCCGCTGTCGGAAAGCGTGGCGCGGATCGTGTCGGCCACCTGCTTTTCCGAGGCGCGGGCGGCGCGGAAGTCGCGGCGGATAGCCTTCAGCGTATTTGCCTCGATCTCGAAGCTGCCGGACTGCTTGAGGCCGGCCATGGCGCTGCGCACGCTGCCGGCGTCGCGACCGGAGGCCTCGAACAGCAGCCGTTCGAAGTTGGAGGAAATCTGGATATCCATCGAGGGCGAGGTGGTTGCCTTCACGGATTTCATCTCGTAGCGGCCGGTCTTCAGCATGCGCGAGAGAATGTCGTTTTCATTGGTGGCGATGATGAGCTTGCCGATGGGCAGGCCCATGCGCTTGGCGGCATAACCGGCGAAAATATCGCCGAAATTGCCGGTCGGCACGGTGAACGACACCTTGCGGTCCGGCGCGCCGAGCGAAACGGCCGAGGTGAAATAATAGACGATCTGGGCCATGATGCGAGCCCAGTTGATGGAATTGACGCCCGAAAGGCGCACCTTGTCGCGGAAGGCGCCATCATTGAACATGGCTTTGACGAGGTTCTGGCAATCGTCGAAATTGCCGCGTACCGCCAGCGCGTGCACGTTTTCGGCGGTCGGTGTCGTCATCTGGCGCTGCTGCACCGGCGAAACCTTGCCTTCCGGGAAGAGGATGAAGACATCGGTGCGCGAGCGGCCGGCAAAGGCGTCGATGGCCGCACCGCCGGTATCGCCGGAGGTGGCGCCGACGATGGTTGCGCGCTCGCCGTTCTTTTCCAGCGCATGGTCCATCAGGCGTGCCAGAAGCTGCATCGCCACGTCCTTGAAGGCGAGCGTCGTGCCGTGGAAGAGTTCGAGAATGAAGGCGTTTGGCCCGGTCTGGACCAGCGGCGCTACTGCCGGATGGCGGAACGTGGCATAGGCCTCATCGATCATGGCCCGGAATTTTTCCGGTGCGATTTCGTCGCCGACGAAGGGCGAAAGCACCGTGAAAGCGATCTCCTGATAGGACTTGCCGCGCAGCGCGCGAATGTCGCGCTTGGAAAACTGCGGCCATTCACGCGGAACGTAAAGCCCTCCGTCGCGGGCAAGACCCGCCAGCAATGCTTCCGAAAATGAGAGGACCGGAGCCTCCCCCCGGGTCGAAATATAGTCCACGGCGTCTTCCCAAATTTCTGGCGGGGGAAAATCGGCCCGGTCCGGTTTTCGCGCGTCCCAGCGAAAAAAGGTCCGTGATGCCGCTTACCCTCGATTTTTCAATGCGCCGCTGGTATAGACCATCACCATGGGTCAGGAAAGGCCTGTAACGTCGGATGTGGCGGGCGTGTGACGCCTGAATGCAAAAGGGTTGAGTTTCCGTGTTGTTCAAAGTCTCGCGCGCTGTTGTTTCGCTCTCGCTTCTCGGTGTTCTTGCCGGTTGCAACTCTTCGTCCAGCCTTTCCGATGCCGCGCCGAAAACGCAGACACCCCTGCCGCCCAATTCATCCTCCATCAATGCCGCCGTGGTTCAGGCAAGCTGCCCGCAGATCTATCTGCGCGACGGCACCGCCTATCATCGCGCCTATGCCAAGGGCGGCGAGAACGATCCCTCGAAGCTCGTCTATCAGGCCTCCTTCGCCGATACGACGCGCACCTGCTCGACCGACGGTAACCAGCTCACCATCAATGTGATGGCTCAGGGCCGCATCATCGCCGGCCCGCTCGGCAAGGCCGGCAGCATCACCCTTCCGGTGCGTGTCACTGTGACGGAGACCAACCAGATGCAGGTCGAGGAGCAGATCTACTCGCAACTCGTTTCCTTCCCGGTGGACATTCCGGCTGACTCGCTCTCCGGCCAGTTCCTGTTCAACAAGACCGACGTCTCGATCCCGGCCGCATCCGGCCAGAACGCCAAGGTCTATATCGCTTTCGATACCGCCCCGCAGGCAACCGGCAAAAAGAAGAAGTAAGGCTAAACCTTATTTCAACCTCAGCCGGAACAAGGCGTAGAGAAGCAGAAGCGCGCTGCCGCCTGCTGCCGTGAGGAAGGGCGCGCGAAGCGCCATCTCGCGCCCGGCTTCGGTTTCCACCAGCGACACGATCATACCGCCGGCAAGTGCGCCGAGCGGCATCGAGCCCCAGCCAAAGAAGCGATAGATGCTGTTGACCCGACCGAGCAGGGCGGGCGGAATGCGCCTTTGCCGCCAGGATACGGTGATGACGTTCCACAGCATCGAGCCGGTCATGAGGGTGAAGAGGGCCGCGGCCACGACGACGGCGTTCGAACTCAGTCCGATGACCGCGTAGGTGAGGCCCCAGATGGTCAGGGCGGTAAAGAGGCTTGCCTGCGTGCCGATCCGCGCGACGATGGCGGGCGCCCCGAGGCTGCCGGCGACGGCGCCGACGGCAGCGATCGACAGAAGAACGCCATGCCCGGCGGCGGAAAGCCCGAGAACCTCCTGCGCGAAGAGCACGGTGATCGTCGTTGCCATCATGTAGAGAAAGTTCACCAGTCCCAGCACGACGGCGAGCCGGAGCAAAGGCTTGTCGTCGCGCATCCAGCGGATGCCCTCGACGAGCGCCGGCCAGAACCGGCTGGAAACCCGCATCTGCGGCGGCAGCGTGATGAGCCAGACGAGGCCCGCCGCCAGCACGAGCGCCGCGGCATCGAGCCCGAAGGGCAGGGCTATGCCCGCGCCGATCAAAAGGCCGGCGAGCGGCGGTCCGATGAACTGGCCGGTCAACTGCTCCGCGCTCCACATCTGGCCGTTGGCGGCTTCGAGATCCTGCGGCGCGACGATGGCGGGCAGGATGGTCTGGGCGGCGTTGTCACGCAGCACCTCGGCCGAGCCGAGCAGGAAGGCAAGGCCCGCGAGAACCCAGACTGCCGCCGGTTGCGGCGAACCGAGCGCCAGGACCATGATGGCGAGAATGATGGCGGCACGCAACAGGTCGGCCCGAGCGATCAGCTTGCGCCGGTCGGCCCGGTCGATGATGACGCCGGCGGGCAGCGCGAAAAACAGCCAGGGCAGGCGCCCGGCGGCGGCCACGGCAGAAATCGCCATGGGGTCGCGTGTCATCAGCGTCGCAAGCCATGGCAGCGCCAGCGAAATCACGCCGTCGCCGAGATTGGTCAGCGCGCCAGCGGAAAACAGCAGCCGGTAATTGTGGTTGCGAACGAGAAGTGGTGCGGCCATCCGGAAATTCCCCTTGTCTTTCGGCAGAGGGTGATGCGCGCGCCTCCAGCCGTCAAGCGTTTCCGTCTAGCAGTGCCGTGCCGCACCTATGGCTTGAACCGTGCGGCAAGTGCTGGCCAGTCGTTCAGCAGCCCGTCGCGCGTCAGCATTCCGGGGGAACCGCTGGTGCGTTCGCGGGCCTGTGTCAGACGGGCGAAGACGAGGGTCGTGCCCTGGCGTTCCGCCCAGCCGATATACCAGCCAAAGCCGCGGGCGTAGTCGAAGCTGCGGTCCTTGTTGCGGGGATAGGCGGTTCCGGTCTTGCCATGAACAGTCCAGCCATCGACGGCCTGGCTCTCGATGATGGCGCGGGTGTTCGCCATCGCGGTTTTGGTCACGGGCAGGGTGCCGAACATCAGTCTGCGCAGAAAGGCCACCTGTTCACGCGGTGAAACCTTGAGCGAGGAGCCGATCCACGCTCGGTCGAGCCCGTTGTTTTCTCCGGTATCGCCGGTGAAGTCGGCATTGCCGTAACCGAAGGACCGGGCATAGCGGGTGAGTTCGGCCGCGCCCATGGTATGCGTGATGCGTTGCGAATACCAGACCACGGAATACCGCATCCAGCTTGCGGGATCGGTGTTGCGCGTCCAGTTGGCGCCGCCCCAGTCCGGATCGCCCTTGCGGAAGGCCATTACGGGATTGTTTGCGTCCTTCAACACGCCGGCGTCATAGCCCATGACCGCCAGCGGTATTTTGAAGGTGGAAGCGGGCGTGACGCGGGACTGGCAGTCGCCCTGTTCCAAAAGTACAGCACCTGTCGCGGCATCCGCGACAAGGGTGCACACGATCTTTGCATCCGCCAGCGCCCCAGTGCCGGGCAGGAAGACAAGAAGGCCGGCTGAAAGTGCGAGCCGACGGCTCAAGCTACCCCGTCCCAGGCTGCCAGCGCCTCGATGGTGGCGGGCAGGTCGCTCATGCGGGCGATCACGGTTTCAGCGCCGGCATCCATCAGGCGGCTGGCATGGCTTGGATAGGTGTGCGAGGCACCGGTGAAGCCGATGACGCGCATGCCGGCAGCGCGGGCGCCGGTAATGCCGTGGACGGAATCCTCGATCACCACGGTCTTGCGCGGATCGCCGCCCATCTTCTTGGCGCCGTGCAGGAAAATGTCCGGCTTCGGCTTGGTCCGGTCGGGGCCAAGGTCCTTGGCGGAGAAGATGTTCGGCGCGAAGGCGCTGTGGAGCCCGACCTTCTTCAACATCATGGCAAGCCGGTCGGTGCCGGAATTGGAGCAGATGCAGCGCGGGCCGGCGAGCTTCGCAATGGCTTCGGCCGCGCCGGGAATGATCTGTACGTCTCGCTCCAGCCGGGCGTCGAGCAGCTTTTCCGACTTGTCGATCAGCGAGGCTGAAAGCGGCACGTCGATTTCCTTTTCCACCGCGAAGAGAATGTCGCGCCACACGAGACCGGCGAAGCGCTCGCCCATTTCCTCGGGCGTGATGGGATAGCCGGCATCACGCAACAGGGCGGATTCGACCTCCGCGGCGATGATTTCGGAATCGACCAGAACACCGTCGCAATCGAAAATAATCAGGTCGAAACTGCTCATGGCCGTCTTTCTTTCAGCTTTGGAAAATGTGGAAGGCAGCGCCCGTGCAACTGCGCATCGTCAAGGATGGAGGGTTTTTAGCCCATGTCGGTGGCTTGCTCAAGGCACCCACCCGTTAACCACGCTTCTCCCGCTTTTTTCGCGGCAGTGCGAAGGCGTTGAGACTTTCGTAACCATCTTCAGTAACCATAGGAGCCACAAAGAGTTTTTCGAGTAAGCGTAACGAGCGAGTTCAAAAATGGCGTCTGTCCTCCGTCTGGGCGAACTGTACAAGCAGTCCGCCGGCCCCCGGTCTCTTCTCGACACCATCATCAAGGGGGATTGCGTCGCAGCCCTCGAGGCGCTTCCCGACCAGTCGGTCGATGCGATTTTCGCCGATCCGCCCTACAATCTCCAGCTTGGCGGTATGCTGACCCGTCCGGATCAGTCGGTGGTCGATGCCGTCGATGACGAATGGGATCAGTTCGCCTCCTTCGAGGCCTATGACGCCTTCACCCGCGCCTGGCTTCTGGCCTGCCGCCGTGTGTTGAAGCCGCATGGCACGATCTGGGTCATCGGCTCCTACCACAACATCTTCCGCGTCGGCGCGACGCTTCAGGATCTCAACTTCTGGATCCTGAACGATGTCATCTGGCGCAAGACGAACCCGATGCCGAATTTCAAGGGCCGCCGGTTCCAGAATGCCCACGAGACGCTGATCTGGGCGAGCCGCGATCCGAAGGCCAAGAGCTATACCTTCAACTACGATGCGATGAAGGCGTCGAACGACGACGTGCAGATGCGCTCCGACTGGTTGTTCCCGATCTGCAATGGCGGCGAACGCCTGAAGGATGAGGACGGCAAGAAGGTGCATCCCACCCAGAAGCCGGAAGCGCTGCTCGCCCGCATCATCATGGCGTCCACCAAGCCGGGTGACGTGGTTCTCGATCCCTTCTTCGGTTCCGGCACCACGGGTGCCGTCGCCAAGCGCCTCGGCCGCCACTTTGTCGGCATCGAGCGCGAGGAAAGCTATATTGAAGCGGCAGCCGCCCGCATCGCCGCCGTCGAGCCGTTGGGCAAGGCGGAACTGACGGTGATGACCGGCAAGAAGGCCGAACCGCGCGTTGCCTTCAACGTGCTGGTGGAAAGCGGTCTCGTGCGTCCCGGACAGGTGCTCACCGACGCAAGGCGTCGCTGGAGCGCCATCATCCGCGCGGACGGCACGCTGGCTGCCGGTGGGGAATCCGGGTCGATCCACAGGCTCGGTGCGCGTGTCCAGGGTCTCGATGCCTGCAACGGCTGGACATTCTGGCACTTTGAAGAGGAGGGGTGCCTGCGTCCGATCGACGACCTGCGCGCCCGCATTCGCAAGGAACTGGCAGGTCTGGAGTAATCCCTGGCTGCAGGCCTGCTCGAAGTGTGCCCCCGATGGTTTAGTACCTTCAGTCCCATTGGGGGAACAGGCGCCCGGTCCGGACACGGATCGGGCGCAATCATTTTTTAAAACAATTTGTGGGAGAGTGAAGGTCGGATATGCACCCGCGATGTCTGCGGGACAAACCGCCCGCCCTTGAGCCCGCGGTTTCGGACGCGAGGATTGAGTTCGGCAGCCATTTGGAAAAATCAGGCATGACATGACCGGACTGGATATTGATCCGGTGAACATGCCCCATTGGCAAAGGCATCGGAGGCGATCATGTCCCGTTTGTTCTATCTTCTGTTTTCGTTCAGCGGGCGGATCGGCCGGCTGAGTTTCGCACTGGGTACGCTGGCCCAGATCATCCTCATTGCATCCGGTTTTGCGACGCTCGTCTTCTCCTTCGTCCTCACCCGCCATGGCGCCAAGATCGATGAAACGGTTATGAGCCTGTGGATGGCGCCCATCTTCATGTTTGCAGTCTGGTCGTCGCTCGCCCTGTCGAGCAAGCGATTGCACGATCGTGATCTTTCGGGATTATGGACGCTGATCGCGTTCATTCCGGGTGTTGGAACGGTGTGGTGGCTGGCCCAGACCTTCGGCATGCAGGGCACAACGGGTGAAAACCGCTATGGCATGCCGCCCGGTCACGGCCGCGTTCTCGATGCGGATGAGGAGGACGATCTCGACCGTCGCATCAATGGCGTGTCGGTCCGTGCGGCGCGTTATGCCGGCATTCCCGATATTCTGAAGGAGGCTTCGGCCCAGACGCGCTCCCGTGGCGGCGCGCCGGCCCTCCAGAACGGCATTCCGCGTGCCCATGGTTTTGGCCGCAGGCGCGCGTGACCGGCATCAGGCGGCGATCCCGAAAGCGGACAGATCGGCCCGCAGCTTCTCCGCCCCGGTAAACTGAACGGCCTGCCAGCCGGCGCCCTGTGCGCCCGCCACGTTTGCCGGCACGTCATCGATGAACAGCGTGTTTTCCGGCGTCAGGCCGAAAGTCGCGACATGGTGCTCGAAAATCTTCCGGTCTGGCTTGATGAGGCCAACCTCCGCCGAAACCGTCACGCCGCGCGGCGCATTGAGGAAATTGAAGCGCTGCCGGGCCTCGGCAAAGGTGTCGCGGGCAAAGTTCGTCAGCATGGTCACGTCATGGCCGGCGGCAATCAGCGAAAGCATGATGGACACGCTGTCTTCCAGGGCATGCGGCACCATTTCGTGCCAGTGGCCGCGAAAAGCGCGGATCTTGTCGGCATATTCCGGATACTGGCTGATCAGTTCCGCCTCGGCCTCGTCCCATTCGCGGCCCCGGTCCTGTTCTTCGTTCCAGTGATGGGTGCAAACATTGGCGAAGAACCACCGGCGTTCCTCGGGGTCGGGAATGATGTGGCTGAACGGAATGTCCGGATCGTAATGGATCAGCACGCGGCCGATATCGAAGACGATGTGGCGGATGGGGGCGGTCATGGCGGTGTTCCTCGATGATTTCAGACGCGGGACATAGCCGCTTCGATTGCCTTTTTCATGACAGAAGGCAAGGCCTGCGCATCCAGATTGGCCAGCGGTTCCCACCAGCCGTCGGCCAGCGGCGTTTCGGGCGTTTCGGCGCCATAGACATCGAGCCGCAATTCGAAATGCGTGAAGACGTGAATGACGGTGCCGCGCGGTTGCCATGCGGCGGGGAAGGGGGCGGCATCGGGGGATGTCTCGCCATCCCGGCGGGAGGTGAAGTGTGTCACCGGCACTTCCGTCATGCCGCCCAGGAGACCCGTTTCCGGACGCCGGCGCAGAAGAATGCGGCCCTGCGGTGAACAGGCGACGAAGGCGGCGGCCCGGCGGACAGGCTTGTCCTTCTTCGCGGCCTTCACCGGAAAAAGCTCGGGATCGCTTTCTCCAAGCGCGCGGCATTCCGCCCGGAAAGGACAGAGCGCGCAGGCCGGCCGCTTCGGCGTGCAGATTGTCGCGCCGAGATCCATCATCGCCTGGGCGAAATCGCCGGGCCGCTCGGCCGGCGTCAGCGCGGCCACCTTCGCCTTCATCGCCGGTTTCGAACCGGGCAGCGGCTCGGAGATTGCGTAGTAGCGCGAAATCACCCGCTCGACATTGCCGTCCATCACCGCCGCCTGTTCATCGAAGGCGATGGCTGCGACGGCTGCGGCGGTGTAGTCGCCGATGCCCGGCAGGCTTTTCAGCGCCGCTTCGGTTTCCGGAAAACGTCCGCCATGATCACGGTCGACCGCCTCCGCGCATTTCTTCAGGTTGCGGGCGCGGGCATAATAGCCAAGTCCCGCCCAGGCGGCCATGACCGCTTCGGTCGGGGCGGCGGCAAGATCCGAAACCGTCGGCCACAACGCCAGAAACTTGGCGAAATAGGGCTTGACCGCGGTCACGGTCGTCTGCTGCAGCATCACCTCCGACAGCCAGACATGGTAGGGATCGGCCTTGATGCCGCGTGCGCGCATGGGCGGCGAAACCCGCCAGGGCAGGTCGCGGTGGTGACGGTCATACCAGGCAAGAAGGCGGGCGGCCTCGGGTGGTTGGGTCGTTTTTGCGATCATGATTTGGGCCGTTGGGAATTTTGCCCTATAGTTGGCCTATAGACCCCATCGGTTCAACCAGTCGGAATGCTTTATACATGAGTTACAAGAAGCGCGGCGTGCAGCCCATTTCCGACATCGCCAACGGCCTGATGGACCCCATGTTGGCAAGGCGCGCCGGCATTTCCACCGCGTTGCTCGGCTCGTGGGATGAAATTGCCGGAGCCGAGTTCGCCGATTGCACCCGGCCTGAACGGATCGTCTGGCCCCGGCGCGGCGAACCCGGTCAGGAAGACGGTTACCGGCCCGGCCAGCTCGTGATTGCCTGCGAGGGTGCGCGCGCCCTGTTTCTCACCCATGCGCAGGATGAGTTGATCGACCGCATCAACAGCTTCTTCGGCTATCCCGCCATCCGCCAGGTCCGCATCGTCCAGAAGCCGGTGTCGCAAACCCATCGTTTGCGCCGCACAATGTGCCCGCTTCCAAAGGCGGAAGCCCGGCGTCTGGAAACGATGATGGAAGGGATTGAAAGCGACGCGCTGCGGGCGGCGATTACGCGCCTCGGCAATGCCGTGCTGCAACCGGGGCAACGCTCCCGAACGAAATAGCGGACATTCGCCCCAAAAATTAAAGCCTCGTGGAGCCGCCCTGCAATCGGCTTCACGAGGCTTCCGTCCGGCTTTTAAGGGCCAGACGTGGGGTCTTTTGGCTCACCGTGCGTCGGCCATGATGGCGCGTACAGTCAAGCCGTTCAATTCAACTGGCGCAGACTATAACAGTTCATTCGTGAATAATGCTCCCCTTTTCTGGGGGGTTAACCGAAAATAATTGGGTGGATTTTGCTGCATTGCGCCAAAAACTTATCATCCGGCGTCACGCAGACGCTCGGCCGTCTGAAGGTCGACCGAAACCAGTTGCGACACGCCCTGTTCGGCCATGGTCACGCCAAACAGGCGGTTCATGCGGGCCATGGTGATGGGATTGTGGGTGATGATGACGAAGCGGGTATCGGTCGACGCAGCCATCTCGTCCATCAGGTTGCAATAGCGCTCGACATTGTGGTCATCGAGCGGCGCATCCACTTCGTCCAGCACGCAGATCGGCGCGGGGTTGGTGAGGAAGACGGCAAAGATCAGCGCCATCGCCGTCAGCGCCTGCTCGCCGCCGGAAAGCAGTGTCATGGTTTGCGGCTTCTTGCCCGGCGGGCGGGCGAGAATTTCAAGTCCGGCTTCCAGCGGATCGTCGGACTCGATCAGTTGCAGCTCCGCCGTGCCGCCGTTGAAGAGGTGGGTGAACAGCCGCTGGAACTGCGCGTTCACCACATCGAAGGCGGCGAGCAGGCGCTCGCGGCCCTCGCGGTTCAGGTTGCCGATGGCGCCGCGCAGCTTGCGGATGGCGTCGATCACATCGTCACGCTCGGCAATCAGCGCCGCGAGCCGCTCGGAAAGCTCCTTCGCCTCCTCCTCGGCGCGCAGGTTTACGGCACCCAGCCGCTCACGTTCCATCTTCAGGCGGTCGAGATCGCGTTCCACCTCGCGGGTGTCGGGCAGGGGCGCGTCCGGTTCGATACCGGCCAGACGTGATAGGCCCTGCGGCTGAAGGTTCAGCGTCTCGCGAATGCGGGCTTCCGTGTCCTCGCGTCGCTCGCGGGCGGAAACGAGGCGTTCCTCGGCACGACCCCGCTTTTCGCGGGCCTCTGCCAGCGCCGCCAGCGCATGCGCGGCGCGGGCGTCCGCATCCCGTTGCAGGCTTTCGGCCTCGATCAGCCGGTCGGCGGCCGCGCGGCGCTCCGTTTCGGCCTTGGCGATGGCGCTCAACAGTCCTTCCCGCCGCACTTCGAACTCTTCTGGCGCCTCGTCCAGCGTCTCGATTTCCTCGCGGGCTTCCGCCTCGCGCTCGCGCAGCGTGGCGATATGGGCGGCCGCGCTCTGGGCGCGGCCTTGCCACAGCCGGCGTTCGTCGCCGATGGCGGCGAGGCGCCGGCGACGGGCCTCGTTTTCGCGGGCAAGTCCTTCGTGGCGGGCGCGGGCTTCGGCCACTTCGCCCCGTCCGGCGGCGACCACAAGCTGCTGCTGCGCCAACCGGGCGTCGAGCGCGCTAAGGTCGGGAGTATCGATCAACCGCTCGCGGGCATCGTCCTCGGCAATGGCGATGTCCTCGATCTGGATCTGCAACTGGTTCTGCGCTTCCAGCACGATGGCACGGCGGCGGGTAAGGTCGCCGGAGGCCTTTTCGGCCACGGCCAGCGCTTCGCGCGCTTCGCTCACGATGCGGGCGGCAAGCCGCGCCACTTCGCGGGCGGTTGAAACACCGCTTTCGGCGTGACGGATCGCCTCGCCGGCGCGGGCAAGCGCCTCAAGCGCATCCGCCAGCCGGTCACGGGCCTCTTCCGCCTGCGTTTCCAGTTCGGCAAGGCGGTTTTTCTGGGCAAGCCGGAGTGCCGCGGCGGACGGCGCATCCGCCCCCTTCACATGCCCGTCCCAACGATAGACGGCGCCTTCGCGCGTCACCAGAACCTGACCGGGCTTCAGCGCCGCCATCAGGCGCGCGGCTTCGGCGGCGGTGGCAAGGCCGGTCTGCGCCAGCCGGCGGGCAAGTGCCGCGGGCGCCGTGACCTGCGCGGAAAGCGGGGTAACGCCAGCAGGAAGGGCAGGGTCGGTCTGAGCCCCTTCGGTCTCGGTCCAGTAAGCGGGCGCCTGATGATCGAGCGGGCTGTCGAGATCCTCGCCCAGCACGGCGCCGAGCGCCGTTTCATAGCCGCGCGCCACCTCGATCAGGTCGGAAACCGGCGTGAAGCCTCCCGACGGCGCACTGGCCGAGAGCATGCCGGAAATGGTGCGGGCTTCGGTTTCGAGCGCGGCCAGTCGGGCGCGGGCCATGTCGGCGGGCGGGCGAAGGCCGGCCTCTTCGGAACGCGCGGCGGCAAGGCCAGCATCGGCATCCTCTACACCGATCTGGGCCTCCTCCAGCGACGCTTCGGCATCGCTCACGGTCTGCCGCTTTTCCTCCGGGTCGGGCAGGGCGGAAAGCTTCTGGTCGATGGCGGCAAGTTCCTGTTCCGCTTCGCCATTTTGCCGTTCCAGCCGGTCGCGCCGACCGGCAAGCTCGGAAAGCGCCCGTTCGATCTGGCTGCGGCCGGCTGCGGCTTCGGCGCGCTCGGCGGTCAGGCCGGTCAACAGCGCTTCGGCCTCGGCAAGACGGGCAGCGGCAGCCTCGAAGGCAGCGCGCGTATCTTCGGCCTCGATACCGGAATCGGCAAGCGCCGCCGTCAATTCGTCCTCTTCCGCCGTCAGCCGGTCGAGAATGGCGGCGTTGTCGGCCACCAGACGCTCCTCGCGACTGATATCCTCGCCAAGCTGGGTGAGCCGGCGGGTCAGCTCGTCGCGCCGCTTGAGAAGGCGGCTTGCCTCCTCGTCAAGCTGTGAGCGGGCAATCTGCAGGCGCTGGAGCGCTGCCGCCGCGCGGGCTTCGGCCTCGCGCAGTTCCGGTAGCTTCAGGCTGGAAATTCCTTGTGTCTTCGCCGCTTCCATCTGCGCCTGCGCCCGCTCGGCCACAAGGCTCGTCACCTCGTTAAGCGCGGCATTGGCCTCAAGCTCGGCCTCCTGCGCCTGCTTCCAGCGAATGTAGAGCAGGGTTGCCTCGCGCTCGCGGATCGAGGCCGAGAGCATCTTGAAGCGGCTGGCCTGCCGGGCCTGGCGCTTGAGACTTTCGATCTGGCTGTCGAGCTGGGCGGTCACGTCCTCCAGCCGGTCGAGATTGCTTTCGGCGGCCTTCAACCGAAGTTCCGCCTCATGCCGGCGCGAATGCAGGCCGGAAATGCCGGCGGCCTCTTCGAGAAGCTGGCGGCGGGCCTGGGGCTTGGCCTGAATAAGCTCGCCGATGCGGCCCTGTCCCACCATGGAGGGCGAGCGCGCCCCGGTCGAGGCATCGGCAAAGAGAAGCTGCACATCGCGGGCGCGGGCTTCCTTGCCGTTGATACGGTATACGGAACCGTTCTCGCGTTCGATGCGGCGCGACACCTGAATGTCGTCGGTATCATTGAAAGCGGCGGGCGCGGTGCGGTCGGAATTATCCAGCCACAGCGCAACTTCCGCCGTGTTGCGCGCCGGGCGGTTGCCGGAGCCCGAAAAAATCACGTCGTCCATGCCGGACGCGCGCATGTTCTTGTAGGAGTTTTCCCCCATCACCCAGCGCAGCGCTTCGACAAGGTTCGACTTGCCGCAGCCGTTCGGGCCAACGACACCGGTCAGCCCCGGTTCGATGACGAACTCCATCGGCTCGACGAAGGATTTGAAGCCGGTGAGGCGAAGACGGGTAAATCTCATGCGGCCGCCCCGGATTTTTTAGGGCAAGCGGGCCTGCGGGGGGCATCCGGCAAGCGCCGTCCATCCCCCGCAGGCAAGCGGTGATCAGGCAGCGCCGTCGATGATGGCCGACATTTCGTCAACCGACATGTCTCCCGAATAGACCTTCCCGTTGATGATGAAGGTCGGGGTGGCATTGACGCCGAATTCCTTGGCGCCGCGCTCGCGCACGGAATTCACATCATCCAGAAGCTTCTGGTTCGTCAAGCAGGCGTTGAAGGTTTCCTCGGAAAAACCGGCCAGACGCGACATCTGCAGCAGGGCGGCGCGGCCGTCCTGGGCGGCAGCCCAGCTTGCCTGCTGCTTGAACAGCATGGAAACGAAGGGGAAGTACTGCTCCTTCGAGGCGCAGCGCGCCAGCATGAAGGCGGCAGCGGCGCGCGGGTCGAACGGGAATTCGCGGATGACGAAATACACCTTGCCGGTATCGACGTATTTTTCCTTGATTGCGTCGAAGGTCTTGGTGTGGAAATTGGCGCAGTGCGAGCAGGTCATCGACATGTATTCGACGATCTTCACCGGTGCGTCTTCCTTGCCCAGAGCCATTTCCGGCAGGGCGCCGGGCTTGAGCACGGCGGCCATGTCCACGTCGCGGTCCGAGGTCGGACCGGCGGCGCGGGCGGGAAGGGCGAGCGTCAGCGGCAATGTTGCCGCCGCCATGCCACCGAGCAGGGTTCTGCGGGAAACGCCTGTTTCGAAAATCTGCATCGTCTGGAACCTTTGTCCAAGGGTTTTAGAAGTGTCGTTCGTCATCCGATATAACGGTCGATGACGGCAAACAAGCGGCAGCGGGGGTGACGCAGCGTCAAACAAGCGTGATTTTGCGCCAACCGCGTCTCAAGCTTGGGTCTCCCCGCGCGAAAAACAATGGCTCCGGTCGTTTTCATCACCTCGTATTTGCTGTAGAGCATTGAAAAAATTGCTTCCGGGCGAAAATCGCTTCGAATTGGGAGGAAGCGGTTTCGGCTTGCGGTCCCGTGGCGCGGAACGGATGGTTCCGGCCACGTTTTCGTGAGCGGAGGCGGGTGCGAGGACAGGGTGGATGGTGAAGTGGGTTTACACATTCGGTGACGGCAAGGCGGAAGGGTCCGCCCGCGACGTCGCGCTGTTGGGCGGCAAGGGCGCGAATCTGGCCGAAATGGCCTCGCTTGGCCTGCCGGTGCCGCCGGGCCTGACCATTACCACCGAAGCCTGCAATTTCTTCTACAAGAACGGCCGCGTTCTGCCGGAAGGGCTGGAAGCGCAAGTGCTGGCCGGCATTTCTGGCATGGAAGCCATTACCGGCCGCCGTTTCGGCGATGCCGAACGCCCGTTGCTGCTTTCCGTGCGTTCCGGCGCGCGCGCCTCGATGCCCGGCATGATGGATACTGTGCTGAATCTGGGCCTCAACGACCAGTCGGTGCAGGCGCTCGGCCACGATGCGGGCGATGCCCGCTTCGCCTGGGACAGTTACCGTCGTTTCATCCAGATGTATTCCGACGTCGTGCTCGGCCTCGACCACGAACTCTTCGAGGAAATTCTGGAAGACGAAAAGAACCGCCTCGGCCATGAGTTCGATACCGACCTGACGGCGGTCGAATGGCAGCATGTCGTCTCGCTCTACAAGGACATGCTGGAGGAAGAACTCGGCGAACCCTTCCCGCAGGACCCGCATGAGCAGCTCTGGGGCGCCGTTTCCGGCGTTTTCGCAAGCTGGATGAACACCCGCGCCGTCACCTATCGCATGCTGAACAATATTCCCGAAGCTTGGGGCACGGCGGTCAATATCCAGGCCATGGTGTTTGGCAATCTCGGCACATCCTCGGCCACCGGTGTTGCCTTCACCCGCAACCCGTCCACCGGGGAAAAGGCGCTATACGGCGAGTTTCTGGTGAACGCGCAGGGTGAGGATGTCGTTGCCGGCATTCGCACGCCGCAATCCATCACCGAAGAAGGGCGTCTTGCCTCCGGCTCGGAGCGGCCGTCGATGGAAAAGCTGATGCCGGTGACATTCAGAGCCTTCTGCGAGATCTGCGACCGGCTGGAAGCCCACTACCGCGATGTGCAGGATGTGGAATTCACCATCGAACGCGGCAAGCTGTGGATGCTCCAGACCCGTTCGGCCAAGCGCACCACCCGCGCGGCGATGCGCGCGGCGGTCGATATGGTTGCCGAGGGCGTGATTACCCGCGAGGAAGCGATTTCACGCATCGATCCCGCCTCGCTCGACCAGCTTCTGCACCCGACCATCGACCCCCGTGCTGAACGCCATGTCATCGGCTCCGGCCTGCCGGCTTCACCGGGTGCGGCGACCGGCGAGATCGTGTTTTCGGCGGAAGAGGCGGTTGCCGCCGAAGCCGAAGGCCGCAAGGTCATCCTGGTTCGCATAGAAACCAGCCCTGAAGACATTCACGGCATGCACGTTGCCGAAGGCATTCTCACGACGCGCGGCGGCATGACCAGCCATGCGGCGGTGGTGGCGCGCGGCATGGGCATTCCCTGCGTCGTCGGTGCCGGCACCATGCGCGTCGATATGCGCAACGGCCGGCTGATCGGCATGGGCTTGACGCTCGAAAAGGGCGATGTCGTCACCATCGACGGGTCCAGCGGGCAGATTCTGGCCGGCCGCGTGCCCATGCGTCAGCCCGAGCTTTCGGGGGATTTCGGCAAGTTGATGGAATGGGCCGACGATCTGCGTCGCATGGATATCCGCACCAATGCCGACACGCCGTCGGATGCGCGCGCCGCCCGCAGTTTCGGCGCCGAAGGCATCGGCCTTTGCCGCACCGAGCATATGTTCTTCGATGACGGCCGCATCCATGTGATGCGTGAGATGATTCTGGCCGAGGACGAGGCGGGCCGCCGCGCGGCGCTCGACCGGCTTCTGCCCATGCAGCGGCAGGATTTCACCGAGCTTTTCACCATCATGCACGGCCTGCCGGTGACCATCCGTCTGCTGGACCCGCCATTGCATGAATTCCTGCCGAAGAGCGAGGAGGAATCGCGCGAAGTCGCCACCGCCATGGGCATGGACCCGGCCATTCTCGCCCAGCGGCTGGATGCGTTGCACGAGTTCAACCCCATGCTGGGCCTGCGCGGGTGCCGCCTTGCCATCGCCTATCCGGAAATCGCCGAAATGCAGGCCCGCGCCATCTTCCAGGCGGCGGTGGATGCCGCAAAGGCAACGGGTGCGGCAGTGGTGCCGGAAATCATGGTGCCGCTCGTCGGGCTGCGCTCGGAAATCGACTATGTGAAGGGTGTCATCGACCGCGTTGCGAGCGAAGTGACGGGCGAGGCCGGTATCAGGATCGACTATCTCGTCGGGACGATGATCGAGCTGCCGCGTGCTGCCCTTCAGGCCCATACGATTGCCGAGGCCGCCGAGTTTTTCTCCTTCGGCACCAACGACCTGACGCAGACGACCTTCGGTATTTCCCGTGACGACGCCGCCCGCTTCATGACGGTCTACCAGAAGAAGGGCATCGTCGAGCACGACCCCTTCGTGTCGCTGGACTTCGACGGCGTGGGTGAACTCATGGAAATCGCCGCAACGCGCGGTCGCCGCACCCGCCCGAAAATGAAGATGGGTATTTGCGGCGAACATGGCGGCGATCCCACCTCCATCCGCTTCTGCGAGAATATCGGCCTCGACTACGTCTCCTGCTCGCCGTTCCGCGTGCCGATCGCCCGCCTTGCCGCCGCGCAGGCCACGATCGCGGCAAAAGCGACACGAATGGGCGACGCCTGACTATTTCCGCACGATGACCCGCCGTTCGATGACGAGCGGCGGTTCCCACATCATCTGCGAGGCGCGGATGGAGCTTGCCCGCGCTTCGGCCCGACGGTCGAGATCGATACGTTGCAGGCATTCGGCAAAGGCTTCCGTGCCGCGCCTGAAGCCGTAGTTCAGGCATTGCCCCTCATCGGCGGCGCGACGCTGTTCGGGCGTCATGCTCTGGCAGGCGGCAAGAAGGGTTGCTACGGTTAAAAGAAGCATGCTGCGCGCCGTTTTCATGGGTGGTCTCCGTCAGATGCCGCCATGCGTTGATATGACAGGCAAATAAGGTTTACTGTGCCGGGGCGCTTCCCGCGCCCTTAGTGATGATCATCAGAGCATTTTCAGCGAAAGTGTAAAACGGCTTTGCGTGCGGAAATGTGGAAAAACAAAAGGAATGAGCCTTCCGTTTGAAACGGACGGCTCCAGGCAGGTTCCATCGCCATGGCCATACGCTTTGAAAGACCGGTTTCCCGCTCCGCCTTCTGGGCGAAGCGTCTGGGTTTCATGGCGCTGGTTCTTTTCGTCATCGCCTTCGTTGCCGGCCGCTTCGGCGGGCTTTCCGTGCCGGATTTCGCAGCCCTGCTGCTGGTTGCCGCCGCGCTGGCGGCCGTCGCCGTTCTCCTGGCCCTGCTGGGGCTCGCGCAATTGTGGCGGATCGGTGCCCTGGGCGGGCTCGCCGCTTTCGCCGGGCTCGTCTTTGCCGCCCTGCCGCTTGGCGTGGCGGGCGTTGCGGTTGCCGCCTATATGACCTCGCCGCCGGTCTTCGACCTTTCCACCGATCCCGCCGATCCTCCGCCCTTCCTGAAGCCGCGCGCGGGTGACCAGCAATGGCTGCCGCGCGCTGCGACCCCGAACGGGGAATGGCAGGCGGCAGGAGCCTATGTCGATCTCGTCGGCCGCCGGTTCGATGGGGCGCCGGACCGCCTGACCGCCGCCGTGCGCAAGGCCGCGCGCGCGGTGCGCATGTCGATTGTCGCGACGGAAGGCGAGGCGCTGGCCGGCTCTGCCGATGCCGCGCCCGCCGCGGTTCCCACCGGCAAGGGCGGCGGCAATCCGGCCATCCCCATTCCGCTGCCGCGCCCGGAGCCGCAGCTTCTCTCCGCGCCTCCGGTTCTCATCGGCAAGCCCGGCGATGTGCTGATCCAGGGCGTAACCCGCACGCTCGTTTTCGGAATGCCCTTCGATATCATGATCCGGCTGCGCGAAGAGGACGACAACACGCTGGTGGATGTGCGCGCCGTGGCCCGGTATGGCGATCGCGATTTCGGCATCGGGGCCGAATTGATCCGCGCGTTTCTCGATGCGCTCGAAGCGGAAATGCTGGGACTGGGGTAAAGGCCCGCCCGGTTCAACCGGGTTCGTAGATGCCCGAAAGCGACGCGGGACCATCGGTCCTGACCGCGCCCTTCTCCACGAGATCCTCCAGATGCGCCAGCACGGAAAGGGCGGCTGCGCCATGCAGGCGGGGATCGGTTTCGCGGTAGATGACCTTCACCATCTCGGCAATCGTGCGGTCGCCGGCAATCACGCGCTCGCGAATGGCGCGCTCGCGCATGCGCCGGTGGGCGCGCAATCCCCGAAGGAAGGCGGCCGGTTCCTTCACCGCGCCGCCATGGCCAGGCAGATAAAGCCTGTCATCGCGCTCCAGCAGTTTTTCCAGCGAGGCAAGATAATCGCTCATCGCCCCATCCGGCGGCGCGACGATGGTCGTGGCCCAGGCCATGACGTGATCGGCCGAAAAGACGATGCCGGTGCCTTCCAGCGCAAAGGCGGCGTGATTGGCGGTGTGGCCCGGCGTGTGCAGCGCCGAAAGCGCCCAGCCGTCGCCGGAAACGGTTTCGCCATCCGCCACGGCGAGATCGGGAACGAAATCGTTATCGGAACTTTCCGAAAAGGGGTTCGTCTCGCCCGCATGCAGCGGTCGCGACGGGCGGTGCGGCCCTTCGGCCACGATCAGCGCGCCGGTGGCTTCCTTCAGGCGTCGCGAAAGCGGTGCGTGATCGCGATGCGTGTGACTGACGAAGATGTGGCTGACCGGACGCCCGCCGATGGCGTCGAGGAGCGCGGCAAGATGCGCCTCGTCTTCCGGGCCGGGGTCGATCACCGCCAGCGTGTCGCGGCCCACAATATAGGAGTTCGTGCCGTGAAAGGTGAAAGGGGAGGGGTTGTTGACGGTGACGCGCGCCACATCCGGCCCCACCGGCACGGCGGTGCCATGCGCCGGTTCGAACGCTCGTTCAAAAAGCGGATCGCTCATCCTGCCTGCTCCCCAAATGCCGTCCGGTTATCTCGTGTCCTGTGCCTCTAACACGCAGTCTCGCCAAGGTCACGGAAAAGCATTCCCGGATCGCAGCCCGTGGATTGACCGTATTTTGTCGCAAGAGCGGATTGCCGCCCGCCCCGTCTTTTGCTAATCACCCCCGCACCGGTCAGTCCAAGAGACCTGACTCGGCTGTTGGGGCGTCGCCAAGCGGTAAGGCACCGGTTTTTGGTACCGGCATTCCCAGGTTCGAATCCTGGCGCCCCAGCCACAGATTTTCCCTTGCTGTCGCTGCGCGGAAACGGATAAAGGATCGGACCTTTTTCGCCTCGGCTTCGTTCGTGAAGCAGGGCCGCGCTCTCATCCGGAACCTGCCATGCGCCTGCGCGACGTTGTTGTTTATGTGTTTCTTGCCGTCGTCTGGGGGCTTTCCTTTCTGGTGCTGATGAAGGCGGTCGAGGCTTTCGGCTGGATCGGGGCGGTGACGTTGCGGGCGTTGCTGGCGTCGGCCACGCTTGTCGGCGTCGCGCGGCTTATCGGGCGGCGGCTGGATTTCTCTTTGGGGTGGAGGCCGCTTTTCGTCGTCGGTGCAACCACGGTTGCCGGGCAATTGATTGGGCTGTCCTATGCCGCGCCGTTGATCGGCACGGCCATGTCTGCCATTCTCGTGGCGACGATCCCCCTGTTCTCCATGGTCCTCGGCGCGCTCTGGGGACTGGAGAAAATCACGCCCGCCCGGTTGGCGGGGCTGATGCTCGGTCTGGTCGGCATCGCGCTTCTCGTCGGTTTTCCCGCCGTGCCGGTCACCCCGGCCTTTCTGGCCGGTTGCCTTGCAGCCCTGTTCGGTTCGTTTTCCGCAGCCTTTGGCAGCAATTACGCCAGCCGCTGGCTTGGCCGGGCCGGTTCATGGGAAGTCACCATCGGCGCCTTCTTTTTCGGCGGGTTGATGACGCTGCCGCTTCTGTTCGCCGTGCCCGTGCCGGGTGTGCCGCATGCGGTCGATCTTCTCTATCTGCTCATTCTCGCCTGCATCATGAGCGCGCTGACCTATGTGCTTTATTTCGGCCTCGTCGCCTCGCTGGGCGCCACGCGCGCCATCAGCGTCGAATTCGCAGTCACGACGGTCGCGGTCGCCATCGGCGCGCTCGCGCTCGGCGAACCGCTCTCGCTCGTTCAGGTCGCGGGCGCCGTTGTGATTGTCGCCGGATGCGCAATCGTGCTTGGCCTTTTTCCCGTCCATGGTCGCATGAAAAGTCGCACGTAATCCCTGCGAACGACCAAGGTTGGTATAGACCAATGTTAAGGTTGAGGGATGTTCTGCGTTTGGATTGTATTTGTTTATGCTTCGATCACGTAAATATTAGAAAACTACATTAATGGGTTGTATTTTAGCGTGCTCGGAAACTTGATATAAATTATATTGTATTCGTGATGCATTGCAATAATTTCGACGGTACGTCTCTATTGCACAAAGAAAAACCGCACCGAAGCCGTTGGCTCTGATGCGGTTTCTGTCGGGTCGGCCGCAGTTACTTGGCGGTGAGGAATTCCTCGCAATAGCTCGGCGCACCGTTCAGGCCGGGCTTGTCGACGATGGTGCGCACGGAGCGGATGACGTAATCCGGCGACGTCGTGAGCTGCACTTCGCAGCGCAGATATTCGGTGCGGGCCGGCGAAAGGATTGCGCCCTTCTTGCCGCCCTTGCCTTCGGCATACTTGGCCGGCACGGTGCGGGTCTTGTAGCCGCCGCGCCAGGTGTAGACCGTGGAAGCGCCGGTGGGCTGGTCGGCGACGGGCGGGCCGAACTTGGCGAAGAAGACGCCGGCCTGCTGGCCATTCCAGCGGGTCTCGATGGCATTCGTCTTGATGGCCGCCGTGGTGCAGCCGCCAAGGGCGAGCGCAAGGCCTGCAAGCGTGATGATGCGGATGTTCATCTGTCTCGTTCCGTGAGATGTGAGCGTGGTTGAAGCGGCTTGCCGCTCTGTGCCGGGAGGCCAGCAAGGCGGCTTGCATACCCTGCTCTAGCGCTTATTCAGCGCCTGTCAAAGGCGGCGTGACACAGTTGTGCCGTTTTTTGACGAAGTGAGGCCGAAGCGTCACGCTCGTGCCCCGTTGCGCGGTACAACTGGCCAAGATTTTGCACAGGGCAACATTTTTTTGTCATCCGGCGCTTGTGCGGCGGCGGAACCCGGACTATAGACACCCCCGCTGGTCACGGAGTGTAGCGCAGTCTGGTAGCGCACCACGTTCGGGACGTGGGGGTCGGAGGTTCGAATCCTCTCACTCCGACCAGCTGAAATTTCAGCGCTTTTCCCGAGTTTTCGAAGCGTAAAAACAGCCTGAAAATTGCTGATCCGACAGAAAAACCGACAGTTATTTTTGTAGCTGTCGGTTTTCGTATCTGTGATAGATACTTGCCTCAAATTGCCCTGCAACTTTAGGTGTGTCATGCGCAATGCGCAATGCGCAATGCGCAACATTAAGCGATCCTCAACATCAGTCACATTTAGCCATCTTGATTGACCGGAGCCGTCTATCGCGACCGAATGGCAAAGGTGCGGTCGTCGGACAGCGTAAAAACCTGTTCCTGTGGCAGAGCCATGAAATTATGGTTTGCCATCGGCCAGCACACGTCAAACCGCCGACAGTAATATGTGCCTTGAGACATATCCAGCAACAAATATGCACTATAAGACATAAATTAACGCAACCTAACTCACTGCCAAAGCAACCTATTTTAAAGTATTTTAAGTTGCCTTAGACTCACCAGATCGTTGACGAGCCCAGACCAGCTGAAGCCGGAGTGAGTGTTGACATGACGGATAAACGCAGCAGTTTCTTCGATGCCGTCGACCAGATGCACGCCAACTGGAATCCGGTGAAGGCCTGCAATGATCTGGGTTTGCCCGCAGTTTATGTCCGCGACAATGAAGTTGTCTGGCAATTTCCGAATGGCGATATCGTTTCTGATGTGGATGGTGGTGATCGTGCTCTCAAGGCTCTGAATTCCGCATCGCGTGGCGATCAGGCCGATATGGCTCGACGTATTCGGACTCGATACGAGGCGCTGACTGAACAGGATTCAGGCGGATCGATCAGTGTCGATTGGGATGAGATCATTGACGAAATCTGGGAAGAAGAGCAACGCGGTAATGTTCAGTCATGATCATCATCATCAGATTTCCGAACGCGATGCAGTCGAGTTCGGCTTAAAAGAACTTGATGCCGGTCTCTCGACTGACATCGATAGAGTCATCGCACGCGCTTATAAGATCGTAGACAATGCCGATTTTCGTCGGCGGATTGACCGGTTTATGTGTAAAGTAGGTCGCCGTGAATGATCAACTTCGATGGCCGCACCTGCCGGTCATGGCAGGTTTTCGCCAGCGTGATCTCGATAAGTATGAGAAATTTCTCAACAGCAGTCCGGCTGATCGAGCCAAGTTTCTTGAGAGCGTGCATCCGTATGAAGTCAAATTTTATGAGCAGCTTTTAATGACTCGGATCGACTACGAGATCGCTGATGAGAAATCTGGGTCGATTGCCGATGAGCGTGTCGTTAGAAATCCCGAGCGGTATGGAAAAAAGTGCTGATGTACAGTTTTCGAGATCAATCAAAAGAAGCGCAGAAATATCGGCTGCATCAGATGATCGCGAATATCGCGATATCTGGTCGCGATATGATGCCGGATGACATCGCTAAGCTGGAAAAATGGATCGATGAAGATGTGCCTCAGGACGAAGTCGCTCGACGGCTGACAGCCGAAGCGATGACATATCGTGAGCAATCGATGAGCTGAAAATCCGCGATTACGCCGAACTTCTGGTCGCTCTTGGTGATGCGGATTTACCGATGCCCATGGCCTCGGATGAGCAGATCGAGCGCGAGGTTGAGACTTTCAGGATGTTGATGCGGACATGAGCTTATACGACACCGATTTCGTCCTATGGACTCGCCAGCAAGCCGACCTGTTGCGTTCGATGCCTGACTCGACCGACATCGATATCGAGCATCTGACCGACGAAATCGAGGGGCTGGGCCGGTCAGCAGTCGCCGAGTTGTCAAACGCGATCATACGGGTCCTGAGAGGTCTCGTACGTCGATCAATCGATCCCGGCTCGATCACCATTGAGGAAATCCTGTCAGCTCAGTCTGACGTCGTAATTCGTTCGGATGCGGGCGTGTGGAGGCATGTTGATCTCGACATGGTATGGAGGCTGGCGAAACGGCATGTCGATCTGCCGGAGGCATGCCCATGGTCGATTGAGGAATTGACTGCTGAGGACTTTAAGGTCGAGGAAGCTGCAGCCGCGTCCAGGTTGTAACAATTCAGGGGCAAATTTCCGTTTTTGCCCCTGAATTGTTGCAAGTGATTGAAAAGGTACCGCTTTTTTCGTTGATCCGTAAAATTTGAATGTTGACACGCGACTCCTGTTAACGATTGATAACTGATACTCGCGTCAACAGATTTGATCAGGAGAATTGAGATGGCTCATCGTTCTGTACCTTGCCCTGCGACTGCGGTCGCGATGCAGACCGGTGCGATTTTTACCGGTCTCGCGGTAGGTGCAGTCAATGCACATATGGCTGGTGTCGCTGCAGCTCGGCAAGCTCGTGAAGAGCGTGCATCTCATATTCTCGCTCATCAGCTCAATGACGCTGTTTCTGTAGCACACGAATGGGCTGACTATGCAAAGCGCCTGATCGCGGAAAATGAAAAACTGAAGGCCGAAAACGCCCGTCTGAAGGCAGTCGCCGAGCAGCGTCGTGGCGTCATCGAGCGGATGAAAAAGGTGGCAGCATGATCCGGCAAGTTTTCATGAGCCCGTCCGTCGCATTGTACTTCTGGCGCGAAAAAGGGATGTCCATGGACAAAGTCCTGTCGCACACCGGTTTCAAGCGCCTGGCCGACCTGCACGAAGAACTGATCTACGACCTGCTTGCACAGGAATGGGCCGAGGACGACATGCGGATGACGCCAGAGCAACGTGAACACGAGGAACTGGTCGAAGCGACCTGGGAGGAGTTTGGCGATTACATCCGAGAATTCGTGCCTCCGGATGAATACGATCAGGAGGTCGAGCGACTGCTGCCTCTCATTAAAAAGACCCGCCAGATCATCGCAGCTGGCAGGTCAAAGAAATTTCGTGAATCGGTAAAGCGCCGTCAGCTCAATTAAGCGCGTACGCTGGTGCACGCTCGATCCCATTCATCCGAAATTCCTGAATCCGGTCTGTTAAGTCCAGGCCGGATTTTTTCTTTACGGTGGGCACGCTCGGGACGCCTAAAATAGCACCCTCCTGACCATTCAGTGCAGCCTCGATCTTATATTCCGATTTCTCGGCTGTGAGGATTTTGAGCTGATCGTCTGACAGACGGACTTCCAGCCAATCGATTTGGTCGTCGGTCAGTTTTGTCAACGGGATCGTGTCGCGTTGTTCTTTACTAGCTCCAGCCCATGCCATGACGACGCGTGCAGGCGACGACAGCATGAAGTCAGCAGCCCTTTGCTGATCTTCTGCGGCAAATTTGGCATCGTGAGCATCTTGCGCATCCGGCAAATCCAGCTTTTTGGGCGGCATCACAGTGCCAGAACCGCCTGAGCCGGGCAGCCACGACCATGCAATTCTCCAGCATGCGTCTGCCTGTTGATTGCCACTGAGAACTGACCCGGCGTTTCCACCGAGAATTGACCCGCGTGTTAGGTATGTTTCGGGTCTGCGGTCGTGGTCAAGTTCCT
>NZ_JACIDU010000012.1 GCF_014196535.1 Allorhizobium borbori
TTCCGGCTTCCTGGATGAGCGACTGGTACGACATGATTTCCTCCTCATGTGTCGTTTATCGTTGCGTTGGAGCCTATTAATCCGATCCCAACATCCTTGTGGAGGGCCTTCAGTGTGCAGTTGTATAACTTTACAAATCTTCTTTGTAATGTTGTAATGTGTTTATGGAGAAGCAAGGCGTATACCTCGGACCACGATTGAGACGACTGCGGCGTGATCTGGGGCTGACCCAGGCACACATGGCGGCCGACCTCGAAATCTCACCGTCCTACATCGCGCTGATGGAGCGCAACCAGCGTCCGGTAACAGCGGAAACCTTGTTGCGGCTGGCCAAGGCCTACAAGGTGGACTTCTCGGACTTTACCGAGGAAACCGGCACCAACATCACCGCCCGGCTGGAAAGCGTGATGCGCGATCCGATGTTTCAGGACATTGACGTGCTGCCGCTGGAAGTGGCGGACGTGGTGCATTCCTTTCCGGCCTTCGCCGAGGCGATGCTCAGGCTTCACACCTCCTACAAGGAAGAGCAGCTCGCACTGGCCGACCGGCGACAGGGCGCCACGGGCGGTGGCGACGAGGTGCATGGCGATCCTGTTGCCGCCGTGCGCAACTTCCTTGGCGCGCGGCGCAATTTCTTTCCCGTACTGGATGCCGCCTCCGAAAAGCTTTCGGCGCGCGTGACGGAAGCGGGCGGCCTGATCAGCTTCTTTCAGCAGAAGCACCAGTTGCGGGTACGCCGCCTGCCGCCGGAGGTCATGACCGGCTCGCTGCGCCGGCTTGACTGGCACCGCAAGGAACTCCTGATCGACGACACGCTGGATGGCGCTAGCCAGAATTTTCAACTCGCCCAGCAACTTGCCTATCTGGAATTCTATCAAGACATCCAGGCCGCGGTTCAGGAAGGCAATTTTGAAACGGAAAATGCCCGCCGCCTGGCGCAGCGTTCGCTGGCCGCCTATTGTGCGGCGGCGATCCTCATGCCTTATGCCACCTTCGCAAAGGCGGCCGAAACGCGCCATTATGACATCGAGGCTCTGGCGCGGCAGTTCGGCGCGAGTTTCGAGCAGACAGCCCACCGGCTGACGACCCTTCAGAAGCCGGGGCAGGAACGTATTCCGTTCTTCTTCATCCGCGTCGATCAGGCTGGCAATGTCTCCAAGCGCCTGAACGGCGGCGGCTTCCCCTTTGCCCGGCATGGCGGTGGCTGTCCGCTCTGGACGGTGCACACGGTTTTCCAGACACCGCGCCGCATCGTCACGCAATGGCTGGAACTGCCGGATGGCCAGCGTTTTTTCTCGATTGCCCGCACGGTGAGTTCCGGCGGCGGTGCATTTGGCGTCGCCAAGGTGGAGCGGGCCGTTGCACTGGTCTGTGAAGCAAATTATGCCGAGCGCCTCGTCTACAGCAAGGTGCATCCGAAGCCGGTGGTGCCGACACCGATCGGCATCACCTGTCGGCTCTGTCATCGCATGACCTGCACGGCGCGGTCGGAGCCGCCGCTCGGCCGGCAGATCCTGCCTGACGACTATCGCCGCACGGACGTACCCTTCGGCTTCTCGGATTCGTGAGGCAAGCGCCGTTCAGGCGGCGTTGGGCAGATGCATCGCCCAAGTGGTGAGCGCTGCACGTCCCGCATCGGTCAGAGCATAGATGCCGCGCTCCACGCGCTCGAACCAGCCATAGACATTGCCTTGCAAGATCTTGGCGGCATCGGGCGAGGCGGCCTTCAGGTCGCGCGGGCGCAAGGGCCCGCCGGCGAGCGCCTGAGCGACAGCGAGTGCCTGCTGCCGGTAGGCCGTGAGTTGTGGACGCCGGGTCGAGCCGCCGGCGACCGGATCGCCCTGCCTCTTCCGGAACTCCATGACGATACGTGAGCGGCGCTTCAGATCGCGGCGCGGCTTCCACGGCTCGGGCTCGACAATCACCTCGATCAGATCGTTGGCCGTCACGGCCAGCAGGCCAAAACCGAGAAGGCGGCAGAGTTTCTTCACCCGGCTATCGTTCTCGCGCCCCTTGCCTTTCTTGGAGGCGCCAACCGCCAGCCAGACCTCGTCGCAGGCCGCCGTGCGTTCCACGGCCTGCAACACGAGTTCCAGCGTAAAGCTGCGTTTCAGCTCTCCGATAACCACCAGTTCCTCTTGGCCTTTTGACAGGCCGACAAGATCGCAATGGCAGACTTCGCCCTTGACCTCGAGGCCTAGGCTCTCGAGATAATGTTTGATGGGAAGGTAAAGGTCGGTTTCCAAAGGGCGGCCCTGCCGATTCGTTTTCCAAAAGCGTGCCCGTGACCGGTTAAGAAATTCATGGCACACCCGTCGTCAGGCTGCGCCGCAGCATCGTTCGGTGACAGAAGTCACAGAAATGAAAGCGGCGAAACGTCGCAGTGCGCATTGATCCAGATCATTGCGGAACCCGGGTGAATGCAACCGATTTCCTGTGTAATTTGCACCACTTGCCGTGCATTTCAAACGTAGCGGCGCGTATTTTTCACCTCAGCACAACCGATAGCACTTTGGAATGCAACGATAAATTCCATTGTATTTGATGGAGGTCAATTATATTCGGGCATGGAAATCAACGTGAAGCGTGATCCCGATGCTTATCTCCTCCCGCATTCTGACCCGCCTCAGCATTCTGCCACTCCTCGCCATGCTCGGCGGGTGCGACATCGTTCTGCTGAATCCCGCGGGTGACATTGCGTTGCAGCAACGCAATCTCATCTACACTGCCGTCGGCCTGATGCTCCTCATCGTCGTGCCGGTCCTGATCATGACGCTGGTCATTGCCTGGAAATACCGCGAGGGTAATTCCAAGGCCGAATACGACCCGGACTTCCATCATTCCACGAAGATCGAAATCGTGGTCTGGGGGGCGCCTATCGCCATTATTCTGGCGCTCGGCACGGTGACGTGGATTGCCACGCACAAGCTCGATCCCAAGCAGCCGCTGACCCGCATCGACGCCGCCACACCGCTTCCGGCTGATGTGAAGCCGCTTGAGATCGAAGTCGTTGCGCTCGACTGGAAGTGGCTGTTCCTCTATCCGCAACAGGGCTTTGCGACGGTCAACGAAGTGGCTGCACCGGTCAACGTGCCGATCCGCTTCAAGATCACGGGCACCACGGCGATGAACTCGTTCTTCGTGCCTGCGCTGGCTGGCCAGATCTATGCCATGCCGGGGATGCAGTCGGAATTGAACGCCATCGTCAACCGCGAAGGCGTTTTCAAGGGCATGTCCGCGAACGTCTCGGGCGCCGGTTTCTCGCACATGAACTTCAAGTTCCATGGTCTGAGCCAGCAGGGTTTCGAGGAATGGGTCGCAAAGGCCAAGGCCGGCACCGACACGCTCGACCGCGCTAAGTTCCTTGAGCTTGCCAAGCCGACCGAGAAGGAACCGGTGCGCACCTTCGCATCCGCTGATCCGGCGCTCTTCGATGCCGTGGTCAACCGTTGCGTCGAGGAAGACAAGATCTGCATGCGCGACATCATGCACATCGACATGCTCGGCGGCGGCGGCAAGGCCGGAATCGACAAGGAACAGGCGCTGCGCATGGGTCTTTGCACCCCGAGCGCGCCCTATGGTTCCGCGTTCTACTCGCCCATCCGCGAAGACGTTACCAAGAACGAGGAGAAGCAGGCGGGTTGACCGCCTTCTTCACCACCAGCAGTTTCCGACGCACAAAGAGACAGACCAATGTCCTCTATTCCCGAAACAACGACGTTCCTGTTCGGACGTCTTTCGCTCGATTCGCTGCCGTTGCACGAGCCGGTCGTCGTCGCCACGTTCTGCGGCGTCGCGCTCGGCGGCATCGTCCTTGTCGCAGCACTCACCTATTTCCGCCTCTGGGGTTATCTCTGGAACGAATGGTTCACCTCGATCGACCACAAGAAGATCGGGATCATGTATATCATTCTCGCGATCATCATGTTGTTCCGTGGCTTTGCGGATGCTGTGATGATGCGTATCCAGCAGGTCTGGGCCTCGACAGGGGCCGAAGGTTACCTGAACTCGCACCACTATGATCAGGTTTACACCGCCCATGGCGTGATCATGATCTTCTTCGTGGCGATGCCGCTGGTGACCGGCCTGATGAACTTCGTCGTGCCGCTTCAGATCGGCGCCCGCGACGTGGCTTTCCCCTTCCTGAACAACTTCTCGTTCTGGATGACGGCTGGTGGCGTGGTGCTGACGATGATCTCGCTCTTCGTGGGTGAGTTTGCGCGCACGGGCTGGCTTGCCTATCCGCCGCTTTCGGGGATCGAGTATTCGCCGGGTGTCGGGGTGGATTATTACATCTGGGGCCTGCAGGTCGCCGGTGTCGGTACATTGCTATCGGGTGTCAACCTGCTCGTCACCATCGTCAAGATGCGTGCACCGGGCATGACGCTGATGAAGATGCCGGTCTTTACCTGGACTGCGCTTTGCACCAACATCCTGATCGTCGCCGTGTTCCCTGTCCTGACGGCAACGCTCGCCCTGCTCGCTCTTGACCGCTATGCCGGTACGAACTTCTTCACGAGCGACCTCGGCGGCAACCCGATGATGTATGTCAACCTCATCTGGATCTGGGGCCACCCGGAAGTCTACATCCTCATTCTGCCGGCTTTCGGTGTGTTTTCCGAAATCGTCGCCACCTTCTCGCGCAAGCGTCTGTTCGGTTACGTGACGATGGTCTGGGCGACGGCGGTCATCACCCTGCTGTCCTACCTCGTGTGGCTGCACCACTTCTTCACGATGGGCTCGGGTGCCTCGGTCAACACCTTCTTCGGCATCACGACGATGATCATCTCGGTGCCGACGGGCGTGAAGATCTTCAACTGGCTCTTCACCATGTACAAGGGCCGCATCAAGTTCGACGTCCCGATGCTCTGGACGATGGGCTTCCTCATCACCTTCACCATCGGTGGCATGACGGGCGTTCTGATGTCTGTTCCCCCGGCGGACTTCGTGCTGCACAACTCGCTTTTCCTGATCGCACACTTCCATAACGTGATCATCGGCGGCGTGGTGTTCGGTATGCTCGCCGGTATCGTCTACTGGTTCCCGAAGGCATTCGGCTACCGTCTCGATCCGTTCTGGGGCAAGATGTCGTTCTGGTTCTGGTTCATCGGCTTCTACTTCGCCTTCATGCCGCTCTACGTGCTCGGCCTGATGGGCGTAACCCGCCGCCTGAGCCAGTTCGAGGCGGATTCCACATTGACGGTTCTCTTCGGCGTCGCTGCCTTCGGCGTGGTGCTGATCGCCATCGGCATCGGCTGCTTCGTTCTCCAGCTCATCGTCAGCTACCTCAAGCGGGACCAGCTGCGCGACGAGACGGGCGACCCGTGGAACGGCCGCACGCTGGAATGGTCGACGTCTTCGCCGCCGCCGGATTACAACTTCGCCTTCACGCCGGTCGTGCATGATCTCGATGCCTGGTGGGATATGAAGACCCGTGGCTACAAGCGCCCGCTCGCAGGTTTCCGCCCGATCCACATGCCGAAGAACACCGGCGCCGGGATCATCCTGGCCGGTCTTTCCACGGCCTGCGCCTTCGGTCTGATCTGGCACATGTGGTGGCTGGCCATCGGTGGCCTTGCGGCAACCATTGCAGCGGCGATCGTTCACACCTTCAACTACAACCGTGATTACTACATCCCGGCCGAGACCGTCGCTTCCACAGAGGAAGCCCGCACGGAAGCGCTGGCAAAGCAGGCTTGATCGAGATGGCAAACCACGCACCCTCCTTCACCACGCCCGGCGGTGAGCCGGTCTTCATGATGACCGACAAGGATCATCATCCGGAAAACGGCACCTCGCTGGGTTTCTGGATCTACCTGATGAGCGACTGCCTGATCTTTGCATCGCTCTTCGCCACCTATGCCGTGCTCGGCAAGAGCTATGCGGCCGGCCCTGCGCCGAAGGACCTGTTCGATCTGGAGCTTGTCGCGGTCAACACCGCCATGCTGCTCTTCTCGTCGATCACCTACGGCTTTGCCATGCTCGAAGCCTACAAGAAGAATGTCGGCCGGACGATCATCTGGCTGGGCATTACCGGTCTGTTCGGCGCGTCCTTCATCGGCATTGAACTCTATGAGTTCCATCACCTCATAGCCGAAGGTGCGGGCCCGCAGCGTTCGGCCTTCCTGTCGGCCTTCTTCGCTCTGGTCGGCACCCACGGTCTGCACGTCACCGTCGGCCTGATCTGGCTGGTGACTCTGATGGTGCAGGTTGGCAAGAACGGCGTTGGCCCTGCCAACATGCGCCGTCTGAGCTGCCTTTCGATGTTCTGGCACTTCCTCGACGTCATCTGGATCGGCGTCTTCTCCTTCGTCTATCTCATGGGGGTCATCGGATGAGCGCGACCGCTGAAAACCACGCTTCCCACGGCCATGATCACGACCACCACGATGATGGCGGACACGATCACGGTTCCTTCAAGAGCTATCTGACGGGCTTCATCCTGTCGGTCATCCTCACGGCCATTCCCTTCTGGCTGGTCATGGGTGACGTGATTGCCGACAAGACAGTTCTGGTGCTCGCCATCATGGGCCTCGGCGTCGTGCAGATCTTCGTGCACATGATCTACTTCCTGCATATGAACGGGAAGTCCGAAGGCGGCTGGACCCTTATGGCCATGCTTTTCACCGTCGTGCTTGTCATGATCACGCTCATCGGTTCGCTGTGGGTGCTTTTTCACCTGAACACGAATCTGATGCCGATGACGGTCGATCAGATCAAGAACCTGCCCTGACAACAATGAGCGTGGCGATGACGACGGCAGCAACCGAAAGCGAAGTGCGCAAGGGCGGCAAGGCCTTTGCGTTCGCGCTCGGCCTTGCCGTTTTCGCCACGCTGCTCGGCCTTGCGTTGACTGTCTGGCAAATTCAGAGACTGTCTTGGAAGACTGAGCTGATTGCCCGCATCGAAGCACGGATCAGCGCGGCCCCAGTGCCCCTGCCACCGGCTTCCGAATGGGCGTCACTCCAGCCTTCGGACTATGAATATCGCAACGTCACAGTGTCCGGCACATGGGTGCCGCAGACTGACGCCAAGGCGTTGGCGTTGACGGACCGTGGAACCGGCTTCTGGGTTATGACGCCACTCAAGCTCGCAACCGGCGAGATCGTCTACATCAATCGCGGTTTCGTACCACAGGAGATGAGGGACGGATTTGAGGTGCGGCCGGACACCGTGACGATCACCGGCCTGATGCGTGTGAGCGAGCCGGGTGGGCTGATGCTGCGCCCCAACGATCCCGCGAAGGGCCGGTGGTATTCCCGCGACGTAACCGCAATGGCAAGCGCCGCCGGCCTTGCTGCCCCGGCACCGTTCTTCATTGATCGCCGTGCCGATGCTGACCGTGATGCTCTGCCCGTGGGCGGAATGACGCGGGTCAGCTTTCCCAATAACCACTTGCTCTACGCAATCCAGTTCCTGGCTCTGGCGCTGGTTTCGGCAGGCGGTGCGGTCCTTCTGATCCGCCACCGCCGCCGTCAGGCAGCCACCAGCGGCAATTGAACCGGATAGAACGGAACCAAGCGATGTCGGTCACTGGTCATCACGAAACGACTGCCGCAACAGCCAGCCTGCGCATGCTGGCACCGCGGTTGCGCGACTACTTCGCGCTGATGAAGCCGCGTGTCATGTCGCTGGTGGTCTTCACGGCTTTCGCCGGGCTTTTTCTGGCGCCGGGCGGTATCGCGCCGGCCAGCGGCGTTCTGACCATCCTGTGCATTGCGGTGGGGGCAGGGGCCTCCGGTGCATTGAACATGTGGTATGACGCCGATATTGACCGGATCATGAGCCGCACCCGCGAGCGCCCGGTTCCGGCCGGTCGCGTGTCGCCGGTGGAGGCGCTGGTCGTTGGCATAACGCTGTCGATTATCTCGGTGTTGACGCTTGGTCTCGGCGTCAACTGGCTCTCGGCCGGTCTTCTGGCCTTCACCATCTTCTTCTATGCCGTCATCTATACGATGATCCTGAAGCGTCGGACACCGCAGAACATCGTGATTGGCGGTGCGTCCGGTGCTCTGCCGCCGATGATTGGCTGGGCCGCGGTGACGGGAACGGTCTCTGTCGAAAGCGTCCTTCTCTTCCTGATCATCTTTCTTTGGACGCCTCCGCATTTCTGGTCACTTGCGCTCTTCAAGTGCGGTGATTACGGCGATGCCGGCGTGCCCATGTTGCCGGTCGTGGCCGGCGAGCGTGCCACCAAGATCCAGATCGTCGCTTATGCCGTTCCGACTGCCCTCATCGGCATCGCACCAGCGCTGATCGGCATGGCGGGCATCACTTACGGCCTGTTCGCCGCTGTTCTCGGCGCCATCTTTGTCGTCTATTCCCTTGGTGTCTTCCGTATGCCCGAGGGCGATCCGAAGATGATGGCAGCCAAAAAGAATTTCGCCTATTCGATCTTCTATCTCTTTACGATCTTCTCGGCACTGATGGCTGATAAGCTGGCCGACCGTCTACCCGGTCTTCTTTCATAAGAAAACGCGGCACCGGAGTTCCGGGCCGCGTTTATCGTGTTGCCGCACCCACGCCGGTCAGGGTTTGGTGAGTTCGGCAAAGTAAGCCTTCATCCGCTCTCCCGCCTTGCCTGGCATTTTCACCGCCTGCGCCGCTTCCAGGTTGCCGGGATTATCGCCTGCCTGAATAAGGGCCACCATGCCCATGGCAAAGTGTGGCGAGCATCGGATGCCGTAAATGCCTGGCTGCGTCAGCGTCAGCGTATATTCCTCGTTCGTCTTGCCCTTGAAGGGCTCCACACCCTCGGGCAACATGCCCTTGACCCCCTCGACATTGTGAGTCTTGTCGGAGGGAATAAAGCGCACGGTATCGCCCGGCGCCGCCTTGATGACCGCCGGTTCAAAGACCATCGGCCCGGCTTCACCCTGATTGCGCATGTGCACTTCATGTTCGGCCGCGAAGGCCGTACCGCTGGCGAGTGCCAGAACAACCGCAATCCCAAGTCCTTTCAGCATTCCGTCCAAGCCTCCTCTTCCGTGGTAGGATATGCACGGAGTTTGTGCCGGAGGCCGGTTCTGCACAATGCGACCTTGGTGCCGTTTTCAACCTGCCTGAAGCACGAAGGCTTCCAATGCGTCGGGATCGATGGGCTTGAACATGATCTCGAAGCCTGCTGCCTTCGCAGCCGCGCGGGTCTGGGCAGTGCGGTTGGCGGTGATGATGCGGGCAGGGCGCTCACCATGAAGCTCCTTGAGCGCAAGAAGCGTTTCCACACCGGACATGCCGTCGCCAAGCTGTTGATCGACCAGATAGAGGTCTGGCACGATGCCGATTTCATCGAGCAACCCGAGCGCTTCCTCGCCGTTGGCCGCCTCCAGCACGTTGACTCCCCGCCGCTCCAGCAAGAGTGCGATGGCGCGCCGCAGATCTGCGTCGTTTTCGACGAGAAGTGCAATCCGGTCGCTGTTCTCGCCGGGCTCCTCCGGGATGACGGGTGTATAGTCACGATAGGCGGGGGCGGCGTGCCCGCTCGCCAATGGTAGCGTCACTGCAAAGCAGGTCCCGCGGTTGGGCGTCGATTGCAGATCGAGCCGGTGGTCGAGCAAGGCGCAGGCACGGTCGACGATGGCCAGCCCCAGCCCAAGCCCTTCGGACGCCGAGGCCGAGCCGCCAATACGGTGAAACTCGCGGAAAATGGCCTGTTGTTCCTCTGGCGCAATCCCCGGCCCGGTGTCGCGCACTTCAATACGAACGGATTTGCCTGCGCGACGTGGCCCCACGAGAACACGGCCCTGGTTCGTATAGCGGATGGCATTGCCGATGAGGTTCTGGAGGATGCGCCGCAGATAGGTCGGATCGCTCATCACCGTGAGATAACAGGGCAGGATATCGAGCCTGAGGCCTTTGCGGGCCGCAAGTGGAGCAAACTCGTCTGTTAACTGGGACAGAAGTACGTAGAGCGAAACCGGTACGATCTCCACCGCCGTGCCGCCGGTTTCCAGCTTGGAGATGTCGAGCAAAGCCCCAAGAATGCCTTCAACGCTGACCAGCGCATTATGGGCCTTTTCCAGTGTCTCGCGGGTCTTTGCCGCGTCGCCATCGTCACGGGCGGCGGCTACAAACAACTTGGCGGCGGAGAGCGGCTGCAACAGATCGTGACTTGCCGCGGCAACGAAGCGGACGCGCGCCGAATTGGCGCGTTCGGCCTCGGCCAGCGCGGCGGCCAGATCCTCCGTACGCGCGGCCACGCGAGCCTCCAGCGAGGCGTTGGCCCGCAGCATGGCGTGCACGGCCAGCCGCTCACGCGTCACATCCGTCAGCGAAATCACAAAGCCACGCCCCGGCATTTCCTGGGCGAACACGTCGAGCACGACACCGGAAACGTGGCGCAGTTCGAAGGAAAGCGGCTCGCGTTGTGTGCCCCGATGCGCCCAGGACCAGAGCATCGAGGGCGTAATGCCTTCGCCAAGTCCCATCTGGCTTGAAATGCGAGTTGCAAGCATATCGAAACTCGCCCCGGTCCGAAGTGCAGTGGCGGGCAAATCGAGAAGTTGACCAAGGCGCTGGTTCCAGCCGATGAGACGGAGCTGGGCGTCGAAGATGCCAATGCCCTGGTTGATATGATCGAGCGTGGCTCGGATCATGCGCGCCTGATCGTCCAGGAGCTTTCCGCGCTCGCTGCGTTCCATGCGGATGATGTCGGTCACGTCGGTCTGGAGAACGACAGTGCCACCATCGGCGGTGCGTTGCTCGCTCACCTGTAGCCAGCGGTCACCCACAAGGCTTACGTTGAACACCTGCCGTTCACGATGCCGGCGCATGCGGTCCGCCACCCAATCCTCGGGCTTGGTACCTGATGGCAAATCAAGCACCGGCGAGCGGCTTACCGCCTCGACATACGCGGAAAACGAGATACCCGGGTGCAGGTGCCTGCGCACATCGACCAGATGGCGGCAGAAACGGGAATTGCACAACACCATGGCTTCGCTAGAATCGAACAGCGCAAACCCTTCCTCAATCGCCTCGATCGCCTGCGCGAGATCGCGGCGTGCCCGCTCAGCCGCGCTGTTGGCCTCGTTCAGCATCGCCATAGCGGCTTCCAGATCGCGGGTACGCTGCCTCACGCCATCTTCCAGCAGCGCGGCGCGGCGGAACTGTTCAAAGGCAACACCCTGTCGGCTGGAGTTCTGGTCGGCATGACGCATCAGCGCATCGGTGATGATGAGAAGCTTCTCGACATTGCGTTCCGCACCATCACAGGGGTCAATCAGGCTATCGGAAACCCGGTCTGTCATGCGCCGATCCCATCCGTCGTCGTGCCGGGCGGATAAAAGGCAATACCGGTCATGGTCTGGTTCACATGCATGGGGCCGATCTGTTCGCCATAGGTGGAAAAACCGATCACACCGTTCTGCCGCAGCAGAGCGGAAACCTGCGCGGTCATCTGCTTTTCCTGGCTTTCGATACGTCGCAGGATGCAATCGAAGGCCAGAACGGCGGCCGGCTCAGCCGGTTCGCGCAGGCGTGTCAGTTCACTTGCCAGATGGCTGGCGAGATCACGCGGTTCGGTGATGGTCAGGATAACGCCTTCATCGATAGCGGAAAAAAACACCAGTTCCCCAGTTGGCAGCATTCGCTGGATCGCACGGACATGGTGACGGGCACCGACCCGCACTGCCAACGGGTGGGCCGCGAATGTGAAGGTATCCAGACGGGCCGGATCCTTGCCGAGCAACCGGGCATATTCCATGCCAGCCGGTTCAGCGTTGAGACGTCTCACGATCCGCTTGTCCGGCTCGGCTTCCGTCACCACCATGCAGCGCTCGGTGGGTGTCAGGTTGTCGATATTGAACACCCGTACCGGGCAGGTGCTGCGAATGGCCGAGAGGACGGCGGCATTGCGCAAAAGCCGCGAACCGTGCAGCACGAAGGTTTCCCGAAAGCGGGTGCCATCGCCGGCGGAACCACCCACGAGCGGAATGGAGCCAAGGCCGGTGGCAAGCGCCGAGGCCAGTTCATCTTCCTTCACCGAAAGGCCATCGACCAGCAGGATCGCCAGTTCCTCAGGCAAATCGTGGCGCTGGAGCGCAAGACGCTGGCGCATCTGAAGAAAGGCTTCGGCGAGATTGCGGGCATCGAGCCGCGTGAGGTCTTCCATAAGAAGCGTATCGGCGGCGAAATGCGTCGAGGGAAAGCCGATTGCGACAATGCTGCCCTCGTCGTAGCCAATGCCGGAAATCTCGCCCGCCGTCGTGCAGCCCACAACGCGGTGTGCAGGCAGGATATGTTCGGCGGTACGGGCAATGCGGGGCAGATCGGCATCAGGCGACATGAAAAGCATCACCAGCGCAAAGGGACCCGGACCCAGCCCATCGGTCAGACGTTCGAGCGCCTTGTCGTCACTCGCCTGCGCAAAGGCGCGCGCCACGAACCGGTTCATTCCGCCCAAGACCGCCCCTCCATCTGCCTATTACCATTAAACCGCTTCAACCGCCCTCCGGAACCATCGTGGCGAAACTCGCTTCCTGCGCCAGAAGAACGGCTTGCATGCGGGTCTGTACCCGCAGCTTGCGCATGATGGCAGTGACATGCGCCTTCACGGTGGTTTCGGCGATGGACAGCTCGTAAGCGATCTGCTTGTTCATCAGCCCGGCGCAAACGAGTTGCAGGATACGGGCCTGCTGGCGGGTCAGGAGTGTCAGTCGCTTGACCGCTTCCTCGGAAGCGCTTGCGGCGGCGGGCTCCAGCGCCATGCGGCTGGCGTGAATTTCACCGCGGGCAATGACGGCGAATGCTTCACGGATATCGTCGCGGCCGGCATGTTTCGGGACGAAGGCGTTGACCCCGGCCTTGAGAGCGGCGCGCACCACCTTCAATTCGTCAAGTGAAGAAACGACGACGATAGGCGTGTCCGGCACGAATTGCCGAAGACGAACCACGCCATCCAATCCGTTGACGTCGGGCAGGTTGAGATCCAGCACGATGACATCGGGAAGCGGACCGGTCGCGAGGCGAACAATGGCGCCCTCAAGCGAGCCGACGGCATCCACATGCTCGATGCCGACCGGACCTGAAAGCGTCATGGCGAGCGCTTCGCAGAACAAAGGATGGTCATCGACGATCAGGGCGGATTTCAGTTCGAGCAGTGGCCTCGGCGGCGGCGGTGGTGGCGCGCTCAGGCCTCGGAATGGCTGGCGGTAGTTGATCATGCATCCCCTCCCAGACGATGCGGTCGCCTCCCCCCGAGGCTCCCTATGCGTAGTCGAAAGCCGGGCGCAGGGCGCCCGGCTCAGTCATCTTACTTCGAAGCCAGCTCCTTGGGCAGTCTGAAAGTCCAGACCATACCACCCTGGTTGAGGTAGTTGACCTTCTTGGCCACCTCACCGCCCCAAAGAGGAACTGCACCACCCCAGCCGGAAATGACGGACACATATTGCTCGCCATTCTGCTCCCACGTTACCGGTTGCCCGACGATGCCGGATCCGGTCTGGAACGACCAGAGTTGTTCGCCGGTCTCGGCATTCAGGGCCTTGAACTCGCCTTCGGGATTACCGAAGAAGACGAGGTTGCCGGCGGTCGTCATCACGCCACCCCACAGCGGCGCACCGTTCTTGTATTCCCACTTGATCTCCCCCGTATTCGGGTCGATCGCCTTCAGGCTGCCGATATAGTCCTCGAACAGCGGCTTGATGGTGAAGCCGGCGCCGAGATAGGCCGCGCCCTTCTTATAGGAGATCGGCTCGTTCCAGATGTCCATGCCCCATTCGTTGGATGGCACGTAGAAAAAGCCGGTCTTCTTGCTGTAGGCCATCGGCATCCAGTTTTTGCCGCCGAGGAACGAAGGCACCGCGAAGACCTGCTGGCCCTTGCCGCCATCGGCTGCGGCTGCGGGATCGCCAGGACGGTTATCCTCGTTGTAGATCGGCCGGCCGTTGGCATCGATGCCCTTGGCCCAGGAGATGTTCTTCACGAAAGGATGGGCAGAGACGAACTTGCCGTCTTCGCGATTCAGCACGTAGAAGAAGCCGTTGCGGTCGGCGGTGGCAAAGCGCTTGTTGCCGGCCTTGTCGACAAAGGGAACGACTTCGTTCACACCATCGAAGTCCCAGCCTTCGCGCGGCGTGGACTGGAAGTGCCACTTGATTTCGCCATTCTTCGGGTCGATGCCGAGGCGGCTTGCGGCGTAAAGGTTATCGCCCTTGTTGCCTTCCACCGGCTTGCCGGCGTTGCGCAGATGGCTGTTCCACGGCGAAGGGTTACCGGCGCCGAAGACCAGCGTATTCGTATCCTGGTCATAGGAGCCACCGAGCCAGGTTGCCCCGCCGCCGGTCTTCCACAGATCGCCCGGCCAGGTGGCGTTCAGCGTGCCGGTCATGGTGCTCGGCTTGCCCTCGAACGTGCCCATGTGACCTTCGATCACGGGACGCGTCCACACCAGTTCACCGGTATCGGCCTTGCGGGCCTGCACTTCGCCGACCACGCCAAATTCGCCGCCGGAATTGCCGGTGACGATCAGGCCGTTCACGATGAGCGGTGCGGCGGTGTAGCTGTAGCCTTCCTTGTATTCGGCAATCTTCTTGTTCCACACGACTGCGCCGGTCTTGCGGTTCAGGGCCACGAGACGGGCGTCCAGCGTGCCGAAATAGATGTTGTCACCAAAGATCGCAGCGCCGCGGTTCACGACGTCGCAACACGGCAGAATGCCTTCGGGAAGGCGGGCGTCGTATTGCCAGAGCTCCTTGCCGGTGGCGATATCGATTGCGTAAAGGCGGCTGTAGGAGCCTGTGATATACATCGTGCCGTCATAGATGATCGGCTGGCTTTCCTGGCCGCGCTGCTTTTCACCACCAAGGCTGAACGCCCAGGCGGGAACGAGGCTCTTCACGTTCTTGGCATTCAGCGTTTCAAGCGGCGAAAACCGCTGAAGACTGCGCCCCATACCGTTCGTCAATACGTCGCCAACGGATTCCGCATCCTTGGCGAGTTGTTCTTCGGTCACTCCAGCCTGCGCAACACCTGCGCAAGCGATGGCCGCCACGGCGGCCAGCACCAAACGTTTCATTCTCTCCTCCCACTCCTGACGTCCCGCGCCGAAGCGCAAGTTCCGCCCCACCATCAAAGACACAGTTTCGCGTCTAAAGAATTGGACCATGGTCGTAGGATTTGCCCCTGTCCTTAGGTCGTATTCCGACCCGCGAGAACTGCTCATACGATGCCGTGAAAAGGGGAGGAGAAACCCATGAAACTGATCAGAACACTTGCGGGTGCGGCATTGGCCGCGCTGGCCATGACCCTGCCGGCACTGGCCGACAGCGCCGCGAAACCGATCGTGCGAGCCGCACTCCAGCTTTCCGGGACCGTCAATTGGGAGGCGGATACGATCCGCCATTACGGCTTCGATGAGAAAAACGGCTTCTCGCTGTCGGTCTCCGATGTAGCCGGTACGCCCGCCGCCCAAATCGCGCTGATGGCGGGTGAGGTGGATATGATCGTTTCAGACTGGCTCTGGGTCGCCCGTGAACGCGCCAAGGGCCGCGACCTCGTCTTCATCCCCTATTCGAAGTCCGTTGGCGGGTTGATGGTTTCGGACAAGAGCCCGGCGAAGTCGCTTGCCGACTTCAAGGGTCAGAAGATCGGCGTTGCCGGTGGCCCGATCGACAAGAGCTGGCTCATTCTGCGCGCCTATGCCCAGAAGGTCGAGCACTTCGATCTCGCCAAGGAAACCGAACAGGTCTTCGGAGCGCCGCCGCTGATCTACAAGGCCGCCCTTGGCGGTGAAGTGCAGGGCGCCGTCAACTTCTGGAATTTCGGCGCGCGCATGGAAGCGGCTGGCATGAAGACGCTTCTGCCGATCGGCGAAGCGGCGACCGCCCTTGGTCTCGATCCGCAGACACCGCTTCTCGGCTACGTGGTGCGTGGCGAAGTACTGAAGGCGGCTCCGGACCTTGCTGGGAAAATTGCAACCGCTTCGCGCATGGCCAAGGAGAAGCTTGCCGCAGACCCCGCCGCCTGGGACCGTATAAGGCCTATGATGAATGCCGCAACCGACAAGGATTTCGAAGCGCTGAAGGCTGGCTTTATTGCCGGAACCCCGACGCCCGGCCCTGTTGACGAGGCCGCCGCCAGCCGCATGCTGGCCCTGATGGCCGAGCTTGGCGGCGAGGAACTGGTCGGCGATCTCAAGACCCTGCCGAGTGGCGTCTTCTATGTTCCCGGAAGCTGAGCCGCTGCTGCGTATCGATCTGCAACGCGGGGGACCGGGCGACGTGCTCGGTCCCTTGAGTCTTTCGATTGCGCCGGGGGAAACGGTGGCGCTGACCGGCCCTTCCGGCGTGGGCAAGACAACGCTGCTCAGGATCATTGCGGGGCTGGAGAAGAGTTTCGAAGGCACGCGTCGTGTTCCCGAACGGCTGGCCGTCGTTTTTCAGGAACCGGTTCTTCTCCCCTGGCGAAGCGCCATTCAGAACATCAGCATCATCGCCAATATAAGCGCAGGCGAAGCGCAGGAATGGCTGGGCAGGGTCGGGCTTGCGGGCCTGGGTCACCGCTTCCCTAGCGAGCTATCGCTTGGCCAGCAGAGGCGGCTGGCGCTTGCGCGCGCCTTTGCCGCGCGGCCTGAGTTGTTATTGATGGACGAACCCTTTGTCAGTCTCGACCCCGTGCTTGTGGACGAAATGATGATCTTGTTCGAAACCCTGCGCCGTGATCGCCCCTGCGCAACGATCATCGTCACCCATGTTCAGGCCGAGGCCGAACGGCTGACGCGCCGCATTCTCAGGCTTGATGGCCGGCCAGCCCGGTTGATGGAACCAGCCTGTCAGAAGGACGGCGCATATTTGTGATTGTCCGCATCCGGCGTCACCTCATCGAGATCATAACCGGCGCCCTGAAGACGTTGCGCGGTGGGTAGGCCTGCCTTTGCGGCTTCATCCACGTAGAAGCGGCCCAATGTGCGGTTTTCCACCACCCCGCGCCCCCGCATGAGGTCAAGCCCATAGTTGAATTGGCCGACCGGATCGCCGGCGGCCGCTGCGCGGCGATCCCATTCGGCAGCAGCATCCGGGTTTTCAGGCCCGCCGAGGCCATTGTCATCCAGTTGCGACATCCAGGTCATCGCCCCCGTCCAGCCATCGGCGGCGCATTGTTCGAACAGCCGCCGCGCCATTTCGTGCCGGCCGGCTTTGGTAATGTAATAGCCGGTGGCGCAAATCGTCATCGAGGTGCGTCCTTCGGCAATGTCCTTCATGACCCGGTTGATCGTCAGTTCCTCCGGGTTCAGCGTGCCGTTTTCGGCATCGGCGGTATCGGGCACGGATTCGGCAAGCGCAAATGTTGCCGGTAAAGCCGCAAGGCAAAGGATCACGGCGAAAGCACGCATGGGCAGGTCTCCCGATCATTGAAACAACACATGAACGTCAGGCTTTGCGCGCCGTGAATCCGCGCGCCGGATCATATCCCCAGACCGCCGCCGCCGCGAACAGAACGAAAGCGCCGGTGGTTACGCCGAACGCCAGAAGATTGCCCTTGGCGTAAAGCGCAAAGCGGATCAGCTCCACCGCATGGGTGAAGGGGTTCGCGGCGCAAAGATCCCGCAGAAAGGGAGAGGCTTCCGCCATCTTCCACAGCGGATAAAGCGCCGACGACAGGAAGAACATCGGAAAGATCACGAAGTTCATAACACCGGCGAAATTTTCAAGCTGGCGGATGAGCGACGAAAGCAACAGGCCGAGGGCACCAAGCATGAGTGCGGCAAGCGCAAGCGCGGGCAAGGCCGTAACGTAACCGATCCAGGGAAAGCGGATGCCGTAAAGCCAGGCAATGGCGAGAAAGGCATAGGCCTGCAGGATGGAGATCAGACTACCGGCCAGAAGACGGCAGAACAACAGCCACCAGCGGGGCAGGGGTGCCGTCAACAGCAAGCGCATCGAACCCATTTCCCGGTCGTAGACGAGGCTGAGTGAGGATTGCATGCCGTTGAACAGCAGGATCATGCCGGTGAGGCCGGGCACGATGTAGATCTCGTAGGTCACATAGGTCTGGTAGGGCGGTGTAATCGACAGGCCAAGGGCGGCGCGAAAACCCGCGGCGAAAACGAAGAGCCAGACCAGCGGCCGCACGAGAGCGGCTACAAGCCGGCCTTTCTGGCCGAGAAAGCGCAATGCTTCCCGCTGGAGAATGGCGACGAGCGCCACGAAAGGGCGGGCGCGGGGAAGACGCTCCGTTTCTGGCGGCGCTATGCTTACGGCGTCGACGCTCATGCGGCCTCCTTCGTCATGCTCAGGAAGCGGGTGGACAGATTGTCCCCACCGATCACTCCGGCCTCCCCATCTGCCAGAATCCTGCCCCGGTGCAGGATGGCGAGCCGGTCGTCGGCATGCACCTCATCCACCAGATGCGTAGCCCAAAGGACGGTCAATCCATCCGTCGCAAGATCATGAACGTGGCTGACGATGGCAGCGCGCGAGGCGGCGTCGAGGCCGACGGTTGGCTCATCGAGCAGCAGCACTTTGGGCCGGTGGATCAGCGCGCGAGCGATTTCCATACGCCGACGATGACCGCCGTTCAGTGCGCCGGCGCGTTCGCCGGCACGTTCGGCCATACCGAGCCGTTCCAGCGCCGCCATGGCGCGATGTTCCGCGTCCTTGCCGGAAAGACCGTGCAAGGCGGCGAAATAGAGAAGATTGCGTCGGACCGTCAGGTCGAGATCGAGCGTCGAGGACTGAAAGACCACACCCATTTGCGTCAGTGCGGCGCGGGGTTCGCGGGCGAGATCATGGCCTGCCACCTCTATGCGGCCTGACTGCGGCACGAACAAGCGCGTGAGGAGGCCGAACAGCGTAGACTTGCCAGCGCCGTTCGGCCCCAGAAGGGCGCAGAACCGGCCGGGCTCGACCGCAAGCGTCACCGTATCCAGCGCGCGGCGTGCGCCCCAGTCATGCGTGATGCCCTCGATCTTCAACCCGGCCATGATCTGCTCATTCGATGGTGATGGATACTTGCTGGCTGTCACCCTTGCTGCCCGGCACCTTCAGGTAATAGCTGCCGGGTTTGATGGCGATGAAACTGATTTCGGCTTCGCCCGCCTCATCGAACTCAAGGGAATCGACACCCAGCGGCCGGATTTCGATACCTTCGATGACGATCTCGTTTACCCAGATCGCCCGGAAAAAGCCGGCACCTTCAAGCGCCAGTTCCTGACTGCCATCGGCCTTGATCTCCATCGTATAATATTTGCCCGACTTGAGCTTCAGAGCTTCCTTTGAAACCGGCTGGCCGGCCGAAAGCGTCAGCTTCGGCAGCTTTTCGCGATTGCCCTTGGAAAGCAGCCCGGCAAGACCTGCCTTGCTCCCCGCCTTGGCGTCGTCATCGTCATTGTCGGCCATGGCCGACATCGGCAAAGCCAGGGCCATCAAGCCGATCAGAATTGCTTTCTTCATGTTTCCTCCCTCCAAGAGTATTCATGGTCTCCAGAATGATCAGGGCCGCATGGCCGCGCCCCACGGGAAGCGGCCGACCTTGATGGATTTCACCGGTTCGCGTGTGGCGACATCGATGACCGTGACGTCACCCGAGACGCCATTGGTTGTGAAAAGCTTCTTGTGGTCCGGCGAAAACGCCATGTGCCATACGCGCCGCCCGACCAGCACGTAGCCTTCCACCTCGAACGTATCGGCATTCACCACAGCCACATGGTTGGCGGGACCGAGCGCGATGAAGACCGTCTTGTTATCCGGCGTGAACTCGAATCCGACCGGCTGGATGAGGTCGGAATTCACGCCCTTGATCTCGAAACGGATCTTCTTCTTTTCCTTCTGGGTGGCGACGTCGAAGACGGTGACCGTACCGCCGATTTCCGCAGACACCCACAATTCCGTGCCGCTCTTGGCGAATTCGGCGTGACGCGGGCGGGAATCCACCAGCGTGTTGGCAAATATCTTCTTGGTATCCGCGTCGATCCAGTGGGCCATGTTGGTGGTCTCGGAGGTGGTGATGACGATCTTGCCGTCCGGCGAGATCGCCATGCCTTCGGGTTCGATACCCACATCGATCTGGCCGACGACCGCACGGGTATCCACATCCACGACCGTTGTTACGGCGTCGTTTTCGTTGGCGATCCACAAATGCTTGTCATCGGGCGCCAGCACGAACTGCTCCGGGTCTTCGCCGGAAGGAAGATCGTGCAGAATCTCGCCCGTTTTCGGGTCCATGACCTGAACGGTGTCGCTGTCGGACGCGCAGATATAGACACGGGTGTAATCGGAATTGAAGGTAATGCCGCGCGGGCGTTCGCCGGTTTCGATGGTGCGCACCACCTCCAGCTTGTCGGTATCGATCACCGAGATCGTGTCATCCTTCTCGTTCGTCACCCAGATTTCGCCTGCATGGGCAAATGCCGGCAGTGAAAGGGTGGCCAGCAGCAGCGCGGTCCGTTTCATGCTCATCCTCCGAAAGCCTTGCATCGGGACTCCGGCCGGTCGAGGCCGAGCGTGTCCATTTCATTGGTCTGGTGCAGATAGCCGTCGAGCGGCGTCAGTTCGACGAGCGCTCGTGCGTTGACTACCGGCATGGGCTGTCGCAACTGGCCGTTCCAGCTCCGATAGCTCAGGCTGCGCCCCTTGAAGCCATCAAGCGCGAAGGCATCCGAAAAGATATAACTACGCAACACCTTGGGATCGGCGGAGTTTGTCCGGGTCACCGCCTCGCCGATGGTGCGCAGCGCCGTCCATGCAGCATAGTCGCGGGTGCCCATTTCTCGTTTGGTATCTTTCTCAAAGCGTTGCTGAAGCTGCACGGCCGCCCATTGCTCCAGAACCGGTGCCCAGCCTTCGCCGCGCAGCCCGTCGGAACCGGCGACAGGGCGCGGCAGCCATGTGTTGTCCTGGACATAGCGGGCGAAATCATCCGCTTCATCGGCGATGAGAAGCACATCGTGATCGGGCAGATCCTGTGTAAAGAGCGGGATTTCCTGCCCCGCCGCCCGCCTGAGATCCGTGTTGAAGGTCCAGTTCTTCTCGGCCAGGATATTGACGCCGAACTTGGCGGCGGAAGCCTTCAGCGTTTCCGCGAAAGCGACGTCCTGCGGCTTGGGGCCGATGACAAGCGCCGTTTTCGTCCAGCGCCGGGCCTTCAGAACCTGCATCAGCGCATCGGTCCGCATCGCGTCTTCCGGCATGGTGTGGAGCAGGTTGGCGCGGCAGTCCGCATCCCGTAACCGCCTCTCGCCGGTGCTGACGTTGAAAAGAAGCGCCTCCTTTGCCTCGGGCAGATCGGCGATCGACAGCAGCGCATCCGCCGGGGCGTCGAGAAACAGGATGCGGGATTTGGCAAGCGCCTTGCGTGCTGCATTCGCCAGATCGCCGCCCGGTTCGATGGAGACGACATCCAGACTGTACTCATGGCCCAGAAACTTGCCGGTGGTCTTCGTGTCTTTCAACGCGACCTTCGCTCCCGCCACGCCGCGATCTTCCGGAATGGGATCGAGATTGGAGAGCACCGGCGGCGCTTCCACCTCCTGCCGCAGATAGGTCATGGGAATGGCGATTTCCGCCGCCGCCGGTCCCGCAACGAGCATCGTGCAGACCGCAAGGCACGCGGAAAAACGCCTTTTTGCAAAGGCTTCCGGCATTTTATCTCCTCCCGGTTGTGAAGATAGGCTTGGGTGCACCAGGCCGAAAATACGACCTTGGTGCCATACACCGGCAGGACGTAGGTCGAATATCTTTGCACATGTCAAAAAATCTAAATGACAGCGGGATGGAAATGCAGGGAGGAAACAGCATCATGTCCGCCAAGATGATCCGCGTCGGCCTGTCCATTTTTGCCGTTCTCGCGACGGCAACTGTGGTGGTCGCCCATGGCGATGTCGCCCCCCAGCCAGTCAACACCGACGCCCTGCCAGCGGTTGGCGAGGAATGGCTCACCTCAAACCCATACCGCGAGGACAAGGCCGGCCATGAAGTATGGCTGAAGGCCGTGGAAATCGGTTCGTCGGGCTTCAACCAGAACTGTGCCCGCTGTCACGGGCTCGGCGCCGTCTCGGGCGGTCTCGCCCCTGATCTCCGCCTTCTCGAAGCGGCGGAATACGGTGACGAATGGTTCGTCGAGCGTTTCCGCCACGGCTATACGCAGGACGGCACGACCAAGATGCCGGCGTTCGGCGACATTCTCGGCCAGAAGGCTGCGTGGGCTATCCGAACCTACATCGAGACACGCCCGGAAGACGGCGCGCTTGATGCCCACGCCAAGCGCCTGCACGAAATTCGCGATGAACTTGCCAGCGGCAAGGTCGCCGATACCGCCGCGCTGAAAAAAGAGCTTGAAACGATCGCCGCGGAAGTGAAGACCGCCTCCGGTGCCCCTGTGGCCGATAGCGTCGCCTACGAGGCCGCCCGCCTGCTGTCCGATCAACCGGAAACCTGGAAAAAGGCGGGCGAAGTTCTGACCGTCGGCCTCTCGGCAACGCAGTAAGCGCATGGTCAACCGCTTTCTTTCCTTGGTCGCGATGGGCGCCCTGCTGTTTCCAGCGGGCGCCTACGCGCGTTGCGAGGGGCATGTTCCCCAGCCCAAACCGCAGAATACCTTTGCACAGGATGTCGGACGAAAACTCGACCGCATCATTGAGGACGGCTGGATCGAATTCGCGCTTTACGAGGATTACCGGCCATGGTCCTACGAAGAGAAGGGCAAGGCAAAGGGCGTCGACGTCGAAATCGCCAGGCTGATCGCCGCCGACCTCGGTGTCGAGCCGCGTTTCCGATTGGTTGCGGCCGGTGAAAACCTGGAAGCAGACCTCCTGAACTACGTCTGGAAAGGTGCGGTGATCGGCGGTCATGTCAGCGATGTCATGCTGCATGTTCCCTATGACAGCGAACTCGTCTGTCGCATCGAGCAGGTTACGTTCACGGGCCAGTATGCGATCGAAAGCGTCGCTATTGCCTACAAAGGTGAGGAATATCCGGAAAAGGGGCCGACGCCGCCCTATTTCAGGGTCGATCCGGTCGCCGTCGAAAACGATTCCATCGCTGATTTCTATCTGACCTCGCTGATCGGCTCAGTGCCGAAAATCCATCGCTACAAATCTGCCGGTGCTGCCATGGATGCGCTGGCATCCGGGGAAACGCTCGCCGCGATGGGGCCTCGCGCGCAGCTCGAGGACGGGCTTGTCCGCCACCCCGAGGCCGGTTTGAAAGTACATGAGCCCCCGCTTGTGGGCTTTGCGCGCGGCAAATGGACGGTCGGCGTCGGCGTCAACTTTCAGCATAAGGATCTTGGCTACACCGTGGACATGGCCATCGAAAAGGCGCTGGCAGATGGGCGCATCGCGAAGATTTTCGCCGATTACGGCCTGACGTTCGCGCCGCCGCAGCGGTGAGCCAAATCAAAAGGTTTCGACCTCACCGGCTGTGCTGACAGCGGTCACCCCAGCGACCTCCGGCATCCGCGCAAGCGTCGCGCGGATCGCTTCCCCTGGCATCAGGCAGAATGCGGTCGAAAGACCATCCGCGATGGCCGCACTGTCTGCCACCACCGAAACCGTCGACCAGAGCGGCTGTTCGCCATGGGACCCCAGAATGTGGAAGGCCTCATTCCCGAGCCGCATTGCACCAGGACTGGACGTCGCCACGGCCGCGTTTTCAAGCGGCAGAGTGCTGACAAGTCCGAGTGTCGGATCTTCCACACCCAGCCGGAACGGCCCGCCGATGGCGGCAAACTCACCCATATCGACAAGGACCTGACGGTAACCGGCTTCACGCAGCAGGTTGCGCACGCGGTCTGCGGCATAGCCCTGCGCGATACCGTTGAAGGTCAACATCTGGCCGTGCGCAAGTGTGATCGTATCGCGACAAACAATCCTGTTCCAGCCGATGGACGCGCGGGGTGCAACAGTATCCCGCCGTTCGGCCAGTGCTTTCCACAGAGCCTGAACGGTGGGATCGAAGACGCCGGCAGTCTCCCGGTGAAGCCGGTCCGACAGCGCAACGAGATCCAGCAATGCAGGCGGCGGTGCGTCCAATTTACCGGTCGCGTTCAGTCTCGTCGTTGCGGAATCGTGCCGGAACAGGCTTGCCGCGGCTTCCACCTCCTCGATGATCGCAGCAATTGCACGGATGGCGTCTGCGGCGAGAGAGCGGGGCCCGCGCAGGTCGACGCTGACCTTGTCGCCCAGCGCATCGGCCTGCCAGACCGTTCGTTCCGCCCGCGCATGCCCTGCCATGGCAAGCGAGGCGGCAATCATGAGAAACCGTCTGCGTTTCATGCCCTCACTCCACTTTCGGTAGCCCTCTGCTTCCTGGCGGCCAGAACCAGCGGTACGCACTGGCGCTTGTCGTCATGAATCGTCACGCAATCGAGGCACTGGAAACATTCGGAATAGGCGACCTCACCGGTCGGGCGAATGGCGGCATAGCGACAACGCACCTTGCAGAGTTGGCAGGGTGAACCGCACTGTGCCCGCCGGGGTATCCACTTGCGCAGACGCAACACGCCGCCAATCGCCATCAATGCGCCCAACGGGCAGAGATAGCGACAAAAGCCCTTGAACGTGACCATGCCGAGACCAAGCCAGAACAGCGCATAGGCCACGAAATACCATTCGCGCCGGAAGATCGTTGTGACTGCGGTCTTGAAGGGTTCGATTTCCGCCGCTTTCTCTGCCTGTTCGGGGAGGAAGAAGGCAACGACGAAGAGTCCGCCCAGGGCAAGGTAGGCGCCCAGCTTCAGGCGTCGATCCCAGCGCGGGGAGGGGTTCCACTCCGGCAAGTGCAGTAACCGCCCGAGTTTGTGGGCAAACTCCTGCATGGCACCGAAGGGACAGAGCCAGCCACAGAACAGCCCGCGTCCCCAGAAAACGAAACCGATGAGAGCCGCGGCCCATATCGCAAGTGAAAAGGGGTCGTAGAGCAGGACTGCAAGGCCGCCGCCGCCGGTGGCGCTGCGCAGAACGGCAAGCGCGGTGACGATCGAAAGCTGGCCCTGTCCCCACCAGCCGACAAAAACGATCACGATGGCGAGGATGGCGGGTCGCACCCAGCGGATCGTCTGCGGTTGCGAAAGGCGGTGCATGCCCGGCCCAAGAGCCAGCATCAACAGTGGAAGGAAAACGGCGAGGGCGGCAAGGTCCAGCTTGCGGGCGGCAAGCGCATCGAGCCAGGCCGGCCGCGCCACTGGTTGGGCCGGACGGGTAAAGAAGCTGGCGTCGGCGGAAAGAGCGAGCGTGAAATGGGCGGACCCCGCTTCCGGCTGCAGCATCCCATGCAGGCGCACCGCCTGCGCGGAGAGCGTCCATTCCCGGGTCGGGTCGAAGCCCAGCCGACGGTCAATCCTGAGGATCATCGCCGTACCTTCCGGCACATCGGGACGACGCTGGAAGAGAAGATCGGAGTCTCTCAGTGCCACCGGAAGACCATCCTGCATCGCCGAAAGCCGGTCAGGCGCGGTGTTGCGCACGAAACTCTCCGATACCAGACCATGACGCCCCGCATCGATCACCAGAACCGGCTCGTCATTCGGCGATACCTGCAGGAAACGCTGGAGGTCGGCAAAGCTCTCGGCGGACAGAACAGCCCGCGCCGCCGATGGCGGGCCAATATCGACTGCCCACAGATCGAGATAGAGACCATCCGGTTCGGCCTTCGCATCGGGATCGTCGTGGGCCCAGAGCGTGCCCGCAAAGGCCTTGTCGAGCTCGCTATTGGTGACCCGCAGATGCCGGGCCAGCCCGCGTTCAACCAAAGCCGGCCAATCGAGTGCAATATCCACGGCAGGGTCCGGCTTCACCGGCGGGCCAGCGGAAACGCCTTGCATCTTCTCTCTTGCCACGGCAAGCGTCGCCGCGAGAATGGATTCGTGCGCGATCCGGACTGAGGCAGTCGCCTTCGTCACCCCATCGAGATAGACGAGATCGGAGCCGCCGCCGGCATTGCCATAGGGCGTTCCCACCACCATGGGCTCACGGATCGAATGGCCGCGATATTGTTCGAGGAAGGCGCGAAAGGGTGCTTCGCCGAGACCGGATACGAAGATGGGCTCGTTGTGGGAAACGAGCCTGACATCGATGAACCGGGCATCGCGGTCGATCGTCACCAGCATGTTGATCGGCGCACCGGAAAAGCCGGGCAGGGGGGCCAGCGGCCCGGTTTCGAAAACATAGCCGGCCTCAGCGCCGCCGGAATTAAGCAGGGTCCAGACACCCTTGTCGTTCACCGGTTCGCCCAGCGCATAGGGCGGCACGATCATTTCCTGCAGCTTGGCGCGAGACAGAGGCTCGGCCGCCACGCCTGATGCAAGCGCAAGCACGGCCAAGACCAGAGCGATCCAGCGCGCCAATCTCCTCCCCATCGCAGTTCCTCCCGCCTCGAAACCTGCGCCAGCCAGGCAAGAGCGCCAATACGACCAAGGTCGCGAAGCGCGAAGACTGAAAGCGTCGTTATCATGCAGGTGGAGGAGCTTATGATCGAACGCCACCGCAAGGACCGGCCATCCCCTGTCGTGTTCACCCTGTCGCTTGTGGCGCTGGTGGCGTGCTGGGCGGCACTGGCCGCGTTCAAGGCGGATGCCATGGTTCTGCCCGGCCCGCTGGAAGTGTGGCGGGTGGCGGTTACGGAAACGCTTTCCGGGCGGTTGCCGCACGAGCTTGCGGCGACGCTGCTGCGTGTGGTTGTCGCCTTCGCACTGGCCATGGTGGCTGGAAGCGTTCTCGGCATCGTGCTTGGGCGCTGGCACGCGCTGGATCGCTGGTTCGATCCCTGGGTCACGGTGTTCCTGAATCTGCCGGCGCTGGTGCTGATTGTGCTGTGTTACCTGTGGATCGGGCTGAACGAGGTCGCGGCCATTACGGCCGTAACCTTGAACAAGACGGCCATGGTTCTCGTCACCATCCGGCAGGGCGTGCGCGCCTTCGATCCGGCGCTGGACGATCTCACCACTGTTTCACGTCTTTCAAGAAGAACGCGGCTCCGTCATATCGTGCTGCCGCAACTGGCGCCCTGGCTTGCGATCTCCGCGCGAAACGGCATTTCGGTCATCTGGAAGATCGTGCTGGTTGTCGAGTTTCTCGGTCGCTCTAACGGGGTGGGCTTTCGCATCCATCTCTATTTTCAGCAGTTCCAGACGGCGCATGTTCTCGTCTATTCGCTGGCCTTTGTCGGGGTGATGCTTCTTGTTGAACACATGATCATTCAACCCTGGGAGCGGCACAGTAATCGCTGGCGACGCGATGCCGTTTAGTCAGGTATTTCCGGATCAAGCGAACGATCGGGAGTGATAACGTCGAAAACGATGTCTTTCTTGATAATTGGCAAGTCCCAATTCTGTGTTCCGGATGTTAATTTGGGGTAATGATTTAAACAAACATTAGCATCTTGCGAATAAAGCTTGGGAAAGCGGAGGGAGGAACTCCTTTGTTCAAGTTTAGAAAAAGAAATGCGCAAGCCGAAATTGCGGAAGTCCATGCCATGAGCACGACCGCCGGGTCTCCCTATGCCGAGCCGGAAACGGCCTGGCGCGCTGAACCCACCGGCCCTGAGCCGGAAGCGATTTATCGGGAAGCCGACATCAAGGTGTTCCGTACAAATTCCCGGCTTGCGGATTTGCCTGACGGGTTTGCGTTCGTGAATGGGCGACCGGCGTCGCTGGTTCTCGCTTATATTTCACCCCATATCGATTTCGCGGCGACCTGCGACAAGCTGCGGCGGTTGTGCGGCGGTGCGCCTTTCGTTGCCACGACAACCTCGGGCGAGTTGTGCGACACCGGTCAGGGCGGCAAGGATCATGTCTATTGCCCGGCCTCCGGCACCTGGGACAATGTGGTGGTGCAGGTATTCGGCGCCGATATCTTCGAACAGCTCTCCATTCAGGCGGTGCCGCTGGCTAATGAAGACATTCGCTCGGGGCGGCCGTCCAAGACGCATGAAACCCGTATTGCTGAAATTGTCGGCCATCTTCGCCGCATCCGCTTGCCTTTCCCGCTCAAGGCGGAGAACACGGTTGCGATCACGCTCGTCGACGGCCTGTCGGCCTCGGAAAACTACTTCATGGAAGCCGTCTATGAATCACGGAGTTTCCCGTGCCTGTTCATTGGCGGCTCTGCAGGCGGCAAGCTTGATTTCAAGTTCACCGGTATTTTCGATGGTAGCCGCGTCCTGCAGAACCACGCGCTGGTCGTCTTCGCGAAAGTTCGCAATGACGTGCGCTTCGGCGTTCTCAAGAGCCAGAACTTCGTGGCGACCGGCAACACGCTTGTTGTTGTCGAGGCCTGCCCGGAAACCCGCAAGGTGACAGCCGCCGTCGATGCCGAAACGCTTGAGGTGGTTCCCGTCACCACGGCGCTGTGCAGATTGCTGCGCTGTCACCCCGCTGAGCTTTCGGCCCGTCTGACCGGTTACACCTTCGCAGTGCGCATGGATAACGAGCTTTTCGTGCGTTCCGTCAGCGGTATCGATCTCGAAAGCGGTACGATCAGCTTCTATTGTGACGTAAACCCCGGCGACGAACTTCATCTCGTGAAGGCGACGGATTTTGCGCAACAGACGCGGCAGGATTTCGCCTCATTCATGCGCGGCAAGCCGGAGCCAATCGGTGCGATCATCAATGACTGCATCCTGCGCCGGCTTGGCAACGATCGCGAATTGAACGGTCTCGATGGCATGTGGCAGATGCCCGCAGCAGGCTTCTCCACATTCGGTGAGCTGTTCGGCATTAACGTGAACCAGACGCTGACCGCACTTGTGTTCTTTCGCGTGCCGGACGGCGTCGAGTTCCACGATCATTACATCGATGATTTTCCGATTCACTACGCGCGGTTCGCCGGCTTCTTCTCGCAGTCCCGTCTGCGACAGCAGCAGATCATCAATGGCCTGCGCAACAAGCTCATCAATCGTCTGATTGGCTTCCTCGGACAGTCTTCACAGCTTGCTTCGCAGCTCGACCAGGTCGTCGGGCGGACCAATGAAGCCCGCGGCAGCGTTCAGGGCATTCGAAAGGACATGGAAGCTCGCATCACGGCGGTTTCGTCATCCGCTCAGGCCGGGCTTCTCGATGACGAATTCCAGAAGGTGGCGGGAACAACGCGCCAACTGAACGAGATCGTCGAGGTGATCGACAAGATCACCATGCAGACCAACCTGCTTTCACTCAACGCCACCATCGAGGCGGCGCGGGCGGGCGAGGCTGGCCGATCCTTCGCCGTGGTGGCGAATGAAGTCCGCACGCTGGCCGGTACGACGAAATCCACACTCGACCGCAGCCGCGAGGCGTTGGCGCAGATCGAGGCCGGGCTGGGCTTTCTCGGCCAGAACATTCGTCAATCGGAAAGCCGGCTCGTGGCCGCGAAGGATGGTTATGACGAGATCGCGCACCAACTCGGTGACGTCTTCGCAGGTTTCGAGAAAATCAATGGCGCGATGGCCGATGTCGAGATGATGGTCAACTCGCAGCGCGGCATGATGCAGAAAATCGATCAGGACGTGGCGCAACTCAAGCGTATCGAGGCCTGATGCCTATTGGAGATGGCGCATGAACAGCGCCGTCTCCGACTTGATGTGCGACATATCGGCCTGGCGCATTCAACGCCGGACGAAGGGTTCCCCCGTAAAGACCCGTCTTCAGGCCTGGCGTGCCTTGCGGTTGGCATAGCGGCGGTCACGTTCCGCCTTGCGTGCCGCTTCGTCTTCAAGAACGCGGGCGATGCGGCTCCTGTCGGCAACGTCTCGAGCCTCCGCTTCGGCGTGGGCCGCTGCGGCAATGGCAGCAATCCGTGCGGCCTCTTCAACAGCGGCGCGGTTCTGTTCTTCGAGTTTCACCTGCGCGCGTTCGCTGCGTCGTAGTTCGCGAGCCTCGGCAATTGCAACACGTTCGGCTGACGGGCTTCTCTGCCTGGTTCCGCCGCTTCCTTGGCAGCGCGATAGGCCTGCAATAGCGCGGCCTTCGCCTCGGCAGAAGTGCCGCGACGGTCGGAAAGTTCTTTATTTATGATGTTTCTCAAATCTCTGGTCCGGTTGGGGATCACAGTCACCGTGATCGGCGTTCTGTCGTCCGGGAACAAAAAAAAGGCCAGGCAGATTGCCTGACCTCGCTTGGTCTCATGCTCTTAACAGTGCCAGTACATCCGTGGTCAAAGAAGAGCAGATACCATATCAGGCAGCCTGAAGCTTGCAGGCCGACATCTTGCCCGACTTCTGGTCGCGCTCCAGTTCGTAGCTCAGCTTCTGGCCTTCGACGATTTCGCGCATTCCAGAGCGCTCGACGGCAGAAATGTGAACGAACGCATCAGCGCCGCCGTTGTCAGGTTGAATGAAGCCGAAGCCCTTGGTGGCGTTGAACCACTTAACTGTGCCAGTGTTCATGATGAACTCCTTTTATAGCAATAGAGAGGACCGCAACGCGAGAGCGCAGCGGATGACGAAAACGATGCTTTAAAGGGAGGGTTCGTTCAGGACGCGGTGCTAATCGCGCAATAACCAAAGCTCAGCAAGAAAATATCGATAGGTGACCTATAGAGAATTTGACTGCAGTTGTCAAATTTTAGTTTCCACCACATCAGCATTTCGAAGAAAAGCGATCGCAGCGACGAAAGCAGGCCAAAGAGTTGAAAAGCGTCAGCGGCGTTCTGGCGCGTTGCTTCCCGCAACAAACGCGCTAGATTGTTCTTGTAAGTCAACGAAAAGCCTGGGAGGAGTGATTCATGAAACGGTATTGGCCTGAAGAATTCGCCGGTCTTCTGGATGGGGCCGAAGTGGTGGAACTGGAAATTCCAGCCGCCATTCGCGACGAGGGCACGCATGGAAAGGCCACCCACCGCAAGGCGTTGAGGGTTCGCCTGTCACAGGCCGATTTCGAACGGGTCTGGCCGCTCGCCGAAACCCGTTATCGTCTCGGCGGCAAGTTCGCTGGCAAGGCGATCACGCTCGTGACCAACAATCCGCATTATCATCGCTGGCACCCAGCCGATGGCGGCGTCGCGGAAGCCGCTCCGGGCGCAGAGATCAACCCCGCGCTGAAATACGTCATCGTGCATTTCCTGCTCGATGACGTACAGGAAGAAACCGTCGTCGCCTGACGGCTTCATCGTTCAAAACGCATTCAGCCGCCGAAGGGGTATTAACCCCTTCGGCGGCTGTCTTGTTTGTAATCAGGTCGAAGCGTTGCGGCGTGAGAACAGGCGGTTGATCAGCACAAAGAACACCGGCACGAAGAAGATCGCGAGCAGCGTTCCCGTGATGGTGCCGAAGAGCGTGGCGTAACCGATCGCCTCACGCGCTCCGGCGCCAGCACCCGAAGACAGCACGAGCGGCACGACCCCGAGGCCGAAGGCAAGCGATGTCATCAGGATGGGACGGAAGCGCAGCCGTGCCGCTTCGCGCACCGCTTCCACCGCCGTTTCGCCGAGCATTGTCATGCGTTCACGGGCAAATTCCACGATCATGATGCCGTTCTTGCCGGTAAGACCGACGACCGTCAGCAAGCCCACCTGGAAGTAGACCCCGTTGGACTGGCCGCCGACCCATGCGCCGATCAGTGCGCCGAGGATACCGACCGGCATGGCCATCAGCACGGCCATCGGGATGGTCCAGCTTTCATAAAGCGCTGCAAGGCAGAGGAAAACGGCGGCCAGAGCCAGGCCGTAAAGCGCCATGGCACCGGCGCCAGCTTCCTTTTCTTCCAACGACATGCCGGTCCATTGCAACTGGAAGCCGGGTGGCAGCTTTTGGGCCAGTTCTTCCATCGCGGCAATTGCCTCGCCCGACGTGTAACCAGCAGCAGCCGAACCGTCGATACCCATGGCGGGCAGGGCGTCGTAACGCGTTACCTGCTGCGGGCCATAGACCCATTCCTGGGTGGCAAAGGTGGAGAAGTCAACAAAATCACCGTTGGCATTCTGGACGCGCCACAGCGCCATATCCTCCGGTGTCGAGCGTGCCGCAGGCTCGCCCTGCACGAAAACGCGCTTCACGCGGCCTTCATAGAGGAAGTCATTGACGTAGGCACTGGACCAGATCGTGTTGAGGAAAGTACCGACATCCGCTGCCGTGAGGCCGACAGCACCGGCCTTGGCCCAGTCGATGTTCAGACGAAACTGCGGTGCATCCTCCACACCGTTGGGACGCACAGCCGTCAAAAGCGGGCTCTGTGCCGCCATGCCAAGCAGCATGTTGCGCGCCTGAAGCAGTTCTTCATGCGTCTTGCCGCCCGTCGCCTGAAGATAAGCGGTGAAGCCGTTGGAGTTGCCGAGTTCCATCACTGCCGGCGGAGCGAAGGGCACGACGATTGCTTCGCGAATACCGCCCATGAGCGGCCCGAAGGCGCGCCCGGCGACAGCCTGCGTCGTCGCATCCGGTGATTTCCGCTGGCTCCAGTCCTTCAGCTTCACGAACATCATGCCCATGTTCTGGCCCTGACCGGAGAAGGAAAAGCCCCGAACGGAGAAGACGGACTCGACATTGGCCGCCTCAGCCGTCTGCCAGTAGTTTTCCACCTTGCGCAACACCTCTTCAGTCGCCTCGGCCGTCGCTCCGGAAGGAAGCTGGACGATGGTGAAAATCGCCCCCTGGTCTTCGTCGGGAAGGAAGGAGGTCGGTGTGCGCTGATAAAGGAAAGCCATGCCACCCACGATCAGCGCATAGACGATCAACATGCGCAACGGTCCGGCGGTAACCCGTCGCACCAGCGCCGAATATCCCGAGGTGAGGTGGCCGAAATTGCGTTCAAAGAGGTTCGAGAAGCCGGAACCGAGCTTCGACAACATGCCCTGACGCTTTTCGCGATGGGCATGCGGCTTCAGCATGGTGGCACAAAGCGCCGGCGTGAAGACGAGCGCAACCATCACCGAAAGCCCCATCGCCGAAACGATGGTGACAGCGAACTGCTTGTACATTTCACCCGTCGACCCGCCGAAGAAAGCCATCGGCACGAATACGGCGGAAACGACCATGGCAATGCCGATGAGTGCGCCGGAAATTTCGTCCATCGACTTTTCGGTCGCTTCCTTTGCGCCTAGATGTTCGTCGTGCATGATGCGCTCGACATTCTCCACCACGACGATGGCATCATCGACGAGAAGACCGATGGCCAGCACCATGGCCAGCATGGTCAGCGTATTGATGGAGTAACCGAGCCCGGCCATGATGCCAAACGTGCCGAGAAGCACGACCGGCACCGCCATGGTGGGAATGAGGGTCGCCCGGAAGTTATGCAGGAACACCAGCATAACCACAAAGACGAGGATCATCGCTTCGATAAGCGTCTGCACCACGGCTTCGATGGAGATCAGCACGAAAGGCGTCGTGTCATAGGGAATAACGTAGCTCACGCCGGCAGGTAGCGTCTTTGCGAGCTCTTCCACCTTTGCCTTGACGATCTTGGCCGTCTCCAGCGCATTGGCGCCGGAGGCGAGCTGCACCGCCATGCCCGATGCGGGTTTGGTGTTGTAGTAACTTGCGATTTCGTAGTTCTCGGTGCCAAGTTCGGCGCGTGCCACATCACGCAACAGAACGAGGCCGCCATCGGTATCGGCTCTCAGAACGATACGCTCGAAGTCCTCCGGCGTCTTCAGCAGCGATTGCGCCGTGATGGTGGCGTTCAGCATCTGACCGGCGGGCGCCGGCATCGCGCCGAAGGAACCGGCGGAGATCTGCGCATTCTGCGCCTGCACGGCCGCGACGACCGTCGATGGCGAAAGATTGTAATATTTCAGTTTCTGCGGATCGAGCCAGATCCGCATGGCGTATTCCGAACCGAAAACCTCGACCTTGCCGACGCCGGTAAGGCGCGAGATCGGCTCCACCATGCTTGAGCTGAGGTAATCGGCGAGATCGATATTGCTACGCGCCCCGTCATCCGAAACAAGGCCGACGACCATCAAAAAGCCGGTGGCCGACTTTTCGACTGTCACACCTTGGCGTGTCACGGTTTCGGGCAACCCAGCTTCGGCCTGCGCCAGCTTGTTTTGCACCTGCACCTGGGCAATGTCAGGGTCCGTACCCAGACGGAAGGTGAGGGTGATCGTGGCGCGACCCGTGGAGGTCGTTGACGAGTTGATATAGCGCAGGCCATCCAGCCCGGTCATTTCCTTCTCGATGATCTGCACGACCGTATCGGCAACGGTCTCCGCTGAAGCGCCGGGATAGGTCGCGCCGATCACGATCGACGGACCGGCAATCGACGGATATTGCGAAATCGGCAGCCGAAGGATCGACAGCACCCCGACCGCCATCACGATGATGGCCAGCACCCACGCGAAGATGGGGCGGTTGATGAAATAACGCGCCATGGATCAGTTTCCTTCCTTCGGGCCAGCCGCCGGTGCCGGTTCAGCGGGCGCGATCTGGACTTCTGCGCCCGGCTGGGCCTTCTGGAAGCCTGAGGTGACGACCTGATCACCGGCGTTCAGACCCGAAGTCACGATCCAATTGTTGCCGGATGCACCCAGAATCGTCACCGCACGCACGGCGATCTTGCCGCCATCCACGACCCAGACGCTGGCGCCGCCGCGTACATCGCGCATCACGACGCTCTGCGGCACAAGGATAGCGTTCTTTTCGGCGGCCTGAGGCATTTCAACCTCGACATAAAGACCGGGAAGAAGCGTGAAATCCGGGTTGGCGAAGCTGATGCGCAACGTCACCATGCCGGTCGTCGGTTCAACCTGCGGCTCGGCGGCCTTGAGCTGGCCCTTGGGGCCGAAGGACTTGCCGTCCGGAAGGATCATGGTCGCCTCGGCCGAGCGGATATAATCCTGCATCTGGCCGCCGCCGTTCCAGCGCATTAGATCGTTCGCCGATTGCGTCACGTCGACATAGACCGGGTTCAGCACCCGGATCGTCGTCAGCGCCGCAGTCTGCTGCGCGCCGACCAGAGAACCTGTATTGGTGGTGGAAAGGCCGATCACGCCGGAGACCGGGGCGCGGATGGTGGTGCGGTCCAGATCAATTTCGGCAGTGGTAAGCTGCGCGCGCGCTGCCTGCAAGGCCGCCGCCGCCGCATCGCGCGTGGCAACTGCCTTGTCACGGTTGGCAGCCGAAACGGCTTTCGTGGAGAACAGTTCAACCGAGCGGTCGGCCTCGATGATAGCCAGATCGTAATTGGCCTGGGCCTGCAACACGGAAGCCTTCGCCGCCGCCACCGCCGCCGAGTAGCTTTCGTCCTCTATTTTATAAAGAGGCTGACCGGCTTCCACCCGGCTGCCTTCCTCGAACAGGCGCTGCTTGATAATCCCCGAAACCTGCGGGCGCACTTCGGCAACGGTCGAAGCCTTGATGCGGCCGGGCAGGCGGGTGGTCAACGTGTGCTCACCCATCTGCGCCTTCATGACGGTCACGCTTGGTGTGGGCATTTGCTGTGCCATCACCGCGAACGGGGAAAGACCCAATGCAAGGGCCGCAAGGGAGGCGCGCAGTGTGGCATGTCGCGGATAATGTGTCATGGCTTGACCTGTTCATAGTCTGGATAGGGGCGGGAGAAACGGTGTACGGCAGACAGTAAGAAATGCTGTTTCAGAACTTTATCATTTTTGCGCGATTGATGTTCACCGATTAAGCGCTTGTGGCTGGTGCGGCGCGGATGAACGCCATTTGCTGCGCAAGAAGCTTGATGCCGACAGCCGAAAGGCCAAAGGTCTTGCCTGTGCGCAGCCATTCATTGAGAAGGCCTCCCATGCTCGCGATCATCATGATGGCCGCTTCATCGGGCGTGAGATCCGGCGCAAGCCTGCCGAGGGCCTGAGCCTGCGTGGCCAGCATCGCCAGAGTTCGAAACAGATCGGCGTTCACTTCCCGCTGCCAGGCCGCAGCCTCGTCATCGATCGCGTGGGAGTTCATGATCACGAACATGCGCTGCTGGCGTTCGTCCTGTTCGAAATTCAGGAGCATATCGACCGCAGCTTGTTCCAGAAGTCCGAGCGGGTCGTCATGTCCCTGGGTGGCTGCATTGCGAATGAGGACTTCCTCCGGCGTCAGGCTGCGCTCGTGCAGCGCCCGAAGCAGATCCAGCTTGTCCTTGAAGTGCCAGTAGAGGGCGCCCCGCGTGACCCCGGCGGCCCGCGAAATCTTCTCCAGCGTGGCGGAAGCAACGCCTTGCGTGCAAAACATCTGCTCGGCCGCATCGAGAATGTCGATACGGGTTTGTTCCGCGTCCTGCTTGCTTCGGCGCATTTCAGCCTCCTGAACGAATGCGCCATCTATAAACATTCATGTATGTTTGTAAATGGGCATAACGAACGATCGACCACATTCTATCGTCCGCTTTGGCCTGCCCTTCGCCAGCGACCAGGTGTTCCGGCCAATATCGTCAATGCTCAGCCGTGACTTTCGACAAAGCCGCGATCCCTTGCACATCGCGCTCGCTCATCGCTATCAATCCCACCTGCGATCTCCCAGGCATCTTTCAGAGCCGGGGAGTGTGCCATTCCAACCTTGCAGAAACAGGACACTTCAACTTTGCAGCGACACAGAATAATCGCGTAATCTATGTTATGGAACAACCTCGTGATGGAAGTTGTAGCCGCGGTCGTTTCAGCAATGCCCTTCCAATTCATTTCAGTTCACGCGGAGCCGTTCTGAAATCGTCCAAAGCGGCTCGATCAACAGATTGCTGATGAGCATCCTGATAAGATGAAAGCCAAGCACTAACGGCACGGCGACATCAAGGGTGGCGGCTGTGACGACCATTTCCGGTGTACCGCCCGGAGCCATGCCCAGTATTACGGCTTCCGGCGGCAACGCCCACAAAAATGCCAGAGCGATGGCGAGCGTACTCAGCAATGCGCTCAGAAGAAGGGTTGATGCAAGGGAAGCATAGACCAGCCGGGTCGAACTCATCAGGAACGGTCGTGTGAGCTTGACCCCCAAAGTTGACCCCATCCCGACCTGTGCAACATTGATCATCCAGTGTGGCACACCGGAGGGTGCGTGCCAAAAGGCAGTGATTGCCATCGAGAAAAACAAAGGGCCCAGCATCCAGGGATTGGCGATGCGCAATCGATGCAGCGCAAGGGCGGCGGCGAGGCTTGCTGCAAGGAGCATAAGTAACTGCGGAACGTGGACCGCGAGCTTCTCCGCGTGAAAAATGGTTTGATTTCCCGGCTGCCCGAACAGAACCATCAAGGGCGGGAAAGTCAGAACCACAACCACCATACGAATTGTCTGGGCAAGCGTGACAGGCGCGACCGGCAGACCGCTGCGCTCCGCCAGTACCGGCATGACCGTGACGCCGCCGGGAACCGCGCAGAAGTATCCCGTTTTGCTATCAATGCCGGCGAAGGTCGCGAAAACCCGAGCCATCAGGAGACCGGAAACAATGATCAGTACGCCGGCCAGAATAACGGCCGGAAGTGCCGCCAGAACCGCCATCAGAACCGGTTGCGTGAACCCAAGACCGAAGCTGGCACCCAACACCATCAACGCCACAGGCCGCGTGCGCAAGGGTAAGGCCGCCGGGCGTACCCATGAGAGCATCGCACTCGCGACCATCGCACCGATCATCCAGGCCAGCGGAATGTGAGCAAGGGAAAACAGATAACCGCCCAGAGTGGATACCACTGCCGTTAGCCCAAAAGTCCAGATTTTCGCGAGGTTCACTTCCGTCTCCATTCCGTGCGGTCAATGCGATGGCTCTGCGCTGTCGGCCGGTTCGCTATCTTCCGCAAACGCATCCTTGCAATTTGGAAACAATAGTATACATCTGCATTCATTATTGCAAATGTGCGGACACAGTTTTCCTCTTTGGGAGAGACGGCATGTTGAAAATTTATGGCAGACCTGATTCATCCAACTCCGCCAAGGTGTTCTGGCTTCTTGACGAAATAGGAGCGGATTTCGAACATATCCTTTGCGGTGGCCGTCATGGCGGCAACGACCGGCCGGAATATCTGGCGATCAATCCCCACGGGAAGGTTCCGACGATCGACGACGACGGTACGATCGTTTGGGAATCGAATGCAATTCTCCGCTATCTTGCCGAGCGATACGGGGCAACCGCTCTTTGGCCGCAAGCGGCCGGGGAACGTGCGCATATCGATCAATGGATGGACTGGAGCGCCACTGCACTCGTCCCTGCCCTGGGCAGGGTGAGGAAAAGCCTGAAGGACAACAGATCGGCGGCCGAAGCACTGATGCCCGCAGCGATAGCGGCCTTTACAGCCTTTGACGCCCAGCTATCAACTTCACAGTTTATGGCAGGGGACAATTTCACGCTGGCTGATATTGCCTCCGGCCCGGCTGTAGCGCGGTGGTTCCTTATTCCCTTCCCTAAACCGGAGCTACGGAATCTCGGTGACTACCTCGGCCGTCTGGCGGAGCGTCCGAGTTTCAAAAGAACGATTGCCCCGCACATTTCCTGAGCAGACATAGGCACAAGATCCCAAACCGGGTAAGATTGTATATTATACAATACTCGCCTAATAGGCTTTAGCCGAAAGCTGACTCGCGCGCGGGCATGTAAAACTACGCAACAGGGAACACAACGTCGAGATGGTGGGAAAAAAGGCGGAGAAGAAGGACACGTCCAGTGTTCGCGACCTTGCACGGGACGCATACGAGCGAGTTCGTTCGGCTATTCAGGATGGTCAGCTTTCAATTGGCGAACGAGTGACAGAAGCGGAACTCGCCGCACGCTTTGGCGTGTCGCGTACGCCCATCCGCGAAGCGATCGCCCGTCTGGAGGCTGATGGTCTTTTGACGAACGAACCTCGGCGAGGGCTCATCGTGACGGATCTGAGCCACCAACAGATTGTCGAGCTCTACACGATGCGGGAGATCCTTGAAGGCGCGGCGGCGCGTCTGACGGCCCAGAGCGCCAGCGACACCGAATTGGCGACACTCGCCAATCTCGTGGAAGCGGAAGGACGTTTTCTTGACAATCCGTCCAAGCTTTCGGACATCAACCGCAACTTCCATCATCTTCTGACGCTGGCTGCACATAATCGCTATCTTCTGCGCAGCCTCAACCAGTTGTCCATAACCATGTCGCTTCTGCCGAGCCTTCTTCACGAGGGGGATCGGGCGGTCATCGCCCATGAGCAACACGCATCGATCATGGCCGCCTTATCGAAGCGGGACGGTGAAACGGCGGAGCGTATCGTCCGGCAACATGTGCGTGATTCCCAGCGACATCGTATGTTGATCATGCTCGGCACCCATTCCGGGCCCGACACCGATTGACCGCGTGGCGACAGGCAATCTACTCATAACCCCCTCCCCGTGACCCACGGAGCAGACAAGAGTGTCCCCTCCGTGCTGTCGGCAAGCGTTGCTACGACTGAAAAAAGGGCTTCGGCGTCGCTCGACCGGCCGGCATAGGCGAGGCAATCCTCGAATTTTGTACGTATGTGGGCAAGATCCAGAGGACGTTCCGCATGCCCGAGAGCCCTTGAAACAGGGGCGCTGATCAGCCGTTGACCGTCGCTGAGGCATACGGCAACCTGATCGTAACGGGCAAAACCATCAAGGACAGGATCGATGTCGTCGGAAATGCGCCGCGTGATCTTGGCCATTAATTGCTGAAGCGTCTCATCCGTCAAATTGGCGTCATCGACATCGGACAGTCCAACCCAATTATGCGACAAAGCCGACGCAACAAAGAATTCCAGAGAAAAACGGGCTTCGGACGCGGTCTTCGGTTTACTGTAGCGGAGTGTCTTCGAATGCCTGTCGCTGATCAGAACGTCAATGGACACGATGTCCGCAAGCGATAGCGGATGAACTTGCGCCAACTCGATCGACGCATCAATGGCGCGGTGACCGGCGTAACAGACTGGATACTGCTTTACACTTGGCGGAATACGCTCGAGCATCCATGCGCCGCTTGCCCGGTTGAGCGGGCGTTCGCGATCGATGTCACCTCCTGGCGAATAGCTGGAGAGAAAACTCTCAAGTCCGTCAGGAGCCGCAGTGAAGCCGTTTTGTGCGAGGCATGCGGCGAGAAAACCGGCCTGGGCCGCCCGCCCGGCATGAAACGGCTTTGTCATCGTACCGAAATTTGCAGTCAGCCCAGCGCCTTGTGACGCGGCAATAGCCAGCGCCATCGATGTCTGGCACGTATCGAGCCGAAAGAGTACGGAACAGGCAGCGGCTGACGCGATCGGCCCGAGCAAGCCGGTCGGGTGCAATCCTCTCGCATGATACATGACCTTCTCGCGTGATGCGATCTCTGACCAGGCTTCATAACCGGCGGCATAGGCGAGCAACATATCGATACCCGACACCCCCCTGTCCGTCGCCGCCCTTAGAATAGAGGGAACCAGAATGGCGGAGACGTGTCCACCGAACGCAACGTCATCAAAATCGAGGACATGCGCCGCAGTCGCATCAAGCAGTAATCCCGCCGACTGACCGTGTGGGTTCTCCCCCAGTTTCATAAGCGTATCCGCCAATAGAGCGACGGCTGGTTCACTGCCGCCAGCGATCATGACCCCGATCGTATCCAGAAACGCTGCCTGCGCGCGCTCCAATCCCGATCTGGATGGCGGATTTTCCCGAATATGAGCAATATCATCGGCCAAGGCCGCAGTCACAGCTAAGGACATCGAAGGATTCGCTCTCAAGGTGACAGGGAGAGCCGACGGGCATAAGGCCCGTCGGCAGGTTCTTCAGCCAGTGGCACGCAGCAACGCGGTCGCCTCTCCATCAAGTGCTCCGGAACCGTCGACAACGACTTTGTAGAGGTTCAGAGCATTGTCCGCCGTCACATAACCGAGACGAACGTCTTCAACCACGCTTGCCGGATCCCGCTCTTCCGCACGGCCATAGCCACCACCACCGGGCATGTCGATCACAAGCCGATCGTGTTCGGGAATGATTTGAATGCCCTTCGCCTTGACCTTTGCCCCGGAGCCCAGGGTCAACCGGCCAAGCCCGCCAGGAAGCCCGCCCTTACGACCCTTCGCAGGGTTTTCGACACGTTCATAGCGCGCGTAAAGGGTCAACGGGGCCTCGGCGCGGTTGCCGATAACCATCGTCTGACCAAGCCCTCCCCGCTGCCGGCCAGCGCCACCTGAATCCTGCCGAAGTTCTTTCTTCCAGATCACGAGCGATGTGATCGCTTCCGTGACTTCTACCGGAACGTTGCGAATGCCCGACGGAAATGGCGTGGCAGAAAGGCCATCGATCCGGGGTCGGGCGCCGGCCCCGCCGCTGTGAAAAGTCGTGACCATGAAACCGCGCTGTTGGCCGTGGGCCGCCGCGCCAAGGCGCACGTTCCACAGGGTTCCCGTGCTTTCAGCGGGCACGAAATCATCCAATGCCTGCTCGAAGCATCCGAACACGAGATCTGGCAGGAACATGCCGATGGTGGAACGGGCGACGACAGGACGCGGGAAGGACGCGTTGGCAATGCAGTCCTCGGGTGCCGTGACGGTAATGCACCCAAGGGTCGCCGCATTGTTCGGCAAGGATGGCGCAACCAGGCATTTGACGCCGAACGCAGCATAAGCTTCCGTATAGCACATCGGGCAATTGATGCCGAAACGTGACGCCGGCGACGTTCCATCGAGATCGATATGAACACCGATCTCATCCACCGTCACGGCGGCGTGAAGATCGATAGGCGCTTCATAGCCGTCAATGCGCATATGGTTCCGCCAGGTTCCGCGCGGCAGCTTGGCGATCGCATCCATCATCGCCTTGTGGCTACGTGTCAGAATGGCCTTTCCGGTTTCCTCGAGATCCTCGAGACCGTACTCATCCATGATTTTTTGAAGACGACGTCCGCCGATCTCGTTGCACGATACGAGTGCGAATATGTCGCCTTCGACCTGCACTGGTTCCTTGACGTTGGCCCGGACAATCTTGAGGAGATGCTCATTCATTTCGCCACGCTCGGCGATCTTCATGATGGGGATAAACAACCCCTCACCATAGACGTCGCGTGATTCCGGCGATGGACCGTTGCCACCGATATCGACGACATGGGTCGTGCAAGCGAAAAGCGCGACAGGTTTGCCCGCCCGGTAAATCGGCGTCACAACCGAAAGGTCGGAAAGGTGGCCGGTGGCCTTCCATGGATCGTTGGTGATGAAGACGTCACCCTCGGCCATGGTTTCGATTGGATACTCGGTGAGGAAATGCCGTACCGAGCGTGCCATCGAGTTGATGTGACCGGGCGTGCCGGTTACAGCCTGTGCCAGCATTTCACCTCGGACGTTGAAAACACCGGCCGACACGTCCCCCGCCTCACGGGTGGAGGTGCTGAAGCCAGCCCTGATCAGGCTTCGGGCCTGCTCCTCGACGGCAGCAATAAGCCGGCTCCAGATGACTTGCAGCTGTATGTCTCTGGTTGCAGTGGTCATTGTCCATCCCTCTGGTTCTGCATCACGATATTACCCCAACGATCGACCGTGGCGCTGAACCCCAGCGGAACGGCGGTATTTGTCTCAGCTTCGGCGATGACCGCGGGTCCGGCCAACGTCGCACCGGTGGAAAGCCCGGAACGCTGGAAGATCGCCCCTTCGAAATCTTTCATGGCGGCGAGATCGACCATCGTCTGCGTTCCCGATGGCGATGCGGGCTGCGCAACGGCGTTCGTGCTCTCGGCAATGACCGGTATTTCGGCGACGGCCGAAACGGTCAGCGTCCAGGTCAGGCATTCGATTTCCATCCGCGGGATGATCCGGCCGAAATGACGATGATACTCCGCCTCGAAAAGACGCCTGATGCCGGATTGGCCCTCGGTTTCGAGAAGTCCTTCGGGAAGAGATACAGCGACTTCGTGCCCCTGCCCCCGATAACGCATGTAGACGGAAACGTCCTGCCGAAGCGGCGCATCCTTCCCCGCTCCTAGTCGAACGAAATTTTCCGCCTCGGTACGCATTTCCGCAAGGATGGAGCCGGCCGTAATGGCATCCAGACCAGCCAGCGGCACCAGCCGTGTGCGGACAGCCTCATATGCCACCGGCGCCAACAGGAAGCCATGAGCGGAGCCAACACCGGCACCCTTCGGGATGATAACCTTGTCGATGCCGAGCTTCTGAGCAATGCGCGCAGCATGCATCGGCGCGGCGCCGCCGAATGCAATCATCGTCCGCCCTTCCAGTTCTGCGCCGTTGTCGGTCGCGTGAACCCGGGCGGCGTTGGCCATGTTCTCGTCAACAACCTCTGCGATCGCGATAGCGCTGGTGCGTACATCCATACCGGTCGCCGAACCAACACCATCGAGAAGCGCCTTTTCGGCCGCCGGCATATCGAGACGAATACTGCCGCCGGCAAAACTGGCGGTGTCGATACGGCCAAGGATCAGGTCGGCATCTGTCACCGCTGGTTTGGTACCGCCACGCCCATAGGATGCCGGCCCCGGTTCCGATCCGGCGCTTTCAGGCCCTACGGCCACACGCCCCAACGCATCCACATGTCCGAGAGAGCCACCGCCGGCGCCGATCTCGACCAGATCTATGACTGGCACCCGCAATGGCATGCCGCTGCCCTTGAGAAAGCGATAGGCTCGCGCGACCTCCAGATGTCGGCTGTGATGCGGCATACCGTGGTCGATAAGCACCAGCTTCGCGGTTGTCCCGCCCATATCGAACGCGATGGCATCATCAATGCCGAGCGTCGTGGCGATGTGGGCCGCCAGAACAGCACCACCGGCAGGCCCCGATTCCACGAGCTTTATGGGCTGACGGCAAGCAACTTCAAGGCTGGTGAGGCCACCGCTCGACATCATCAGCATGACATGGCCCGGAATGCCGATGGCTGCGACACCTTGAGCGAGGCGTTGCAGATAGCTTTCCATGATGGGCTGCACATAGGCGTTAGCGCAGGCAGTCGAGCCACGCTCAAACTCGCGGATCTCGGGGCAGATATCGTGCGACAGGGTGATGCGCATGTCCGGAAGCGCTTCCCGCAGGATCTCGCCGGCCCGCCTTTCATGATCGCCATTCGCATAGCTGTGCAGGAAGCAGACCGCGACAGCCTCGATTTCCTCCGCGACAAGCAGGGGCACGAGATCGCGCACGGATTGTTCATCTAAAGCAATAAGAACCGAGCCATCGGCCGCCAAGCGTTCCTTGACTTCCAGACGCAGATTGCGCGGAACGAGCGGGGCAGGACGGACCATGTGAAGATCCGACACCTCGAACCGATGCTCATAGGCGATTTCGAGCGAATCCCGAAAACCTTCCGTCGTGATCAGGGCGACTTTTGCCCCCTTGCGTTCGATCAGCGCATTCGTGGCGAGCGTAGTCCCGTGTACGACGAGCCGGATGTCTTCCGGCTTTACGCCGCTTTTGCCGATGAGATCACCTATGCCGGCCAGCACCGCCTTTTCGGGCGCAGCATGGGTGGTAAGATATTTGCCGGAAACGAATGTACCTGTGCCAGTATCGAGGACGATGTCCGTAAACGTACCGCCGATATCGACGGCCAAACGTGCGTTACCTTTGTTCATATATATACCCTCTGGAAATGAAGTGCGCTGCTGTTCACGATGAATTGGACCAGCGGCGCTGGTATCGGTTGCCGCCACTTTCGGGCGGCTTCCCGGCGTTCGGAATTCCTGAACTTGTCACCCGGAAAACAACGAACCGGCTCCAGCCGAAGCCAGCGGTGCATCCATTCTTGCCAGCGCTCCCCAAAGGGAGGCAGAGTTGGAACTGCTGACGGGGAGTGTAATCCGGCTGTAGTTTGCAGTGAATCCGAAGAGCATGTGGCGGGCGAATTCCCTTTCCAGCGCCATGATCCCGCTTGGCAGGACAACGCCGATACGCCCGTTGTCGGAATACTTCACAACGTCCTCCTCATGGAGTTCGCCAATTTGCGCTCCGCGGCGGCAAGACGCTCGAAACCGGCTTCCAGATCGGCAATAAGATCAGCCGTATCTTCAAGTCCGACGTGAATGCGCATTGACTGTCCTTCCGGGCGCCACGCGGTCGCCGTCCGCAGCGGTGCCGGGTTGGTCGGGATCAGCAGGCTTTCATAACCACCCCAACTTGCCCCCATGCCGAAATACTTCATGTCATCGAGCATCTTGGCGAGGCAGGAACGCTCGACGGGCTTGAGAATGAAGCCGAAAAGGCCAGACGCACCCGTAAAATATTCTTTCCAGATAAAATGGCCGGGATCGTCCGGAAGTGCGGGGTGCAGAACCTTGAGCACTTCGGGACGTGATTGCAGCCACAAGGCAATCTGAAAGGCACTCTCGTTATGCTGGCGCATGCGCACGGCAAGCGTTCTCATGCCACGGTTTACGAGATACGCATCGTCCGGACCGACACACACGCCAAGACGCTGGGCAAAGTCCTTTATTCTCGGGAAAATGTTCGACGCACAGGCAAGCGTACCCATCATGACATCCGAGTGACCGGACAGATATTTCGTTCCCGCCTGGAGCGAGATGTCGATGCCGAGCGCTAGCGGCTTCAGATAGAAGCCGGCGGCCCATGTGTTGTCTATAACCGTAATGACGTCACGCTCGCGAGCGACCCGGGCAATGGCGCCGATATCGCACATCTCGAATGTCTGCGAGCCCGGCGCTTCCATCCAGATCAGCCGCGTGGCGGGCGTCATCAGATCGGCAATCCCTGCGCCGATTGCCGGGTCATAGTAGGTGACGTCTACACCCAGCGGCTTGAGTATCTCCGTGCAGCAATGACGGCACGGCCCGTAAACATTGTCGGGAATGAGATAGTGCGCTCCTGCCCGGGCAAAGGCGAGAAGGGCCGTCGATATCGCCATGGCACCAGAGGGCGTAAGGACCGTTCCGGCAGCGCCTTCAAGCGCACTGACGGCATCCTCCAGTGAAAACTGGGTGGGCGTGCCGCGCCGGCCATAGCGAACCCTTGCGTCCTGCTTTGCATCATGCGCCGCCAGCGTCGGAAACAGAATGGTAGACGCATGATAGACGGGGGTATTGACCGCTCCGTAGTGTGCATCCGTCTCCCGCCCCACATGGCACAAAATGGTCTGATCATTCGCTTTTGCAACAGCGTTGCCGTCTGCGTTCATCTTTTCCACGACACTGTCATCCGATCTATCCTGCATTTCCGCTCTCTTCCTCCCGTCTTTGTCAGTAGCCGCAACGGCCCGCCTGATTTTTCTTGTGCTCTGTTGTATTCAAATGTATACTTTTGTTTTTGAAATGCAAGCGTCCTTGCCGGCCGCTCGCGATTTTTTAGCCTACGCGCGACAAGCGTCGCGGCATGATCTCAGATCTATGATACCTGGCGAACGAAATGGCCGGGGGCGACCTCCCTTATGGGCAAGCGCGGCGGCACGTAATCGACAGAACGCAACGGGCTTTTGATTTCCGTCTCGTCCAGCCCCCGGTTCATGTGCCGCCGGGACGGGTCAGCGACAGGGACCGCCGACAGGAGCGTTCGCGTATAGGGATGTTGCGGATTTTCAAAAATGGCCTCTCGCGGGCCGATCTCAACGATTTCGCCGAGATACATTACTGCAACGCGGTGGCTGATCCGTTCAACAACCGCCATATCGTGCGAAATGAAGAGATAGGCCAAGCCCAATCGCTGTTGTAGATCGAGAAGCAGATTGACAACCTGGGCCTTGACGGAAGCATCGAGCGCCGAAACCGCCTCGTCGGCCACAATCAATTGCGGATTAAGCGCAAGAGCGCGGGCGATGCAAATTCGCTGACGCTGCCCGCCGGAAAACTGATGGGGAAACCGTCGCGCCATGTCTGGCGCAAGCCCGACAAGCTCAAGCAGTTCGGCCACCCTGTCCGCCACACCTCGCGCTGAAAGATCCGTAAACCGCGCAATGGGTTCGGCAATGGCGTCGCCAACCACCATGCGCGGGTTGAGGCTTGCAAACGGGTCCTGAAATACCATCTGCATCTTGCGCCGCATGGCGACCTTCATTTCGGCAGACAGTTCGCCAAGCTCACCGCCGTCAAGCCGGATTTGCCCGCTCTTCGGCTTGACCAGCCCCATGATGGCGCGGGCGGTTGTTGATTTCCCGCAGCCGCTTTCTCCGACGATAGAGAGCGTTTCGCCGCGGAAAAGATCAAAGGAAACGTCCTCCACCGCGTGGACCCGTCCGGTGACGCCGCCAAAGAGTCCTCCCCTTATGTCGAAACGAACCGTCAGATCTGAAACACGCAGCATCGGGTCGGGTGCGGGTACAACAGACCGGTCGGCAGGATCAGGAGGAGTGACTTCACCGGTCGTGTGGTCGACGACCGGAAACGGTTCCGGCTCGGACTTGCCGGTCATGGAACCAAGCTGCGGAATGGAGGTCAACAGCGCACGCGTATAGGGGCGACTGGAGTGATGGAAGATCTGCTCGGTTGGCCCCGCCTCGATCATGTCGCCCTTGTACATGACCACGGTCCGGTCAGAAACCTCGGCAACAACACCCATGTCATGTGTGATGAACAGGACAGACATATCGTCTTCCTGCTGGATGTGTTTGATCAGTTCGATGATCTGGGCCTGAATGGTCACGTCGAGCGCGGTGGTAGGCTCATCCGCAATCAGCAGTTTGGGCTGACAGGCAAGCGCCATAGCAATCGCAACCCGTTGACGCATGCCTCCGGAAAGCTGATGCGGATAGTCATTGAGGCGGGTTCGCGCCGCTGGGATACGGACCTTCTCCAGAAGACGTACGCTCTCGGCCAAAGCAGCGTTTCGCATCATCCGACGGTGACGGACAAGGGTCTCGACCAACTGGAAACCGATCGTATAAACCGGGTTAAGGCTGGCCTCCTGAAAGATCATGGCCACCTCATTGCCGCGAATGTCGCGGATTTCCTCGTCGGACATCTGCGTCAGAGAACGCCCGTCGAGCATAATGGAGCCTTGGACGCGGCTCGTTTCAGCCGGCAGAAGCCGCATCACCGACATCGCCGTCACGCTCTTGCCCGAACCGGATTCACCGACGACCGCAACGGTCTCCTTGCGTCCGACATCGAACGATATATCCCGCACCACCGGTGTCCAGGTTTCGTTGTTCAAAAACGATACCGTGAGATCGCGGATCGAAAGAATGGGGGGCCTGTTCATCTCGAACGCCTTGCGGACGTTTTCCGCTACATCATCGCCTTGCATCGCGATATTCCTGTTCTCGATCATCACGCTCCCCTTGGATTGAAAACATCACGCAAACGATCGCCAACGAGATTGATCGAAGCGATGGTCGCCAGCAGCGCGATGCCTGGAAAGACGCTCAGCCAGTACTTGCCCGCGAACATGAACTGATAGCCATTGGCAATCAGCAGGCCGAGGCTCGGCTCGGTGACGGGAACCCCAACCCCCAGAAATGACAGGGTGGCTTCCAGCGATATTGCCTTGGCGATCTGCACTGTCACGATGACGATGAGCGGCGGAATGCAGTTGGGAAGAAGATGACGAAAGAGGATGCTGCGCATCGGCAGCCCCATACAATCGGCCGCCTCCACATATTCCCTGCGCGTCTCAACCAGCGCCGTGCCGCGTGCCGCCCTGGCGAACGTCGCCCATTCAACGATAACGAGGGCAAGCACCACGTTCGTAATACCCTTGCCAAGTGTAGCGAGGATCATCAGCGCAACGAGGATCGTCGGGAACGACAATTGCAGATCAACGAGCCGCATTATCGTGCTTTCCGTCCGGCCGCCGACATAGGCCGCAAGCAGTCCCAGTACCGAACCGACGATTGCGGCTGTCAACGCGGATATGACTCCGACGATCAATGAGATCCTCAAGCCATAAAGGATGGCGGAATAGATATCCCTTCCCTGCTCGTCGGAGCCGAGCCGGAAGATGAAACCCTGCGACATCGACGCCTCACCGGGCGGTAACATCCCGTCGAGAATATCGAGCTGCATCAGGTCATAGGGGTTCTGGGGCGTGAGCCACGGCGCGAAGATCGCGGCACACACAATGAGCAACAACAGCGCCAGCCCGAAGAGCGCCAGCCTGGAGCGTGCGAACTGGTGGAACGCGTGAGCGAGAGGGGAAGCCTCCACCTTTGCAGCAGACGTCACAAGCGGATTATGTGATTGAGTACCAGACATCAGCGTCCTCGCCCTGCATTGAGACGGATTCGCGGATCGAGGATCGTATAGAGCACGTCGACCACGAGGTTGATGAGAATGAACAGGACGACGATAATCATCAGATAGGCGACCATGACCGGACGATCGAGGACGTTTATGCTGTCGATGATCAGCTTGCCCATACCCGGCCAGGCGAAGATCTTCTCGGTCACCACTGAGAATGCGATGATCGATCCGAATTCGAGACCCACCACGGTCACTACCGGTATCAGCACGTTCTTCAGCACATGGACCGCGACGATCCGCCGGTTGCTCAATCCCTTGGCGCGAGCCAAACGGATATAATCCTGCGGCATAACCTCCTGCACACCTGCGCGGGTAAGCCTTAGAATGAGAGATGTCTTGAAAAGAGCGAGATTGAAGGCGGGCAGAAGCATATGCTGCAGACCATCGAGCGTCAGGAACGACCACGGAATGCCGAACACGGTGACCGTGTCGCCGCGCCCGCTGCTTGGGAACCACCCGAGATAAACTGCGAAACAGAGAATGAGCAACATGCCGACCCAGAATGTCGGCAACGAGAAGCCCAGAATGCTTCCCGCCATGATGATCCTTGTCGGCAGTGATTTTGGCCGGAGACCGGCATACAGTCCCAGCGGGATACCGATGGCGACCGACATAAGCGTGGCCGCGACGGCAAGTTCAAGGGTGGCCGGCAGATGCTGGAGGATGATCTTGAGCGCCGGCTCGTTGAAAACGTAGCTGGTGCCAAGGTCACCTTGAAGAGCGCCCTTGACGAACTCGAAATACTGGATCCAGACCGGCTGGTCCAATCCGAATTCGGCAATCAGCCGGGTGCGCTCGGCCTGGTCGGCCTGCGGCGAGATCAGGATATCGACCGGATTTCCGATCACGTTGACACCTAGAAAGACGATCACCGTCATCGCGACCAGCACGAATGTGGCCTGGATCAAGCGGCGCAATAGTGAAACGAGCATGGACTCTCTTCCATTTCGCAATGACTACAGAGTGCATCCCGCGACGCGGGATGCACGTCAGACACGGAACCGGCTGCGTTGCAGTGGTCCGTTAACGTCGTCAGGCTTTCATCGTCACATCGAAGGCGAGAGTGCGCTCGTCGGTGCGGCCGGCATAGGTCAGCGAATTCTTCATGCCCCAAACGCTGATCGGATAGTAAAGCGGCAAAACCGCCACATCGTTCATCGCCCGGGCGCAGACCTCCTCGAAGAGTGCTCGCCGCGCATCGTCGTCCAGAGTGCCCAGCCCCTTTTCGATCATCGCGTCCAGTTCGCGGTTGCTGTAACGCAACCGATTGTTTGAGCCAAAGCCCTTGGACTTGTCGAAACTGTGAACCAGATTTCTGAGCGCGGCGGAAACCTCGCCGGTCGCTGCTCCGTAGCCAATCAGGAAGAAGCTGAATTCCGAGCCATCTTCCGGACCGCCACCGGATGCGCGCTTGTAGAAAACAGTCCCCGGCATCGTCTCCACTTCCGTCGCGATGCCTATGCGGGTGAGCATCTGTGCCACAGCCTGGACAACGGCCGTATCGCGAATGAACCGGTCATTCGGCCCATGGAGCGTGACCCTGAAGCCATCAGGAAGGCCAGCTTCCGCCAGCAGTGCCTTCGCCTTGGCGATATCCGGCTCCACCAGCTTGATCCCGGCATTGTGCCCGAAAATACCGGGGGGAACGAGCTGCTCGGCCGCTTGACCGTTACCTTCCAGAATTCGGGCCGCGATCGCTTTCTTGTCAATCGCAAGATTGATGGCCTGGCGGACACGCAGATCGAGGAACGGATTCGGGATTTCGCTGCCATCCTTGCCCCGCACGAACGGCGAGACCTTGCGTCCCTGATCGAAACTCAGGAAAATCATCCTGTTGGCGACACCGCGTTCCAGTGCGACGCCAGCCGCGCTTTCCAAATGCGCGATATCGGCGGGAGGAACGCTATCGATCATGTCGACATCGCCCGCCTGCAACGCCGCAACGCGTGATCCGCCGACGGCGATAGGCTGGATGACGACCTTGCGCCACTCGGGCTTTGCGCCCCAGTAGGCATCATGGCGCTCCATGACAATCCGCGCACCGGGGACATATTCAACAAACTTGAAGGGTCCGGTTCCGATCGCTGCCTTGCCGCTGTTGTAGTCGGCACTCGTGGCGCCTTCACCAATCCGGCGTGAAATGATCGCGGTCGTTGAGAGTTCAATCGGAACCAGCGGGTTTGACTGCTGAGTGCGAACGCGTAGCGTCTTTTCATCGACCTTTTCAAAGGTCTTGTCCCCGAGATAGGCCCGGAGATTGAAAATCGCCCCCGGCACGTTCTGAGCGCGCTCGTAGCTGAAAATTACATCCTCGACCGTCAGCGGCGCACCGTCATGAAAGGTCACGCCTTCGCGGAGGACGAACTCCCAGGTATTGTCATCAACGGATTTCCATGCCGTCGCCAGTCCCGGAACCGGTGTCTGTGTGGCATCGAGATGAACCAGGCGGTCGAAAATATGCTGGGATACGGAACTGTTGGCGGTGACAATATGCCAGTGAGGATCGACAGAAGACGTCTCGCTGGCAAAAGCGATTGTCAGCGTGCCATCCCGTTCCGCCGCAAGCACCCGTGCGCCCTGAAACAGTGATGCCGCGGCCAGAAGTGCCCCGGCGCCACCAAGAAAAGTTCTCCTCTGAACGTTCATAGTTCTATCCTTTCTACGAGGAATTTTCCCGGTACCTTTGGCATCCGGCGACACAAAAAGAACCACAGTATATATTTGTATGCAAGTGTTTTTATTTTGTCGGATCCACAGGACGGATTTGACGGCTGGGCTTCGTGAAGCTTCCGGCGGCAGATCGCGGCGATGCTGTTTCCGCAGCGCGGCGCTTCAAGCAGGATTGGGATTTTGTCATCGGCGAAGTGGAGCTTGTGCGCGGCGGCGCGTATGTCCTTGATCACCTTCGGCGACCAATGTTTCCGGCCCGTGTTTTTGCCGCATCTTCGCTTCGTAGAGCGAGCGACGATGCGGCGGAAATCTTGACATTTCCGCCTGCACAGAGCCCGCGCACAACAGCCGGTGGGCAGGGCGCATAGCGAGGTAATGATGTGAGAGAAGGAAGAATGCCCTTTGACCGCTAGGGGTTCAAAGGGCAATGGACCACGGGGTGCGCAGACTGTCGGTTTGATGCTCGGGGTCGCGGTCGGCATCGCCAAACTCGTTCAAGCATCGCACCCGGCCCTTTGCTCCATCGCGCAGGCACAGTTCGTAGCCGTCCTCATCAAGGAACAGCGCCGCACAGGTCTTGCTGGCGGTATCTGGCAGGCAGATTTCGGCGACGGGCCGGTCGGCCCTCAAGACAGCCGCCGAGCCCGTCATTCTTCCCTCATGTTTGGCGGGAAGAGACGGGCCGAAGAGGAGAACGAACGCGGCGAGAACGAGCGCGAAGCTGATCGTCAGGTTCAGGCGCATGTTCGCCTCCAAGGCAGTCAGCGGTTGAAGAAGCGCGTGCCGGTGGCGGTGGCGCCACGTGGCCCGGTGCGTGTAACGCTGCATGAGCGGTCGGTGGCGCTACAGGTGCGTACCCGTGAGGCCGAGTTACCGTTCGGGCCGACCGTCTGACGGGTTGCTGTGCACATCCCGCCAGTGCATGTGCGCGTCTGGCCGGTCGAGCCACCATAGATCCCGGTCGTGGATCGTGTCGCCGTGCAACTGCCGTCAGCGCAGGTCACGGACCGCTCATGCGAGGCGATGCGCGGCGGCGGTGCGACGGCATGGTGCCGGTAATAGCGTCCCCAAGCACCATACCACGGATAGGCGGGATAGTGGGTGTCCCAGTAGGTACGGTTATAGGGGATGATTACAACGCCCACCGACGGTGCGACCGCTGGCGTCAACACCACTGGTCCACCTTTGTAGACGACCTGGATATAAGTGGCAGACACCCAGCCGCGCGTGCCGCCGAAAGCGATGTCGCACCAGCTATAGCCGGAAAGGCAGCCATGCGTGGTGATGCGTGCACCCGCAGGCACCACCGTAACCACGGGATAGGTAGTTGAAGGCCCAGCCCGAAGGTTGACGTTTCCGGTCGCAACCGCAACGGTGGCCGCCGATGCAACCGATGCGCCGGCAGCAAGGAGTACAAATACGGCCAGCGCCGAACACACTAATTGCTTCAAGCGCGATAGTGCCAAAATCTTCCTGAACATTGAAATCTCCATCAGCTTGCCGCCCCTTGCGGCGGTGAACATGCAAATGAAGATGGAGGGGTTCATTGGCTGCGATCTTGCGCAGCCGTTGCATTTTGTAGCGAATTGTTTCCGTCCGCCGAAAGTGGCTTTTCGGCAACGATACGCCCATCCCGCAGCTCGATTGTACGGTCGAAAAGATCGAGAACACGCGGGTCATGCGTAACAACCGCAACCGCCGCCTGTCGCGTATCGGCAATCTGACGGAACAGTCCGATCACCTGCCGGCCCCGAACGCTGTCGAGCGCAGCCGTCGGCTCATCGGCGAGGATCAGCGCGGGATCGTTGGCAAGGGCGCGCGCCACTGCCACACGTTGCTGTTCACCACCCGAAAGGCGCGTTGGCAGATTATCGATCCGGTGGGCCAGATCGACACTTTCCAGCAGATGCTCGGCATAGGCGCGGGCCGGGCGGGAAGGCACATCGTCGATTTCCAGTGCGAGTGCCACATTCTCAACCGCACTGAGAAAGGGAATGAGATTGGCCTTCTGGAAGACGAAGCCGATATTGTCGCGGCGAAAATCGCGCAGGCTATCGAGATCGGCCCCGACGGACGACACACAGCGGTCACGAATGAAGACCTCGCCAGCCGTTGGCGGCTCCAGAAGGCCTGCGATCAGCAGAAGTGTGCTCTTGCCCGAACCGCTTGGCCCAAGGATGCCCACCACCTCTCCGGGGTTTATTTCGAAGGAAACGCCATCAAGCGCCCGCACCACGCTGTCGCCGCTGACATAGTGTCGGCGGGCATCGCGCACGCGGAGAACCGGTTCCCCTTTCACGACAGCACCTCCTGCGCGCGCACCTTGAGTGCCCGCGAAATGCCGAGAAAACTCGCAAAGCCGCAGATCACCGCCATCGCCGCCCCGAGCTGGGCGATATCGCCGGGATCGATCACCACACGCCGCGGAAAATAGGGAAAGATGATGTTTGCAAGAACAAGCCCCAGCGCCAGACCACCCGCACCGATGAGATAAGCCTGTTCCACAATCATGGCGACGATGACGCGGTTACGCGCGCCGATGAGTTTCAGCATGGCGATCTGGTGACGCTTTTCCATTGTCAGCATGTAGATGATAAGCGAGATGACGATGGCCATGACGACCAGAAGAACAGACGTGAAGGCAAGGATCTGGACGCGCAGCCGCCAGAGGCGCTGATCGAGCAACAGACTTTGCTGTTCCGCCCGGCTCAGCACATTGGCATCGCCCCAGGCCATGATTGCGCGGCGCACAGATGCAACATCGGCGGCAGGGTTCAGCGTGACGAGGACGGCGGCGATCTTGCTATCCTGCGCCACCGAACTGCCGGACAGGCTGCCCTGACCAGACCGGCCGGCGGTGCTGCGGGCCAGCAGGACTTCCTCGCTGGTGCGCCGCTGCGCAATGCTGGCGGCATCATTGACGGTAACGAATAAAAGCCCGTCACCACCCATGTCGACCATGCCGCGCGTCAGACCGACGATGGTGAACTCATCCAGACCGAGACGCACCCGTTCGCCAAGCACGAGGCCGATACTCCTGTCGGCAATTGCCTCGAAATGGCCGCTCTTGAGATGGCGGCCAGCCACCAGCGGCACCCACGCGCCGTTGTCGAGCGGGTAATCGAGCCCCGTCAACGAAGCGCGGTGGCTTCGCCCCTCATGCTCGAATTGCTGGCTGATCTGCACGAAACGTCGCACGGTGGCCACACCCGCCACGCCCTCCACCCGCCGGTCCATATCGGAGGCTATGGCCGAACTTTCCGAAAACGGTCCGGAACGACCGCCCTGCACCACCCAGAGATCAGCGCCTATGCTTTCGATCACCAGCAATGCATCGGCCACGATGCCGCGATAAAGACCGATCATGCCGATGGAGGCCGTGACCAGAAAGGCCACGCCCGCCGCTGTCATGATAAAGCGCCCGAGATTGTGATGAACATCCTTGAGGCCAAGGTTCACGGTGTGCGCTCCCTGCTTGCGATCCGCATCCAGGTAAACGCGTCCTCTGGCGACAGCAGAATCGTATCGCCGGTTGCGAGGCCGCGCAGCACCTCGACATTGGTGCCGCCGATGCGGCCGAGATCAACGAAGCGCCAGACAGCACGCCCTTCGCTTTCCACCCAGACACCGGCATGGCCATCGCGCCGGGCGATACTGGCAACCGGTACGGCCAGAACACCAGGCACTTCGCCAAGATCGATGACGGCTGTGCCGCGCTGGCCAAGCGCCCAGTTTGGCGGCAGGCGTACCGGGGCTATATCGACCGTAAATTCCCGCGTTTCCTGATCGACTTCACGGGCAATGCGTCGCACCGTGCCGCGATAGAGCGCTTCGCCATTACCGCCAAAACGGATCGTTGCCATCTGCCCCGGTTCAAGCCGGGCGATCACACTTTCATCGAAGCGAGCCGACAAAACGATGCTGGCTGGATCGACAATGGTCATGATGACGCTGGACGGTGAAGCGACATCGCCGGGATTGAGTGTGCGGGATACAACGACGCCGTCAATGGGCGCGCGGATCACCGACTTGTCGAGCAAGGCCTGGCTTGCCACGACATTCGCCGCCGCCGCCGCATCCTGCGCTTCGGCCTGTAAGAGCGCTGAGCCGGCCTTGGCCAGATCGGCCTCTGCCTGACGCACCGTCGTCTGCGCGCCTTCATAGGCGGATTGGGTGCCGACCCCGGAGCGGAGCAGTTCACTTTGCCGGGCAAGGGTCCGGCGGGCGTTTTCAAGCGTTGCCTGCATCCGTGTGACATCGGCGGCGGTCGCCTCCACCGCCTTGCGGGCGGCTTCACGAGATGCAAGGGCGGCATCGCGCCCGGCGCTCAGGTCGTGTGCGCCGATTTCGGCGATCACATCGCCCGTAGTCACAACATCATTGCGATCAAAGGGAAGTGCGGTGACAATACCCTGCAGGCTTGAACCGACATTGGCCCGTACCGTCGCATCCAGAACACCGGGGCCGGACAGTTCCGGCTGGAAACGGGATGACGTAACCGTGAGAAGATCCACCGTGTGAGGCACGGCGTAACGCAGGGCAAGAACGCTGACGCAGGCCGCGACGGCCAAAACGGCCCCCACCAGAAGGGTCCTGTCCAACCGTTTCGGGCGCGATGGAGGGCGTTTGAAAACGCGTTCCGGTTTCTCTTCCACCGGTTGCGTATCCGCTCTCGCATCAATACGCGGGGCTGCCTGCGCTTCGGTAATGGCGTCTGGCCTGTCATGCAACGGCAATACGGACACGGCTTCTTTTCCTGAATGAGGGAGAGACGCCCGATGGGTGTGTCCCGCCGGGCGCCAAGGCATCATCGCGAGATGCTGCCGCTTCGCACGATGCTGCGGCCGTTTGGACCTGTTGTGGTGCGCGTGCCCGAGCAGGCGCCCGAACTGCAACTGACCGATCCCGAACGGGAAATGCTTCCGCCATAGGGCCCTGTGCGCTTGACGGTTCGGGAGCAAGTGCCGCCACTACAGCCACCGCTGGCGGAGACACTGCCCGTGCCGCCATAGGGTCCGGTGACGGAACCGCTCCGAGAAAAGGCGTTGGCATCGGCCACGGATGCCAGAGCGAGAACGCCGGCTATCAGGGCGAAGGTGAATGTTCTGGTCATGATCATGATCCTCGATCGAATGTCCCGCCGGCGCTTTCCTGATCGCCAGCATCATCAAAGTGCAGCGCGATGTTTGCTGCCACTTGAACCGGTAATGTCATGATGTTGAGGGTGATTTCCGCTTTGTATCGTTTTGTAAAAGCCTCCGTTTTCGGTTGATTTTCCGCGCGTGAAATGGCGTCCTGAGGCCATGGAACAGCATGTGAAAACAATTCTGGTTGTAGACGACGACGCGGAAATCCGCCGGTTGGTGGGTGATTTCCTCGGGCGCGAGGGCTTTGCCGTGGAATTGGCCGAGGACGGGCGCGGGATGGATGACGTCCTATCGCGCCTCCAGCCCGATCTGATCGTGCTCGATCTGATGCTGCCCGGCGAAGATGGCCTGTCGATCTGCAGGCGACTGCGCGCCGGAGGCGACGTGCCGATCCTGATGCTGACGGCCAAGGGCGATGAGACGGACCGGGTTGTCGGCCTTGAAATCGGCGCCGACGACTATGTCGTCAAACCCTTCGGGCCGCGGGAACTGCTGGCCCGCATCCGCGCACTTTTACGCCGCGCCTCCACCCGCCCGGCCCAGGCCGTGACCCGTCGCTTCGCTTTCGACCGCTTCGTCGCCGATCTCGACGCCCGCCAATTGACGAGTGAAGACGGCGAACTGGTGCCGCTGACCAGCGCCGAATTCGAGCTGCTCGCCTGTTTTGTCCTGCGCCCGCGGCGGGTTCTGTCCCGTGACCAGATCCTCGACTGGACCCACGGCCGCAACGCCGATCCCTTTGATCGCACAGTGGACATTCTGGTCTCGCGTTTGCGCAAAAAGCTCGATGGGCTGGGCTCCGGCGCCAATCTCATCAACACCATCCGCAATGGCGGCTATCTTCTCACCGTGCCCGTAAAGCAGGTGCCCTAGATGGGGTTCGGGCTTGCCGCGCGCTTCATCGCCATCGGCGCGAGTGTTCTTCTGGCGCTTTGGGTAACGATGATTGCGTTGTTCTACTGGACAAACGATCTTTCTCACACCGCGACCCGCCTGCCTGCCGAACAGTTGAAGGCCATCGCCACACTGATCGATACGACGCCGCCGACGCAGCGCCCGCTGGTGCTGGAGGCGCTTCAGTCCTCCATGCTCGCCGTGTCGCTTCTGCCATCCGCGGCCTCATCGAACGGCGCAACCGAGATGCGCGACGAAAGTGACTTTGCGTCCTACCGTGCTTTGCTCGGCGCCCGATTGCTGTCGATCCGTTTTTTGGACGAGCCCGAAACCGTCGCCCGGCCCCGCCTTCTCCAGCGCGCCGCCCGTCCACTGTCCTTTCAGGTTACGCTTACTGATGGGCAGGTCCTTCTCGTCGAGGCACGCACCCCGTTCATCGTTACATTTTACGGCTTGCCCGCCGGCATGGGGGCCGGCCTCGTCGGCACGCTGTTCGGCGCGATAGCCTTCTTTCTCCTGCATCGGGAAATCCGGCCGTTGACGCGGCTTGCCGCTGCCGTGGATGCTATGGACCCTTCCGGGGAACCCGTTCCCCTGCCCGCGATCCGCGCCAGCACACCGGAAATTCGGGCGTTGATGCGTGCGTTCGAACATCTGCAAAGCCGTCTTCGCGTTATGACACGCTCGCGCATGGCATTGATCGGCGGCATTCAGCACGATGTGCGCAGTTTCGCCACCCGCCTGCGGCTCCGTCTCGAGCGCTTACCCGATGCGGCCGAGCGAGAGCGCGCCACCGCCGACATCACCGACATGATCGACCTGCTCGACAACGCGCTTCTTACTTCCCGCGCGGGAGTGGGCGCTCTGGAGGAAGAAATGCTGGATCTGGCGGAATTCCTGCGCGGCGAAATGGCGGACTATCGCCGGGCCGGACAGCCGGTGGTGCTGGAACCCTTCCTCTTCGATGCGGAGGCGTGGATGATCGGCGACCGGCTGGCGCTTCGGCGCGTCATCGGCAATATCGTCGACAATGCCGTGAAATACGGGCGCAGCGCACGCGTTTCCCTGACTGTCGATAGCCACACGCTGCATGTGCTGATTGCCGATGAGGGGCCGGGCTTTTCGGCGCAGGACGCCGAAATGCTGCTGGAACCGTTCGTGCGGGCAGAGCCCTCCCGCGCCCGCGCGACCGGTGGAGCAGGGCTGGGGCTTGCCGTTGCCCGCACGCTGATCGAGGCGCATGGCGGCTCGATCAGGCTTGGAAATGCCCGGCACGGCGGGCTGGTGGAACTGGTGCTGCCGCGTTTCACACCCGTGTGAAACGGCAACAAAATGCTACATTTTCAAACAGCCGGTACATTCCGGCGAAAAGTGCGACCTCCATCCTGTTGTCATCAAGAACACAGGAGGAAGCCGTGAAAAAGCGGATCATCGTTTCCATTGCCGCCGGCATGATCTCAATCGCGAGCCTGCCGCTCGTCGCACGCGCGCAGGATGCCGCAGCCACCGCTCCGGCCCAGACGGATGTCGCCAGCGGCGATTGGCGAGCGCGAGGCACAAGTGGCGGCGATGACTTTGGCGCCCGGCTGGACGCCGTTCGCCGTCACTATAGCGGCAAGCTTATCCGCTTCCGGTTGGCGGGCATGTTGGCCACGCAGGAAACCGCCATCGGCATCCGGTCCGATCAAAAGGACGCCTGGCGGGCCTACACCACCGCGCTGCTGGCGCTGGTGCCCGAGCGCGAGGCCATGCTCGATCTCATCGGCGACGCGGATGAAGACCCCAGGGGACCGGAAGCCTTCGCCCGCGCGGAGGCGGTGGCCGACGCACTGGCGGACTATGCGACAAAGGCCACCGCGTTGAAACAGGCAATCACGGCATTGCGCGCTGCGCTGACACCCGCCCAGCTTGAAGCTGCACGCATACCACGCCTGTCGCACGGCTGAGGTCATCTGCCGCTATCCCACCATCCCATTTCGGCGCCCGCCGCGCCGAAAGCGGACGAGCTTCTACCCCTGCGACATGGCTCGTCCGCGCCCCCTTCCCGAAACCGGAGATCCTCATGCGCCTTTTGATCGTTACAACCTTCACATTGCTTGCAACCATGGCCCATGCCCAGCAACTCAGCCGTCAGCAGCTTATGGAAATCCGTACAGTCTGCGAGGCCGACTTGCGCAAGCTTTGCGCGGGCGTGCAGCCCGGCGGCGGTCGGTTGGCACAATGCCTGCAACAGAATGCTTCCAGCATCTCTCAACCTTGCAAGGAAAAGCTGGCGGCAGTTCGGGCCGCGCGCTCCTGAGCGCAGCCGCCGGGAGCGATGCCGGCCAAGACAGTAAACATCTAGAAGACATCGCCGAGCGTTGCCCGGCGATGCCGCTCAACCTCCTCGCTGTAACGACGCAAGGTGTGGCTTTCGGAGAGCTGTCCCTTGACCTGACGGCTGGTGGGATTGTCGAGCACAGCAAGCGCTTCGCTCTGGGCCGTTTCGAAAACCTTCATTGCCTGATGCGCGTTCATCGATGGTGTCAGGAAATCATCACGATGGTGCACCAGTTCGGCCGGCAGTCGGTCAACGGCATCGAGGCGCTCGTCGGCGTGAAGTTCCGCGACCAAGACGATCCCTTGATAGCGTCCGTCCTTGTCGATCAGAATAATACGCTGGGTTGAGCCGAGCGGAAAGGCTTCTCGCAACTGCGTAACTGTCCGGCTGTCGTCGGCGGTCCTGATATCGGCACGCATCATACGGCCGACAGTGAGCGTGTTGATCCAGCCGACATCATGGGCGCTGCGAATGCCCTCCCCGCGTAAATGAAAGCGCCAGGTGGCGAACGAATAGCCGAAGCGATGCCGGACAACGACGGAGGAGGTTATGACGGCCGCCAGAACCAGCGTCGTGATCGGGTAATCTCCGGTAATCTCAAGCGCGAGAAACGTCATCGTCAGTGGACCACCAATGATCGCGACGGCGAGCGAACTCATGCCGATCACCGCAAAGACATTTGGTGTGACCCCGGTTTCAATCGCAAAACCAAGCAGATGCGCAAAAATTTTCCCAAGCAGCGATCCCATGAACAGTGACGCAAAGAAAAGACCGCCCCTGAAACCCGAGCCGATGGAAATGGCGGAAGCACCCGATTTCAGCAGAAAGAGGATGATCAGTGGAAACAATGCGGTATCGCTGGACAGGTTGAGATGAAGCGAGCCGTGGCCGGCGGACATGATCTGAGGCGTTATCATCGCGAAAAGGCCGACCACGAGGCCGCCCAATACCGGTCGAAGTGGCACGGCGACCGAACTGCGATGGGCGAATTGCTCTGTTGCCGAAACGCCTTTCATGATGACGATACCGATCAATGCGCAGCCGATCCCAAGCAGGATTGCCGGCAGAAAATCCCACGGCCCGACCGGACCGATTGCGCCCACCTCGATAAGAAAGGTCTCGCCGGTAAAACTGCGGGCGACAAACGTCGCAACGATTGCCGCAATCACGACTGGCGCAAGGGCAACGACACTATAGGTGCCGATGATCAGTTCGAATGCGTAGAATGCGCCGGCAAGGGGCGCGTTGAAGGCCGCTGCTATCGCACCGGATGCGCCGCATCCGACGAGAATGCGCATGTCCTCCCGGCGGAGCGAAAGCTTCGTGCCCAGTTTGGAGGCGATACCCGAGGACATCTGGGTATAACCCGCCTCCAATCCGACGGATGCCCCGAACCCGTTGGAAATCAGGTTCTGGACGGCAACGATTACACTGTCCGTCATCGACAGTTTGCCGCCATAAAGTGCGTTGGCCTCGATGGGGTCAACGATTGACCGGGTTCTCAACCGTGAGAGAACGAACAGGACGAACCCAAGCAGGGCACCACCCGCCATCGGCCCAAGCAAAAGGGCGGGTTTGTTGACGAGCGTGGAAGAACTCAACCAATCACCATGCGCGATTCCGAAAACCACGCTGTGCAGGGTTTTCGAAAGCCAACTCATCGCGCTGACGGTAAACCCGGCCGCCACGCCAACCGCGCAGGCACAGACCATCAGGCCGATTTCACTCCCGCGTCTGAAAATCGCCCGACGTGCCAGCTTTACATAGGTCAGGAGGTCGCGAAACGGTAGAATACGTGTCATGTCCTCGTCTCTCGAATGCGTCAGGGCACTGCCGCTCTCTACCCTGTCCCGGTCGCCATTCCAACCACGTTTAGCGCGGTGCCGATGTTGCCCCTGCCCTATAAAGGAATTGGCGGGCCGATCATGGGTGCGCAATCAACTACCGCAGATCATGACCGTCAAGGGAACTAACCATCAACGCAAGCTCCGCCACTGAGCCAGCTTTCATCTTAGCCATGACCGAAGCCCGATACGCCTCGATCGTCTTGATTGAGAGATCCAATTCATAGGCGATGACCTTGTTGGCCTTGCCGGCTAGTATTCCCACCAGCACTTCCTGTTCGCGGCGCCCAAGCCGCCCGAGCCGCTCTTCAATGGCGCGGCGGCGGGTATTGCGCGACAGGCTTTCCTCCGAAACGCGGATTGCGGCGGTAACAGTATCCAGCAGGCGCTGTTCCTTGAACGGCTTCTCGATGAAATCGAAGGCGCCGGCTTTCAGCGCTTCCACCGCCATCGGCACGTCGCCATGGCCGGTGACAATCAACGCCGGCAGCGGAAAGGCGCGATCAGCCAGATGGCGCTGAAGCTCCAACCCACTCATGCCAGGCATACGCACATCCAGCACCATTGCACCGGGACGCAGCGCATCCTCGGCCGGAAGCGCCGCCAGCAATTCGGCTGCGGAAGCGAAAATCTTTGCTTCCAACCCGACTGACGCAAAGAGAAAAGCCATGGAACGGCGCATTGCCTCGTCATCATCCACAATTAATACCAGCGGCGGATCGGTCTCGCTCATTGGGCTTCCCCTTCGGAAGCGGGCAAAGCAAAGTGCATGGTCAAGCCGCCTTCAGCTTCGTTCGTTGCCCACAGCCGTCCGCCATGGTTCTCGATGATGGTGCGGCAGATGGAAAGACCAAGCCCCAGCCCCTGTGGCTTGGTGGTAAAAAAGGTTTCAAACAAATGGTTCTCCACTTCCGGAGTGAGACCCGTTCCGTGATCGCGCACGGTAACCTCGATCATGTCGCAGCACAGTGACGTGGCAACGCCGATGCCAAGGGCACGCTGACGAGCCTCTCTCATGGCGTCGAGCCCGTTCTGCAACAGGTTGAGAAGCACCTGCTCGATCTCTGTCCGGTCGCCAACGAAATGGGGCAGGTGCGCTGCGAAATGGACGTGCAGCGGTACGCCGCTGCGGGTCGCCGGCCCCTCAAACAGGACAAGCGTTTCGCGAATAACCTCGTTTATGTCAAGACATTCGCGACAGATCTTGCGACGACGCACGAAGGAGCGAATGCGGTGAATGATGATACCCGCTCGTTCGGCTTGGCCCGCAATGCCGCGCGCGCCATCACGCAAGAGGGCGGGGTCGGCGCGCCCGGCATCGATCAGCCGGGTCATGCCCTCGGCATAATTGGTGATGGCGGCAAGCGGCTGATTGAGTTCGTGAGCAATATTGGAGGCCATTTCACCCAGAATGCCGAGACGGGAGAACTGATCACGCTCTTCGCGGTGGGTGCGGGCTGTCCGTTCTGCCTTTTCGCGTTCCTGAATTTCGCTGGTCAGTTCCGCTGTGCGACGCCTGACCAGCGTTTCCACTCGCGCAACGTGAATGAGCCACCATACGACACCGAGCCCGGCCGCGAGAAACCAGTGCCAGTTGGCCCGCACGAAACCTGTCAGCGTGGAATGGGAGAGATACTCGTAAGGGCCGATCTTTAGGTGGCGGAACAGGGTGTGGACGGAGGTGTAGTCCTGCGGTGCGGTCCAGGCGCGGCCATCGACCGGCGCCATGGTCAGAAGGCTTGCCGTAACGGCCTTGGCGAGATCGGGCGATGCACCGGCCAGCCGCGCGAAGGGCCAGTCCGGATAAAGCCGCGAGGACAGACGACAGGGAAATCCGGGTGCCATCCGTTCTGCTACCACGGCAAATTCATCCGGCTTCACGCGTCCGGCGGCGATGTCGTCTTCCAGAAGGCAGGTACGCAGCACTCCAGCGTCAGCCCGCCCGGTCCGCACCGCCTCGATGACGCTTTCCATGGGAAAACCGGTCTCCACCATCGCGGCGAGCCGTGAGGCCGGCATGCCATCCTCGTCCATCTCCCGCCAGATGACCTGCCAGCCACCGAAGGCATCCGCCGCGACGACGGCAAGGCGCATGCCGTGAAGATCGAAGAACGTCTTCGCGTGACTGGGGCGATTGGGCACGATAACAGTGGAGCCGACCGTGTCGGTTGGCACGGTATGATCGCGGCTTTCCAGCGTGGCAAGGCGGGTCACACCAAAGCGGGATTCGAGATCGACATATTCGCCGGGATTGGTGATGACAAAATCGACCGTCCGTTCCTCAACCGCGCTGACGATGCCGGCGAGATCCAGCGGCACCATGGTAAAATCATGATCAGGCAGGGTGCGTCCGAGATGGGCGATCGTCGGTTCGAAATCCTTGGCCGCCCGCTCGGATCCCTGAAAGGCAAGCACGGCAATCCGTACAGCGCGCGCCTGCGCGGAAGGCAGAGCGGAGGTCAGGCCGAGGGCGAATACGAACAGAAAGCGGATCATGACGGCGAAAATGGCAGAGTCGGTAGCGGCTGGCAAAACGAAAGGCCGGCCGGGGGATGCGGCCGGTCTTCACAGGAATACCCGAATGGGGGATCAGTAACGGGCATCCTTGGGCTTACCGCCGTTCGGCCAGTCCTTGACTTTGTCCGGGAAGTCGGGTCGCGGCTTGTGGCTGAAATACTCCGCGACATCAAGCGCTTCCTGATCCGACAGGCCACCCTGTCCAAGCGGAAATTGCTCGTGGAAGCCAATCGGCATATTACGCTTGACGAAAGCCGCCGCCGTATAGGTGCGGGCCATGCCGGCACCTATATTGAACGAACGGTCGCCCCAGAGTGCGGGATAAACGACACGGCCGACAGCATCCTTGAGGCCCTCGCCATCGGCCCCATGGCAGACGGCACATTGGGCAGCATAGATTTTTTCACCATTGGCCGGGTCGGGCTTCAGTCCGGGATCGATCTTGCCGACACCACGGCCTTCTACTTTGTCTTCCGGCTTCGTCTCGCCCTTCATCCAGTCGAAATAGGCGAGCATGGCGACCATCTCCTTCGATTCCGGCTTCAACGGCTGGCCGTTCATAGAGCGGCGGAAGCAACCATTGATGCGGTCGATCATGGTGATTTCCTTGCCCGCTCGGGACGCGTAGCTCGGGAAAAAGGCCGAAACGCCAACATAGGGCGAGCCATCTGCAACTGTGCCGGCATTGAGGTGGCAGGAGGTACAATTGAGGTCGTTACCCACATGATCGGGCAGAAGCTTGTTCGTTTCCGAGTTGAGTCTCATACCGAGGACGAGTTGGTCCTTGTTCGGTTCGTCGAGCAGGCCGGCCAAACGCGGCGTTTCGAAAGTGGAGGCATCGATCTTCGGGTCGAGATACCTGCGCGCTTCGGCAACTTGTGCTTCGTTGATAGCGGGTGCACCGCCGCCCCAGTTTTCGCGGACGTAGCTGAGGATGTCGGCGATCTCCTTGTCATGCAACCGCGCGAAGGCAGGCATGGTGTAGGTGCGCGGATGAGCATCGGTAGCGGCCGTCTCCCAACCCGTCAGCGTGATGTGGATAAGGGTGGCGGGATCTTTCGAAGCCACCGTCGGATTGCCTGCAAGTGGCGGGAAAATGCCCTTCACGCCAGTGCCATCCTGCCTGTGACAATCATTGCAGAACTGCGTATAGCCAAGGCCACCCGTAGTATTGAATGCGGTTTCCGGCGCACTGGTATAGACCGGTTTGGGCGGAACCGGCTTCACATTCTTCGAAGGCAGCGACTTCAGATAGGTTGCCATGGCGACCAGATCGTCATCCGTGAAGTTCTGCGTTGAGTGAAGGATGACATCTGTCATCGAACCGGACGCGGTGGCAAACCGATTCTGGCCTGTCTTTAGAAGCTGGACAGTATCTTCCACAGTCCAGAGATCCCGCAGTTCGACGGCGTGCCAATTCTCCACCTTAGCCCCTGCCAGGAACTGCTCGCCGCTCTTACCCTTTTCCGTCATGGCTACTTCGTTGAAGCCGACGCCCCGCGGGGTGTGGCAGGCGCCGCAATGGCCGAGGCTCTGAACCAGATAGGCACCTCGGTTCCACACTTCGTCCTTACTCCGGTTGGGAACGAAGGGCGTGCCATCGACGAATACGGCGTTCCAGTAGGACAGGCCGAAGCGCAGGTTGAACGGGAAGTTCATCGCCGCCATCCGGTTTGCCTTCTCCACGGGTTGCAGGCCCTTGGTGAGATAGGCCCAAAGGGCTGTCATGTCCTCTTCGCTGATCTTGGCATAGGACGGATAGGGCATTGCGGGGTAGAGATTATGACCATCCGCCGCCACGCCCTTGCGCATGGCACGGTCGAATTCGCCAAAGGTCCAACCGCCGATACCGGTCTTGGGGTCGGGCGTGATATTGGTGGACCAGATCGTGCCCATCGGCGTTTCGAGCGCTAGGCCGCCAGCCATTTCCGCCCCGCCCTTTTCGGTATGACAGGCCACGCAATCGCCAAGCTGCGCGACGTATTTTCCGCGCCGGATCAATGCCGGATCGATACTTGCACCGAAATCCGGTTCCTTTGCCGTGATCTTCGGGGGGACGGCCATCCAGATGGCAACGCCGGCGGCGAGAACGGCGGCCATCGCTGCAACGGTTCCAAGCCGCTTCATACCCTTGCTTGTTTTTTCTTCCATGACACGATGCCTTATCCTGATTTCTCACATCCGATGGTAGGGCTGAACGGCGCTATTTTCGATTTGGGAATAGCCCGCAAACGACAAGGGTTTTCCCCACAAGGTCTTGCGTTTTGATAGTTTTCTCTTTTTCCTCCCGGGTAAGTGGTTGATTGTCTTGTCAACTTACGCCATTCGGCTAGCGGCAGAATGCCCTGCAAGGGAGAATTAGGCCGAAAGCCGACGTGATCCTTGGTAGTTCAAGGAGACAGAGAATATAATTATCGAAAGATCGATCATCTCGCCTTCCGAGGGCTTGGAGAACTTTCCGGAGGCCAGCGACAGCTAGTGGCGCTGGCACAGGCGCTTGCGCGCAAGCCCAAAGTGTTGTTGACGGATGAACAGACCTCTGCATTTGACCTGCACTGCCAGATCGAGGTGCTGGGCGTCGTTTCCGCGCTTGCCGCGAAAGCCGGCATGATCGTCCTGATTGCACTCGATGATCTCAATCACGCCCTTCTCTCCCGCATCCATAGATGGTGACAGCGGGCGGGGAGATTGTGATCAGCGGCGACACCCGTTCCTTCATCACCGCCGCCATGTTGCGCGATGCCTATCGGATTGACGCATAGATCGGGGAATGTTCGCTGGAGCGCTCCATCATTATCGTCGACGGCCCCGTGTAACGCGGGTCCGTTGAAACAGCCATTTCCATTTTTGTAGCAAAGTTGTTACAGTTAACAGGGCCGCTGTTAACCGATTATCCTTCGCGAAAGAAACAGCCTCCGTAATGAACTCGGTTTCAATCGTTTCGACCTCTGTCGAAGTGAATAAGAGTGGGGACATTATGGAATTCAGATCGATACGACAAAAGATTGCGATACTGTCTGGCCTCAGTATGGTCGCAGTTACTGGCGCTCTGGTTGTATACAGCGTCGTGGCTTCATCAAGGAGCCAAGTATTCGTTGCGGATAACGTCAGGCAACTGACGGAAGACCTTACGAAGGACAAGCTTCTGACACTGGCCTCGGCACAGGCCGGCGTGATCGAGGCGACGCTGAACGGCGCCTTTGACACGGCGCGCACCATGGCCCGCACGTTCGAGATCGTCGCCGAAAGCGACACAGGCAAGGGTGCTCCGGCCACCTTGCGGCGCGAACAATTGAACGCGGTGCTTTTGAATGTCCTAAAGGACAATCCCGGCTTCAACGGCACCTATTCGGCGTGGGAGCCGAACGCGCTTGACGGCCGTGACAACGAGTTTCGCGATAACCGGGCAATGGGCTCGGACGCGACGGGGCGCTTCCTGCCTTACTGGACGCGTGACACAGCCGGCAATATCGCACTCCAGCCCCTTGTCGAATACTCGAGCAGGGATCTCCATCCGAATGGCGTGATGAAGGGAGGCTGGTACATAGGCCCCCAGGAAGGCCGCGGAGAGAGCATTCTCGATCCCCTTCCCTATATCGTCCAGGGCAAGAACGTCTATCTGGCCACCATGTCGGTGCCAGTCACCGTCGACGGTAAATTTCAGGGCGTCGTGGGGGCCGATTTCGATCTGTCCTTCGTGCAGAAGCTGGCCACCCGGGTACGGGACTCCATGTATGGAGGCAAGGCCTCCGTGGAAATCATCAGCCACATGGGTCTGGTCGTCGCCTCCAGCGAGCGGCCGGAAGCCATTGGAGAGCGGTTCGACAAAGGACGCCCCGAGCTTGTGGGCATCATTGACGCCACCAATGCAGCCGGCGGACAGGTCGAGCTGAGCCCCCAGGCATTTACTGCGACGGCACCGATCCAGATCGGGCGTACGAAGACCCCGTGGTCGGTCGTGATTTCTGTTTCCAAACCGGTAGCCATGGCCGAAGCCATGGAGCTTGATCAGGAACTCGCCGCACGCGATACGACCAACACCTACATGCAGCTCCTCGTCTCGGCGGTGGTTGCTCTTGCGGGCGTGGCGATCATGTGGCTGGTGGCTCGCAGTATTTCCAACCCCATCAATCGCATGACTGGTGCCATGCAGCGACTTGCTGATGGCGATGTATCTCTAGAGGTGCCGGACCAGAACCGCGCCGATGAAATCGGCACGATGGCGAAGACGGTATCGGTCTTCCGCAGCAATGCCATTGCAAAAATAGAGATGGAAGCGGGCGCGGAAGCCAACCGTTCCGTGATGGAGGAAGAACGGCTCCGGCGTGAGGCAGAAAAGGCCAAAGAAGCAGCCGACAACCAGTTCGTTGTCGACCAGTTGGCGAACGGCCTCACCAGGCTTGCAGACGGCGATGTCGCCTACCGGCTGACGACACCGTTCGTTTCACATCTCGACAGCTTGCGGATGGATTTCAACAATTCCGTGTCCAAGCTGCAGGTTGCGCTGGGGGACGTGGCAAAGAATGCCCGCGCCATCGATAGTGGCGCCAACGAGATCCGCTCCGCAGCCGACGATCTTTCCCGGCGCACGGAACAGCAGGCCGCTTCCCTTGAAGAGACGGCGGCAGCCATTGAGGAAATCACCACCACCGTCCAGGATTCTGCCCGCCGGGCCGAGGAGGCTGGCACGCTTGTCGACCGGACGCGCCATGGTGCCGAAAATGCCGGCGAAGTGGTGCGCAATGCCGTGGCCGCCATGAAGCACATCGAGCGGTCTTCGGTGGAGATTTCGAACATTATCGGTGTAATCGACGAAATCGCGTTCCAGACCAACCTTCTGGCGCTCAATGCCGGTGTTGAGGCCGCGCGTGCTGGTGAGGCCGGTAAGGGCTTTGCGGTGGTGGCGTCGGAGGTGCGCGAACTTGCACAACGCTCCGCAACGGCCGCAAAGGAGATCAAAGCGCTCATTGTCGCCTCGGGCGATCAGGTTCGGCGCGGGGTCGCGCTCGTGGATGATACCGGCCGCTCGCTGGAGACGATTGTCGAGGAGGTCACACAGATCAACAGTCTGGTAGCTGCCATCGTCGTTTCGTCGCGCGAACAGGCGCATGGCATCCAGGAAATCAACAGCGCAGTGAACCTTATGGACCAGAGCACGCAACAGAATGCAGCTATGGTCGAACAGAGCACGGCAGCCAGCCACAGTCTGGCGAGGGAAGCGGCGGCCCTGAACGCGCTGATCGCACAGTTCAGGATTGACGAAAGCGCCTCCGATTCTCGGCGCGCGCCGTCGGAGCCAGCGTCACCGGCACGGTCGCTCGGCCAGAGGGTGGTGCAGGCCTTTGGCGGCAAAGTTGCCGGCCGATCCTGATCTGCGTTGCAAATCCGGAGCCCGCATGGTGGCGGGCTCCGGCTCTATTGCGAGATAAAGCACGAGGGACGCGATCGCCTAGAGATAGTTGGTCGGAACCGCCGTCGTGAACTTCAATTCCTCCATCGAGATTGAGGAATTGATCTGCGAGAATTCGAGCCGTTCGATCATGCTCTTGTAGACCTGGTCGAACGCCCCCACGTCAGGGACCATGACTTTCAGAATGTAATCGACAGTCCCCGTCAGGCGGTAAGCTTCCACAATCTGTGGTATGTCTTCGATCAGCTCGCGGAAACGCATCAGCCATGCCATTTCATGACGCGGCGCGGTGATCGCGATAAACACGATCATGGGTACGCCGGCCTTCTTCGGGTCGACAAGCGTCACTCTTTCGCGGATGACGCCCGCCTCTTCCATGCGCCGGATACGCCGCCAACAGGGTGTCTGCGACAAGCCGACCTCGTCGGCGATTTCGCTGACAGGCCGGTCGCGACGTTGCAAAAGATCCAGGATCTTGCGGTCGATCGCGTCGAAGCCTGTTGTCATCTTGCGACAAACTCCAGCACATTGCCGGCAGCATCGGACGGCGACACGAAAATGCCGTTCTTGTCAGCAGTTTCATGAAACTTCACACCTTTTTCGTTCAAAAGAGAACGGGTCGCTGTGAGGTCGGCGACCTCGATCTGCAACGCGGCGAAATCGCCGTGGAGGATGGCCTCGGAGGAGAGTGGTGCATACCGGGCGACAACCGCATCGGGCGTCATGCAGATGATGGCAGCAGAGTTTTTGCCGGTTACGACGGTGGCGCCGTTCGGGGTTTCCGCGACACTGGCGCCGGCAAAAAGCCGAGCATATTCTGTTGCCGTTTCGGTCGGCGTTGCGGACGCGACGATGATGCCGGCCATGGCCCTGGCGGTGTTCGGATGCTTCATCAGTTCGGGACGCCAGACCATGTCGCGCGTCTTGTGGTTGCACATGAACATCTCGCCACGAGGAACCTCTTTTGCGTCAAAGACAGTGACGGCAAAAGCCGCCATGCCCGAACCACCATCGGGCAGCGGCAATGGGCGCGAGAATTCCAGAACATCGGTAGTGGCAATACCGCGTTCGGTGAGCGCTGCGCGGGCGGCGTGCGCATCGCCTATACGGCAGGCTATCGCGGTCATGCTGTCGCCGCGCTTTGAAAGCTTCGCGCGCTTGTCGACATTTTGCGGCGTTTCGGCCAATATCCCCAAAAGCTCGAGATAGTCTTCCGGAAACACCATGGTGTAGTTGGCGCTGCCCATATGCGGGCTGTGAACGCCGCGCGGCGACAGTGTGAAACCAAGCGCTTCAAAGCGTTTGGCGGCGGCCTCCAGATCGCCGACGAGATACATGATGTGGTCGATGCCAGTGACGGGATGCGGTTTTGCGTTTTGTTCAGTTTTCATATCTTTCCCTCCGAGGTCCGCTCCTAGTTAAATTATCTACGAACGGCAATAAATATGAACATATATATCTACGAAATCCCGTCAAGAAGAGATACATAGTGCAGAAATCTTGCTTTTTTTAGAATGGTATTGACATGAAAGTCCGTCTCGGCGAACAATTTACCTCGTTCGCAACCCGGCAAGAGATCGAGTGCGGATTTCCTAACCAGAGGGGTACGAAATGATAGTCTCGAAAAAGCAGCTTTCGCTGCTCGGCGGAGCTGTATCTGTAATCATCGCCACCACCGCAGTGCAGGCGGAAGAGCCCAGGCGTGGCGGCACAGCCATCATCCATATGGCTTCCGAGCAGGGTGTGCTCAACCCGGCGCTGCGCGCCTCCACCGGTGTCTACCAGATCACCGGCAAGTTCATGGAGCCGCTGATCGACAAGACCTATGATGGTTATGTCGGCGTGCTGGCCACCAGTTGGTCTTCCTCGGAAGACGGCAAAGCCATCACTTTCAAGCTGCGCGAAGGCGTCAAGTGGCATGACGGCAAGCCGTTCACCTGCGACGACGTTTCCTTCACGGCCATGAACCTGTGGAAGAAGCTTCTCAACTATTCCACGACGCTTCAGGCCAATCTCGATGCAGTGGATTGCACAGATCCCTACACGGCCGTGTTCCGCTACTCCAAACCGATGCCGCTGGAACTGCTCGTTGCCGCCATGCCGGACCTCGGCCATCCCGTGCCGAAGCACCTTTACGAAGGCACGGACATTCTGAAGAACCCCTATAACCAGAAGCCCGTTGGCACCGGCCCGTTCAAGTTCGTGGAATACGAGCGCGGCCAGTACATTATCGGCGAGCGCAACGAGGACTACTGGCGCGGCAAGCAGTATCCCTACCTCGATCGTGTGATCTGGCGCTTCATCCCGGACAAGGCCGCAGCAGCGGCAGCGATCGAGGCAGGTGAAATCCACGAATCCGGTTTTAACGGCATTTCCATGGAAGACATGGAACGTCTTGGTAAGGACGACCGCTTCGACATGGGCCCGAAGGGCTTCGAGAACAACGTCGCCCACTCCACCGTCGAGTTCAACCTGCGCAACCCGATCCTGGCGGACCTGCGTGTCCGTCAGGCCATCTATCACGGCCTCAATATCGACTTCGCCCTGAAGACCATCATGCGCGGTTATGGCAAGCCCGGTCGCGGCCCGATCCCGAGCGCAGGCGGCATCAATTACACGGACGACGTGCAGACCTATCCCTATGACGTCGAAAAGGCCAAGGCCCTCCTCGACGAAGCCGGCTACAAGCCCGACGCCAACGGCATTCGCTTCAAGCTGAAGCATCGTCCGGCGCCGTGGGGCGAGTACACGCAGCTTTGGGCCGAATATTTCGCCCAGGCCATGAAGCAGATCGGTATCAGCGTCGAAATCGTCACCAACGACGCACCGGGCTTCCTGAACGGCGTCTATCGCGACCACGATTTCGATACGGCGAACGGCTGGCACCAGTTCCGCGCCGACCCCGCCGTCTCCACCACTGTGTGGCTACGCTCGGGCGCTCCGGTGGGCACGGCATGGTCGAACCAGTTCGATTACAAGTCCGACAAGATGGATGCACTGATCGACGCCGCCGCCGGCGAACTCGACCCGGCCAAGCGTGCGGATCTCTACCATCAGGTTCAGAAACTCGAAATGACGGATCTTCCGGTCATCTTCGCCATCGAGCATCCGTTCCTCGGTATCACCAGCAAGAAGCTCAAGAACCACCACAACACGCCGCGCTGGGATAGCTCCAGCTGGTATGACCTGTGGCTTGAAGAGTAAGGCGCCCGGCCGGGGCGCTTCCCACGCCCCGGCACCCCCCTAACGGAAGCATGGTGACATGAGCATTCACATCCCTCCTCTTCTGACCTATGCGCTGCGCCGCATTTTACAGGCGATCCCGATCATGCTTCTGATCATGGTCGGCAGCTTCCTGCTGATCAAGATGGCGCCCGGCGATACCGTCGACGCTCTTGTCGGAGACATGGGCGGCGCAGATCCTGCCTTTGTCGCCCGCCTGCGCGCCGAGTACGGCCTGGATGAATCCGTCTTCGTTCAGCTTTGGCGCTATCTCATGAAGCTCGCGCAACTGGATTTCGGCTGGTCCTATGTCTACGAACAGCCGGTGCTGACCGTGCTCATGGCCCGCCTCGGCAATACCATGCTGCTGATGGTCGCCTCGTTGACTGTGGCCTTCGTCTTCGGCATCACGCTTGGTGCCTTTGCCGCGCGGCGCGCCTATTCGTTGACCGACAATGTGATCTCGACGCTTGGCCTCGTCTTCTATGCCATGCCGTCCTTCTTTCTCAGCCTGCTGATGATCCTCGTTTTCTCGGTCAAGCTCGGCTGGCTGCCGGTCGGTGGCATCCGTACCATCGGCGCGTTCAAGACCGGTTGGGCCGATGTCATAGACGTGGCGCGCCACCTCGTCATGCCCACCGCCGCGCTGTCACTCATCTACCTCGCCTTCTACATGCGCCTGATGCGCACCAGTGTTCTTGAGGTCATGGATCTCGATTTCGTCCGGACGGCGCGCGCCAAGGGCGCGGGCGATTTCCGACTGATGGTTCACCATGTGATGCGCAATGCATTGCTTCCGGTGGTGACGCTTCTTGGCCTGCAATTCTCAACGGTTCTCGGGGGCTCGGTCGTCATCGAAACGATTTTCTCGCTGCCGGGTCTTGGACAACTTGCCTACACGTCGGTGATCAAGCGCGATCTCAACATGCTCATGGGCATCGTTGCGCTCAGCTCCGTCATCGTCGTCATCGTCAACGTCCTGACCGACCTCGTCTATGCCTGGCTCGACCCGAGGATCGAACTCAAATGAGCATTCCCGACACCATTCTCACCCCGCCTGCCCCTCCGCGCAGCCTCGTTCTGTGGCGCCGCTTTCGCCGCAACCGCGCCGCCGTGCTCGGCCTTGCCCTCTTCATCATCGTCGTGCTGATGGCGGCGCTGGCCGATGTCGTTACCCCCGGTGATCCGTTGCGCCTTGCCGGAACGCCGCTGACCGCGCCGCTCTCCGTTGCCGAAAATCCCTGGGGTACGGACCAGCTCGGCCGTGACATCATGTCGGGCATCTTTCACGGGGCCCGTATCTCGCTCGCCATCGGTGTGGTCGCCACCATCATTTCGATTGCTATCGGCATCGTCATCGGCGCTGTCGCCGGCTACTTCGGCGGCCGCGTGGATGGAGCTCTGATGCGCGTGACCGAAGCCTTTCAGACCATTCCGAGCTTCGTATTGCTGCTGACGCTGGTCGCCATCTTCGGCTCCAGCATCGAGAATATCGTGATTGCCATTGGCGTCGTGTCGTGGACAGCGCCGGCCCGCATGGTGCGTGCCGAGTTCATGTCTCTGCGCAAACGGGAATTCGTGGATGCGGCACGCAATCTCGGGGTCAGCGATATCTCCATCATTTTTCGTGAGATCCTGCCCAATGCGCTGCCGCCCGTCATTGTCTTCGCCTCCGTCGTCATGGCCACCGCGATCCTCATGGAAAGCGCGCTTGCCTTCCTCGGGCTTGGCGACCCCAACTACGCAAGCTGGGGCAATATGATCGGTCAGGGTCGCGCGGTGCTGCGCACCGCCTGGTTCTGTTCCGTCATTCCCGGCATGGCCATCCTTCTCACCGTGCTTTCCTTCAGCCTCATGGGCGAAGGTCTCAACGACGCGCTCAATCCGAGGCAGAAGAAATGACCGGCGAACGCAAGACCATTCTCGACATTCGCGATCTGCAGATCAGCCTTCCGGCCGGGGGCGACCGCCCTCACGCACTTTGGGATTTCAACCTCACCGTCGGCGAAGGCGAAATCGTCTGCCTCGTAGGCGAAAGCGGCTCTGGAAAGTCGCTGGCGGCCAGCGCCGCCATGCGCCTTCTGCCCGAACCGCATGTGCATGTCTCCAAGGGTTCGATCAGCCTCGACGGTACGGATCTCCTCTCCCTTTCGGAGCGACAGATGCGCGACGTGCGCGGCGACCGCATCGCCATGATCTTCCAGGAGCCGATGACGGCGCTTAACCCGCAAAAGACAGTGGGCTGGCAGATCGATGAGGTGCTGCGGCTCCACACCAGACTGAACAAGGCCGAACGCAAGGCCCGCGCCATCGAAATCCTGACCGACGTCCACATTCCGGACCCCGCCTCGGCCTACAACGCTTATCCGCACCAGATTTCCGGTGGCCAGCGTCAGCGCGTAATGATTGCCATGGCCCTTGTGCTCAAGCCACGTCTCATCATCGCCGATGAGCCGACGACAGCGCTCGACGTGACGACGCAAAAGCAGATCCTGAAACTCATCAAGGAGTTGCAGCAGCTTCACGGTACTGGCATCCTGTTCATCACCCACGATTTCGGCGTGGTGGCCGAGATCGCCGACCGCATTGCGGTGCTGAGCCTCGGCGAACTGGTCGAACAGGGCCCGGCCGACCAGATCCTCAACAATCCGCAGCACCCCTACACCCGCAAGCTGATCGCCGCCGTGCCGGCACTCACACCGCCGCCGGAAAAGGCGATGTCAAAGGAACCGGTCGTTCTGGAGGCAAAGGCGTTGCGCAAGACCTTCGCCGCGCGCGGCGGTTTCCTCTCCGGCAAACGCAACCCGGTGATCGCGGTCAAGGATCTGACCTTTGAGCTTCGCCGCGGCGAAACGCTCGGCGTCGTCGGGGAAAGCGGTTCCGGTAAGACCACCGTGTCCCGTATCGTGACCCGGCTTCTCGAAGCCGATTCCGGTGAAGTCAGCATCGATGGCCGTGACATCATCTCCGCCTCCAAGGCCGAATTGCGCGCACTGCGCAAGGACATCCAGATGGTGTTCCAGGACCCCATGGCATCGCTCAACCCGCGCCGCCGGGTGGTGGAGCTGATCGCGCAGGGGCCGATCATTCAGGGGGTGCCCCGTGAAACCGCCTATGCCCGGGCGCGTGAGCTTCTGTCGCTGGTGGAACTGCCGGCGGCCGCGGCAAACCGCTATCCGCACGAGTTTTCCGGCGGTCAGCGCCAACGCATCGGCATTGCCCGGGCACTGGCAATGGAGCCGCGCGTGATCGTGGCCGACGAGCCGGTTTCGGCGCTCGACGTCTCGGTTCAGGCACAGGTGCTGCGGCTTCTGGCCGACCTGCGCGACCGGCTGCATCTCTCGCTTCTGTTCGTAACCCATGACCTTCGTGTCGCCGCACAGCTTTGCGACAAGGTGATCGTCATGTCGAAAGGCGAAATCGTCGAGGCCGGTCCGACCGCACGCGTCTTCGCCGATCCGCAACATCCCTACACGCGCTCGCTGCTCGATTCCATTCCCGGAAGGGGTTGGGAACCGCCCGTTCTGAGCGTTGCCTGACCGGCCAAGGACCGATTGCCATGATAGAAACCATCACACCTGCGGTTTTCCCGAAATCCCTATGGGCCGAAACCGCCCCGCCCCGCACGCAGATGCCGCCGCTCACCGGTACAGTCAGTGCCGATACCGTCATCGTCGGTGGCGGCCTGACAGGCCTGTCAGCCGCCCTGCATCTGGCCCGTTCCGGTCAGAAGGTCGTGCTGCTTGAGGCCATGGCCGTCGGCTGGGGTGCTTCGGGCCGCAATAACGGCCAGGTTATTCCCACCATGACCGCCGCCGAACCGGACGCGATCGCCAAGCGCTACGGCGAACCCGGCGAACGCTTCGCCCGGCTCATAGGCAACAGCGCCAGCGTGCTGTTCGATCTGGTGCGAGAGGAGGAGATGCAGGCCGAGGCGGAACAGACCGGCTGGTTCCAGCCGGCCCACTCGCCGGGGCGCGTCAAACTTTCCAAGCGCCGGGTCGATGCCTGGAACCGCTTTGGCTTTCCCGCCAGCCTGCTCGATCGTGACGAGACGCAGGCGCTGCTCGGCTCGGATTTCTGGTATGGAGGCATGTTCAACCCCACCGGTGGGCACGTCAATCCGCTGGCGCTGGCGAGGGGCTTTGCCAAAGCCGCCGAAAAGCACGGCGCAACGATTTACGAGGCAAGTCCCGCAACAGGTTGGCAGCGCACGGGCACCGGCTGGGTGGTGACGACCGCCAAGGGGTCCGTCACTGCGAAGAATTTCCTTCTGTGCACCAATGCCTATACCGGCGAAATCGTGCCTTCCCTCGCCAGCCGGTTGGCCCGCAGCATCGTGCCTGTGCTTTCCTGGCAGATGTCGACGCCGCCGGTGTCCGATAATCTGCGCGCCACCATCCTGCCGGGCCGTCAGGCCGTATCGGATACGCGCGGCGACCTGCGCTTCTTCCGCTATGACGCGCGTAACCGGCTGATCACCGGCGGGGTCGTGCTCGGTTCGCACGATGTGAGCCGCCGCGTGGCACAGAAGGCCGCCGCCAATCTGGCCGAAGCCTTCCCCGCACTTGGCAAGCCGGAGATGACACATGTTTGGAGCGGTTACATCGGCATGACCTGGGACCGGTTTCCGCGCGTCCACAATCTCGGTCCCGATGGCTGGGCATGGATCGGCTGCAACGGGCGCGGTGTGGCGCTGGCGGTTTCGCTCGGCCGGGAAATGGCGCGCGCCGTTTCGGGTGCCGCGATCTCCACGCTTGCCCTGCCGGTTTCGGAGCCCGCACCGCTGCCCTTCCACAGCATCGCCCGGCGCATTGCACCGACCTATCTCGCCTGGCTTCGCCGTCAGGACAAAATGGAACTGAAACCCTGAACGGAAGGCACGAACCATGAAAGACATGCCCATTCTCGAGCGCCGCCGCATCGAGGCACAGATTCTGAAGCACGTTCACGAGGTTATTGAAGCGCGTTCGGGCGCCGAAGAGGCCGATGCGGTGATCGGGACCGCCGTCAGCCGCTCCGCCATCGATCAGGGCCGGGGCTTTGCCGAGGCGCTGGGCCACAAGCCGGATTTCAAGGACTTCGCCGACATTCTGCCGCTCTGGACCAAGGATGACGCGCTGAAAATCGAAACCATCGAAACCTCAGCGGAGAAGCTGGAATTCAACGTGCTGCGCTGTCGGTACGCCGAAATGTACCGCGAGATGGGGCTTGGCCGGATCGGCCACCTGCTCTCGTGCAACCGCGATGGCGACTTCTGCATCGGCTATAACTCCGACATGAAGATGACCCGCACCCAGACCATCATGGGCGGGGCCAGCCATTGTGACTTCCGCTATCGCATGGAGCCGGAAGCCGGCTCGCACGCCACCAAGTAAAAAGGAAACTCGAAATGGCCGTCGATAATTGGGTGTCCGGACACCTGGACCAGTTGGTCGCTTTCCGCCGCGACCTCCACAGTAACCCGGAGCTGCTTTACGATCTGCCGCGTACTGCGGCGGAAGTCGCAAAGGCGCTGCGCGCGGCCGGCTGCGACGAGGTGGTGGAAGGCATCGGCAAGACGGGCGTCGTCGCCGTCATTAACGGCAAGTCCAATACGTCGGGCCGCGTGATTGGCCTGCGCTCGGATATGGACGCGCTGCCCATTCTGGAAGCGACGGGCAAGCCCTGGGCCTCGAAGACACCGGGCAAGATGCATGCCTGCGGCCATGACGGCCACACCGCCATGCTGCTTGGCGCCGCCATTGGCCTTGCCCAGAGCCGCGCCTTCGACGGCAAGGTCGTACTGATTTTCCAGCCGGCTGAGGAAGGGGGTGCGGGTGCCCGCGCCATGATCGAGGACGGCCTCTTCAAGCGCTGGCCGGTCCATGAAGTCTACGGCATGCACAACCGCCCAAACCTGCCGGTCGGCGAGTTCATTATCGCGCCCGGCCCGATCATGGGCTCGGTCGACATGATCGACATCGAAATCGAGGGCGTCGGCGGTCATGCCGCCTCGCCGCACCAGACCATTGATCCGGTTCCGGTGGCCGCGGCCCTCATCCAGGCCATCCAGACCATCACGGCCCGCACCATCGACCCGATGGATTCTGCGGTGATCTCCATCACAACCATCCATGGCGGCGATGCGTTCAACGTTATTCCGCAGTCGCTGCGGCTGACCGGCACTGTCCGCACCCTGCGCGACAGCGTGCGCGACCACGTCGAAGCCCGACTTCAGCAGGCGGTCGCGGGCATTGCCGCCGCCTTCGGCGCCAAGGGCAAGCTCGATTATTCCCGCCACTACCCCGTGACCGTCAATCACGGGCAGGAAACCGAGTTTGCTGCCGTTGCGGCCGAGGCGGTGGCAGGTGTTGGCCGGGTGGGTCGCGACATGCCGCCGACGCTGGGCGGCGAGGACTTCGCCTTCATGCTGAACGAGGTTCCCGGTGCCATGATCAACATCGGCAACGGCGAAAGCGCCAATCTCCATCACCCGGCCTATGACTTCAATGACGAGGCCATTGCATGGGGATGCTCCTACTGGTGCGAACTCGTGCGCCAAAGGCTGCCGCTCTGAAGAGCTGAAGCCGAAACCGAAGGCCGTCATAGCAAGGCCGGAGAAGGACACATGCAAAATTCGAATTCAACGGGCCAGGCAACCGCCTGCCCGCCGCTCTCCCTATTGCCGGATTGCGCCGAAAGGGCCTGGTCCCGCTCCGCTATCGCCCTGCTGCAGGGCGATGGTCGCCGCTCGGCGGATACACACCTGCTCAAGCCGCTGTTTCCCGGCTTGAAAGGTATTTCGATCTATCTGAAGGACGAGAGCACCCACCCGACCGGCAGCCTCAAGCACCGGCTGGCGCGCTCGCTTTTCCTCTACGGCATCTGCAATGGCAAGATCCGCCAGACCACGACACTGGTCGAGGCATCTTCCGGTTCGACGGCCGTCAGTGAAGCCTATTTCGCCAAGCTGCTTGGCCTGCGCTTCATTGCCGTGATGCCGCATTCCACCAGCCGGCAGAAGATCGAGGCAATCCAGAGTTTCGGCGGTGTGTGCCACTTCGTCGAGCGCGCAGGGGATGTCTATGACGAGGCAATCCGCATTGCCGAGCAGACGGGTGGCTATTACCTAGACCAGTTCACCAATGCCGAGCGGGCGACCGACTGGCGTGGCAATAACAACGTGGCCGACAGCATCTTCCGGCAGATGGAAGGCGAGGAGTTCCCCGTTCCGGACTGGCTGGTGATGAGTGCGGGCACCGGCGGCACCTCCGCCACGCTCGGCCGCTTCATCCGCTACAAGAACCTTGAAACGCGGCTTTGTGTCGTCGACGTCGAAAACTCAGCCTTCTACGAGGCTTGGCGCACCGGCGACATGCAGATAACCGCGTCGGGATCACGCATCGAGGGCATCGGCCGTCCGCGCGTCGAGCCCTCCTTCGTGCCAGGCGTCATCGATCACATGATCCGCGTGCCGGATGCCGCCTCGATTGCGGCTGCGCATGTGCTGTCCGAGCGCCTGTTCCGCCAGATCGGTGGCTCCACCGGCACCAATTTCTTCGGCCTGTGCTGGATTGCCGCGACCATGATGCGAGAGGGCCGCTCCGGCTCCATCGTGTCACTGATCTGCGACAGCGGCCAACGCTATGCCGACACGTTCTACAACGCGAACTGGCTGAAGCAAAACCGCATCGACATCACCCCCTACCGGCGTATGCTCGACCATTTCCTCGACAACGGCGAGTTCACACTGCCTTAGTAACAGCCCGCCATCGCGTACCCGTTTCAAAATGCCCTGAAAGGACAAGACATGCAGCCCATTACCACGACAGACGCTCCGGCCGCCATCGGCCCCTATTCGCAGGGGATCATTGCCAATGGTCTTCTCTTCATTTCGGGACAGTTGCCGATCGATCCGGCGACAGGCGCGTTCATCTCCAATGATCCGGTCGATCAATGCCGCCAGTCGCTGCGCAACATCGAGGCCATTGCCAAGGCCGCCGGCGCTGACCTGTCCAAAGTGGTGAAGACGACCGTTCTTCTGAAGGATCTCGGCAGTTTCGCCGCCGTCAACGCCGCCTATGCCGAGTTCTTCCCGAACGTGGCCCCGGCCCGCACGACTTTCGAGGCTGCAGCACTCCCGAAGGGCGCGCTTGTCGAGATCGACGCGATCGTTAGCCTCTGACGATCCGGAGATAGTATCGGGCGCATCCCGTCACATGGTCGGCTTGCCTCACTCTTTACCGGCTGCCTGAACGGGATTGCCCTCAATTATGCGCCGGGCAGAATGCGCTTCTGCCGGGCAAAACGTTCGGTGTCCAAAATTATCGACACGTCCAATGTAGCGACACCGAACGAAGCGCTTATGCGCGCCATCTATTAGGAGCCCGCGCCAGGCCCGCTTCAATGGCGCGGAACAACGTAAGGCGAAAACTTGCCAGGCGGCCAATGATTGGCCGCCAAATCTATTCAGGCGCCACTCGCGGCTTTAGCCGGCATCGTTAAGCATCTTCAAACGGCTTACCAGCGCGCTACGGATATGGTCACGCGCGGCGGCCTCGGCCGCGTCCGGATCTCGGGCGGCAATTGCCTCCAGAATCCGACGGTGTTCATCCGCGGCCGGTTCCGCGCGTCCAGCGACGGAAAATGTCGTTGAGCCCAAGAGTGCAAGAAAATCCTGCAGTTCTTCGAGCGGGCTGTGAAAGAAGCGATTTCGCACGGCCCCCGCGATCGTACCGTGAAACTGTTTATTGATCCGCGCCCATTCCTGAGGGGTGTCGGCAGTCTCGAAGGCGGCCTGTAGATCGGTCAGGAGCGTGATCTCCGTGCTCGATGCATTTTTTGCAGCAAAACGGGCGGCTGTGCCCTCCATGATTTCGCGCATTTCGTAAAGCTCAAACACCTCGGCGCGGGTCAGGCGGCGGATCATCATCCCCCGTCCCCCGGATATTTCAAGCAGACGGCGCTCGGACATGCGGCGGAGCGCATCCCGAACCGGTGTGCGACTGACAGAAAAATGCTCGGCAATCTCTTCTTCGCGCAATCGATCGCCCGGCTGGAAGGTTCCGTCGCGGAGCGCCTGTCGCAATGCGGAAAAAATTACATCTCCCAGACCGGCACCCTGCGTGCCGTCAACCGGAAGAATGCGCGCCAGCCGTGAGGCCGGCGAATCGGGGTGAATGCTCATGAATGGAACTCTTGTTGCGTACACGCGCCAAGATAATGCCCTTCACCGCGAAAAACCACCAATGCGCCCAACAGAATCTTATTGCATTTTATTGTACACAATAATATTCAATAAATACGAAAGCTACGATCAGTCTCGACCCGCTTTCGCAAGGGAGGAAATGATGAGTTTTTTGAAGCATCCGGCTCTGCGCCGGCCGTTGCTGGCATTGATAGCCACCACGATCCCGTGTCTCGCCTTGGCAGAAACACCTGCCGGCTATCCGGCAGGTTATGCTGAGACCATTGCCAAAGCTGAAGCGGAGGGCTCGGTTGTGGTTTATGCCAACACGGAACATGCCGCGGTTGAGCCGATCCTGGCGGATTTCCAGAAGGCGTTCCCGAAGATCCGTGTCGATTACATCGAGATCAAGGCGGCGGACCTTTTCAGCCGGATCAGCAGCGAGGCTGCGGCCGGCGCGCTCAAGGCCGACATGGTGTGGTCGTCGGCCATGGATCTGCAATTCCAGATGGTTGAGGATGGCATCGCAGCGGAATACCAGTCGGTGGAAAAGGCGGCCGTGCCCGAATGGTCAAACTGGGGCGACAAGATCTACGGCATCACTTACGAGCCGGTCGTCATGGTCTATAACAGCAAGGTCATTCCCTACGGTGAAATGCCCGATACCCGTGCGTCTCTTGCCAAATGGCTGCAGGAGAACAAGGAACGCATGAAAGGCAAGGTAGCCACCTATGACCCGGAACGGTCCGGTCTTGGCTATTTTGCTGTCAGCGCCGATGCCCAAAACAGCGACGACCTCTGGCCACTCGTGACGGCTTTCGGCGCTGTTGATACCAAGTTCTACACCTCGACCGGCACGATGCTGGAGAAAATCAGCGCTGGCGAACACGCCATCGGGTACAACATCATAGGCCCCTATGCCTATCTGCGTGCGGAACGCGATCCGAACGTCAAGGTGGTCGTGCCCAAGGACTACACGGTCGTCCTGTCGCGCCTGGCGATTGTAACTCAGCAGGCCCAGCACCCGAATGCCGCGAGAGTCTTTCTCGATTATCTTCTGTCGAAGCGTGGCCAGACCGTCGTCGGCAATGAGGCCCACCTTTTCGCCATTCGTCCTGATGTGACCGGCAAGGCCACCATCGCCGGCCTGACCGCCGAATATGGCAACGTTCTGAAGCCGGTCGCCATTGGCCCCGACCTCATGGATGCAATTCAGCCGATGCCGCGGATGAACTTCTTCCGCAAGTGGGCAGATGCGTTGAAAGCGGGCAAGTGAGCCGATGCGGAACGATTTCTGGCGAACCGGCGTCGTCCTGGCTGCGGCGCTTTTCATCCTGGCTCCAGTCGGCCTGATTGTCTGGCAAAGTTTCCTGACGGACGCGTTCTTCAGCGTCCGTGCCAAGTCGACCGTGGACACCTATGGCTTTGTCTTGTCTGACTCCGGCTTCTGGAGCGCCTTGCGAAACACGGTGATCCTGTCGATCGGCATGGTTGTGTTTGCCGTGCCTCTCGGGTCATTGCTCGCGTTCCTTATGGTTCGTACGGACATGCCCGGCCGAAAGTGGATTGAACCGGCAATCTTTCTGCCGCTGTTCATGTCGCCCATGGTTCTGGCCTTCGGCTATATCGTGTCGATCGGGCCGTCCGGCTTCTGGTCTGTGTGGTGGGAGCGGCTCTTCGGAGCCGTCCCCTTCTGGAATGTCTATTCCATGCCCATGCTGGTTCTGGTGGTCGCCCTGACCCACGTTCCGCATGTCTACATCTATGTTTCCACGGCCCTTCGCACCGTGCCGTCGGATCTCGAGGAGGCGGCACGCGTTGCTGGCGGCTCTCCCTTGACTGTCGCAACGAAAGTCACGCTTCCGCTTGTGTGGCCATCGATCGCGGTCAGTGCGGTGCTGGTCGCTTTTCTCGGCTTCGAACTGTTCGGACTTCCCTATGTTCTGGGCGATCAGGATGGCCGTCTCGTTCTGGCGACCTACCTTTACAAGTTCAACACCCTGCTCGGTCGTCCGGCCTATCAGATGATGGCCGTCGTGGTGATCTTCATCATGCTGGTCACGCTGCCGCTCGTCATCATGCAGCGACGCATGCTGAAGTCAGCGCAGCGCTACTCCACAATTGGCGGCAAGGCGACACGCTCACATCTCGTGCCCCTGGGCAAATGGAAGTGGGTGGCTTTCGCCGGTGTCCTGATCTGGCTTTATGCTGTTGTTCTTCTGCCGCTTTCGGGCGTCGCGCTTCGCTCTGTCGTCACCACATGGGGACCGCTCGTCGCCATCCGCGATGTCCTAACACTGGACAATTACCACAAACTGGCGGATCTGCCGCTCATCCGCAGATCGATCGTCAACACGCTCATTCTGGCGTTTGTCGGCGGCTTTGCATCGCTGTGTGTCTATGCCCTGATCGGATTGGCGAGCCATCGCTCCCGCTCCGAAAGCACAAAGGTGCTCGACTTTCTCGTTCTGTTGCCGCGCGCCATGCCGGGAATTGTCGCAGGTCTGGTCGTGTTCTGGATCTTCCTCTTCGTACCGGTTCTAAAGCCCTGGGTCGCATCCCTTGGCGCCATGTGGGTGGCCTACACGCTGGTCTGGCTACCATTCGGCCTCCGGCTTGTTTCGAATTCGTTCGGTCAGGTTGGTCGCGAACTGGAGGAAGCCGCCCACGTTACCGGTGCCGGACAGGCCCGCGTCGCAAAGGACGTGATCCTGCCATTGGCGAAGCACGGCCTTCTGGCTGCGTGGCTTCTCTCCTTCCTTCTTTACGCCCGTGAATACTCGACCGGCATTTTCCTGATGGGTCAGGGTAACGAGGTGATGGGCACCATGCTCGTCAGCCTCTGGAACGGCGGAAACATCGACGTGGCCTCATCGCTGGCCGTCGTCAACACCATTGTCATCGCGGGCGGCATTGCGCTTGCCCTGCGCCTTGGAGTGCGTCTCGATGCCTGAACTCGTAGTTGAAAACATTCATTTGAAATATGGTGCCGTGGAGGTCCTCAAGGGCGCATCCTTCAGCGTCGACAAAGGCCGGATCGCGGCCCTTCTGGGGCCCTCGGGTTCGGGGAAGACGACGCTCCTGCGCACGGTCGCCGGCCTTGAACGCGCCTACAAGGGCCAGATCACGGTATCCGGAAAGCGCGTTCTCGACGGTGAAAACAAGCTGGACCTGCCGGCGGAAAAGCGTGGCCTGGGCTTCGTGTTCCAGTCCTACGCGCTCTGGCCCAATCGCACGGTCTTCGAGAACGTGGCCTACGGCCTTCGGCTGCGCAAGGTTGCCGATGCAGAAATCAAGCGCAAGGTGAATACGGTTTGCGAGGTTCTGGGGCTTGGCCATTTGCAGGAGCGCTTTCCCTCACAGCTTTCGGGGGGGCAACAGCAGCGTGTCGCCATCGCCCGGTCGCTGGCCTACGAGCCGGCAGTGCTTCTCCTCGATGAACCTCTGTCCAATCTGGACGCAAAACTCCGCGATGAAGCCCGTGCCTTCCTCAAGGAGCTCATCACGCGGGAAGAACGTGCCGCCGTTATCGTGACCCATGACCAGATCGAAGCATTGGCGATTGCAGACAGTATCGTGCTGTTGAACGGCGGCGTCATTGCGCAGGAGGGCAGTCCGGAAGACCTCTACAATCGCCCAAGAACGCTGTTCACGGCCGACTTCATCGGCAACAACGTGCGTCTGTCCGGCAAGGTCGTCCAGGCGGGCGAAGGGTTTGCGACGATCGACTGTAACGGTTTGCGCGTCACCGGACGCATGGGACAGCCGAAATCACCGGGCGAAGACGGCACGGCGGTCTGTCGCATGGACCGGTTGGGCCTTGCGTCCTCAACCGGTGAGGACACAGTTGAAATGCATCGGTCGACATCGATGTTCCTGGGAGAGAAGTGGGAGCACGTCTTCCGGCTCGGCGAACACTCGCTGCGTGTCCTGACCGAAGGGCCGGTCGATCTGGCGACCGCGCCGATACGAATCCCCCGTGAAAGTGTCTGGGTGTTCTAAGATGGAAATGCCTGTGAACTTCGACCATCCCTACGACGTGCTTGTCGTAGGCGGTGGCAATGCGGCGCTGTGTGCCGCCATCGCCGCACGTCGCGCCGGCGCGCGCGTCGCTATCCTCGAAAAGGCACCGCGCTTTTATCGCGGTGGCAATACGCGGCACACCCGCAACATGCGCTGCGCCCATGATACGGCGACCGAAACGCTGTCCGGTCCCTATACCGAGGAAGAATTCTTCGATGATCTGATGCGTGTGACGCAAGGGCAGACAAACCAGCCCCTCGCACGCATGATGATCCGCAAGTCCAAGGATATGCTGAACTGGATCACGGAACAGGGCGTGCGGTTTCAGCCTTCGCTGGGTGGCACGCTGAGCCTCGGGCGGACGAACTCGTTCTTCCTGGGCGGAGGGCGTTCGATGCTGAATGCCCTCTATCGCACGGCAGAGAAGCTGGGCGTACATATCACCTATGAGGCCGAGGTCACGGACATCGAGATGGATGGCTCCCGGTTCGTGGCAGCGCAGGTGAAGACGCCCGACGTAACCCGCCGGCTGGCCGCCAGGAGCCTGGTGGCCGCCGCCGGTGGCTTCGAAGCGAATATCGAATGGCTCAAGGAAGGGTGGGGTGACATCGCCGACAACTTCCTGATCCGCGGCACCCCCTACAATCGCGGGACGCTGTTAAGAACGTTGATTGCGAAAGGCATGAAACAGATCGGCGACCCGACGCAGTGCCATGCCGTCGCCATTGATGCCCGTGCGCCAAAGTTCGATGGCGGCATTATCACCCGGCTGGATTGCGTCGTCTTCGGTATCGTCGTCAACAACCGTTGCGAACGCTTCTACGATGAGGGTGAAGACATCTGGCCCAAGCGCTATGCCATCTGGGGGCGGCTGGTTGCCAGCCAGCCCGATCAGATCGCCTACATCATCTTCGATGCGCCGTCGCTTGAACTGTTCATGCCATCGCTGTTTCCACCGGTCACCGGCGGCACCATCGAGGAACTGGCGGCTAAGCTCCAGCTTGATCCCGCCGCGCTGCGCACAACGGTTGAAACGTTCAACGCCGCGGTTCAGCCGGGCGAGTTCAACGACAAGATTCTGGATGGTTGCCATACGGAAGGACTGACGCCGCCCAAGACCAATTGGGCAAGGCAGATCAGGACCGGCCCGTTCTACGCCTATCCCGTCCGTCCCGGCATTACCTTCACCTATCTCGGTGTCGAGGTGGATGAGGAGGCCCGCGTGCAACTGGCAACCGGCGGCGCTGCCGAGAACATCTGGGCCGCAGGCGAAATCATGGCCGGAAATGTATTGGGGCGCGGCTATGCCGCGGGAATCGGAATGACCATCGGCAGCGTCTTCGGTCGCCTCGCCGGAGAAGGAGCGAGCCATTATGCAAACAGGTAATGCCATGCCGGCCGCAAGCCATGTCCGGTCCGTGACCGAAACCCAACAGGCGCACCTCGATGAAGCAGAACGGCTTATGACCGTCTGCAACTCATGCCGCTATTGTGAGGGGCTTTGCGCCGTCTTTCCCGCCATGGAAATGCGTCGCGCTTTCGGAACGGGTGACCTGACCTACCTCGCGAACCTTTGCCATAACTGCGGAGCGTGCAACTCCGATTGCCAGTTCGCGCCGCCGCACGAGTTCAATGTGAATGTGCCAAAGGTTCTAGCCGAGGTTCGCAACGATAGTTATGCGCGCTATGTCTGGCCCGGCTTTCTCGCGCCGATGTTCCACCGCAACGGACTGATGGTGGCGCTGATTGCTTCGCTCTCCGTTGCCGCGTTCTTTTTCGGCTTTGCCGTCTGGCACGACCCGGACGTCCTGTTCGGGACCCATTCCGGTCCCGGCGCTTTCTACCGGATCATGCCGCATAATACGATGGTGGCCATATTCGGGGTCGCCTTCCTCTGGTCGGTTCTGGCCGTCATCATATCCTGTGTCAAATTCTGGCGGGATATCGGGGAACCCTCCGAAACATTGCGCGATCCCAGAGCTCTTGCCGGCGGCGCGCATGACGCTGCAACGTTGAAGTATCTGGATGGCGGCGGCGTTGGCTGCATGAACGAGAGTGACAAGCCCGACGATAATCGCCGGCTTTTCCATCACCTGACGTTTTACGGCTTCATGCTCTGCTTTGCGGCGACCGCTGTGGGCACGGTGTGGCATTACGCTCTCGGACGCGATGCGCCCTACCCCTGGTGGGATCTTCCCGTTGTGCTCGGCACGCTGGGCGGCATCGGCATCACCATAGGGCCGCTCGGCTTGTTGGCCGCAAAGTTTCGGCGCGACCCGCAACTCATGGATGAAGGCCGTAAGGGCATGGATGTAGCGTTCATCCTGATGCTGTTCCTGACCGGGCTGACAGGGCTCGCCCTTCTTGTCCTGCGGGCAACGCCGCTGATGGGAACCATGCTTGCCCTTCACCTCGGCTTCGTGCTCGGCTTCTTCGTCACAATGCCCTATGGCAAGTTCATGCACGGCATTTTCCGCGGTCTTGCCCTAGTCAGATACGCTGCGGAGAAGCGACGTCACCTTGGTTGAACAATGCGTTGGTGCGGCCCCTTGAGGGGCCGCGATCACGCCAGCGCTGAAATCGTCTCTGGTTTTGGTTTGCCGTTTCCGAAGACCGATAACGACAAATCCATTTATTGATATTCTCGACAGTGCCCTTTTGCCATGATCTGCTGAAACCAGAACACTCCCGCCACACAGCGCGGCGGAGCTGACGCTCCCCATTGAGGAAACGCCTGATGACAGCAAATCCCGTCACCTTTCCCCCGATAACCGATGCCGCATGGCCACAGGAAGCAGAGCAACTGAAGGACGGGTTCGCCGGCCGCCTCAATGTTTACAGAACGATGGCACATCACCCACGCCTCCTGAATGCCTGGGCACCCCTGCGTGACCACATCGTCGTGAAAAATGCTCTGGGTGCTCAATTCAGCGAAGTCGTCATCCTGCGGACTGGGCATCAGATGAACGCGCCCTATGAGTGGGCGCATCATGTCAGCCGAGCGCGTGCCTGCGGTATGGATGATGCCCGGATTGCATCCATTGCCGGCCCGCCCGAGCAGATGGAGCGGGACGACGCAACGCTCTCACGCGCCGTCGATGAACTGATGCTCAACAAGAGCCTGGCACCGGAAACGATAGCAACCGTTACCGGCCTTGTTGGCAGGGAAGGCCTGTTCGATGTGATCGCGACGGTTGGCTTCTACACGACGCTCGGCTTCATCGTAAACAGCTTCGAGACACCAGTCGATGAAGCAATTCAGCGGGAACTGGCGGAAAGGCCGCTTGATCGAACTTAACCTTCCCCGGCTCCGGGCTTGGCATTGCCTGCGATCCGTGTCGCAATCTCCTGCAGGATCTCGACATATCGGGCGGCTTCACGGATCGACATGGCCGAGCGGATCCAGATCATGGAAAGGCAGGCAACAGTTGTTTCCTCAATCCGAACCGGCACGGCAATCGATGATGTATGCGGCCTGAACTCACCCGCCTCGCGGGTAGCATAGCCCTTGGCGCGCGCCTCGACCAGAAGGCTGGCGAGATAGGCGCGATCAAGGAAAGGCTTATCTTCGGGCAATCCGAGATTCTCGATATGACGCAGGATCAGTTCGCGCTCCTCATCTGCCACGAAGGCAAGGTAGGCCCTGCCGGATGAGGTGCGCAGGACCGGCAGGCGGTACCCGGTCATCCCGCGATCTATGGAGAGCGGGCTGCGCCCATGTGTCGTTTCCTGAATGACCATCGCAGCATTGTCATAGACGCTGAGATCGAGCGGCCAGATGACCTTCCGTGCATACTGTGAAAACAGTGGACCGGCTGCCTGGCACAATAGCGAGGTCGTTGCCGTGCCATCCCCCAGACTGGCAGCCAAACGCGTTACACGAACACGGTTGTTGGAGGCAGAGAAGACGACATAGCCCTCCTCTTCCAGCGTCTGGAGAAGACGATAGACAGTCGGGCGCGGAATATCGAGGGCCTTGGCGATTTCGGCAGGGCGCGCCTCACCAGCCATGTTGACATGACGAAGAACGGCAAGCCCGCGGACAAGAGCGCGGACACCGCTTTCGCCTGTCCCGGATGGCGGTGAACTGGATATCTGTTTCATGGCGAAAGTCATGCCATAACCCCGCGGCATGGCAAAGGGGATAGGCCCGGCCGAGAGACCGGGCTTCCCAAGCTCAGCGTTCGGCAACAACAGGATTGCGCAGGATGCCGATACCGGAGATTTCCACCTCGCAGACATCACCATCCTTCATCCAGACCGGCGGCGTGCGGCGCGCACCAACACCGCCCGGCGTGCCGGACACGATCACATCGCCCGGCAGCAGCGGCAGGATCGTCGAGCAGTAAGCTATCAGACGCGGGATGGAGGTGATCAGCAGATCCGTTGTGGTATCCTGCATGACGTGACCGTTGAGGCGCGTTACAAGGCGAAGTTTCGTTGGATCAGCGATTTCGTCCGACGTCACCATCCACGGGCCAAAGGCACCGGTTCCAGCGAAGGTCTTGCCGGGCATGAACTGGGCGGTATGCTTCTGCCAGTCGCGCACCGAACCGTCGTTGTAGCAGGCATATCCAGCCACGTAGTCCAGTGCTTTGTCCTCCGAAATCCGGCGCCCCTCCTTGCCGATGATGACAGCCAGTTCGCCTTCGTAATCGAACTCGTCGGATTCAAGCGGCTTGACGAGTGGCTCGGCATGTCCAATCTGGCTGCCGGCATAGCGGGCGAACAGAACCGGGTTCGGTGTTACCGTGCGACCGGTTTCCTCGACGTGCGCATGATAGTTGAGGCCAACACAGATAATCTTGTCAGGATTCGGAATGGTCGGCGCAAATGTGATCGCATCGAGACCGAAGTCGGAGGCTTCCCCGGCCAGCGCGGCTGCCTTCGATTGAAGGCCGACAGCAAGAAAGTCACGCAGCGTGGCGCACTCGGGAAAGCGACGCGTGAGATCGACAATCCCGTCATCCTTGACGAGACCGTATCCGGGCTTTCCACCGATGATGAAGGATGCAAGTTTCATGCTGAGATCTTCTCCTGTTTGGGCATGGTCGGGGCTAGGCCGCGTGGGCCGAAAAGGGTGGTCGCGGCCTGAATGATGTTCGGTAAATCGACCGCATCGCGAGCAGTTGTGAGAATGTAGCGGTCGGGCCGGACAAGAATGGCAACGGCATCGTAAGTATTAAGAAGCGCCTTGCCGTCCGCCAGGTCGTCAGTCGTCAGCACTGTGAGCCCGGCTGGCGCGTCGAATGTGGCTTTCTGGTCGGCATCGATGATGAGTACAGGCGCATAACCGATGACGTCGTCCATCAGGGCGCCGTTGCCGAGGCGCGGCTGCGGGAACAGCATTCCGGCGTGTGGACCGGAACCGAGCCCCTCGCCCAGACCAACCGTCAGTGACTTCATCAGGGCAGGCCCGCCCGCTTCAGAGCGCATGGCGGTTGCGAGCGCTTCCTGGGTGCCACAGGTATTGATGAGGCCGCCGAGGCGAACGGCCGTGCGGATATATTCTGTCACATTCGGACGGCGCTCGCTGGCATAGCTCTCCAGCAGCGCTTCGCTATCGCCATCCTTGACGGCGAACGCCAGCTTCCAGCCAAGATTGACGGCATCGCGAATGCCGGCGCACATGCCCTGCCCCATGAAGGGTGGCGTCTGGTGGCATGAATCGCCCGCGAGCAACAAGCGCCCCGAACGCCATTTGTCGGCGATGAGGGAATGGAAGGTGTAGACGGCAGTTCGCTCCAGAAACGCCTCGTCGGGCGTGATCCAGTCGGCCAGCAGTTCCCAGACCCGCTCGGGCGTGGCAATCGAAATGGAATCCTCGTGCGGCAATACGGTGATTTCCCAACGGCGACGCATGCCGGGCACCGGCACATAAGTGGCGGGCCGTGCTGGATTGCAGTACTGGATGGAAAAATCGCCGAGTTCAGGCTTAGGCTGCTTGAGGATGAGATCGATCACCAGCCAACGCTCATGGAAGCCGCAGTCCTCCATGCCGGTTTCGATGTAGCGCCGGACAAGCGAGCGAGCGCCATCACAGCCGACGACATAGGTAGCTTGAACGCGCTCGACCTTGCCCCGCGCCATGTTCTCGTAACGCAGTTCGACATGCGAGCCCTGATCCTCGATGGCGAAAACCTCGCAGCGGGTGCGCACATCGACATTCGGGAAACGACCGACCCCGTCCCTCAGAATGCGCTCCAGATCCGGCTGGTGAAAGCGATAGCCAGCTTTCCAGCCCTGTGGCCCGGCCTCCAGCGGGCGCGGCCAATCGAGCAACAGGTTGCCTCCGGCGTCCACGAACCGCATGCCAGGATGGTACATCGTGGTCGGTTCGACCTCATCGGCAAGGCCGATGGTCTGGAATACGCGCATGACCTCGGCATCGAAATGCACGGCGCGCGGCAGGTGATAGGCCGCCGCCTCTCGCTCGAGCACCAGCACGCGCAGACCGCTTTGGCCGAGCAGATTGGCAAGCGTCGCACCGGTCGGTCCGTAGCCGATAATGGCGACATCCCAGGTGTCGTGGTTTCGGGTCGTCATGTTACTTCCCCTGTCTTCACTCATCGCATTTGTCTTTTGTTGCGTGTCAGGATGCCTGACGCGCCAATTCGCCATAGAGCCACGGGCAATCTGCCACCGGTGGCGCTCGGCGCCCGTTGCGGGCGGCCTCCAGCCGCATCTCGCGGAGGCGACGACGGCCGCCCTCTTCTGTGAGATAAAGGCGCTCATGCCCCCAAAAACTCGGTCCATCGAAGGTTTCGTGCGGTTCCCAGGTCGCCTGCTCGATGATGCGTCCGCCCCAGCCGTTTTCCACGAAGAAGCCGGAGGGTGAGTTGGCATAGTAGGAGGTCATGAAGTCGTTGGTATGCCGCCCCAATGTGTAAGCGACGCCGTTGTCGCGCTGCTGGGCGAGATCGAACCCCTGCCCCACATCGTCGAGGTTCTGGAACTCGACCATGAAATGATGGAAACCCGCCTTGCCCGAGCCGACCATCGCGAAGGAATGATGTCGGTCGTTGACGTGGAAGAAATAGAGTGGGTAGGGCGTGAGCCCATAATCCGTGACATGAAAACCCAGAACGTCGCGGTAGAAGGGCAACATTCGCTCGATCGCCGTGACATGCAGCACCGCGTGCCCCATTCCATAGGGTCCGGTCTTGAACCCGTCGATGGGTCGTCCAGGCACGAACGGGTCTGTCGCCAGCATTGGCTCCGCAAAGAGTTCGATGCGGTTGCCTGCCGGGTCCTCGAACCAGATCAGCGAGCCGACAAAACGGCGATCGCACAGTTCCCGGCTCCCGGCGCGAACCGGCACGCCTGCCCTTTCCAGGCGAGCGGCAAATACTTCAAGGTCCGCGCGCCTCTCCACCTGCCAGCCCATAAAAGCAAGCGTGTCGCCCGGCTCGTTGGAAACCAGAAGTCGCTGCGCCTGATCGTCCATGCGGAAGGCAAGCGCGGTGCTGCCCCGATCGATCTTCTGCATCCCAAGAAGACCACCGGCAAAGTCCGCCCATTCATCCAGACGGTCAGAACGGATACCAAGATAGCCGAGCGCGATAATCGCCATTGTGTAACCTCTTTCGCGTTGGAGGAAGCCGTGCCGAAAGGCACTTGTCCGCCTGATGAACAAGGTTCCGGACCACCGAATGACCCGGAACCATCCGGTCAGTTGATGTTGAGCGCCTTGGCACGTTCAATCGCCTTGCGGGCGGCATCGGCCTTATCGCCAAGGCCCGAAACCCAGGTGTCAGGCGCCTTGGCGAGAGCAGCTTCCCAGGCCTGCTGTTCGGCAGGTGTCAGATCGATGACCTCAACCTTCGGGTTCGCGCGCATTTCGGCCTGAACGGCCGCGTCGTATTCCTCGATCACGCCAGCGATCCACTCGGCAGCCGGACGACCCGAAAATTCGTCGATCGCCTTGCGATCGGATTCCGGCAGAGCCTCATAGGTCTTACGGTTCATGAGGATCGCCATCGGGCTCGCCGTGATACGGGTCAAGGTGAGTTTCGGCGCGACTTCGTAGAGCCGGAAGGTCTTGTAGGCGTCAGATGCCCAGACTGCGCCGCCAACAACACCACGCTCGAGGTTTTCATAAACCTGCGGCGCGGGGATAGAGACACCCGTTCCACCCAGCATTGAAGTCATGGTCGAGATAAAAGGCGACGGCGTGCGCACCTTCATACCGTTCAAAACATCCGGTGAACGAGCACCCTCATCCTTCGTGAAGATACGGTAAGGCGCGGTGGAGAATAGCGCGATCACCTTGTAATCCTTGTATTCCGTGGCGAGCGCTCCCTCCTCGTAAAGTGTCGTCATCACATTCGCACCCGTCTTGGCATTCGGAGCGATGCCCGGCAGTTCGACGATCGAAGAAAGCGGGAAGATGCCCGGCGTGTAGTTCGGCACCACGAGGGCCACATCCGCCACACCCTTGGCGACCAGTTCAGCCTGGGCAGGTGCACCACCGAGAATGGAGCCGGGATAAAGCTTGAAACGGCTGGCTTCAGAAAGCTGCCCATTCATCTTTTCGATCCACGGCTGCAGGACCTTCGACGAATAGAAGCCAACCGGTGGCTCGAAGGATGAGACGCGCATTTCGCGGGCTTCGGCCACGGCTACGGCCATCCCGGAAAGGACAAGTGAAATGGTAAGCTGGCGGATCAGTTTCATGTTTTCCTCCCTTGAAAACTCAAAACGTGTTGTGGGGTAGCCAGACCACGATGGCTGGCAGGGCGATGATGATGAAAATGCGGATGAGGTCGGCGAGTACGAAAGGCAGGACGCCGCGCCACAACTCAATCATCCGGATGCTGGGATGGGTTGCCTTGAGCACGAAGAGGTTCATGCCGACCGGAGGCGTGATAAGACCAATTTCCACGACCATCACCGCATAGATGCCGAACCAGATCGGATCGATGCCGGCAGCCTGCACCACAGGCAGAAACAATGGTACGGTCAGAAGCAGCATCGCAAGCGAATCCATCAGCGTACCGAGCACCAGATAGATCGCCGTCATCGTCAGGATCACGAGCAACGGGTTTTCCAACATCGGCCCGAACATCGCTGTGAAGGTGAAGGGCAGGCCGGAAAGTGTCAGGAAGTAATTGAAAAGATTGGCGGCAATCAGCACGAGGTAGATGGCGCCGCAGGTCAGCGAGGTTTCGATGGCTGCGGACAAGAAGCCCTTCATGCTCAACCGCCGCGAAGCGATTCCGTAGACCAGCACAAGCGCAACACCGATTGCAGCTGTTTCGTTGGCCGTGAAGACGCCAAGATAAAGGCCGCCCATGATGACCGCGAAAACGACAACCGGTGGCAACAGATCGGCAAGCGCGCGGCGGTATTGCGCCCGGGTGGACCTTGCCTGGTGAGGTGCCTTGGTAATGCCAAGCGCCAGTGGAATGTAGACTGCAAGGCAGTAAAGACTGATCGCCAGAACAATAGGCCCGAGCGTCGCCAGCAAGAGGTTCTTGATCGACTCTCCGGATAGGAAGGCATAGATCACAAGAATAGTGGAAGGCGGAATGAGGATGCCAAGCGTACCGCCCGAGGCCACGGTACCGGCTGCCAGGCTCCGTGAGTAGCCGGCGTTTTCCATTTCCGGCAGAGCGATGCGCCCCATCGTCGCTGTCGTCGCTAACGACGATCCGGAAATCATCCCGAAGCCCGCAGAAGCACCGATCGTCGCCAGAGCGAGGCCGCCCTTTCGATGGCCGAGCATGGTGCGCATAGCGCCATAAAGGCGGGACGAGAGACCTGAATGCGAGGCGAGATTACCCATTAGCACGAAAAGTGGCAGGACCGACATCGTGTAGTTGGTCAGTGAATCCCACGTTGTGGTCGCGCCGATTGAAATCGTGCCATCGACCCCAAGCACGGCCCAGCAACCTGCAAGCGCGACCAATCCCATCGCCACTGCAACCGGTACTTCAAGGAAAATCAGAGCGATAGTCAAAAGGAACCCGACACCGCCGAACAGCAGTGCGTTTCCTGTCAGCCAGGAAAGATCAGTCATTTCAGTTATCCAGAACCTTTGAGGTGTCGCCTGAGGAAAAGAGCGCACGAAGAGCCGCAACGACTCCCACGCCACTGACGGCGGTAATGACGCCCAGAAGCATCCACATGGTCAGTTGCAGATCGGACGTTGTTTCGGGACTACCGATCTTTTCTCGCAGATTGACGACGAGAATCGCGAACATCAGGACCGCAAACATCAAAGAGCAAAATGCTCCGAACAGTCCGAGCGGCTTGGCAAACAGACCCGGTGCAATCTCCGAGAGCAGTTTTGCCGTTACGTGCCCACGATAAAGATAGCAGGCCGGGATTGACAAAAGTGCTCCAAGCCCGACGGTCAGCGCCGTCGTTTCTATGGCACCGGGAAGATTGCGGCCAAGCAATGCCCGAAGCGCCACATCCATCACCGTGACACCCGTTCCGGCGAGAAAGCAGAATGTCGCAATCAACAGAACGCCGTTGCCGACACGCGCACCGATTCCCGTTGCATTTATGTCTGGTACATCGCCGGAATGCACCAGTTCCTCCAGTTCCTTGACCCCTTGGCTCGCTCCCATAACTCCTCCCCGAGTACGTTTGCCGCTTGGCAAATGTCATACACGATTATCCAAGTCTGGAAGGCGCGATCGGGGGAATGTCCACCTGGTGGACAGGAAATTGCACCACAGCCTCCCGGCTGTGTGATGTCCGATCAATTCACGCAACTGCCAATCCGGCGTGATGTGAAAAGACGCAGGCTGAGCGAGAGCGGAAAACGAAGCTGTTATCGCGCCAGTCTGAGCAAGGCATCGAGATCGAGATGCGTTTCCATATGGGCGGCCAGCCGGTCGAGAACGTGTTCGACACCGGCTTCGTAATCGAAACCGGAAGCGGTTCCACCCAGACGGGAAAGCCATGCGGCGCGCTGGGCGTCATCGGCAAAAAGCCCGTGCAGATAGGTGCCGGTCACGCGGCCGTCGACTGAACGGGCTCCCTCCGGGACGCCGTTGATCGTCGCAAAGGGGCGATCACAATCGACCCCATCAGTGACGCCCATATGCATTTCATAGCCCTTGAGCGAAACGCCATCGAAGCTTTCGCCAAACACCTCTTCCAGCCGCTTTTCGCCTGATAGCACTGTGGAAACATCGAGGAGACCGAGCCCCTCCACCGCACCCGCCGCCCCTTCTATCCCCGCGGGGTCGGCAAGGCTTTTACCAAGCATCTGGTAGCCGCCGCAAAGCCCCAGAACGTGCCCGCCTCGCCGCAGATGCGCTCGAATATCCACATCAAAACCAGCCGCCTTGAGCACGGAAAGATCGCTGATCGTCGCCTTGGAGCCCACCAGAAGCACAAGCCCGCAATCGCCCGGGATGACTTCGCCCGGACGCACACGGATAAGTTCCACATCCGGTTCGGCAGCCAGCGGATCGAGATCGTCGAAATTGGAAATATGCGGCAAAACAGGAACCGCAATGCGCAATCGCGCGCCGGGCCTTGCCTCGGCGGGGCCGGCAAGCCCCAGCGCATCCTCCGCAGGCAGGCGAACCGCATCCGCAAAATGCGGCAGGAGGCCAATGGCCCGCCATCCGGTCGCCTCCGCGATCATCTTCATGCCGTTGTCGAAGAGGCTCGGATCGCCCCGGAAACGGTTGACGATGAAGGCTTTGATCAGCGCCGCGTCTTCGGGATCGACCACCGTCTTCGTGCCGACGAGGCTTGCAATAACGCCGCCGCGCTCAATGTCGCCGATCACCACCACCGGCACATCGGCGGCGCGGGCAAAGCCCATATTGGCAATGTCATTGTGACGCAGGTTGATTTCCGAGGCGCTGCCGGCTCCCTCGACCAGCACCAGATCGGCCTGTTCTTTCAGGATGGAAAAGCTTTCCAGCACACGCGGCAGAAGCCGGGCCCGATAGCGCTGGTATGCGGCGGCCTCAGCCCGTCCCTCAACCTTGCCCTGCACCACCACCTGCGCACCGACATCGCTTTGCGGTTTCAGAAGCACCGGGTTCATGTGCACCGAAAGGGGCGCGCGGGCAGCTCGCGCCTGAAGCGCCTGCGCCCGGCCGATCTCGCCGCCTTCGATAGTTACGGCAGCGTTGTTCGACATGTTCTGCGGCTTGAAGGGCAGAACTTTCAGGCCCCTTAGCGTAAAGGCCCGCGCCAGCCCAGCCACCAGAAGCGACTTGCCGACATCCGAACCGGTCCCCTGAAACATCAGGCTTTTCGCCGTCATGATCAGAACTCGACGCCGGCCTGCGCCTTGACGCCCGCCTTGAAGTGATGCTTTTCAAGACCCATTTCCGTGACCAGATCGGCAGCCTCGATCAGGCGCGGCTTGGCATTGCGACCGGTAACGACAACATGGAGGTCTTCCCGCCGGTTCTCAAGCGTTTCGACCACCCTATCGAGCGGCAGATAGTCATAGCGAAGGGCGATGTTCAGTTCATCCAGAATGACGAGGGAGATGGTCGGATCGGCCATCATTTCGACGGCGGCGTTCCACGCGGCCTGCGCTGCGGCGATATCGCGGGCCAAGTCCTGAACATCCCAGGTGAACCCTTCGCCCATGGTTTTCCACGTTACCCGATCTGGAAACGCCTGCATCAGGGCGGCCTGTTCGCCCGTTGACCAGGCGCCCTTGATGAATTGCACGACGCCGACACGCCTGCCATGGCCCAGCATGCGCAGGGCCAGCCCGAAAGCGGCGGTGGATTTGCCCTTGCCCGGCCCGGTATGGACCATGAGAAGCCCCTTCTCGATGGTCTTTTGAGCAACTTCCGCGTCCTGCACGGCCTTACGGGCAATCATCTTCCTGCGGTGGCTGACCGCACGAGCCTCATCGAGATCAGGCACGCTCATGGCTGCCACCCGGCCGAATCGAGATGTCGAAAGCAGGCCGCAATCGCGGCACGAAATTGGGTCATGGCTCTTGCCCCTTGCCCTCCACCCGAGGGCTTTTGTGGTTCATCCTGCACCGGCAGGTCTCCTGGCTTGCGGATCAGGCACGAAAGGCCGCCTTCCCGGTTTCCCAGTGGCAACAAGGCCTTTCGCTCTCCGTTCACAGTTGCGGGGGCAGCCGCGGTTGAGGGTATAAAACCCTTCCGCGTTCCCATTTCAGTCCTTTCGGACACCGGTGATGGCGCGACTATATAAGGTTTGCCGCGCCGCGCAATGTCGATATCGCACCGATTGACAGACGAGTTCAAGGCTTCTAGTTGAGGGTATGACGGTCCTCGTTCCGAAAGGAACAGAGGCGAAAAAGGGAATGCGGTGCGCCTTGTTTTCGAGGCAATTCCGCGGCTGCCCCCGCAACTGTAGGCGGAAAGCCCCGACCACAAGCCACTGGGAAACCGGGAAGGCGGTCAAGGGGCGTTCGATCCGCAAGCCAGGAGACCTGCCGTCGAACCAAAGTCCATGTCCACCGGGCGGGGTGCCCCGGAGGATTTATCCAGTCTTGCCTTTCGTTGGCCAGACGCATGCACCCCATCTGTATCAAGCCGGAAGGCGAAAGGATGGACGGTCGCATGGGCGAGAAGACGGGCTGGGACGCCGACAAGGCCACTCTCTTCATCTGCAAGACCTGCCGTTCAGCCGACGGCACGGAACGTCTGGGCGTGTCAATGATCGCACGTCTGCGCGAGAACTATGCGGGTAATGGCACAACCGCGATCCGCGCCGTGACATGCCTTTCCCAATGCGCCAACCCTTGCGCCGCCGCCCTGTCGCGGCCGGATGGCTTTTCCTATGTTTTCAGCGGCCTTGGCGCGGGTGATCTGGGTGATCTCCTCAGCGGGGCGCGCATGCTGGCGGAAGACGAACGCGGCCTTCTGCCTTTTCGCGACCGCCCGGCAGCCCTGAAGCGCACGCTTGTGGCGCGCATCCCCCCCTTTTCCCATCAGGAGGATATTCCGTGAACCAGCCCATCCACAACGCCGAGCGCGTGCCTGCTACTGTCATCACCGGCTTTCTGGGCGCAGGGAAGACGACGCTCTTGCGCCACCTCATTGAAAGCATGAGTAACCGGCGCATTGCCATCGTGGTCAATGAATTCGGCGATGTCGGCATCGACGGCGAAATGCTGAAGGCCTGTGGCGTGGCCAATTGCCCGGACGAAAACATAATAGAGCTGGCAAACGGCTGCATCTGCTGCACGGTCGCGGACGATTTCCTGCCCGCGCTCGACCGGATTTTGGCCCTTCAGCCGCCGGTCGATCATATCCTTATCGAGACATCGGGCCTTGCCCTGCCCAAGCCGCTGGTCAAGGCATTCCAGTGGCCAACCGTGAAGGCGCGCGTTACCGTGGATGGCGTCGTGGCCGTGGTGGATGGCCTCGCGCTCGCCGAAGGCCGCGTTGCCCATGACCACGAAGCTCTGGAAGAACAGCGCGCCGGCATGGAAGCGCTCGATCACGACGATCCGGTCGAAGAAGTCTTCGAGGATCAGGTGGCCTGCGCCGACCTCATCGTCCTTACCAAGGCAGACCTGCTGGACGCACGCACCCTCGACGCCGCCCGGGCACGGGTCAGCGAACACCTGCCACGCGCCGTCAAGATCGTCACGGCGGAAAACGGTCGGCTCGATCCGGCGGTTCTGACCGGCCTCGGCCTTGCTGTCGAGGATGTGATCGATGAACGGCGAACCCATCACGACCATGAGGAAGAGCATGACCATGATGATTTCGACAGCTTCGTTGTCGAAATCGCCGAGATTGCCGATCCGGAAGCGCTGGCAAACCGCATCGCACAAACCGCAGGCGCTGAAAATGTGCTGCGCATCAAAGGCTTCGCCTCCGTTGCAGGCAAACCCATGCGGCTTCAGGTTCAGGCTGTCGGCACTCGCGTCACCCATTATTTCGACCGCCCTTGGAACGATGGCGAACCCCGCGCCAGCCGTCTGGTGGTGATCGGTGAAAAGGGCATCGACCGCGAAAGGATCACAGCACTTCTCGCGGCGTAAGGCCTGCCACCCATGCATATTCTCGCCAGCACATCCTCATCGCTCGATGATCTTGCCGAACCGCTCGACCTGCGTCAGCCGGTGGCGGATGTGCTGGTGGCGTCCTTTTCTCCCAGCGATCTTTCAGGCATGGCCGCCGCCTGGGGCGATGGCAATCCGAACCTCGGCCTGACGCAACTGGCGGACTTGCGCCATCCTTTCTCGATCGACATGTGGATCGACAAGACGGCGCAGCGGGCAAAGGTGATCCTTGTCCGCATTCTTGGCGGTCACGACCGATGGTCCTATGGGGTTGGCGAACTTTCGCGCGTCTCCCGGGAAAATGGCATTCTTCTGGCCTTTCTTCCCGGTGAATGCAGCCAGCGCGACGAGCGACTTGAGGCCGCCTCGACGGTTGCACCGGAGACCCTCTCTGCTCTTCTCGCCTTCCTGCGCCAAGGTGGGCCCGACAATCTCCGACACGCGGCCTCGTTTCTGAAGGCACTGGCCTGCGGCGGCGCGCTGCCGGAGGAGGTGGCCCGCCCCGTTCCCAAGGCCGGGTTCTATAAGCCGGGCGTGGGGCCTGTTGCGCTCGAAACCCTGCTGGCCGCTTTCGGCGAAGCGTGCCCGCGCATACCGCTTCTCTTCTATCGCTCCATGCTTCTGGCGCAGGATGCGGCCCCCATCGACGCCCTGTTTGCCGCGCTCGCGGCGCGTGGTCTGGCGCCCCTGCCGCTTTTCGTCTCCGGATTGAAGGATGCCGAGGCGCTCGCCTTCGCCCGTTCGGCCTTCGAGGTGATCCGACCGGCGGCCATCGTCACCGCCACCGCCTTTGCCAGCAGTACCGACCAGGCGGGCATGACGCTTTTCGATCACTTCGAGGCCCCGGTCTTTCAGGTCATCATCGCAACGACGCCGCGCAGCGGCTGGCAGGAAAACCGCCGCGGTCTCAACCCCGCCGACCTTGCCATGCATGTGGTTTTGCCGGAGCTGGACGGGCGTCTTCTGGCCGGCACCCTATCCTTCAAGGAGGCCGACGCCGCCGGTCTTGCTCGCAACCGGTCGGAACCGGACCGGGTGGAGGCCACGGCCGAGCGGATCGCGGCGCATCTACGTCTGGCCGCAACCGCCCGCAATGAACGCAACATCGTCATTCTCATCCCGGATTACCCCTCAGCGCCGGGGCGCAGCGGCTATGCCGTCGGCCTCGATGTACCGGAAAGCGTGCGCCTCATGCTCCTGCGCCTCAAGGCCGGAGGGTATGTGGTGGACGACATTCCCGCGACCGCCCGGGCCCTGCTGGACCGGCTGGAGACGGGCGAAACCCTTGCCCTCGCCGCCTATGCATTGCCCCCGGGAACGGGTGAAGCCCTTATGGCCGCCTGGGGGGCACCGGAACAGGATGAGGCGGTCGAGAACGGTCACTTCCGGTTTCGCGCCGCCCGGTTCGGCCGCATCACGGTGGCGCTTGCACCCGACCGGGGTCGCCGGGCCGATCGTCGCGCCGACTATCATGATCCGGTGCTCGTTCCCCGTCATGCCCTCATTGCCTTCGGCCAGTGGATAAGGCAATCGCTGGCCGCCCACGCCGTTGTCCATGTCGGCGCGCACGGAGCCATCGAATGGCTACCCGGCAAGGTGGTGGCCCTTTCCGGCACCTGTTTTCCCGAAACGGTTCTGGGTGGCCTGCCCGTTGTGTATCCATTCATCGTCTCAAATCCCGGAGAAGCCGCTGTCGCCAAGCGACGCATCGGCGCGGTCACCATCGGTCATCTGCCGCCGCCTCTCATCGAAGCCGGGCTTTCCCCCGAACACCAACGTCTGGAACATCTTGCGGATGAATATGCGCAGGCGGAGGGCCTTGACCGCAACCGCCGCGACCGGCTGGCAAAACTGATCGTCGAAACGGCGTGCGAGACCGGTGTGGCCGCCGAAGCCGGCGTTTCCAACGCTGATGACCCCGAAGCGGCCCTTGTGCGGATCGATGCCTACCTCTGCGACCTCAAGGATTTTTCGCTCAAGGACGGTCAGCATGTCTTTGCCGAAGCGGCTCACGACGAAACTGATCCTGATCGTCTGGAAAGCGCCCGCAGCGAGGGCGAAGCGCTGATGGCAGCGCTTGATGGCCGGCGCGTCCGTCCCGGCCCTTCGGGCGCTCCTGCGCGCGGGCGTCGGGATGTCCTGCCCACCGGGCGTAACCTCTATGCCGCCGACCCGCGCACCATGCCGACGCCAACCGCCTTCGAACTGGGCAGGATTGCCGCCGATGAAGTTCTGCGCCGTCATCTTCAGGATCACGGCGACTGGCCTCGCGCTATGGTCATGGATCTTTGGGGCAGCGCCTCGCTGCGCAATGGCGGCGAGGATGTGGGCCATGCTCTGGCGCTGATGGGCGCGAAGCCGGTGTGGGATACCGCAACAGGCCGCGTTTCCGGTATCGAGGTCCTCGCGCCGGCGCAGTTGGGGCGGCCCCGTGTCGATGTCACCATTCGCATGTCCGGCCTCTTTCGAGACATGTTCGCGCCGTTGATCGCGCTTCTCGACACGACGATCCGGACCGTGGCCCTGCGCGAGGATGCAGGGGGCGACAATCCGCTGGCCGATCTCACCCACAGGGATGGGCGCATTCCACCGCGCCTTTTCGGTTCCGCGCCAGGCACCTTCGGGGCGGGTATCGAGGAGCAACTCGCATCTGGCGCATGGCATGACAGGACCGAACTGGCAGACGCCTATCTGGCCATGGCGAGCCATCGCATTTTCGGAGAAACTGCCGAAGCGGAGGCCGTTCCCGGCGCTTTTGCCGAAGCCGTGCGCGCCGCCGATCTTCTGGTCCACACCGGTGATGACCCCGGTCGCGACCTTCTCGACGGGTCGGCGGATGTGGCTTTCATTGGCGGTTTTGCGGCAGCGGTCGCAAGGCTTGGTGGCAAGGCCGATGTGATTGCACTCGACACCACGGATCCCGCCCGGCCCCGCGCCCGCTCCGTGCGCGAAGCCGTGACCCGCATCGTGCGGGCCCGTGCCATCAACCCGCGCTTCATTGCTGGCCAGATGCGCCATGGCCCGCGTGGCGCTGCCGAACTCGTGGAAACCGTCGATCGGCTTGTCGGCTTCGCCGAAACCACCGAAGCGGTCCCTCCGTCGCTCATCGAAGCGGTCTTCGATGCTTATCTCGCAGACGACACTGTGCGTCGGTTTCTGCTGGAGCAAAACCCCGAAGGCGCGCGCGCCATGGCCGAACGCTTTCTCTCCGCCCGCCGCCGCAATCTCTGGCAACCGCGCCGCAACAGCGTGGACAGCCTGCTGGAATCCCTTCTGTGCAACGCCTCGGAGGCGCATTCGCGATGACGGCCCCTCTTCTGGAAACCATGCGGCGCGGGGCCTGTCCCTCGCTTTCCGCACCGATGCAAACCGGCGATGGCTATCTGTCACGTATCGCCCTGACGGGACCGGTTGCGCCGGAGGCGATCATCTCGCTTTGCAATGCCGCCCTGCGCCTCGGAAACGGGCTCATCGACATTTCCGCACGCGGCAATCTTCAGGCGCGGGGCCTGAGCGCCGAAACGGCGCGTCTCTTCGAGGCCGAGGTTCGGACGCTCGACTTGCCGTTGCGTTCAGGCCTCGCGGTCGATACCGGACCTCTGGCCGGGCTTGATCTGCAGGAAGTAACCGACCCACGCCCGCTGGCAGAGGCCATTCGCATGAGGGCTGACCGCCTGCGACTTTTGGATCGCCTCGCGCCGAAGACCGCCGTGATCGTCGATGGCGGCGGGTCTCTGTCGCTTGCCAGGCTTCTGGCCGATATCCGGCTCAAGGCCACGCAGGGCGGATGGCTGCTTTCCACCGGCGGGACCGAGACCCCGGAAAAGGCACATGGCCTTCTGCCATGGGATGAAGCGCCTGACGCTGCCCTCGCCCTGCTGTCGGCCATGGCCAAACAGGGACCACGCTTCCGGGGGCGGGATTTCACCGCCTCCGAGGTTCGCGAACTCACCGGCATCAAGGCCGCGCCCCACCAGGGTGGCGTGGTGCTTGAAACATCGCCGTTCGGCAGGTTTGCGCTGAACAACGGCAAGGCAGCACTGGGGTGTGGCCCGGCGTTCGGTCAGATGCGTGCCGATGACCTTGCCGCGCTGATGGTGGCGGTGATCGAAGCGGGATGCGAGGCGGTCCGCCCCGCCCCCGGCCACGCGCTGATGCTGATGGCGGAGGAACTGGCCCTGCCCAAGCTCCGCAACATCGTGGCCGGCGCGAACCTCATGCAGTCAGGTGACGACCCGCGCGCCTCCATTGCCGCCTGCCCCGGACAGCCCGGCTGCGCATCCGCCCATTTCGATACGCATGCACTGGCCCGGGCGGTTGCCGCCCTGCCCGGCTGGCAAGGTGGCGCGCTGCGGCTCCACATCTCCGGCTGCGCCAAGGGGTGCGCCCATCCCGAACCGGCGCCCGTTACGCTGTCCGGTACGCCGGACGGCCTTCAACTGATTGTCGATGGCAAGGCCAGCGACCTCTCGAACACGATTTCGAGCAACCTATCCATGCCGGACATGCTGAGCCGAATTTCAGCGCTGGCAATCTCAACGCCTGCCCCCGCCGGGGCAAAAGCGGCCAACCGTCAGGAATGACCATGACCGATTACGACTACATTCGCGATGGCAACGCCATCTACGAAAAATCCTTTGCGATCATCCGCGCCGAGGCGGATCTTTCCCGCTTTTCCGAGGAGGAAGCCGATGTCGCCATCCGCATGATCCATGCCTGCGGGCAGGTGGACGCCGCGGCCCATTTCCATTTTTCACCTGGTTTCGTCTCCGCAGCGCGCGCGGCTCTTGTCGCGGGAAAGCCCATTCTCTGCGACGCCGAAATGGTTGCCCACGGTGTAACCCGCGCGCGTCTGCCGGCCGGCAATCCGGTGATATGCACGTTGCGCGATCCGCGCACGGCATCGCTTGCCGCAAGGATCGGCAATACACGCTCGGCGGCGGCGCTCGATCTCTGGGACGAGCACCTCGAAGGGGCTGTCGTGGCAATCGGCAATGCGCCGACGGCTCTCTTCTACCTTCTGGAAAAGCTGGAAAAGGGCGGTCCACGCCCGGCGGCCATTATCGGCATGCCGGTGGGCTTCGTCGGCGCGGCGGAATCCAAGGAGGCATTGCGCGAAAGCGGGCTCGGCATTGCGCATGCGGTGGTAACGGGTCGCATGGGTGGTTCGGCCATGACCGCTGCTGCTGTCAACGCACTGGCGAGGTCGGGCCTATGAAAAAGGGAAAGCTCTATGGCGTCGGCACCGGCCCCGGTGACCCCGAACTGATGACCCTGAAGGCCGTGCGCGCCCTGCAGGAAGCCGATGTCGTCGCCTATTTCTGCAAGAAAGGCGCAACCGGAAACGGTCGCGGCATCGCCGTGGCCCATATCCGCCCTGAAAGCGTGGAACTGCCGCTCGTCTACCCCGTGACCATTGAGAAACACCGCAAGAGCGAAGCCTACGGTGCGGAAATCGGCACGTTTTTCGAACGCTCCGCTCAGGAAATAGCCGTCCATCTCGATGCAGGACGCACCGTCGCAGTGCTGTCCGAAGGCGATCCACTGCTCTACGGCTCCTACATGCACCTGCATCTGCGCCTTGCCAATCGTTATGACACCGAGGTGGTGGCGGGCGTGACTGCCATGTCCGGCTGCTGGTCGCAGGCAGGGCTGCCGCTGGTGCAGGGTGACGACATTCTGACCATCCTGCCGGGCACGCTGGATGAGGCGGAACTCGTAAAACGTTTGGGTGAAACCGACGCCGCGGTCATCATGAAGGTCGGGCGCAACCTGCCGAAAATCCGCCGGGCCCTGGAGCGGGCCGGAAAGCTTGACGGCTCGGTCTATGTCGAACGCGGCACGATGGAAAACAGCTATGTGCAGGCGCTAGACGAACGCGGCGATGACCCGGCCCCCTACTTCTCCATCATTCTCGTGCCGGGATGGCAATCGCGCCCCGGTGCAGCCGCACAGACGGAGACTGCCGCATGACCGGTTTTCTCACGGTGGTCGGGCTTGGTCCCGGCGATGAGGGCTTCCTGACACCGCAGGCAGGCGCAGCCATCGCCGCCTCGGAGGATTTCTTCGGCTACGTTCCCTATCTGGATCGGTTGCAACTAGCGCCGAACCAGCGCCGCCATGCCTCCGATAACCGGGAGGAACTGTCACGGGCCGAAGCCGCCCTCGCTCTAGCCGCCGGTGGCGGAAAGGTCTGCGTCGTTTCAGGCGGTGACCCCGGCGTCTTTGCCATGGCCGCCGCCATTTGCGAGGCCATGGAAGCCGGGCCGCCAGAGTGGCGCGCCATCGAATTCAGCGTCGTACCGGGCGTCACCGCCATGCTGGCCGTTGCGGCACGGGTCGGCGCACCGCTCGGGCATGATTTCTGTACGATCTCGCTCTCCGACAACCTCAAGCCCTGGGCCGTCATTGAGGCCCGACTTGTTGCCGCAGCGAGCGCCGGTTTCGTCATGGCCTTTTATAATCCCGTCAGCCGCGCCCGCCCCCACCAACTGGACCGGGCCTTCGATCTGTTGCGCGCGCATCTTCCCGAAACGGTGCCGGTGATCTTCGGCCGCGCCGCAGGACGTCGCGACGAGGCCATCCGGACTGTTCCCCTGCGCGATGCCGCGGCCTCCATGGCCGATATGGCAACCTGCATCATCGTCGGCTCGGCGCAGACGCGGCAGATCGAACGAGCCGGCAAGGCTGCCCTCGTCTATTCGCCGCGGTTCTGGAAAGAGACATGATGACGGACGAGCGTTGCCACCGCCTCGACGCTTTCGCCGCTTTCCGCCTGAGGCAGAGCGGGGCGCCCGATCATGACCACCGGGACTCCAAGAGCGCGGGCAGCGGCGATCTTGCCATAGGCAGCGGAACCACCGGAGTTCTTGGAAATGATGACCCCGATGGCGTGTTCCTCAAGCAGTCGACGCTCGTCAGCCTCGGCGAAGGGACCACGCGCCGTGATGTAGTCGGCATGTGGAACGCCAAGCGGCGGCTCGACCGGATCGACACTGCGGATGAGATAACGATGCTGCGGGGCAGCCTCCAGCGGGCCGAGTTCGTTTCGCCCCAGCGCCACGAAAACCCTGCGTGGCGCTGTTCCGAGCGCCTCGACCGCTTCGGTCACGCTTCGCACGGCCTGCCAGATGTCACCGCCCTGATGCTGCCAGGCGGGGCGGCGCAACGCGATCAGTGGAACGCCCGAAAGAGTAGCGGCACGCGCGGCATTGTCCGAAATGCGGGCCGCATAGGGATGCGTCGCATCGATCAACAGGCCGAAGCCTTCATTGCGCAGATAGGCGGCCAGACCATCGGCCCCGCCGAAGCCCCCAACCCTTGTCGGCACGGGCTGCGCCACCGGTTCCTTCGTACGTCCTGCGAGCGAAAGCAGGCAGACAAAGCCATCGGCAACCAGCCTGCTGGCAAGCTGTCGCGCTTCCGTGGTGCCACCGAGAATAAGAATGGGGGCTTTCATGCTGTCTCCTGAATCGAACAGGGACGTTTTAACGCAAGAGCCGTGGCTGTCCATCATCGGCCTTGGCGAAGATGGCGTACCAGGCCTTGGCGAAGCGGCCCGCAACGCGCTTTCAAAGGCCTCCCATGTCTTCGGCGGTCAGCGGCACCTCGCTCTCGCCGCACCCCTTATTGAGGGCGCCTCTCATCCGTGGCCTGTGCCGTTTGACGCCGGGATGGGCGACGTACTGGCGTTGAAGGGCAAGGCCGTCGCCATTCTGGCATCCGGCGATCCCTTTTTCCATGGCGTCGGCGCAACGCTGGCCCGCAAGCTGGGCCCGCATGAGTTCGTGAGTTTCCCCGCTCCTTCGGCTTTCTCGCTGGCCGCCGGCCGCCTCGGCTGGCCGCTGCAGGATGCGCAATGCCTTTCGGTGCATGGCCGCCCGCTCCATCTTCTGCGTCCGTATCTTCACCCCGGCGCGAAGATCATCGCGCTCACATCCGATGCGCATGGTCCGGAAGCCATCGCTGCCCTGCTTCAGTCCTGTGGTTTCGGGGCGTCCCGGCTGACCGTCCTGGAAGCGCTTGGCGGACCGGATGAACGCATTCAGTCCTGTGTTGCATCCGCTTGCAACCTGTTGCCGGTCCATCCGCTCAACGTGGTGGCCATGGAGGTGGCGGCAGACGAAGCGGCACGCATCCTGCCCTTCGGCTTCGGCCTTGCCGACGATCTGTTCGAGCATGACGGGCAGATCACGAAACGCGAGATCCGGGCCCTGACACTGAGTGCTCTTTCACCACGCCATGGCGAACTTCTGTGGGACATCGGCGCGGGGGCCGGCTCGATCGGCATAGAGTGGATGCTGGCGCACCGATCCCTCGCCGCGATCTCCATCGAAAAGAACTCCGAACGCATCGCGCGAATAAAGAGAAACGCCGAGGCTTTCGGTGTGCCGGGCTTGCGCATCGTCGAAGGGGAAGCCCCCGCCTCTCTGGCGGCTCTGCCCAAGCCGGACGCCATATTCATCGGCGGCGGCGGGTCGGGCGATGGTGTCGTCGAAGCCACGATGGCTGCCCTGCGGTCCGGCGGACGGCTGGTGGCCAATGCTGTGACGCTTGAAATGGACGCTGTGCTTCTGGCGGCACAGGCCAGACATGGCGGGACGCTGACGCGGATCGAGGTCGCGCGGGCAGCGCCGGTCGGCGCGATGACAGGCTGGCGACCCGCCATGCCGGTTACACAATGGGCCTGGGTGAAGCCGTGATCGTCGCGGGCATCGGATGCCGAAGCGGCGTCAGCGCTGACGAGGTCGTCGCAGCACTCGATACAGCCCTGCTGCGGGCGGACCTCACACGGCAAGAGATCGGCAAACTGGCTACAGGCGCCCTGAAGGTGCAGGAAGCGGGCCTTAACGAGGCCGCAGAAAGGCTTGGCATGCCACTTTTTCACATGACCGAACAGGAACTGGCCAGCGTGAACGACCGTCTTCTCACGACCTCCCCCATGAGCCTTGCCGTCACCGGCAGCGGCTCGCTCTGCGAGGCGGCCGCACTGGTGGCCGCTGGTGCCGACAGCCGATTGCTCTTTCCCCGTTTCATTCTCGCGGGCGTCACCATCGCCCTCGCCATCGGAGATCATCCATGACCGTTCATTTCATTGGTGCCGGACCGGGCGCCGCCGATCTCATCACACTGCGGGGCATGCGCCTCATCGCGGCATCGCCGGTCTGCCTCTACGCCGGCTCTATCGTGCCGAAAGAACTACTGGCCTATTGCCCGCCCGACGCCCGCATTGTCGATACGGCTGCCCTGTCTCTGGATGAGATCGAGGCGGAATATCTGGCGGCTCACAAGGCGGGACAGGATGTCGCGCGGCTCCACTCCGGCGATCTTTCGGTTTGGAGCGCCGTCGCCGAGCAGATCCGCCGTCTTGAGCGCCACGGCATCGGCTACACGATGACGCCGGGCGTTCCCGCCTTTGCCGCCGCAGCCAGCGCGCTGAAGCGGGAACTGACCATTCCGGAAGTGGCGCAGAGCCTTGTCCTGACCCGGGTTTCCGGCCGAGCCTCGAAAATGCCGCCGGGTGAAACGCTCACGGCCTTCGGGGCGACAGGGGCGACACTCGCCATCCATCTGGCGATCCATGCCCTTGAGCGTGTTGTTGCGGAAATCCTCCCGTTTTACGGCGCAGAATGCCCGGTCGCGATCGTTGTCAGGGCGACATGGCCGGATGAGCGGATCATTCGCGGCACTCTTGGCGATATTGTGGAACAACTTGCCGCCGAACCGGTGGAACGCACGGCGCTCATTCTGGTTGGCCCCGGTCTCGGCGCCAATGATTTCCGGGAAAGCGCGCTTTACAGCACGGATTACGTTCGCCGCTTCCGTCAGGGCTTCGAAGGGGCGGGTGAATGAACCGCAGGCGCGAAATCGCGACGGCCCCTCAACAGTCCTTCGCGATCGAAAACAAGGATTTCGAGCGCAATTGCATCCGTGTCGAGTGCGGCGGCCGCCGTCGCCCAGGCACGCGCCGCCACCAGCCTGCCGAGGTCGAAGCCCTGCGCACCGGCCAGATCGAACGCATGTGCAACCGTATTTGCCCCAGCGATAGCCCTGCACAAACCGTCATCGGCACCGTCCGCGACGGCAAGTCCGGCCAGAGCCTCAAGATCGGCCAGCCCGCGCTTCGAGTGAACGTCCAGCATGCCCTGCGCCAGCTTGGTCATCTTGGCGACGCCTCCGGCAATCGTCACCTTTGCCACCGGATGCTTGCGCAGGTATTTCAGCATTCCGCCGACAAAATCGCCCATGTCAATGAGAGCGACTTCCGGCAGATCATGAAGGGCCTGCCCCGCCTTTTCGGATGCATTGCCGGTGGCTCCCAGAACGTGGGTGAGGCCTTCGGCCCGGGCTACGTCGATGCCGCGCCAGATCGAATGAATCCAGGCAGAGCAGGAAAACGGAATGACGATGCCCGTTGTGCCCAGGATGGAAATGCCTCCGAGAATTCCAAGGCGGGGATTGAGCGTTTTTTCCGCCAGCCGTTCGCCATCGGCAACGGAAATCTCCACCTCATAATCCTGCGATCCGGTCGCCTCTTGCACGGCTTCGGCAATCATGGCTCGCGGTACGGGATTGATGGCCGGTTCACCGGGCGGCAAGGGCAAACCGGGCCTGGTAATCGTGCCAACGCCGGAACCGGCGCGAAACGCAATGCCGCTTCCCGGCGGGCGGCGACGCACGGTTGCGGAAATGGCGGCCCCGTGGGTGACATCGGGATCGTCGCCGGCATCCTTGATGATCGTGGCACGGGCAAAACCATCGCCCCGTTCCTGCCCGGCAAGGGCAAAGGCAGGACGCTGGCCACCCGGCAGAAGCACATCCACGAGCGCGGGGAAATCGCCGCCATCAAGCGCAATGGCCGCGGCTTTCGCAGCCGCAGCCGCGCAGGCTCCGGTTGTCCAACCCCGTCTCAGCTCGCGACCACTTTCCATCATGGACCATCCTATAAAGGGCCGGTGACGCGCCGTCACGGGCAAAAGGCGCAGGCATGACCCTCTTCGACACGCTTTCCACCCTCGAAACCGGCTGGCCGGAATTCCAGCCGGGCCATGTCTGGCTGGCAGGAGCCGGACCGGGCGATCCCCGCCATCTCACTCTCGAAGTGCTGAGCGCGCTCGCGCAGGCCGATGTCGTCGTTTTCGATGCGCTGGTGAACGAGGCGGTGCTGTTGCTGTGCCCGCGCGCCGAACACATTTATGCAGGCAAGCGCGGCGGCAAGCCTTCCGCCGCGCAGGCGGACATCTGCGCCACCCTCATTCTCGAAGCAAGAAAAGGCAAGCGCGTGCTGCGGCTCAAGGGCGGCGATCCTTTTCTCTTCGGGCGGGGTGGCGAGGAAGCTTTGGCGCTCACGGCGGAACATATCCCCTTCCGGGTGTTGCCGGGCCTCACCTCCGCTTTCGCAGCACTGGCGACCGCTCACATTCCGGTCACCATGCGGGGATTGAGCCGAGCCGTGACCTTTGCGACCGGGCATGCCGCCGATGAACCGGATGATCTGGATTGGGCGGCGCTGGCGCGCACCGGCGAGCCGATCATCGTCTACATGGGCATGAAGAACCTGGAAAAGATCATCGCGAAACTGATGCAAGCGGGTCTTTCCGGCGAAACGCCCGCTGCCATCATCATGGCCGCGACGACCGCACAGGAGCGGATCATGACCGCCCCACTCCACGAACTGGCCGCGGAAGCCCGAAGACAGGGCTTCGCCGCCCCGGCCCTGATCGTGATCGGCAGCATCGTCACCATGCGCGCCCGCCTTTCCGGAGGGACCGCCGCATGACGGCAAAAGCCCTGATCATCGGTGCGCCCCGTTCTGGTTCGGGCAAGACCAGTCTCACCATAGGCCTGCTGCGCGCTTTTTCCCGCCGCGGGGTCCGGGTACGCGGCGTCAAGACCGGGCCGGATTATATCGACCCCGGCTTCCATGCGGTGGCGACCGGGCGGGAGGGGCTGAACATCGACACCTGGGCCATGGACCCGGCTATGGCATCGCACCTTCTCAAAAGGGCGGCGCAGGATACGGATCTTCTCCTCATCGAAAGTGCGATGGGACTTTTCGACGGCATTCCGGGCAAGCCGAACCGGTCCGGTGCGGCGGCTGATCTGGCCCGGACACTGGATATTCCCGTTCTGCTGGCGCTTGATGTCTCCGGCCAGTCCCAGACGGCGGGTGCGATAGCCTGTGGCTTCATGCATTACGATCGCGGCGTCCGCATTGCGGCTGTAGCGCTGAACAAGGCTGGAAGCGACCGTCATGTGCGCCTTGCCGGCGATGCAATCCTGGCGCTTGGCGTGCCGCTCGTCGGCGCCGTGCGGCGGGACGCAGCACTCGTACTCCCGGAGCGGCATCTGGGCCTTGTTCAGGCTAGCGAACACCCGGAGATGGAGGCCCATATCGAACGACTGGCCGATGCGGCGGAGACCGGCCTTGATCTCGATGCGATCTTCAACGTCGCCGCCCCGCTGGTGCTTCCAACCGCATCGGCGGATAAGATCATGCCGCCACCCGGCCAGAGGATCGCCATTGCCGAAGATCGCGCCTTTACTTTTCTCTACCCACATCTGCGACAGGGCTGGCGTGACCAGGGCGCGGAACTGGTTCCTTTCTCGCCGTTAGCGGATGAAGCGCCACACACCGATTGCGATGTCTGCTGGTTACCGGGCGGCTACCCGGAACTCCATGCCGGGGCCCTCGCGGCAGCCAATCACTTCCGTGAAGGGCTGGCGCGATTTGCCTCGACACGAGCCGTCCACGGCGAATGCGGTGGCTTCATGGTACTAGGCTCGAGCCTGACGGATGCGGCGGGCGTGACCCACCGCATGACAGGCCTCCTGTCCCATGCAACCAGTTTCGCGACCCGCAAGATGAACCTCGGTTATCGGCAGGCAAGGCTTCTTGAAGATGGCATTCTTGGCGGGAAAGGCACCGTCATTCGCGGCCACGAATTCCATTATGCGAGGATCACCGATCCCGGCAGGGATGCGCCGTTCGCACTGATTGCCGATGGCGAAGGCCGTGAGATTGGCCCGGCGGGCGGGCAACGCGGGCGGGTCACAGGTACATTTTTCCATGCCATAGCCCGGACCTGAGCACCCTCCCCGCAGGACGGGGAGGGCTTTGATCGCCAACGCTGAACGATCAGGCAGGCTGATGCAGGCGCACGTTGAAGAGCGGCCCAGAGAACGATGCCGCCCTGATAAGCGGTCGAGAGCGCCAGTGCCTGCGTGTACTTGACGTTCACATAAAGCGTCGAGAGGGCAATGATCCGCTTGGCCATCACCTGGAGGAAGTCATATCGTTCTCGCCACCGGCGGCCTGAACACGGTTGCGCCCCAGATCTTTCGCCAGATAGAGCGCGCTGTCTGCCGCGGCGACAAGTTCGGCACCCGAGACCGAGGGAGCGGTCAATGTCGCGACACCGAATGAGGCCGTGATTCCCCGAGTCTTGCCGCCCATTTGCATGCGGGCTGAGAAAATGGCCATGCGGCAGGCTTCGGCACAGGCAACAGCGCGCTGAAGATCGGCTTCAGGCAACAGGATCACGAACTCCTCACCGCCAAAGCGGCACACCTCACCGCCAAAATCAGGCGTGGACAGCAATCGCGCAACGTCACGTAGCACCTGATCGCCGGTCGGATGCCCGAACGTATCGTTGATCGCCTTGAAATGATCGATATCGGCAATGACGAGCGAGAACGCCGTGCGATGTGAAGCGGCGCGCGCGAGGTGATATTGCAACCGCTCCTCAAAATAGCGCCGGTTATGCAGCCCGGTGAGCGCGTCCCGCACGGTCATTTCTTTCAGTTGCTCTTGAAGAAGCGCCAGTTCCCGCTCTGCGGTGACCCGCGCAGTCACATCCAGAAACATGCTGATGAGAGCCCGCTGGCCATCGATCTCCATGGTGCTGCCGTGGATCTCGACGTAGACGACGCTTCCATCCGACCGAAGGCCCCGGACCGTGTAGTCGACACTCGCAACCTCTCCCGTCTGGCGGCGGCGAATGTTATGGATAACCGTCTCCTGATCATCCGGATGGAACAGCTTGACGGGATTGTGCCCGATGAGGTCTGCCTGCGTTACGCCGAAGATACCGGCAAAGGTGTCGTTTGCGTAAGTAACGACACCGCTCTCGAAAATCGTGATGCCGACGAGCGACTGACTGACCATGCCACGGAAACGCGCTTCCGAGTCCCGGAGCGCCGACGTCATCTTCTCGTTTTCGCGCAGGGCCGCTTCAAGTTCGGCGGTCCTCAGCCTCACCTGCTCTTCAAGCATGACAGTTGTCTGGAAAATATTGAAATCCGACCCCTGAATGCTCGCGCCCCGTTCGGCCCGGTCCATCAGCACGCGCAGGATCTTGTTCAGACGGGCAAGCTCCGCCACAAGGCCCTCGTTCGAAGGTTCAGCCATTTCATTGCCTGCAGCGCCAGCCGAAACGCCGCTCATGCCCGCACCTCGCCAAAAGCAATGCCGACAAGCGTCTGGTTGACGTGGACGCCGTGATATTGTTCGCCATAGGTGTTGAAACCGACGGCACCGTTTTCAACCAGTAGCCGCGCTACCGCGTCGCGATCATTCGATTGCGCGAGTTCCAGCCGACGCAGGATGCAGTCGAACACGAGCGCGCCCTGGATGCCTCCAAGCCCGCCTTTTAATGCATCCATTGTCGTGTAAAGGTTCTCAAGCAGGCCGTTTCCCCGCGCCACGCGGAACACAAGCCCCTCTTCGATGGCGCAGAAAAACGTCAGACTGCCGTCGGTATTGGCTTGCCGGATGGAGCGAACGTAGTTCGTACCATCTATCATCACCACCACCGGTGAAGAGGCGAAATGCGCGGGGTCGAGATTTGCACCGTTGGTATTCAGCACACGGGCATATTCCTGCGCAGCCGGAAAGCCATTGATTTCACGAACGATCCGACGGCTGCCGTCGGCCTCGGTCACGACCATGCGCTCGTCCATCGCTTCGAAATGCTGGGTCTTGAAAACCCTGAATGGCAGGTCCGTCGTGCCGAGAATGCAAAGTGCGTGGTTGGTGTGAAAGCCTCCATCATGAAAGATGAACGTCTCACCAAACGCCATCCCATCAGCGGCGGAACCACCTACCAGCGGCACCTCGCCCAATCCCGTTTGCAGCGCGCGGGTCACCTGCTCTTCACGAACCGACATGCCGTCGATCAGGAGCATTGCGAAAGAGTTTTCCGTCGTGGCGGAGGGAATCGAGTTTACGTGCGCCGTCCAGGCGGCTTTCGCCGCACCTTGCCCTTCGGACATGCGGAATGCTGCCAGATCGGTTATGCTCATCTTGGAAAAGCGAAAATGCGCGGCGGGAAAGGTCATGGCCGAAATGCCACCCTCTGTGAAACCATCCGGGCCTATTTCGCCGGCCGTAGTACATCCGACCAGTTCGACACCGGAAAATTTCGAGCCCATGGCCTCTGCCAGCAGGGAGCGGTCATAGGTTGGCGAACAAAAGAACATGAGCAGTGACACGCCCTCCAGATCAAGAGCGCGATGCAGTTCCTCGATCGCCCGAACCTCGTCCTTTTCGGTTGTGTGGGCACGCTGGATCGCTTCAATTGAACTCAAACGGCGTGCGGTTTCTTCGTCGTATTTCATCGCGTGCACGAGACCCTGGGTCTGCTTGCGTTTACAAACAATCTTCGTGTTCACGCCGCGTCATGCCGCGTTCGGACTTCTCAAGGCATCGCCACAGATCAATTATCGCTGCTTTCGCCCGCTTCCGGACAGGCAATATCTGTCAAGCAGAACGATCCACCTGAGCCAGCGCAACGAGCACGACGCTCCCTTTCCTCGATTATCACCGCCAAGGCGTTAATATCCGGTAAGGAATGGCTGCTAAATTTGCAGGATGTAAACTTATGGGAGAGTTCTGGCGATTGGTTCTCGCGCGTTTGCAGCACGCGGTCGGTTCAGTCGAGCATGACCATCCGTGAGGCTACCTGTTCCTCGAAATATTTCGAGAAGGCTGCGATGCGCGGCGGCAACGCCTGATAGGGTGGATAATAAAGCGTCAGCCAGAGTTCCGGCGGTGCCCAGCCGGGCAGCACATGAACCAGACGACCGCTGCGGATATGTCCGGCAATGTTGAACCCCGGCAGCATGGTAACGCCGAGACCATCAGCCGCCATGTCGGCCAGAACCTCACCGCTATTGGCGCTGAACGCGCGACCGGCGCTGATGGAAAGGCTGGAACTGCCGTCGGAAAGCACCCAGTTCTCACGCCGGCTCTCGCTGCTATAGGCAAGACAATCGTCCGGGGACAGTTCGCTCGGGTGCTGCATCTCGGTAAACCGCGTACCGGGTGCCGCAACGAGAATGCGGGGCACGGCGCGGATCTTGCGCCAGATCGTGAACTTGTCGGAAGGAGCCGAGGAAATGCGGATAGCGAGATCATAATCGTCATCGACAATGTCGATGAGGCCATCCGTCAGGGAAATCTCGAAGCACATCTTCGGATAGAGTTCGCGAAAACCAGAAAGGATCGGCGGCAGGATCGTCTTGCCGAGCCATGTCGGCGAACTGATCCGCAGGCGCCCCTCATCGGCCTTGTGCGCGTTGCGCACGTCGCGCCGTGCATTCTCGAGCGTCTCGATGGCCGGCTGCACCTGCGCTGCGAAGATCGCGCCATCGGTCGTCAGCGAGACCTGCCGGGTGGTGCGGACGAACAATTGTACCCCGAGATCTTCCTCCAGCGCGGCGATGGCACGCGTCACTGCGGCTGCGGTCATGCCCAGTTCGCGGGCGACCTGTGCGAAGTTGCGTTTCTCCGCCGCTAGCAGAAAGGTCTTCAGCGCCTTGTAGTCGTTCATCAGTTCCAGCCGCCCGTCTTATTATTTCAAAAAAAGCAATTCATTCAAAATTAATATTGCAATTCTTTTCGCCAATCAACCCGGCTAAATCTCTCCTCACCGAAACACAGACAACGCCGACGAAGAAAGGCAACGACGATGATCAAGGATATCAAGGGCCTGCACCACATTACATCGATGGCTTCCGACGCACGCGAAAACAACCGCTTTTTCATCGATGTTCTCGGCCTGCGCCGCGTGAAGCAGACCGTGAACTTCGACGATCCGAATGTCTACCACCTCTATTACGGTGACCAGAACGGCACGCCCGGCACGGTCATGACCTACTTCCCCTTCTCGCACATGATGAACGGGCGCCCCGGCGTCGGGGAAGTTGGCGAGGTCCAGTTCGCCGTTCCGCAAGGGGCGCTGACTTACTGGCAGGATCGCCTGACGGCAAAGGGTGCCGGCATCATCGGCACCGACACCACCTTCGGCGCGGCGCGTCTGCGCTTCTCCGGCCCGGACGGTGACAGCCTTGCCCTTGTGGAGACGGCTGACGACGCCCGTTCACCCTGGACGGCGTCCGGCATTGGCGAGGATGTGGCAATCCGTGGATTTACCGGCGCGCGCTTCAACCTCCACGACACGGCGGCCACGAGCGAACTTCTCGGCTTCATGGGCTACCAGAAGGCCGATACGGAAGGAGACACGACACGCTTCATCATGCCCGGTGGCAACGGAGCCGATACGATTGACCTTGTATCCCTGCCGAAGACACCGTTTGCCCGACAGGGTGCCGGATCGGTGCACCACATCGCCTTCGCCGTCGAAAGTCGCCAGAAGCAACTCGAAGTGCGCAAGGCGCTCATGGATACCGGCTATCAGGTCACTCCGGTCATCGACCGGGACTACTTCCTGGCGATCTACTTCCGCACCCCCGGTGGCGTGCTGTTCGAAGTCGCCACCAATGAGCCCGGTTTCGATCGGGACGAGGACACCGCGCATCTGGGTGAAGCGCTGAAGCTGCCGCAGCAATACGAGCCTTTCCGCTCTCAAATCGAGGCTAATCTGGAACCGCTGGCGGCCTGAAGAAACAGGCCGGCTCTCACGCCGATCAGCAAAGCGAGAATTGAAACGCCGCGGTCATGCGACCTGCGGTGTTTCAATGTTGATAACGGGGCCGTCCGTAACGCTGGGCAATATGGGCGTTGAACGCCAATGCAACGTGGACAAGTAACCTGTCCCGCACATCGTCCGCCATGTCGAAAAGCGGCATGAGGGCAGCACCAATGTCACGAACCGTCCGGTCCTCGATCCCGCGACAGACCGTGAGGTCTTCGACACGCGGCTCGCCCGCCTCGTCCGCAAGCTCAGCCAAATGCTCATAGGGAATGTGGAAGACGAGAACTTCGAAGCCGCCCTGTATTGCGATGCCGGCGCCCTGCTGCAAATCGATCAGGCAGATGGATCCCTTCGGATAGAGCTTTAGCGCGCCGGGCGGGCGGTCAGGCCAGATGTCGCGATGCTCGGCATCGCACAGATAGAGCACAACAAGGAAAGCGTTATCGGGCGGCAGGATAACCGGCGGATCGTCATTATCGTAACTGCACCAGAGATGTGTGATGGACAGCACGGCGCGGCGAAGCGGTATCGTTATCAGGGACCGGGCATTGCCTGTCCGAAAACAATCAGCAATTTTTTCGCCTGCGGCGAATGCATTACTCACATGGGTCTCGCTTCAGCGGTTTCGATTTTAACGGCAAGCGTCATCATAGGCGATAACGCAGCGCATTATAGAAAGGAATGGACTCAATTTCGCCGCCATGGCATCAAATTGGCAGTATGCCGGATTGCCCTTGAAGATTGAAAGAGAAAGTGGCTCGCCTTGCTCCGTAAATCCATCAGCGGGACCAAAACTCCTCTCGCGCAGAAAACCGACAGTTTCGGATGCCCGTTCGACAAGCTCTACAAGGATCAGTTCCTTGCAGGGGCCGACATCTCGTTTTTCCGCAAGGGAACGCGCGACGACAGGATCGAGCAGGTCACGACGCCGGCCAGCGATCGCGGCTTTGCCATCGGCATATCGACCCTTGCCGGTCATTCGCGTCGGATCTTCCATGAACATCATGTAACGAACCATGTGTTCGGTGAGGATTCCCTTTACATTCGCAATCTTGCCGAACCCTACAAGGCCGACCTCAACGGCGCCTTCGACATGCTCCTGCTTGAGATTTCGCCGGCATCGCTTGCCAGAATTGCCGAGGAGACAGATTTTTCCGGCGTAACGATGCTTCAGGCGGAAACAGCCTCGGTCGACCCCGTGCTCTCAAACCTCGTGCGCGCACTGATTCCGGCGCTGGAGCGTCCGGCAGAGGCAAGCAGGCTGTTCGTCGATCAGCTGGCGACGGCAATAGGCACCCATCTTGTTCAGCGCTATGGCGGCAAGACGCAAGCGCCTCCGGTACAATCGAGAAAACTGTCGCGTTCCCACGAGGTTCTCGCCAAGAATCTCTTGCTCGAAAACCTCGACGGGCAGGTTTCCATTCTGGATATTTCGCAGGCTTGCAATCTTTCCCGTGGTTATTTCATCCGGGCCTTTCGCGAGACCACGGGCGTAACGCCTTACCAGTGGCTTGTAAAAGAGCGCGTTGCACGGGCACGCGAACTGCTGAAGCGGTCGGATATTCCACTTTCGGAAGTCGCGATTGCCTGCGGCTTCTCCGATCAGAGCCACTTTACCCGTGTCTTCACCAGCATTGTGGGAACCACACCAGGGAATTGGCGCCGAAACGCCTGACTGAATTTCATGGTTGAATCCGCCGCCGCCCTTTGGGGGCGGAAACCGTCAACGCACGTTCATTTTGTCGTTTGACAGGTTCGACGTACCTTACGTTCAAATTACCGGACTTTCCGACAAGACCCGTTCTGGCATTTGAGCGATTTTCCGCGCAACCGAACAATCAACGCCGAAGCCAAGGCCACGACGCTCCGGATGCTGGAAAGACCGCTTCATTATTTCAAAAACAGCAATTCATTCAAAACAAATATTACAATTTTCGAAATTACGGAACCACATTAGGTTTCTTTTCAGCAGCCAAGACGAACGAGAGCAGACGGAGCGACAAAGCCAGAAAGGCTCCGGACACTCAAGGACCTCCTGAAACGAGCGCCGAGACCCCGGCGCCCGACGGGTAGGTGCTGCCCGGTCAAACCCAGCCGCAACGGCGGTTCAACAAACGAAAGAGGAGCCTGAAATGTCCAAGCTTGAAGTCCTGACCCCCGCAAACAGCCAGCTTATCTTTATCGACCAGCAGCCGCAGATGGCGATGGGCGTTCAGTCCATCGACCGCCAGACCCTGAAGAACAATGTCGTCGGTCTGGCCAAGGCCGCCAAGATCTTCAACATTCCGACCACGATCACGACGGTCGAAACCCTTTCCTTCTCCGGCCACACCTTCCCGGAACTCCTCGCAGTCTTCCCGGAAAACGACATCCTGGAGCGTACCTCGATGAATTCCTGGGACGACCAGAACGTTCGCGATGCGCTGGACCGGAATTTTGCCGAAGGTCGCAAGAAAATCGTCGTTTCCGGCCTGTGGACCGAAGTCTGCAACACCACCTTCGCACTCTCTGCCCTGCATGACCGTTCGGATTTCGAGATCTACATGGTGGCCGACGCTTCCGGTGGCACCTCCGCCGACGCCCACAAATACGCCATGGACCGCATGGTGCAGGCCGGCATCATTCCGGTGACCTGGCAGCAGGTTCTGCTGGAGTGGCAGCGCGACTGGGCCCACCGCGACACCTACGATGCCGTCACCTCGCTCGCCAAGGAACATTCCGGCGCCTACGGCATGGGCATCGACTACGCCTACACGATGGTTCACGGCGCCCCCGAGCGCGTCACCCATGGCAAGCGTATCGGCCCGAACCCGGCCAAGTAAGCACCATGACGACAACTCCGGCGTCTGGCCGGAGTTGTCCCCCTCAAACAGAGAAAGGGATTGCCCGTGAAAGTCTATCTCCTGTCCCTTGGCGCCGGCGTGCTTGTCGGTGTCGTCTACGGTCTGCTCAACGTCCGCTCGCCTGCGCCGCCGGTCGTTGCCCTCGTCGGGCTTCTCGGCATTCTTCTCGGCGAGCAGGTCATTCCGCTTGCCAGGACGCTCTGGAGCCGGGAGGCCGCGGCAGTTTCGTGGTTCAATCACGTCAAGCCGCACGTGTTCGGCGAGATGCCGAAGGGCGGCTCGAATGTCGCCGCCTCCGGCCGCGACCGCACCGGCGATCACGGTTGATTCCCGCGGGCCGCCCTCACCCGGCGGCCCCGGATTTCCTTTTAAAGCCTGCGCCCTAAATACCGTCAAAACCGGAGCCGATGCCATGAAACCCGATCTCATCCTTCACAATGGTCGCTTCACCACGCTGGATCGAGGCAACCCGAATGCGACCGCCGTCGCCATCAAGGACGGGCTGTTTGAAGAGGTCGGCACCGATGCCGAGATCATGGCGTTGGCCGGTTCCGGCACGAAGATTGTCGACCTGAAAGGCCGGCGAGTTCTTCCCGGTCTGATCGACAATCATACCCACGTCATTCGCGGCGGGTTGAACTTCAACATGGAACTGCGCTGGGACGGTGTGCGCTCGCTGGCCGATGCGATGGACATGTTGAAGCGTCAGGTGGCCATCACGCCGCCGCCGCAATGGGTGCGCGTCGTTGGCGGCTTTACCGAGCATCAGTTTGTCGAAAAGCGGCTTCCGACAATCGAGGAAATCAATGCCGTCGCACCGGATACGCCCGTCTTCCTGCTTCACCTTTATGACCGGGCGCTTCTGAACGGCGCGGCGCTGCGCGCTGTCGGCTACACGAGGGACACGCCGAACCCGCCCGGCGGCGAGATAACCCGCGATGCCAACGGCAACCCCACAGGCATACTGCTGGCCAAGCCGAATGCCGGCATCCTCTATTCGACGCTCGCCAAGGGACCGAAATTGCCCTTCGACTATCAGGTCAACTCGACCCGCCATTTCATGCGTGAACTTAACCGGCTGGGCGTCACATCGGTCATCGACGCGGGCGGCGGCTTCCAGAACTATCCCGACGATTACGAAGTCATCCAGAAGCTCTCGGACGAAGGGCAGATGACGGTGCGTCTGGCCTATAACCTCTTCACCCAGAAGCCAAAGCAGGAAAAGGAAGACTTTCTCAACTGGACTGCATCGGTGAAATACAAGCAGGGCAACGACTACTTCCGTCACAATGGCGCCGGCGAGATGCTAGTCTTCTCCGCTGCCGATTTTGAGGACTTCCGCCAGCCGCGCCCGGAAATGGCGCCGGAAATGGAAGGCGAACTGGAAGAGGTCGTGCGGGTTCTCGCCGAAAACCGCTGGCCCTGGCGTCTGCACGCGACCTACGACGAAACGATTTCCCGCGCGCTCGACGTTTTCGAAAAGGTCGACAAGGATATTCCGCTCGACGGGCTGAACTGGTTCTTCGACCACGCCGAAACCATCTCCGAACGCTCGATCGATCGTATTGCCGCACTGGGCGGCGGCATCGCCACACAGCACCGCATGGCCTATCAGGGCGAATATTTCGTGGAACGCTACGGCCAGGGCGTCGCGGAAGCGACCCCGCCGCTCCGCCGTATGCTCGACAAGGGCGTCCATGTTTCCGCCGGCACCGACGCGACGCGCGTCGCCTCCTATAACCCTTGGGTGTCGCTATCATGGATGGTGACCGGCAAGACGGTAGGCGGCATGCAGCTTTATCCCCGCGCCAATTGCCTCGATCGCGAGACGGCATTGCGCATGTGGACGGAAAAAGTCACCTGGTTCTCGAACGAGGAAGGCAAGAAAGGCCGCATCGAAAAGGGCCAGTTCGCCGATCTCGTCGTTCCGGACAAGGATTACTTCGCCTGTGCCGAAGACGAGATTTCCTTCCTGACCTCGGAACTGACCATGGTCGGCGGCAAGATCGTCTACGGCGCGGGAGATTTCCGGACCCTCGATGAAAACGATATTCCACCGGCCATGCCGGACTGGTCTCCGGTCCGCCGGTTCGGCGGCTACGCAGGTTGGGGCGAACCCGATGGGGCAGGTCGTCATTCCCTGCGCCGAACCTCCCTCATGTCCTGCGGTTGCGCCAATGACTGCAATGTCCACGGCCACGATCATGCCGGCGCATGGACCTCGAAACTGCCGATTGCCGATCTGAAGGGCTTTTTCGGGGCACTGGGTTGCTCGTGCTGGGCTGTGTGACAAGAGAAGCGACCTGAACAGAGCGATTGCAGTATAATTTCAATTACCGCAATTAAATCGCAATAATTGATGCAATTGTTGCGAATACTCGTTCAGGCCATCATCGCTCCATCAGACGACAACAAGGCCGCCAGGTTGGTCGGCAACCCTTAAAGGAGCAGAGATGTCCGCATATCCTTCACAGGCAGGCTTCAAAGGTGCGTTGAGCGCCGTGATTGCCGCGCCGGCGAGCCACAGGCTGGCACTTATGGCGCTGTGCGCTGCCTATATTCAGGGGCCGCTTACGAAGCTTTTCGATTTTGCCGGCGCCCAGGCCGAAATGACGCATTTCGGCCTCACGCCCGCACCGCTCGTTGCTGGTGCTGTCATCCTGTTCGAATTGACGGCATCGGCACTCGTCGTTTCGGGCTTTCTGCGGTGGGCCGGCGCACTGGCACTGGCGGCTTTCACACTGCTGGCGACGTTCATCGCCCTTCGCTTCTGGGAAATGGCGCCGGGCATGGACCGCATGATGGCGACCAACGCCTTTTTTGAACACCTGGGTCTCGCTGGTGCGTTTGTTATTGTTGCCGCAGCAGACCTCACGCGGGGAGCAGGTCAATGAGTGCGTCGAAAACCTCAAAGAGCAGCTTCGCACCACTCGCCCAACCGGTCTTCGCAGTCCTCTGGGCCGCTACGGTTCTGGGCAACACCGGAAGTTTCATGCGCGACGTCGCCAGTTCCTGGCTGATGACGGATCTCTCGGCTTCACCCGCCGCCGTCGCCATGGTACAGGCCGCCGGCACGCTGCCGATCTTCCTTCTGGCCATTCCGGCAGGCGTTTTGACCGACATTCTCGACCGCCGCAAATTCCTGATCGCAATCCAGTTGCTTCTGGCGTCCGTCAGCATCACGCTGATGGTTCTGGCCCAGACGGGAATGCTCTCCATCAGCGCATTGATCGGCCTGACCTTCATGGGCGGCATCGGCGCGGCGCTGATGGGGCCGACCTGGCAGGCGATCGTGCCGGAACTCGTCAAGCGCGAGGATGTGAAAAGCGCGGTCGCGCTCAACTCGCTCGGCATCAATGTGGCCCGTTCCATCGGCCCGGCTGCCGGGGGGCTTCTGCTGGCCGCCTTCGGCGCCGGTGTGACCTATGGCGCTGATGTCGCAAGCTATATCATCGTCATCGCTGCCCTCCTCTGGTGGCCGCGCGTCAGCAACGCCAACGACACCCTCGCCGAAGGTTTCTTCGGGGCGTTCCGCGCCGGGCTGCGCTATACCCGCGCCAGCCGACCGCTGCATGTCGTGCTGTTGCGCGCCGCGATCTTCTTTGCCTTCGCCAGTGCCGTCTGGGCGCTGCTGCCGCTTGTGGCCCGGCAATTGCTGGGCGGTGACGCCGGCTTCTATGGCATTCTGCTCGGTGCCGTCGGCGTCGGTGCGGTGGGCGGCGCGCTCATCATGCCCCGGCTGCGGGCCCGTCTCGATGCCGACGGTCTGGTGCTGGTCGCGGTGATCGTCACAGCCGTTGTCATGGCCGTGCTCTCCTTCGCGCCGCCACGTTGGCTGGCTGTCGTCGTCCTGCTGTTTCTCGGTGCGGCCTGGATTACAGCCCTGACCACTTTGAACGGTGCGGCCCAGTCCGTTCTGCCAAACTGGGTACGCGGTCGTGGCCTTGCAGTCTATCTCACCGTCTTCAACGGTGCGATGACAGCGGGCAGCATAGGCTGGGGTGCGGTCGGCGAAGCAACGGGCGTTTCCGGGGCCTTGCTGCTCGGCGCGGGTGGTCTGCTTGTTGCCGGCCTTGTCATGCACCGCCTGAAGCTGCCTGCCGGCGATGCCGACATGGTGCCTTCCAACCATTGGCCAGAGCCGCTTGTGGCTGAGCCGGTTGCCCACGATCGCGGCCCCGTCCTCATCCTCATCGAATACCATGTCGAAAAGAAGCACCGCACGGCCTTTCTCCACGCAATTCACGCGCTTGCGCAGGAACGGCGTCGCGATGGCGCCTATGGCTGGGGCGTGACCGAAGATGCCGCCGATGCCGAGAAGATGGTCGAGTGGTTCATGGTGGAGTCCTGGGCCGAGCACCTGCGCCAGCACAAGCGGGTCTCCAATGCCGACGCCGACCTGCAGGGTAAGGTGCTTGCCTACCATGCCGGCCCGGAGAAACCGGTCGTCCGCCATTTTCTGAGCATCAACCGGCCCGGTGCCGTGTGAAGTCGGAACAATGACCTCATCCTGACCTGAAGATAATTGCAAAAACGGCAATTAAATCGAAACAAATGAAGAAATTGTTTGCAATTATCTTTCAGGTCATCATGCCCTCGTGACGCAAACACAAGAGCGCTCGACGTAAGAATAAACGAGACCGGGAGTCTGAAATGACATCGAACAACCTTTCCATCACGCGTCGCGGCGCACTCCTTTCCGGCGCCGCCGGCGTCGCCGCCTTCGCAATGCCTTCGTCGCTTTTCCCCGCTGCCAATGCTGCATCCACCCCGCAGACAACCTCAGGAGACAAGACCATGAGCAATTTTGTAACCACCAAGGACGGCGTTCAGATTTTCTACAAGGACTGGGGTCCGAAGACCGCACAGCCCATCGTGTTCCACCATGGCTGGCCTCTGTCGTCCGATGACTGGGACGCGCAGATGCTGTTCTTCCTCTCCAAGGGCTACCGCGTCGTCGCCCACGACCGTCGCGGCCACGGTCGCTCCGCCCAAGTTTCCGAGGGGCATGACATGGACCACTATGCCGCCGACGCATTTGCCGTCGCCGAGCATCTCGACCTCAAGAATGCCGTACATATCGGCCACTCCACCGGCGGGGGTGAAGTCGCCCGTTATGTGGCCAAGCATGGCCAGAAAGCCGGCCGCGTCGCCAAGGCCGTTCTCGTTTCCGCCGTACCGCCGCTGATGCTGAAGACCGCCGCCAATCCGGAAGGACTGCCCATGGAAGTGTTCGACGGCTTCCGTTCGGCGCTTGCCGCCAATCGGGCGCAGTTCTTCCGCGATGTCCCCGCCGGCCCGTTCTACGGCTTCAATCGCGAAGGTGCGACGGTCCATGAAGGAGTCATCCAGAACTGGTGGCGTCAGGGCATGATGGGCGGCGCCAAGGCCCATTATGACGGTATCAAGGCTTTCTCCGAGACCGACCAGACGGAGGACCTCAAGGCGATCACCGTTCCGACGCTCGTTCTGCACGGTGAAGACGACCAGATCGTTCCGATCGCGGATGCAGCGCTAAAGGCGATCAAGCTGCTGAAAAACGGCACATTGAAGACTTATCCCGGCTTCTCGCACGGCATGCTGACCGTCAATGCCGACGTTCTCAACGCCGATCTTCTCGCTTTCGTGAAGAGCTGATCCTTGAATTTCGGATGCGGCGGGGTCTGCCCCGCCGCATCTTCATCGCTACGGCACAGCGTTATTCAATAGGTTTGGCGCCAACAGCGTCAAACCATAACCACCACCGACCACTGATGTTCCGTCACTTCGTCAGATCGGCCGGAGGATGGCCCTCGATGCCATTTCACCAATCATCATCGATGGTGCATTGGTGTTCCCGCCGATCAGCGTCGGCATGATGGAAGCATCGGCGACACGCAGGTTTTCGAAGCCGCGCACTTTGAGATGTGTCGGATCAACGACCGCCATCGGATCGATCCCCATCTTCACCGTTCCGACCGGGTGATAGACCGTGAGGGCTTCGGCACGCAGATAGGCAAGAATATCGGCGTCCGTTCTGACATCCGGACCCGGCAGGATTTCCGGGCCCCGAATGGCATCGAAAACCGGCGATGCCAGGATTGACCGCGCGACCTTGATGCCTTCGACCAGGGTCAGCGCATCCTGCTCATCCGTGAAGAAGCGGTGATCGATGGCAAGCTGACGGCGCGTACCGTCGCGAACCAGCCTTACTTCGCCAATGCTTTTCGGGCGTAGCACGCAGGTGTGAACAGCATAGCCATGACCATATTCGACCAACCGGCCGCGATGGCTTCGATAACCGGGCACGAAATGGAACTGGATATCGGCGATATCGCCGGCATATTTCGTCTTGGCGAAGCCGCCCGCCTCGACATAATTGGTGGTCAGCATGCCCTTGCGCTGACCGAAATAGCGGAACGGCGCGGCCAGCACCGCCGGCAGGTTCGGCACGGAAAGACCGAGCGTCTTCGTGCTGCTGGACCGGACGGTAATCATGCCATCGACATGATCGCGCAGGTTCTTGCCAACCCCCGGAAGGTCGATCACCGGCATCACAGCTGCCGCCTTCAACTCCTCCGCCGGCCCGATGCCCGAGGCAAGCAGGATGCGCGGCGAGCCGATGGCGCCGGCTGACAACACCACCTCCGCCCGGCAGGTCAAGGTCTGCATCTGTCCTTCGCGCAGCACGTTTACACCGCCGACACGGCCATTGGCGTGGACGAGATCCAGCACTTCGGTTTCCGTCAGGATCGTGAGGTTCTTGCGATGCAGCACCGGGCGCACAAATGCCGTATAGGCGGAGAAACGCTCGCCCCGGTTCTGCGTGACATTATAGACCCCAAGACCGAACTGGGTCACGGCGTTGAAATCCCGGTTTTCCGGCAGACCGGCAGCCTGCCCCGCTTCCACCCACATTTTCGCGACCCCGTTCGGATCGCGGGGATTATCGACCAGCAATTCGCCGTCGAAACCATGGTAAGCGGGGTCCTGCCCAATGAGATTGCGTTCCAGCGACTTGAAGGTCTCCAGCACCTCGCTATAGGACCATCCGGCGCAGCCGAGCGCCGCCCACTCGTCATAATCCTGCGCGGCGCCGCGAATATAGACCATGGAATTGATGACGCTCGAGCCGCCAAGCGCCTTGCCACGATTGACGGGAATGCGGCGGTTGTTCAGTTCCGGCTGCGGCACACCCATATAGCCGTAATCGTATTTCGGATTACCATAGAGTGAGAGGATGCCGGCCGGAACGCGAACACGAAGGCTTTCATCACTGCCGCCCGCCTCGACCAGGCATACACGATGGGCCGGATTGGCGCTCAGCCGATTGGCCAGAACAGACCCGGCCGAGCCGGAACCGATGACGATGTAGTCGAATTCAGCGCTTTCCACGGTCACGTCCTCGTCTCAATGGTCGTCATCATCGTTCTTCAGAAGGTCCAGAATCTCGCGCTTCATGGCGATAAATGAGGGTTCCATCACGATATCCATCGTGCGTGGGCGGGGAATATCGACGCGGATTTCCTTCTTGATCTGGCCGGGCCGCCCGGACATGACCACGACCCGGTCGGCCAAAAGGATCGCCTCATCAATGTCGTGGGTCACGAACAGCACCGTCTTCTTGGTGTTTTCCCACACGCGCAGAAGCAGTTTCTGCATGCTGTGGCGGGTCTGGCTGTCCAGGGCGCCAAAGGGCTCGTCCATCAGCAGCACTTCCGGATCGTTGGCAAGTGCGCGGGCGATCGCCACGCGTTGCTTCATGCCGCCGGAAAGCTGGGAGGGATAGTGGTTGGCGAATTTCGACAGACCAACCTCGGCAAGGTAGTGGTCGACGATATCCTTGCGCTCGGCTGCCGGAAAGCCCTTCCGCTTTGGGCCGTACTCGACATTTTGCGCCACGGTCAGCCAGGGAAACAGCGTATACCCCTGAAACACCATGCCGCGATCCGGGCCGGGTTCGGTAACGGTCTTGTCACCCACCCGGATCGTGCCGTCCGTGCGGTCTTCCAACCCCGCAATAAGATAGAGAAGGCTCGACTTGCCGCAGCCCGAGGGGCCAACGATGACGCAGAACTCGTTGCGCTCGACATGAAAGGAGATGCCGTTCAGCGCCAGCACCGCGCTTTCGCCCTTGCCATATCGCAATACGACCTTGTCGATGGCGATGTCGGAGCTTCTGTGATCGTTCGAGAGGTTCAGGGCGGACATGACTGCAAATTCCTCAATGGGCCCAAGGCGCGAGTACGCGACGAACGAGGCGGAATATCTGATCGGTGATGAGGCCAAGAATGCCGATGAGCGCGATGGCCATGAAGATGACATCCACCTGGAAGCCGCGCATGGCCTTGAGCGAGATGTAACCGAGACCGGAGCGGGCGGCGACGAGTTCGGCAACCACGAGATAGGTCCAGGCCCAGCCCATGGTGACGCGCAGCACATCCATGACATTCGGCAGCGTCGCCGGCAGCACGATATGGAACACGGTCTCGATGCGGCGCGTGCCGAGCGTATAGGCGGCGTTGACGAGGTCGCGCGGCACGCTGCGGGCGCTATCGGCGATCATCACCAGTTGCTGGAAGAAGATGCCGAAAATGATGACGGCGACGCGTTGTTCGATGCCGATGCCGATCCACAGGATGAACAGCGGCACGAAGGACGTAACCGGCAAATAGCGGATGAAATTGACGAGCGGGTCAAGGAAAGCCTGAACGATCCGGTAGGTACCCATCATCAGCCCCAGGGGCACGGCAACGATGGACGACACGATGAAGCCGATCAGAACCACCTGAACGCTGGCGAGCATGTGTTCCCACAGCGAACCATCGGCCGCCATCTTGCCCATGGTGATGAGGACCGCTTCCGGCTTCGGCAGGAACATCTCCTTCACCGCGCCGGAATAGGTCAACGCAAACCAGCCTGCGACGACGAGCACCCAGACGAGAATGCTGACGGAAATCGCCAGGCTTTTCGGAATGGTGCGAAAGGGTGTGGTGACGGTCTTGAAGAGAGACTGATCGCTCACGGTTTTCTCCACGCCTGCTGCTTCCGGCACAGGCTTCGGCAATCGGGGGTGGGCCGGGACCCGAAGAAATGCCGGAGACGCGCGTACCCGCCTCCGGCGCTTGGTCTTACTTCGCGAGGAAGGACGGATCGACGAGGTCGTCGTACTTGATGTCCATCTTGAGCTTACCGAAGCCGCCCCAGATCTCGCTACCCAGCTTGATCAGTTTGCCGGCTTCGCCTTCATCGCCACCCTTGAAGAATTCGGCATTGCGTTCCTTGCCATAGAAATTCACACCGGCGGCCGAAGCAGCGAATTCCTTCGGGTCCGACAGCCAGCCGCCGACGCCCTTCGCCATGATTTCATAGGCTTTTTCCGGATTGGACTTGATGAATTCATTGGCCTTGTAAAGACCGTTCACCAGCGCTTCGATATCCTTCGGGTTCTTCTGGATGAAGTCGCAATTGACCGCCACAACGTCGACGATGAGACCCGGCGTCTTGGAGGAGTCGATCAGGACATGGCCTTTGTCGGCCTTCTTGGCCAGCGTCAGATGCGGCTCCCAGGTCACGGCCACCGGGATGCGGTCAGCCATGAAGGCGGCAGCGGCGTCGTCGGCGGTCATGTTGGTGATCTTGACATCCTTCTCGGTCAGACCAGCCTGTTTCAGGAGGATGTTGAACCAGAACTGCGAGACGGAGCCCTCGTTCATCGCCACTTCCTTGCCCTTGATATCGGCAAGGCTCTTGACATCCTTGGGGGTTAGAACGCCGTCGCCGCCATGGCTGTCGTCAAGCGCGTAGACGGATTTGAAGCAGACGTCCTTGGAACGGTACTTCATGATTTCATCAACGGTCGAAGCGCTGCCATCAAGTTCGCCGGCCGCAGCAGCGGCCATGTAGAGCGCCGATTCCTCGATGACCTCGAGCTTGACGTCGAGGCCGCCTTCCTTGAAGTAACCGAGGTCGCGGGCGAGGAAGAGCGGGCCGTAACCCACCCAGGTCGTCATGCCGAGACGCAGCGTGCCGGCCTGCGCCACGGTGCCGACGGCGGCAACGGCGATGGCGACACCGGTTGCGAGCGCCGCCTTGCGAAGCTTGGAAAGAGTATTCTTCATTGCGTTCCCCTTTGTTTGACTGGGCGGCGTCATGGCGCGCGCCTTTCGAGATTCCGCTTGGGGAATGGCCGTCAAAGGCGGCTCCCTTCCCGTCCAGCCACCTGCTTTCGCGTGGCGACAAGAAGAGCAAAGCACGCTTCATTCGTCGGAAAAATAATCATTTTCAGTGCACCTGCTTAGGCATAACCTAAGCAGGCAGGCGCGCAATCACCGGCGCTTCTGGCTCATGGCCGGCGCTACCATACCGGGTATGTAAGCATCGGAAATAAACGCGCGGGAATGGCTTTCGAACGCGCTCATAAGCCTTGATTTCCGCAGTGATTTCAATGTCGCAAAGCCGATCGTCATCGGCCGGTGTTCGCCGGAGAGGCGAACGCGCACAACCTTGCGCCCGTCAAGCGCTGTATCCGAACGTGGCGTGACATTGGCAAGCGTGTAACCGTAGCCATTGGCCACCATGGTGCGAATGACATCGGGATGCGATATCCGGAAGGCAATGTTGGGCTGGAGCCCTTCCTTGAGGAACAGCGCAAGGAAATATTCGCTCGATAACGGCAGGTCGAGAAAGATCATCGGCTCCTGCACCAGTTCCTGCAAGGTGACCGCCGAATGCCTTGCCAGCGGATGCCCCTCGCCGACAAGCGCATGCACCGGCAGGTCCACCAGCGGCGTAAATGCCACGTCATCGGGGATTTGCAGGTCATAGGTGATGGCAATGTCGATCATCGCCCGGCGCAGACCGGACAGGAGAAGTTCCTGATGATCGGCATGCGGGCGGATCGTCGCCTTGGGAAAGCCGGCGGTGAAAGACAACGCCAGTTCCGGCAGGATCATCGGGGCCAGTGTCGTCAGGCAACCGACGTTGAGTTGGCCTCGGACTTCGTCGCTCGCCTCAGAGGCAACGCCGTACAGCGACTCCGCCTGTTCGATCAGTCGCTTGGCTTCCAGCAGCATCGCCCGGCCCGCCGGCGTCAGCGAAAGACCCTGGGCGTGGTGGCGCACGAAGAGCTGAACATCCAGTTCCTGCTCAAGCTGCGAGATTGCCGTCGAAATCGACGGTTGGGAAATATTGATCCGCTCGGAGGCCTGCGTGATGCTGCCGGTTTCCCCGGCAGCAATGAAATATTCGAGTTGTCTCAGCGTAAAGCGCATGGATCGCCCGGTTCACTGGTTCAGTTTTCCAGAACCTAAACCGTTCCTGGATCGGATGGAATGACCTCTGGTCTAGTATTTGATCCAGGTGGTCTTCAATCCGCTGAACTTGTCGAACGCGTGAAGCGAAAGGTCACGCCCTATCCCCGATTGCTTGAAACCACCGAACGGTGTCATCGGCGAAAGCGCATCGACCGTGTTCACCGACACCGTGCCGGCCTTGAGCTTGTCGGAGACCCGATGGGCACGCGACAGGTTCGAGGTCCAGACGGAAGCGGCAAGCCCATAGATCGTATCATTGGCCAGCCCGATCGCCTCCGCTTCCGTATCGAAGGTGGTAACGGCGAGAACTGGACCGAAAACCTCTTCACGCGACAGGCGGTCATCAGCCGCCACATCGGCAAAAATCGTCGGCTGAACGAAGCAACCCTTGCCATCGATGCTGACCCGCTCACCACCCGTCACCAGCCGGCTCGTGGCCTTGGCGTGATCGATGAAGGACAGGATGCGTCCCGTCTGCGCCTCATCGACAATCGCACCCATGGTCGAGGCGGGATCGAGCGGATTTCCCGGCACATAGCGCGCCGCCCGTTCCGCCATCTTCTCCAGGAAGGTTTCGGCAATGGATTTCTCCACCAGCAGCCTGGAATTGGCCGAGCAAATTTCTCCCTGATTGAAAAAGATGCCGAAGGCGGCCATATCGGCGGCGGCGTCCAGATCCTCGCAATCGGCAAAAATCAGGTTTGGGCTCTTGCCGCCGCATTCCAGCCAGACCTGCTTCATGTTCGACTGCGCGGAATAGCCAAGGAAATATTTCCCGACCTGCGTCGAGCCGGTGAAGGTGATGCAATCGACATCGGGATGAAGGCCGAGCGCCCGACCCGTGATCTCGCCAAGGCCCGGAACGACGTTGAGAACGCCGTCGGGAAGGCCAGCTTCAACAGCCAGTTCGGCAAGACGCAGCGCGGAAAGCGGCGACTGTTCGGCAGGCTTCAGCACCACGGAATTGCCCATGGCAAGGGCGGGCGCACATTTCCATGTCGCCATGTCGAGCGGAAAATTCCACGGCACCACCGCACCGACAACACCAAGCGCCTCGCGTCGCACCAGCGCCAGATTGCCGGCACCGGTGGGCGCCACCTCGTCATAAACCTTGTCGATCGCTTCCGCATACCATTGGAAAATGGCGGCAGAGCCGGGAACGTCGATGGTCGCGGCATCCGTGACCAGCTTGCCCATGTCGAGGCTGTCGAGCAGGGCCAGTTCCACGCTGTTTTCGCGAATGAGATCGGCAAGGCGCAGCAAGACGGCCTTGCGTTCCGCCGGTGAACGGCCCGACCAGCGTCCGTCCTCGAAGGCGGCACGGGCGGAACGCACGGCACGATCCACATCGGCTTCGCCGCAGGCCGCGACCTTGGCAAGCAACGCACCCGTGGCCGGATTGATGCTGTCAAAAGTCTCCCCTGAAAGGGCGTCGACCGGCTTGCCATCAATGAAGGCCTTGTCGCGCAGGCGCAGGCCCGCAGCATCCTTCACCCAGTCATGCTTCGTCCGTTCCACCATGGTCAGTCTTCCTTCACAAGATCAGAGATCGCCCGGCACGCCATAACTCGGCGCAGCGGTCGGGTCTATTGCGCGGGTTACGTAATCCTCTAGCTGGGGCTTGTAGAGGTTCCAGAGCGTACCAAGCGCGTCGAGCGGGTTGCTCTCGGCCCAGTCTACCCTGAGATCGGCCACAGGCCAGGTCACATCGCGCACGAGATAAAGCCCCGCCGAATGCACCGGGCCGGCTTCTCCGCCCGCAACAAGACCGGCCTGCATCGCCGCCAAAAGCCGGTCGCCGAGATGGCCTTCGGCCCGTTCGAAGGCCGCAACGATAGCGGCGGGAACAGCCGTGTTCGCCAGAAGATTGCCGGCCGCTGCACAATTTGCGCCCTTCGCTGTCGCATTCACACCCAGCGTATGTTCACCCGAGTGGATGGCGGCGTGGCCCTCGGCATCGAGAATGACCACCTGCCGCCACGGCGCCGTCTCGTAGCCTTCCAGAAGGCGGACAAGGGCCGCTTCCGCCGAAAGGCCGCTGGCCAGAAGATCGAGCCCCTTCGGACCGAGCGAGGGATCGGTGATGTTCTGGGTCGCCACCACACCGACGCCAGCGCGGGCATGGGCGCATCGCGCCGCGACCGCCGGCGACGACGAGGAGATGGCAATCCCCAGCATTCCGGTCTTTTCGCAGCGCGCGGAAATCGAAAAGGTCATCGGGTGTTTACTCCGGAATGACGGCGGTAACGTCGATTTCGACCAGCCATTCCGGCCGGGCCAGCGCCGAAACCACGATGCCGGTCGAAACCGGGAAAACGCCCTTCAGCCACTTGCCAACGACGCGGTAAACCTGCTCGCGGTAGCGCGGATCAACGATGTAGATGACGATCTTGGTGATGTGGGCGAGTTCGGAACCGGACTCTTCCAGCAGCATCTTGATGTTCGTCATGGCCTGTTCGGCCTGCGCGGTTACGTCACCAACGCCGACATTCTCAGAGGTATCGAGGTTCTGGCCGATCTGCCCACGCACGAAGACCATCGTTCCCTTGGCGACGACGGCCTGGCAGAGATCGTTGTCGAGTTTCTGCTCGGGATAGGTGTCCTTGGTGTTGAACATGCGAATACGCTTGTGAACGGGCATGGGAATGCGTCTCCTATTCGGCTGCCGTTTTCAGGGAAGTGTTGGTATCGAACCACTGGCTGACAGCACTGTCTCCGGGGGTGCGGGTACGTTCGCCGAGCACCTTTTCGGAAAGCCCGGCAGCCTTCTGCACCAGTTCGAGCGGACCGTCCCAGTCGAAATTGCGGTAGACGGCGGCCAGATGCGCGAAAGGCGGCGACTGGGCGAAAAGCTGGAAGGTTAGCCGGTGGCCGGCATAATCGGAATTCAGCATGTCGCGGGCGAAAGCAAGAAGCTTGCGGCGATCTTCGGCCACCCAGTCCTCATTGACGGTGTAGAACTTGGAAAGCCATGGCCGTGTTGCCTCCGCGTCGAAAGCGGCCTTGTCGGGCGTCACGCAGATCTGGCCACCGCACAGTTCACGGGCGATGTGCATCACCTCGTGAAGCTGCGAGCAGGCCAGAACCCGGCCGGAATAGAGCAGTGACTGGTTCGGCATCAGAAGCCCGCCCGGCGATCGCTCGGCCAGCGCGATGGCCGCCGTCAGATGGGCATTGATACCTTCGCGGTAGACGGCAAGCTGCGCCAGCTTTTCCTGAACCGCCTGTTGCTTGTCGAGGCCGGTCTGGCGGGCATTGAAGAGCGCTGCGCCGATCAGCATATCGGCAAATTTCAGGTTGCGCTGAACGAAGGCGAAGGCGGAATAGCGGTGCAGAGTGGCGCGGATGAACATTGCCGCGCGCGTGTGCCTGTAAAAGAGAACGTTCTCCCACGGGATCAACACGTCATCGAAGATCACCAGCGTATCGATTTCATCGAACCGGTTGGAGAGCGGATAGTCTTCGGACGGCGCGCGTCCGGCAAAGCCGGTGCGGCAGATGAACTTCAGGCCCGGCGAGCCGAGATCGCAGATGAAGCCGACGGCATAATCGGAATAGGCCGCATCGCCCCAGTTGGCAATGGTCGGCTTGGTGAAGGCCTGATTCGCATAGGCTGCCGCCGTCTCGTACTTCGCGCCGCGCACGACAATGCCGGTATCGGTCTCCCTGACGACATGCAGAAGCATGTCGGGGTCCTGATCCTGCGGCGGGCGGGAGCGATCACCCTTCGGATCCGTATTGGCCGAAACGTGGAAAGGGTCGGCTTTCAGTACGCGGGAAATGTGGTTGCGGATATTGGCGGAGAATTGCGGATCGACCTCGTTCAGCACATCCTGACCGTCGAACAGCGACCACATCTCGCCGACCGTCTCGTCCCCGACGCGCGTGACGATGCCGCCGATGTCTTCCAGCAGCGTATCCGTGGCGCGGCGCTTGTCCCACCAGTCGCTTTGAGTATGCGGCAGCTTGTTGCCGATCGCGCTCCACTCGCCATCCTCACGATAGGCCATGATGTGGCGCTTGGCCGGATCGTGTTGCATGTCATGGATGCGGGCGCGGATGTCGACGAGTGGCTTGAACATCGGGTGCGAGGCGATATCCTTCACCCGCTCGCCGCCGATGTAGACCTCGCGGCCATCCCTTATGGATTCGAGATACTCGGCGCCTGTCCGGATCATATCTGTCTCTCCCGCCGCGCGGAAAGGTCGGCACATCCGACCCTTCATGCAGTCGTGCCACTGTGGCAGGGGCAACAGGTTTCGGAAATTATTTCTTTCGGAAATTCTGCTTAGGTTTATCCGAAACAGAAGGATCAGCCATCCTCACATGGTAAGCGTTCCCGCAAGCCGGCCCAGCATTGTGCGGCAGGCTTCCATCTGCGCGCGGGACACGAACTCATCGGCCTTGTGCCCCTGCTCCATGCTGCCCGGCCCGCAAACCAGAACCGGCGTCTCCAGCGCCCGCGAAAACAACCCGCCTTCCGTACCGAAAGCGACCTTCACCGCCCGGCCAGCGCCGGCAAGGGAAAGCCCCCGGGCCACGACCTCGCCGTTACCGGAAGCGCCGAGCCCCGGATAATCATTGACCACATCGATGGTGATGCCGGTACCTGCAAAGCGCTGCCTCGCCACGTTGGAAATCGCCTCGGCCTTGTCGAACAGCCGCTCCATGAGCCGCTTCGGATCGTCTTCCGCCACATTCCGGATCTCGAAATCCAGCGCGCAGCTTTCCGGCACGATGTTGAGCGCCGTTCCGCCCGCAATCACACCGGCATGAACGGTGGAGTAGGGAATATCGTAGTCGAGGTCACGCGCGCCGGTTTCAGCAAGCTCCGCCTGAAGCGCACGGATTTCCGACAGAAAGTCGGCTGCGAGATGAATGGCGTTGAGGCCGGTCGGCGCCAGCGCCGAGTGGGCGGCAACCCCACAGCATGTCGCGCGGGCGGCAAGCTTGCCCTTGTGGCCGGAGGCAACCTGCATCGCTGTCGGCTCGCCGATCAGCACCCATTCGGGCCGCAATCCATCCTTGGCAAGTTCGGCCAGCATGGGGCGAACGCCAACACAGCCGATTTCCTCATCATAGGAAAGGGCGAGATGCAACGGCTTGGAAAGCGCCTGCCCCCTCGCCAGCAGCATGGCCTCGATGGCGCAGGCCACGAAGCCCTTCATATCCGTCGTGCCGCGACCATAAAGCAACCCGTCCCGCTCGATCAACCGGAAGGGATCGCTCGTCCATGCCTGCCCATCCACCGGCACCACATCCGTGTGGCCGGAGAGAACGACCCCGCCTGCCCCCAGCGGGCCGACGGTGGCAAAGAGCGACGCACGATCACCGCTCTCCGAGGGGTAGAGCCGGCTTTCGATACCAGCTTCGGCAAGAACGGCGTCAACATAGCGGATCAGATCGATGTTGCCATCGCGGCTGACAGAGGGAAAGGCGATCAGCCGTTCGAGGATGTCATAGGCGTTTGTCATGCGATCAGGCGATCACAGATCAACCGTCGTCGCAAGATAGCTCTTGCGGATTGCATCCGAGCGGATGTCCCACAGCACGGTCGCCCCCTTGGCAATGATCCAGCTTTCGCCGGGACCGTAAAGAACCGTTTCGCCGGTCGCCTCGTCGGTAATGGCCAGTTCGCCATCAAGCAGTGTCGCATGCTCGTGAAAGGGATAGGTCACGCGATACTTGCCCTTCGTGGCACTGTAGAGCCCGCCCGAAACGGCGCTTTCGAACGTGCCGTAAAGCAGCTTGCCGGCGCATTTGATGGGGCCTTCAACGGTTGCGGCGCCGATGTCTTCCGGGGAACCCCAATCGTCGAGAGTTTCGCGCGGCATGTCGAGTTTGAAAGAAAGCATGATCATTCCTTTGAATAAGTCTTTGAAACAGGTCGTCAGAGCGGGAGAAGTTCGGTGATTTCGCGCTTGAACGGCAGTGCGCCATCGGCCAGCGGCTCGCCATCCAGTTCCTCGGCATAGCGACGGCCGGCGTAAGTGGCATGGGCAATGGTCGCAGGCGCCAACGCATCGCCGATGGCGGTGATGCTTTCGATGCCGGCGTCGGCCCATTCCGCCGCGCGGGCCTTGAGGTCGAGGAACAGCGCCTCGTTCGGCAGACGGGCGGTGACAAGCACCACCGCGTCAGCCTCCAGCCTTTCCTGCCGGCCGGTGAACATGCAGGATATAGTCGCTTCACCCGCCGCGATTGCATCGACAGCGGTGAAATTGCGGATCGAAACACCCTTTTCGATCAACCGCTTCTGGATGAAGTGCTGCTCCATCGTGTTGCGCGTCCAGGTCGAGGCTTCGGACGCCGGCGTGAGATAGAGCGTCTCATAGCCCTTCTCCGCCAGAAGCTCGGCCATCACACCGCCCATGTAGTAATGATCATCATCCCACACGAGCACGCGCTTGCCCTTGGGCAACACGCCCGCCATCAGATCGGACGGACAGAGCACCTCGGCGCCTTCGGCAATCGCAATCGGCTGGGTGTGGAGATGGCCCACGCCATCCTTGCGCCAGGTCGCGCCGGTGGCAATGGCGATGCGCGGTACACCGAAAGCCAGCACGTCATCCGCCGTCAGCCGGCTATCGAAATAGGTTTCGACATTGGCGAGTTGGTTGAGTTGCAGCTTGCGGTAATCCGCAACGCGCACCCAGGCCGAAAGACCGGGCAACTTCGCTTCCTGCAGGGCGCGGCCACCCAGCTCCGTTCCGGCTTCGGCCAAAAGAACCGGATAACCGCGCTTGCCGAGTGTCTGCGCCGCCTCCAGCCCAGCCGGACCGCCGCCGACGATCAAAACGGGCTTTTCGGAGCGCGCCTTGCGGACCTTTTCCGGATGCCAGCCCTTGCGCCACTCCTCGGCCATGGTCGGGTTCTGGGTGCAGCGCACCGGTGACATGGTGAAATCGCCGGAAACACAGATGTTGCAGCCGATGCATTCGCGTATATCGTCGAACCGGCCTTCCTCGATCTTCTTCGGCAGAAAGGGATCGGCAATCGACGGCCTTGCAGCGCCAATGAGATCGAGAACGCCCTTGTTGACGAGGCTGACCATGCGGTCCACCGAGGTGTAGCGCCCGACGCCGACCACCGGCTTGGAAGTCAACCGCTTGACGCCCATGATGAACGGTTCTTGCGCCCCCTCTTCCGCGAAGCGCGAGGTACGGCTATCATTTTCCCAACCGGCGAGCGTCACGTCCCAAAGATCGGGCAGATCGGCCATGATGCCGATCATGTCCTCTACCTCCTCCTTGTAGAGCCCCCCCTCGCCCAGAAGCTCGTCGGTGGAAATGCGGATCGGCACGGCGCAGGTATCACCCACCGCCGCCTTGGTATCTTCGGTGATTTCACGCAGCAGACGGATGCGGTTCTCGATCGGACCGCCATATTCATCCGTGCGGGTGTTGTAACGCCGCGACAGGAAGTGATGCAGAAAGCCGAGCGCATGGGCGGCATAGACATAAATGAGGTCAAAGCCGGCGCGCTTGGCCCGCCTCACCGCCTCGAGATGCCATTTGCGGATGTTGCGGATGTCCTGCATATCCATGCGTCGCGCCTGCACCGGATCATAGGTGAAGGTGGCGACCGGCAGATGCGCCGGGCCCATCGGCACTTCGCGGGTATAAAGGTTCGGGCCGTTCATGCCGTTATAGGCCAACTCGATCCCGGCCAGCGACCCGCCCTCATGGATCTTGTCCACCATGCGCGAAAGCGCAGGAATATCGCGGTCATCCCACAGGCGCAGTTCGATGAACGGTGTGATTTCCGAGGTGTAGTGAAACTCCACCTGCTCGGTGCAGACCACACCCCAGCCGCCTTCCGCCTTCACGCCGCGCATGTGTGCAAGCGCAGTCGGATCGCGATACCCCATGCCATTGCAATGGGGCACCTGATAAAAGCGGTTGCGCGCCGTAACGGGACCGATTTTCACCGGCTCGAAAAGAACGTCGTATTGGCTCGGCCGCTTCTGCGGCGTGCCCCATTCCACCCAATCACTCACGGATGCCTCCCTGCGTTTTCCATTCTCACGATACGAGATGCATAGCTTTTGGAAAACGAGTCTTTTTGGAGAGACTGCTTCAGCAAATCCGAAACAGACGGGAGCCCTTCCGGCGGTGCCCTCGCATCATCACTACTTATGAAAAACCTAAGCAATGGCGATTTAAATCATTATTTTGCCGATGCAGGCTTTCCACTAGGTTCGAGAACAGACCTTGGCCAAAGAGGCTGAATGTCCACGAATTCCAAAGAGGAAGCCGAGCATGTCCGTGAATGAAGTCGACACATTAATCATCGGTGGCGGTCAGGCTGGCATTGCCATGAGCGAGCATCTGAGCGCGCAGGGCGTGCCACATCTCATTGTCGAGCGTAACCGGATTGCCGAGCGCTGGCGTTCGGAACGCTGGGATTCGCTGGTGGCGAATGGACCGGCCTGGCATGATCGATTTCCGAACATGACTTTCCCGAACATTGATCCGGACGGCTTTGTGACTGCGGGCGGCATCGTTGATTACCTCACGGCCTATTGCGAACAGATCAAGGCGCCTATCCATTGCGGTGTGGAAGTGACGGCGCTTCACCACAAGCCGGATGGCTCCGGCTTCCGGGCCGAGACCTCAGAGGGTGTCATCGAAGCGCGCAACGTTGTTGCCGCCACCGGCCCCTTTCAGCGCCCGATCATTCCGACGGTCGTGCCAGCCGAAGCCGGCATCACCCAGATCCATTCCGCAAGCTATCGCAACCCCGCACAACTGCCGGAAGGTGCTGTTCTCGTCATCGGCGCCGGTTCCTCGGGCGTGCAGATCGCCGATGAGTTGCGCCGCGCCGGCAAGACCGTCTACCTCGCGGTCGGCCCGCATGATCGCCCGCCGCGCCGCTATCGCGGCAAGGATTTCGTCTGGTGGCTTGGCGCACTCGGCATGTGGAACGCCGAAGCCATCCAGCCCGGCATGGAACACGTCACCATTGCCGTCAGCGGCGCCCGCGGCGGCCACACCGTCGACTTCCGCGCCCTTGCCGCCGATGGCATTACGCTCGTCGGTCGGGCCGAAGCCTTTGAAAACGGCGTCATGCGGTTTGCAGACGATCTCGCCCGCAACATAGCGCTGGGTGACGCCAACCTTCTGGCAATGATGGATGCCGCCGACGCCTACATCGCGCGGGAAGGGCTGGACTGGCCGGAGGAACCGGAAGCCCGCGCCATGCTGCCCGACCCAATCTGCGTGACGAACCCGCTGCGCGAACTCGATCTCGCTAAGGCTGGCGTTACCTCCATCGTCTGGGCAACCGGCTATGCGCTGGACTTCGGCTGGATGAAGATTGATGCGTTCGACGCCAAGGGTCTGCCCAAGCACAAAAAGGGTGTTGCGGAGGTGCCCGGCCTCTACTTCCTCGGCCTCGCCTGGCTCTCGCGCCGCGCCTCACCCTTCATCTGGGGTGTCTGGCACGATGCGGCCTATCTCGCGGAGCAGATTGCCGCCCGCAACAACAGGCTCTGAATGGATCGGAGCGGCATCGCCCGGTGTAAAAGCAAAACTAGCCTTGCAGGCGCCTTCCAAGGAAAAGCGGCTGCAAGGTTTTCTGTTGGGCGCCGCCGGCGACAATGGCCGGGGACCGCAATTGACTACGCTGGGCAGCGCCGCGCACCAGGTGCCAGCCTTCATGCATCAAACGATGCGCGCGCCGTCAGATCGAGACGTAGCGATCGTCCCAATAGCCGAGCGACACGCCGTTTTCGATGTCACTGCAACGGCACGACCGCCAACGCATCCGCCGGAACTGGGGCACCGGTGTCCAACGTCGTCCATTCCTCACCGTGGTAGCGATCAATGCCCTTGAGACCGCCGCGACCCACGAAACAGTTGGCGACATCCTCATCCACCGCGCCCGGAATATTGACGCTGAAATGGCCGAGCTGCTCGACCACCGGCCAGGTGTTGAAGGTCTTGTGAGCAGAACCAGCATGCGTAGCGGCTCGACAGAACGCGCGGTTGCCGATGTCACTGTCGCACCGCTGCGGGCGTCACCCTTATTCATCGTGACGACCGAAACACCACCAGAAAGCACGCAGCGCCAATTTCAACGCCTCGGCGCGGGCCTCGACTTCGGCGACCGCCTCGTTCGATGGCTGAGGCACTCTGCAACGCTGGCCACACACCTGTTCAGCTTGATGAAGCGCAACTTCATTGTGACGCAAGCGTCTGCCACAGACATTGCGGTTCATTTTCGACATTTTCAGTAGAAAATTAAGCCCCGATAAGCTGCACCGGCCCGGTCGGTGACGAAACCGCACGCTCACGAAGGAAGCAATTTGCTCTTCTTTTGAGCAATTTTAGTCGGCGGTTTCTTTAATACACTATTTTTGTAGATAACTTCAAGACAACTCCTGAAGCGGCAGAGACACTCCCGGCGGGAGGCGCGAACTTGATAAAGAAAGGCGTTGCAATATGATAAAGAACAAGACCTTCCGGTGGACGATTCAGTCGGCTGCAGCCGCGGGCTTCGTGGCGACAACCATGTTGTCCGGTCTCGCCCATGCCGGTCCAACGCTTGACAAGATCAGCCAGCGCGGCACGATCAAGGTCGGTGTCGGCACAACGCCCGGCTTCTTCGCGCCAGACAGCAACGGTAAATGGCAGGGTTTCTTCATCGATTTCGGCCGCGCCCTGTCGATCACGGTCTTCGGCTCGCCCGATAAGGTCGAGTTCACCAGTTCCTCGCCGCAGCAGCGCCTTCCCGCGCTCCAGAGCGGTGAATTCGACGTCCTGCTTTCGGGTGTGACGGTCACAGCCACCCGCGCCTTCAAACTCGGCTTCCACTTCGGCCCGACGGTGTTCTATGACGGTCAGGGCATTCTGGTCCGCAAGGATCTCGGCGTGACGAAAGCAGCCGATCTCGATGGCGCGACCATCGGTGCCCAGAGCGGCACGACCGGCGAACTGAACGTCGCCGACTTCTTCCGCAAGACCGGCAAAACCTTCAAGGCCGTTACGATCGAGGATACCGGGCAGTTCATCGCAGCGCTCGAATCCGGCCGCGTCGATGCCATCACGCAGGACAGCTCGGATCTTGTGGGCAAGCGCACGCAGCTCAAGAAGCCGGATGATTACGTGCTTCTGCCGGAACGCCTCTCCAAGGAGCCGCTTGCCCCCGCCATTGCCGGTGGCGATGATCGCTGGCTGGAAATCGTCAACTGGACGGTCAATGCCACGATCCAGGCCGAGGAATGGGGCATCACCTCGAAGAATGTCGATGAATTCCTGAAATCGGAAGATCCGGCCATCCAACGCTTCCTCGGCGTTGACAAGTCGTTCGGCGAAGCCCTCGGCCTCGATCCCAAGTGGGCCTACAATGTCATCAAGACGGTCGGCAATTACGGTGAGATCTTCGACCGTAACCTGAAGCCGCTGGGCTGGGATCGCGGCTACAACAACCTTTGGACCGCAGGCGGCCTGCTCTATTCGCCACCGTTCCGTTGAAATGACGAACGCAACCATGTCCCCCGACACGACACCGGGCCCTGTGCGGCCCGGCACCCTCCGTAAAATTCGGATATGGTGGGGCGGCTGGCCGAAGGGCCAGCTCGCCTTTCTGGCCATATTCGCTCTCTTGACCGTGCTACTCATCCATAACGTCGTGGACACCATGGCGAGGATCGGCATTATGCCCGGCTTTACCTTTCTCTACAGTTCGGCCAATTTCGAAATCGGCGAAAGTGTCATCCCGTTCCAGGCCGGGGACAGCTATCTGCGCGCCATCTTCGCCGGGCTTCTCAACACCCTGAAAGTGTCGCTGCTCGGCTGCGGGCTGGCGACGGTCTTCGGCGTCGCCATTGGCGTGGCCGGACTGTCTTCCAACCTGCTGCTGTCGAAGTTGATCCGCTGCTATGTCGAGGTCATTCGCAACACTCCGCTTTTACTACAGCTTTTCTTCTGGATCTCGCTAGCCAAGGCACTCCCCGCCCCCCGACAGGCGACGCTCTTGCTCGGATCGGTCTTTCTCACCAATCGCGGCGTCTACCTGCCATCGCTATGGCTGGAAGGCGGGGCGCTCGGTCTCGCCGGTAGCCTTGTGGCGGGGGCGGCCGCTATCGCGGCCCTTCTCATCATCGCACAGCGCATCAGGCCCCTCAATCGGCGAACGGCGACGGTGATCGTGGTGGCAACGCTTGTAACCACGATTGTCGCTGTCGCGATCTCAGGCGCGCGCCCGGTGGTGGAATTACCCGCCCTGTCCGGCTTCAACATTCGCGGCGGCCTGAACCTTTCGCCGGAATTCGCCGCACTGCTGACGGGCCTCGTCGTGAAGTTTGCCGCGCTGATTGCCGAGATAGTGCGGGCGGGCATCCAGTCGGTCGGCGCCGGCCAGTGGGAGGCGGCACGCGCCCTTGGTCTTCACAATGGCCATATCATCCGGCTGATTGTGCTGCCCCAGGCGTTGCGCGTCATCACGCCCCTGACGACCTCAAGCTATCTCGACCTGACCAAGGATTCGAGCCTTGCCGTGGCCATCGGTTTTCCCGATCTCGTCAGCATCATCAACACCACGGCCAACACGACCGGGCAATCGATGGAGGCGCTGATGATCCTCATCGGCACATTTCTCACCATCAACATCTCCCTCTCCGCGCTGATGAACACCTATAACAGCCGCATGGCGATGCGAGGGATGTCGCGATGAACACTTCATCCCGTCCTCGGAGCCTGCGCGGGCGCGCCGGACGTCTTTCATCCCGGCTTTGGCAAGGCCTGTTCGGAACGCGGTACAATACCATCGTCACCATCGTCATCGCGTTTCTGCTGGGGCAGATCGTGCTGCCGCTTATCCGCTGGGCAGTGCTGGACGCGACATTTACCGGCACGTCCGACGCCTGCGCGCGCGACGGCGCCTGCTGGGCCTTTGTCGGCGCCAAGCTTCGCTTCATCCTCTTCGCCTTTTACCCGCCCGAGCTGCAATGGCGGCCGCTGCTGGTGATCGTCGCCCTCGCCGCACTTCTTGTCGCGAGCGCCGTTCCCCGCTTCTGGGGTTGGAAGCTTCTGGCGGCATGGCCGGCTTCGGTGGCATTCTGCTGGCTTCTGCTGGAAGGTGCTTTCACGGCAACACCCATTCCGTCCAACCAGTGGGGCGGATTGCCGGTCACGCTGTTTGTCTGGGCGGTCTGTTTCGCCGCCGCCACCCCAATCGCCGTGCTTCTGGCGCTTGGACGTCGCTCACGGCTCGGTGGTCTTAGAACCTTCTCGATCGCCTATATCGAGGCGATGCGCGGCACACCGATGGTGGGCATTCTCTACATCGCCATGCTGATCGTGCCGATGGCGCTACCCGAAAGCCTGTCGGTCGACAAGATGTTGCGGGCCATGATCATGATCACCCTGTTTTGGTCCGCCTATATCGCCGAGGTCATCCGCGCCGGTCTGCAGGCCATTCCGCGCGGACAGGCTGAAGCTGCAACGGCGCTTGGCCTCAGCTACTGGCGGGTACAGCAGCTAATTGTATTGCCGCAGGCCTTGAGGATCGTCATTCCCGGCATGGTCAATCTCGCCATCGGCTTCCTGCTCGCAACCTCGCTACTGGCCGTCATCGGCATTTTCGATCTGCTCAACGCCGCCCGCGCCTCGGCGGCCGACCCTGTCTGGCTCGGCTTTTACAACGAAGCCTATCTCGTCGTGGCGACGGTCTACTTCGCCATCTGCTTTGGTGCGTCGCGCTACAGCCGGTGGCTTGAACAGCGTCTTGCCGAGGGCATGCGCCGGTGAGTTGACATGGCCGGGTCGGAAGCCCCTCTCCAAATAGAGTCATTTGAAATACCGTTTCCGAAAATACCTGCGAAACGATATAAATTACTTTGTCGATTTAATAGGTAGATTTTATTCATTGTTGCGTCTGAAGCATTCGCGTGGCGCACCATGATCAACCCTGTCTTTGCCGGAACCGGCACTTCCATTTTCGAGTCCATGTCCCGGCTTTCCGCGGAAACGGGCGCGATAAATCTCGGTCAGGGTTTCCCTGAAGGATTCGAACCGGAAGCGCTGATCGAGGCTGCCGTCCGGGCGCTTCGTGACGGACTGCATCAATATCCGCCGATGCTCGGCCTGCCGGTTCTTCGCAAGGCAGTGGCCGATAACGCCAAGCGCTTCCTCAACCTCGACATTGACTGGGAGCGCGAGGTGCTTGTCACCTCCGGGGCGACCGAAGCGCTTTCCGACACGTTCCTGGCACTGCTCGATCAGGACGATGAAGTAATTGTCTTCGAACCCGTTTACGACGCCTATGCCACGGTCATTCGCCGGGCGGGCGGCGTGGTGGTGCCGGTGCGCCTTGCGCCGCCGGAATGGGAACTGCCGCGCGACAGGCTGCTCGACGCGATCACGCCGAAAACGAAGCTGATTGTCGTCAATACACCGATGAACCCGATCGGCAAGATCTTCGACCCCTCGGAACTCGCCTTCCTGGCGGAGATCGCCGTCAGGCACGATCTCATCATTGTCGCCGACGAGGTCTATGAACACCTCGTCTTCGACAGCCGCCCCTTCCACTCGCTCTTTGCGGTCGAAGGCATTCGCGACCGCGTCGTGCGCATTGGCTCAGCCGGCAAGAGCTTTTCCGTCACCGGCTGGAAGGTGGGCTATGTCACCGCGGACGCAAAGCTTTTGCAGCCGATTGCCCGCGCCCATCAATATATCACCTTCACCACGCCGCCGGCGTTGCAGGTGGCGGTCGCCGCCGGGCTGAACCTGCCCGACAGCTATTTCACCGGCCTGCGCGCGGCTCTTGCCGAGCGCCGCGACCTGCTGGTCGGCGGCCTGCGTCAGGCCGGCTTTCAGATTGCCGATGTGTCCGCCACCTATTTCGCCGTGGCTGATATCAGCGACCTCGACGCGGGCGGCGACGATCTCGCCTTCAGCCGCCGCCTGACACTTGAGGCGGGCGTGACGCCGGTGCCGATCTCCTCCTTCTATGGCGCCTGCGATATCAAAAGCCATGTTCGCTTCTGCTTCGCTAAAAAAGCCGAAACACTGTTGGAAGCCATCGACCGCTTGCGCCACTGGCGCGACGGCGAAGGCTGGAGGGCTGCATCGTGAACGCTCGCCTATCCACTGAGACAACCGAACTCGCCATCGCCGAACTGAAGACATTGCTCGGCGCACGCGCCTCGACCGGCCTCTCTGTGCTCGACCTGCATGCCGGTGACGAAAGCCACCATGATCGCCATCGGCCGCAGATCGTCGTTTCACCGGAAACGACCGCAGAGGTCGCCGAAATCGTCAAGATCGCTGCACGCTATCGCGTGCCGATCACCGCCTTCGGGGCGGGTTCGGGGCTGGAAGGCGGCGCCATTCCGATTCAAGGCGGCATTTCACTTGATACCGCCCGGTTGGACCAGATCATCGAAGTTCGCGCCGATGACATGATCGCCCGCGTCGGCGCCGGCGTGCGTCGGCTCGATCTTAACCGCGTGCTGCGCGATACCGGTCTGTTCTTTCCGGTTGATCCCGGCGCAAACGCCTCCATCGGCGGCATGACCTCTACCGGTGCCTCCGGCACCAATGCGGTTCGCTATGGCGTGATGCGCGAAAATGTTCTCGGCCTCACCGTCGTGACGGCGGATGGCAACATTGTCAAAACCGGCTCACTCGCCCGCAAATCCTCCTCCGGTTATGACCTGACCCGGCTCTTTGTCGGCGCGGAAGGCACGCTCGGCATCGTCACCGAAATCGCAATCCGGCTGCATCCGATCCCCGATGCCATCTCCGCCCATGCGGGCTTTGCGACGCTTGCCGGTGCGGTCAATGCCGTCATCGATATCAAGCGTGCCGGCCTTGCCATCGGACGCGTCGAACTTCTCGACCAGCCACTCGTCGGCGTCATCAACCGGCGTGGCACATGGCAGCTTCCGGCCCTGCCAACCCTGTTCTTCGAATTCCACGGCACCCAAAGCGAAATCGCCGCACTGTCGGACACCATTGCCGCCATCGTTTCCGAGCATGGCGGCACGCCGCTGCAATGGCCCGGACCCGGTGAAGGTACGGTACGTCTGTGGGAGACCCGCCGCGACGTACTATCCTGGGCGCGGGGCGAGCGGCCCGGCTCCACGTCATGGCCGAGCGATGTCTGCGTGCCCATTTCAGCCCTTGCCGATGTCATTCTCGAAACCCGCGCGGACGTCGATCGCTCCGGCCTCACCGCTTACATTGTCGGCCATGTCGGCGATGGAAATTTCCATTGTGTTTTCAAATATCTGCCCGAAGAAGCTGAACAGGTTGCCGAAGTTTCCGGCCGCATCGTCGAGCGGGCCATCGCCGCAGGCGGCACCGCCAGCGGCGAACATGGCATCGGGCTCGGCAAACGCAAGTATCTTGAAGCCGAACACGGCGCCGAAGCCGTCGCCCTCATGCGAAGCCTCAAGGTGGCGCTTGATCCGCTTGGCATTCTCAATCCCGGCAAGGTCGTTCCCGACCCTGAACCGGCGCACTGACACCCCAGAAAGGAACAGACTACCCATGCGTCATGCCAAATTCATCGCCGGTGCGGTTTCCGCGCTCGCCTTGCTCGTCGTCAGCCAGACGGCGGCGCTCGCGGAAACGATCAAGTTCGGCGTCACCGCCGGCCCACACGCGCAGATCGCGGAAGCGCTCGTGCCGGTCGCCAAGGCAAAGGGCCTCGACATCAAGCTTGTGGAGTTTTCCGACGGCTCTCTGATCGACCCCGCCACCAATGACGGCGATCTCGACGCCAACGGCTTCCAGCATACGCCCTATCTCGACCAGCAGAACAGGGATCGTGGCCTGAAACTCGTGGCCGTCGGCGGCAAGACGGTGCTGCTGCCCATGGCCGGCTATTCGAAGAAGTACAAGTCGCTGGCCGACCTGCCGGAAGGTGCACAGGTGACGATCCCGAACGACCCGTCGAACGGCGGCCGCGCGCTCAAGCTTCTGGAAGCCGGCGGCCTCATCAAGCTGACGCCCGGCATCACCTACAAGGCGACCGAACTCGACATCATCGAAAACCCCAAGAAGATCAAGCTGATCCCGATGGAAACCGCCCAGCTTCCGCGCTCGCTGGAAGATGTCGATTTCTCGGTCATCACCTCGCATTTCGCCTTGTCGGCCGGCCTGAATCCGAAGAAGGATGGCATCCTGATCGAAGACCAGCTTTCGGAATATTTCTGCCTGATCGCAGTGGCCGAAAAGAACAAGGATGCGCCCTGGGTGAAGACGCTTGTCGACTCCTACAAGTCGCCGGAAGTGAAGGCCGCGATCGAGAAGACCTTCGCCGGCAACGTGATCGCAGGCTGGTAAGATGAACGTTCTGGCACGCACCGCAACCGACGACAGCCCGACCCGGAGGACCGAAGCGCCCTCCCCGGAACAGCGCTCGCCGGTCATCGAAGTCCGGTCCCTGACAAAGGTCTACGATCCGAAGGCAGGCCCTGTTCTCGATGACGTTTCCCTCAGCGTCGAAAAGGGCTCGATCCACGGCATCATCGGCCGTTCGGGTGCGGGAAAAAGCACGCTGGTGCGGTGCCTGAACGGGCTGGTCAGCCCGACCTCCGGTCGCATTTTCGTCGGCGGCCGCGAAATCACCGGCCTTCGCGGACCAACGCTGCGTGCAGCGCGGCGCGACATCGCGATGATCTTCCAGCATTTCAGTCTCCTGTCGTCCCGCACGGCTGCCGGTAACGTAGCCCTGCCGCTCGAAATCGCCGGCGTCCCGAAGGATCTCATCCACCGCAAGGTGCCGGAGCTGCTGAAACTCGTCGGCCTTGGCGGCAAGGCCGACAGCTACCCCGTGGAGCTGTCCGGCGGCCAGAAACAGCGCGTCGGCATCGCACGGGCGCTGGCGCTCGAACCTTCCGTTCTGCTCTCCGACGAGGCGACCTCCGCGCTCGACCCGGAAACGACGGAACAGATCCTGACGCTGCTCGCCGACATCAATCGCCGCACCGGCATCAGCATCGTTCTGATTACCCATGAAATGGACGTGGTTCGCCAGATTGCCGATCACGTCACGGTTCTGGAAGGCGGTCGCATTGCTGAAACAGGGCCGACCTTCGGCGTCTTCGCCTTTCCGCAATCGACCGTCGCCCGCTCGTTCCTCTCCAGCATCGTTGCCCACGATCTGCCGGAAGAGGTCGCCGCCCGCCTGCAGGCCGATGCATCAGACGCCACCGATCCGGTGCTGCGCATCACGTTTACCGGTGCTTCGGCCCATGATCCGGTCGTCGCGACGCTGGTCGAGCGCTTCGGCATTCGCCCCAATATCCTGCATGGGCGCATCGATTACATCGGCGGCAAACCGCTCGGCATCATGACGCTCATCGCCCAGGGCGGCGAGCCCCGGCTGCCCGCCGTCCTGTCCTATCTGCAATCCCTCGGTCTTCACGGAGAGGTCATCGGCCATGCTGTCCGATCTGCTGCCCCCGGCACTCGTTAATCTGCTGCTCGCCTCGCTCCAGCAGACGGTGACGATGGTCGCCGCCTCGGCGGTTCTGTCGACGTTGATCGGCCTGCCCCTTGGCATTCTACTGGTCGTCACCGCGCCCGGCCAGTTTCTGGAACGGCCAGTGTTCAACAAGGTGCTGGGCACAGTCGTGAACCTCATCCGCTCCACACCTTTCATCATCCTGATGGTCGCGATCATTCCCTTCACCCGGCTACTCGCTGGGACGACGGTTGGTACGGCGGCGGCGATCGTGCCGCTTACCGTCGCCATCACACCACTCTACGCCCGTCTGGCGGAAGCGGCGATGCGCGAGGTGGACCAGAGCCTGATCGAAGCCGCCGAAAGCATGGGGGCGAGCCCGTTGCAGATCATCTTCAAGGTGCTTCTGCCGGAGGCGCTGCCCGGCATCGTCGCCGGCCAGACGGTCACGCTGGTCAGCCTCATCGGTTATTCGGCCATGGCGGGCACGGTTGGCGGCGGCGGGCTTGGTGATCTCGGCATCCGCTTCGGTTACCAGCGCTTCATGCCGGAAGTGATGATCGCGGTCGTCATCGTTCTCGTCGCCATCGTACAATCGGTGCAGATGACCGGCGATCTCGCGGCAAGACTTGTCAATCACCGGATCGCCCGCAGCCGGCGGTCCCGCTGATCCCCGCCACCGGCAGTCCCGGTGGCCAACGACGATATGACGGCCCGCCGGCTGCGCGGCGCCGCCCCAAGGAGAGAGCCCATGACCATTCAGGAAAAGATAGCCACCCTGCCCTTTGTCGATATCGGTCGCTTCCATGCGGATCCCGCGGAGCGCGCGGCCTTCATCGCCGACCTGCGCCGCATCCTCTTCGACCACGGCTTCTTCTACCTCACCGGCCACGGCGTCGATCCCAAGCTGATCGCCGACGTTCTGGCCACGTCGAAGCGCTTCTTTGCTCTTCCGCTGGAAGAAAAGCTGAAGATCGAGATGGTGAAGTCGCCGCACTTCCGCGGCTATAACCGCGCCGGCTATGAGCGCACTCGCGGCCAGCAGGACTGGCGCGAACAGATCGACATCAACACCGAGGGCACAGCTGTCGAAATCACGCCGGAAACGCCCGCCTGGAAGCGCCTGCTCGGCCCCAACCAGTGGCCGGAAGCCGTGCCGGAATTGAAGCCGCTTCTGCTCGCCTATCAGGCGGAAGTCACCCGCATCGGCATCGATGTTCTGAAGGCGATCGCAGTGGCGCTCGGCCAGCCGGAGGATGCCTTCGCGCAGATCTATGAGCCGCAGCCCTCGCAGCTTCTCAAGATCATCCGCTATCCCGGCCGGGAAGTGGCCCAGACCGACCAGGGTGTGGGCGCCCACAAGGATGGCGGCTTTGTCACCGTTCTGCTTCAGGACACCGTAGAGGGTCTGCGTGTGCAGACGGAAGACGGCGTATGGATTGACGCCCCACCGGTTCCCGGCACCTTCGTCATCAACACCGGCGAGTTGCTGGAACTGGCCACCAACGGCTTCGTACGCGCTGATGTGCATGACGTGATCGCACCGCCTGCCGGTGTCGAGCGTTTCTCCGTCGCCTTCTTCCTCGGTTCGCGTTACGACGCGACCATTCCGGTCATCGATCTGCCGGAGGAACTCAAGATCAAGGAACGCGGCATCACGGTCGATGCGCTGAACCCGATCTTCCGCGAAGTCGGCCAGAACCACCTGAAGAGCCGCCTGCGCTCGCATCCCGATGTCGCGCGCGCCCACCATGCCGACCTGCTGACGCCCGAGCAGCTTGCCGGCGAGGCCATCGCCGAGGCCTATTGATCCGACCCGCATCGAAGGCCCCTTCCTGCACCGCCGGAGGGGGCCTTTTTTCATGGCGCAACGTCATCCGGGAGAGGCCGGAACTTCGCAAAATCCGTCCGCCGAAGCTCCATAATTTGAAATCCTCGCCCTCGCGCCAAGGCGCATCCGGGTGTCCAATAGCCCTAATCCGGACGAAGGAAGGATCGCTTTCCAAAATCGAGAACGCCCGGTGCCAGGAACCTGAAGAGGAAGAACCATGTCACCGCAGCTTGGTCAGATTGCCCCCGATTTCACGCAGGACTCGACCGAAGGCCCGATCCATTTTCACGAATGGCTTGGCGGCGCCTGGGGAGTCCTGTTCAGCCATCCCAAGAATTTCACGCCGGTCTGCACCACCGAACTCGGTGAAGTCGCCCGCCTGAAGCCCGAATGGGAAAAGCGCAATGTCAAGGTTCTCGGCCTGTCGGTCGATCCTCTGGACGCCCATGAAAAATGGTCCGCCGATATCGCGGAAACGCAGGGTCAGGCGCTGAACTTCCCGCTGCTGGCCGATGCCGACAAGTCGGTCGCCACGCTTTACGGCATGATCCACCCGAATGCCGATGCCGCCGTCACCGTGCGCTCGGTCTTCATCGTGGACCCCAACAAGAAAATCCGCCTGACGCTGACCTATCCGCCGAGCGCGGGGCGCAATTTCGATGAGATCCTGCGCGTCATCGACAGCCTGCAACTGACCGACAGGGAAAAGGTCTCGACGCCGGTGAACTGGAAGAAGGGTGATGAAGTCATCATCGTACCCGCCGTTTCCGATGAGGATGCCAAGGCCCGCTTCCCGCAGGGCTTCAAGACGCTGAAGCCCTATCTGCGCCTCGTCAAGCTCGAGGATGGCGTCAAAAAGGACGACGCGGCCTGAGCCTTTCGCCCTCTCTCCGTTCCGGCACCTCCTCCCGCCGGGCCGGTTGACACGCCTGCCCCGATCCTCCCCGGGGCGAGCGTCTTGATTTCAGGAAAGAGCCGTGTCGAGATCGGCGATCAGGTCATCTGCGGCCTCGATGCCGACGGAAAAGCGGAAGACGCCTTCGCCTGCCACAGCCCGGTAATCCGCCGCCGCCCTGCCCTCCAGATGGAAGGACGAGCGCACGATGTCATCGCTTGGAATGTAAAAGATCAGGCTCTTGGTCTTGCCGAGGGAAACCGCATAGGAAATCACCTTCAGCTCTTCTGCCAGCGGTGCCGCCGCCGCCGGACTGCCCTCCTTGAGGCTGAACGACACCAGGCCGGAAAAATTCGTCATCTGCCGGGCGGCGAGAGCGTGTTGCGGATGCGAGGCAAGGCCGGGCCATAACACGCGGGACACCTTCGGATGCGCCTCCAGCCAGGTCGAAAGCCGGCGCGCATTGGCCTCATGGACGCGCATGCGCGCATCGAGGGTTTCCAGCCCCCGCAGAATGAGGAAGGCTGAGAAAGGCGAGAGCGCGCCGCCGAAATGGATGAGGGCGCCGCGCCGCAAACGGGCAATATCATCCGCCTTGCCGATCACCGCGCCACCCAGCGCGTCGCCATGACCGCAGATATATTTGGTCAGCGAGTGCACGACATAATCGGCACCGAGCGCCAGCGGTCGCAGACCGAGGGGCGTGGCGATGGTCGCATCCACCGAAAGTTCCGCACCCACCGCATGGGCAATCCGGGCGATTGCTTCGACATCGGCAACGCGCAGGATGGGATTGGACGGCGTTTCGATGTGGACGAGTTTCGTTTCCGGGCGAAGGGCAGCCTCAACCGCCGCGGGATCGGACGCATCGACAGTCGTGACGGAAATGCCCTTGGCCGGCAGAATATCATGCGCGAGTTCGGCAACACCGGCGTAGCAGACATTGGCGAGAACGAGATGATCGCCAGCAGACAGCCGGTCGAGAAAGAGCGCCGCAATTGCCGCCATGCCGCTGGCAAAGGAAAGCGCCGCCTCACCGCCGTCCAGCGCGGCCAGGCGCGTTTCCAAAACCTCCAGCGTCGGATTGCTCCAGCGAGTGTAGAAATGCGGGGCATCCTGCTGGAGATCGTTGGCGGAAAAGCCGATGGCGCCGGGCGTCGTGTGAAAGCTGGTCGAAAGAACGGGCACTGTGGAAACCGGCGCGCCTTCGCCCCGGCCCTTTTCACCCGCGTGAAGCACCAGTGTTGCGGGATCTGTCCTGGTTACGATAAGTCCTCTCCATGGTCAGGCGACCCCGCCCGGATCACAGATCAAGACGCAGGCTCGCTGCATTGGCCGGAGAGTCCTGCCAATGAGGACGATCCGGGAATTTCGATGCTTGTTTCAAGCGTTCAAGAAAGGCGTAGCCTTCCACCCAGCGACCGAAACCGCTGGCGATGTTGATGTGACCGACCGCGCCAAGATTGACAAGGTCACTGCCCCAAGCTTCCGCATGGCGTTGCAGATCCGCGACCTCCATATAGGGATCATTAAGGCTGCCGATCATGAGGCTGGGGAAGGGTAACGAGTCGAGCGGCGTCTGGCCGAAGGACACGACGCACGGGTGCAGCTTTTCCACCTTTTCGAGATCGGCGGGTGCGACGAGAAGGGCCGCGTTTACCTTGCGCGCGGCCGGGTGGCCGGCAAGGCTGGCGGTAAGCACGCAGCCGAGACTGTGGGCGACCACGAAGACCGGCTCATCCGCCGCTTCCAGCGCCGCTACGAGCCGCGCCTGCCAGTCCGTCAGAACCGGGCAGTTCCAGTTGTCCTGATCGACCAGCCTCGCATCCGGCCTGTCGCGCAGCCAGTGTCGCTGCCAGTGGCCTTCCGCCGAACCATTGAGGCCGGGAACGATCAAGGTGGTACACATGCCGCTTCCTTGTTGCGCTTTCAACATGGCCCTGATTCTGCATCAATCAGGCGCGAGGATCGACTAATCGCATTGCCCGAACGGGCGCGAGCCTGAAAAGCCCAACTCCAAATGCCCGCGAATGCGAAATAATCGCCTGCCGGTCATGGGGCGATCAGGAGCGGCTGGCAGGAGTGCGTTAAACGCCTTTGCTGCGAATTCGGAAACAGCGCGCAGAAACTTCCGGAGATGCCGCCAAATTGGAATGCCATTCCTTAGTTGCCCGGCCCGATCCGGTATCATTGGGGCAGTCAAAGAAAACAGGCGAGGACGCCGGCGACATGCTTTCCGTGATGGAGGCAGCCTTCTTCATCCGGCCGGGTTCTGCTTCACTTAAAGGATATTCGCATGACTGCTACCGGCAAGCCGCTTGATTTCCTGTGGTTCATTCCGTCCTCAGGCGACGGATCCTATCTTGGCACGGACGAGTTGAACCGTCCGGCGGACCCGATCTATTTCAAGGAAATCGCTCAGGCGGCGGACCGGCTCGGCTATTCCGGTGTGCTGATCCCGACCGGGGCAGCCTGCGAGGAATCCTTCGTGCTGGCCGCCAATCTGGCCGCCTATACCGAGAAGCTGAAGTTCCTTGTCGCCATCCGTCCCGGCACGGCTTCACCTGCCTATTATGCACGCCTTGCGGCGACGCTCGATCGTGTTTCCCATGGCCGCCTTCTGCTCAACATCGTGGTCGGCGGCAGCCAGCAGGAGCTGGCCGGCGACGGCATCTTCCTGCCGCATGACGAACGCTACGACCACGCCGAAGAATTCTTCAAGGTGTTCAACGAGCTGATCCAAACCGGCCACAGCCACCTCGATGGCAAATATATTCAGGCGTACAATGCGTCGCTCGTGTTGCCGCCGGTGCAGACGCCGCGCCCGCCGATCTACTTCGGCGGCTCCTCCGATGCCGGGATCGATTTCTCGGTCGGACTGGTCGACAAATACCTCACCTGGGGCGAACCGCCGGCGCAGGTGGCCGAAAAGATCGCCAAGGTGCGCGCCGCCTCTGCCGCCAAGGGCCGGGATGTGACCTTCGGCATTCGCCTGCACTTCATCGTGCGCGAAACGGATGAGGAAGCTTGGGAAGCCGCGGACCGCCTGATCTCGCGCCTCTCCGACGAAGCCATCGACGCTGCGCAACAAATCTTCCGCAACCAGTCGGATTCCGTCGGTCAAGCCCGCATGACGGCGTTGCATAACGGCCGCCGCGACAAGCTGGAAGTTTCGCCCAATCTCTGGGCCGGTATCGGCCTCGTGCGCTCAGGCGCCGGCACGGCACTCGTCGGCTCGCCGAAGACCGTCGCCGCCCGCCTCAAGGAATATCAGGATCTCGGCATCGATACCGTCATCGCCTCGGGCTACCCGCATCTGGAAGAAGCCTACCGGGTTTCGGAACTTCTCTTCCCGGAAATCGGCCTTGCCGGCCCGCGCAACCAGATCCGCGCCTCCTTCGGCCAGAAGCAGGTGTTCGGCGGCGGTGGCCACGGCGGCAATGTTCGCCTCGCTTCAGGCTCCTGAACCTCAGCCAGAATGTTGCCCCGGCCGGCGCCGCCGCGCGCCGGCCGTTTCATTCCCGCGCTTGGTATCGAGGCCCCCATGGCAGACCAGACCCCACTTGCGACCATCGCCATCATCGGTGGTGGCTTCACCGGTGCCGCTGTCGCGCTGCATCTGGCGGAGCGCTTTTCTCCCGATAAGGCCCGGATCATTGTATTCGAACCGCGCGAACGGCTAGGCGCCGGCCTTGCTTATGATACCGCCGATCCTGTTCACCGCATCAACGTGCCCGCCGCGCGCATGTCGATCCATCCCGACGACCCGGAGGATTTCAGCCGTTGGCTCGAGCAAACGGAGGAGCTGAAAGCCGATCCGCAGGCGTTTACCGCCGAGGGCGTGCCCTTTCCTCGCCGGCAGGCCTTCGGCCTCTACATCGCCGCGCGGCTTGCGCCGTTCGTGGCTTCCGGGGCGGTGGAACATTGGCGCTCGACCGCTGTTGAAGCCAATCAGGTCGATGGGCTATGGACAATCCGCACCGGCGATGGCCGTCAGGTGCAGGCGCACGGCGTCGTGCTGGCCGTCAGCCATCCCGCACCTTCCCTACCCGCGTCGCTGCGAGCCATCGAAAACCATCCTGGCCTGGTGGCCGATGCCACCAGGCCCAATGCCCTCACGAAAGTGTCGCCGCAGGCGCGCGTTCTGGTCGTTGGAAACGGCCTGACGGCAGCGGATGTGATCGCCTCCCTGAAGGAACGCGGCCATCGCGGTTCGATCCTGTCGATTTCCCGGCGCGGCTTACGCTCGCGCGGGCATCCCTCCATCGAACAAAGCGTCGCGCTGGACCTCACGACCACACCCTCGCAGCGTGCTTCTCACCTTCTGAACCGGATTCGTCAGGCGGTGCGCGAAGCCAATGCAGCCGGCCTCACCTGGCATCCGGTGCTTGATGCCGTGCGTGCCCAGGGACAGGAAATCTGGAAGAGCCTGCCGGTGTCGGAGCGGCGGCGCATTGCCCGCCATATTCGCCCCTTCTGGGATGTCCATCGCTTCCGCATCGCACCGCAGGTGGAAAAGGCGCTGGACGACGCCATTGCCGATGGCAGTCTCACGGTGAAAGCCGCCTCCCTGCACGGGGCCGAAGCCGTCGGTGATGCAATCCGTGTGATCCTGAAGGAACGTGGCAGCACCGAGCCTGGCTCGCAGGACTTCGACACGGTGATCGTAACGACCGGCCCGGCCCATGGCGGTATCCTGCAATCGCAGCCCCTCCTGGCAAGCCTTGCCGCCAAGGGTCGCCTTGCCCTTTGCCCCACGGGGCTCGGCCTTCTGTGTGACCGCCAGTCCCGCGCCCTGGCTGTCACGGGCGGGGCGGATGATACGCTGCTGATTGCCGGGCCCTTGGCACGTGGCACGTTCGGCGAATTGATGGGCCTGCCGCAGGTTAGCGAACGCGCGCTTTTCATTGCAGAAAAGGCCGCTAATCTCATCGAAACCAAGCAGTTCAGCTGCCGCAAACAGCGCGCCCTGTAACTGAAAAATCGTTCTTCATTTTAGTCTACAAAAACAATATAATATCTACACTTAATGCGCACTTTTGCGATGCTCAGTCCGGGTCGACCCAGCACAGGGATCGCCCGAACGAGGGACCGAGACGACAGTCGGGACCTCGATTCCTCTCCTTCAACGCACCACCATCGCAAACGAGGATATCATGGGCACGCTTCCCGAAACCAAGATCGACTATTCCGTCCATCCGCGGGTCAATTCGACCGATCCCATTCCGCCGCGTCCGCGCCCGTCGACGCCCGCCCATGTCATCAGCAGCGACGCCGAGGCTATCGAGATCGCCGAACGCCTGGCCGCGAAGTTTCGCGAGGGGGCTGCGCTTCATGACCGTGAGGGCCTTTTGCCGCTTGCCGAACTTGATGAATATTCCCAGAGCGGCCTGTGGAGCATTAATGTTCCCAAGGCCTATGGCGGCCCGGACGTGTCCTATGCAACGCTCGCCAAGATGATCGAGATCATTGCCGCCGCCGATCCGGCCATCGCCCAGATCACCCAGAACCACCTCGCCATCGTCGGCACCGTTGAGCTTGATGGCACCGAAGAACAGAAGAAACTGTTCTTCGGCTGGGCGCTGCAGGGCCTGCGCTATGGCAACGCCTTCTCCGAAGGCAAGAGCAAGAACGTCGCCGTCTTTGAAACCAAGGTGCGTTTCGAAGGCGATGACGCCATCGTTGACGGCGAGAAATTCTACACCACCGGCGCGCTGCTTTCCCATGTGGTGCCGATCGTCGCGGTGTCTGAGGAAGGCCACGGCTATCTCGTCTTCGCCGAACGCGACACGCCCGGCCTGACCGTGACCAACAACTGGTCCAGCTTCGGCCAGCGCACAACCGCCTCCGGCTCGGTGAAGCTTGAAGGCGTACGGGTGCCGAAGGTTCGCGCCGTGAAGATTGAAAGCTTCGACCGCCCGACGATTGGCGGCCCTGTCTCGCAGATCATTCAGTCGGCCATCGACCTCGGCATCGCCCGCAGTGCCATCGAGGATACAATCACCTTCATCAAGACCAGGAGCCGCCCGTGGATCGACAGCGGCAAGGAAACCGCCGGCGAAGACCTCTTCACCATTGCCGCCATCGGCGACCTGGAAATCCGCCTTCATGCAGCCGAAGCGTTGCTGGAAATTGCCGGTCGCGCCATCGACAAGGCCCGTGCTGACCAGACGCTCGAAAATGTTTCGGAAGCCACGATCAAGACCGGCGAATCCAAGGTTCTGACCACCGAGATTGCCATTCTGGCCACCAACAAGCTGTTTGAACTGGCCGGAACGCGCTCTACGCTCGCCGAACACGGCCTTGATCGCCATTGGCGCAATGCCCGCGTTCACACGTTGCATGATCCGGTGCGGTGGAAATTCTACCATGTCGGAAATTACTACCTGAACGGCATCCATCCGCCGCGTCACGCCTGGAACTGAGGCCGCGGCGATGAGTGAGACCGATCGCAAACTGCACCGGGAGGCCGCGCTTGTCGCCGGTCGCCCGGCACCCCACATCCCGCCGCGCCAGACCAAGGCCGACCGTATTGCCGATGACGCCGAAGCCATCGCGGTGGCGAAGGCTCTGGCGCGCGAATTCGCCGCCGGCGCTGCCGAACGCGACCGTGAACGGCGGCTGCCGATCGCCGAGATCGAGCGTTTCTCGCAATCGGGCCTGTGGGCCATCACCATTCCGAAAGAATATGGCGGCGCCGGCGTTTCCGGCGCAACACTGGCTGAGGTAACGGCGATCATCGCCGCTGCCGATTCCAGCCTTGGCCAGATCCCGCAGAACCATTTCTACATGGTCGAGGCGTTGCGTCTCGCCGGTACGGAAGAGCAGAAGAAGCATTATTTCGCGCGAATTCTGGATGGCGACCGGTTGGGCAATGCCTTCACAGAAATCGGCACGAAAACGCCGGTGGACTACAAGACCGCCTTCCGCAACGTGGATGGCGAGCTCTTGCTCAACGGACAGAAGTTTTATGCCACCGGCTCGCTGTTTGCCCATATCCTCGTCGTCGTCGCAAAGGACGAGACGGGCCGGGTGCACATCGTCTTCATTGACCGGGCAACGCCGGGCGTCTCGCTGGTGGACGACTGGTCGTCCTTCGGCCAGCGCACCACCGGCAGCGGCACGGTAACCTTCGACAATGTCGCGATCACACCCTTCCAGACCGTCGATCATGATGTCGTGTTCGAGCGCCCGACAGCCATGGGCCCGTTTGCGCAGATCATCCACGCCGCCGTGCAGGTGGGTAACGCGCGTGGCGCGCTCAACGAAGCCGTCACCTATGTTCGAACCTATTCCCGGCCATTCTTCGAACTGACCATCGAACACGGCTATGAGGACCCGCACACCATTCACGCGGTGGGCGAGGTTTCGATCCGCGTCAACGCGGCGGAAGCCCTGCTGGCGCGCGCCGGGCGCCTTTTGGACATTGCAACTGAAAGCCCTGACGACCGCACGGTCGCGGCGGCGTCCATCGCGGTGGCGGAGGCAAAGGCCTATGGCACGGAGGTCGCACAGCTTGCGGCCAACAAGCTGATCGAACTCGGCGGCGCCCGCTCCACACTGGAATCCTATGGCCTCGACCGCTTCTGGCGCAACGCCAAGACGCACGCTCTGCACGATCCGGTTCGCTGGAAATACCACCACATCGGAAATTATTATCTGAACGGACTTTTACCGCCACGACACGGCGCGCTCTGATACAGTTGCCCAAAAGACGACCTGCCGGATGCGGTTTTTCCGCACCCGGCATTTTCCATGAGGAGACCCACAATGAGTTATATCCCCGCCTCCACTCGCTATGATGACGCGGTTTTCCGCCGCGTCGGCCGCAGCGGCCTGAAACTGCCGGCCATCTCTTTCGGCCTCTGGCATAATTTCGGCGACTCGGCCACGCTCGACCAGCAGCGCTCGATCCTCTTCAAGGCCTTCGATCTCGGCATCACGCATTTCGATCTCGCCAATAATTACGGCCCGCCGCCCGGTTCTGCCGAAACCAATTTCGGCCAGATCCTGAAGCAGGATTTCGCAGGTTATCGCGATGAACTCATCATCTCCTCCAAGGCCGGCTGGGATATGTGGCCCGGTCCGTATGGAAGGGGCGGCGGTTCGCGCAAGGCGCTGCTGTCGAGCCTCGACCAGAGCCTGAAGCGTCTTGGCATCGATTACGTCGATATCTTCTATTCACACCGTTTCGACGCCGAAACGCCGCTGGAAGAAACCGCCGATGCGCTTGCGTCCGCCGTTCGTCAGGGCAAGGCGCTCTATGTCGGCATCTCCTCCTATTCGGGCAACAAGACGCGCGAAATCGCCGGGCTGCTCGAAGAGCGCAAGGTGCCGCTCCTCATCAACCAGCCGGCCTATAACCTCTTCAACCGCTGGGTGGAAAAGGACCTTCTGGCGGCAAGCGACGAAGTGGGCGCAGGCGTCATCGCCTTCACGCCGCTGGCGCAAGGCCTTCTCACCAACAAGTATCTGAACGGCGTGCCCGAAGATGCCCGCGTCAACCGTCCGGGCGGCGGGGCGCTGCGGCCCGAGCACCTCAAGGAACAAAACATCGCCCGCGCCCGCGCTCTGAACGAGATTGCCCAGCGCCGCGGCCAGTCGCTCGCCCAGCTTGCCATCGCCTGGGTGCTGCGCGACCCGCGCGTGACCTCGGCCCTCATCGGCGCCAGCTCGCCCAAGCAGGTCGAAGACAATGTCGGCGCGCTGAAAAACCTCGCCTTCACGCCGGAGGAACTGGCCGAAATCGACCGTTATGCGGTGGAGGGCGGCATCAACCTCTGGGAAAAGCCGTCCCACGAGCGCGTGGTCTGAAGCATGGAGGCCGGGCGGTCAATCGCCCGGCCTTTTTTTCATCCGGATAACCGGTCTCAGGCTGCGTCAATCGCCTGCTCGAGATCGGCGATGATGTCGTCCGGATGCTCGATGCCGATGGAGAGACGCACATAGCCGGGCGTCACGCCGGTGGCGAGCTGGTCATCGGCGGAAAGCTGGGAATGCGTCGTCGTTGATGGATGGATCGCCAGCGAGCGCGCATCGCCGATATTGGCGAGATGGTAGAAGAGCTGAAGCGCGTCGATGAACCGCCGGCCAGCCTCGCGCCCGCCCTTGAGCTCAAACCCCACCAGCGCGCCGAACGTGCCAGGCTTGAAATACTTGGCCGCCCGCTCACCGGCTACACCCTGCTGGAACTTCGGAAAAATGACGTTCGAAACCTTCGGGTGGTTCTTCAGGAAATCCGCGACCTTGGCGGCGTTCTCATTGTGCTGGCGCAGACGCAGCGGCAGCGTCTCCAGACCTTGAATGAGGTTGAAGGCATTTTGCGGGCTGATGGCCGCGCCGATGTCACGCAGCAGAACAGCGCGCGCCCGTAGTATGTAGGGATGGAAGGCGATGGCATCGGCCTTCTCGATCCAGGTCTTGCCCTGATAGCTCGGATCCGGCTCGTTGAGGGCCGGTTGACGTGCGGTCAGTTCACGCCAGGGAAAGTTACCGCCATCAATGATCGCACCGCCAATGGACGTGCCATGGCCGCCGATATACTTGGTGGCGGAATAGACGACGATGGCTGCGCCGTGTTCGAGCGGGCGGATGATGAGCGGTGCCGCCGTATTGTCCACGATCAGCGGAATACCGAAACGGCGGCCGATAGCAGCGACTTCGCCGAAGGGGAACACTTCCAGCTTCGGGTTGGGTAGCGATTCCGCGTAGTAGGCGCGGGTTCGGTCATCCGTGGCACGGGCGAAGGCTTCCGGATCGGATGCATCGACAAACCGGGTCTCGATACCGAAGTTCTTCAGCGTGGCGGCAAAAAGCGCCCAGGTGCCGCCATAAAGACCCGCTGCGGAAACGATATTGTCGCCAGCGCGGGCGAGATTGAGGATCGCGAAGGCAGATGCAGCCTGGCCGGATGCAACGGCGAGCGCACCAACACCGCCTTCCAGTTCGGCCAGGCGCTGTTCGAAGGCGTCCTGCGTCGGGTTGGAAACGCGGGTGTAGAGATGGCCGGCCGCTTCCAGCGCAAACAGCTTGTCAGCGCCCTCCGTACCCGGAAGCTGGAAAGAGGTGGTCTGGTAGATCGGCACGGCAACCGCGCCGGTTGCCGGATCAAAACGAAAAGAACCGCCGTGGAGCGCCTGCGTTTCCGGGTGAAGGCTCTTGAAGATGGTAGTGCCCGCCACTTGCGGCGCAGCGTTTTCAACGATGGCTTCGGACGATTGCTGAAGGGTCATGGGGTGTCTCCATTGTCTATTTTGTTTGCGGCGCGCGCGTGCGCTGGGCGCCGAGTATGAGTGCAACGGCCAGCAATGCGACCGCAGCCCAGGAGATTTCCGGCGCGTACCACCGGATGTCGAAGAAATGCGTATTGGTGCACAGCGCCTCCGCCAGTCGACTGAAGCGCGCCGGATTTACCGGAGACCGTTTGGTTTAAGTTATGCGGCCATGGCCGGCTCGTCCAGCATGGCATAGTATCGTTCTTCTGCCTCGGCTGGC
>NZ_JACIDU010000013.1 GCF_014196535.1 Allorhizobium borbori
AGGAACTTGACCACGACCGCAGACCCGAAACATACCTAACACGCGGGTCAATTCTCGGTGGAAACGCCGGGTCAGTTCTCAGTGGCAATCAACAGCAGCCCAACCGAAAGCACCCAATGGGGGACGTGGCTGCATCAAACAGCTTGAATACCTCGTCGTAAAAATTTCCTAATTTGGAGTTCTGTACAACCAATACGGTAGCATTGTCTGACGGTGCTGCTATGGTTTAGCTTCGATGGAGAAGCATACCGGGTGAACTAGTGGGCAAGCGCAGCATAACGGACGTCGAGATCGGTCTTATAAAAGCGATGCTGCTACGTCCGATGAAAAACAAAGATATTCAGTTTTATTTCAATAGACAGGATAGGGCGGTAAACTCCGGGCGAATTACCCAGATAAGGGATGGGACATACGGACCGGAAGTTCCGACCGCATCGGAACAGGACTTGAATGCATTTCTCTCTTCCTTCAAGCCTGCCGACATCGGCGCAGTTGTGGGCGAGATTTTACCTCCGCGAGAGCCAACGCTGAGCGAGAGAGCGCTTGCTCTGTTCGCCAAAGGCCGAGTAGGCTGGATGCTAACCAGCCATGAGACTGACCGAATTGAATGCAAGGAGACGTTTTGCCTGCGACCAGAGGCCCGTTTTGCTGATCCCTTAAGATCGATTGCAGGACTAGCAAACAATGCGGGCGGATTTATCTTTTTTGGCGTCACCGAACTACCCGACGGGATGCTACAAGCGACAGGACTTACGAACAAGTCCTTCCAGCAGACAGACCCAGCGGAAATCAACCGATGCTTGGCAGGTGCGTTGCATCCAGTACCTACATTCACAACGCTCACAATCACGGTAGGGGAGGCAGAAGTTGGTGTCATTCACGTTGAAAAACATGATCACCCTCCCGTCATGGCAATCAAGAATATCAACACAGAGATCAAGGAAGGAGCAATATATTATCGCTATGTGGGGGAAACACGTGTTATAAAACCAGGAGAATTACAGCAGATAATATCGTACCGCGAACAGAAGGCGGTAGCCGAGTTTTCGAGGAGGATGGCACGTATTGCCGTCGGATCAGCGGCGACACTCGATCTCGACACCGGAAAGGTTGAAGGAAAGCAAGGAAGTTTTCTGATTGACGAACAGCTATTACCTAAAATTCAATTTTTGAGACAAGGTCAGTTCAGTGAAGAGGCAGGCGCACCAGCACTGCGATTGATCGGAGACGTCAGTCCAATCAAATCAGGTGAGCGTGAGACGATACGTAGCAATGTTACGAGTGAAGCTGTTCTACTTAATTTCTTAAAGGTCACCCCTGTGGCTCAGCCGCTTCAGTACGTCGTTCACTCTGCGCATACGGCGCGGGCGTGGTTGCCTTTATTCTACTATGTTGAAGCTTCAAAAATGACAGTTGAAGATGTCGTCTCGACGTTACTAGCGGAGCGCGCAACATACAAACAGCGGCGCGACGCGGCTGTCGCTCGTCTTAACGGTACTGGGCCAAGTGCATTGAACCGCGCAGTCGGAAAAGTGCAGTCGACGCTACTATCACTGTTGAACGGCGAGATTGCAGCGCCGGTACATGTAAGTGAGGTTGCAATTGTGGCACAGGCTATACAAGCGATACCACCGGCGAAAACAGTAGATTATGGCTGGCTGAAGAATATTCTTTTGGCTGCATACGACCAAACAAACGAAACCACCGACCAACACAAGCTTGCTCGCAGCATGGTATACCGAGCAGCTTGCAGGCTCGATGAACTTGAGTTTTCGCATTTAGTGAGAAGAAAATAACCGGCGATATGGATATATTCAGTGCAGCCCAACAATGCAAATCCTTGCGCAGGTAACGGTAGAGCTAGCTTGTCAAACCAATATCGGTGCAGATACGCAATCATTGCGTCGATTTAATAACTGATCTTGTTCACTTATGGGGAGAGCCTCCTTGCTTACATTAGAGAATTTCTGGCTGCCGCTGTTGGGGAACGCTACGGCTTCTCCACTCAAGGAAGTTACAGGATGGTTCGCGAAAATCCCTGCGTTAAGCACGTTTGTGGAAGCGCCTCTCGCGCTGAATGACGAACTCACAAACGGACATGACGCCCGGGAAGCAAAAGTTCTTCTGATTTCCGCGCCGGGAGCAGTCGGCAAGTCAACTCTCGCTAAAGAAATCGCCGCACGGACCGGTGTGGTATATATTGACTTGGCAATAGCTGACGCTGTTGGAGCGAATACCATCAGCGGCGGCCTTGCGAAATCAGGACTGTTCAATGATTGGTCCGAACAAAGGACGACACTCCTTATAGACGGATTGGATGAAGCACGCCTGAGGGTAACACAGGAGGCATTCGAAGCATTTTTGCGTGACGTCGCGTCTCTGTGCATAGATCGCCACTTACCCGTGATAATGTTTGGACGAACGGGTGCGGTACAAGACGCATGGCTTGTAATGGAAAGTCTGGTGTCGGTGTCGGTGTTAGAAATTGGATATTATGATCTCGACACAGCCATCGACTTTACATGCGCACAGTTGGAAAATACGCGTGAAGGAAGCAGTCACCCAGAAGCAGAACGAAATGCTATTGCGTTATTGCTCGAAAAATTGCGTGACGAGACGAAGAGTGACGGCACGACATTCTCGGGCTACGCACCGGTACTACAAGCCGTAGCAGAGCGGGTTGCCAAAGAACCCAATCCTAGCGCTTTGATTGCTTCGGTGGAAAAAGGCGAGAAACCAGTAACTTTGCAGACCGTAGTTGCTGCCATACTTGAGCGAGAGCGTAGCAAGCTATCAAGCATCACTTTTGATGACCCAGCTTTGAACAACCAACTCTACACGCCGGACGAACAATTGTTGCGGCTGGTCGCGCGGGTTATCGGTGGAAACCAGCCCTCATCAATGGCTATGAGCTCCAGTGACGCTAAAAAATACGACGCTGCACTATCGACATGGGTGCCCGAGCATCCCTTTTTGAATGGACGGGATCAACCGTCCTCTGCTGTCTTTGAAGCTATGATTTTGGTCACTGCTTTACTCAGCGGAACCACCTCTGAGACAGCTGTAAAAACTCAATTGGCACGAGGCGCAGCGGCTAACCCGTTCTTAGCCGATTTTTACTATGATGCTATCACACGTGACGGTTCTCGTAATGTTCCCCCGGAGCACCTTGGAATAGTTTATTCGTCAATTCGTGCTCGTCTCGCAATTGGTGAAACGGCTAATTTGACGGTCGAAGTTGACGAGAGTGCTTCTGAGGAAGAGGCATTGAAGGCGGATGTAGAAATATCGGTAGTGAAGAAGGGATTGGTGAAGGGCCAACTGATCCAGTTTTCTACCGATCAAGTGGGCACGTTCTACCTAGGGTCACATATCGAAGATGTCTTAATGACTGCGCCACTTTCTCGGGTTGAGATCGGCGCTGGCACAGAAGCAACACTTGTTGCACCGGTCGATATAGAGTGCGGGAACCTTGTAATCAACGCCAGCAAGCTCGTCGTAGAGGGGCCGGTGGGTCACCGCTTTGGCTCGGTGTCGCTGGTTGCGGACAACTACCAAGGTGGAATTGTATCAGTACCCGCAGTGCGCAACGAGACGACGCTATCTGTAATCTGGCCGGGCGCTCGCAGTCATCCTTGGACAAACTTCGCGAGCGAAGTGCGCGTGGCAAAAGATGCACGGATTGAGGAAGCGCTGAGGCGGTTCCGCAAATTCGTAATAGCGTTTCGGTCGCACAGCAAGGGAAGCTTGGCTCGTCTTAAGGATAAGCTTGACCACGAAAGAATGACAAAAGGCACCGGTCAGGCAGTCCTCGACTATCTGGTGAAGCACGAAATAATCGCCACCGACGGCACGATGTACTACCTTGATCCAGACAGGCTCGGAAGTGAAACAGGCGCAACTTATGCGGACTGCGTCACAAAAAACTTTCAGGCCAAGACGATCGCCTTTATCGAGAAGGCAATCGGGTAAACTTGCGTCTCAGCTCGATCGCAAGCCGACACATCGGCTGCCTATGTCTGTTGCGTGCCTCCTGATCCTGTGCGATGCAGAGACACAGAAGGGGGACATTGTGTCCCCCTAACCATCCTTGAGAGCTCGGTTTCTAAGGCTTTTAAGCGATGGTGGGCGCTCCCTCCAGCGTCACCATTGAAGTTCCGATTTATTCGTGGATGGTATACTCTTGTTCGCTTCTTTCGTTGTCAATACCATCGCTGATTGACTGTTTGCGGCCCGAATACACTCATAATATCTAAAAACCTGACGGTTTCATACTTTGTAAAGGGTGTCAGGTAGCAATCGGTCTTCCAGACTACGGCCCTTGAAAAAGTGCGCCTTATGCACTAATTTCATGTAGTCATAGGAGATCGGGATGCCAACTCTTGTCATGCTCGGAAATCTGAAGATTCAGGTTTTCGCGGGCGACCATAACCCTCCCCATTTCCATGTCGTGTCACCGGATCGAGAAGCTTTGATCCGTATCGCAGATTTCGCTGTTATCGCCGGCGCGCTCTCGGGGCGTGAATATAAGCTGGCGGTCGAATGGGCATCGAGCAACAAGGAGCGTCTGGAACATGAGTGGTATCGCCTCAATCCCTGACATCAATGATGATGACATCATCTCGGCCGGCTCCGCTCTGCCGCGTCTTGCTTCCGTCGTTCCTCTCGATGGCCGCAAGCTGCATGTGCGCTTTGAAGACGGTCGCGAAAAAACAGTGGATCTTGCCCCGGCATTGGAAAGCCGACGCTTTTATAAGCCGTTGCGCGGCGATGACGTGTTGTTTCGTTCGTTCCGGGTCAGTGAATATCGCAACGCGATTGAATGGAGCGACAACCTTGATTTCTCTGCTGTCTGGTTGGACGCTTTGCCGGAGGCCGAGTTTTCAAACGAGGAGTTCCGCGTTGCGATGGACCGGATGGGCATGACGCTTGACGGAATGGCTGAGGCACTGGAAGTTTCGCGCCGCCTTATCGCTGACTATCGTAAGGACAAGCGCATTCCCCGTCACATCGGTCTTGCCACACGCTATCTCGTGGAGCACGCGCCAAGCCAATGAACCATGCGGTTGGGTGGGGATGCTGCACGAAACTAAAGATACGCATGAGTTAGCACATATCTAGCGCATAAAGGATGATGCATTTATAAATCAGTAGCTTGTGAGATGCATTTTCAATTGAAAATCCGCGTGTCGGTGGTTCAAATCCGCCTCCGGGCACCATTCCAAACCCTTGGTATCGTTATTTTCTTTCACGTCTTCTACCTTTCGTGACACGTTGGGTTTGACAAAATTAATCTCCGGGTTTGACAATTTTAGTTTTCCGTTTGTTCATCTCGGCTTCGAAGTCAGTCACGGTGGCGGTCGCTTGCCGCGTCATGTCAGCCCGCCGTGAATAGTGCCGGGCCATCGCCTCAGTAGCGTGCCCAAGCACGAGTTGGATGGTTCCGTAGTCTTTCCCCATTTCGCGTAGAATGCTTGCCACGGTGTGCCGTAGGCCCTTCAGGGTCAGGCCCGGTTGGACCTTTCCCTCCTGCTCCAACTTCCCCTTGATCTTCGCCCAGTTCGTACTGAAGCCGTTGTAGGTCCATGGCTTGCCGTGTGAGTTGGCGCATAGCGTGATGGCGTCGTGCGTCGGTGCCTGCGACAACGCTTCCGCCAATGGCTCCATGATCGAAAGGTAGAAAGCCTGCCCCGTTTTGCCGCGCCGCGTGTCGATTCCTGTAGCGCTGATGGCAGTCTTTGGCAGTCCAAGTGCGTCCTGCGGATCGAGCGCATAGTACATCATCAACACCATCGGCAGGGTCATGTGAGAAGGAAGGGCAGCAAGAACCGTCTCCCTCTCCGCATCAGTCCATGGGCGATTCGCGTCAGGCAAATTTTTCGGGCGCTGAGCAACCTTCACGCCCTTCGTTGGGTTTTCCTTCGTATAGCCGTATTCAAGCCCCCAATCGAAGATGACGGCGATCACCGTGCGCACGTAGTTCGCAAACCGGAATTTGTGCTTTGCAAGAGCTTTGTCCCTGATTTTGGCCACCAAAGGCGGATTGAAGCGGGCGAGGGGAGTGTCCTCGATCGCTTTCAGGTAATTAAAGACCTTCTGGTAATCGGCACGGGTTCTATCGGCCAACTCATTCTGAAATCGCGGGCTGGCACGATACTTTTTGATGAGCATGCCGAGCGTGCCCGGCTTCGCCTCCTGTTCACAAGGCCGAGGTCATCCATCGGCGCGGACCGTGGCGAAACTTCGAAGCCGTGGATTTCGCTACGCTGGAATGGGTCGACTGGTTCAACAATCGCCGCCTTCTGGAGTCCATAGGGAACATTCCGCCAGCCGAGGCCGAAGAACCATATTACGCCATGCTGGACGAGCCGGCCATGGTCGCATAAATTAAACCAAACAGTCTCCGGTAAATCCGGCGCGGTTCAGCGCCTGGTTGATCGATGGCCATCGGCAAAAACGCCGCCCGGAACCTTCCGGGCGGCGTTTCGCATGGGGAAGGCTGTTTGCCAGGCGATCAGAAGATCGGGCGGTATGCCTTTTGCGTTGTCGACTGGAACGTGCCCAGAAGCGCGAAGGCGAGAAGCGTCAGTGTGGGGATGAAAAAGGCACCGATTACGAGAACAGTCATTGTCGTCCTACCTGAACATCATGGTCATACGGGCTCTGCGAGAAGGAGAATGCACCGTCGAACTTGCCCGTGGCTTGCGCGTCAAACGGGTTTTAAATCCACCATGGCGGGCACCAAGAAATGACCGTGAGTGTTTGGCCAGACTTTCTTAACCTTCGGGCAAGGAATTAACCATAAAGATTGTGAGACACGGGGGAATGGGATGCCCGCAATGGGCCTCCCCTCCTGGCATGATGCCGCCCCTCCCGTACCGGTCGATCCGGTATTTCAATAAAAACAATCACTTGATTATCAAGGCCGATGCAGGTCGCGCGGGTTTTGCGCTGACGAGCGGTAATGCCGCTTAGAAACCGTCATCGGTCCGGTCATTCAGGCAGGCATTGCCGGCAAAAAAGTCCGGTGGCGAAGAGGGGACATGGTTCGGCACGAAACGGAAACGGCGGGGAAAGGGCAGGCCGGCGGTCTGCGCGAGCGCCTGCGTTTTGCCGGGCTCGATGCTGCCGGAACCGAACTGCTGCGCCGTCATCGCCCGATGCTCGAAAAACACACCGGGCAGGCGCTACGCGATCTCTTCCAGCGTTACCAGACCTCTCCGGACGCCGCGCGCCAGTTCGCCAGCGAAAACCAGGTCGATCGCCTTCACGATTTGCAGCTTTCGCATTGGAACGTGCTGACGGACGCGCGTTTCGATGGCCTTTACGCCGAGCGCGCCAAGCTCGTTGCCGATACCGAGGAACGCATGGGGCTCGACCCGCGCTGGAACATGGCCGGTCATGCGGTCGTGCTCGAACACCTCGTATCCGGCATTCTCACGGAAATGACCCCTGCGCCGTTCCTGCCGTCATCGAAGCGCAAGGCGGAAGAAGCGCGTGCACTGGTCTCCGCCCTCATTCGTCTGGTCATGGTCGATGCCGAGATTGCGCTGTCGCTGCGCTTCAATGGCGAACGCATGCGCCACGATGCGGAACTGAAGGCGCGCAGTGCCGGTCACGACGCCGAGGCCATCCGCCTTCTTACGGCTGTCGCCGATGCGCTGGAAGCGGGCGGCGTTGGCCACAAGCTGCCGGAAGACATGCCGGAAGCCTATGGCGAAACCATCGCACGGTTGAATGCTGGCCTTGAAAAAATTGCTGCCAGCCTTGTCTCGGTCACCGAGGCCAGCGAGGATGCTGTTGCCCGCACGGTCGAAATGCGCGAAGGGGCCAACCGGTTGGTTACACTGGCTGGACAGCAGACGGAGACCGTCTCTGTCACTGCGAGCTTGTTGTCCGAGCTTGCCGTCCGTCAGCATCGCGCGGTCGAAAGCACGGGTGCGGCTGCTCAGGTTGCCACCGGTGCTGGCCGCAGCGTTGAGGAAAGCGGCGCGATTGCCGCCCGCGCGCTGAACGCCATGGCCGATATCGAGAATTCGGCCGAAGAAATCGGCCGCATCATCGGCGTGATCGATGAAATTGCCTTCCAGACCAATCTTCTGGCGCTCAATGCCGGTATCGAGGCGGCGCGGGCCGGCGACAGCGGTCGCGGTTTCGCGGTTGTGGCGCAGGAAGTCCGCGCCCTTGCCCAGCGCTCGGCAGAGGCGGCGCGTTCCATCAAGACGCTCGTCGCCACCACGCGCGGGCAGGTCGAGGCTGGCGTGGACATGGTCGGTCAGACCCGTCAGGCGATAGGCGAGATCATGCGTCAGGTCGGCGATATCAATACGGCGCTTTCCGGCATCGCTCGCGAAAGCGGCGAACAGGCCGTCGAAATCAAGGCGGCTGGCGAACGGCTTGCCGCCATCGGCTCCGATCTCGGCCAGACGCGCGCTGAAGCGGAGCGCACCTCGGGTGCTGCCGGCGACCTGCAGACGGTCATTCTCGAGCTTGGCAATACCGTTCGCGAGTTCCGCATGGCCCGTCGGCAGCATGACGGATGGGCGGAGGAAGAGCCGGTTTACGAACGACGCCCTGAAGTCCAGCGCGCCCCGGTTCAGCGGGCGATCGCCTACGGCCAGGCGGGGAGGGGTTAAGAAAAATGCTTGTGGAACTGTGTCTCCGGCTTGAAGCGGAAGGAACCAACTGATGGCGGCGAAGAAGAACGCGACCACCATGAAACTTGCAGCGGTGCTCGATCTCAATGAGGCCACCGTGCTTCACCGTGCCTTTCTCGATGCGCGCGGCAAGAACATCACGCTCGATGCCTCGGGCGTCGAGCGCGCGGGCGTACCCTGCATCCAGGTTCTGGTTGCGGCGGCGCGCGCGTGGGAAGCCGATACGCGTACCTTCACCATTACCGCCATCTCCGAGGCCTTTCAGAAAACCCTGAGCCTCGTGGGCGTGAACATCGATCATCTGCTTGCCAAGGAGAGCCACTGATGAAGAAGCGAGTCCTTACTGTCGACGACTCCAGAACGATCAGGAACATGCTCCTGGTCACACTCAACAATGCCGGCTTCGAAACCATTCAGGCTGAAGACGGCGTCGAGGGACTGGAAGTGCTGGAAACGTCCCAACCGGACGTGATCGTCACCGATATCAACATGCCCCGCCTCGACGGCTTCGGTTTCATCGAAGGCGTGCGCCGCAACGAGAAGTATCGCGCCATTCCGATCCTCGTTCTGACGACCGAGAGCGACGCGGAGAAGAAGAACCGCGCCCGCCAGGCCGGTGCGACGGGTTGGATCGTCAAGCCCTTCGATCCTGCGAAACTGATTGATGCGATCGAGCGTGTAACCGCCTGACGGGAATTCTTCCGATGGATATGAACGAAATCAAAGAGATCTTTTTCCAGGAATGCGAGGAGCAGCTCGCAGAACTGGAGTCCGGTCTTCTGAAGCTCAATGACGGTGACCGCGACCCTGAAACGGTGAACGCCGTTTTCCGCGCCGTACATTCGATTAAGGGTGGTGCCGGGGCGTTCGGTCTGGACGATCTGGTTTCGTTCGCTCACGTCTTCGAAACGACGCTCGATTGCGTTCGCTCCAACAAGCTGGAGCCCAATCAGGACGTTCTGAAGGTGATGCTCAAGTCCGCCGACGTTCTGGCCGACCTGACCAATGCCGCCCGCGACGGGGCAAGCGTCGATGAAAGCCGCACCCGGGGACTGGTGAAGGAACTGGAAGCGCTGGCCCGCGGTGAAATGCCGTCGGCCTCCGGCGCACCGGAAGTCGCACCCGCCAAGCCTGCCGCGGCTGCACCGGCTCCCGTTGCTGTTGCGGCAAAGCCCGCGCCGACGGATGAAAGCGGCTTCCAGCCGATCCCGTTCACCTTCGATGATTTCGGCGACGAGCCGGCCGCACCCGCAGCCGATCCGGTCTTCGAAGTGACCTTCAAACCTCGCAGCGATCTCTACGCCAAGGGTAACGAAGCCGCTCTCCTGTTGCGCGATCTCGCCCGTCTCGGCGAAATGACCGTCAACTGCAACATGGATGCCCTGCCGCCGCTGGAAGCGCTTAACCCGGAAGAAGCCTATTTCCACTGGGTCGCGACCGTCCGCACGTCAAAGGGCGAGGAAGGTATCCGTTCGGTCTTCGAATTCGCCGAATGGGATTGCGACATCGATGTGCGTGGCCTTGAGGAGAACGAAGAGGCGGAACTGCCGATGATTCCGGTTCCCTTCGATCTCGCCATTCTCGACGGCGATGGTGCCATGACCGCCGAAGAGCATGATCACGACCATGACCAAATGGGCGATCATCACGAAGCAGCACCCGCTGACGCGCCCGTGGCTGCCGCTGCCGCCGAGGCTGTCAGTGCCGCTCAGACGGCTGCCGCCGTCAGCCAGACGGCCCGCGCCGCTGCAGCAGCCCCGGCTGCTGCCGCTGCCGCCGCCGCCGCGCAGGCCAACAACGCCGCCAACCAGGCCGGCCAGACGATCCGCGTCGATCTTGACCGTGTCGACCGCCTGATCAACCTCGTTGGCGAGCTTGTCATCAACCAGGCGATGCTCTCCCAGAGCGTTGTCGAAAACGACAGCAATGGTACGTCCTCAATCAATATGGGCCTCGAAGAGCTTCAGCAGCTCACCCGCGAGATCCAGGATTCGGTCATGGCCATCCGCGCCCAGCCGGTGAAGCCCGTCTTCCAGCGCATGTCGCGTATCGTGCGCGAAGTCGCCGATATGACCGGCAAGTCCATCCGCCTGATCACCGAGGGTGAAAACACCGAAGTGGACAAGACGGTCATCGACAAGCTGGCCGAGCCGCTGACACACATGATCCGCAATGCCGTGGACCACGGCATCGAAACGCCGGAGAAGCGCGAAGCGAAGGGCAAGAACCCGGAAGGTACGGTTCGTCTTTCGGCCAAGCATCGCTCGGGCCGCATCATCATCGAGCTTGCCGACGACGGCGCGGGCATCAACCGCGAGCGTGTGCGCCAGAAAGCGATCGACAACGACCTGATCACCGCCGATGCCAACCTGAGCGACGAGGAAATCGACAACCTCATCTTCGCGCCGGGCTTCTCGACGGCGGACAAGATCTCGGATATTTCCGGTCGCGGCGTGGGCATGGATGTCGTGAAGCGCTCCATTCAGGCGCTCGGCGGTCGCATCTCCATCCAGTCGCGTCCGGGGCAGGGTTCCACCTTCGTCATGAGCCTGCCGCTCACGCTCGCCGTGCTCGACGGCATGGTGGTGACGGTGGCCGGCCAGACGCTCGTCGTGCCGCTCACGGCCATCGTGGAAACACTTCAGCCGGAAGCCTCCTCCATCCATTCGTTCGGTGCATCGCAGCGGCTCATCTCGATCCGCAACAGCTTCTGCCCGCTGGTGGATGTCGGCCGCATCCTCGACTTCCGCGCCACGCAGGCGAACCCGGTCGAAGGTGTCGCGCTGCTGGTGGAATCCGAAGGTGGTGGCCAGCGCGCCCTCATGGTCGATGCCATCCAGGGTCAGCGCCAGGTGGTGATCAAGAGTCTCGAGGCGAATTATACCCACGTACCGGGTATCGCCGCCGCCACAATCCTCGGGGATGGCCGCGTTGCGCTCATTCTTGACGTGGATGCCGTCGTTGCCGCCTCGCGCGGCCAGTCGTTGAAACCGGAAATCGCACTCGCAGGGTAAGTTTGAGTCATGTCGTACACAGCCAGAAATCTGACCGCAGGGGACCGGGAGCTGATCGCTTTCCGCATCGGTGACCAGGAATTCTGCGTGAACATCATGTCCGTTCGGGAAATTCGCGGCTGGACGCCGGCGACAGCGATGCCGCATTCGCCGGCCTATGTTCTCGGCGTCATCAACCTGCGCGGTGCCGTGCTGCCGATCATCGACCTTTCGGCCCGCCTCGGCATGAAGCCGGCCGAACCGTCTGCCCGCCACGTCATCATCGTGGCGCAGTTCAAGAACCAGGTCGCCGGCCTTCTGGTCGACGCCGTTTCGGACATTCTGACTGTCACGGACGAGAATATTCAGCCGGTGCCGGAGGTATCTTCCGATCTGGAACGTCAATATGCGCGCGGAATATTCGCAATCGATAAACGAATGATCTGCATGATCGAGCTGGACGCACTGTTTCCTGATATGGAAAGCGAGGCTGCATGACCCTTTCGGGGCTGAAAAGTCTGAGCCATGGGGGCGACGAGATCCTGGCGAGCGGCGAGTACCCGCTCAGCCGGCGTGATCTCAACGAAATCGCCGCGATGATCTATGCCGATGCCGGAATCTATCTCAACGATTCCAAGGCCTCGCTGGTCTATTCACGTTTGTCCAAGCACATCCGTAATCTTGGTCTGGACGGGTTTCGCAGCTATTGCGCCCTGGTCTCCTCGCCGGAGGGCGCTGATGTTCGCCGTGAAATGCTGTCGCATCTGACGACGAACTTCACCAAGTTCTTCCGTGAGAACCACCATTTCGAACATTTGCGCGATCAGGTGCTTCCGGGGCTCATCGAGCGCGCCCGTCAGGGTGGCCGCGTGCGCATCTGGTCTGCGGCCTGCTCGGATGGGCAGGAGCCCTATTCGATTGCACTGACGGTGCTGGGCGCCATGCCCAATGTTGCCGATTACGACTTCAAGATCCTGGCGACCGATATCGATCCGAAGATTCTCGCCGCGGCCCGCGCCGGTGTCTATGACGATACGGCGCTGGAAACGGTCGCACCGCCGCTGCGCAAGCAGTGGTTCCAGGATGTCGAGGTCCAGGGGCGGCGCAAGCACCGCGTTGACGATCGCGTCAAGCGCCTCATCACGTTCAACGAGCTGAACCTCATGGCCAACTGGCCGTTCAAGGGTCCGTTCGATGTCATCTTCTGTCGCAATGTGGTGATCTACTTCGACGAGCCGACGCAGATGAAGGTGTGGTCGCGCTTTGCCGGCATGCTGGCGCCGGGCGGCACGCTCTACATCGGTCATTCGGAGCGGGTTTCCGGCGATGCGAAGAACGTGTTCGACAATACCGGCATCACGACCTACCGCTACACCGGCGGCCGGGCGACGGCCAAGGGAGGGCAGTGATGACCGCGCGTGTTCTCGTTGTCGATGACTCCGCCACCATGCGGGGCCTGATCACCGCAGTCCTGAACTCCGATCCGGAAGTCAGTGTTGTTGGGCAGGTTGGCAGCGCCATGGAGGCGCGCGCCGCCATCAAGGAACTTAATCCCGATGTCGTGACGCTGGACGTCGAGATGCCGAACATGAACGGTCTCGAATTCCTCGAGAAGATCATGACGCTGCGCCCGATGCCGGTCATCATGGTGTCCAGCCTCACCCATCACGGCGCGGGTGCGACACTGGCTGCATTGGAAATCGGCGCCTTCGATTGTGTCGGCAAGCCGCGTCCGGGCGAGGCCCGTCCGTTTGGCGACCTTGCGGAGAAAGTGAAGGCGGCGGCCCGCTCCCAGCGCCCGCGGGTGGCGCGGCCGGCTGGTGGCCATGCGGCCCCCGTACCCGTTCCGCCGGCAGTGTCCGACTATCGCGTCGGCCACAAGGTTGTTGCAATCGGCTCGTCAACCGGTGGGGTCGAGGCGTTGATCACGGTTCTGCAGAAGTTTCCGGCAAATTGCCCGCCGACCGTCATTACCCAGCACATGCCGCCGAGCTTCACCAAAAGCTTCGCGGAACGTTTGAACCGGCTTTGCGCCCCCATTGTGGAAGAGGCTACGGATGGCGCGCGGCTGGAAATCGGCAAGGTTTATCTTGCCCCCGGTGGAGACCGGCATCTTCAGGTGGTCAATCCTTCCGCCCCGTCGTGCCGTCTGCTTGAACGAGAACCCGTGAACGGGCATAGGCCCTCTGTTGATGTCCTTTTTGATTCGGTCGCCGAGCTTGCCGGCCGCCGGGCCGTGGGCGTCATACTGACGGGCATGGGACGCGATGGCGCGTCCGGCTTGCTCAAGATGCGCAATGCTGGCGCCAAAACCATCGGTCAAAACGAGAAAACGTGCGTGGTCTACGGCATGCCGCGTGTCGCCTATGAGCTGGGTGCTGTCGAACAGCAACTCCCGCTCGGCTCCATTGGCGAGGAAATACTGAAGCTTACTGCCGCCCGGAAAGAAGGTGTAGAATAATGTCGCTTGCTGAAAAAATCAAAGTTCTGATTGTGGACGATCAGGTCACGAGCCGTCTGCTTCTGGGGGATGCGCTCCAGCAGCTCGGCTTCAAGCAGATCACGGCCGCCGGTGACGGCGAGCAGGGTTACAAGATCATGCAGGAACAGCCGCATCATCTCGTGATCTCGGACTTCAACATGCCGAAGATGGATGGCCTCGGCTTCCTTCAGGCTGTTCGGACCAACCCGAACACCAAGAAGGCGGCCTTCATCATCCTGACGGCCCAGGGCGACCGTGCCCTCGTGCAGAAGGCGGCGGCGCTTGGCGCGAACAACGTGCTGGCCAAGCCGTTCACCATCGAAAAGATGAAGGCAGCCATTGAGGCCGTGTTTGGAGCGCTGAAATGACGGAACACGATGCGGCCAGGCGCGTGCATGTGATTCAGGGCGAGTTCAAGGTGGTGCGGGATCCGAATGTGGTCCTCACTACCATTCTCGGCTCCTGTGTTGCAGCCTGCATTCGCGACCCGGTCGCAGGTGTTGGGGGCATTAATCACTTCCTGTTGCCGGGGTCAGCCGACACGGCGAAATCGGGCGGTGATGCGACGCGCTACGGCGTGCACCTGATGGAACTCCTGATCAACGGACTCCTGAAGGAAGGCGCGCGGCGCGACAGGCTGGAAGCCAAGGTGTTCGGGGGTGCGAAAACCATCGCGACCTTCTCGAATGTTGGCGAACAGAATGCCGCCTTCGCCATGAAGTTCCTCAAGGACGAAGGTATTCCGGTGGTTGGTTCCTCCACCGGGGGAGAATTCGGCCGCAAGCTGGAATACTGGCCGGCCTCCGGGCGGGCTCGGCAGTATCCGCTGACGGGTGCGGAAACCACCAAGACCGTGGCGATGGAACAGGCGCGTCCTGCTCCGGCGCTCAAGCCGGTCGAAAGTTCCATCGAGTTCTTCTGAGGCGCGCTTCGGCGCGTCGGCTGGAACCGATGCAGGCAATGCAGACGGCCGTCCGCATCCGGATGGCCACGCGAGGACCGAGGGCAGGCGAAATGCCGGCCGTGATGAGGATCGGAGCTGTTATGGAATTGGGAAAGACGCGAGAAGAGCCCGTCGAAGAGGCGCTTCCTGACGTTCTGATGCGGGTCGTTTCCGAACTGCATGACGTGGCTTACCTTATCGAACGGATCGAGCCCCAGCTTCTTGAAGTCATGGGCGAGGATGCCGTAGCGGCTTCACCGGACAGCATGAAGGTCCTGCAGGGCATTGACCTGACGGTTCAGAAAGTGCGCGGTCTGGCAGAGTTCATCGACACCATCACGGCCTCCATTCCGGCGGAATGGCAGATCGATCTGTCGACGGCGCTTAGCCTTATCAAACTGGCCGACATGCAACGCGCGCTTGCAACGGGTGTGCGTCATGGTCATTCCCAGCCACTGACCAAAGCGGCAGGAGATTTCGACTTCTTCTGATTTCGGCTCAAAAGGCTGAAAAGCGCCGAAGCGAAACGCTCGCACAAGTTTCGTTTCCTACCGTGCGACAGGGACAAAAGATGTCCACGGTTTGTTTGACGGCGCGAGAACAGAATGAATCTGTCAAATCAATTAGTTAAGCTTTACCAGAACCTGCTTGGTCTTGGTCAGAAGCGACTCGCCATCCTGGTAGGGGCGGCTGTTGTATCGCTGGGGCTTGTCGCCGCTGCGGCAATGTATGTGAACAAGCCCGGTTACGAGACGCTTTATGTCGGTCTCGAAGTCACCGATCTGAACAAGGTAAGCGTTGCGCTGGCGGAAACCGGCGTGAACTTCCAGGTCGGGACGGACGGGACGAGTATCAAGGTGCCGGTCGGTGAAACGGGCCGCGCACGATTGCTGCTTGCCGAACGTGGCCTGCCCGATAGCGCCAATGCGGGCTACGAACTCTTCGACAAGGTTGGCTCCCTCGGTCTGACATCCTTCATGCAGGAAGTCACTCGCGTCCGTGCCCTTGAGGGCGAAATCGGCCGCACCATCCAGCAGATCGGCGGCATTGCAGCCGCCCGCGTTCATATCGTGATGCCCGATGCCGGCAACTTCCGCCGCGGCGAGCAGAAGCCGACCGCGTCGGTCATGATCCGTGCGTCTTCCAGTGTCGGTCGCAAGTCCGCGCCCTCCATCCGCCACCTCGTTGCCTCGGCCGTTCCCGGCCTTGATGTCGCCGACGTAACCATTCTTGACTCGGCCGGCCAGCTTCTCGCTTCCGGTGATGAAGGCGGCAATACCTCGCTCGCCCGGTCGCTCGGTGTCGTCCAGTCGGTTCAGCAGGAAATCGAATCCAGTATCGACAAGGCGCTGGCACCGTTCCTCGGCATGGACAATTTCCGTTCGAGCGTCACCGCCGCCATCAACACCGACAGCCAGCAGATCCAGGAAACGGTTTACGATCCGGAATCGCGCGTCGAGCGCTCCGTTCGTACGACGAAGGAAGCGCAGAAGTCTGAATCGCGTCAGCAGGATTCGGCTGCAACCGTCGAACAGAACGTGCCGCAGGCCGCCCCCCAGGGCGGCGCAGGCGGTCCCGCTTCCTCCGATCAGTCGGACAAGAAGGAAGAGCAGACCAACTACGAAATCAACAGCCGCGTCACCGCGACTACCCGCAACAGCTACCAGATCGAGAAGGTCTCCGTCGCTGTCGTCGTGAACCGCGGTCGCATTGCCAAGATGGTCGGCGAGCCGATGGATCAGGCCAAGATCGATGCCTATCTGGCCGAAATGCAGAAGATCGTCGCCTCAGCCGCGGGCCTGAATACAGAGCGTGGCGATGTGGTCACCGTCACCGCTATGGAATTCCTCGAAAATCAGCTCCTCGATGAGGCTGCAGCCGGTCCGTCCATCATGGAGAACCTGAGCCGCAACATCGGTGGTATCATCAACGCGCTGGCCTTTGTCGCCGTCGCCTTCCTGGTGGTCTGGATGGGTATCCGCCCGCTGATCCGCGAAATCTCCGGCAAGACCGGCGCCGCCGGCGCAGGCGAAGTTGGCAGCGGCGGTCTGGAATTGCCGGACTTCGCGCCGCCGGAGCTCGGTGGCGACAACCCGGCACTCATGGAAGGTTTCGGCGCCGACTTCGGCTTCGACAGCACCGACGACCTGCTTACCGGTGGCGACGAGGAAGGTGGCTTCAACCGTCGCGTCAAGGAAGGTCCGGAACGTCGCCTCGCCCGCATGGTCGAGATCAGCGAAGAACGCGCCGCGAAAATCCTTCGGAAATGGGCTACCGAAAAGGCCGCCTGACAGAAAATGCCGCGCGCGAATTGATCTTGGTCAATTAAGCGGCGACTCATCTCTGCCATAAGTGTGGCGGAGATGAGAGCAAACAAAAGTACCGTTGATGTTCGTTGATGGGAAGGTTAGCGTTGCAATAGGGTTACCCCTGTTCATGAGCCCTTACCATTTGCCCGCAGCCTGTGAAATTTGATGGGAAGTCCGGCCTGAATGATGGCATTCTTGTGGCAGACTTCTACAATGCTAACGATTCGTGGGGGTATCCTTGGGGCAGATGATAGCCGTTCGCCAGAAGGAAGGGGACGAAGAGACTTCGAAGGCGGGACTTGTGGCCGGCGAAATGCTCGCCCGTGGGGTATGCGGAATGGAAGCAGAAAGTCTTGCGGGCTCGATGAATGGCGCACCGCTGGCTGTCTCCGGCGTGGTTCATACCCTGCCGCGTGAGCAGCTCATCCGCAGGCTGACCCAGCTTGCAGGCGTCGGGAATATCGACGAGGCCATGCGTTGTCTGACGGAATATGTCGGCGCTGCTCGCTTTCTCCTCGCCCGCTACGATCTGCTCCAGGAGCAGGGCCTCAACTTCATCGTCACTTCCAACTGGCCTTTCGATCTTGTGCGGCGCATCAGTACCGCCCTGTCCGATAACTACTCCCGCACGACGGAACTCGAAAAATGCGTCACGCTGCTGCAGCCGTCGTTCGAGCGGCTGCCGGCGGAGTGCCGCGCACCGCCCGGCATGTCGCAGCAATATTGTTCGCTGCTCTTCTGCGTCGGTCGCGTGCGTTTTGCCCTGCTGCTGCTGTTTGAGGATCAGATGATCCTGTCGCAGGAACGGCTGCGGGAGGCGGCGTTGCTGGCCGCCTATGGCGCGAGCTTCGTGGAAGGGCACGGTCAGCGCAATGACCGCGATTTCGAACTGACCGAGCGCGAAGTTGAATGCCTGTTCTGGATTGCCGAAGGCAAGACCAGCGATGAAATCGCGGTCATTCTCGGTATTTCGCGCAATACAATCAATAATTACATCACAAGCGTCATGCGTAAGACGGCGACGAAGACACGCTCCGAGGCGATCGCCTACGCTGTACGGAACAATCTCGTATGAGACGGGGAACTGTGATCATGCCTCAGCCAACCGATCCTTTGGGCCCTTCGGCGACGGAGACGTCGCTACTGAAGCGGGTCTCCAGCCGGTCGGATCTCTTTCCGCAATTCGTTGCGATGCAGAAGAAGCTGAAGGCGCGTAATTTTGCAGTTTTCCGCATGGCGGGCGGCGGCATGCCGAACCGTCGCAAGCTGGTCTGCGAGCTTGAGAATTTCGGTGCCTCAGCACTGGAAACCTGTGATCGCTTTCTCGAGGTGTACGGCACGACCCTGATCGAGCATCTGGACAAATCGCTGCTGCCCTTGATGTGGGGTGGTGTGGGTGAGGCCAGCTTTGCGGAGGCGCCGGAATTCGCCTCTCTGACGGTGCGCCTGTCGGCGGGCCTGCTGCCCTATGCCGGTATTGCGTTTCCGGTTCGTCTTGGCACCACGGGCAATGGTTACGTCATTTTCACGGCCGCTTCGCTCGATCTCGCCAGTGATGACATTATCGATCAGCATGTCAGAAGCTGCCGTCTGATGGCGGACCTTCTGACGCTGGATGAACGCCGGACCGGCCATGCCGAGGCGCTCAGCGAGCGCGAGGTTGCCTGTCTCCAACTGGCCGGCGACGGACGGATCAGTGAAGAAATTGCCGAAAAGCTCGGACTTTCGGTCCACACGGTCAATGCCTATCTGGGCTCCGCGGCGATCAAGCTCGATTCCGTCAACCGCATTCAGGCGATCGCCAAGGCGATCCGGCTTGGCTATATCCATTGACGATGTGATCGATTGCCCTTGGTGAAGATGCAGCGACGCGCCTTTTCGGCGCGTTTTCTTTTGCGCGTGCAGGGCCGCGACACGACGTGAAAACGTGCCGGCGATCACCCGGACGAGTGGCCCGTAATGCCTGGCATTTCGATTGCAGGGGAAAGGGGGGAGGGGATAGACCCGAAGCCCGTCATGGACCCAGGATTTTGGCCACAGGCTTGAAGCGCCTGTTCAGTCCGTCAGGCGGCGCGGTTTTCCTGGAAAACAGGGCCAGTCAGGCATTTGAAGTCCTTGATGAAGGAAGCTTCGCGCAGGCTCTCGACGAGGAAAGCCGTGTTTTCTTCCGGGTCTTCGGAAGGGCTCTGGAACGCGATGTGGTTGATGGCGATGCCCGCCTGATCAGCCTCGAGCGCAAGCTGCGCGTAGATGGTCACGCCGCGGGGCTTGATTTCCAGGTCGAGCGTGATCGACGGATGGGTATCCCAATCGAGCCTGAAATCGCCGCCCAGACCGAAATTCACGGTACCGGGAAGAAAATACAGCTCTGCTGCGGATGAAACGAGATCCGCCAGGTTGCCATGGCGTTCGAACCTGAGAAGCGAAATCAGGTCCGCTGCATCAAGCAATCTCAGCTCCGCTGCCACCGGGCTGATGGCCTCGGCGAGAATGGCTTCGCGTTTTTCGGAAAAAGGGCATTTTTTCATCAGGTTATGTGACCCGTTTGTTTTTCGGGCTGGTGGCGTATACCCGGTGGATCAGTTCCGCCACAGCCTTGTAGAAGACTGACGGGATGACACTATCCACCGAGACTTGCGCAAACATGGAGCGGGCGAGTGGCGGATCCTCGAAAATTGGGATGTCATTTTTCTCGGCAATTTCTCGAATCTTGAGCGCGATCAGGTCCTGACCCTTGGCCACGACGACCGGCGCATCGTTCTCCTCCTGTGCGTAGCGCAGCGCGATGGCGTAGTGGGTCGGGTTCGTGATGACGAGCGTGGCCCGCGGCACGGCATCGATCATGCGCCGCCGCGCACGGTCGCGCGCAACCGAGCGCTGGCGGGCCTTGACGATCGGGTCGCCCTGCGACTGCTTCATTTCGTCCTTGATTTCCTGCTTCGTCATTTTCAGGTCGGTGAACCACTTGTGACGCGTCCAGAAGACATCGACGATGGAGAGCGCGCCGGTTGCGAACAGGATGACGATCATCGATTTGCTGACGACGGAAAACAGCCGCGCGAAGATCGTTTCCGGCTCGGAAAACATGGCGTCGAGCGAGCGGAAGAAATCGTTGCGCAGCACGAAATACATGATCGCCGAAACGACGAGGATCTTGAACATTGACTTGCCGAACTCGACCATGCCCGGCAGGCTGTAAATCCGCCCGAAGCCGGAGATTGGTGAAAGGCGGGAAATCTGCGGCCTGATTCGCTCCAGAACGAAGCTGGGAAGGTTCTGCGCCACGGAGGCGATGATGCTGAACACGACGAACATGATGGCCGCCGGCAGCAGCAGAAGCGCACACTCCTTGGCAAGATGCACGAAAAGCGACACGACATCGTGGCTGGTTGTCAAACGCCACTGTTCGGGCTGCTCGAAAATGTCCTTCAGCGCCTCGCTTATGCGCACCAGGCCATCGGGCAGGAAGAAGAGGAGATACATATAGAAGGCGAGAGCAGAGGCGAAAATGGACACTTCGCGCGATGAGGGAAGATTACCCTTCTCTGCGGCGTCGCGCATCTTCTTGTCTGTCGGGGCTTCTGTTTTACTGTCCTTGTCTTCGTCCGACACCGCGCGCTCCCTGAGCAGGGCGCATCGTAACGGTCGTTCAAGCAGGGGCCCTGAGCGACATAACGTATAGCCGCTGCCCGTCCGCTTCAATGGATGGCGAACGGGCAGCGGTGCTTATCAACATGGTTCGGGAAAAAGTCCCCGGAAAATGCCGGGGTAGGGGCGGGCGGATCAGGCGGCCTCCTGGCCGCCTTCCTTGTCCTTTAGTTCGATCTGGCCGGAATTGGCGAGGCGGATGGCCTCCTGCGCCACGGCGCGACGTGCGATTGCGATTTCGCGCGGATTGATACCGGCAACGCCAGTGGACAGATCCGACTCGATCATGCGGCGCTGGCGCGGACTGATTGAGGCCAGCACGCATTCGCGGATGTCCGCTGCAGCCCCGCGCAGCGCCATCGTGAGAATGTCGCCGGCGATGTCGTTGAGAAGCATGACGCGGCTGCGCTGCGGCATCTGCAGGAGGTCTTCGAAGAGGAAGATCTTCGGGCGCACCTTATTGACGGCCTCGAGGCTGACCTGCTCCAGCGAGTTGAGCAGAGTATCGACCTGCGGCTTTTCCAGCTCGTTCATGAGGTCTGCGACCTTCGCCGAGCCGGTCGAGTTGCGTTCGGCCTCGATGTCGCGGATGAGTTCCATCACGCGGTTCTCGATGATTTGCGCGGCCTTGGGCGAAACTTCCTTCATGTTGACGGTGCGCTTCATGACGTCGGCGCGCAGCGCCTCGGGCAGTTGCAGCAGCACCTTTGCGCCGAAGGAGGAAGGCAGCATGGACAGGATATAGGCAATGGTCTGGGGATGCTCGCGCATCAGATAACGGCAGATGAAGGCCGGATCGGCATCCTGGAGGCGATCCCAGCCGGATTCCTCGTAGGCCTGGAAAGCGGTGCGCCGACCCAGAAGGCCATCGACCTCCTCGGGCGTCAGGCCGGCATCGAGAATGTTCTCGATGGCCTTCGCATTGTCCATGAGACCCGTGCCTTCCGTAAACAGGTCCTCGAATTCATTGACCAGCATGGTCAACTCGTCCGGCGGAATGGAACGAAGGGTCTGTGCAGATGAGATGATGACTTGCAGTTCGCTCTGCGTGAAATATTTCAGCAGTTTCCCGGCCACCGGTGTGCCCATGGCCAGAAGCACGGCCGCTGCCTTCTCCGCCCGGGAGAGTGGGGAACCTGGCAGGTTTGTGCCGAAATTGTCAAAGTCCATCATGGTCTTCCACCTTGTCTGTCCCGGTCAGGGATCAGGCTTTTCTCGTGCCGAGAACTTCAAGCAGCTTCACGCCGAAACGTGTGTCGTCACCTTCCAGGATCGTGATCTCGCCGCGGGCAATCCGGCGACCGTTCACCATGATATCGACCGGCTCGCCGATTCGTTTATCCAGGCCGATGATGGCCCCTTCTTCCAGCCCCATCAAGCTTGAAACCTGCATGCGGCTGGTGCCGAGCACGATCTGGACATCAATCGGGATGTCCATGATCAGATCGTGGTTGGCCGTCAGCGCGCTGCCTGGCGCCTTGACCGCGCCGGAAGAGGCCGCGTTGTCGGAGAAGGAGCTGCCGCCGAAGTCACCACCGCCGAAATCGCCGCCGCCGCCAAAGTCTCCGCCGCCGAAATCGCCACCACCGAAGGAGGGGGCGTCATCCAGGCCAAGGCCGCCGCCGAAGGAGACGTCGCCCTCCGCGTCGCTTTTCAGAACGCCGCGCAGATTGTCGATTGCACTGTCGAGAGCGTCGTCGCCCGCCGGTACGGGCAGGGCGTCGTCTTCGCTGATGGGAGTCGTTTTCTTTGCCATGACGTCATTATTCCTGTCGAAACTTGTCTGAAGCTGCCCGAACCTGTCAGGCGTCAAAAAATCTCATCCTTTCAGGAGGTGCCGAAGCAATTCCTCGTCGGACGTCGTGTTGTCCTTGATCCTGACCGTGTAACTCTGGCCGGAGCGACCGAACTCGCAGGCGTAGAGTTCCTTGCCGTTAGCGTTGACCTCCACATGGACATCCTCTTCGTCGAAAAAGGGAATGACATCGCCGGGCATCAGCCGGGCGATGGTGCCGAGCGTCAGTTCCGTCAGCTTGATCCGCGCTTCGAGCGTGACATGCGAGCGACGGACCTGTTCGGTCAAGTGATCGGCCCAATCCTTGCTGGCCTTGCTGGCGGGTGCGCCGCTTTTCGGCGGCGTAATCCGGGTCTTGAGAAGCGGTGTCTGCGGAACGACGAGAATGACTTCCGATTCGACCGGCGACAGTGTCACGGCCAGTCGGACCGCCAGTGCGAACACGCCATCGCGCTCTTCCTCATGGGCCACCCGGTCAGGCCGGTTGACGGGCGAAGAGAGAGCGGGTTCGAAGCCGCCGGGAACGGTGATCGCCGAACGCAGCACACCGGCCGCTTTCGACAGAATGATCGTTGCGGCGTCGAGTTCGATCTTCGACAGGGGGCGCTCTTCCGGATCGGCAATGTCCTCCGGGAGCGCGCCGAGCATATTCGCCATCAGCGAAATCGCCAGACCGTTGCCCGAGGCAATCACGAAATGCGGACACCAGTTGCGCTGGCTGACATCGACCGTCGTGAAATTCGGACCAATGCGCGAAACGAGTTCGCCGAAAGGTCCGGATTCGCAGCCGACATAGGAAACCGTGATCGGAAGACCGGTTTCGCTTTCGAAGACATCGGGCAGGAAGTCGGTGTATAGCGCACCGATCTCGGCGCCGATACGGTTCAGCAACTTCACATCGCCGAGCCCGCCCGTCAGCCGGGCGAGAACGATGGGGTCCATGGTCTGTTCGGTGGTTCGCGCCAGATCCGTCATGATCTCAAGCCGCCTTCTCTCCGCCGGGGTTCATCATTTCCTGCTCGACAGCATCGATCGACGGACGCTCATAGCCAGAGATCGTCTTGCGGCCGTATTCCAGGGCCACCTGCGGCACGGAGCCGTTCATGTAGGCAAGCAGGGTTTGCTTGACGACGATGTAGAGGCGGTGCTGCTTGGTGCGCACGATCTTGATCTGCTGGATGATCGGGTTGCAGAGGCAGTAGGAGAGGAAAATCCCGAGCATGGTGCCGACGAGGGCGGCGCCGATAAGGCCGCCGAGGACCGCCGGCGGTTCGTTGATCTTGGCCATGGCCTTGATAACGCCGAGAACGGCCGCGACGATACCGATGGCTGGGAAGCTGTCACCCACCGCCGTGATCGAGTGATACGGCTTCAGCTTGTCCGCCAGCATCGTTTCCATTTCCTCATCCATCAGCGCCTCGATTTCGTGGCTGCGGGCATTGCCGATGATGATGAGGCGAACATAGTCGCAGATGAAGGTGGTCAGGTCCTTGTTCTTCAGCACGGTCGGGGCCGACTGGAAGATCGAGGATTCTTCCGGGTTGTCGATATGCGCTTCGATTTCGTTGCGCGACTTCGTGCGCAGGTCGCGCATCAGGGAATAGAGCACGCCCAGAACATCGAGATATTCGCGTTCCTTCGGCACCTTGTAAGCGAAGGCTTCACCGATCGCCTTGCCGGAGTCCTTGATGACCTTCATCGGGTTACCCATGATGAAGACACCGACGCCGGCGCCGCCGATGATCACCAGCTCGAAAGGCTGGATCAGTGCATCGACGTGACCGCCCATCGCCATGAAGCCACCGAGGATACAGCCGACGGTGATCACGAATCCGATAATAATAATCATTGTTAGCTCGCAACCCACATGAATGTTCGAGCATCAGCGATAAGGGGCCTGCCTTGCGTGAGGCTGGCCCGAACCGGATTTTCCCCGCAAGGACCGACCCATGATTATGCCCATGCTTTTCTGGGGGGTGATATTGCAGCGCACGCTGTCAGCTTCGCGCAAGCCTTTATCCTTAACGAATGGTTAACGGGCGATCCCGCCCTTGTTCCAGCCGTGCGCCCTTTGTCTTGCGAACGGGCGTCTCCAGGGAGAAGAACTCGATGCAATCCGGTCTTTACGTCGCCATTTCCTCGCAGATCGCGCTTGAGAAGCGCCTGACGACGATTTCGGATAACATCGCCAATATGAATACGGCGGGCTTTCGCTCGACGGAAGTGAAGTTCGATGAGATCATGTCGCGGACGGGCAATGACCTGAACGCCAAGATTTCCTTCGTCTCGCAGGGCAATGACTATCTGAACACCCAGACCGGCCAGTTCAACCAGACCGGCAATCCGCTCGATTTCGCCATTCGTGGCGATGCGTGGTTCGCCATTCAGACCCCGGCAGGCCAGGTGCTGACGCGGGACGGCCGCTTCACCATGTCCCAGAACGGCGAGCTTCTGTCCACGCGCGGCTATCCGGTTCTCGATGCCGGCGGTTCGCCCATCCAGCTCGATCCGACGGCTGGCGCACCGAATGTGGGCGCCGATGGCCGCATCACCCAGAACGGCCGTGTCGTCGGTTCGCTCGGCCTTTTCACCGCCGATGTCACCCAGGGTTACCTGCGCTATGACAACAGCGGTGTCATCCCCAGCGGGGCGGCCCAGCCGGTTGTCGACGATGCCGGGGTCGGCGTCGTGCAGGGCTATATCGAACAGTCGAACGTCAACGCAATCGGCGAAATGACACAGCTCATTCAGGTCAATCGTGCGTTCGAAGGCGTTTCCTCCTTGATGCGCGATAGCGAGTCGAGCTTCGGCGAAGCTATCAAGACCCTCGGCGGCAGCCGTTGATACCCGGAGATCGGTAAACCATGCAGGATGCTGCGCCCGCTCATTCCGTTTCGACCGAACGCCTCGACCGCATGTCGGTTCTTGGCCGGCAGTTTGCCGATGCGGCGGCCACGGTCGCGCATGGCGGCCGGGTCCGCACGATTTCTTCGGGCTATTACACGGTCAGCGGGCTTTCCCGCCATGTTCGCCTCGGCGATTTCGTCACCCACCGCGGCGTGACGGGCGACCAGTTGGGCGAGGTGGTCCGGGTTGAGCCGGATCTCGTCTATGTCTGCCCCATCCAGCCGGGCGAACCCATCGGTATTCACGATGTCGTGTTGCGCAAGGGCGAATTCCGTCTTGCGCCCGACGACAGCTGGTGTGGCCGCGCGATCAACGCGCTGGGTGAGCCGATCGATGGCGGACCTGTTCTCACGCAGGGCGACGACCGCCGCTCGATCATCGCCAACGCACCGCCCTCGATGTTGCGCCGCCGCGTGGAACAGGGCTTCCGCACCGGTGTCCGCGCCGTCGACATCTTCACGCCGCTGTGCCTTGGCCAGCGTCTTGGCGTGTTTGCCGGCTCAGGCGTCGGCAAGTCCACCACACTGTCCATGCTGGCGCGCGCGGATGCCTTCGACAAGGTGGTGATCGCGCTGGTGGGGGAACGCGGCCGTGAGGTACGCGAGTTCATCGAAGATACGCTCGGCGACAACATGCAGAAGTCCATCGCGGTGGTTGCGACCAGCGATGAAAGCCCGATGCTGCGCAAGATGGCGCCGCTGGTTGCCATGACGATTGCCGAACATTTTCGTGACAAGGGCGAAAACGTCCTGTTCATCGCCGATAGCGTGACCCGTTTTGCCCATGCCATCCGCGAGGTGGCGATGGCCGCGGGCGAACCGCCCATCGCGCGTGGTTATCCGGCCTCCGTCTTCACCGAACTCCCGCGCCTTCTCGAACGGGCCGGTCCCGGTGCGGAAGGCACGGGCACCATCACCGCCATCATCTCGATCCTTGTCGATGGCGACAATCATAACGATCCCATCGCGGATTCGACGCGCGGTATTCTGGATGGCCATATCGTGCTCGATCGCGCACTGGCCGATGAAGGACGTTATCCGCCGGTCAATCCGCTATCCTCGATTTCGCGTCTCGCCCGCAAGGCCTGGACGCCGGATCAGGAAAAGCTCGTTTCGCGTCTGAAGGCGCTGATCAACCGCTTCGAAGAAACCCGCGATCTGCGTCTCATCGGCGGCTACCGGCCCGGTGCCGATCCCGATCTCGACATGGCCGTCAAGCAGGTGCCGGTCATCTACGAAATCCTGAAACAGTCACCGTCCGACAAGCCCGCCGCCGATGCCTATGCCGATCTTGCCGGCGCCTTGCGCGTTGCCGCATCCGGCGGGCAACCGGGTCGTCCGATGCAGGGAGCAATGCGATGAAGGGCATCAGCATGAACGACTTCGACGCGGACGAACCGGTCGCGCCGCTCAACCCGAAAGCACGGCCCAAGCGTCAGGCTCGGAGAACGGACAAGATTCTTGCCCTCACCGGCATCGGCCTGGCTGCGGCTGCGGCAGCGTTCCCGTGGTATGTCTTCTTCAACGAGGAAAAGTTCGGCATCCGCATTGCCGGATGGGAGCAGCTCGACAATCTGCCGGCGGATTCGGCTGCCCGCCGGCCCTTCGCCGTTTCCACGGCCATGCCCGCGCCTGAGAACCGTTCCATGGAACCCAATCAGGTTGATAACATGGTGACGGCGACGGTTTCCAATCTGGGCAAGGAAAAGGAAAAGGCGCCGCCGATGCAGGAGTCGCAGCCCATGCCGGGTCGCAGCGGCTTCCGGCTTCTGCATGTCGCCAATGGCCGTGCCCTCATCGAGGATGACAACGGCATGTATATGGTGCAGGTCGGTTCGATCCTGCCCGATGAAACCCGGCTGGCAACGGTCGAGAAACGCGGCGGCAAGTGGGTGATCGTTACCTCTTCCGGGGAAGTTTACACCGCGCCGAACTGATGTGTCGTGACGGGCTGCCGGCTGACCGGCGGCCGGGTGCTCTTCCGCACCCGTTGAGACAGGAATGGAGTGCCTTGTGCTCCCGTTTTCCTGTTCGCCCTCTGCCGGGATGATCCGGCAAACCAATGACTGGTCCCTGTTCGCCGCGCCGGCTCTGCCCGGACGCGGTTTTGCCGGTCGTTCGTCCCTTGACGCGCCCGCCGGTCGCCTCGTGCCGGTAGCCGGACGAAACAAGCGTTTTCCCGTAAGTCCCACGCAAGTTTACAGGACTAGTTTCACCGTCAATGAGTAGACGGAGAATTGTTCATGCAGCCGATTCAGCTCTTTGAAGTCGCATCGAAGCAGGCCGAATGGCTTTCGGTTCGCCAGAAGGTGGTCGCGACCAACATCGCCAACGCCAATACGCCGGAATACCGCGCCCGGGACGTGACGCCGTTCGAAACCGTGCTGAAGTCGAGCTATACGCCGATGGCGCGCACCAATCCCGCGCATCTGACCGGCGACACGCTCGGCTCCGACAAGGTCGGTATCGAGGAGGAAGGCCTGAACCAGGAAATCGGCATTCAGGAATCCGGCAATACCGTCGCGCTGGCCACCGAACTTGCCAAGACCGGCGAGATCAAGCGCCAGCACGATCTGAACACCCAGCTCGTCAAGAGCTTCCATTCCATGATGATGACTGTCGTCGCCCGGTAAAGGCAAATCGAATGATCGTAGATCCCCTGTCTGCATCCCTGAAGATCGCCGGTAGCGGCCTGGAAGCCCAGTCGACCCGCTTGCGTATCGTTTCGGAAAATATCGCGAACTCCCGCACCACCGGCGACACGCCCGGAGCGGAGCCCTATCGCCGCAAGACGATCACCTTCGGCGCGGAGGTCGACAAGGCTTCCGGTGCCACGCTGGTGGGCGTCAAGAAGCTCGGCACGGATCGCGGCAAGTTCACCGAGGAATACGATCCGAGCAATCCGGCAGCCGACAGCCGCGGCATCGTCAAGATGCCTAATGTCAACATGCTGATCGAGATGGCGGACATGCGCGAAGCAAACCGCACCTACGACGCAAATCTCCAGACCATCCGGCAGACGCGCGATCTCATCAGCGCGACGATCGACCTTCTGAAAGGCTAGTCATGATCGACAAAATTCAGGCCACCTCGTCCCTGTTCACCTCGGCCGCCGGTGCGGCAAAGGCCAGCGACAAGACGGAAAACTCGCTTCTCGGCACTGCGGTCAGCGCCGCTGCCAGCACGGTCGTCGGCCCAACCTTCGCGTCGGTGCTCGGCAACATGGCGAACGAAACGGTCAACACGCTGAAAAAGAGCGAAGGTGCGGCCTTCGCTGGCATTCAGGGTACGGCCTCCACCCGTGAGGTCGTCGATGCCATGCTGCAGGCCGACCAGTCGCTGAAGACCGCCATCGCCATTCGCGACAAGGTCGTCAACGCCTATCTCGAAATCACGAAAATGCAGATCTGACGGTTCGGAAGGAACGGTAAGATGAGAGCACTCGCCATCGCAGCTACCGGCATGGACGCCCAGCAGACAAACCTGGAAGTCATCGCCAACAACATCGCCAACATCAACACGACCGGCTACAAGCGCAGCCGCGCCGAGTTCACCGACCTTCTTTACCAGACGGAACGGGCCGGTGGCGTTGCCAACCGCGCCAACCAGTCGGTCGTGCCGGAAGGCGCGAATATCGGTCTCGGCGTGCAGACCTCCGCCGTGCGCAAGCTGCATATGCAGGGTGAACTGACGCAGACGAGCAACGACCTCGACCTCGCGATTGTCGGCCGTGGCTGGTTCACGGTTCAGGCTTCCGACGGTTCGACGCTCTACAGCCGCGCCGGCGCCTTCAACAAGGATGCGCAGGGCAATCTGGTGACGGTGGACGGCTACACCGTTCTGCCGCAAATCACCATTCCGCAGGACGTGACCGAAATCCAGATCGGCCAGGACGGGACCGTCAACGTGCGGATCGGCAATGACTCGAACTTCACGCAGGTCGGCCAGCTCCAGCTTGCCAACTTTGCCAACGAAGCCGGTCTGAAGCCGCTCGGCGACAATCTGTTCATGCAGACGGAAGCCTCCGGTGAGGCGGTGATCTCCAATCCGCAGGAAACCGGGTACGGCTACGTCAAGCAGGGCTATCTGGAATCGTCCAACGTCGATCCGGTCAAGGAAATCACGGACCTGATCTCGGCGCAGCGCGCCTACGAAATGAATTCCAAGGTCATCACGACGGCCGATGAAATGGCTTCGATCGTCAGCAAGAACCTGAAGTAATCCGAAAGGGTGGGCAAGCATGAGGTTTCGCCGTCAATACGCAATCATGGGCCGCGCGCTCGCCGTGGCGGCGGCCTCCTTCCTGTCCATGGCCGGTTCGGCCTCTGCCGATGGCGAATTCGCCATCGTACCGGTCATGACCATTTTCCCGGGTGAAACGATCACGGAAAGCCGGGTGAAATCGGTCGAGGTCACGAACCCCAACATCGCGCCCGGCTATGCCAGCGCGGTGGAGGATGTGGTTGGCCGGATTGCCAAGCGCACGCTGGTGGCCGGGCGGACCATTCCGATGGCCGTGCTGCGTGAACCCTTTACCGTTCAGCGCGGCACCCCGATCCGTCTGATTGCCCGCATGGGCACGCTTTCCATTTCGGCGTCTGGCACGCCGCTCGCGGATGCGATGACCGGTGATGTCATCCGCGTCCGCAATCTCGATTCCGGTGTCACCGTTTCCGGCACGGTTATGGCGGATGGCACCGTGGAGGTGATGAAGAAATGAGACTGAGTCTGTTCCTGACCGCTCTGGTCACGGCATTTGCCCTCGCCACAGGCGCTTTTGCCACCGGCACCACGGTCTCGCGTATCAAGGATATCGCCTCGCTCCAGTCGGGCCGCGACAACCAGTTGATCGGCTATGGTCTCGTGGTCGGTCTGCAGGGCACGGGCGACAGCCTTCGTTCCTCGCCGTTCACCGAGCAGTCCATGCGCGCCATGCTGCAGAACCTCGGCATCTCCACACAGGGCGGCCAGTCGAGCGCGAAGAACGTCGCCGCCGTCATGGTCACCACCAACCTGCCACCCTTTGCCAGCCCCGGCAGCCGCATCGATGTCAACGTCTCCTCGCTGGGTGATGCTTCGTCGCTGCGCGGCGGCACGCTCGTCATGACCTCGCTTTCCGGTGCCGATGGCCAGATCTACGCGGTGGCGCAGGGGGCGGTCATCGTGTCCGGCTTCAGCGCGCAGGGTCAGGCCGCTTCGCTCAACGAAGGTGTCGTCACCGCAGGCCGCGTGCCGGGTGGTGCCATCATCGAACGCGAGTTGCCCTCGAAGTTCAAGGATTCGGTCAATCTGGTTCTGCAACTGCGCAATCCGGATTTCTCGACCGCTGTTCGCATTGCCGATGTCGTGAATGCCTATGGCCGCAAGACCTATGGCGGCGGCATTGCCGAAGCGCGCGATTCCCAGGAAGTCGCAGTTGCAAAGCCCGCCTCCGCCGACCTGACCCGACTGATGGCCGATATTGAGAACCTTCTGGTAGAAACCGATACGCCGGCCAAGGTGGTCATCAACGAGCGCACCGGCACCATCGTCATCGGTGCGGATGTGCGCGTCTCCCGTGTTGCCGTCAGCTATGGCACGCTCACGGTTCAGGTTACGGAAAGCCCGCAGGTCGTCCAGCCGCTGCCCTTCTCCAACGGTCAGACCATGGTCCAGCCGCAGACGGATATCGCGGCGCAGAAGACCGGTGGACCGGTCGCAGTGATCGAAGGCCCGGATCTCAAGACCCTCGTAGCCGGCCTCAATAATATCGGCGTCAAGCCCGACGGCATTATCGCGATCCTCCAGGGGATCAAGTCGGCCGGCGCCCTCCAAGCGGAGCTTGTCCTGCAATGATTGCCAACAAGAGCCTTTCCCGTCTGATGGCCCATGTCACCCCGGGTCGCCTTCTCTCCCTCGGCTTCGTTCTCGTGGCGCTCACCGGCGCGCAGGCGCAGGAAACAGCCGCGCCGCCGCCGCTCGCAGGTGGCTCGCAGGATGAGATCAAGCAGTTCTGCACAAACATCGCGGATGCCGCCCGCGATCAGCGCTACCTGCTCCAGAAGCAGGATCTCGACAAGCTCCAGACGGAGGTCAACGACCGCATTACGGTGCTTGAAAAGCGCAAGACGGAATACGAGGACTGGCTGAAGAAGCGCAACGACTTCATGAAACAGGCCGAGGCCGGCCTCGTTGATATCTACAAGACCATGAAGGCCGATTCCGCTGCGCCGCAATTGCAGGAAACCAATCCCATTCTGGCCGCCGCCATCATCATGAAGCTGCCGGCCAAGCAATCCGGCCTGATCATGGCCGAAATGGACCCGAAGAAAGCGGGCGTCATTGCCGCGATCATGGCAAGCGCCGCCGATCCGTTGACGTCGAAGGACCCGTCATGAAAAAGCTTACCCTCGTCTTTCTGGCGGCGACAATCCTTGCGGGTTGCCAGTCGGTCGAAAAAAACCAGACTCTTCGTGAAATCGGCAATGCCCCGTCCATGAGCCCCATCGGCTCCGGTCTTGCCTTCGGCCAGACGCCGCAAATGGCGCAGTATCCGAAGCAGCCGCGCCACATGGCAAGCGGCTACTCGCTGTGGAGCGACAGCCAGGCCGCGCTCTTCAAGGATGCGCGCGCGCTGAATGTCGGCGATATCCTGACGGTCAACATTTCCATCAACGACAAGGCGTCGTTCGATAACACCACTGACCGCAGCCGCAAGAACAGCAAGGAAACGAACTGGAAGGCCGCCGCCGAAATTCTCGGCTGGAAGCCCAAGGCCGATTCCAACCTCGGCTTCGATTCCGACAGCCAGAGCAAGGGCAAGGGTTCGATCAGCCGTTCCGAGAAGCTGACGCTGCTCGTCGCGGCGGTCGTGACCGGTATCATGGAAAACGGCAATCTGGTCATCAGCGGCTCGCAGGAAGTGCGCGTGAACCACGAAATCCGCATCCTCAACGTTGCCGGTATCGTGCGTCCGCAGGACGTCAACGCCGACAACACGATCTCCTATGACCGGATCGCCGAAGCCCGCATCTCCTACGGTGGCCGTGGTCGCCTGATGGAAGTGCAGCAGCCGCCGGTGGGTCAGCAGATCGTCGATATCTATTCGCCGATCTGATGAAGCCCCGCATTTTGAGTGGAAGGAACGCTTAGGCATGGCCGACGAATTGGTGCCGGTAGGCGAAGAAGCCCCGAAAAAGAAGAAGTCGGGTCTGGTGATGACCATCGTCGGGGTTCTCGTCCTCACGTTGGTTGGGGCAGGCGGCGGCTGGTTCGTCGGCGGCATGCTTGCGCCTTCCGTTTCCGAGGCGCAGGCGGAAAAGGACAAGGCGGCGGCGGCAGAACATGCGGCCGCGCCCACTGCCGGTGGCGAGCATGGCGGCGGTGAGAAGAAGGAAGATGCCGGCCTGCCGCGCGTTGCGACGGCTGCGAACGGCACCGTGCTTCTCGAGCCCATCATGGCCAATCTTGCCTATCCCACGGAAAGCTGGGTCCGGCTGGAGGTCGCGCTGATGTTCAACGGCGCCCCCGATGCGCCGCTGGCCGAAACCATTCACCAGGACATACTTGCCTATCTGAAGACGGTTTCGCTCCAGCAGATTCAGGGGCCGCGGGGCTTTCAATATCTCCGGGAAGACCTTCAGGAACGTGTTGACCTGCGCTCGCAAGGACGGGTATCCAAGGTTCTGTTCAGAACCTTTGTGATCGAATGATTCGGAAGCTCCTGCTCATCGCCGCGCTTCTGGCGGTACCGCAACTGGCATACGCCCAGCAATTGCCGACGGAGCTATTCAACGCGCCGCTGGAAGGCTCCGCTGCTGCCTGGATTGTCCGCACCTTCGGGCTTCTGACCATCCTGTCGGTTGCGCCGGGCATTCTCGTCATGGTGACGAGTTTTCCGCGCTTCATCATCGTCTTTTCCATCCTGCGATCGGGCATGGGCATCGGTTCGACACCCTCGAACATGATCCTGTCATCCCTGGCGTTGTTCATGACATTCTACGTCATGTCGCCGACGCTGGAGCGGTCGTGGCAGGAAGGCGTCCAGCCGCTTCTCCAGAACCAGGTGACCGAGCAACAGGCCGTCGGGCTGATTGCCGAACCCTTCCGCAAGTTCATGATCGCCAATACGCGCGACAAGGATCTGGCGCTGTTCGTGGACATCGCGCGTGAAAAGGGTCAGACGATCCAGTTGGGCGAGGCGACCGAGTACCGTGTGCTCATTCCGGCCTTCATGCTGTCGGAAATCCGCCGAGGCTTCGAAATCGGCTTCCTTATCCTGCTGCCGTTCCTGGTCATCGACATGGTCGTCGCCGCCATCACCATGGCCATGGGTATGATGATGCTGCCCCCGACCTCGATCTCGCTGCCGTTCAAGATTCTCTTTTTCGTGCTGATCGATGGCTGGAACCTGCTGGTCGGTTCGCTGGTAAGATCGTTCGTCTGACAGCGCAAGCTTGCCACAGGCTTCAACCACTAGCGTGGTAGGCAAAGCTGAAACGCATCCGACCGGAAGCGGGCTATCGATACGAGAGCATATATGAACAGTGCCGTGCCGCGGGGTATGTTACCCCGCCTCCTCAACCTCGGCTGTGGAAAAGACTTCCGCCAGGATGCCTTCAATATCGATCGTAACCCGCTATGCGCGGTTGACGCCGTTCTCGATCTAGAAACTTTTGTGCCCGGTCGTACATTGACGCTCGACACGGTGCGCTTTGGCCGCGTCTCCCTTACGGAAGGCAGCTTCGACACGATCATTGCCCACAATGTGCTTCAACAGGCCCGGGATCTTGAGCGCCTTCTGGATGTCTGCCGCTATCTCCTGAAAGCTGACGGGGTACTCGATATTGTGGTGCCTTACGATCTCTCCTTCGGAGCCTGGGCCGATCCGGCGAATGTTCGCGCGTTCAACGAGCAAACCTTTCAGACGCTGAGCGAGGGTGAGGGGCGGAGCGGCTGGAGCGAAAGCCATTTCGAAGTTTCGAACCTTAATTATGTCCCGAGCGCTATCGGCAAGGAATTAAGCGAGCGCGGTCTCTCGGGGCAGGAAATTGCCGGTATGCCGCGAACCATTGACGCGCTTTCGGCTGTCTTGATCAAGGTCGTGCCCAAAAAGGTGGAGGTGCGGACAACACCAGCAAACTCGACCGCATCCGCTGCCGTTCCCGCTTTCAATACACCTCAGGATACGAGTCCGCTCGTTCCCTTTCCTCGCGGCTGGGAAGGCCACAAGGATCGCCATTGTATCTGGATCGTTACGCCGCCGGGCTTTGTCCACAGTCAGGCCTTTTCCGAAGTGGCGTTTACATTGCAATGCGCCTTCGAGGAACTGGGTGGCTCGGCGCCGATCGTCACTGACATTGCTGGTTGGAAGGATCGTGCCCCGATCATCTACGGCGGTAATCTCCTGCCGCAGGATATCATTGATGTTCTTCCCGAAGACAGCGTTCTGGTCAATCTCGAGCAGATCGTGACCGGCAGTGACTGGTTGAGCGATAAATATATCGCCATCCTCAAGGCCCTGCCACTGATAGACTACAGCGACTTGAACCGGGCGGCACTTGTGCAACGCGGCATTACGCATGCGCAATCGATGGAGATCGGCTATGCCGCGCCATTGACGCGCATCGCACCCGCTCCTGTTCAGGATGTCGACGTCCTGTTCTACGGTTCTCTTTGCGAACGTCGCATCAAGATTCTCGACGCGCTGAAGGCCGAAGGCCTGAAGGTGCTGCACCTCTTTGGCGTTTACGGGGAGAAGCGGGACGAAGCCATTGCGCGTGCCAAGATCGTTCTCAACATCAACAGCTTCGATGACGGCGTGTTCGAAATCGTTCGTGTATCCTACCTGCTGGCAAACCGGGTTTGTGTCGTCACAGAGGGTAGAGCGGACGACCCGGCGATCGAACCGTTCCGCGACGGGTTGGAAGTCGCCCCCTTCGAAGAGATCGTGGCCCGTTGCAAGGCCCTCGTCGAGGACGAACCGCGTCGTCGCGCACTGGCGAAAAAGGGGTTTGCCGCAATGGCGGCCCGCTCTCAGGCTGCTTACCTCAAGGTTCTGATGGATGGTCGCGCATGACGATCTCCAGAAGTACCAATCCTTCTTCAGTCCTTGGGGGCATCGAATGACCGCCAATACGCTTTCGGACATGATTGCAAAAGTTGCCGCACAAATTCACTTTCCGCCCCGGGAAGAGGTTATTCTGCAGGCTGCGGCAAACGACTCGGTCGTGCTTTACCAGCCCTATATTGGCGAGGCACAGCGACAGATACTCAATCCTGAAGCCATTCCCTTCGATATTTCCTTCAATACGGCACCGGATACACGGGAATACGAGCTGTTTGCCGTTCTTCATGGCTTTCATAACCGGATTGGCCTTGATGAAAGCGCATTCTGGGGACTCATTTCACCGCGTTTCGAGTGGAAGGCTGCCCGGCCGTTTCGTTATTTTCTCGCCGAGGCGCAGCGGGCGCAGGCCGAGGGCTTCGATTGCTACGCCTTCAACCCGATGATCGGCAATGCCGCGATCTATGCCAATGTCTGGGAGCAGGGCGATCATCCCGGTATGGACAAGATTGTCGAGTTCCTCGATGCGGCCGGCCTGCCGGTGAATAACGTGCAGGGGGTCGATCGCTTCTTCTTCTGCAATTACGTCTGTGGCAACCGGCGCTTCTGGAACGGCTATTTCGATTTTTGCGAAAAAGTGCTGAGCGCGTTGCAGGAACAATATGAGCACGGCACGGCCGCCGGGCTGATCTATGGCGGCACGGGTCATTATTCGAGAGACAACACCGCTCGGATGCGCCCTTTCGTTATCGAACGTCTGTTGGGCATCTATCTTGAGATTGCCGCACCGCAGGGGCTCAAAGTTGCGCGTCATGTGCCGACACTGGCTGATTTCGAGTGGAAGTTCGGGCCGCGTGTCGGCGGCAAGCTCAAGAAGATCCTGTCGTGGAAGGAGGTTTTCCTGGGTCTCGGCGATCAGGGAGCGTTCGAAGCCTGGCAGGAGCTTAGGCTGCCTGTTCTACGCGAACCGCATATCGTCATCTTCGGGGATGACCCGCCCGGATGGGTCGCGCGGCGCTGACCAGCCAATTCCCGCCTCTTTCTTACAGCCCGGAGGCTTTTGCCGCCGCCAAGGAGTTTCCAATGCTTCAGAGCTACGTTGCCTGCCATGTTCCCCTCCCGCCTCTGAACCTGAGTTACACGGCGCAAATTCAGACGGGTGCAGGCTCCAAGCAACATTGGGATAACTTCCTGCATGATGATAGCGGCGATAATATCACCGGAAAGAACCGTTACTTCGGCGAGCACACCGGTCTCTACTGGGTGTGGAAGAACACCCAAGTGGAAGCGGTTGGCTGGTGTCATTATCGGCGTTATTTCTCTCCGATCCTCTTTCCCGAAAGCCAGTATATGGTGGAGGTGACGCGCGATTCCGCCCAGACGATCCTGAGCGTCGACCCCGCCGGTACTATATTCAACTATGAGTTGGCTTTCTCGGACATCATCCTCCCGCGCCATATACAGCTGGGCGGCAGCATTGCCGCGCAATATTGCCGTTTCCACCGGCAGGAAGACTGGCTAGAGATGATGCGCGCGCTTTACGACTTCTATCCGGACGAGGCGCCGGCCATTCAGAAATTCTTCGATACTCAGGCATCGATTCACCCGGCCTGCCTGTTCATGACCAAGCGACCGCATTTCGAAGCTTTTTGCGAATGGCTCTTCCCGTTCCTTTTCCATCTGGAAATGCGCATCGTGCCGAGTGAAGACGACTATCAGTGCCGCGTCTTCTCATACCAGGCCGAGCGGCTGTTCAACTGGTGGGTGGCATCGCGCGGCTTGCAGGTCGTCTATCGCCCGCATCTGATGATCGCATGAGGCCCCGACCTCAGAAAGGGCTGTCGAACCGCGAGAGTGGCAGGAACCCAAGGTCGCGGTCAGACAGAAGCGGCTCACGTACCGGCCATTCGAAACCGAAGCTTGACCATAATATGCCGCTGTCCTCGGCCGGGGTGTAGACACTAGTGACATTATAAACGGTCATGGCATCTTCGCTTAGCGCCAGAAAGCCATGGGCACAGCCTTCGGGTATGTAAAGCAGGGTGCCCTTGTCGGCATTGAGCTCGAACGAGACAAACTGGCCGTAGCTGGGTTCACTCCGGCGCAGGTCGACGACGACATCCAGAATGCGGCCTGCCGCGCAATGGACAAGCTTGGCGTGCTGGGCGGGAGGGGTCTGAAAATGCATTCCGCGCAGAACGCCCTTGCGCGAGAGGGAGTAGTAGCTTTCGGCGAAGTCTGTGCGCAGGCCGTGTGCCGTGAAAAAATCGGCATGGAACGTCTTCACGAAACGTCCGCGGGTATCGCTACGGACAACCGGGTCGAGGCGCATCAATCCGGCGATTTCCGTCTTCGAAATCTCAAACATTGTCGGTTCTCTTCAACGTCAATGCCAGACCGTCCCGCAGCGTGATCGCTGCGTGCCAGTCCGGCAAAACCGGCCCGGTCCACGGTGACATCACTTCGCGGGCGCGGTAGGGGCGGGCACCCCAGTTGATTTGTGGCTGACGACCGAAGACATCGCTGAAGAGCGCCACGAAATCGCGCAGGCTCAGCCGTTCCGGCCCCGGCAGGGCATAGCTGCGGCCCTCACCGGCCGCAAGCCGCTGCACTTCGCGGGCAGCCTGTTCGAAACCCGCCGTGACGTCGTCGATATAGAGCGGGCAGATGATCTGGTCTCCGCCCGACATGTCGAAAAGCTCGCCGGAGGCAGAAATTTTCTGCAGGAGGCTGATTAGCTTGGGGCGAGGATCATCCGGACCGAATGTGTCGTACAGTTTCAGCGTTACGGTCTTCAGTCCGTGGGCTGAGCGGTAATAGTCCATGATGGGCTGGAATGCAGCCTTCGTCGCGGCATAGAGGCAGACTGGTTCGGCCACGGCGTCGGAAAGGCTTTCCCAGGATGTGCCGGTATTCACCAGTTGGTTTACACCCGTGCGCGCCATCGCATCAACCAATTGCGTGGCAAAGTGCAAGTTCGTGCTGATTAGGCTCTCGATATCGGACGGCTTGTGCTCGGCGATGAACCGCGAGGCCAAGTGAAACACCGTTTCCGGACAGATACCGGCCAGAATATCGGCGAGACCGTCCGCCGTTCCGTCATGGATGTGGCAGGCCACGCCCATGTCGGTCAGGAAGCCGATCTCGGATTCCGGGCGCACGATGGCGGCGACGGTTTCACCCCGTTGCCGAAGCCGTCGGGCGAGGTTACGCCCGATGAAACCGGTTGCGCCGGTAATGAGAACGCCGCTTCTTTCCATGTCAGAATTTCGCGAAGAATGCGGCGAAGCGGTCTGCGACGAAATCGAAATGGCCTTCGTTCAGTCCGGGATACAGGCCGATCCAGAAGGTACGTTCCGTTACGATGTCCGAGTTGGTCAGGTCGCCCGCCACGCGGTAATTGTAATTCTTCATGTAGGGCTGGCGAATGATGTTACCGCCGAACAGCAGGCGCGTGCCGATCTTGTGACCGTTCAGCTCGGCCAGCAGATCTTCGCGGCTGAAAGGCAGTCCCTCGCGCAGCGTGATCGGGAAACCGAACCATGAGGGATCGCTACCCGGTGTTGCCCTGGGGAGGATCATGCGGTCCTCGAAGCGGGAAAGCCGTTCGGTCAGGGCAGCGAAGTTGTGCTTACGGGCGGCGATGAAGCCTTCCACCCGGTCGAGCTGAGCTACGCCTACAGCGGCCTGCATGTCGGTGATCTTCAGATTGTAGCCGGCGTGGCTGTAAATGTACTTGTGGTCGTAACCTTCCGGCAAATCTCCCAGCTTCCATTTGTAACGCTTGCGGCAGGTGTTGTCCTGGCCCGGGTCGCACCAGCAGTCCCGGCCCCAGTCACGCATGGATTCCGCAACACGCCGCAAGAAGGAATTGCGGGTGAAGACCGCGCCGCCTTCGCCCATGGTAATGTGATGCGCCGGATAGAAGCTCAGGGTGGAGATGTCGCCGAACGAACCTACCAGTTTGCCGTCATAGGTGGTGCCGAGCGCATCGCAGCAGTCTTCAACGACCCAGAGGTCATGGGCCTTGGCAACGCGCATCACCTCCTTCAGGTTAAAGGCATTGCCCAGCGTATGGGCGAGCATAATGGCACGGGTCTTCGGTGTAATCGCCGCTTCGATGTCCTCGGCCTTGATGTTGTAGGTCGGGATATCGATGTCGAGGAAGACAGGCACGAGGCCGTATTGCAGCAACGGGTTGATGGTCGTGGGGAAGCCGGCGGCCACCGAGATCACCTCGTCACCCGGCTTGAGCGCCCGCGGTCCCAAGGTCGGCGAGGTGAGGGACGACAGGGCCACCAGATTGGCAGACGAGCCGGAATTCACGGTCAGCACATGATGGACGCCAAGGAACTTTGACAGCTTCTTCTCGAATTCGCGATTGAAACGGCCCGTCGTTAGCCAGAAATCCAGAGCGGAATCGACCAGAAGTTCCATCTCGGAGGCACCATAGACCTTGCCGGATGGTGGAATGACGCTTTCGTCGGGAACGAAGGCGGCCGGCGCGTGGGCGACCTCCGCATAACGGCGCGTCATGGCGAGGATCGCGTCGCGAAGGCGTGCCGGATCTGCCTCCTTCAGGAATGTTTCGACCGGGTCCGCTTCGATCGTCATGAAAGACATTTAACCATCCTGTTTTCGAGTGAGACCGGAGCGGCCTGGGCATTGGTGTAGGTGGCGATCTGCGCCATCGTCACGGCGCGCATGTCCTCGCCGGCCTGATAGGCCCGATACCAGGCGACGATGTTGCCGAGCGCGGCATCGAGATCCCAGCGCGGCGTCCAGCCGAGATGTATGCGTGCCTTGGAGCAATCCAGTTTCAGAAGACTGGCCTCGTGCGGCTGGCTGTTGTTTTCCAGGCAAACCGGCCCTTCTGTCAGGCCCCAGAGATCGCACAGCCGGTTGGCGACCGACACGACCGGTGCATGATCGTCGTCGCCGGGGCCGAAATTCCAGGCGCCGGCTCGGTCGGCTTTTCCCTCTGCCATGTCCTGCACCAGCATCAGATAGCCGCGCAACGGTTCCAGCACATGCTGCCAGGGGCGCACCGAACCGGGCCTGCGCAGGAGGGGGCGTCGGCCTTCCATCAGCGCGGCCATGATGTCAGGTACCAGCCGGTCCCGCGCCCAGTCGCCGCCGCCAATGACATTGCCGGCGCGCGCCGAGGCGATGGCCACCTGCCGCTCGTGCCCCGGCTTCATCAGGAAGGAACGGCGATAGGCCGACACCACGAGTTCCGTGCAGCCCTTGCTGCTGCTGTAGGGGTCGTAACCGCCCATAGGGTCATCCTCGCGATAACCCCAGATCCACTCGCGGTTCTCGTAGCATTTGTCGGTGGTGATCACCACGACCGACTTTACGCTCGGCGTCGCACGAACGGCTTCCAGAAGATGAACCGTGCCCATGACATTGGTGGCATAGGTTTCAACCGGATCTTCGTAGGAGCGCAGCACAAGGGGCTGTGCCGCCATGTGGATCACGACTTCTGCCTGGCTGCTTGCAAGAGCCCTTCTCAGGTGTTCCGCATCGCGGATATCGCCGATCGTATGATGGCAAAGCTCTGCCGCGCCGGTCGTGTCGAAAAGGGTCTGGTCCCCTTCGGGCGGGAGAGCATAGCCGAAGACCTCTGCGCCAAGACTCGAAAGCCAGAGTGTCATCCAGCTTCCCTTGAACCCGGTGTGACCGGTCAGAAAAACCCGACGCCCCTGCCAGAAAGCATCTGTCACCACTTGACCCACGGAGCCTCCTTGTTGGCCAGAAGGCCATCCAGCGCATTGCGGTCCCGCAACGTATCCATCGCGTGCCAGAACCCGTCGTGGCGATAGGCCTGAAGTTCGTTCGCCTCGACAAGCCGCTGCATCGGCTCCTGTTCCCAGATCGTCGCGGGACCGTCGATCAATGGTAGTACCTTCGGCGAAAGAACGAAGAAGCCACCGTTGATAAGGCCGCCATCGCCGCGCGGTTTCTCCTGGAAACCGACGACCGCATTCCCGTTCATTTCCATCGCACCGAAGCGGCCCTGCGGCAGAACGGCGGTGACCGTTGCAAGTTTTCCGTGCGCCTTGTGGAAGCGCAGGAGATCAGTGATATCGACGTCGCTGACGCCGTCGCCATAGGTGAAGCAGAAATCTTCATCGTCGAGATATTTGCCGATGGCACGCAGACGCCCGCCAGTCATGCTGTCCACACCGGTATCGGCGAGCGTTACCTTCCACGGTTCGCATGTGCCCTGATGCAGGGTCATGCCGTTATTGCTGAGGTCTAGCGTCACGTCATGGTTGTGCAGGAAGTAGTTGGCGAAGTATTCCTTGATCACGTAGCCCTTGTAGCCGAGGCAGACGATGAAATCCGTCAGCCCGTGATGGGCGTAGATTTTCATGATGTGCCAGAGGATCGGATGCCCACCGATCTCGACCATGGGCTTGGGCCGGGTTTGGGTCTCTTCGCTCAGGCGGCTTCCGAGGCCCCCGGCCAGTATGACGACCTTCATGTAATATCTCCTTCGCCTCCGGCACTTGCAGCAACCGGCTTTTTATCGTCAGTTTTCCGTGCTTCCGGCTGGTTAAAGCGACGATCAGACCGTCTTATGCGGTCCTGTCCGGCGCGAACGGTTGTTCACGGGGAGGCAGCGCAGGTACATCGATCACGTCCGGCGGCAGACCTGCCCGGGCGCGTTCGTAGATCAACTCGTAACCCTTTTCGAGATGGCGGGTGAAGCGTTCGGTATCGAAGAGGGGCTTGAGGAAGCGGTTTTCCTCGAGACGCTTATGGTAGGGCTTCAGCTTTTCCGGGTTGGCGGCGAAGTCCAGTGCCATGGCCTTGTAGGCTTCTACGTCTTCGGCAATCAGGTCCGGCACACCGAGATTGGACAGGAGGCTTTCGCTTACGCGCGAAGCGAAGTTCGTTCCCTTGACCGTCAGCACCGGCAGGCCGGCCCACAACTGTTCCGAGGTCGTCGTGTGGCCGTTCACCGGGTAGGTGTCGAGGCCGAGATCGGCGGCAGGAATACGGTTGAGGTGGTCCTTGAACGCGACCATGCCCATGAAGAAGATCCGTTTCGGTGAAATGCCGAGTTTTTCGAACCGGCGGATAATGTTGGCGCGGCTTTCCGGGTTGTTGTGCATGATCCACAGCACGCTGTTCGGCGCGCGCTTGAGAATGTCCGCCCAGATGGTGGTCATCTGGATCGTAATCTTGCGGTTCGTATTGAAGGACGCAAAGACGAATGCATCCTCCGGCAAGCCCAGTTCCGAACGCGGCGTCGGCACAGCAAGCGGACGATTGCTCGGGTCATTCGGCTGGTAGCATTCAGGCAGTCGGCAGAATTTTTCATCGTACCACGGCTGCGAGCTGTCGCGCAGGACCCATGGGTCGCCAATGATGTAGTCGAGGTCGATGCCCACCGTGCTGCCGGGAAAGCCCAGCCAGGCCACATGCACCGGCGCTGCGGCCTGATTGAAGATTTCGTGCCGGTTGTTGACCGTGTAACCCTTGAGGTCGATCAGGAGATCGATCTCATGCTTGCGGATTTCCTCGACGGCAGCCTCGGTCGACATGGTGCGGATGGTGACCACCTCACCCCATTTGCTGCGGTCGGCCTTGTTGTGGTCCAGAAACTGCTGAGGCGTGTTGCAGAAGAGGGTGATTTCGAATCGGCTGCGGTCGTGCTGCTCGAAGACGCCGCGCAGAAGCTTCATGGTGGCGTGCTGGTCCCAGAGGTCACCGGAGACATAGCCAATGCGGATCTTGTCTCCCCAGCGATGAGGCATGGCCCGTCGCTCGTCACGCCTGTTCTGCTCATAGACGCCGGTGCTGAGATGGGCGAGGCGATTGATTTTCTCGTTACCGCACCAGTGAAGATTGAAGAAGGGCTGGTCGAACTCGAAGACGCCCAGTTCGTCTTTCTCGATGATTTCATCGATGAACGGTTGATGGCGTTCGATCACATCGTATTTCGAATGTTCGCGGCAGATCGTCAGATAGAGAAGCCGCACGGCATTGTTGCGCGGAATTTTCTGCAGAATCCGGCGCGTTGCCTCCAGATGTTCGCGGCTGTCGGGCTGCCAGTCGCCATAGATCAGGCGCGCGGCCATGAGCAGGTGTTCTGAGTTGTCACTGCCCGCCAGCACCTGCTTGAAGGGAGCGGCCAGCGGCAGATCCCCGTGGCGCACCAGAAGGGTTGCCATGATATAGGCGATGTCCGGATCGCGGCGCGCCTGGGAAACCAGCCTGTTGCCAAGCGCCAGAGCAAGCTTGTCGTTTCCGCTTTCAAAGTGAAGGCGAAACGCCTCTGTCAGATAATCCGTATTCTTGGAGGTCGACTTCTCATAGGCGATTTGATACGCCGACGCCGCTTCCGATTTCAGATTGAGCTGCTCCAGATTGCGTGCGAGCAGCGCGTATGTGCGGGCATCCGTGTTGGGGTTGAGCATCTTGTTGAGACAACTCATGCTCTCGATGTAGCGTCCTGCCTTGAAGTCTTTCGACGCCGCTGCGTAGGAAATTTCGTTGTTCAAGGTCTGTTCCACCACGTTCACCTGTTCGCAATTCGTCTTTGGAAGCGATTTCGCTTTCCCAGCATGGCATTCGAACCTTGCTTGAAGCCGGTGTGCAGGGCTGGTGGAGGTGCCGGTCGACCGTTACCGTTTGTTAAGTATAGAAACCTCTCGGGTTCCGCCGGAGGAGCGTTTTAAGGTGTTGGCAAGTTTTGGCTGCGAGTGTGATCCTCACATGACGGGTTTGGTTTCCTCAAGAGTTCAAAGGAACCGAGTGGCATGAAGCCGTACTGTCATCGCCGGTAAACAGTTTTAAGTCCGGTATGTCCTCAATCAGTCACGCGTTTTTCAGGGGACAATCCAATGACGAGCATCAACACCAATTCTTCCGCAATGGCTGCACTCCAGACGCTGCGCAACGTGAACAACAACCTGGAAACCACGCAGGGTCGCGTGTCTTCCGGTTACAAGGTTGGTTCTGCTTCCGACAACGCAGCTTACTGGTCGATCGCAACGACCATGCGCTCCGACAACGGCGCCATCGGCGCTGCATCTGACGCTCTCGGGATTGGCGCCGCCAAGGTCGATGTCGCCTACGCAGCCGTCGAAAGCGCCATCGACGTCGTCAACGAAATCAAGACCAAGCTGGTTTCGCTGAACGAATCCACCGTCGACGACGACAAGGTCTGGGACGAAGTCAAGCAGCTTCAGGCTCAGCTCGTTTCGATCGCCAATGCCGCTTCGTTCAACGGCGAAAACTGGATGCTGGGTGCAACGGGCACCAACTCGGTCGTGACCGGCTTCGTCCGTACCTCCGGCAGCGGCGTCACCGTCACGTCGGAAACGATCACCACCGGCTCCTTCGCCCTGTTCGGCAAGAACGCTTCCACCGGCATGGCCGACACGGCCTCGGGCGTTCTTAAGGACATTGCTGCCTTCACGTCGGCTTCGCTGGCTTCTGGCGCTGTCGCTGCCTCGCTCAGCACGGTTGAAACGGCCCTGAAGGCCCTGACCACCGGCGGTTCGGTCCTCGGTTCCGTTTCCAAGCGCATCGATCTGCAGACGGAATTCGCGTCGAAGATTTCCGACGCCATCGAATCCGGTGTCAGCAAGCTCGTCGATGCCGACATGGAAGAAGAGTCTGCCCGCTTGTCTGCCCTGCAGACCCAGCAGCAGCTCGCGATCCAGTCCCTCTCGATCGCCAACTCTTCTTCGCAGAACGTTCTGTCGCTCTTCCGCTAAGAAGTGTTCAGCCTCGATTGATCGAGGTTTGCAACATCGGCCGCTCCGGATTTCCGGGGCGGCCTTTTGCATTTGATCTGGAAATTTTATCTTGTGGGTTGAGCCTGCGGAGCAGGCCGTTCGGGATGCGGCTTCTCGCCCGTCCGTCGTGCGCGCAGACGATAGCGATGGATAGAAATGGCAGGGAAGGTCTGCCAAGTGGAAGTGCATTCGAAATAGAAAACGCAAAAAGCCGACGGATTCGTATCCGCCGGCTTTGTCTGAGGCTCGATAGTATGGCGATTAGCTGCGGAAGAGCGACAGAATGTTCTGCGAAGAAGAGTTGGCGATCGAGAGGGACTGGACCGCGAGCTGCTGCTGGGTCTGCAGGGCAGACAGCTTGGCCGATTCTTCTTCCATGTCGGCATCGACGAGCTTGCTGACACCGGATTCGATGGCGTCGGAAAGCTTGTTGGAGAATTCCGTTTGCAGGTCGATACGCTTGGAGATCGAGCCGAGGACAGAGCCGCCGGTGGTCAGGGCCTTCAGGGCCGTTTCAACCGTGCTGAGCGAGGCAGCGACAGCGCCAGAAGCCAGCGAAGCCGACGTGAAGGCAGCAATGTCCTTAAGAACGCCCGAGGCCGTGTCGGCCATGCCGGTGGTGGCGTTCTTGCCGAACAGGGCGAAGGAGCCGGTGGTGACCGTTTCCGTCGTGACGGTGACGCCGCTGCCGGAGGTACGGACGAAGGCTGTCACGACCGAGTTGGTGCCCGTTGCACCCAGCATCCAGTTTTCGCCGTTGAACGAAGCAGAGTTGGCGATCGAAACGAGCTGGGACTGGAGCTGCTTGACTTCGTCCCAGACCTTGTCGTCGTCGACGGTGGATTCGTTCAGCGAAACCAGCTTGGTCTTGATTTCGTTGACGACGTCTATGGCGCTTTCGATGGCGGCGTAGGCAACGTCGACCTTGGCGGCGCCGACACCCAGGGCATCCGTAGCGGCGTTCACGGCGCCGTTATCGGAGCGCATGGTCGTCGCGATCGACCAGTAAGCAGCGTTGTCCTTGGCTTCAGCAATACGATAGCCCGACGAAACGCGGTTCTGAGTATTTTCGAGGCTGCTATTGACCGCGCGCAGCGTCTGAAGGGCGGACATAGCGGAAGTGTTAGTATTGATGCTGGTCATAATATTATTGCCCCTTAGTTTGGCAAATTTTTACAAGGGACATCCCAGATTAAAGCCGGGAACGATGATCGGCTACATGCCTGTTAACCATTATTTAATCATTAGGTTAACTCATCGTTTCGATGTGCTTATAAAACACTATTATGGTTAACAGGTGATAAACATGGATTTTGAAAATAAAAAACTCTGAAGAATTTTCTTACCGGGAGAGAAATTTCGAATTTCAGACACCAGAACGCAAAAAAGCCGCCCCAAGGGTCTCCTTGGGGCGGCGTGTGTCGATGCTAACCGGGCGATTAGCCGCGGAAGAGCGAGAGAATGTTCTGCGAAGAAGAGTTGGCGATCGAGAGGGACTGGATCGCGAGCTGCTGCTGGGTCTGCAGGGCAGACAGCTTGGCAGACTCTTCTTCCATGTTGGCATCGACCAGCTTGCTGACGCCGGATTCGATGGCGTCGGAAAGCTTGGTGGAGAATTCCGTCTGCAGGTCGATACGCTTGGAGATCGAGCCGAGGACAGAGCCGCCGGTGGTCAGGGCCTTCAGGGCCGTTTCAACCGTGCTGAGCGAGGCAGCAACAGCGGTGGAGGCCAGCGACAGCGACGTGAAGGCAGCGATGTCCTTCAGGACGCCCGAGGCCGTGTCGGCCATGCCGGTCGTGGCGTTCTTGCCGAACAGGGCGAAGGAGCCGGTGGTGATCGTTTCCGACGTGACGGTGACGCCGCTGCCGGAGGTGCGGACGAAGGAGGTCACGACCGAGTTGGTGGCCGTCGCACCCAGCATCCAGTTTTCGCCGTTGAACGAAGCGGCGTTGGCGATCGAAACGAGCTGGGACTGGAGCTGCTTGACCTCGTCCCAGACCTTGTCGTCATCGACGGTGGATTCGTTCAGCGAAACCAGCTTGGTCTTGATTTCGTTGACGACGTCGATGGCGCTTTCGACGGCTGCGTAGGCAACGTCGACCTTGGCGGCACCGACGCCGAGAGCGTCAGTGGCAGCGCCGATGGCGCCGTTGTCGGAGCGCATGGTCGTTGCGATCGACCAGTAGGCGGCGTTGTCGGAAGCGGAACCAACCTTGTAACCGGAAGACACGCGACCTTGTGTGGATTCCAGGTTGCTGTTGATGGAACGCAGCGTCTGGAGAGCTGCCATTGCGGAAGTGTTGGTGTTGATACTCGTCATACTAATACTTGCCCCTTAACTTGGCACTACTACAAGGGACATTCCGGAATATAACCGGGAACGATAGACAGCTACATGCTTGTTGACTTGTTAACTATTTTGTCAACCCATCGCTTTGCACGGCCATTAAAGCGCGCGATAGTTAATGTTGGATAAATGCTGGCGATTTTTATTTGGAGAGCCGGATTTTTCGGGAAAGCGCGTGGCGGTCAGAATATCTGAAGATACTGAAATAATAGACATCGCCATGACCTGCCTGCGTCACGCCTGTGCCCATGCGCGCGGTTTCAGGTGGGCGGCCCGGCGAGGCGCGGGGGCAAACGTTAACGACGGCTTCATCCGGGATGAAGGGTCATTAATATTCGTATCTGCACCATTAATTTTTTCGCCGGAAATCGCATCGAAAAGGCTGGAATGCGCGTTCATTCGGCTTTTTCAGTAACATCCTGTTAACATGTAACGCTTTGATTTTATAAAAAATTTATGGAGATTTACAGAAAATGAATTTCCCGGCGGTGTCTTTAGGGTTTGTTAACCATAATGGTGTTTTCTGTGACCATCGAAACGGCGAGTTAACCAATCAACATCGCGGGTTGACAGGCATGTGAGCTGATCGCCGTTCCCGGTTCTGATCCGGAATGTCCCTTGAAATCGAGACCACATTGAGGGGCACGTATTCTTATGACGAGCATCATTACCAACGTTTCCGCCATGGCAGCTCTCCAGACGCTGCGTTCCGTCAACTCCGACCTCGAAAGTGCGCAGAACCGCGTTTCTACGGGTTATCGTATCAGCGAGGCCAAGGACAACGCCGCTTACTGGTCGATCGCTACCACGATGCGCTCGGACAATGGCGCCGTGAATGCCGCCGCCGATGCGCTCGGCGTGGGTGCCGCCAAGGTTGATGTGGCTTATGCCGGCATCGAAAGCGCCATCGACATCGTTACGGAAATCAAGAACAAGATCGTTTCCGCGTCGGAAACCAGTGTCGACGTTACAAAGATTCAGGATGAAATCTCCCAGCTTCAGGCTCAACTCAAGTCGATTGCGAACTCCGCATCGTTCAACGGCGAAAACTGGCTGATCGGTTCCGCGTCAACGACCAACTCGGTGGTCACCGCCTTTGTCAGAACGGGCTCTGGCTCGGTTCTGGTGGCCACCGAAACGGTCAGCAGCGGCAGCTTTGCGCTGTTCGGCAAGGGCGCCGACGGTATGGCGAATACGAGCACCGGTCTGCTGGCCTCCATTGCGGCCATTTCGCTGACCAGCGCATCAAACATGGCTACCCAACTGGCAATCGTCGAGACAGCGCTGAAGGACCTCACCAAGGGTGCTGCGACGATCGGTTCGCTTTCCAAGCGTATCGACCTTCAGTCCGAATTCGCGAATGTTCTCTCTGACTCCATCGAAAAGGGTGTGAGCCGCCTGGTCGACGCGGACATGGAAGAGGAATCGGCCAAGCTGTCGGCGCTCCAGACGCAACAGCAGCTCGCCATCCAGTCACTCTCGATCGCCAATTCCAGCGCTCAGAACATTCTCTCGCTCTTCCGCCAGTAACAGGCGCGCGGTTTCAGCGAAGACGATCAGGGATAAGGCCGCAACCGCGCCGGGAGCGGCCTTTTCTTTTCCTTGGGATGCTTGCCAACCGGTTAGCTTTTGGTTAACCATGATGGCAACTCCCGTATAGGATGAGCGCGTGGCTGGCCCTTGGGGCATTGGCATGATTGCCGCAAAGCCACCGCCGGTTTGCAGTCCGGCATGTTCCCGTTGAGCGAACAGGGACTTCCCACTCATGGCATACAACATCATCACGCCGAATCTGGTCAGCAGCTCCTTGCAGACGCTTCTGTTTTCGAACGGTCAGCTTGAAGACACTTTGTCCACCTTGTCGAGCGGCTACAGTGTTGCCAGCGCAAAGGATGATCCCGGCTATTGGTCGACATCCAATTCCCTCAGCTCCGATCAAAGCATCATTGAGAGCGTCGGCGATGCTTTGAACCTGTCCGAATCAACGGTCGATACCGCCTACACGGCGCTGAACACCGTTCTCGAGCAGCTTTCCGCCTTGCGCAAATCGCTCGTTACCGCAACGGAATCGAGTGCGGACCGTTCCCAGATCAGCACGGCCGTCGAAAGTACGAAGAAGACGCTGCAACAGGCCATCGAATCGGCTCAGTTCAGCGGTACGAATTGGCTGCTCAACAATCAGGCGAATCTCAGCGGCACGAATTCCTTCGTTGCCTCGTTTCAGCGTACGGCCAGCGGCACGGTCCAGTTGACCACCCAGGGCATTCCGGCTGCAGATACGGTTCTGGTCGATACGCAGGACGCCAGCCGCGGTCTGCTGACCGGTGCGGTTGATGCCTCGCAGTTGAATAATACCGGTTCCAGTACGCCCCGCAATTACTATCTGTTGAATATGGGGTCGGCCTCTGGCGTCACGGGCACGGAAATCGCCGTCTCGGAAACGACGACCGAAGAGCAGCTCAAGGACATGATGTATGTGGTCGACAACCTGATGGGCAGCGTTACCAAGATTGCCAGCCGCGTCGGTGATATGCTGAACCGGATTTCCACCCAGTCGGATTTTGCCGATGAACTCAGCAAGACGCTGGAGACCAGCGTTTCGCGGTTGATCGACGCCAATATGGAAGAAGTCAGCGCGCGCCAGACGGCCGCCAAGGTGCAGGCCGATCTCGCTGCGGAGGTCGTGTCTCTGGCCAATACCAACATGCAGAAGCTGCTGCTGATCTTTGGCTGACGCGTTGCAAAAGGCGATCGGCCTTCATCCTCGCACAAGTTTGGCACCCTAGGGTCGGGGAGAGATTGCTTTCGGCGGAGGGTTGGACTGTCCTTTGCCGGGCAACGATGTCATCGAATGTTGGGGAGTCCCGTGGCGAGAAACAGACTGTCGAAACGAGCGGTTCGGATCGATCAGGTGTTCTCCCGCGGCTCCGGAGGTGAATGATGAGCGCGATGATCGCCCGCTATCTGAAGGATTTCGGTGCGCCGGTCTTTCCGGTCGCAGACGAGCGGCCCGTTGAAGACGGGCCTTTCGGCTTTCCGGCTCTGGTCGATCTGGAGACCGTTGCCGATCCGGAGACGATCCGCAGCGAAGCCTTTGCCGAGGGGCACGAGGTTGCGACCACCGAGTTGACGGAACGCCACGCGACGGAAATGGCCGCGCTTGCCGAAAGTCACGCCGCTGAGATGGCTGCCCTCGCAGAGCATTATGAGGCGCATGTCACGGCCATGATTGCCGAACGTCTGGACGTGATGACCGAAGAGGTTGCCCGGTCCGTCACCGAGGCGACGGCGCAGGTTCTTCTGCCCTTCCTGGGTGAACTGGTGACCCGCAAGGCCATTGCCGATCTGGCCGTTCTTCTGAAGGGCGTGATCGAGGAGGGTGAGGCGGGCCGCATACGGTTGCGCGGTCCCGAAAGCGCCTTCCGGCGACTGGCGGAACGCATGGGAGACAAGGTGGCGCTGCTCGATTTCGAGGAAAGCGCTGAAATGGATTTGACGGCGGAGATCGGCACGGCCGTTCTGGTCACGCGCCTGAGCGCGTTTGCTGCCGGTCTTGAAAAGGTGATGGAATGAGCGAAGGCGAAAGTCACCACCACGGCAAAAACGAGATCATCGTCGTCAAGAAACATGGCGGCGCCCATGACGGTGCGCATGGCGGCGCTTGGAAGATCGCCTATGCCGACTTCATGACCGCCATGATGGCCTTCTTTCTGGTGATGTGGCTGGTCAATGCTTCGAACGAGGAAACCAAGGCCTCTGTCGCCAGCTATTTCAACCCGATCAAACTGGCCGACGATACGCCGGCGCAGAAGGGGCTGAAAAAGCCATCGGAACAGGCTGAGGGCGAACAATCCGCTGAAAAGTCGAAGGTGAAGAGCCAGACCAATACGGAAGAGGGCGGCAGCGCCATGTCCGGTGAGGATCTGAGCGCGACTTCTGGCGACCAGAGTAAATATTCCGAAGCCGATCTGTTCCAGAACCCCTATGCGGTTCTCGCCGAGATTGCCCAGGAAGTGGGGCAGCAGGCGAATGTCAGCGTCAAGGGCGAGGGCGGTGCGGCCAATGCCGGCCCTTCGACTGGCGCATCCGGCGGCGAAGCCTATCGCGACCCCTTCGATCCCGATTTCTGGAGCCGTCAGGTTCAGTCCGCGAAGGCGCAGTCGTCCAAGGTGGACGATAGTACCCTGCCGGAATCCAAGCAGGTCGTTGCAGCCCGTGAGGCTGCCAAGGAAAAGCCAGTCGACAAGAAGGATGATGTCGTCGCCAAGGCCGACGATGCGAAGAACCGCGCCGCCGAGGCCGCGCAGGAGAAAGCAGCCGACAAGCTGAGCGAAGAGATCAAACAGCAGCTTGCCGGCGTTTCCGGCAAGCTGGCCGAAGGTTTGGTTGTAACGCCCTCGGAGGGCGGCTTGCTCGTGACCATATCCGACCAGCAGAACGATGCCATGTTCGGTGTCGGCTCGGCTGTGCCGCAGAAGGAAATGGTTCTGGCGATGGAGAAAATCGGCGCCATCCTCAAGGCGCGCAAGGGATCGATCGTCATTCGCGGGCATACCGATGGGCGCCCCTTCAACGGCAAGTCGGGCGACAACTGGAGCCTGTCGATGGACCGTGCCCATGCCGCCTATTTCATGCTGGTGCGTGGCGGGCTCGATGAAAAGCGGGTCGAACAGGTGTCCGGCTTCGCCGATCGCCGCCTTCAGGTGCAGGATGATCCGCTCAATCCGGCCAACCGACGCATCGAAATCCTGATTCAGGACGGTTAGAGCCGATGAAGCGAACAAAGCGGCGGTTTCGTCTTCACTCATGGCTTCTGGTTGGTGCGCTTCTGTCTCCGGGCGTGGCCCAGGCGGATGAGGACCTTGCACCCTACAAGGTGCTGCGCTCCCTCCAATTCGTTCAGGATGCGGTGGTCCAGGGCGACCATTCCGCAGGCGAGATGCAGCGGTTCATTCTGGAAACCATCGACAAGCGGCTTCGTTCGGCCGAGCCGAGCGTGTTCGAAGACCCGCGAAATGTCGACGCGGCCCTGATCTACTCCATGAGCGGTGGCAACCCCGCGACGCTGGATTATCTCGTGGCGCGTGATGTCGAGGGCAATTTCGACAGCCGCGTCATCGATGCACTGCGCAAGTATTTCAACGGCCAGGGAACGCTGGTGGCGAAAAGCCTGCCGGACATGGTGCCGGAATATCTGAACGCCCGCATCGGCCCCTATCTGGCATTGGTCAGCGGCAATATTCTGCTCAGTTCGGATGTGAATGCCGCACTCGGTTTCTTTGATCAGGCCCGGCTGACGGCGCCGGGCACCATCATCGAGGAAGCGGCATTGCGCCGCTCGTTGACGATTTCGGTCGAGAGCAATCTCGTGCCACGCGCACTTGCAACGGCAAACCGTTATGTGCGCCGCTTTCTGCATTCGCCCTATGCCAGCCAGTTCGCCGATCTGTTCGTGCAACTTGTCGTGACCAATTATGGCAGCACGGTTCAACCGGACGACATTGCCTCGACGCTCGACCTGATGGACAAGGAACGCGCCCGGGAGGTTTTCCTGCGCATCGCACGCCGTGCGACGCTGGCCGGCAAAGCCGAGTTGGCCCGCTATGCGGCAGCCGAGGCCGATGCCCGCGCTTCTGACAAATCGGACGGTCGCGAGGCGCTGGGCAGTCTTTACGGCAATGTCGCATCCATTCCGAGCGCCGATGTCGGTGCTGCGGTCAAGATGATCGACCAGATCCCGGATGACCAGCTTTCGGACCGCGACAAGGCGCTGCGCGAGGCAGCACGGGTCGTGGCCGAGCAAATTCTGCAAGCGCCCATCGACGCTACAAGCCTCACGCAAGTAGACGCTGGCAATACAATTCCCGGACAGACGAAGCAGACGACCGCAGCCGCCGCGCCGACGACGGCACCGAACGCGGCCGAAGCCGGTCAGGAGGCTGACGGCGCCTATCGCTCCTTCGTCGAACGCGGGCGTTCGCAACTGGAAGCGATCGACGCGCTCCTGAAGCAGGAAGGCAAGTCGAAATGATGGACGCTCTCAACGCACTCGTAAAACCTGCTCCCGAAACGGCGACAGGCGCAAAGACCACCAAGGGCGGTACATCCGCTGACAAGGAGGGATTTGCTCACGAGTTGAAGGGGTTGAACGACCACCAGAGTGGCGGCAAGGGTTCGGCGCGTGGCGCTGAAACGAAAACTGCGAAGGTCGACGCCGAAGCCGGTGCGATGGCCCCAGCAGAGCCTGTCGCGGAAGAGACAGTGCTGCCCCGGTCTTTCGCCGCGCTCAGCACGGCAATCGACGCCACCCTTGAAAAGGTGGCTTCGCAGTCGCTAGAGGCGACGCCTCCCGAAGCCGGTATTGAAGCAACGTTCAAGAACACGAAGACGCCGATCGGAAAGTCCGCAAAGACCAAGGACGCGGATTTTTCGGGTCTGGGCGTTGAAATCGAAGGCAAGAAGACCGTTGAAGGCAGTGTTGCCAGCGAAATCATCCGCAAGGTCAAGATCGCGGCGGCGCAGCCCGACGTTGAAAAGACTGCCGTGACCAAGGATGCGCCTGCTGATGATAAGGTGGATGTGGATTCCGGATCGCAGACGCAGGCCGATATCCAGCCGGAAACCTTGAGCGACGTCCTTGGATTTTTGACGGCCAGCGCGGCTTCCGCCCAGGTTGAAAGCAAGCCGCTCGCGGCTCATGGGCGCACGGCCGAAACGAAGGGTGTAGCGGCGAAGTCGCAGACTGGCGACACCACGCGTGACACGGCCTTGACGGACGAAGCCATGGAGGCGATGCCGACCGATGAGGTGCAACAACAGGACCGTTTGTTCCGTCTCGTGCGCGGTGAAGGGCAAGGACAGTCCGTTGGCCTGAAGATTGCCAGCGATTCCAATGGTCGCATCGATGTCGAGACACGTAGCGGCACCGGCGCGCAGGCGGAAACCGTCAATGTGGTCGAAGCCCGTCGCTATCTCGGGTTCAACGCGCCGTCCAATTCCTCCTCGCTGACGGCTGCGATGGCCGGCAACGATGAGTGGGTGAGTGCGATGCACCCTTCTGCGCGGCTCGCCAATGAGGCGCAACAGTCGAGCACCGGGCAGGTGGTCAACACGTTGAAGCTGGAATTGAACCCCATTTCCCTGGGAACAGTCACGGCGATGCTGCGCCTGTCCGGTGATGAACTCAACGTGCATCTGACGGTGCATACGGCGGCGGCTTATCGCGAGTTGAGCAGCGATTCCAATTCCATGATGGATGCGCTTCGCTCGCAGGGGTTCAGCGTCGATCAGGTCACCGTCAGCATGGCGCCGGTGGCGTCTTCGCAGGACAGTGGCGACGGCAGCGGGCGTTTCAGCCAGCAACAACAGCAACAGAACATGCAGCAGGCGGCCGGTGAAGGCAGCCGAAACGGCGACCAAGGCGCGCGGCAGAACGCGCGAGGCGGCTCTGACAGCCAGCCAGGTGTCGCAGCAGGACGTATTGATGAAAGTGAGCAGGTTTCCTCTGTTCTCCGTGGCTCTGGCAGCGCTCGCCCTGGCCACGTCTATATCTGAAGCCAAGGCTTCGAGCGGCGCCTGTGAGCGGCAGATTGAAGTCGCTGCGCGCAAATACGGTATCCCCGAAGGTATTCTCTACTCGGTCGGTCTCACGGAGACCGGTCGCAAGGGCTCGTTGAGCGCCTTTGCGATGAACATCGAGGGCAAGACCGTGTTTGCCAACTCGCCGGGCGAGGCGATGACGCGTTTCAACCAGGCGCGTAGTGGCGGAGCGAAGCTGATCGACATCGGCTGCATGCAAATCAACCACCATTATCACGGCGCCGAATTCGCGTCTGTTCAGGAAATGTTCGACCCCGGTCGCAACGTGGAATATGCCGCGCGCTTCCTGAAAGCGCTGCACGACAGGCACGAAACCTGGACGATGGCGGTAGCAAGATACCACGCCGGACCCAATAACGACCCTGCCCAGAAGCAGTATGTCTGCCGGGTCATCAGCAACCTCGTGGCGACCGGTTACGGCAAGTGGACACCCGCCGCGTCGCGTTTTTGCGGTTGATCGCAACTCCTGATTTATTGATTCTTGTGAAAGTTCGCCTGTAGTCGAATACGGCGACATTTCGAGCATTTTGTGACCGCAAGCCCGGCGTTAACGGACTGTTAACTTTTCCACTAAATTTTAGTGACCATGTTTGGGCTTGCCTACTATATATAGGTCAAATCATGCCAATATGGTTAATCAACTATTAATTTCTCCCACTCAGTTTCTCCAGTTGTTCGAGATTCCCCCGATTCGTACCCATAGTACATCGAGGCACCACACTGATTCGGAGGCGGACGAATGATCGTAGTGGTTGATGAGCGTGAGCTCGTGAAAGACGGTTACACTTCTCTTTTTGGGCGCGAAGGCATTCCGTCCACAGGTTTTGATCCGAGCGAATTCGGGGAATGGGTCAACACGGCAGCCGATGCGGATATCGCTGCTGTCGAGGCCTTCCTCATCGGTCAGGGCGAGCAGGCTTTCGAGCTGCCGCGCGCCATTCGCGACCGGTCGCAGGCTCCGGTGATTGCAGTCAGCGATCAACCGTCGCTGGACGTTACCCTGGCGCTGTTTGACTGTGGTGTGGACGATGTCGTCCGCAAGCCGGTCCACCCGCGCGAAATCCTGGCCCGTGCCGCGGCGATCCGCCGTCGGTTGAAGGCCGTTTCCAACTTTACCGATGTCGGCCCTGTCCGCGTGTTCTCGGATGGCCGCGACCCGGAAATCAACGGCGACGTATTCCCGCTGCCGCGCCGCGAGCGCCGTATTCTGGAATACTTGATTGCCAACCGTGGTCGTCGCGTTTCCAAGACGCAGATCTTCAACGCAATCTACGGCATCTTCGACGAAGAAGTCGAAGAGAACGTGGTGGAAAGCCACATCAGCAAGCTGCGCAAGAAGCTGCGCAAGAAGCTGGGCTTCGACCCGGTCGATTCCAAGCGCTTCCTCGGTTATTGCATCAATTGGGAATAATCGGCGGCGGCCCCACGGGCCGCGCCAAGCTTGATGTCGACATCCGCTGTCGTGGCGGATGTCTTCTGTAAATCCTCTGAAGCGGGCAGGCTTCGAGGTGCCGGCCACAGGGCTGGCAGAGTGATCCGAAATGGTTCACGACCGCCGGACGGGGCTCCGGATATTTCCAGAACTTTAAATCGCGCATGAAGCGCAAATAACTGAAATAAAAAAAGAATGTTGTCGCGGCGCGAGGTTGGCCGTCAAGGTTGCCTGCGCATTTGGTGGCGGATTGTGAAAAATTGAAACTGTTTCGGAAAGTACTTCTTTCCACAAGACAGACAGCTTCACGCAAGGCCCGCCGCATAGTCTCGAATGCAACGACTTAAACGAGGTCCCAGATGAGCATCTACGGAACGATGAAGACTGCCGTGTCGGGCATGAATGCCCAGGCGAACCGCCTGAGCACGGTCGGCGACAATATCGCCAACGTGAACACCACGGCCTACAAGAAGGTCTCGACCGCCTTCTCGTCTTTCGTCCTGCCGTCCACGTCCGGTAGCTATAACTCCGGCGGCGTCAACACGACTGTCATCAACTCCATTTCCCAGCAGGGCATGCTGACCTCGACATCCTCGGATACCGATCTGGCGATCCAGGGCGAGGGCTTCTTCCCGGTGCAGGATGCCGGCGGCACCAACTACCTGACGCGCGTCGGCTCCTTCGCGCTCAACGAATACGGCAATCTCGTCAACTCCGCCGGTTTCATGGTCATGGGTGCGCCGCTCGGCGAGGCGGTCAACACTTTCGATGACCTGACCCCGATCCAGATCAAGGCTTACGAGTTGACCGCTGTTCCGTCCACCACGGCAACGGCCAACTCCAACCTGAAGATGTCGGCAACGGCTGTCGCTGCGGCGGACCTTCCCTCGGCCAACGCGGCATCGGCGACCCCGACCTTCAAGACGTCGATGACCACCTATGACGCTGGCGGCACGAAGATACAGTATGACATCTTCTACACCAAGACGGCGGCGAATACCTGGGAAGTGGCGGTTTACGACTCGGCTGGCGCCAGCAGCTCCAGTTCCACGGGCTTCCCCTATGCGAGCGGTCCGGTGACGAATGCAACCCTCGCCTTCGACCCCACGACCTACGGTCTCAGCACTGTCAATGGCTCGACGGATCTCTCCATCACGGTCAACGGCATCAAGGTCGATATGACGACCACGACGCAGCTCAACGCCGACAGCTTCTCCAAGGTTGCTGCTGACGGCAGCGCGCCGAGCTCGCTCGAGAAGATCACCATCGACAACGAAGGTATCGTCTACGCCGTCTATGAAAGCGGCACGCAGATGGCCATCGCCCAGATCCCGCTGGCAACGGTCATCAGCCCGGACAACCTGCGCATGGGTACCGGCAACGTCTACTCCGTCACCAGCTCGTCGGGCGCTGCGGTTTTCGGCTTTGCCGGTGAGCCTGGCTTCGGTGACATCGTTTCCGGCGCGCTCGAAAGCTCGAACGTCGACCTCGCAAACGAACTGACGGAAATGATCGAAGCTCAGCGCAGCTATACCGCAAACTCCAAGGTATTTCAGACCGGGGCTGACGTCATGGATGTCCTGATCAACCTGAAGAGATAATTTCAATACGTAAGGATTGACGGATGTCTCTCGCATCGACGCTTAATACGACAAAGAGTATCTTCAACAATACGTCTGCGCAAAGCGCCGTCGTTTCGACGAATATTCAAAATGCGAGTAACACCGACTACAACAAGCGGTCGGCAAACACCACTGTAAACATCTACAGCGGTGCCATGATGGTGACCACGGAGAGGGCGCAGAACAGCGCCCTCCTCAAGCAGACACTGAATGCGATTTCCAGTAACTCGGCCCAGCAGCAACTGGTTGGGGGCATGGAATCGGTCAGCGCGCTTCTTGGCGGTGACTCCTATTCCCTGGCGCCTTCCACCTATCTTGCAACGCTCCGGGACAAGCTGAAGACCTATGCGGAAACGCCTGGCGACATCACGCTCGCCCAGACGGTCGTTTCCGCCGCCCAGGATGTCGCCACGTCGCTCAACAACACTGCCGACGGTATCCAGCAGTTGCGCGGCGAAGCGGATGCGGAAATCGCCACCCAGGTGACGAAGCTGAACAAGCTTCTGAGTGACTTCGAGACGGCCAACAACGAGGTCATCAAGAAGACTGCGATGGGGGAAGACCCCAACAACGCCATCGACAAGCGCGAAGGGCTGATAAAGCAGATTTCCGAGATCATCGGCGTCTCCACCTACACTCGCGAAGGCAACGATATCGCGCTTTACACGAGCGACGGCACGACGCTGTTCGAGACCGTGCCCCGCAAGATCAGCTTCACGCCCACCGCCGCCTTTGCTGCCGGCTCCACGGGCTCCAGCCTTTATATCGACGGCGTCAAGGTCGAAGCCGGCCAAGGTGCCAGCACCACCGCGAAGGGCAGCCTTCAGGCCCTGCTGCAGCTTCGCGACGATGTGCTGCCGACGATGCAGGATCAGCTTGATGAAGTCGCCCGCGGCGTGATCGCCCTGTTTGCGGAAGATAGCGGCGGCACGGCGGTTGCCGGTCTGTTTACGACGAAGACGGGCGCCGCGGTTGCCTTCGACACGACCGATATCATTCCCGGTCTTGCGTCGCAGATCACGGTTGCAAGCAGCGTCGTCTCCTCGCCCTTCAAGCTTCGCGATGGCAACATTGCCGGGACCAGCACGAATACCGGCAACGCCAGCGGCTATTCCGACTTGCTTCGCGGCTATCTCTCGGCATTCGACACGCCCATGACGTTTGATGGCGATACCAAGCTCGGCACCAACGTCACCTTGCTCAATTTTTCGACGGAAGCGGTCGGCTGGACCGAAGATTTTCGCAGCAATGCGAGCACGGCAGGCGAAAGCACCTCAGCGCTGATGACACGCGCCTCGGAAGCTTATTCCAATAACACCGGCGTTAATCTCGACGAGGAACTCATTCTGCTTCTCGACATCGAACAATCCTACAAGGCGGCTTCCAAGCTTCTCTCAACGATTGACGAGATGCTCAAGGCCCTGATGGCGGCGACGTAACCATGAAAACATCAACGATCTCATCTCTCTCGATTACCAACGCGATCCAGCTTGTTGCCACCACGGCGCAGAAGGAAATCGTGAAGCTGCAGAACGAGTCCGTGACCGGTACGTACTACGATATCGGATTGCAACTTGGTGCGAAGACCTCCCAAAGCCTGAATTTCAGCCGCGAAAGCGAGCGCCTGCAGGCGATCACGAAGTCGAATGCGCTTGCCGAACAGCGGATGGACACGACGCAGCTGACCATGAAGAACATGGCGGCTTCGGCCCAGTCCGTGCTCAACACCTTCACCGGCGTGACCGGCGCAAGCGATGGCACATCGACAGCCGTCGCCGCCGATAAGGCGCTGGCAGAACTTGAAAACTTCGCTGGCATGGCGGTAACGTCGGTCAACGGTGAATACATTTTCTCCGGTATCAACACGGACGCCCCGACGCTTCAGAGTACTTTCGTGAGCGATGTCACGACTGATTTCCAGACGAAGCTCAACACATTCCTGCAGGCGAACGGTCTGACGGATGACGGCACGACGACGGGTGTGCCGGATATCACGAAGATGACCGGCGCGGATGTCGATGACTTCGTCGCGAGCTACAAGGCCGGCTTCAACTGGTCGAGCTGGACGGATGCATCCAGCACGGTGATGTCGAGCCGCATCAGCACGACGGAAACGGTGAAGACCTCGACCTCGCTGAATGGCGACGGGTTTCAGGATCTCGTCATTTCGACGCTTATCGGCTCGCAGCTTGCCAAGGAAGGCTTGCAGACCGACGCGCTGGCGCGGGTCAAGTTCCACGTCGTCGAGACGGCTGGCGCCGCGGTTTCGGGCATCAACGCGGAACGCAGCCAGCTTGGCCTGGTGCAGGCCCGTGTCGAGACAGCCAACGAGACACTGAGCGCCCAGAAGACCATTATCGACACGCAGTACAAGAACCTTGTCAGCGTCGATCAGTATGAGGCCAAGACCCGCCTCGCGACCCTGATGACGCAGCTCGAAACCTCTTACACGATCACCGCAAAAATCCAGCAGCTCAGTCTCGTGAACTTTCTCTGAGACATGACTTTCCCCCGATGAATGGGGGAATGGCCGTAAACATGAAGGAAACATAGATGTTTCAGTTTTCTTACGCCGAAGTGATGGCAGATGACGTTGCCGACGCCAAAGAGCGGGAACGACAGGTCCTCGACCGGTCGATCGATCTGCTCGCCGCCGCACGCGACCGGGGAGGGTTCTCAAGGGAATCCATCGAGGCGCTGTTCTATACCCGGCGCGTCTGGCTTCGCTTCATCGAGGACCTGAAACAGCCGGATAATGCGCTGAGCGTGGAGCTTCGCGCCAATCTGATTTCCATCGCAATCTGGATCATGAAGGAATGCGAGAGAATACGTCGGCGGGAATCGACGAACTACCAGGGAATTATTGACGTAACCACCATCATTAGGGATGGCTTGAAATGAAAAGTACGCTCCGCATCTCGCTGAAATCCGGCGAAAAGATCTTCATCAACGGCGCGGTTCTCCGTGTCGACCGCAAGGTGGCGCTGGAATTCCTGAACGATGTGACCTTCCTTCTGGAAAATCACGTTCTTCAGCCGGAAGATACGACGACGCCGCTGCGTCAGCTCTATTTCATCGCCCAGATGATGCTCATCAATCCGGAAGGCAAGGAACAGTCGATGACGCTGTTCCGCAAGTCGATCATGATGCTGCTGACCTGCTTCAAGAACGAGGAAATCCTGGCGGAACTGAAGCGCATCGACGCCATGGTTTCCTCGGGCCGTCCCTTCGATGCACTGAAGGCCATCCGCTCGCTTTATCCGGCTGAAGAACGCGTCCTTTCCAACCAGGAAATCACTCCGGCGATCATCGAGGATATCCGCAGGGAGATCGCACCATGGCGGTAGATACGTCCAGCATCACCGGAGTTGCGGCCTACAAGACCGCTTCGACCAGTTCGACGAGCACGAAGGCGTCCACATCGGACGCCAAGTCGGCCTCCGTCGACTATGACAGCTTCCTGAAGCTCCTCATCGCCCAGATGAAGAACCAGGATCCCACCGACCCGATGGATGCGTCCGAGCAGCTTTCGCAGCTTGCGACCTTCTCGCAGGTGGAGCAGTCGATCAAGGCGAACTCGCACCTTGAGGATCTGATTTCGCAGACCGCGATGAACAGCGCCGCCGCCTATATCGGCAAGACGGTGACGAGCCTCGATGGCGCGACCTCCGGCGTGGTGGCATCCGTGAAGGTGACCTCCGACGGCGTTATCGCAACGACCACGGACGGTAAGAAGATCACGCTGGGTGAAGGCGTCACCATTCGTGATACGGCGGCCGCGGCCCCGACGGATGTGAGCAATATTCTTGGCCAGACCCTGACTGACACGGATGGCAACTCCATCGGTAAGGTCGCGGGTGTGACGCTCACCGACGAAGGCGCATTCGCTACGACGGCTGAAGGCAAGTTTGTTGATCTCGGAGCGGAAGTGACGATCAAGAGCACCATCAGTACGACGGGCTACGATGGCACCTACTTCCTCGGCAAGACGTTGACCAGCGCTGACGGAACGGTCTCGGGCAAGATCACGGCTGTGACGGCGACGGCTTCCGGCGTGTACGGTCTGACGGCCAAAGGCGAGGGAATTCTCATTGAGAAAGGTGTCACGTTAGGCGATGCTACCTCCTGATCAATCGCTGATTCGGAAGTAGCCCAGCCATGAACGAAGCCGACGCTCTCGATATCGTCCAGGCGGCCGTTTGGACCATTCTGGTCGCATCCGGTCCGGCGGTCATGGCCGCCATGGTGGTGGGCGTCTTCATCGCCTTCCTTCAGGCGCTCACCCAGATTCAGGAAATGACGCTGACCTTCGTTCCGAAGATCATCGCCGTCATGCTGGCGCTTGGAATTTCGGCCCCTCTCATCGGCGGGCAGATTTCCATTTTTACCAATATGGTCTTTTCCCGAATCCAGTCGGGTTTCTGAAAAACCGCCGGCTTCCTGCCGGCGGTTTTCGCATTCGACCATCCTCGCACAAGTTTGAACCTTTAGCCCTGTTGTCGAATGGCGTGGAATGCGCCGTGGACGCTCATGAAGAGACGGGGAAAAAATGGCGCAGACTGACGCGATTTCCATACCGAAAGCCGCTCCCAGCGGTCGGGACCTAGGCTTCGCAGCCGGCATCGTTCTTATTCTTTGCATCCTCTTCCTGCCCATACCGGTCTTCATGATCGACATGGGGCTGGCATTCTCGATCGCCTTCTCGGTGCTGATCCTGATGGTCTCCCTGTGGATCCAGAAACCTCTGGATTTCTCGTCCTTCCCGACGGTTCTGCTGATCGCGACCATGATGCGTCTCGCGCTCAACATCGCGACGACCCGTGTCATTCTGACCCATGGCAACGAGGGACACGATGCCGCGGGTGGCGTGATCGCCGGCTTTGCATCGCTGGTCATGTCCGGCGATTTCATGATCGGTCTGATCGTCTTCCTCATCCTGATCGTGGTGAACTTCATCGTCATCACCAAGGGTGCGACGCGTATCGCAGAAGTCGGTGCGCGCTTCACCCTCGATGCCATCCCCGGCAAGCAGATGTCGATCGACGCCGACCTGTCCGCCGGCATCATCGATGACAAGGAAGCCCAGGCCCGCCGTCGGGAACTGGAAGAGGAAAGCTCCTTCTTCGGTGCGATGGACGGTGCCTCCAAGTTCGTGCGCGGCGATGCCGTCGCCGGTCTCATCATCACCACCATCAACATCATCGGCGGTATCCTGATCGGCGTTTTCCGCCATGGCATGGAAGTCGGCCAGGCTGCGGACGTTTTCGTCAAGCTCTCGGTTGGCGATGGTATCGTCTCGCAGGTTCCCGCTCTCATCGTGTCGCTCGCAGCCGGCCTGCTCGTCTCGCGTGGCGGCACCAAGGGTTCGACGGACCAGGCCGTTGTTGGGCAGCTCTCCGGTTATCCGCGCGCCCTCTCGGTCGCGGCTGGCCTGATGGTGGTTCTGGCGTTGGTTCCCGGCTTGCCCTTCGTGCCCTTCACCATGCTCGGTGCCATCATGGCTTTCGGCGCATGGTTCATTCCCCGTCAGATCGAGAGTGAAAATCGTCTGCTGCGCGAAAGCGAGGAAAAGAAGGTCGTCCAGAACAAGGAAGCCGAGAAGGATTCGGTCAAGAGTGTGCTCCGTTCGACGGAAATCGAACTGGCGCTTGGCAAGCAGGTGTCGACCCGTCTTCTTGGCGCGCATCAGGAACTCGCCTTCCGCGTCGGCAAGATGCGCAAGAAGTTCGCCGCGCAATACGGTTTCGTGGTGCCCGAAATCAAGGTCACCGACGACATCGCCATTCCCGACAAATCCTATCAGATCCGCATTCACGGCACGACGGTCGCCTCCAACCTGCTGCGTGTCGGCGAAGTGCTGGTCGTGACCGGTTCGGGTCGCAAGCCGTCGGTTCCGGGCGATGAGATCCGCGAACCCGCTTTCGGCATGCCGGCGGTGTCGGTCATGGAAAACTTCGTGGAAGATCTCAAGCGCGAAGGCTTCCATCCCATCGACAACGTTTCGGTGGTACTGACCCATGTCAGCGAGGTCATCCGCAACAACCTGCCGCAGCTTCTGTCCTACAAGGACGTGAAGATCCTCATCGATCGCCTCGATCCGGAATACAAGAAGCTGGCCGACGAGATCTGCACCTCGCATATGTCCTATTCAGGCCTGCAGGCGGTGCTGAAGCTCTTGCTGGCGGAGCGTGTGTCGATCCGCAACCTGCATCTCATTCTCGAAGCGGTGGCCGAACTGGCGCCGCACGTTCGCAAGACCGAACAGATCGTCGAGCATGTCCGCGTACGCATGGCCCAGCAGCTTTGCGGCGATCTGGCCGACAACGGTACGCTCCGGGTTCTGCGTCTCGGTTCCAAGTGGGACCTCGTCTTCCATCAGGCCCTCAAGCGCGATGCCAAGGGCGAGGTCGTGGAATTCGATATCGATCCGCGTCAGCTCGAGGAGTTTTCGGAACAGGCAAGCAAGGTTATCCGTGAATTCATGGATCGCGGCCTGCCATTTGTGCTTGTCACGTCGCCCGAAACGCGCTCCTATGTCCGCATGATCGTTGAACGGTTGTTCGCCACGCTTCCGGTGCTCTCGCATGTGGAACTCGCGAAGGGGATCGACATCAAGATACTTGGATCGATTTCATGATAACAGACCCGCAGGGATCGGTACTGGCGCTCTTTCTTCTCTTCTGCCGCATCGGTTCCTGCTTCATGACGCTGCCGGGCCTGTCCTCGGCGCGCGTCAGTCCGACGGTTCGCCTGTTCGTGTCGCTGGCCGTAACGCTTTCCATGCTGCCGCTGATGTGGGACACGGTCTATCCGCGCGTCACCTCTGCCGATCCCGGCGCCATGGTGGTGCTGATTTTCTCGGAAAGTCTGATCGGCATCATGTTCGGGCTGATTGCCCGTCTTTATGTGGTCGGTCTGCAGTTTGCCGGCGCGATCATCGGGTCGTCCATGCAGATGACCATGCCGGGCGGTGTCGACATTCTGGAAGACACATCGGAAAGCGCGCTGACGTCCTTCATCACCTTTTCGGGCCTGATGGTGCTTCTTCTTCTGGATTTCCATCAGGTCGTCATCAAGGCGCTGGTCGATTCCTATGACGCCATGCCGCTCGGCCATTTCGTCACCGGTCAAAAGCTGCTGATCACTCTGACCGATACGCTCTCCCAGATCTTCATGGTGATGCTGCGCCTTGCCAGTCCCTTCGTGATCTTCAGCATCATGTTCAACTTCGCGGTGGGTCTCGTCAGCAAGCTGGCGCCGGCCATTCCGATCTACTTCATTGCAACGCCATTCTCGCTGATGGCGGGTATTTTCCTCATGTATCTGGCCGTTGCGGCGATGCTTCGCCTTTATGCCGATGGCTTCGGGCCAATCTTCATCGGACATTAGACAAGGGAGCATCGCATGGCGAAGGACAGGAAATCCGACAAGTTGAAGCGCCTTGTCTCGGTGCAGCGCCATCTCGAAAAGGTTGCGGAAACCGAACTGGCCTCCACCGTGCGCCAGCGCCAGGAAGTCGGAAACTCCATGGGCGTGGTGATGGATGCGATCAGTTCGCTGAATGAGCTGCACCGCCCCTTCGCGCGCAATTACGCGGAACGATTCTCGCGGCTCATGTTCCGCGACCAGCAATTGAGCAATCTTCAGCGGACGCACGAGGCGCAGATGCTCAAGGAACGCACCAAGGGCGATCGTCTGGAAGATCGCATGAAGGAAGCCCGCGGCCTGGAGGAGCGGGCCGAAGAGGATGAAGCGGTCTATGACCTGCTTGACATGACGATGGCGAATACAACGCCAGCCTCCAGCAAGGTTCGCACTTCATAGTCCTCCCATAACCTGCATGACCGGGCGAATGCCCTGCGGGATCGATAATAATCTGACTGTAAACATGACCCCGGCGCACCGTTCGGTTAGCCGAACCATGTCCCATGCAAGGAAAACGAGATGGCGATTTCTCCTCCGAGCGACCTCGTGCTTGATGTAGTCAAGGCGGCGGAACCGAGCGATATCCAGGCGGCGCGCGAGAAGCTGAGAACCCGTGCGGCGGGCACGGAAGCAACGCAGCTTGCCGCGCTGGGAACGGGTTTTGCGCAGGCTGTCGGCAGCTTCGACGGTCCGGCAACGAAGGCGGGTCTCGGCAATATCCAGCATGCCACGGTCAAGGGCATGGCAATTCCGGAAACCTACAAGAAATTCGAGGCCTCGGTTCTGAACACCTTCATTCAGAACATGCTGCCGGCCGAGAGCGAGGAAGTCTACGGCAAGGGATCCGCCGGTGACTTCTGGAAGAGCATGATGGCCGAACAGATGGCCAATGCCGTATCCGAGCGCGGCGGCATCGGCATTGCCGAGCAGCTTTTCAATCAGCAGATTGAAAAGACACGGGCAGGCACGCCCAACGCCAAGACAGATGAGAACGATCGCAAGATGGTGCAGGGCACCATCATGGACTTCCAGCGTCGCACGCTCGGCGTCAGTGAAGATTTCAAATCCGCTGCTGAAAACACTTGAGGATACCGGACACGGTATCGCGGCAGGGTCGTGCGGCCCTGTGCACAGGATCGGATAAGCGCGGCGCATGACGGGCGCGTCGCTGAAAATGCAGAAAAGGGCAGAACATATGGAAATCGTATCCGGTGATTATCGCATCAAAACCGTTCTCGGTCGACTTGAAGCGATAGTCGACAACGAGAACCAGCGCATCGGCAAGGACCCCGAGTTCGATCTCAAGGTTTCCAACGCGCACAAGAGCCGTTGCCTCTACGAACTGACGATGCTGTTCCGCGACACCGACCCGCAGGAACTGGCCAATACCTACATCGAACAGATGCATGGTCTCAAAAGCAAGCTTGCGCTCAACGCGCGGCGTGTCGAAGCCCATCTTCATGCCGTCCGCGCGGTTGCCGACCTCCTGAAAAACGCTGAACAGTCTGCCGATGGCGACGGCACCTACTCTCAGGAACAGTTCCGTTATAGCGAGATGTGATGCTGAAGCTCATTCTGACCGGCCTTTGGGTCTGCATCGTGACGCTGGGAGCCGTCTGGTTCTCGATCAGCCGGGCAACCGCGCCGGCGGAACACGCGGATGCCACGCCAAAGGTTGAGACCGAACTGTTGAAGGGCGAGTCGATCTCCATTCCGATGATCGCCGATGGTGCCGTGCAGGGGTACTTCATCGGGCGCGTTTCCTTCATCGTGGACAAGGTCAAGATCAAGGACAGCAAGATGCCGATGACGGAACTGATGACGGATGAGCTTTTCACGCTCCTCGTCGGCTCTCCGGTCGTCGATCTGAAGAATCCCGCAGGTTTCAGCCTCGCGAACTTCAAATCCAAGATCAAGGATGACCTGAACGCCCGGTTCGGTGGCGATGTCGTCTCAGACGTGCTGGTCGAGCAGCTCGATTATCTGTCGAAGGCCGATATCCGTGTCAATTCCGACGCGCAGAAGCCGGTGCGCAAGGGCGTGCAGATCACACCCGGCGAAGCCCTTCCGGAGAAGGCGCCCGCCGGCCATTGACGAAGGCGGATCGACCGGAACCGCGGTCCGGTCGATGGCTCAGTTTACCTGATTGGGAAGAGGCAGGACACAGGCGTCGCAGGGCGAACGCGTGGCCGAAGCTTTCCCTTTTGATCCGTCGCAAGACGGTTGCAGGCGCGTATCTCCCCGCCCGGAGTGCGCGTCTGCATCATTTTTCGACCGACCCGTCTCGCGGGAACCCCAAAATTGATAGTTAGGTTGTATTTTAGCAACTGGCTTAAGCCGGTTGTGACGGCATCGGCCTTACATCCTTTTCCAGTCTTCGTATAAGGTCGCCATGCGAGCGGCAGAAGCAGGGAGAGGGCATGAACGTCGCGGTCAACAATGTCGCGGTCAATTTCGGGATTCTGGCGTCGAAGCGAACGATCCTGGATGTGCCGGTTTGCGATCTCGATTGGGATAGTGCACTGGCCTTCTCCAACGATCTGGTCAATCTGCCGAACGGTCAGACGATCATCGCCTTTCTCAACGCCCACAATGCGAACCTGATGTTGAAGTTCGAGGATTATCACGAGTTGCTGCAAAGCCAGCTCGTGTTTCCGGACGGGTTCGGCGTCGATATTGCTTCGACGGTGCTGCATGGCGAGGCGTTTCCGGCGAACCTCAACGGCACGGATTTCATTCCGGCTCTGATGACCTATATGAAGGACGGCAAACGGATCGGCCTTATCGGCGCGAAGCGCAATATTCTTGATGCCGCGCGCGAGGAATTCCAGCGCCGCTGTCCGTGGCATACGTTTATCGCCATCAGCGATGGCTATCTCGATGATGAAAAGAGCAAACGGGTCGTTGACGAGATCGAGGCGCTCAAACTCGACGTTCTGATCGTGTGCATGGGTACGCCGCGTCAGGAGCGCTGGGTGGCGCAGTATATTCGCCCGGGGCACGCGCGTCTTGTCATGACTGGCGGCGCTCTGTTCGATTTTATCTCGGGAACGGTTCCGCGCGCCTCTGAAATGCTGCGCCGCCTGCGGCTGGAATGGGCTTTCCGCTTCTGGAACGAGCCGCGTCGCCTGGCTGGTCGCTATCTCGTCGGCATTCCGCAGTTCTTCTTCAACCTCATGCGCTTCCGCCTCAACAGGCGGGCGCTGCCGGCCTATCTGGAGCGACGAGTGGCGGTGGAAACGCGCAACGGATCGCAGGTTGGCCAGTTGCATACGGCCCCGACGCGAACGACGGTGACCCGTTAACCAAATCTTTGCCGTAAAAATTTACTCTGGATTCATCATGACCGTCGGCTGTGTCCGGCGGCGAATCCAGGCGGTAGGGTTATGCGGCATCCGGTGGACCAAGGCAGAATCGGCAGACACCCCGAAGAGGGGCGTTTATCGGCGCGTGCCCCGCGTGGTGCAGCGCGTCACTTCCAGCCGGCCAACACCGATGATGTGCGCTATCGTCCGGTGCGCGGACTTGCCTTTTCGCTGTTGTTTATTGGTGCAGCCATGCTGGGTGGCGCGGCCCTGCCGTTCGCGTTCGGCGAAATGTTTCCGCGTTCCTTCACGGCAACGGCCGTTCTCGGTTTGGAAAAGCATGAGGCCGTCAGCGCGATGGCGCAGCGCATGAAAGCGGGCGATACGCTCGAGCAGATCGTCCAGACGCTCGATCTGGCCCGCGAGCCCGCCTTGGTGGGGACGGCGCCCGGTCCGCTGGCCGTTGCCACCGATCTTCTGGCCGGCACGGAGCGTACGGCGGCCCGGCCCGCCATTGCCGTTCAACGCGCACTGGCCAGCACGCTGTCGCTCATGCCGGATAGCGCATCGGGGCAACTGTCGCTGGCCGTCACGACACCGGACGCCGTTCTTTCCGTGCGTATTGCCAATGCCTTCGCAACACATAGCATCGAACAAGCCGCCGCGCAGGCACTGGACGATTCCCTTGGATTGACCGCGGCCCGCAAGGCAGCCGAGGAGGCCGAACGGGCATTGAGCGACTTCACGGCTTCGCACGGCAGTTCCGATATTGACGAGGCATCCGGTCGCGCGGCCGAGATTGCCGCCCGTGATGCTGATATCGCGACGAAAGAGGCCGCTCTTGCGACCCTGAAAAGCGACAGCGCCCGTGTTACCGGATTGAAGATCACCGATGCGGTTTCCAGCCTTGCTGAACTCGGCATCGATGCGCCTGTCTTCGACGACACCCGCCAGAAATACATCACCGCCAAACTCGAACTCGATCGCATGGCCGCCGAACTCGGGCCCCGCCATCCGCGCCTGCTGGCTGCCCGCAGCGCCGCCGAAGACGCCCGTAACCGGTTACAGGATGCATTGCGCAAGCTGGATACGGCTTACAAGGACAAGGTGAAGGTCGCGACCCGGGCACTGGACGAGGCCAAGACGGTCCGCGCCAGACTGGATACAGGCGTGACAAACGATCAGGGCGACCTCGAAACGCTGGCGAGCCTGAAGCACGAGGCCGAGCGCCTGCGCGCCGACTATCTCGACAAGATGGATATCAGCACCGCGGCGCCTCGCCCACCCGCGCCGGCGCACCTCATTGCGCCTGCGCGGTTGGAGGCGGTCATTGCCAACGGTGCGTCGCCGCTCTTCGTGTCCATTGCCGGTGCTGGCATCGGTCTCCTGCTCGCCTTCACCTGGCTCTACGTCGCCGGCCGTGCCCGTGTCGATGAAGCCGATCCAGAAGACCATGAGTCCGAGGATGGTCTCTTCGCGGCGGAGCATCAGCTTGACCGATACCATCACCGTGAAGCGCCTGCTCGTCACCACGATGTTGAAGAGCGTTATGCAGCCTATACGACTGGCGACGAAGATGACGACTGGCTGCCGCCGCCGGCCCACAATGATGATCAACCGCTGGCGGAGCGCCTGCGCGCCGTTCTGCGGCGGAGCGCCGAAATGGATCAGCGCGAGGCGATGCGGGCGTCGGGATCGGATCGTCAGGCCGAACTTGAGGAAATCCGCCTGCGTATGGCTTCGCTGCGCAGCCGTGTTGAAGCCTACAATGCGCGGCGCGCTTCGGGCCGCCACTAAGACCTTGCATTTCGTGTCATTTGAGACCATAGGCGCTGCATAAGAGGGGTCCTGAAGCCCCAACCGCAGGAGAAAAAGCCCATGGCAACGATCATCGATGGCAAGACTATTTCGGCTTCGGTCATTGAGGCCGTAACGGCCGCTTCGGCGGCTCTGGAACAGGATACCGGCGTCAAGCCCGGTCTTGCCGTCATCATCGTGGGTGATGATCCGGCCAGCCACGCCTATGTCGGCGCCAAGGGGCGCATGGCCAAGCAGTGCGGGTTCCATTCGGTGCAGCACACACTGCCGGAAGAGACGACGCAGGAAGACCTGCTGAAGCTGGTGGCCGAACTGAATGCCGATGCGTCAATCCACGGCGTGCTGGTCCAGCTTCCGCTGCCCAAGCACTTCGACAGCGAAGCCGTGATCCAGTCCATTCTGCCGGAAAAGGATGTCGATGGTCTCCACGTCGTCAATGCCGGCAAGCTGGCGACCGGTGATCTTGAAACCGGCCTTATCTCCTGCACGCCGGCGGGCTCCATGCTCCTGGTGCGCACCGTCCACGGCGCGGATCTATCGGGCTTGAACGCCGTCGTCATCGGTCGCTCGAACCTGTTCGGCAAGCCGATGGGCCAGCTTCTGCTCAACGCCAATGCCACGGTGACCATGGCGCATTCCCGCACGAAGGACCTTGCCGGTATCTGCCGCACGGCGGATATTCTGGTTGCGGCTGTTGGTCGGCCTGAAATGGTCAAGGCGGATTGGGTGAAGCCCGGCGCGACGGTCATCGATGTCGGCATCAACCGCGTTCCCGCGCCTGAAAAGGGCGAGGGCAAGACCAAGCTGGTGGGCGATGTCGCCTATGCGGAAGCCTCTGCCGTTGCCGGCGCCATCACTCCGGTTCCCGGCGGCGTCGGCCCGATGACGATCGCCATGCTGATGGCCAATACGGTCATCGCCGCTGCGATGGCACTCGGTCGTCCGCGCCCGAAGTTTTGATGACCTGTTAAGCGCGACCCGTATATGCTCCCCGAAAAGCAGAAGGGGAGCCGATGGTTGCGCGACGACAATTCCTGAAATTCGGTCTTGGGGCTGGCGTGGCCGCGACATGGCCGGCCGTTGCCGCAACGGGGGCGGATCGACCGCCCGTCGATGTCACATTCCTCGTCATAAACGACGTTCATGCCTGCCGTATCGGCGACGGGCTCGGTCCCCATTGCCTCGATCAGGGCAAGACGGACGAGAATCTTCTTCGGCACATAAGGGCGCTGAACGGCCTCATCGAGCGCAAATGGCCCGCCGATATCGCCGGCAAGCCGAGCGGGTTGAGCGCGGCTGGCCAGCCGATCAGCCGCCCCGCCGGCGTCGTGGTGTGCGGCGATGTCACCGATTACGGCGGCGGACAGGCCCCCGATTTTCGCATCGGTCCGCAGATCCTGCAATTCTCGAGCCGCTATCAGGAAGGCAGTGGGCCGGAGCGTATCCACTATCCCGTCTATGTCGGGCTCGGAAACCACGATCTCGACATGGACGCCAAGCCCCCTCGGGTCGATCTCTACCGCGACCAGCTTCGCGACTATGTACAGGTGAACCACAAGCCGAGTGCCTTCTTCAAGGCGCCGGTGCCGGTCGACAATTACGATTCCGCCTCCGACAGCTATTCCTGGAACTGGGGTGGCCTGCACCTCGTGCAGGCGCATCGCTATATCGGCGATACCGAAAAGCACATGCCGAGCAATATCGACTGGCTGAAGCGCGATCTTCAGACCTACGCCGCCGACGGCCGCCCGGTCATCATCTTCCAGCATTACGGCTGGGACCCGTTCTCGACCGAGCGCTGGGATCCGGCCCGCAAGACCTTCGCGCCGGATGGGACCGGTCAGGCGCACTGGTGGACCGACGCAAGCCGCGAAGCATTGCTTTCGCTTCTCTCGGGCTACAACGTCGTCGGTCTGTTCCACGGCCATGAACATGATGTGCCGATGGCCTACAGGGTGGGCGCGCTCGATATCTTCAAGGCGAAGGCAGCCTATCTCGGCGGGTTCTGCCTCGTGCGCGTCACCAGCACGGCCATGGATGTCGCCATTGGCGAGGCCGTGGGCGATACAGGTGAGGTCACCTTCACCAACGCCTTTTCGAAGTCGCTGGCGGTCTGAAAAAACGGGCGGCCCGCAGGGCCGCCCATCGCAGGATCATGGTCTTGGGAGGAGGTTCATGATTTGCGGTAGCTGTGGCCATCCGCATCGAAGAGATGCAGCTTGGCGGGGTCGGCGGTGAAGGCGAGCGTCTGCCCCTTCACATCGCGCACGATGCCGGGAAGCTTGACGACAACGGGCTCGTCGCCCGCCAGTTCTTCCAGATGGAGCAGCGTCACTTCGCCGAGCGCCTCGACGATGCCGACGACGCCGGAGAAGAGGTTCTTTTCCCCTTCCGTCGCGATCCGCAAATCTTCGGGGCGGACGCCGAACCAGGCCTTCTTGCCGACGTGATCGCTGGGCGTGGCGACGTCGATGACGACTTCGCGGGTGCCTCCGGCAGAACCCAGCGAAACCGTCGTCCTTCGACCGGCCTCTGTGATCGTCACCGGTACGATGTTCATGGCCGGCGAGCCGATGAACTTCGCCACGAACAGGTTGGCCGGGCGCTCGTAAAGTTCGAGTGGTGCGCCGACCTGTTCGACGCGACCGGCAGACAAAACGACGATGCGATCGGCCAGCGTCATGGCTTCCACCTGATCGTGCGTCACATAGATCATCGTCGTATCGGGCATGGATTCGTTGAGCTTGGCAATCTCCAACCGGGTTGCGACGCGCAGCGCCGCATCAAGGTTCGAAAGCGGCTCATCGAACAGGAAGACCTTCGGATTGCGGCAGATGGCGCGACCGATGGCAACGCGCTGGCGCTGGCCGCCCGAAAGCGCCTTGGGCAAGCGCTCCAGATAGGCGGTCAGTTGCAGCTTCTCGGCGGCGGCCCGGACGCGGCGGTCGATCTCGGCCTTGTCCTCGCCGGCAATGCGCATGCCGAAGGCCATGTTGTCGTAGACCGTCATATGCGGATAGAGCGCATAGGACTGGAACACCATGGCGATGCCGCGCTTTGACGGCGGCACCTCGTTGACGCGCTCGCCCTCGATCTGCATCTCGCCGGAGGTGATGTCCTCCAGTCCGGCAATCATGCGCAGAAGCGTGGACTTGCCGCAGCCCGATGGCCCGACAAAGACGATGAACTCGCCCTTTTCGATCTGAAGATCGATGCCGTGCAGCACCTTCACGGGTCCGTAGGATTTGCGGATGTCCTTCAATACCAGCCCGGTCATGTCACCCTCCCTCTCTTTTTCTCACACATGCCGGGCGATGAAACCGCCCCAGGCCGGAAGTTCGACAATGCCGCCTTCCAGATTGCCGGCCAGCCCGTGGCCGGACAGAACGGTCCAGTCACCCGGCGGCAGGGCGGAGCGCTCCATCGTTTCACCCATGTTGAACAGGCAAAGAAGCTTGTCCTCGCCCTGGGTACGCGTGAAGGCCAGAACGTTGCCGGTTACGGGCAGGAAGCGAATTTCGCCCTTGGCAAGCACCGGCTGCGTTTTGCGGAAAGCGAGGAAGGTCCGGTAATGCTCCATGACAGAGCCCTGCGCGCCCTTCTGCCGGTCGACAGCGCGGGAAAGATGCTCGGTCGGCACCGGCAGCCAGGTCTTTTCCGCCGTGGAGAAGCCGCCATTCGGATTGTTGCCTTCCCACACCATTGGCGTGCGGCAGCCGTCACGGCCCTTGAATTCCGGCCAGAATTCGATGCCGTAGGGGTCCTGCAGGTCTTCGAAGGCGATCTCGGCTTCCGGCAGCGCCAGTTCCTCGCCCTCATAGATGCAGATCGAACCGCGCAGGCTCATCAGCACCGAGGCATAAAGCTTTGCGAAACCGTCGGTATCCTCGACACCGGCACCCCAGCGCGAGACGTGGCGCACGACGTCGTGGTTCGAAAACGCCCAGCAGGCCCAGCCTTCCGGCGCAGCGGCGGCGAAGGCGTGCAGCACTTCGGCCACCGTTACCGGCGTCGGACGTTCAGGCGCCAGGAATTCGAAGGCGTAGCACATGTGCATCTTGTCGCCGCCGGAGGTGTATTCTCCGACGATTTCAAGGCCGCGCTGGCTGTCGCCCACTTCACCCACGGCGGCAATCGCCGGGAACTCGTCCAGAACGGCGCGGAAGCGCTTCAGAAACGCGAGGTTTTCTGGCTGGTTCTTGTCGTAGAGGTGTTCCTGGAAGTTATAGGGGTTCACGGCCGGCGCGGTGTTTGCATTGCGTCGCTCGGGCGCCAGCGCCGGGTTGTCGCGCAGCTTGCGGTCGTGGAAGTAGAAGTTGATGGTGTCGAGACGGAACCCGTCCACGCCCCGCTTCAGCCAGAAGCGCGTGGCGTCCAGCACGGCGTCCTGAACCTCGGGGTTATGCAGGTTAAGGTCCGGCTGGGTCGTCAGGAAGTTGTGCAGGAAATACTGCATGCGACCGGGGTGCCACTGCCAGGCCGAACCGCCGAAAATGGACAGCCAGTTGTTGGGCGGCGTGCCGTCCGGCTTCGGATCGGACCAGACATACCAGTCCGCCTTGGCATTGTCGCGGCTGGACTGGCTTTCCCTGAACCACGGGTGATCGCTGGAGGTGTGCGAGATCACGAGGTCGATCATCACCCGGATGCCGAGCCGGTGGGCTTCGGCAATCAGCGCGTCGAAATCACCAAGCGTGCCGAAGATCGGATCGACGTCGCAGTAATCGGAAACGTCGTAGCCGAAGTCGCGCATGGGCGAGGTGAAGAAGGGCGAGATCCAGATGGCGTCGGCGCCCAGTTCCGCCACATGGGAGAGGCGGGCTGTAATGCCCTTGAGATCGCCGATGCCGTCGCCGTTCGAGTCCTGAAAGGAACGCGGGTAGATCTGGTAGATCACTGCGCCGCGCCACCAGTCCTTGTCGGCCGTCAGAATGGAAGTGGTCATGAAGCTTTTCCTATATGCGAATGGTCAACCGCCCTTCACCGACCCTGCCAGGAGGCCGCGCACGAGATAGCGCTGCAGGGCGAAGAAGACGAAGAGCGGAACGAGAATGGTGATGAAGGCGGAAGCGGTGAGGATTTCCCAATTGCCGCCGCGTGAACCGAGCAGCGCGTTCAGCGCCCCCGTCAGCACGAGCTGGTCCTTGGCTGTGCCGAGGAAGACCATGGCGATCAGAAGGTCGTTCCACACCCAGAGGAACTGGAAGATGGCAAAGGAGGCGAGTGCCGGGAAGGAGAGCGGCAACACGATCTTGATGAAGATCTCGAAATCGGTCGCGCCATCGACGCGGGCGGATTCGATGATTTCCTTGGGCAGGCCGGCAATGTAGTTGCGCAGCAGGTAGATGGCCAGCGGCATGCCGAAGGCGGTGTGCGCCAGCCAGATGCCGGCATAGGTCTTGGATGGCACGCCGAAGAACATGCCGATCTGGTTATACATCTTCAGAAGCGGGATGAGCGACATCTGTAGCGGCACGACGATGAGGCCGACCACGACGGCAATCAGGATGGCGCGTCCCGGAAACTCCATCCATGCCAGTGCATAGGCCGCGAAGGCGGCAATCAGGATGGGAATGATGGTGGCCGGGATCGTCACCGTCAGCGAATTGATGAACGCCTTGCCGATGCCCTCGGCATTCACCACCGTGCGATAGTTGTCGAGCGTGAAGGCTGGTGGCGTCATCACTGTCAGATAGACGCGTTTGCCGCGATCGCCCTCGAAGCTCGTCGCCTTGCGGTATTCATAGGTGCCGTCACCGAGGATCTTCAGCGTCTCGCCATTGCCGATATCGACAGCCTCGCCAGCCGGATAGGCGTTCGGTTCCTGAACGCGCGTGCCGAAGCCCGTCACGGTCTTGCCGCCATCGAACAGCGAACCGGCAATGACGAAGCCGGTGCCGTCCTGCTTCTGGGACGATGCATCGCCAAGGCGCACGGCTTCTGTCTGGGCCGAACCGGAAAAGGCGGTCCACCAGCCGGAAACGGTGATCTGGTCCTTGTCGCGCAGCGAGCTGACGAGGATGCCGAGCGTCGGCAGAAGCCAGAGGATTGCGATGACGAGCACCGCAGCATGGACGAAAAGGCGCGGGAAGCCGGTGCGGCGAATGGATTGGGCGATGTTCATCTCAATGGCCTCCGTTCTCGCGGTTTGCCTGGCGAATGTTCCAGACCATGATCGGCGTCACGGCGGCCATGATGACCAGCGCGATCACCGCCGCACGGCCACTGTCGCCGCCGCCGCGGAACATCCAGTCGAACATCAGGTTGGCCAGAACCATCGTGTCCCATTGGCCGTTGGTCATTGTCAGCACGATGTCGAACACCTTGAGAACGAGAATGGTGATGGTGGTCCACACCACGGCGATGGTGCCCCAGATCTGCGGCACCATGATCTTCCAGAAGATCTGCCAGCCATTGGCGCCGTCGATAACGGCGGCCTCGATGGTTTCTTCGGGAATGCCGCGGAGTGCAGCCGAGAGAATGACCATGGCAAAGCCGGTCTGAATCCAGATGAGGATCACCATCAGGGCGAAATTGTTCCAGAAGGGCAGGGCGATCCACACCTGCGGATCGCCGCCGAAAAAGGTCACGACGGCGTTGAGCAGGCCGATCTGGGTGCCGGTGCCGCGGTACTCATAGATGAATTTCCAGATGACCGAGGCGCCCACGAAGGAAATCGCCATGGGCATGAAGACGATGGACTTGGCGATGTTGCCCCACCAGATGCGGTCGGTGAGAACCGCGATCACAAGGCCGAGGAAGGTGCAGGCGGCGGGCACGACGGCAAGCCAAAGCACGTTGTTGAAGATCGACTGGCGGAATTCGCGGTCGAACAGCGCCCAGCGGTAGTTGTCTAACCCGACGAAAGTGGTGCCAGCCCGGTCGTAGAAGGAGAGGATGAGGGTCGCGATGACCGGATAGACCAGATAGATCGCGAGCAGGAGGAGGGCCGGGCCGAGAAACAGCCAGGGCCGGATGACCGAACGCCGGTTGAGATTGCGCGAGGCCGTCACGATATCGCGACCGCGCACCGGCAGCGCCATGTTGAGCAGACGGTCGGAGAGCCAGTAATAGGCCGCGCAGGCAAATACCCCTGCAATCATGATGCCGACGGCGGAAACGATCTGTCCTGCCATGTTCCTCCCCCTTGGAATAAGAAGGGGCGCGGCAAGCCACACCCCTCTGCCCGTTTCCGGTGCTTACTTCAGGCCGTCCCAGGCCTTCTGGATATCGGTGGCGACCGCCTCACCCGACTTGCCGCCCACGTAATCCACCATGCCGGTCCAGAAGGCGCCAGCGCCGATCTTGCCGGGCATCAGGTCGGAACCGTCGAAGCGGAACGAGGTCGCCGTCGTCAGGATCTCGCCTTCGCGGCGCATCGTGTCATTGGCATAGGCTTCCGGTTTCGCCGCCTTGTAGGGCGTCAGGAAGCTCGACTGCGCCATCCACACCTCATGCGCGATGGGCGTCTTGAGGAATTCGAGGAAGGCGCGTGCTGGCTTGGTGTCCTTGGTGAGCGACACCAGCGTGCCGGCACCGAGGACCGGTTTGCCAAGTTCGGGCTTCGACGCATAAGTCGGGAGGTAGAAGAAGTCGGCATCCGTGCCGAGCTTGGTGCCTTCCGGGAAGAAGGATGGCACGAAGGAAGCCTGACGGTGCATGTAGCACTTCGGCGGAATGCCGAAGAGGCCCTTCGGGCTGTCGCGGAAGTCGGTGGAGGCCACGGCCGCCACGCCGCCATCGACATACTTGCCGTTCTTGGCGAATTTGCCGAATTCCTCGATGGCAGCCACGACCTTGGGATCGTTGAACTTGATCTCGTTCGAAACCCACTTGTCGTAGGTTTCCGGCGTGTTGAGGCGCAGCATCAGGTCTTCCACCCAGTCGGTGGCCGGCCAGCCGGTCGCGCCGCCGGAACCGAGGCCGATGCACCATGGCGTGCTACCGTCCTTGACGATCTGGTCGGAGAGCTTGAACAGGTCCTCCATCGTCTCGGGAACCTTGTAACCCGCTTCCTCGAAGTTTTCCGGCACGTACCAGACCATCGACTTCAGGTCGGCCTTGTAGGGGAAGGCGAAATAGGCGCTCGCGCCATCCTTGCCCTTGTAGGTGCCGTAACCCACCCAGCTTTCGCCGGCGCCGTAATTGTCCTTCACCCACTTGGCGGTTTCATCGCCCAGCGGCACAAGGAAGCCCTTGGCAGCAAGGTCGGCATAAAGGCCGGGCTGCGGCAGGATGGCGATATCGGGCGGCGAACCGGCCTGCGTATCGATGACGATCTGCTGCTCGTAGTTTTCGGAGGAGGCATACTTCACGTTGATGCCGGTGGCATCGGCGAAATAGGCGAGAACGGACTGGAAAAGCACCTCGTCATCGCCACGCCAGGGGCCGAAAATATTCAGCGTCTGGCCCTTGAGGTCGCCATGCGCCTTCTTGAAGTCCTCGTAGCTGGCCCAGTTCAGGCGCTTGTCTTCACCCGGCTTGAATTTCAGTTCGGCTGCCGATGCCGTCGTGGCGAGAAGCGCAAGTGCAGCAGCGCCCGCACAAAGGTAAATCTTCATATGGATGACCTCCCAGTCGTTTTCCGTACTGTAACGTTACCGTAATTCACTTTTTACGCAATGTCTCCCGCTCAAAGCGCTTTGACATATTTATTCACATTCCTGTAGCATGGAAGTCAAGCCCTTTCGGACAGGGCCCGCCGGTCTTGCCCTCGTCCGGTGGGCTATGCTTGTTGCTTATTGTGAAGATTGGGCGGGATGATAGATAAATCCAGTCTGTGACAGTGCTTTGGCGCACTGAGTCGCAAGACGGCTGCACGGTCGGGTTGGGGGGAGAAAACAGCTATGAATCTGAAGCAGTTGTCGGAGATGCTCGGCCTGTCACAAACAACCGTCAGTCGTGCCCTGAACGGATTTCCGGAAGTGAGCGAGATTACCCGGCGACGGGTTCTGGAGGCTGCGGAAAAGACGGGTTATCGGCCCAACAAAGCCGCCCAGCGACTGGCGACGGGCCGTGCCCGTTCGCTCGGCCTTGTCATGCCCACCTCGCCGGACCACCATTTCGATGTTCACTTCGGCGAATTTGTAAGCGGTGTCGGCGAAATTTCGCTGAAGCACGATTTCCATTTCGTCATCATGCCCGCCGACCCGCGTGACGAGGAAAAAGCCATCCGGCGGCTCGCCTCTTCCGGCAGCGTTGACGGGTTCTATGTCGGCTATCTGCGCGCCAATGATCCGCGCATTGCCATGGCCCGGTCGCTCGGCCTGCCCTTCATTGCGCATGGCCGCTCGCTCGGTCTTCCGCTCGACTATCCGTTGCTCGACATCGACAATGAGGCCGTGTTCCGCGATGCCGTCGATCACATGCTCTCGCTCGGACATCGTCGCTTCGGCCTGATCAACGGTCCGGAGGAATATGACTTCGCCCTGCGGCGACGCAAGGGGGCGGAGGATCGTCTGGCCAAGGCTGGCATTATGCTCGATCCTGCTGTCTGCCTCGCTGTTCCCATGACCGATAGTGAAGGCTATCAGGCTATGAGCGCGCTTCTCGACCGACCGGAACGGCCGACGGCTGTGCTCTGTTCCTCGACCACGCAGGCGCTGGGGGCCGTGCGGGCCATCAATGCGCGGGGTCTGAAGCTCGGCCGTGACATTTCGCTGACCACCCATGATGATGATCTGCCGCTTCTCAAGCCCGAGAATTTCTCGATACCGCTGACCACCACACGCTCGTCGTTGCGTGCGGCCGGCATCCGCATCGCCGAACGCCTGATTGGCGTGATCGAGGGCGACAGGCACTATCCCGATCAGGAAATCTGGCGAGCGGAACTTATCGTGCGTGCCTCGACCGGACCTGCTCCGAATTGATACAAGTCTATTAAGGCTATGGCCAAACCCTCTGTTAAAAGCTGAATGCTATTGTCCCTGCGAAGAAAACGGGGAACAAGTAATGCGTAACGTAGGAGTGGTCGGCGGTCCGTCATACCTGAGCAAGGAAGAGTCTTTCATGTATGACCGCGAAGCGCGGTTTCCCATGCAGGACACCTGTAATGCTGCCCGAATTGAGTACACCGAAAAGGGCGTCATGCACATGGCGGCGCGTCGCTGCGACATCGTCCGCATCTCCCAAAGCGCGGCGATCCTGAGCCTGCTGACCCAATATCATGTGCCGCGCCAGTTCTATCTGGATCTCCCGGATGCCCGCATCAAGAAGATCGGTTGCGTCCTGATGAAGACCCTGCCGAAAAATCTGATCGAGGTGCGTTTCCTGCGGCAACTGTCCGACAAGGAGCTGAACCGCGTCTTCGTGTACAGCACGCATCCCGCCCACCGGAACCATGTTCTCGACGTGCGCGCATGGTAAGGGCTGGAAAGGCACGCAAGGAAAAAGCCGCCGGAGCGATACGGCGGCTTTTCTGATTTTTGCGCAGGCGTTTCAGTTGAAGAACACGCTCGCGCCCTGATCGGCCGGGCCGGCGATGCGGCGGAAGGAGGCGAAGAGTTCACGCCCGAGGCCGAACTCGTTGGCGGAGAGATCGGCCTCCACCAGTTCACGGCCGGCAAATTCGGCGGCATCCACCAGCACCTCCAGCGTGCCCGCCACAGCGTCAAGACGGATAATGTCACCATCGCGGATTTTGGCGATGGCGCCGCCGTCCACGGCTTCCGGCGTAACGTGGATCGCCGCCGGCACCTTGCCGGATGCACCGGACATGCGCCCGTCGGTAACGAGCGCCACCTTGAAGCCTCGATCCTGGAGCACGCCGAGCGGCGGCGTCAGCTTGTGCAGTTCCGGCATGCCGTTCGCCTTTGGCCCCTGGAAGCGCACGACGGCGATGAAGTCCTTCTCCAGCTTGCCGGCCTTGAAAGCATCCTGAATTTCCTGCTGGTCGTGGAAGACGATGGCGGGCGCCTCGATGATGTGGCGCTCGGCCTTCACGGCGGAAATCTTGATGACGGAGCTGCCGAGATTGCCGGTCAGCATCTTGAGGCCGCCATTCGCCTGGAAGGGGGTTTCGATATGGGCCAGTACCTTGGGATCGGCGCTCTTTTCCGGGATCGGCTCGCGTTTCACCGTGCCGTTTTCGCCAAGCTTCACGTCGATGGCATAGGCCTCCATGCCGTGGCCGAAAACCGTTCGTACATCGTCGTGCAGCAGGCCCTTCTTCAAAAGCTGGGAAATGAGGAAGCCCATGCCGCCCGCCGCGTGAAAGTGGTTCACATCGGCCAGCCCGTTCGGATAGACGCGGGCGAGCAGCGGAATGACATCCGAAAGCTCGGAAATATCTTCCCAGGTCAGCTTGATGCCGGCCGCGCGCGCCATGGCAAGCAGGTGCAGCGTGTGGTTGGTGGAACCACCCGTGGCATGCAGGCCGATGACGCCATTGACGATGGAGCGTTCGTCGATCATCTCGCCGGCGGGCGTGAACTCGTTGCCAAGCGCAGTGATTGCCAGCGCCCGCTTGGCGGCTTCCTTCGTCAGGGCATCGCGCAGCGGTGTGCCGGGATTGATGAAGGAGGCGCCGGGCAGATGGAAGCCCATGATTTCCATCAGCATCTGGTTGGAATTGGCGGTGCCGTAGAAGGTGCAGGTGCCCGGCCCGTGATAGGACTTGGATTCCGCTTCCAGAAGCTCGGCGCGGCCCACCTTGCCCTCGGCATAAAGCTGGCGGATACGACCCTTTTCGTCATTGGGCAGGCCCGACGTCATCGGTCCTGCCGGAATGAAAACGGCTGGCAGGTGGCCGAAGGTCAGCGCGGCAATGGTCAGGCCCGGCACGATCTTGTCGCAAACGCCGAGATAGACGGTCGAATCGAACATATTGTGAGTAAGGCCGATGGCTGCGGCCATGGCAATGAGATCGCGCGAGAACAGCGACATTTCCATGCCCGGCTGGCCCTGGGTCACGCCATCGCACATGGCGGGCACACCGCCTGCCACCTGCGCCACGCCCCCCGCTTCCTCCGCCGCCTGACGGATCAGCGCCGGATAGGTTTCGAATGGCTGGTGGGCGGAAAGCATGTCGTTATAGGACGTGATGATGCCGAGATTGGGCACGGTGTCGCCGGCCAGCGCCTCTTTCCCGGCGGGGGAACAGACGGCAAAGCCATGCGCCAGGTTGGCGCAGCCGAGAACGGAACGCTGCACGCGCTTGCCGGCGGCGGAGCGAACGCGGTCGAGATAGATTTCACGGGTCGGTTTGGAGCGCTCGACGATGCGCTTGGTAATGGTCAGGATGCGGTTATCGGCGGTCATGACGGCGTCCTTTGTTCAAGTCACTGGCCAAAAGGGCAGGGGGAAGCCCTTCCGGCACGGTGCGCGGTCGTTTCATCGGTTCAGGTCGGGCGTGTTACGGTGCCCAGAAAATCGTCAGCGGCGTCTGGGCCCGGCGCAATGCGGCGCGGATCGGCATGTCCTCTTCGGGGCCGTCGCCAAGCGCTGTGTCCAGCACCTGCTTCTTCTCCGCGCCCTCGATATGCAGCGCCAGAAGCCGCGCATCGCGCAACGCGCTGAAGGTGAAGGTCAGCCGCGGCTCGCCCGCACCTTGCGCCCGCATCGTCATGACGCCGCGGGTGGAAGCGGCATCCAGCGCTTCCGCCAGATTGTCGCCACCGGGGAAGAAGGAGGCCGTGTGGCCATCCGTTCCCATGCCGAGGATCACCACGTCGAAGGGCTCGTCGATACCACAGGTTTCCTGACTGGCAATTGTCGCGGCTTCTTCCGCCGTCTTGTCAGCGTGGAAGAGCGGCACGAAGTTCGCATCCGCCGCCTTGTCCTTTAAAAGGTGGGTCGCCACGAGCTGGTGATTGGAGCGATCGCTTTCCGGCGGCACGAAGCGCTCGTCAACCAGCGTCACGGTAATCCGGTCCCAGGGCAGGACGCGTTTCGACAGCACGTCGAAGAAAAGTTTCGGCGTGGAGCCGCCGGAAACGGCAAGGCTGGCCGCGCCCCGCTCCGCCACGGCGGCGTTCAGGGTTTCACTCACGGCGTCCGCCAGCGCTTCTGCCAGCGCCAGCCGTGTTTCATAGCTATGGATATGCGCCATTTCGGTTCCTTCCGGCATGGGCATCAGTCGACTTCGTGCCAGGTGCGGCCGTCGCGTTCGATGAGCGCGATGGAGCCACTCGGACCCCAGGTGCCCGAGGTGTAACCCTGCGCCACCTGACCCGTCTCTTCCCAGCCCTTGAGAATGGGATCGACCCACTGCCACGCGGCTTCCACTTCGTCGCGGCGCATGAATAGCGTCTGGTTGGCGCGCACCATATCCATCAGCAGGCGCTCATAGGCATCGGGATTGCGGACGTCGAAGGCCTGCGCGAAGCTCATGTCAAGCGAGATGTGCTTGAAGCGCATGCCGCCCGGACCCGGCTCCTTGATCATCAGCCATTGCTTCACACCTTCATCCGGCTGCAGACGGATGACCAGTGTGTTAGCCTCGATCCGGCCGGTGGAATCGGTGAAGATCGAGTGTGGGATCGGCTTGAACTGCACGACGATTTCCGACATGCGCGTTGCCAGCCGCTTGCCGGTGCGGATGTAGAAGGGAACGCCGGCCCAGCGCCAGTTGCCGATCTCGGCCTTGATGGCGACGAAGGTCTCGTTGTTGGAAACGCCGCCTTCGAGCTCGTCCAGATAGCCCTTGACCGGGCCGCCGGCGGAAGCGCCGGCGCGGTATTGACCACGCACCGTCAGTCGCTCGGCATTGGCGGCGGTGATCGGCTTCAATGCGCGCAGAACCTTGAGCTTTTCGTCGCGCACCGCTTCCGAATCCATCGAGGCGGGCGGTTCCATCGCCACCAGACAAAGAAGCTGGAGAATGTGGTTCTGCACCATGTCGCGCAGCGCACCTGCCTTGTCATAATAGCCGGCGCGACCTTCAAGGCCGACAGATTCCGCCACGGTAATCTGCACATGGTCGATATGGGCGGAATTCCACAGCGGCTCGTAGAGCGCGTTGGCAAAGCGCAGCACCATTAGGTTCTGCACCGTCTCCTTCCCGAGATAGTGGTCGATGCGATAGATCTGTTCTTCCTTGAACACCTTGCCGATCGTGTCGTTCAGCTCTTGCGCCGAGGCCAGATCGCGGCCGATCGGCTTTTCGACAACGATACGTGTCTGCCGGGTGATGAGCTTGAAATCGCGGATGCGTTCGGAAATATCGCCGAAGATTGCGGGTGCGACGGCGAGATAAAAGGCACGGATGCGCTCCTTGCCCTCTTCCAGCAGCGCCTTCAGGTCGGCCCAGCCTTCGGTCGATTTGGCATCGACCTGCACATAGAACAGCCGCGCGCAGAATTTCGCGACCTGCACCTCGTCATATTCGCCCTGCTTGAGGTGTTCCTTCAGCGCATTCTGGGCGAAGGTGCGATAATCATCATGCGTCATCGCCGAGCGCGAAGCACCGATGATTCGTGTCGGTTCGGTGAACTGGTCGGCGAGCTGACGGTGATAAAGCGCCGGCAGAAGCTTGCGTTCGGCAAGGTCGCCCGTGCCGCCGAAAACGACGCAATCGAAGGGTTCGACGGGGATGATCTGGATGGACATGCGATTTCTCTTCTCCGCGAAAGAATGACGGGCATCATAATCTAATCGATTTAAATACGCCAGTGTGCAACGCAACAAAAATCGGGCAGCCATGCCCGACGCCCCCGCTCGCCGGCGAAAGAGGGGTGCGGCCGGACGTTGGGGAAACACTATCGTTCTGTTTACGCAACGGCTTCACGAAGAACGGACAAGCCTGCGCAAGTCATGCACTGCGAAATTGACAAAACAGGCTTGTCACAGCCTGTCCTTCAGCGCGTACCAGGAAAGGGCGAGGAAGAGCAGCGGCGCCCGAAGGCTTGCGCCACCCGGAAACGCCCGGACATTCAGCTCTTTCAGAAGCTCCAGATCCGGGCTGCGGCCCAGCACCGCTTCGGCATAAAGCCGCCCGCAATAGTTGGAAAGCATGACGCCGTGGCCGGAATAGCCGCCGATGGAGACGACATTCGGCATTACCTCCCGCGCGAAGGGTTGTCGCGGCAGGGTAATGCCCACCGAACCACCCCAGGCGTGGGTAAAGGCAATATCCTTCAGTGCCGGATAGATTTCCGTCACCTGCCGGTGAATGTGGGCGGAAATATCCGTCGGATGATCGGCGGTATAGGCCTCGCGCCCGCCAAACAGCAGACGGTTATCCTTCGTTTTGCGGAAATAGCGCACGACGAAGCGCGAATCGGCCACCGCCTCCTTGCCGGGGATCACATTCGGAAAATCATCGAGTGGCACTGTGGCGCCGATGAAGGAACGGATTGGCATGACATGCGCCGCCGTCACCGGTTCCAGTCCGCCAATATAGGCATTCGTGGCGATCAGCGCCTTGCCGGCGGTGATCGTACCGGTCGCCGTGTCGATTTCCACCTTGCCGCCGCCCGAACGGATGGCCGTGGCCGGCGTATTCTCGAAAATCGCGGCACCGGCGGCGCGCGCCGCGTTGGCCAGTCCGATCAGAAGCTTCATCGGCTGGATATGGCCGGTGCCCGTGTCGCGCACGCCGCAATAGTAACGGGTCGAACCTAGCCGTTCCGCCGTTTCCTTGCGGTCCATGAAGGTGGAGTGGGGGTAGTTGTAGCGCGCGGCGGCAATCTCGGCATTGGCCTGATAATCGCGCTCATAACCCGGCTTGTGCGCCACATTCATCTGGCCCGGCAGGTAATCCATGTCGATGCCGTGTTCGGCGGCAAAATCCATCACATGCTTCTTGGCGCTTTCGGCAAGATCGAACAGCGCCTTGGATCGCGTAAAGCCGAGCTTCGCCTCCATCTCTTCCGGCCACCAGCGCTGGCCGGTGCCGAACTGGCCGCCATTGCGGCCGGAAGCGCCATCGCCCAGATGATGCGCCTCGATGAGGGCAACGGAGACGCCGGCCTTCGCCAGCGCATAGGCGGCCTGAAGGCCAGTGAAGCCACCGCCGACAATGGCGACGTCAACGGTGCGCGAACCGTCGAGCGCGGCAAAATCCGGGCGCGCGCCCGCATCGGCCTGATACCAGGAAATGCCCGGCGCAATGGGGCTCTGCCACAGCATGATGTCCCCTTAGACGTTGAGAAGCAGGAATTCCCGCTCCCACGGGCTGATCACCTGCATGAAAGTTTCAAACTCCGCCCGCTTCACCCCGGCGTAGAGGCCGATGAATTCCGCGCCCAGCACGTCGGCCAGATCCGGGGCATCTTCCAGAAGCGCCACGGCTTCCAGCAGGCCGCGCGGCAGTTCGATGAGGCCTTCGTTGGCGGTGTCCTCGGTCGGGGCGGTCGGCTCCACCTTGTTGACCATGCCGAGCCAGCCGGCGGCAAGCGATGCGGCAAGCGCCAGATAGGGGTTTGCATCGGAGGAGGGCAGGCGGTTTTCCACACGCCGCGCCGCCGCATCCGAAACCGGCACGCGGAAGGCCGTGGTGCGGTTGTCATAGCCCCAGGCGGTGTTCACCGGGGCCGCCATATCCGGTGTCAGGCGGCGATAGGAATTCACATAGGGCGCCATCATCACCAGACCGGCCGGCACATATTTCTGCATGCCGCCAATGAAGTGGAAGAATTCCGGTGAAGCATCGCCGTTCGGCAGGGAGAAGATGTTCTTGCCGGTCTTTGCGTCGACCACGGACTGGTGGATATGCATGGCCGAACCGGGCTGGCCCTGCATGGGCTTGGCCATGAAGGTGGCATAGATGCCGTGCTTCATCGCCGCTTCGCGAATGGTGCGCTTGAACAGGAACACCTGATCGGCAAGCGCAATGGGATCGCCGTGGCGCAGGTTGATCTCGAGCTGGGCCGGGCCTTCCTCGTGAATGAGCGTATCGATTTCGAGACCCTGCCCCTCGGAGAAGTGGTAGATGTCATCGATCAGCTCGTCGAATTCGTTGATGCCGGCGATCGAATAGCCCTGACCGCCGACGATGGAGCGGCCCGAACGGCCCTTCGGCGGATAGAGCGGATAATCCGGATCTTCGTTCTTGGCGACGAGGTAGAACTCGATTTCCGGCGCGACGATCGGCTTCCAGCCGCGCTCGGTGTAAAGGCTCAGCACGCGCTTCAGCACGTTGCGGGGGGTATAAGGCGCTTCCTTGCCATCGGCGCCGACCACATCGCAGATCACCTGCGCGGTCGGATCGGTTTCCCACGGCACGGCGGAAAGGGTGGAGAGGTCCGGCATCAGCTTGAGGTCGCTGTCGCGCGGCTCGTAGCGGAAGTTTGCCGTCTCATCGGGATATTCGCCGGAAATGGTGTGGCGGTAGAGCGCCGAAGGCAGGGCAAGCGAGGTGTTGCCGGTGAATTTGGAGGTCGGCATCATCTTGCCGCGCGGCACACCGGCAAAGTCGGGCGTGATGCACTCGATGTCCTCGATGCCTCGGGCGCGCAGCCAAAGGGCGGCTTCCTTCCAGTTGGCCACCCCCTTGGGCTGGTCGAAGCTTGGTTGCGGCACGGCCGCTTTCGTCTGGGGTTTGCTGGAAGAGGCGCCTGATTTGCGTTTGGCGGGCATGGATCACCGGTTTGATGTTTCGGTCTGAGCCATGATAGACGCGGCTTGACGCGTTTGGCGAGAGGAAAAACGGCGAAGCTTTCGCCGGGAAGGACAAGTCGTGGTTCACAAGCAGGATGTGATCGTGATCGGTGCCGGAGCAGCCGGCATGATGTGCGCGCTGACGGCAGCCCGCCGCGGCCGGCGGGTCGCCATTCTGGACCATGCCGCAGCACCAGGCGAAAAGATCCGCATTTCCGGCGGTGGGCGCTGCAATTTCACCAATATCCATGCCGGACCGAAGAACTATCTCTCCGCCAATCCGCATTTCGCCAAGTCGGCGCTCGCCCGCTTCAAGCCGGCGGATTTCATCGCCATGGTGGATGCCCACGGCATTTCCTGGCATGAGAAGACGCTGGGCCAGCTCTTCTGCGATGGCAGCGCCAAGGATATCATCGGCCTTTTCCTGAAGGAGCTTGCGGCGGCGGGCGCACGGCTTCACCTGAAACAGTCGGTCGTTTCCGTCGAAAGGAACGGCGACACCTTCCGGGTGAAGACGGAGACGGATGTATTCGAGGCGCCGGCGCTGGTCGTGGCCTCCGGCGGCAAGTCGATTCCCAAAATGGGTGCGACCGGGCTTGCCTACCGGATTGCCGGTGAGTTCGGCCTGAACGTGCTTGAAACCCGCCCCGGCCTCGTGCCGCTGACGCTTGATCCGGCATTTCTGGAAAAGATCGCGCCGCTGGCCGGCATTTCGGTTGATGCCGAGGTGCGTCATGGCAAGACAGCCTTCCGCGAGGCGCTGCTTTTCACCCATCGCGGGCTGTCCGGCCCTGCCATCCTGCAAATCTCCTCCTATTGGCGGGAAGGCGACGAGATTTCGATCCGCATCGAACCCGATAAGGATTTCGCCGCGCTGTTCGATGCGGCCCGGCGCGAAAACGGGCGGCAATCCGTGGCGACGGCGCTTGCCGCCGCTCTGCCGAAGCGGCTGGCGCAATTCTTCGTAACCGAAACGGGCACGGAAAGGCCGCTCGCCGAACTCTCCGGCAAGGCGCAGGCCGCGGTGGTGGATCGGTTACGGGACTGGCGCATTCGTCCGGCCGGTTCCGAAGGCTACCGAACGGCGGAAGTGACGCTTGGTGGCGTCGATACGGGCGGGCTCGATTCCCGCACCATGCAGGCGAAGGCCGTGCCCGGCCTCTATTTCATCGGTGAATGTGTGGATGTGACCGGTTGGCTTGGTGGCTATAATTTTCAGTGGGCCTGGGCATCGGGTCATGCGGCGGGGGAGGCGGTCTGACACGACCCGCAGGAAATCGCACCATTTTTCGGGGTGGTCGATTCATCCGATCTTAAAGAGTCAGGTGGGATGCTCTCCCTCCGGGATGGTGTAGCCGTCCCGCTGGTCTGCCCGGCCTCCGGAACGAAGCCGCATCATGATGATTGGCCGACCTGCCCTCGTGGCATGATAGACTTCACCCGTTTCCGGGATGCCTGTCCATGACCAGACTGCGCCACCGTGCCCGCGCCATTGCCCTTGCCGAAACCCGCTACCAGAACGCGCTTCTTTTCTGGCGCCTGACGGGACTTGGTCTCGCCGCCCTGGCGGCCTGGTATCTGCTGCCGCCGCTTTCGGTGGTCTGAAAGCCCTCTGACGCAGCGGTCGTATCGCGGCAGCGACGCGTCACACTGCGCGCGCATCCTTTTCCCAAACGCAAGAAACCGCGACGGCTTGGGCCATCGGCGGTCTCTTTTTTTCCTCCTCAGGAAATCACGGGAACCGGCTGAGCCTGGCGGTTACGGTTCCGAAAGGGCAACATCGGCCCGGTTACGGGGCCGGGCCGATGTGTAAGCGGGACGAATTCCATGGAAACCGGGAGAGTTTCCAAAGGGTTCTTCATGAATTCGCCCCTGGGACATGGCGGCTCATGGCAGCCGCCAATGGGGAATTGTCTCAAGCCACTTCGCTGCGGGGCGCGTTGGCCAGGATAACGGGGATCAGAAGATCGCCCCAGTTGCCATTGCCGCCGTGGTGACGCGCCGAGCGGACCAGCTCAACCGACACGCCGGCATCGACTGCCTTCATGATCGACTGGTTCAGGCGGTGCAGGTCGTTGGCAACCATGCGGATCATCGCCTGCTGATCGGTGTTCATCGCGGAAGCCTGTTCTTCGGCGCGTTCCTTGACTCGGGTCTGCGGGGTCATGGCATTTCTCCTCTTGTGATCCGGGGTTCTTGATCTTTCGCCATGGCGGTTTGTAAAAACCGGTCACGACATCCTGTATTTCTGTCTCTCGTCCCGGACGCTCCTCCTCCGTGAGCTGTCTTGCCCGGTTCTGATGTGACTGGTTTTACAAAACATCGGATGGAAGCGCTAGAAAAAACGTAAAAACAACGGCTTGAAAAGGGTCAGGATGTCTTGTCTTTGACAAAAGACGAATGTAAAATTGTAAATCTTGTAAAGGCGACCGTGCGCCTTTCTGTCGAAAATTTTGTCAAAAGGCTGTAAAAATGGCGGAAAAGAAGATCTTTGCCGGCCCGCGTGTCAAGCGCATCCGCGCCAGTCTCGATCTCACCCAGACGGCCATGGCCGAGGCGCTCGGCATTTCGCCGTCCTATCTCAATCTCATCGAGCGCAACCAGCGCCCGCTGACGGTGCAGCTTCTGCTGAAACTGGCCACCGTCTACAAGGTCGACCTCGATGAATTGCAGGGCGAGGCGGCAGGCGCTGTCGGCCATCTGCGCGAGATCTTTGCCGATCCGCTTCTGGCTGGTGAGGTGCCGGGCGAGCATGAACTGGTGGAACTGGCCGATGCCGCGCCGAATGCTGCCACCGCGCTCGTCAAGCTCTACCGCGCCTATAAGGAGCAGACGGCGCGGCTGTCCGACCTTGCTGCTCTTCTGGCGCAGGAGGGGCACGAGACGACGCTCTCCGGCGCCCGCCTGCCGATGGACGAGGTGCGCGGCACGCTGGAGCGCCGGGCGAATTTCTTCGCCCGTATCGAGGATGCCGCGGAGGCTTTCCATGCCAGGCTTGCGCCCGGTGACGATCTCTCGGGCGCGTTGAAGGCATGGCTGCGCAGCGAACACGGCATCGCCGTTCGTCTCTTGCCGGTCGAGGCCATGCCGAACCTGCGCCGCCGTTACGACCGTCACTCGATGCGCCTGTTCCTGTCCGACCGGCTGTCCCCCTTCGACCAGACACGCGAGCTGGCGATGGAAGCCGTCCTTCTTTCCATCGGGGCGGATATTGCCACCGAACTGGACGGCCTGGGGCTCGATGGTGACGAGGCCCGGCGTATCGCCCGTTTCGAGCTGGCGCGCTATGCGGCCCATGCGCTGATGATGCCTTACGGCGCCTTCCTTTCCGCCGCGCTGCGTAATCGCTACGACATCGATCTCCTGCGCAGCCGGTTCGCCGTGTCCTTCGAGCAGGCCGCCAATCGGCTGACGACGCTTGCGCGGCCCGGCAGCACCGGCGTGCCCTTCTTCCTCGTTGAAATGGACCATGCCGGCAATGTGCTGCGGCTGGCTGGTGCGCAAGGCTTTCCGCGCACCCGCTTCGGTGGGCTCTGTCCTAAACTGAATATCCACTCCGCCTTTGCCCAGCCGGCGCAGCTTCTGGTCGATCGGGTGGAAATGCCGGATGGCGGTGGTTTTCTCACGGTGTCGCGCACGCTCAAAGGGCCGCAAATGCCGTTCAGCGAAAGGGTGCGCCGCTCTGCGGTGCTCATCGGTTGCGATATCGCTCACCGCGACGAGGTGGTTTACGGCGCGGCCGCCACCGCAACCATCCCTGTCGGTACGGCCTGCCGGTTGTGCGAGCGTCGTGGCTGCCTGTCCCGCGCCGAGCCGCCGCTGACGCGCCCGCTCGGTCTCGACGAGATGGTGACGGGACTCTCCGCCTTCGATTTCCAGTGACGTTTACCGATTTCTGCCGCGCTGCAAATCTCCTCTTGTGGGGCGTGCAAATCCTTTCTAGTCTCTTACCAAAAGGGGAACGACGACACCCCCAGTCGTTGAGATAAGTACAGGAGTCATCATGAAATCCAGCATTTCCGGTTTCGTTGCGGCCTTCGCTACGGTCCTGCTCGCAACCTCCGCTCTCGCGCAGGAGCGGGTGGTCCACGTTTACAACTGGTCCGATTATATTGATGAGACGGTGCTTGAGGAGTTCACCAAGGAAACCGGCATCAAGGTTGTCTACGACGTGTTCGACAGCAATGAGCTGCTTGAAACCAAGCTTCTGGCCGGTGGTTCCGGCTATGATGTCGTCGTTCCGACCGGTCCATTCCTTGCCCGCCAGATTTCGGCCGGCGTGTTCCAGAAGCTCGACAAGTCCAAGCTGCCGAACCTGAAGAACATGTGGCCGCTCGTTTCCGAGCGTCTCGCGAAATACGACCCCGGCAACGAATATGCCGTCAATTATATGTGGGGCACCACCGGCATCGGTTACAACGTGGCCAAGGTCAAGGCGGCGCTGGGCGATGTGCCGGTCGATAGCCTCGACGTGATCTTCAAGCCGGAAAACGCAGCCAAGCTGAAATCCTGCGGCATCAACATTCTCGATGCGTCGGATGAAACCTTCGCCATCTCCATGAACTATATCGGCAAGGACCCGGACAGCAAGAATGCGGCCGATCTGGAAGCCGGCGGCGAAGTCTATAAGGCCATCCGCCCCTCGGTGAAGACGTTCAACTCCTCCGCCTATATCGATGACCTCGCCAATGGCGACATCTGCATCACCATCGGCTGGTCGGGCGACATCCTGCAGGCCAAGTCGCGTGCCGAGGAAGCTGGCAATGGCGTTGCCGTGGAATATGTCATCCCGAAGGAAGGCACCTATATGTGGTTCGACAACCTGGCCATCCCCGCGGATGCCAAGAACGTTGCCGAAGCGCATGAATTCATCAACTTCCTGATGAAGCCGGAGGTCATCGCCAAGGCCTCGAACTACGTGCAATACGCCAACGGCAACCTCGCCAGCCAGCCATTGCTGGATGAGTCCGTGTTCAAGAACCCTTCCGTCTATCCGGACGATGCGACGATGAAGAAACTCTTCACCATTTCGCCCTACGGCCCGAAAGAACAGCGCGTGCTGAACAGGGTCTGGACCGCGGTCAAGACCGGTAGCTGAGAACAGGAAAAAGCGGCGGTAACGCCGCTTTTTCTATGATGCCGCAGAGCCGGAGCACGACATGGCAAAATCGCTTGGACCCGTCAAACGCAAGTTTTCTCCCTGGACCGACCCGAATGAAAAGCCCTTCATTCGCTTTGAAAACATCACCAAGACCTTTGGCGACTACACCGCCATCGACAATCTGACGCTCGATATTTACGAGCGTGAGTTCTTCTCCCTGCTCGGTCCTTCCGGCTGCGGCAAGACAACGCTGATGCGCATGCTCGCCGGCTTCGAGGAGCCGACATCCGGCCGCATCCTGTTGCAGGGCAAGGATATTTCCGGCGTGCCGCCCTATCGCCGCCCCACCAACATGATGTTCCAGTCCTACGCGCTCTTCCCGCATATGTCGGTGGAGAAGAACATCGCTTTCGGCCTGAAGCAGGATGGTCTGCCCAAGGACGAGGTGACGGCGCGCGTGGCGGAAATGCTCAAGCTGGTGCAGCTTTCGCAATTCGCCTCGCGCAAGCCCAGCCAGCTTTCCGGCGGCCAGCGTCAGCGCGTCGCGCTTGCCCGTTCGCTGGCCAAGAAGCCGAAGGTGCTGCTGCTCGATGAACCGCTCGGCGCGCTCGACAAGAAGCTGCGCGAGGAAACCCAGTTCGAATTGATGGATATCCAGACCAAGCTTGGTCTGACCTTCCTCATCGTGACGCACGATCAGGAAGAGGCGATGACCGTTTCCGACCGCATCGCGGTGATGGACAAGGGCGTGGTGATGCAGGTGGCGACGCCGGCGGAAATCTACGAGGCGCCGAACAGCCGCTACGTTGCCGATTTCATCGGTGACATCAACATTCTCGAAGGCAAGGCGACCGCTGTGGGCGGCGGCCTGACGAAGCTCGATTGCGATGGCCTTGCAATTGCGGTTGCCGACGAAGCGCCATGCACGGCAGGCGACAGCATTGCCTTCGCCATCCGGCCTGAAAAGGTTGCGATTTCGCTGGATGCCCCGGCGGATACATCGGTCAATACCTTCCACGGCGAAGTCTGGGACATCGGCTATCTCGGCGATTTCTCGGTCTTCATCGTTCGGGATGAAAATGGACGCACGATGCGCGCCGCCCAGGCCAACATCGCCCGTCTGGTCGATCGTCCGATCACCTATGGCGACATGGTGTGGCTGTCATGGAAGGCCGAATCCGGCCTTGTCCTGACCCGCTGAGGGAGAATTCCGATGGCCGTCACCGAAGCCGAACTGAGTTCGAAACCCAACCCGGCCCGCTGGCTGGTGGTGCTGGTGCCCTATGTCTGGCTCCTGCTGTTCTTTCTTGCGCCATTCCTCATCATCCTGAAGATCTCGCTGTCCGACACGGCGATTGCCATGCCGCCCTATACGCCGGTTTTCGACGGCTTTGCGTCGTTCGGCACCTTCCTTTCAGGGCTGGATTTCGACAACTATGTCTTCCTCACCGAAGATCCGCTCTACATGGATGCGTATCTGTCCTCGCTCCGGATTGCGATCATCTCGACGATCCTGCTGCTCCTCATCGGTTATCCGATGGCGCTCGGCATGGCGCGGGCGCCAACAACCATCCGTCCGACGCTGGTGATGCTCGTCATCCTGCCGTTCTGGACCTCGTTCCTCATCCGCGTCTATGCGTGGATCGGCATCCTGAAGCCGGAGGGGCTGCTGACACTCATTCTTCAGACGGTCGGCTTCCTCGGGCCGGACGAGCAGGTGCAGATTTTCCGCACGGAAGCGGCTGTCTTCATCGGCATCGTCTATTCCTACCTGCCCTTCATGGTGCTGCCGCTCTATTCGGCGCTGGAAAAACTGGATGGAACCCTGCTGGAAGCGGCAAGCGACCTCGGTTGCCCGCCGTGGAAAAGCTTCTGGCTCATCACCTTCCCGCTTTCCATTCCCGGTGTCATCGCCGGCGCGATGATCTGCTTCATTCCGATCACCGGCGAATTCGTGATCCCCGACCTGCTTGGCGGTGCCGGCACGCTGATGATCGGCAAGACGCTGTGGACGGAATTCTTCGGCAACCGTGACTGGCCGCTCGCCTCCGCCGTTGCCGTCCTCCTGCTTCTGGCGCTGGTGGTGCCCATCGCCATCTTCCAGAACCAGCAGCAGAAAGCGTGAGGAGGCCGATATGAAATTTACCCGCCTCGACGCAACGGTTCTCACCTTCTGCTTCGCCTTCCTCTATATCCCGATCCTCATCCTGATCGTCTATTCGTTCAATGAATCCAAGCTGGTTACCGTCTGGGGCGGTTTCTCGCTGCGCTGGTATCGCGATATGTGGTCGAACCAGGGACTCATGGATGCCGCGTGGATCACGGCGCGCGTCGGCGTTCTGTCAGCTACGCTCGGCACGATACTCGGGACACTGGCGGCACTTGCCATGACACGGTTTACCCGGTTCAGGGGGCGGCTGCTGTTTTCCGGCATGATCTATGCGCCGCTCGTCATGCCGGAGGTTATCACCGGCCTGTCGCTGCTCCTGCTCTTCGTGGCGCTCGGCATCGATCGCGGCTTCTGGACGGTCATCATCGCGCACACGACCTTCACCATGTGCTACGTGGCCATCGTCGTGCAGTCCCGTCTCGTGACCTTCGATCGCAGTCTGGAAGAGGCCGCGCTCGATCTCGGTTGCCCGCCGGTCAAGACCTTCTTCGTCATCACCCTGCCGCTCATTCTGCCGGCGGTGATCTCGGGCTGGATGCTGGCCTTCACCCTGTCGCTGGATGATCTGGTGATCGCAAGCTTCACCACCGGACCGGGCGCAACGACGCTGCCGATCAAGATCTATTCACAGGTGCGTCTCGGGGTAACCCCGGAAATCAACGCCATCAGCACGATCCTCGTCGGTATCGTGACCCTTGGCGTCATTGCTGCCTCGCTGACGGCCAAAAGCCGCGAGCTTCAGCGCCAGCGCGACGAGCGCGCCGCCTTCCGGGCGGTGGGCTGACGCATCCAGGCGTTGCTCGTTCCGCAGCGGGGTCAATCCCCGGTGCGGGGCGGAAGAAAGACGTAGGCAACAAGCCAGACGGGCACGACGATAATGGCGCCAAGCGCGATGTTCGGCAGTGCCCAGTTCACCAGCGCGGTGGCTTTCAGCCACAGGCTTTCCGGCGTCATGCCGATCATCGCCAGAATGGATTGGGCGGTGATTCCAAAGAACGATAGGCCGACGCCCGCGATCAGCGAGGCAAGCGCGATCTTGAAGAGCCCGATCAGAAATTTCCGCATCGTGTCTGTCCCCACGCCGATTCGATTGCGCTATTCTAGAGCATTTCCGTCCGTCTTAACCGGAAATGGTCTGGCGGCAAGCGGAACCGTTTGCGCACGGAAGCCTCGTCTTTTCAGGGGCCATTACCGATGGCCGTTACCATCGGGCTGGCATCTGGCCCCTCGATCATCATGGAAACATCGGTACCGGCCCCCGCGGACAGAGGCGAGAGGTGAGCGCGGATCGCAACCTCGTCACTTTCTGAAAACGTGCCGGAGAGGCTGAGCCGGTCAGTGTCATTTTCCAGTACGGCACTGTCGACGGTCACCGCCCCTTTGTCCACATCGAGGCGGGCGTCCAGGCGATCGAAATCGAAGTCGGAATCACCGGCAGCGGTCAAGGGAAAGGGAACGGCGAGCCCGGCAAGCGCACGCAGCGAAGAGGCGGCCAGGCGGTCCAGATGCCCCTTGTTGGCTGTGATGGTTGCTTTGCCGGAAAGATCGGGGCGCCGCGTTTCGATGAAGGGGCGTTCGCTGGCCAGGCTGATGTCGAGTGAACCGGGTCCGCTCGGCCAGAGTTCGGAAAGCCTGAGCCGTTCGCCAAGCCGGGCCAGGTCGATGTCGCGGATCGAAAGCTGAACCCGCATGTCCTGTCCTATTCCCTTGGGCCCTGAACTCAGCCGCCCGCTCAGACGACCATCCTCAAATTCGCTGTCGCCGATGTCGATCAGGGCGTGATCCTGACTGATCAGCATGCTGGCGGCAACGTCGCTGAGGTGGACCTCGCCAAGCCGTACCTGCCCGACCGAAAGACGCAGATCGAAAGCGGCGACCGGCGCCGGCCGGGCATTTCCGCGTGATGTCACGAACTGGTTCATCAACGGCAGAAGATTATTGATGTCGCCGACATCGAAATCGGCAAAAGCGAGTGTGCCCGTAAATTTCGGCAGGCTGTCCGGCTTGAGCGCCAGATCCAGAATGCCGGTGGCGGAGGTATCGTTGATGGAAAAGGCAAGCTGTTCGAACCGCAACAGGCGGCTGGTGGCGCTGAGCTGGGCCGTGGCGCGTGCTGTCTGCATGGCTTCCATGCCCTTCGGCGCCCGCCCGTACCAGGCCAGCAGCGCAGGCAGGTCCTTCGCTTCAAGCGAGAAGCCGCCGGTGAAGAAACCGGACAAGGCCAGACTGGCCGAACCTTCCGCCGTGATGGTGGCACCCGGAAGCGTCAGTGAAAGGGTCATAGGCGCGTCGCCACCGGCAATCAACCGGCGGAACTGGGGGGCCGTCAGGTCCGCTCTTACCGGCTTGCCCGCGATATCCGCGCTGATCGAGCCCATGAAGGGTTCACCCGCGTCGGGCCAGGACAGTGTCGCATTGATATTCGCAATGACAGTCTGTTCGCTGGCATCCTGTTCGATGACGAGAGATCCTTCACGGATCGTCAGCTTGCCGAATGTTCGCTGGGCGAAGGGCCAGGGACCAGGCCGGAAACCATCGGCCAGCTGCCGGGCCGCGTCGATGAAGTCGCCGCCGGTTTCGGGCAGTCGGTCGCGCCAGCTATCGTCGAGGTGAAAGTGTGGCCGGTAAAGCCTGAAATTGGAAAAATCGAGTGTGCCCGACAACGCCTCGAGCACGGAAAACTCGGCCGAAAGCTGCTCGGCTTCAAAGAAGGTCGAGCCATCACCCTGCCGTACGGTTACGTTCCGGTAGGTCAGCGACGGCGAAGGCCACAGGGTGAGTTCGGGCGGGGTTTCCGCCCCGATATCCACCCGGTTGCGGGCCTTGATATCCGCTTGCAAGGCCGCATCAAGCCGTTCGGTGGACACCAGCACGGGAAGGGCAAGCCACAGAAGAAGGCCAAACGCCGCCAGAATGGCAACAAGTCGCAGGCTGATGCGCCCGATGCGCTTCAGCCGTTCGCCTTGCCGTTCCCATGCCATTGCGCGCATGTGATGCCTGTTCCCTGAGCCGTTGCGAAAGAGACAATGCGCCTCGCAGGGGGCTGATGTCTGAATGCTGCCCGTCGCGGTCCCTGCGCAAGCCGATACAGGATTTGTCGCGTTGTGGCAAATCCCCCCGCATCGTCGCAGATTGCGCACGAACAGAAAGAATCCTTCGAAAACGGCATCTTATTCGGGGTCGATCGCCCGATCTTAACTGTTTTTTAAAACGAATTTGCGAATTCTATAGTCAACTTGGGGTCATCCCATGAAAGGATGACTTGGGGCCGATCACGCCCCGGAACATGACATGATGTTGACGCCTCGCCCCCTCGTTTGACAGCATTCGACTTTAAAGGCAGCGTCTTGCTGCCTTTTTTTTTGGTGTCACCCGCAATGTCAGTTTGCCAGAACCCGCTGCGGCGGAAACAGGATTTCCACAAGGGTTCCCTCATTCGGCGAGGACTGGATGACGAAGGCCGCACGATTGGCCTCGGTCATGGCCTTCGTCAATGGCAGCCCTAGTCCTGTGCCTTCACCCCGTTTCTGTTGTCCCGAGGTAACCTGCCGGAAAGGCTTCATCGCCTGTTCCAGCTCCGCCCGTGTCATGCCGATGCCGGTGTCGCGAATGCGCAATGAAACACCGCCACTGGCCTCATAGGAGGTCGAAACCACGATCTGCCCGCCCGATGGCGTGAAGCGGATCGAATTCGCAAGAATATTGAGGACGATCTGCTTGATCGAACGGAGATCGGCTACAACGGCTGGGACGGATTGCGAAAGCGCGGTGCGGATGATCACGCGCTGGCCGTTCGCCTGCGGTTGTACCAGAGAAACAGCCTCGGCAATCGTCTCGTTCAGGCTGACGGCGGTGAATTCGAGATCCATCTCGCCCGCCTCGATCTTGGAAATGTCGAGCAGGTCGTTGACGATGTCGAGCACGTGCCGGCCCGAACGGCCGATATCATTGGCATATTCCACATAGCGCGGATGGCCGATGGGGCCGAAATGCTCGGAGGCCAGCAGGTCGGAAAAACCGATGATGGCGTTGAGCGGCGTGCGGATTTCGTGGCTGACGCGAGCCAGGAAGTCCGTCTTGTGGGCATTGGCGGTTTCCGCAGCCCGCTTGGCGTTGCGTAATTCTTCCTCGGAGCGCTTCCACTGGGTAATGTCGCGCATCACGGCGCAATAGCCGTTGGAGGACGTCAATCGCCCGATGGTCATGAACAGGGGCAGGAAGCCGCCGGATGCTTCGCGGCCGATCACTTCGCGTCCGTCATTCAGCACGCTCATCACGCCATTGCCGGAAAGGCCGGAAAGATAGTCGGCAACCGCCCGCTGGCTCTCGTGGGCAAACAGCATGACGAAGGGCTTTCCGCGCGTTTCGTCGTTGTCATAGTTGAACAGCGCGCTGGCCGAACGGTTCATCGAGCGGATTTCACCATCATGGCTGAGAATGACGACGCCATCGGTCGCCGTTTCGAGGATCGAGCGCAGTTCGTCCGCTTCAACGCGCAATTGCGCCATGTCCGCAGCGGTCGTATCCGTTGCAACGGCTGCCACAGGGGCGGGTGGCTCGGCCTTTGCCGTCTGCCCCGCTTCGAGCGGCATCAAAGCCAGCATCAGCGCGGTGGCGCCTTCCCAGCGAATGGATTGCAGCTTTGCCGTTACCGGCACGATCTCGTCATCGGCCCGCACCACCATCATGGTCCCCGGTGCCAGATCCTTGCCGGAGAGGTCGCCGCGTTGAAGGAGCGCATCGAGCCCACCGACATCGCGCACCGCGTCAAGGTCGTCGTAACCGGTCAGGCGCAGGAACTCCGGATTGGCGTGGTAAAGCACATCGCCGGCCAGAACCAGAAGCGCGACGGGCATTTGCGCCAGAACGGCTGGCGTCAGGCCATCGGCAGGCGTGGCCGGGGCCTCGATCATGTCCGCAGGCGCTTCGGCCTCGGGCTCCATCACCGCTTCTTCCGGTTGCGTTGCCTCGACGGTCGGGGCAGGGGTATCGTTTACAGCCGCCACCTCGTCAGGGGTGATCGATTGGTCCTCAACCGTCTCGTTGGCTGGCTCATCCGCCTGACGGAAGGATTCGAGCTTGCGACCGATCTCGCGGAAGGCCGCCTGTTCGCCGGGTGTCAGGCTTTCAAAGGCCTTGGCGCGGTGCTGTTCCAGGCTGACGATCTTGTCGGACTGCACCGGCGCAGGCGGTTCAACAAAACGCAGGGCTGGCGGTTCACCTTCCGGCCATTCGGACGGATCTATGGCGTTGATGCTTTCTTGCAGGGAAGGCTTTTCGGAGGCTTCATCCGAGGCCGCGATCGTCTCTTCAACAGCAATGTCCGCATCGGGACCATCCATCGGGGCAAGATCGTCGGCCACTTCGGACCCGACCTCGACCGCCTCGATCTCCGGATGCAGGTTCTCGGTTGCCTCGTCGTCGGGCATGGAGAAGACCGATACTTCCGCAACCGGCATCTGCACGTCATCAGCAGCGTCGAAGGTCGTTTCCTCAGCCTCGATGGGCGCATCCAAGGGGGCGTCGGCGCTATCCGGGGTCGGATCTTCTACGGCTGGAACGACGTCCACCGGCATTTTCTCGGCCGCAATCTCGGTAACACCGATGGTCAGTCCGACACCGTTGGCGTCTTCCACCGCATCGCCGGGGCGCACGATGCCGAAGCCCCGGAAGCCATCGAACTCCCGCGAGCGGTCATAGGCGGGCAGGGCGGCGAGATCGACCGGCACCTTGAGGCGGCTGCCTTCCACCGGCCAGTAGACTGTTTTGCCGGACCAGGTGTCGCGGCGGGCCAACGCTTCGATCACCTTACCGTCCGGATCAAGGCCATAGCGCTCGGCCAGAGCGGTGAAGAACTGCCCCTTGACGTCAGCGGCATGCGGTCCGACGGCCTCGGCGAACTCGCCCGAAATATCGCTGAAACGGCCTTCGGCATCCGTCTTCCACACGAAGCGGAAGGTGCGGCGGTCCGGATCGAACCGGAACGAGGAGAGGGTGGCTTGCACATCGGCGGCAGGCGCATCGCTCACAGGCGCAGCCGGAGCCTGCTCGATCTCCAGCGTCGGTTCTTCCGCCATGTCCATAACCGCATCGGCCTCGTCTTCGGCGGGCTGCGTTTCGATTTCCTCGATCTTGGCGATGGCGGCAAGCGTAGCTTCGTAATCCGGCAGTGGCAGACTTGCCGGTGCCGGCTCGGGCAATGCCACGGGCAACGCCGTTTCCGCGGCTGGCTGCAGCGCTTCCACGACGTCCTGTGCAGGCTCGATAATCGTCGGTGCGCCTTCCGTCAGCGTGGCGGTATCGGCAACATCCAGCCGGGTCTCGTCGCTTGCCGGTTCCGGCTCCACGGTCAGGATCAGGTTGAGATCGTGAGAAACACGGGCAATGGCGGCGGGCAGATAACCGCGCAGGGTGGGAATGGGACGCTTGACCAGCCCGGCGGCGTCGCTGGCAGCCAGAGTGACAAACATGCGCGCCGTCTGCGGTGTCACGCCCAGCGCTTCGAAACCGGAAGAGGCGGCGACGAGCGCGCCATCGGCGTCGAGAACGGCCATATGTGTGTCGGGGTCATCGAGGCCGGCCAGCATCTCGCCCGCGCGGCTGGCCAGAGTGCCTCCAGCCGTCGCGGCGGGGGTCGAAAGCAGAAGCGCGGTCGCGCCATCCACAAGGGTGATAACCTCGGCCGAGGCGCTGACGGTGGTACTGCGGAAACCGCTCGAAGCGCGCATCAGGAAACTGCGGCTTTCACCCGGTTCGCGCAGCCGGCCGGCGGAAGCCTGAAACTGGCGGAAGAAAACCGACAGGCGGTCCGGCCCCTGTTCGATGAAATCATAGACCGACGAAAAGCCGAACAGCGCGGCGCCCGCACCATTGGCCCACAACACGCGCTCCATACCCGCGGAAAACAGCGCAAGGGCATCACCGGCGGCATAATGTGCGCGCACCTTCTCGTGCACGGCAATATCGATGAACGGATAGTAAGCGTCGACCATGGGGCGATCCATTGACGTTCCTGCAAGACTTATTAACAGATTATTAATAGCCTTGCACGCCTTCAGGGTCCATTCTCTGCGCAAGCCTATCGGGTAACACGGTTAATTGCCCAAGGGTCTTCCTGGCGTCTGTGTTTTTTTGTAGAATACCGATCGTCAAGGCTTGCAAAAGCGCCGAACACCTCGTATGTGACGGCCCGTAACGCGGTTTTGGCGTTAATGTGCGGTTGTAGCTCAGTTGGTTAGAGCGCAGGTTTGTGGCACCTGAGGTCGGAGGTTCGAGACCCCCCAACCGTACCATTATTCTCTCTTTCATAAAGATGTGCGGTACAGGGTCTTTACCCCTGGCCTGTGTTCGCGCTGTCCTGAATGCGCTTTTCCCTCAATGGCTTCCCCTAAGCCTTCCATCGGCTTTGCGGCTGTGACGGAGCCCGTTTGAAGGCGGGTGGCCGACCTCATGGTTAAATATCGTCGATACGGTTTAACCGGCCATTCACCACGCCTGCGTGGTTCCGGGGCAGGCGATGCAATCTTAGCGATTCATTGACTCTTTGATCCCTAATTCTTGTGCGTTCCGATGGTGGAATGGCGCTCGATGCAGAGCGTTCCGTACAAAATGGGGAATGAGGCACATGAAGTGCGCTAAGTGGCCGGCAATTACTGCCGGTGTGACAGGCCTGTTCATGCTGTGGCTACCGCTCAGCTTGCAGGCCCAGCTTGTAATGAGCTTTGCAGTTCTTGGCTTCATGTTCATCGCCATGAGCCGCCCGGACAACACGTCGTTCCGTCTGGCGACGTTCGTATTCGCTGGCATCCTTGCGATGCGCTACGCCTACTGGCGTACCACCGAGACGCTGCCCAGCATCGATGAACCGCTCAATTTCATTCCCGGCATCGTGCTTTACGTCGCGGAAATGTACTGCCTGCTGATGCTGGCTGTCAGCTTCTTCATGCTGGCCGATCCGCTGCGCCGCACCGCGCCGAAGCTTTCCGGTCGCGACGACCTGCCGAGCGTCGACGTCTTCATCCCGACCTATAATGAAGAGCCGGAACTGCTTGCTGCAACGCTTGCCGCCGCCAAGTCGATGATCTACCCGACCGACAAGTTGACCGTCTATCTGCTGGACGATGGCGGCACCGAGGCCAAGCGCAATCAGGCCGACCCTGAGAAGGCGCTCGAAGCCCTGCGCCGTCACGACCAGCTCAAGGCGCTGTGCGAGGCGATGGGGGCGATCTACTCCACCCGCGCGAAGAACGAGCACGCCAAGGCCGGCAATCTCAATGAAGGACTGAAGGTCTCGAAGGGCGATCTCGTCGTTGTGTTCGATGCCGACCACGCGCCGGTCCGCACCTTTTTGCAGGAAACTGTCGGCTACTTCATGGAAGACGAAAAGCTCTTCCTGGCCCAGTCGCCCCACAACTTCCTGAACCCGGACCCGCTGGAAAAGAACCTGCGCACCTATGCCCGCATGCCCTCGGAGAACGAAATGTTCTACTCGATCATGCAGCGCGGTCTCGACAAGTGGAATGCGTCCTTCTTCTGCGGTTCGGCTGCCGTTCTGCGCCGCTCGGCGCTGGAGACCACCAACGGCTTTGCCGGTGAATCCATTACCGAAGACTGCGAAACCGCGCTCGCGCTCCACTGCAACGGCTGGCATTCCATCTATATCGACAAGCCGCTGATCTCGGGCCTGCAGCCGGAAACGCTGGTGTCCTTCATCGGTCAGCGCATTCGCTGGTGTCAGGGCATGTTGCAGATCCTGCTGCTCAAGCGTCCGTTCATGGCCCATGGCCTGACGGTGCCGCAGCGCTTCGCCTATGCCGGCATCAACCTATTCTGGCTGTTTCCGCTGTCGCGCCTCACCTTCATGTTCGCGCCGCTGCTCTATATCTTCTTCTCGCTGGAGATCTACGAGTCGAACATCTACGAATTCGCCTCCTACGCCGTCACCTACATGGTCGCGTCCATGGCGATGCAAAGCTACCTCTTCGGTCGCGTCCGCTGGCCGTGGGTGTCGGAACTCTACGAATATGTGCAGTCGGTCATGCTGGCCGGCGCCATCGTCAGCGTCGTGCGCAATCCGCGCAAGCCGACCTTCAACGTTACGGCCAAGGGCCAGACGCTGGACAAGAGCGGCCTGTCGCCGATTGCCGGTCCCTATATCGCGATCTTCCTCGTGCTTCTGGCCGGCGCTGTCTACTCCGTCTGGCGCTACATGACGGAACCGTTGGCCGGCGATCTGCTGATGATCGTGGCTGGCTGGAACGTCATCAATCTCGGCCTCGCCGGCGCCGCCCTCGGTGTCGTTGCCGAACGCCGCGAACTGCGTCGCAACCAGCGTCTCAAGATCAAGCGCCGGGCGCTGCTGCACAGGGATGGCACGGTCTACACCGCCATCATCGAGGATGTGTCCAACGGTGGCATTGCCCTGCGCTTCGATGGCCAGCAGCTTCCCGTCAATCTCAACGAGGAAACGAAGGCCACTGTCGAACTGCGCCGGAACGGTCGCGCTCTGACCTTCGATGTCGTCGCCCGGTCGCGCCGCCATCTGGAGCAGGGGGAAGTCTTCGGCTTTGCCTACGAGGAACGCACGCCGGAGGTCTTCATGGCCATCGCCGATCTGATGTACTCGGAACAGGCCGTCCTGCAGGAACGCATGACCCGCCGCCAGGTGCCGATCGGCTTCTTCAAGGGTACGGCTCGTTTTGCGCTGTGGTCCTTCACCGAAACGCTGCGCTGCACGCGCTATGCGCTCGGCCTCATCCATGAACAGCCGGTCGTTTCCCGCCCTGATGCTCCGATCACCATCCGAGAAAAAGCCGGCACCTCCATCGTCACAGAGTTTCCGGACGCGCATCCGATGTTCAGGGAGGGCCAGATCTATGGCTGATATCAAACGCATGTCGCTTGCTGCGGCGGTGTTTGCCGCCTCCACAGCGCTCGCAGGTCCGGCAGCAATCGCCGCCGATCTCAAGCTCTTTGCCACAGCCGATGTACCCGCATCCCGGCAGCAGCCCGTGACGAGCATCCTGCCACTGCTGCAGCCCTTTCCGGGCGAGCCGCGTGCCGCCAATACCCGCACGACGCTTGTTCCCTTCGAACAGGCAACGAGCGCCATGCGGCTTGCGGGCGAGGATGACAGTGCGGTTCTCACCTTCAGCCTGACGGGCGCCCAGCGCGCGGCGGGCGGGCAGTTGCAGCTCAGCTATCGCAACGCGGTTTCCGTTCTGCCGGAAAGCGGTGTGGTCGATGTGGAGGTCAACGGCAAGGCTCTTGGCTCCTTCGCCATCCGCTCCCCGAACGGCTTCGCGCCGGAAACGGTGGCGGTTTCCGCCGACCTTCTGCGTGAAGGCCGCAACGAGGCGCGCATCCGCGTTCGCCAGCATCATCGCGTCGATTGCTCGCTGGAGGCGTCCTACGAACTGTGGACCGAATTCGACCCGGTGACGAGCGGCTTCATCGCCCAGACGGCTGGCGGCTTCCGCACAGTGGCGGATCTCCTGTCCGTCGGGCGTTCTGAAGGCGGCGTGACCGATATCCGCCTCGTCATGGGGGACAAGGCAACGGCTTTGGCCGCCAATGAAAGCCTGGCGCTCATCCAGTCGCTGGCGCTTTATCTCAACCGTCCCGACATCGCGGTCTCCGTCGGCTCCGAACCGGGGCAGGGAGCGGGCATCGACATCTATGTCGGATCGCCGGAAACCTATCGGGCCTCACCCGCGATCGCGGCGATGCTCGACAATGCCCCGGACGGGCTTTCGGTGCGCGATGCTGCCGCTGGCCGCGCGGCACTTCTGCTTGTCGGCACGGGTCGGGAAGATATCGAGGCCAAGCTGGTCGATGCCGTCAGCGGACCGATGCGCGCAGGCTTCGACAGCGGTGTGCATGCGGCAAGCTTCCGCCGGCTCGTGGCCGAACCCTCCAGCCGCTATACGCTGAAGGACACGGGCTATCGCACCCAGCCCTTCGCCGGTCGTCTGTCCAACCTGCATTTCGACATCGAAATGCCGGCGGATTTCTATCCGGCGGAATATGGCGCCATTGATTTCGCTCTCAAGGGGGCAACCGCACCGGGCCTCAAGCCGGGCGCGCAGCTTCTGGTCAGGGTCAATGGCAACGCCGTGCGCTCCTATCCGTTCCGCGATGCACGCGGCGAGGAGTTTAATGGCAAGCGGCTGGAACTGCCGCTGCGGGCCTTCCATCCGGGCGTGAACCGGGTTGAAATCATCGCCGAGTTGCCGGTCGAAAGCGATGCGGCCTGCGCGCCGCAGGCCCGTGACGACAGCCGTCCGCGTTTCATCCTGCTGGATGAATCCGAACTGCACGTTCCGGCTCTTGCCCGCATCGGTCGCCTGCCGGATCTGGCCGCCTTCTCCGGCTCGGCCTATCCCTTCACGGCTGGCAAGCCGTTCGACATTTTCCTCGACAATTCCGATCCCCGCACACTGGGGGCCGCGATGACCATGATGGCGCGGCTCAGCCAGTCGGCCCGCGCGCCGCTTTCGGGCGAGATCACCTTCTCGCAGCCGGAAGAAGGGCGTCACCGCGATGCGCTGGTCATTTCCTCCGGCCTGTCGCTGGCGGCGCTTGCTCCGGCCAAGGGCGCGCGTGTGGCAATGGCGCAGTCGGGTCCCGGCGGGCTCGATCCTGTCACGACCGCTTCGGTGGCGGATGTCGCGCTGGCAACGGCCACGGCAGCAGGCGATTCCCGCTCGCTGCTCGAGGCCTTTCACTCATCGACCGCGCTGGAACGTGAAAACCTGTCCATCACGGACAAGCTTTCGGACTGGGCCCGTCGGGCAGCGGGCCGCTTCGGTCAATGGCTGCATTATGGCAATGGCACCCACTCCGCCGACGATACGAGCGGCGCCCTGGCCACGCTGACCCAGAGCCGTTCGCCGCTTGGCTCGGCCACCTGGACGGTGGTCAAGGCCGCCAATCCGGCGGATCTGGAAAAGGGCGTTGTCCGTCTCACGGCGCCCGCTGCCTGGCAGGCGCTGGAAGGTGGCACAGCCACCATTGGCGCCGAAAACCTCGAACTGGTCACCCATGCCGCCGGCGCGCGGTATGTCTATGACCTGTCCGACATGGGCTTCCTGAACCTGCGTCGCATCGTTGCGGCGTGGTTCTCCGATAATTTCCAGTTCTACATCGTGCTGCTGATCGGGCTGATGACCGGGGTCGCGCTCTGGCTGGGCCGCATCGTGCCGCGGATGGGCGTGAGGACAGAAAAATGAAGAAGACGACCATTTTCAAAGTTCTTGCCGCTTCGTCGCTGCTCATTCCTTTCGCCATCGATCCTGCCGTCGCGCAGGATAGCGTCAAGCTTCTGACCAACTCGGCCATGACGCTGCGCGCCGTCGATACCATGTTCGACAATGGTCGCGATGGCGGTGTGCTCTGGGCGCAGCCGGTTTCGACCGCCATGCCGGATGCGGACAAGCTGATCACGGCCAGCACACCCGTTGCCCAGCCCGATGAGGTCGATCTGGCGGCGCTTTATTACTACGCGGAGCAGAAGCAGCGCGACCGCGTGGAAAAGGAAGCGGCGCGACTGAAGCAGAAATATCCCGACTTTCAGCTTCCCGCCGATCTCTATGCCGATCCCACGGTCCGCAATGTCGATGAGGCCCCGCTCTGGGCGCTTTACGACAAGGACGATTTCGAAGGTATCGATCGCGAAATCCAGCGCATGTCGCGGGTTTTCGCCGGCTGGCAGCCCTCGGCCAATTTCCGCGATACCATGACCCGCCGCAAGCAGCGCGTCGCCATGACCAGCGCCTATGAGCGCAAGGACTGGGCGGCGGTCATCGACGCCGGCAACAGCCTTGATCCTGCCCGCGAAACCGAAGCCGATCTCATGTGGATGATGATTGATGCCTATCGCGAGACCGGTATCTCCGACGGTCTGCTGACGCTCTATCGCGGCATCCTGACCCGCGAGGGCGACCAGCGGCTGCCCGACGATATTCTCGTCGCCACCCTGCAGAAAGCGACCCGTGACTTCAGCGCCGATGAAATCCGCGCCGCCGTCACCCGCATCGGCACGACGCCTGCCATGATGGCGAAGCTTCAGCCGGTGGCGCTCGGTCTGCTGCGCAGGGAGGTTGGCGACTTCAATGCCGACAAGACCCGCCAGGACCCTCTGCCGGAAGCCGACATCATGAAGATGCGCGCAGTGGCCGATGGCCAGAAGTCGCCTGCCGACCTGTCGCTGCTTGGCTGGTATTACCTCAAGCTCAAGCAACCGGTGGAAAGCGCGCGCTGGTTCAAGCAGGCGCTCAACGCCGAAGCCAATGCCGACAATGCCAAGGGTCTTTACCTCAGTCTCGCCGAGCAGAAGCTGGACGAGGAAGCCTATGCGGTAGCGGCTGAGCATATCAAGGACCTGTCGTCCGATCCGGAATTCCTGATGAACGCGCTGTCGCTGCGTTTCTCGCGTCCCGAGATCGGCAAGATCGATGCCGACGTGGTGGCAAGCTACAGCGCCACGATCACCGAAATGAAGTCGGCGCCCCATTCCGAAATTCTCGGCTGGTACGCCTACAATTCGCGCCAGTTCGAGGCCGCCGAAGCCTGGTTCCAGAAGGCGATGGAATGGGAACAGGCGCCTGCGCGCCTCAAGGGTCTGGTCCTCGCCAAGACCCAGCTTGGCAAGAAGGCGGAAGTGGCGGTCCTGCGCCAGGAATTCGAACCGCTCTGGCCCGAAATATGGGAAGATATAAAAGTGGCCGAGACGCCGAAAGCGCGTCCGGCGGCCATCGTGACCAAACCGGCGGTTACGATGGCAGCGGCTCCCGCCCCGGTGCGGGCCGACAGAACGACCGGTGGAGAAAATCAGACCAGCTACTATGCGGCTTTCAAGGCCAAGCGCTATCAGGCCTGCGTGCAGGATCTGCAAAGCCTTGAGGCCCGCCAGCCGCTGAACAACGAGGCATCGCTGGTCAAGGGTTGGTGCATGCTCGGGCTCGACCGTCTGGCCGAGGCACGCGATGCCTTCGCCCGCGGTCTGCGCGGTGGCGGCGAGGTGCGTCACGATGCGGCCTATGGCATGGCGCTGACGCTTCTGCGCGGCAAGCTGACGGACGATGCGGAATCCATCGTTTCACTCTATCCGCTGAGTGCGACCCGCGACCGGGAAGTGCGGGCGGAAATCTACTTCCAGCGTGCCCGTTCGGCCTTCGACCACAAGCTCTACCAGCGCACGCTGGATGCCCTCAATGCCCGCCTGAAGGTGGCCGCCGAACCGGCGGACCTCTCGATGCTGCGCGGCTGGGCGCACTACCACCTCGGCCATACCGGGGAAGCTCGTGCGATCTTCACGCGGCTTTCCCAATACATCGGCAACCCGGCAGCACGCCAGGCGATGGAAACGACGGCGCTGGGCAACGATCTCGGACGCTGAAATAAAAATGAAAACAAGAATAAATGAACAGAACAGGGGCAAAATCAATGCGTTGGGCAATCACCACGGCCATGATGGCCACACTTGCCGGATGTGCGTCGGTTGAAGATCCGTTTCTCACCGGATCGGTATCGGGGGGGATCAGTCCGTCCGCCCCGGCGCTGACGCAGGAAGTCTCGTCCTCCTATGCGCTGGCCGGGCTTGCCCCGGCGGTGGGCGCTCCGCGTTCGGTGCGCCAGACAGCGCCTGGCGGCGAGAACACGATCCGTCAGGTTATCGTCTACGCAAACACCACAAAGCTCGCCGGCGAGAATGTCATCGTGGTCGAGGGTGGCAAGGGCGTGGACGGTCGCTATCGCCGCGCGCCCAGCCGCAACCAGTTGGTCGCCGAAATGAACCGGGCGCTTCCGGGTGTGCCGATGCGGATTTCGCCTGTTATCGGCGAGAACCCCTATGGCGTTTATGGCTACGCTACCGGCCCTTACAATGGCGGCGCCTGCATCTATGGCTGGCAGGCCGCCAACACCAGCGGCACGGGCTACACCGCCGGGCGTCTGCTGGGTGGAGCCTATCCGGCACAGGTGCGACTGCGCTTTTGCGATGCGCGCATTTCCGAAGAGCGCATTCCGCTCCTCATGCAGAGCCTGTCGCTGAAGCCGGTGACCAATGACACCATCGCCATGCTGCGCAATCTCCGCGGTTCGACGATTGCCAACGGGTCGCCGCTTTATGGCAATGACATGTTGTTCGATGTACCGGCCGAGCGCAGCCTGTCTGCGGCCTATGCGCCGCCCGTTGCCGAGCCACGCAGGGTTCAGGTGGAGCAGCCGGCACCGCGTCCGGTCGCTCCGCGCAGGGCCGTTACCGTGGCGGAGCCGCCGGTGCTGCGCGCACAGGCCCCGCTTCAGCCCGAAAAGCCTGCTCCTGTCATTCTCAATGCGGCAAAGGTGCCGTTGCCGGGCGAGCAGGTGGCCGCAACGGAAACGGCCTCGGCCACGCAGTCGACGGAAACCATGGCCGCCCTGAAGCAGAAGGCGGCGGATGCCTGGACCGCGGCGCGCAACCGCATTTCCGGCCCGGATGAACAGACCCGGTAAGGCTTAAAGGAAGATCTTCCGCTCGGCCGTCACCAGTTCCTGGATGAAAGCCGCCACGGCGCGCACGCGGGCAAGCTCGCGGGCGCTTTCGTGGTAGGTGATCCAGTAGGCCCGCTGGATGGCGACCTCCGGCAGAAGGCGTGTCAGGGCCGGCACGTGGCGGGCGATGTAATTGTGCAGGATGCCGATGCCGGCGCCCGAAAGCACCGCCTCGAACTGGCCGGTGGCGGAGGAGATTTCGAGCGCCGCATCCCAGTTGCGCATGATCTCCCCGGTAAAATCCAGCGAGGCGGAATAGAGCAGGTCCTCCACATAGCCGATGCGGCGATGATCCCGTAGCGCCTCGACGCTGTCCGGCCGCTCCCGCCCGTCGAGATAGCGTTTGGCGGCATAAAGCCCGAGCGAATAATCCGTGAGCTTTGAGGAAACGAGCCGCCCTTGATCGGGCCGGTCGATGGTGATCGCTATATCGGCTTCGCGCCGCGACAGCGAGAAGGAGCGCGGCACCGGCACGAGTTGCAGCTTCAGTTCCGGGTGGCGTTCGGAGAGCTTGCCGAGGCGCGGCGCCAGAAACGACACGCCGAACCCGTCCGGCGCGCCGATGCGGACGGTGCCGGAAATGGCGGCGTCCGTGCGCCCGAGGCTCGCCTGCGCTGCCAGCATTTCCGTTTCCATGCGCTCGGCGGCGGCCAGAAACCGTTCGCCTTCCTCGGTCATCTCGCAGCCCTGCGGCCGGCGTACGAAAAGCCGGGTGCCGAGCGCGGCTTCCAGTGCCGAAACCCGCCGCGCCAGCGTGGCATGGTTGACACCCAGTCGCCGGGCGGCGGCCAGAAACTGGCCGCTGCGCGCCACAGCCAGAAACAGGCGAACGTCATCCCAGTTCATGGCGCCCTCAAATGTCGAAATTTACACAATGGTTGCTTATAGCAGGTCATTGATTTGGCGCAAATTGAAGTGCACCTTCCCTCCAGTTTAAAAAACACCAACGGAGAAGGTGAGGAGCCATGAGGGAAATCGGTCATTTTATCGGCGGCAAGCACGTTGCCGGCACCAGCGGTCGCTTTGCGGATGTTTACAATCCGGCAACCGGCGAAGTTGAATCGAAGGTCGCGCTGGCGTCTGACGCAGAACTGCGCGCTGCCGTCGAAAACGCCAAGGCGGCCCAGCCGGCCTGGGCAGCCATGAACCCGCAGCGCCGCGCCCGCGTGTTCTTCAAGTTCGTCGCCCTGCTTAACGAACGTATGGACGAACTGGCCAACGTCCTGTCGCGCGAACACGGCAAAACGGTCGAAGACTCCAAGGGCGACATCATTCGCGGCCTCGAAGTCTGCGAATTCGTCTGCGGCATTCCCCATCTCCAGAAGGGCGAATTCACCGAAGGCGCAGGCCCGGCCATTGATATGTATTCCATGCGCCAGCCGATTGGCGTCGGCGCGGGCATCACGCCCTTCAACTTCCCCGGCATGATCCCGATGTGGATGTTCGCCCCGGCCATTGCCTGCGGTAACGCCTTCATCCTCAAACCCTCCGAGCGCGATCCGTCCCTGCCGCTTCTGCTGGCCGAAATGATGATCGAGGCCGGCCTGCCGGCAGGCATCCTCAACGTCGTCAACGGCGACAAGAGCGCGGTCGACGCCATTCTGACCGATCCGGATATCGGCGCTGTCTCCTTCGTCGGCTCGACGCCGATCGCCCGTTACGTCTATGGCACGGCTGCCATGAACGGCAAGCGCGCCCAGTGCTTCGGCGGCGCGAAGAACCACATGATCATCATGCCCGATGCCGATCTCGATCAGGCTGCCAACGCCCTCATCGGTGCCGGTTACGGTTCGGCTGGCGAGCGCTGCATGGCGATTTCGGTGGCCGTTCCGGTCGGTGAGGAAACCGCCAACCGCCTCGTTGAAAAGCTCATCCCGAAGGTCGAGGCCCTGCGCATCGGTCCCTATAACGACGAGAAGGCCGATCTCGGCCCGGTCGTGACCAAGGAAGCCAAGGCCCGCATCGAGGCTCTGGTGGAATCGGGCGTTGCCCAGGGCGCGACGCTTGCGGTCGATGGCCGCGGCTTCAAGCTTCAGGGTTATGAAGACGGCTTCTTCGTCGGCGGTTCGCTGTTTGACCATGTGACCCCGGACATGGACATCTACAAGACCGAAATCTTCGGGCCGGTGCTCTCGGTCGTGCGTGCCAAGAACTATGAAGAAGCGCTCTCCCTGCCGATGAAGCATGAATACGGCAACGGCGTCGCCATCTTCACCCGCGACGGCGATGCCGCCCGCGACTTCGCCGCCCGCATCAACATCGGCATGATCGGCATCAACGTTCCGATCCCGGTTCCGCTCGCCTACCATTCCTTCGGCGGCTGGAAGGCCTCCTCCTTCGGTGACCTGAACCAGCACGGCGCGGACTCCATCAAGTTCTGGACCCGCACCAAGACGATCACGGCTCGCTGGCCCTCGGGTATCAAGGATGGTGCTGAATTCTCCATCCCGGTCATGAAATAAACGTCATCCGCGTGGATAAAGGCGGAAAGGGCCGGGCGACCGGCCCTTTTCCTATGCGCCGTTTGCCGATTATGGTGGTCGGGGGAAGATGGTGCGGGGCTTCGATTAGCCCAGCCGCGACAATGCGCCCGTGCATTATGGCGCTTTTTTGTATTTTGGAATTGTTCCAAACAAGGGAAGCGACTATATATTGCCCAACCGTTGAAAAGGGAGTGCGCAATGCGCCTGACGAAGCAGACGAATTATGCCGTTCGCATGTTGATGTACTGCGCCGCCAATGATGGCCAGCTCAGCCGTATTCCGGAGATCGCCAAGGCGTACGGTGTCTCCGAACTCTTCCTGTTCAAAATTCTCCAGCCCTTGAACAAGGCCGGTCTGGTGGAAACCGTTCGCGGGCGTAACGGCGGTGTGAAGCTTGGTCGTCCCGCCGACAAGATCACCCTGTTCGATGTGGTGCGCGTGACCGAAGACAGCTTCGCCATGGCGGAATGCTTCGATGACGACGGCGATGTCGATTGTCCGCTCATCGATAGCTGCGGCCTGAATTCCGCGCTGCGCAAGGCGCTCGGCGCTTTCTTCGATGTGCTGGCCGGCTACACGATCGACGATCTGGTCAAGGCCCGTCCGCATATCGGCACGCTGCTCGGCCTGCCGGAACAGGTTGTACAGCCGGCGGCCTGACGGTCGCAGACTTGACCTTAGTCTAATATCGCGGATACATCGTCAGGCCGGTCCCGTTACGGGGCCGGCCTTTGACATGGATGGCATTCGTGAATCGTGCGGAGTTTCGCGCCGTTGCCCTGACGGTGCTGTTTGGTGCGCTGGGCGCGTCAGGTGCCTGGTATCTGGGTGCGCCGGCGCCCTTTCTGATCGGTCCTGCCGTTGTGGTGATGGTCGCCGGTCTGGCCGGCGCGAAGCTCACGGTTCCGCACAAACTGCGCAATGCCTGCTTCCTTCTCATCGGCATTTCCATGGGCGCCTCCGTCACGCCGGAGGTTATCGTTGCCGCCAAGCGCTGGCCGCTCAGCTTTGTCATGGTCATCGTCATGGTCACGGTGCTGCTCTATGTCGCCGCGTGGATCCTCCAGCATCTCTTCCGCATCGACCGCAAGACGGCGCTGCTCGCCTCTTCACCCGGCCATCTCAGCTTCGTCATAGGCCTCAGTGCGGATAGCAAGGCCGATGTGCCGATGATCGCGGTGATCCAGAGCGTGCGGGTCATGGCGTTGACGCTTGCCGTGCCGCCGATCCTTTCGGCGCTCGGCATGGCAACGCCCGGTTCCTCCGGTCCGCAGGTAGCAATGGAACTGCCGGTTCTGGCTATCGTCACAGCGGTTGCCGTCGGGCTCGGCCTGCTCTTCACCCGTTGGCATTTTCCCGCCGCGCTTCTGCTCGGCGGGGTTGCGGCCTCGGCCATTCCTCATGTCAGCGGCTTCATTTCGGGGCAGGTACCGGTCTGGATCATGAACCCGGTCTACATCATCATCGGCGCGCTGATCGGCACCCGCTTTTCCGGCGTCTCGATTGCCGCGATGCGCACCGCCTTCATTGCCGGCGCAGTGACGACGGTGGTGGTGACGATCATGGCGGCGGCCTGCGCCGCCTTCGTTTCGTGGGTCACGGGCGTTCCCTTCAATGCCGCGCTCATCGCCTTTGCACCGGGCGGGCTGGAAACCATGGCCGCGATGGCCGTGATGATGCATGTCGACACCACCTATGTCGGGTCGCACCACGTCATCCGGTTGATCTTTCTGTCATTCCTGATGCCCTGGGTAATGGGCCGGGTGAAACGCGAGGAGAAAAACGGATGATGCCGGGTGTCGTGATCGTCATGGGGGTCAGCGGCTGTGGAAAGTCCTCTGTTGCAGCCCGTATTGCCGTGGAACTGGACTACACGATGATCGAGGGGGATGCGCTGCACCCGTCCGAAAACATTGCCCGCATGAGCGCCGGTCTGCCGTTGCGGGACGAAGACCGCATGCCCTGGCTCGACCTGATCGGTTCGGCCATCCGCGCGGCCCGCGCCAAGGGGCAGGGCGTCGTCGTCACCTGCTCGTCGCTCCGGCGTCTCTATCGCGACCGCCTGCGCGCCGGTGCGGGTGAACCGCTCGCCTTCGTGTGGCTGGATGGCAGCCGCGAACTGATTGGTGGACGCATGGCAGCGCGACAGGGCCATTTCATGCCGACCACCCTGCTCGACAGTCAGTTCGCGACGCTGGAGCCGCCACTCGGCGAACCCGATTGCATTCGCGTCGACATAGACCAGACCACGGATGCGGTTGTGGCCTATGCCGTCAGGGCGCTGCGGGCTGTTTGACGAGGAATACGGTTCGGATCGATCCTTCTCCCCATCGGGGAGAAGGTGCCGGCAGGCGGATGAGGGCGCGCAAGCGCTGGAGAGCTTTTTTAAACCCCCAACCGGTCGCGCAGCCCGTACCACCAAGCGCCGAGCATGGTGAGCGGAACCCGGAACGTCTTGCCGCCGGGGAATGGCAGGTTGGGCAGTGAAGCCCAGACATCGAACCGTTCCGCCTGACCGGAAACGGCTTCGCCCAGAATCTTGCCCAGAAGTTGCGTCGTCGTCACGCCATGGCCGCTGTCGCCATGCGAGAAATAGACGGTGGGCGAAAGTCTGCCGATATGCGGTATGCGGGTCAGCGTCAGCGCGAAGTTGCCGCTCCACGCGAAGTCGATCTTGACGCCGGCAAGCTGCGGGAAGGTTTTTACGAGGTTCGGCTGGATGTAGGCGACGATATCCTTGGGGTCGCGCCCGCCGTAATTGATGCCGCCGCCATAAAGCAGGCGGTTGTCGGCGGTGCGACGATAATAATCGAGCACGTAATTGGCGTCCTCGACGCAGTAATCTGCGGGAAGCAGGCTCTCAAGCAGCCTTGCGTCGAGCGGTTCGGTGGTCAGAACCTGGCTCGAGACCGGCATCATGCGGCTCGAAACCTCTGGCAGCGTCTCGCCGAGATAGGCATTGCCGCAGACCAGCACATATTTCGCCTTCACCGAACCCTTTGCCGTTTGCACGGAGGGCGAAGCCCCGGTGTCGATCTTCAACACCCGCGAGTTCTCGAAAATCCGCCCGCCCAGCCGCTCGATCACGGCGGCTTCGCCGAGCGCGTAGTTCAGCGGGTGGAAGTGGCCGCCTAACGTATCGATCATGCCACCGACGTAGCGGTCGGACCTGGCGTAGCGGTGGACCTCGGCCTTCGACACCATTTGCAGGCCGGTATGGCCGTGCTTTTCCCAGGTGGCCTTGTGGGCCTCCATCTCGCGGATCTGCTTTTCGGTGAAGGCGGCAAAGAAGCCGCCTTGCCGCAGGTCGCAGGCGATATCGTACTTCGCCACCCGCTCACGAATGATATGGCCGCCTTCCAGCGACATGGCGCCGAGCTTTGCGGCTTTGTCCGGTCCATAGCGACGGGCAATCGTGCCGATGTCGCGGCTGTAGCCATTGACGATCTGGCCGCCATTGCGACCGGACGCGCCGAAGCCGATGCGCTCGCCTTCCAGCACGATGACGGAATAACCCTTCTCGATCAGTGTCAGCGCGGCGGAAAGGCCGGAAAAGCCGGCGCCGACGACGCAGATGTCGGCTTCGAGCGTGCCTTCCAGCGTCGGACGGATGGTCTTGTCATTGGCCGACCAGGCATACCAGGAGGCGGTGTGGCCGGGATTGTTGGGGGAGGTGATCTGTGCGGTCATGGGTTACACCGTTCGAATGTAGGCGTCGTATTCGACGTCGGTTACGCGCAGCGAAAATTCAGCGATTTCCTGATCCTTGCAGGCCGTGTAGAGCGAGCGATATTGCGGCCCGAGCGCTGCATAGGCGAAGCTGGAGCGGGCGAAATTATGCACCGCCTGAGCCCAGTTTGTCGGCAATGCCTCATGGGTCGCGCCGTGATCGTCGCCGCTGATGGCGCCGCCGGGGCGGATCTTTTCCTTCATGCCGGCAAGGGCTGCGGAGAGGATCATTGCCAGCACCAGATAGGGGTTGGTGTCGGCGCCGGCCACGCGGTGCTCGATACGGGTCGCGGGCCTTGAGGCCGTGATGACGCGCACGGCGGCGGAGCGGTTGTCGAAGCCCCACGAGGCATAGGTGGGCGCATGTTCGGACGGCCGCAGGCGGCGATAGGAATTGGCATGCGGCGCAAAGATCGCCATGCTCGCTGCCATGTTGTCCAACAGACCGCCGACAGAATGCATCAGCGCCTCGGATGGCCCGTCCTCGCCCACATAGATGTTGCGGCCCATCTCGTCGAGCATGGAGAAATGGACATGCATACCCGAACCGGCCTGCGTGCCGTAGGGCTTGGCCATGAAGGTGGCATCCAGCCCGTGGCGGCGCGCCACGCCTTTGACGATACGCTTCAAAAGAAGCGCATAATCGGCGGCGCGCAGCGGATCGGGAACGTGATTGAGATTGATTTCATACTGGCCGGGACCGTTTTCGCGCAATGTCGTGTCGGCAGCCACATCCTGCGCCCGGCAGGCGGCGGAAATATCGTGGAACACGGCCTCGAAATCCTGAAGTTCGGAAATCGAGAGAACCTGCGTCTGGCCGGTGTGCCAGCGGCCTTCACGGCTGTTGGGCGGGCGCACCGGATCGAGCGCCGAACGCACGGGGTCGATCAGGTAGAATTCCAGTTCGGTCGCGACCACCGGCGTCAGGCCCACCGCCTTGTAACGGGCCATGACCTGTTGCAGCAGATGGCGCGGATCGGCGAAATAGCCGGTGCCGTCGGTGTTTTTCATGCCAAGCAGCACCTGCGCCGTCGGCCGCTGCAGCCAGGTGACGCGCGACAGGGTTTCGATGGCCGGAAAGCAGATGCCGTCCGGGTCGCCCGTGCCTTCGGCAAGGCCGGCGGCGTTCACGTCGCGGCCCCACACGTCCAGCGCATAGACGGAGCGGGGAATGGCCATGCCCTTGGTCAAAACGTCAAAGGCGCGCTCGCGGGGTATCCACTTGCCGCGCGGCATGCCGTTCACGTCGATGACAAAGGCTTCCAGCAGTTCGATATCAGGGTTCTGGTCGAGGAATTCTTTTGCTTTTTGGGCAATATCCATTGGGCACCGGTTGTTGCATCCAATCGTTCCCCGGCGTTTCGTCCGCGCAAGGCGCAGCACGCATGAAGCCAAATGCGAAGGGCCGGCACATTGCGCCGTCTTCAGTCATTCGAATGCCATGGGGAAGGGGCGCGGACCTTTGAAGTTTGGCCGTTCAGACGCCCGGAACGATCGGAAGAGGCTTGAGAAAAAGCGTCGTCCGTTCAGGTCGTTACGCTAATCGCCTGTCTCTGCGGCGTAGGTCAGAAAGCGTGGCATGAAGCCGGTCCCCTTGTTCTTGCGGCTGCCGGATAGGCTCCGCCAGCCGTTTCGTCCGCCGTCTTTGCGGACTTGGACGCTTTCAAGTCTGCCCCATCCGGCTGCGGAAAGCAACCGCAGTGCGGCAAACCCTAAGGATTGAAGCGCTCGGCACGGAAGGCCGTGATGTCGATGACCGGCGTTTCGCCAAACATGGCTTCGGCAATGACACGGCCGGTAATCGGACCAAGCGTCAGGCCGTGATGGGCGTGGCCGAAGGCAAACCACAGGCCGGCGTGGCGCGGCGCCTTGCCGATGACCGGCAGCATGTCCGGCGTGCAGGGGCGCGATCCCATCCATGGTTCGGCGTCCAGCCGTTCGGTGAGCGGGAAGATGGAGCGGGCGATGCGTTCGGCCTTTTCAAGCTGAACCGGTGTCTTCGGCGCGGTACGAAGCGCAAACTCCGCCCCGGTCGTCAGGCGAATGCCCTTGGTCATCGGCGCAAGGAAATAACCGCGCTCGGCATCCATGGTCCAGCCGTTCAGCGTGGCATTGTCCTTGGTGCCGTAATGCATGTGGTAGCCGCGCTTGACGCCGAGCGGGAAGGAATAGCCAAGCCGCCCGGTAATGTCGTCCGACCATGGGCCGGTGGCGATCACCGCCTGCTCAGCCTCGATGATGCCGTCCTGTGTCACCACCTGCCAGCCTCTGCCGCTCGGGCCCGTCGCGAGGCTCGAGGCATCGCCGATCACGAAGCGCCCGCCGAGATGCTTGAAGTGCTCGACATAGGCGAGTGTCAGGCCGCGCGGATCGAGAACCGAGGTGGGGTCGGTCCATTTCAGGCCGCCTTTGAAGACCGGCGCCAGATGGGGTTCTTCCGCCGCCAGTTCCTCCGAAGTCAGCGTCTGGAAGCCGATGCCGAATTCGCGCGACAGCTTGTCGGCCATCCGGAAATCCTCGTCGCGACGCGCCTCGGTGCGATAGGCTTCCTTCCAGCCCTTGCGGGCAATCAGGTGTTCGGCACCGGCGGCGGCGATCAGCGTGTCATGCTCGCTGACGCTCCGTTCGATCAGTGGAGCATACGAATGGGCAATGGTCTTGTGACGCTCGGGATTGGAATTCCACCAGTATCGGGCGAGGAACGGCGCGACCGAAGGCAGGGCCGACCAGTGAAAGCGCGCGTCGATCTGGTCGTTGAATGCATAGCGGAACAGAACGTCGAGCCCCTGCGGGAAGGCATAGGGAAAGATGCCCTCGCGCTGGATGAGGCCGGCATTGCCAAAGGAGGTTTCGAGCCCCGGTTCCTTCCGGTCGACCAGCACGACGGACTTGCCGCGCATCGCGAGTTGAAGGGCCGTCGAAACGCCAATAATGCCGGCTCCAAGGACGATTGCATCCGCTGTCATAATGAAAATCCAACTGCTTTTGAAATTTTGCTTGCGACAGGATGCCTCTCGCAGGGAGGCGGCGCAAACGAAAAATTTGACCGTTCGGGCAAAATGCGTGTTGCGTTGCAAAATGGTTGGCGATGCCGATATATCGACACCAAATCAAGAAGGAAAGAAAAAGGGCGGCTTGTTGCCGCCCTTTCTTGTCCCGTCAGTGCGTTGCACCCATCGCCTCTGCTTCCCGTTCCTTGCGGTTGTGCCGCACGGAGGCCCAGAAGGAGATGCCGATGAGGCTTGCGCCGCCGAGACCGGTGATGACTTCCGGAATGTGGGCAAGCGTCTGCACATACATGATGACCGAGAGGATGAGCACCGCGTAGAACGCGCCGTGTTCGAGGTAGCGGTATTCGGCCAGCGTACCCTTTTCCACCAGCATGATGGTCATGGAGCGAACATACATGGCGCCGATGCCAAGGCCGATAGCGATGATGAACAGGTTCTGCGTCAGCGCGAAGGCGCCGATCACGCCGTCGAAAGAGAACGAGGCGTCCAGCACTTCAAGGTAGAGGAACGCGCCGAAGCCGCCCTTTGCCCCGGTTGCCGCGATCGACTTCTGCGACATGTCGAGCAGGCCGCCCAGCACTTCCACGGCGAGATAGGTGACGAGACCGTAGATCGCCGAGGTCATGAAGGTCACGGTGTCCTGTCCGTCGAGCAGGTTGGAGAACAACACGACGAGCAGGAGCACGATGCCGATTTCCACGCCCTTGATCGTTGCGGCGCGCGCCATCTTGCTTTCGAGCCACTGGATCCAGTGCACATCCTTCTCATGGTCGAAGAAGTAGGTCAGGCCGACCATCATCAGGAACGTGCCGCCGAAGGCTGCGATCGGCAGGTGGGCATCGGTCATGATACGGGCATATTCCTCCGGCTTGGCGGCGGCCAGAACCAGAGCCTCCCAAGGGCCGATCTTGGCGGCGATGGCCACGATGGCGAGCGGGAAGATGATGCGCATGCCGAACACGGCGATGATGATGCCCCAAGTCAGGAACCGGTGCTGCCACTCGGGCGTCATGTCCTTGAGTTTGTTGGCGTTGACGATCGCGTTGTCGAAGGACAGCGAGATTTCGAGAACGGCGAGCACGACGCAGATGAAGAACACCGTGCCCATGCCGGCCAGCGTGCCGGTGGACGACCAACCGAGCCAGGCGCCGAGCGCAAGGCCGATGGCGGTGAAGGCGAAGGCCCAGGTAAAGTAGCTGAGCGTGGACTTGTGGGCCGCTGATTGCGGGTTGGATGACAGGCTCATCGGCTGACCTCCCGGAATTCAGGGGAAAGGGCAGGGACAAACGAAAAAGGCACGCGGCCCGAGGCGCGCATGCGAAGCATGTTGCTTATGGTCATGGCAGACAATATCCGCCGGCTTATTTGCAGGCGGTACCGACATCACGAGAGCGCCGTAAAAACTCTCGCCAGAGGGGCCCGGCACCAGGGTTCCATCCGCCGCGCTGTCGTACTGCGGCGGTAGCCTCTGTTAATTGTATCAGCTTCGGCCTTTCGTCAAGGGCAGGAAGTTCTTTACATCGTCGCTTCTTCCCGCATGAATAGACTTTGAAATCGGCGGTACTGCTTTGAGCGGCTCCGCCCCGGGGATGAAGGACTGCAAGCATGGCTGAAACGATGACCCTCAGAGCGCTGGCAAAAGATCTGGCCACGGGCCGTACCAGCGCCCGCAAGCTGGTGCGCGAATGCCTCGACCGGATTGCCGATCCGGAGGGTGAGGGCGAGCGTGCCTTCATCAAGGTTCATTCCGAACATGCGCTGGTAGCCGCCAGCGCCATCGACCAGATGCGCGAGGCCGGCATTGCGCCGTCGCCCTTTGCCGGCATTCCGATCTCGATCAAGGATCTCGCTGATATCGCCGGCGACGTGACGACCGCCGGCTCCACGGCGCTGGCAGATGCCGAGCCGGCCGAGGTTGATGCGCCGGTCGTTGCCCGGTTGCGCGCCGCCGGTTTCATCGTCATCGGCCGCACCAACATGACAGAGTTCGCCTTTTCGGGCATCGGCATCAATCCGCATTATGGTACGCCGGCGGCGCCCTTCGATCGTGTAACCCGCCGCATTCCCGGCGGTTCGTCCTCCGGGGCCGCCGTTTCGGTGGCCGATGGCATGGCCGCCATCGGCATCGGTTCGGATACCGGCGGCTCCTGCCGCATCCCGGCCGCTCTTTGCGGTGTCGTCGGCTACAAGCCTACAGCCTCCACCGTGCCGCGCGAAGGCGTGGTGCCGCTCTCGACCACGCTCGATTCCATCGGCCCGCTGGCCAATTCCGTCGAATGCGCGCGCATCGTGCACAATATACTCGCCGGCCTGCCGGTGGGCGAGGGGAAGGTCTCCACGCTGAAGGGCATGCGCATCGCCGTGCCGCAGACGGTGATGCTCGATGGGCTGGATGCCCATGTCCAGCAATGTTTCGACCGGGCGCTGCATGCGCTGTCGCAGGCCGGTGCGCTCGTCACCCATCTGCCGCTCAAGGAGTTTGCACTGGTGGCGGCCATCAACGCCAAGGGCGGCTTCTCCGCTGCCGAGGCCTGGTCCTGGCATCGTGAACACGACATCATCGAACGGCAGGCGGCGAAATACGATCCGCGCGTCCTCGCCCGTCTCGTCAAGGCGAAGGACCAGACCGGCGCCGATTACGTCGATGCACTGAAGCTGCGCGCCGCGCTGATTTCCGGTGTCGAGGCGGCGATTGCCTCCTATGACGTTCTGGCCATGCCCACGGTGCCCATCGTGCCGCCGGCGATTGCCGCGCTGGAGGAGAACCTCGATCTCTTCACCCACGTCAACCAGACGATGCTGCGTAATCCGGCGGTGGTGAACATGTTCGACGGCTGCGCCATTTCGCTGCCGATGCACCGGCGCGGCGAGGCGCCGGCGGGTCTGATGCTGGCCGCAGCCGGGGGCCGCGACGCCGCTCTCTTCGCCCATGCGGCGGCAATCGAGACGGTGCTTGCGGTTTGATCCGATTCAACCGTTGCACTTTTGTGACTTCGCGTTTATAAGCCGCCCGTTCGAACGGCCCGGCAGGGCATGCCGTGGCCGTTTTCAATGCTCGGCAGATCCGGTTTCGTCACCGGTTCAGCCCACACAAGAACGGAGTAGCAAAATGCCCAAGATGAAGACGAAGTCTGCCGCCAAGAAGCGGTTCAAGATCACGGCCACCGGCAAGGTGCTGGCAGCCGCTGCCGGCAAGCGCCACGGCATGATCAAGCGTACCAACAAGTTCATCCGCGATGCTCGCGGCACGATGGTTCTGGCCGAGGCTGATGCCAAGAAGGTCGTCAAGAACTACCTGCCGAACGGTCTCTAAGACCCGTCGCCCAACGAGCAATAAGGAGATCATGATATGGCTCGCGTAAAACGTGGCGTTACTTCCCGCGCCAAGCACAAGAAGGTTCTGAAGGCTGCTGAAGGCTTTTACGGCCGCCGCAAGAATACGATCCGCGCCGCCAAGGCTGCGGTTGACCGTTCGCGTCAGTATGCAACCCGCGACCGTAAGGTCAAGAAGCGCAACTTCCGCGCCCTGTGGGTTCAGCGTATCAACGCTGCCGTCCGCGAATTCGGCCTGACCTATGGCCGCTTCATCGATGGTCTGAACAAGGCTGGCATCGAAGTCGACCGCAAGGTCCTCTCCGACCTCGCCATTCATCAGCCGGAAGCCTTCAAGGCTCTGGTCGATGCTGCCAAGAAGGGCCTTGAGTACCTCAAGGAAGCCGGTTCGGCCAACGAGTTTGAAGCTGCGGTCAAGTAAACCGCGCTTTTCAGACGCTTCATTGAAGAACCCGCGTCCGAAAGGCGCGGGTTCTTTCGTTTGTGCGCTGGGCATGTCGCGGGGAGGCGGCGTTTTGGAAACAGGACAACTTTCATCCATTCCCGATGTGAGCGACGCCGACATCGCGCTGCTGGTGGCTGGCCTTGCCGACGCCAGCCGGCGGGTGCAGCGCGTCGAGCTTTCGCGTCGCACCGTCTGGATCAAGCGCTACGGCACGGAAGGCGCCATTTTCTGGCAGCGGCTCTATGCGCCGCTCACCCGCTTTTTGCCCGCCGCCTTCCGGCTGGCCCCGCGCCGCACGCCGGCCGGCATGATCCGTCAGGAAGAGGCCCGCATTGCCCGTTTCGCGGCGAAGGGCTTTTCCGTGCCCGTCGTGCTCTACAGTTCGCCGACGGCGCTCATCCTGTCCGATACCAGCCCTTCCGTGGAGAACAAGCTTCGGGCGCTGAGGGACGAGCAACCAGCGGTGCATGAGGCGCTTCTCGTGGCCTGCGCCGCCGAACTCGGGCGATTGCACGCGGCAGGACTCTGCCATGGCCGCCCGCATCCGCGTGACATGACGGTGATCGATGGCCGTATCGGCTTCATCGATTTCGAGGAGGAGCCGGAGGCGGTCATGCCACGGGCCATGGCGCAGGCGCGTGACCTCTGGGTGCTGTTTTTCCAGCTCGCCACCCGCTCCATTGAGGGCGAGGCGACGCTTGAACGCGCCTATCAAGCCTGGACGGCGGAAGCACCCGCCGGGGCAAAGGCGGAACTTCGGTCGCTGATACGCTTCGCCGCGCGATTTTTGCCCTTTGCCCGGTTGATTGGCCGCGTGCGTATGGGTAGTGATCTGCGACGTTTCATCGTGGCTACCGGTTATCTTCAAAAGGCCATCGGGCAAGACAGCGTACCGGTCGGCAAGGCAGGATTAAATGACTGAACTCACCAATTTGCAGAATGAGCTTCTGGCGGCAGTCGCGGGTGCCGGAGACGAAGCCGCCATCGAGGCCGTGCGCGTCGCCGCACTCGGCAAGAAGGGCTCGGTTTCGGAACTCCTGAAGACGCTGGGCGCGATGACGCCGGAAGAGCGCCAGACCCGTGGCGCCGCCATCAACGCCCTGAAGGCCGAAGTCACAGACGCGATCGCCGCCCGCAAGGCCGAGTTGAAGGACGCCGCCATTGCCGCGCGCCTGAAGGCCGAAACGCTGGATGTGTCGCTGCCCGTGCGCTCCTCGCCCGCCGAGCGCGGCCGTATCCATCCGATCAGCCAGATCGTCGACGAGATCACCGCCATCTTCGCCGACATGGGCTTCTCCATCGCCGAAGGTCCGGATATCGAGACCGACTATTACAACTTCACGGCGCTGAATTTCCCGGAGGGTCACCCGGCCCGCGAAATGCACGACACCTTCTTCTTCAATCCGGACGAGAAGGGTGAGCGCAAGGTTCTGCGCACCCACACCTCGCCGGTGCAGGTGCGCACCATGGAAGCGCAGAAGCCGCCGATCCGCATCGTCATTCCCGGCAAGACCTATCGCCAGGACAGCGACGCTACCCACTCGCCGATGTTCCATCAGGTCGAAGGTCTGGTGATCGACCGCAAGGCCCATGTCGGCAACCTGCGCTGGGTGCTTGAAGAATTCTGCAAGGCCTTCTTCGAAGTGCCGTCCGTCACCATGCGCTTCCGTCCGTCCTTCTTCCCCTTCACGGAGCCGTCCTTCGAGGTCGATATCCAGTGCGACCGCTCCGGCGGTCAGGTGAAGTTCGGCGAAGGCAATGACTGGATGGAAATCCTCGGCTGCGGCATGGTTCACCCGAACGTGCTCAAGGCCGGTGGCCTCGATCCCGACGAATTCCAGGGCTTTGCCTGGGGTATGGGCCTCGACCGCATTGCCATGCTGAAATACGGAATGCCCGACCTGCGCGACTTCTTCAACGCCGACGTGCGCTGGATGAACCACTACGGCTTCCGCCCGCTCGACATGCCGACCCTGTTTGGCGGCCTGAGTGCTTGATGAGCGCCTGAGGAGATAGATCATGAAATTCACGCTCTCCTGGCTGAAGGAACATCTGGAAACGGATGCCTCGCTTGAACAGATCTGCGAACGGCTGACGGCCATCGGGCTTGAGGTCGAGGATGTCGATGACAAGGCGGCTTACAAGCCCTTCGTTATCGCCAGGGTCCTTGCCGCCGAAAAGCATCCGGAGGCCGACCGCCTCAAGGTGCTGACCGTCGATGCCGGTGACGGCAAGCCGGTGCAGATCGTCTGCGGCGCGCCGAATGCCCGCGCCGGTCTCGTCGGCGCGCTGGCGCGTCCGGGCACTTATGTTCCGGGCATCGATGTCACGCTGTCGGTCGGAAAGATCCGCGGTGTTGAAAGCCACGGCATGATGTGCTCGGAAAAGGAACTCGACATTTCCGACGATCACAACGGCATCATCGACCTGCCCGAGGATGCGCCGGTCGGCACGTCGTTTGCCGCCTATGCTGGCATTGACGATCCGGTCATCGAGATCAACCTCACGCCGAACCGCCCGGATTGCACCTCGATCTACGGTATCGCCCGCGATTTGGCCGCGGCTGGTCTCGGTACGCTGAAGACGATGCCGATCCCGTCCTTCAAGGTTGAGGGCGAACTGACGACCGCCGTGAAGATCGAACTGGACGACCAGCGCCTGTGCCCCGGCTTTGCGCTTCGCCTCGTGCGCGGCGTGAAGAACGGCCCGTCGCCGGCCTGGATGCAGAAGCGCCTGCGCGCTATCGGCCTGCGCCCGATTTCCGCGCTGGTCGATATTACCAACTACATGACCTTCGATCAGGGTCGCCCGATGCACGTCTTCGACGCGAACAAGGTCAAGGGCGATCTCGTGGTGCGCCGCGCGACGGAAGGCGAGACGATCCTTGCGCTCGACCAGCGCGAGTACAGGCTCGGCCCGGCCAATGTGGTGATTTCCGATGACAACGGCGTCGAATCCATCGGCGGTGTCATGGGCGGCGAGCATTCCGGTTGCGATGAGAACACGACCGACGTTCTCATCGAATCCGCGCTGTGGGATCCGATCAACATTGCCCGCACCGGCCGCGCGCTCGGCATCATCACGGATGCGCGCTATCGCTTCGAACGCGGTGTTGACCCGGAATACATGATGCCCGGTCTGGAGCGCACGACCGAACTGGTGCTCGAACTCTGCGGCGGCACCGCATCCAAGGCGACGCTGGTCGGCTATCGCGGCTTTGAGGCCAAGACGATCGATTTCCCGGTCTCGGAAGTCAAGCGTTTGACGGGCCTTGAGATTTCCAGTGCCGAAAGCGCTGAAATCCTGAAAGGTCTGGGCTTCGGCGTCGCAGGTTCCGGCGAACGTCTCACGGTGTCCGTCCCCTCCTGGCGTCCGGATGTGGATGGCAAGGCCGATCTGGTGGAAGAGGTCATGCGCGTGCACGGCGTCGACAAGATCAAGCCCGCGCCGCTGGAAGCCATCGGCACGGTCAATGCCCGCATCCTGACGACGCTTCAGATCCGCACCCGCACCGCCAGGCGTGCGCTCGCCGCGCGCGGCATGCTGGAAGCCGTCACCTGGTCCTTCATTTCCGAAGATCAGGCGAAGCTCTTCGGCGGCGGAAGCGCGGCGCTCAAGCTTGCCAACCCGATCGCCGCCGATATGTCGGATATGCGCCCCTCGCTGCTGCCCGGCCTTTTGTCGGCTGCACAGCGCAATGCCGACAAGGGCTATGGCGATGTGGCGATCTTCGAGGTATCCGGCACCTATGAGAGCGACAAGCCGGAAGGCCAGCGCCGGGTTGCCGGCGGCGTGCGTCGCGGCACGGCCTCGATTGCCGGTGCCGGCCGCATGTGGTCGAACGCATCGAAGGGCGGCGGCAAGCCGGTGGACGTTTATGACGCCAAGGCCGATGCGCTCGCTGTTCTGGAAGCCTGCGGCTTGCCCATGAGCAATGTGCAGTTCGAGACCGGGGCGCCGGAATGGTATCATCCGGGCCGTTCGGGCACGATCAAGATGGGTCCGAAGGTGGTGCTCGGCTATTTCGGCGAGTTCCATCCGAAAACGCTCGCCGCGCTTGATATCGCCGGTGTCTATTGCGGTTTCGAGGTCTTCGTGGACGCCATGCCGGAGCCGAAAAAGAAGGCGACCCGCACCAAGCCGCCGCTCGATCTCTCGCCCTTCCAGGCGGTGAAGCGCGACTTTGCCTTCGTGGTGGAGAAGTCGGTGGAAGCCGGTGCGGTGCTGCGCGCCGCGCAGGGTGCCGACCGCAAGCTCATCACCGGCGTCAATGTGTTCGACGTTTTCGAGGGGGCAAGCCTCGGCGAGGACAAGAAGTCCATCGCCATCGAGGTGACGATCCAGCCGTCCGACCGCACGCTGACGGATGAGGATTTCGAGGTGTTGACCGGCAAGGTTGTCGCCAGCGTTGCCAAGGCCACCGGCGGCACGCTGCGCGCCTGACGCTTCGCAAGGACTATGGAAAAAGGGGCTCAACGGCCCCTTTTTTGTTGGCATTCTTCAGGCGTGGTGCGGTTCACTTGCTTGTCTTGGTCGGTATATTGGCCCTTTGGCCGAGCCAAACGCTTGCCACCACGACAACGGCACCGATGCTTTGAACAAGGCTCAGCCCTTGTCCCAATAACAGCCAGCCGAGCAGAACGGCAACGAGCGGGCTCAGAAAGCCCAGCCCCGAAATCGCCGCGGGCCCAAGCCGTGCCAGGCCCCGGAACCAGAGAAGATAGGTCAGGGCGCCACCCACCAGTCCCAGCCAGACAAATCCGGCGACGGCGTTCATTGTCAGCGGCGGAAGCGGTGGATCGAACGCCAGCGCCAGCGGTAGCAGCAAGACGCCACCGGCGGTCAACTGCCAGGCGGTGAAGGTCAAGGGCGGCACAGGTGGCTGCCAACGGCGGCTCATCACCGTGCCGCAGGCCATGGATGCCGCACCCGCTAGACCCGCGGCGATGCCGATGGGATCAAGGCGCGCCTGTGGCGTCAATACCAGAAGCGCGACGCCGGCCATACCCGCAAAGCCTGCGAAAAGAGCGGCCGCGCGCATTGGCGTCGCCAGCACCAGTCGTGCCAGCGCAATCACGATTAATGGCTGAACGGCGCCCACGGTGGCGGCGACACCGCCCGGCAACCGATAAGCGGAAACGAACAGCATGGCCCAGAACAAGGTAAAGTTCAGGGCGCCGAGCACCACGCTTTTCCACCACCATGCACCCCAAGGCAGTTTGCGGGTTATGAGCAACAACAGAAGCCCGGCTGGCAAAGCCCGCAGCGCCGCTACGGTCAAGGGCATGCCCGGTGGCAGCATTTCACTGGTGACGATGTATGTCGTGCCCCAGATGGCCGGAGCGAGGGCTGTCAGGGTAATGTCGAGAGGGCGTGACATGGTGCGTCTCCATTTATCTTGATGTCGAGATAAATGGGTAATATCTTGACGTCAAGATAATTGCTGCCATAATCGTCGCATGGATCAGGTTGATGAAATTCTCTCCCAATGGCATCGCGAGCGGCCGGACCTCGATGTCGGACCAATGGGCCTGCTCGGCCGGCTGGCGCGGTTGTACAGCCACCTCACGCGCGCGGTCGAGAAGACATTGGCGGACTACGGTCTCAACGCCGCGAGCTTTGACGTGCTGGCCACACTCAGACGCAGTGGTGCGCCTTATGCACTGTCGCCCAGCGCGCTCATGGCGACGGCCATGGTCACATCCGGCACGATGACCAACCGGATTGATCAACTGGAAAAGACGGGGCTGATCAAGCGTCAAGCAAACCCGGATGACGGGCGAAGCACGCTGATTGCGTTGACGCAGCAGGGCCACGCATTGGTAGAGGCGGCCGTCAGCGCCCATGTCGCCAACCAGCATCGGTTGACGGAATGCCTTTCAGCGGCGGAAAAACAGCAGCTCAATGCCTTGCTGGCAACATTCCTGGCTCGCTTCGAGAGTTGAGTGCGCCCGACGCCGGCGTCATTTCAACGCCGAGACCCAGCGCCTCACACGTTGAAGGTGCGCGTGCAGATGGTGCGGCTTGCGGCGATCCATATCGTGCAGGGCAAGCATGCGGAAATCCGCGCCCGTGGTGCAGGCCGTCACGATGCCGCGCTTCAGAAGGCGTCGAACGGGGTCACCCATGTAAAGCCTCACGACCCACCAGGGCGAGCCTGTGGTGGTGAACACCCGGACATGGCGAAGGCGCGTCAGGCCAGGGCGGATTCGTCCACCGTCCAGATCGTGCAGGAAGGCGACGCCCGGCGCAAAGGCGCGGTCGAAGAAGCCCTTGAGCACCGCCGGAAAATTGAACCACCATTGCGGAAAGACGAGAACCAGTGCCTCGGCGGCCTGTAGCCGCTCGATTTCCTTTTTGGCTTCGGCACTGTCGAAAGGCATGTCGAAATAGCCGCGCCTTTCGCTCTCGGTCAGTCGAGGATCAAATCCCTCGCGATAAAGATCCATCAGGTCTACGCTGTGCCCGTTCTCTTCCAGCGCCGTCTTGGCAGTTGCCGCCATTGCGGCGGCAAAGCTGTCGGGCAGGGGATGGGCGAGAACGAGAAGAACGTGCATGCGATGACCTCAGAACAGGCTGCCTTGATCGGTACGGCCCTTTTCCGGTCTGGTGGGGCGTTTCCTGGGGGATGGCGGCGAGGGCGGCGGTTCCGCTCCCTCTCCGGCAATGGCGGAAACCCGCCCGTCGGCAAATTCGATGGCTATGGCGCTGCCGGACGAAACCGCGTTCGCTCGCGTCAGCAGGCGGTCGTTTTCGTCGCGGATCACCGCATAGCCGCGCTTCAACACATTCGTATAGGACAGCGATTGCAGCACACGGTCCTGAGCCGAAACTGCAAGCCTGCGGTGGGCAAGCGCGGTGGACAGGGCGGTATCGGCGCGCGCAAAAAGCGCTGCCACCTTTTCCCGCTCCCGACCGGTCTGACCCTTGAGACGAACAGGGAAGGCTCGGAAAACGGCATCGGCAGCACCGACCCGGCCGCGCGCCGCCAGAAGGTTGCGCTCCACGATCCGTTCGATACGGGCGAGACGTTCGGCCAGAGATTGCCGTTGCTGCGTGATGCGGGTGCTCAGAATCTCCGGACGCAGACGGTTCGAAACCTGCTCGAAGCTGCGGCGCTTGGTCAGCGCCGTGCGCTCCAGCCCGCGACCAAGACCGGCTACAGCCTCATCGAAACGCCGGCGCGGCAGAGCCAGAAGCTGGTCCAGCGAAGGAAGGGCGCGCACGAGGCCGCGCAGGCCCTGTTCGCGGTTCTGCATCTGCCGGGAGATGGCGCCGCTCAGGCGGGCGCCGAGGCTCGCAAGCTGGGCCTCGAGTTCGGCCTTCACCGGCACGGCAATTTCGGCGGCCCCGGTCGGCGTCGGTGCGCGCATGTCGGCGGCGTGGTCGATGAGCGTCCAGTCGGTTTCGTGGCCGACGGCGGAAATAAGAGGGATCGTGCTGGCGGCGGCGGCGCGCACCACGGCCTCGTCGTTGAAACTCCAGAGATCTTCCAGACTGCCGCCGCCACGCGCAACGATCAGCACATCGGGCCGCGCGATGGAACCGCTGGCCGGCAGCGCGTTGAAGCCCTCGATGGCGCGGGCCACCTCATCGCCCGACCCTTCGCCCTGCACCTTGACCGGCCATACGACGACATGAACGGGGAAGCGATCGGAAATACGGTGGAGAATGTCGCGGATGACCGCGCCGGTGGGTGAGGTGACGACGCCGATCACCATGGGCAGGAAAGGCAGGCGCTGCTTGCGCTCCTGATCGAACAGGCCTTCCGCAGCCAGCTTGCGCCGGCGCTCTTCCAGCAATGCCATCAGTGCGCCGACACCGGCAGGCTCGAGGCTTTCGATGACGATCTGGTATTTCGAGGAGCCGGGAAAGGTCGTGACCTTGCCGGTGGCAATCACTTCCATGCCCTCTTCCGGCCGAACCTTCAGGCGCGAAAAGGTGCCCTTCCAGATCACCGCGTCGATGCGGGCCTTGTCGTCCTTCAGCGCGAAATAGGCATGGCCGGAGGAGTGCGGGCCACGATAGCCGGAGATTTCGCCGCGCACGCGCACATGGTCGAAGGAGGTTTCGATGGTACGCTTGATCGAGCCGGAAAGCTCCGAAACGGAGAATTCCGTGAGGTTGGTCGGCGAATCATCGAAAAAGCTGCTCATGGCGCGACTATCGCATGAGGGAACGAAATTGGGACCGGCCTTTGCGGGGTAAACGGTAAATTCCCACCGTAACCTGTGTCGGCTCGGGCATGTTTGAAGGCTGTGGCTGCATCATTTCAAGGTCTTGCCGGGCCCGCCATCCGCCCCGCGTGCCAGGTTGGCATACTCGCTCCTGCAACCCAGAAGGAGCACTGCATGAGCGATCCCTTTCTCAACACGCATCCATCGCTGACGGCCCCCGCGACCGGCGGCTTCGCCGTCACACCCAGCGATGTCGCCGCCCTTTCCACCGTCTGCCGGGCGCTTTATGTGGGAGGCGGCGGCCATCTGGCCGTCCGGATGCTTTCCGGCGAAACACTGACGCTGCCGGATGTGCCTTCCGGCAGTCTTCTGCCGCTGCGCGTCAGCCATGTGCTGGCCACCGGCACGGCGGCGACCGGCCTCGTCGCTCTCTATTGATCGCCTGCGGGCCGTCCCGTTTCCGAACGTTGCAACCGGACATTAACCCTTGCTGAGGGCCGTTTTTTTAACGGCTGAACCGTATGTTGTCCTCAATAAGAAGGAAAACAGGGATCTTCCTCATGATATTCGTTGCAACGTTCGGAATAGGCCTTGCAGCCGGACTGACACGTTCTGTTCTGTCGGTCATTGTCGCCTGCCTCGCCATTGTCTCCACTTTCGCCGCCGCGGTCATTCTTGGCGCGGGCGCGTCGTTTCTGGCCCTTCTCGTGGCAATCTGCGGTTATAATTTCGGCCTCGTCGCTTTTCTCGTGGCGCATTACGCCGCCGCCGCTCCGGTCGGGGAACGGGCCTGATCATCAAAACAGTTGCGAACCCGAAAAGCGCTGCACCGGTCCGGTGCAGCGCTTTGTCGTTTTCAGGCGTGTCGCCTGATCTTCAGGGGCGAACGCGGTAAAGCTTCAGGCCCGATCCCTCGACATTCGGCAAGGGCTGCAAATAGGACGGTAATTGACCGACCGTGAGCTGGGCATAGAGCCCGTCCGGCTTGAGTGCCGCAATCTCCTCGGTCTGCGGATCATTGGAGCAAAAGGCCAGGATCGAGACATGCGCGCCACGCAGGAAAGCTTCCGCCTCGCGCGGTGTGGCAAGGCCGATGTGAAGCTCGGTCAGCATGCCGGCCTGATTGCGGTGATACGGTGCCGTCAGCACGCGATGGCCGGAGAACCGCAGGATGGAAGCCCCGAGATTGGAGGGGGCGGCAACAACCGCTGGCGGCAGCGCGGATAAGCCAGCCAGGGCGGCCTCGCCGTTGCAGCTTGCATCGGCGGGATTCGGTGTTGCGAGGATAGGCGTGCGGAAGCGGTTCGCAATGCCGCTGATGCCTTCGACCGGCAGAGCGCCGCCGAACACCCAGACGGCGGGTACGGAGGCAAGCGTTGCCGCGAAGAAGATGAAGCCGGCAACGATGTTCTCCGGGGCGGCATTCGCCTTCTGGCGCAGTTCCGAGACGAGCAGTGACAGCGGCAGGATGGCGAGCAGATTGGCGAAGATGGCGCCGCGCACCTGAACGAGTGCCACGCCCCAGGAAACCAGTAGCAGCGCCAGCACGACGACATGGCCTTCCCGACGGTCGTCGAGGAAAATGCGTGACAGGGATACGGCGATGGCAAAAAAGCCGACCGCATAGAAACCACCGGCGGCAGCCGCTCCGGAATGAACGGTCGCCAGGAAGGACTGCGCTTCCGTAACCTTGCTCAGCCAGAGCGTGACAAGCAGAGGGTCGAGCTCGGCCAGTGGATTGCCGAGGCATTGCGGGGCAATCACGACGGCCGTGATGCCGATCAGGATGCCGCTTGTGGCCAGCACGGCAAGTCGGCGCAAGAACGTCCAGCCGCTGGCGAAATGGGCGGAGACGAACATAAGGGCGCCGCCGAGCGCCGACAGGCCGTAAAAGCCGAAGGAGAGGTTGTCGCAGGTGACGACGGCATAGCGCGCCATCGGGACGGTTGCGAAGAAAAGGACGGAGATGGAAAGCGCCAGCGACAGGCCGAAAGCGCTGGCGGCCTTCCTGAACGCCGGGCCGCGCGCCACCCAAAGGCCGGCGACGACAAGGCAGACTACGGCGATCAGCGGTGTGGTTTCCGCGCCGATGGCGATGGCGAGCGCCGTCAGCAATCCGCCGACCGCGTAGTTCACCGCACCGTAGCGGCGGTCGAGAAGCACGGCGGCGAGACCGGCGGCAAGCGCGAGCTGGACGTTGTGATGGTCGATGGAGCCGGGCAGGAAGCGGTTGGAGGTGACGAGGAAAATCACGCCGAAGGCCATGGCGATGTTCATGGCCCCCGCACCACCCAATCGCCGCGCGCCGAGGCCGAGGCAGAAGATCAGGGGCGGAATGAAGGCGATGGGCCAAACGGCAAGCGCCACGGCTTCTGCTGTCAGCCTGTCGAAGAAGAGGCCGAAGAAAAGAATGAGGCCGGCGATCGGCGCGTCGATCAGACGCGACCAGTGCATGAGCGTGCCGCCATCGAGACCGAGACGATACTGCATCATGTCGAACCAGCCCTGTCCGGCCAGAAGATCGCGCACCTCGACAAGACGCATGGCGTCGTCATTATCGGCGCCGACATAGTCCGCGGTGCCCGGCATGTTCAGAAACAGGATGGTGGCGATGGCGCCGATGCTGAAGACCAGAGTCATCACGGAAAGCCGGTTCCACCAGGGACGCTGCTCGTCATCCTGGCGCGGATCGGCTCGCCCCGGGCGCTCCGCCCGATGAATTGCGTTCATCATGTCCGCAGCGCCCTCATTTTTGGTTGTCGCCTATCCTTTTCAGGTCGTTCGCAACCTAGCTTTAACCTGTTCAAGAAATAGTAAAGGCGAGAAAAGCGGGATGAGCCCGCTACACGATTTTCTGACATATTGGGTGGAAATCATGACCGAGCCCCTGACCGCGCCGATGAACGGCGATCTTGATGTGGCGGTGCTTTTGCCTTGCTACAATGAAGCGACGACCATTGCGGATGTGGTGCGCGGCTTTCAGGCCGCCCTGCCGCAGGCGCGCATCTATGTCTATGACAACAATTCTACCGATGGTACGGCGCTGGCGGCGATGATGGCCGGCGCGATCGTGCGCAGCGAGAAGCGGCAGGGCAAAGGCAATGTCGTGCGCCGCATGTTCGCCGATGTCGATGCCGATATCTACGTGATGGCCGATGGCGACGGCACCTATGCGCCGGCGGATGCCAATACGCTGATTGCGGCCATGCTGGCGGACGGCGCCGACATGGCGGTTGGCACCCGCCGAGGCGTCCACGACGATGCCGGACGTCAGGGCCACGCCTTCGGCAACCGCATCTTCAACTCGCTTTACCGCCGCCTGTTCGGCAATGATTTTTCGGATATCTTCTCGGGCTATCGCGCCTATACTCGCCGCTTCGTGAAAAGCTTCCCGGCGCTATCCAGTGGCTTTGAGACCGAAACGGAAATGTCGGTGCACGCCTCGCGGCTGAAGCTGCCGGTCGTCGAGATCGAACTGGATTACGGACGTCGGCCGGAGGGCTCGCATTCGAAGCTCTCGACCTTCGGTGACGGTTGGAAGATCCTCAAGATGTTCGCCATGCTGATGAAGGAAACGCGGCCCTTAGCGTTCTTCGGCGCATTGAGCTGGGCCGCCTTCTGCACCGCCATCGGCTTCGCGCTGCCCGTTCTCATCGAGTTCTTCGAGACCGGGCAGGTTTCGCGCATGCCAAGCTGGATCCTTTCCGTCGCGATGATTGGTCTGTCCTTCCTTGCCTTCACCGCAGGCATGATCCTCGATTCGCTGGCGCATGCCCGCTATGAGCATCTGCGGCTCGCCTATATCGCCCAGAGCGAGGCAAGCCGGGCGCGCGAAGCCGCCCGCGCCAGCCATGCCCGGCCTTCGGTAAGGGACGCAGCATGAAACGGATCGCGCTCTTCCTGATCGCCGGCGGCGGCGGTTTTCTGGTCGATGCGCTCGTCCTCTCTGCGCTCCTGCATTTCACACCGCTCGGTCCCTTCCTGTCGCGCGGCATCGCCATCGTGGCGGCGATGAGTTTTACCTTCGTCTTCAATCGCAGCTTCACCTTCGGGCGCTCGAACCGTCGCCTTTTGTCCGAAGGCGTCCGTTACGGCGCGGTGGGGCTGGTGACGGCGCTTGTCAATTACGGGCTGTATGTGTCGTTGCTTCTGGCGATCCCGCTGCTTCAGCCGCTCGTTGCGCTCACTCTGGCCTCGCTGGCCGCCATGGGCCTCAGTTTCTTCGGCTATTCCCGCCTCGTCTTCGCCCGCCGGTGAACAATCGCCAAGCGGACTTGCGAAAGCGAGTGGCTTCTTCCAATATGGTGCGAACCATTCGCAACCATACTCATCAATCATTCCGGAGGAAGTATCATGGAGTTGCGCCCGCTTGGCCGCACAGGCCTTTCGATTGCACCGGTTGTCTTCGGCGGCAATGTCTTTGGCTGGACGGCGGATGAGAAGACCTCATTCGACCTGCTCGACGCCTTTTTCGACGCTGGCCTGAACACGATCGACACCGCTGACGTTTACTCACGCTGGGTGCCCGGTCATGTCGGCGGCGAAAGCGAGACGATTATCGGTCGCTGGCTGAAGCGCGGCAGCGTGGCCCGCGACAAGGCGATCATCGTCACCAAGGTCGGCTCCGATATGGGGCAGGGTCACATTGATCTCTCGGCTCAATGGATCGTCAAGGCCGTCGAAGATTCGCTCTCCCGCCTCGGCACCGATTACATCGATCTCTACCTCTCCCACTGGCCGGACCCGAACACGCCTTACGAGGAAACGCTTGGCGCCTTTGTCAAGCTGAAGGAAGCGGGCAAGATCCGCGCCATCGGCTGCTCCAATCTCGATGCCGTTCAGCTTCAGGCCTCGCTGGATGCAGCCGCCGCAGCCGGCTTGCCGCGCTATGACGTGATCCAGCCCGAATACAATCTCGTGACGCGCAATGCTTTCGAAGGTCCGCTGGCGGATCTCTGCGTCAAGGAAGACATCGGCGTCATCACCTATTTCAGCCTTGCCGCCGGGTTCCTGACCGGCAAGTACAAGAGCAAGGAAGACGCTGCCGGCAAGGCGCGTGAAAACCGCGTGGCGGCCTATTTCGACGAACGCGGCGTGCGCATTCTCGGCGCTCTTGAGGAGGTTGCCGCCGCGACCGGCGCAAAGCCTGCAACGATTGCCATCGCCTGGCTGCTGCGCAAGCGCGGCGTGACCGCGCCGATTGCCAGCGCCACAAGCCTTTCCCAGCTTCAGAGCCTCGTTGCGGCCGCAACGCTGTCGCTTTCCGCTGAAGCCCTCGCCCTGCTCGACAAGGCGGGTGCCTGATGAGCGTTATCATTCGCGATGCGGCTCCCGCGGACGAGGCCCGTTGGCGGGAGCTTTGGGCCGGTTACACGACGTATTACGAGGTCAGTCTGGGGCAGGATGTGACGGACTCGGTCTGGCGTCGGGTTTTCGATCCGTCCTCCTCGCTGTTCATGCGCGTAGCCGAGGTCGATGGTCGGGTAGAGGGCTTCGCGCTCTGCCTCACCCATGAAGCGACCTGGGTGACATCGCTCGATTGCTATCTGGAAGATCTGTTCCTCGATGCCAGCCTGCGCGGCAAGGGCGTTGGCAAGGCGATGATGGACGATCTCGTCGCGCTCTGCGAGGCCAACGGCTGGAAGCGTCTCTACTGGCACACGGACACCGAAAACGCCCGGGCCCGCAAGCTGTACGACCAGTATGTGGAGTGGGACGGCCACATTCGTTACCGGATCAGCCTGTAAGGGGACCGGTTTCGCGGTAACGGAAAAAATCCACGAAGGCGCGCAGCGCCGGACGCACCTGATGGCGCGTGGGATAGTAGATGGAAAAGCCCTCGAAGGGCGGGCACCAGTCTGCGAGCACGCGCTCGAGACGCCCGTCCTCCAGGGTGCGGTCAAGGCGCGCGCCGAACAGATAGGCCAGCCCGGCACCGTTCAACGCGGCGATCAGAGCCAGTCTGTCATCGTCCAGGATCAGCGGCCCATTGACGGAAACGGTCAACGCCCGACCGTCCTTTTCGAATTCCCAGCGATAGATCACGCCGCTGTTGAAGCGCCGGCGAATGCAGCGGTGATGAACCAGATCCTGCGGATGCTGCGGCCGGCCATGTCGGGCGAAATAATCGGGCGTTCCGACGACCGCGCCCCACAGCATCGGCATCGCCTTGACCGCGACCATATCGGCCAGCAGGTGCTCGCCAAGGCGCAAACCCGCATCGAAGCCCGCCTCAACGATGTCAACAAAGCGGTCGTCATTGACGAGTTCGAGTTCAATATCCGGATAACGGGTCAGGAACTCGCCCACGCGGGGTACGATGATGTGATCCGCCGCAAGGCGGGGCAATGTCACCCGGAGACGGCCGGCCGGCCTTTCGCGCGCATCGGCGAGCGCCTCCAGCGCCGCATCGATGCCGTTAAAGGCCGGGCGAAGCCTTTCGAGCAAGCGTAACCCCTCCTGCGTGGGCGCAACGCTGCGGGTCGTGCGCGCCAGCAGTCGCACGCCAAGGCTCTGCTCCAATGCGGTTACGGCATGGCTCACCGCCGACGGCGCGATGCCAAGCTCGCGGGCCGCTGCACGAAAGCTGCGGTGATCCGCAACGGCAGCCAGAACAGCGAGGCGAGAGAGTTGAATACGATCCATTGATCTAACTGATAGATCAATCCGTTCTGATTTGCACGGATTATCGTCGGTGTTGGTTGGAACTATCTTGCGGTCACCCTCAACCTCGCCGGAAGGATGCCGCGATGGAACACCGCAAACTTGGAACTGAACTCACCGTTTCTGCCCTCGGCCTCGGCTGCATGGGCATGACCTATGCCTATGGATCGAGCGACGAAGCACAATCGGTCGCCACGCTCGAAAGGGCGGTCGATCTTGGCGTGACCTTCTTCGACACCGCTGAAATGTATGGCCCGTTTACCAACGAAGTTCTGCTGGGCCGCGTGCTGAAGCCGGTGCGCGATCGCATCGTGATCGCTACGAAATTCGGTTTCAAGATCGATGAAAGCTTGCCGCATGGACAAAACATCGTCGGTCTCGACAGTCGCCCGGAGCACGTCAAGGCGGTGGCGGAGGCGTCGCTGAAGCGGCTGGGCACTGACGTCATCGACCTCTACTACCAGCATCGCGTCGATCCCGCCGTGCCGATCGAGGAAACGGTGGGCGCCATGGCAGATCTGGTGCGCGAAGGCAAGGTCAGGGCCATCGGACTTTCAGAGGCGGGTGCGGCCACAATCCGCCGCGCCCACGCCATTCACCCGATTGCCGCCGTGCAGAGCGAATATTCGCTATGGAGCCGCGATCCCGAAGAGAACGGTGTTTTCGAGACCTGCCGTGCACTTGGCATCGGCTTCGTGCCTTACAGCCCGCTTGGCCGAGGTATGTTGGCCGGCGGCATTCGTGCGGCAGGCGATCTGGCGGCTGATGATTTCCGCAGCACGCTGCCCCGCTTCCAGCCGGAGGCTTTCGAGGCCAATGCCGCGCTCATTGCGATGCTGGAGGCCATGGCTGCGGAAAAAGGTGTGACCGCCGCACAGCTTGCCATCGCCTGGGTGCTGCATCAGGGCGATTTCATCGTTCCCATACCCGGCGCGCGCAAGGTGGCGCATCTTGAACAGAACACCGCCGCCGCATCGATCCGCCTCAGCCCGCCGGAAGTCTCGGCGCTCGGTGAGATGCTGAACCCGCAAAAGGTGCAGGGAAAGCGCTATTCCGAAGCTTCGCTGGCCATGACCAACCTCTGAGCCTCGCTCGAAAAAGGGCGCCGTCACGGCGCCCTTTGCAGTTTTACGCCCATTCGCCCTTGCGGAACACCGGCACGCGGGTTCCATCCGGCTTGATGCCATCGATGTCCACCTTGTCGGAACCGATCATCCAGTCGATATGGATGAGGCTGGAATTACCGCCCTTGGCGGTGATCTCATCCTGCGAGAGCGAGGCGCCATTCAGGAAGCACTTGGAATAGCACTGGCCAAGGGCGATGTGGCACGAGGCGTTTTCATCGAACAGCGTGTTGTAGAACAGGATGCCGCTCTGCGAGATCGGCGAGGAATGCGGCACGAGCGCCACTTCGCCCAGGCGTCGCGCGCCCTCATCGGTGTCCAGCACCTTGTTCAGTACTTCCTCGCCCTTCGAAGCCTTGGCCTCGACAATGCGCCCGCCTTCGAAGCGCACCTGAATGTCATCGATCAGCGTGCCCTGGTGCGAAAGCGGCTTGGTGGAGGACACCGTGCCTTCGACGCGCAGCGCATGCGGCGTGGTGAACACTTCCTCGGTCGGGATATTCGGATTGCAGGTGATACCGTTCTTGGCCTTAGAGGCCCCGCCATGCCACTCGTGTTCATCGGCGAGCCCAACCCTGAGATCGGTGCCGGGACCGGTGAAATGGAGGGCGGTAAAACGTTCGCCATTCAGCCACGACGATTTCGTCTTGAGGCGGGCATTGTGTTCGGCCCAGGCGGAAACAGGATCGTCGCGATCAACGCGGGAAGCGGCAAAGATCGCCTCGGCCAGCCGGGTAACGGCTTCATCCTCGGAGAGACCGGGAAATACCTGCCGGGCCCAGGCAGGGTTCGGATAGGAGACGATGTTCCAGTTGATCTCGAAGTTCGAGATCTTTTCCAGTGCCGGCTTGTAGGCCATCGAATTGGCCCGGTTGGCGCGCGCCACCTTCGCCGGATCCTGTCCGGCGAGCATCATCGGGTTGTCACCGGAAATGGCAAGCCGCGCCGCATTGCCTTCATACGCCTTCGCCATACCCTCGTAGAGCCAGCCGCTGGCGCGATCGAAGCTTTCATCACGAGCATATTCATAGCGGGCGAGAATGGCGTCTTCATCGGAATAGAAGGTGGTCACGAGGCCGGCGCCTGCCTTGTAGGCTTCGCGGGTGATGAGGCGCACCAGCGGCAGCGCGCCTATGGGGGCGGTGATGACGAGGTCCTGCCCCTTCTCAAGCCGCAAACCCACCTTCACGGCGGTCATGGCAAGCTTTTCCAGCTTCTTCGGGTCGATGAGGGGGCTTTTGTCGAATGTCATGGGGAAGTCCTGGGCAGTGTCTCTCGAAATGAAGTGCTGAACTTAGCGCTCTGGCGCCCGGTGTCCATCCGCAAAATCAGGCAATCAGCGGTGCGGCTTTGGCCTTGAGCGCAGCAAGCGCGGCCTTGGGATCAAGCCGAACCTGCAGGCCGCGCTGGCCGCCGTTCATGAACACATGGGCTTCGGACAGCGCGGCTTCCTCAATGGCTGTCGGCACCAGCTTCTTCTGGCCAAAGGGGCTGATGCCGCCGACATGATAGCCGGTCAACCGCTCTGCATCCGCCGGCTTCATCATCTCGGCGGACTTGCCGCCAAAGGCCGAGGCCAGCTTCTTCATGCTCACTTCCCGGTCGGAAGGAATGACGGCACAAACCGGCTTGCCATCCACCGTCGCCATCAGCGTCTTCAGAACGCGGCAAGGCTCCTCACCAATCGCCTCCGCCGCCTGAAGACCAACGCGCGGCGCTTCCGGATCATAGACATAGGAAACGGTCTCGAACGAGACACCGGCCTTCTCAAGCGCCTGCGTGGCGCGCGTGGTTTTCGACATGGATAGAACCTGCATTCTTGAACCCAGCAGTCATAAACCGCTTCGCGGGCGGGTTGAAGGGGATCATGTCAGAGTACTTGGCGCAGACAGGGCTAGGCCAGCCTTTGCGGCCCGACTCATGGCCGCGACGCGCTGGCGCGTCGCGGCGGCAGCCACCTGCCGCTTCTCCTCATCGTCAATCATCGAAATAATTGCATTTTGCCAGGCGATGGCGTCGTAGGGAAGGAGGATTTCTCCATCACTTCCCGGCTCTCCATAAGCGTGAGAGATGGAAAATATGCCCGCAGCACCCATTCTGGCTACATCGATGCGCTTGGTCGGAGCCCGGCAATCGTTGACCGTAGAACGGGCGAGTGGCACGAGCATGATGTCTATTTTTCGGCTTGATGCCTCCGCCAGATATGTACTCCAAGGAATAGGTTTGCGAACCGTTACACGGTCGGTATCAGCCCAAATGGCGGCTGTTTTCCCCCCTGCGAATACCTCAAAACGTGTGTTCTGACGCGCGGCGAGGACAGCGTGAATGATGGGGTACAAGAATGTGTGCTCTTCCACGTGCAATGCGGTCGCATGGTATGCAATCGTGATCTCGTTGCTTTTGTTACGGGCGAGCGGGTGGGGTGTCTCCCATAGGCTCGTTGGCGGTGCGGGGGGAAGCACGACGGCCTTTGCGTGTTTCAGGCGTTTGGCCAGATTCGGTGTCGAGGCCCAGACGATATCAAGGTGGCGGTTCAATCTGCGGAGTGGAAGAAGAGCGCGCCTGAGCACAAAGTACCTGTAGGCCATATCTGCGCCGTTGCTAACAAAGACAGACGGTATGTCGTCATCGAGGAACAGTCCGACGCCGGCAATTCGGCTCTTTTGCTGATCGATCCAGTCAAGTATTGCGCGTGAGGCATAACGGCACACGATCACGAAGGCTCCGTCAGGGTCGATACTGCTGAAATCGTCGTCGCGAATGTCGGCGAACTGGTGACTGGGCATACCGGGAGCTGCCAGCCGGGCCGCGAAATAGTAATCAGAGGTGGGATTTGGGTGTCGACCGAAAACCACGATCCGCTTTACCGGGGATCGGGGCAATCCACTGGCTCCGGGACGCAAACGAGGACAGGGCAGGCCACAGGCGATCAATGTGCGCAGTGTGTTACATTCCAGCATTGGTTTGTCGCCCTTGCTTTTCGCAATACATCAACTCGGCTCTCGTGCGGTGGCTTTTGAGCCGGTCCCTCGCTCTTTTCGCGAAATGTAGCTTTTATCTGGATGGTCATACGTCGAGGCGATTTTCAAGTCAAAGGACGTACGATGCGATTAGGGGCGTTTTTATTTTTACTATTTAGTAAAATGTATTTTTAATATATAATTATATTCATAATTATTAATGTATATATGTATTTATTTCTGTTGTAAGTATAAAAATAAGATAAATAATATTTATATTTTGCATATATTATTTTTATTGTGTTTTGTATATGCTTTTGCTTTTCGCCTTTTCTTATTTTTGGAATGATTTACGGGCTGGTTAGATTGTCTTTTTAGTCAGACATTGCGATGACTGTTGATTGAGGCTAAAAACGGCGCTTGAGCGCGTTCTTTTCGGGTCGAGCTTGACGAAGGTATGGTCATTTTTTCATATGTGGCCTAACTCCGTGTTTCATAAAAGCGGGAAACAAAGTCTCATGCGCGTGTTTGTAACTGGCGGTGCTGGTTTTATTGGGTCAGCCGTTGTGCGTCATCTGGTGCTTCAGAAAGGCTACGACGTTCTCAATGTTGATAAGTTGACATATGCGGGAACGCTGACGTCGCTGACCTCCGTCGATGGAAATCCGCTCTATCGGTTCCTTAAGGCTGATATTTGCGATGCCCGCGCCATGGCGGAGGCATTCGAGAGCTTCAAGCCGGATCGTGTGATGCATCTGGCTGCAGAAAGCCATGTCGACCGTTCCATCACGGGCGCGCGCGATTTCGTTGAAACTAATGTTCTTGGCACTTTTACACTATTGGAAAGTGCCCGCGCGTACTGGCAGGGGCTTGATGTTGAAGCGAAAGACGCTTTTCGTTTTCTGCACGTCTCGACTGATGAGGTCTATGGCTCGTTAGGCGATGACGGATTGTTCGAAGAAACGACGCCTTACGACCCGAGCTCGCCGTATTCCGCATCCAAAGCGGCTTCGGACCACTTGGCCAAAGCTTGGCAGCGCACATATGGCTTGCCCGTTGTTGTGTCGAACTGCTCGAACAATTACGGCCCTTTTCACTTTCCGGAAAAGCTTATTCCGTTGATGATTCTCAGTGCGCTGGAGGGCAAGCCGCTGCCGGTCTATGGCAATGGTATCAATATCCGCGACTGGTTGTTTGTGGAAGATCATGCCCGTGCGCTCGATATCATCGCGGAGCGCGGCCGTGTCGGCGAAACCTATAATGTCGGCGGCCGCAACGAACGCCGTAATATCGATGTGGTGATGCGAATTTGCTCAATACTTGACGGCATTTACCCGGATCGGAGTCCGCATGGGAAGCTTGTCACCTACGTGCAGGACCGTCCCGGACATGATGCTCGTTATGCTATTGACGCCACCAAACTCGAAACGGAACTCGGCTGGAAGGCGATTGAGAATTTCGACACCGGTATAGAAAAGACGGTGAGATGGTATCTTGAAAACGAGTGGTGGTGGGCGCCGTTGCGTCGTAAGTACGATGGTAACCGGCTCGGCGTGCTGAACTCTGCCAACGTGAAGTGACGGGATGGGCTGTGACGCCGTGCTACATGCCCGATGACGCTCGTTGTCTGCAGTCGGAACCAAATGTTTGATTGAGTCGAGGTTGTCCTATGTCTTCGAAAGTTTTGCTGATTAAGCCGAAGCGGTTCGGCGATGAACGTGGTTGGTTTACGGAGGTATACAGCAAGAAAAAGTTCTCCGAATATGGCATTGTGGACGATTTTGTTCAGGATAACCATTCGCTTTCCGTTCCTGCCGGCACTTTGCGGGGGCTGCATTTCCAGACGCCACCGTTCGCCCAGGCCAAGCTTGTGCGTTGTATCCGCGGCAAAATATTCGACGTCGCCGTCGATGTTCGTCGCGGATCACCGACGTATGGTCAGTGGGTTGGCGCCGAGCTTTCTGCCGAAAATGGCCATCAGCTTTTCATTCCGGTAGGATTTGCGCATGGCTTCGTGACATTGGAGACTTCAACTGAGGTTACGTACAAGGTCACGGGACAGTATGCTCCCGCTCATGATGGCGGTATTCGCTGGAACGATCCTACGGTCGGGGTTGCTTGGCCTTTGTCGCAGGGTGTTCAGCCTTTGCTGAGTCCGAAGGATGAGGTGCAGCCGCTTCTTGCGGATTTCGACAGCCCGTTCGAGTATGATGGAACGCCGCTGACTTTGACGGAAATCTGAGGAAATCAAGATGCGCATTCTCGTTACAGGGGTCACAGGACAGGTCGGGTCCGAACTGTGCCGGCTTAGTTGGCCAGAGGGTGTGCAGCTCGTGGCGGCGTCCCGGCGGGAGCTGGACCTGAGCAAGCCGGCCTTGATCGAGGCCTATATTGCCGAAGGCGGTTTTGACGCAGTTATCAATCCCGCCGCTTACACGGCTGTCGACAAGGCGGAAACAGATTCCGCTACAGCTTGGAGTGTCAACGCGTTGGCGCCGACGGCCATGGCTGCAGCAACACAGAAATTGGGCATTCCGCTGCTGTGCGTGTCTACAGATTACGTCTTCGACGGAACGAAAGCGGACGCTTATTGCGAGGACGACCCGATCGGCCCGGTCGGTGTCTATGGTGCGTCGAAGGCGGCGGGAGAGATTGCCGTGCGCAGTCTGAACCCGCGCCACGTCATCTTGCGCACGTCATGGGTCTTTTCGGCTCATGGTGCCAATTTCGTGAAGACCATGCTGCGTCTTGGCGCGGATCGGTCTCTTCTAAGGGTTGTTGACGATCAGAATGGGCGCCCGACCGCTGCGCGCGATATTGCGACCACGCTAGCGAGGATGGTCCTGTCGTTGGTCTCTGACCAGCAGGCTCCGACGGGAACCTATCATTTTGCGAATGACGGGCCGGTGACGTGGTGTGGTTTTGCCCGTGAGATTTTCCGTCAGCATCAAACATCCGGGAACGCTGTGCCGGACGTGGAGGCCATTACTACCGCCGATTATCCGACGCCGGCGAAGCGACCGGCCAATTCGGTTCTGGCGACAACAAAGCTTGAGCGCGATTATGCGATCAAACCTCGGCCGTGGCGTGAAGCGCTTTCGGACACTCTGCGTGAGCTTGAGCTTGCAACCCCAAGAAAATCAGAGGAAACAAGATGAAGGGTATCATCCTCGCCGGCGGTTCCGGTACGCGCTTGCATCCGGCAACCTTGGCGGTGAACAAACAACTCATCCCGGTTTATGACAAGCCGATGATATATTACCCGTTGTCGGTTTTGATGCTGGCGAACATTCGGGACATTCTTATCATTTCCTCGCCCGAATACATCGACAGTTACAGGCGCTTGTTCCGTGATGGCTCCGATTGGGGGCTTAGCATTTCATATGTAACACAGCCAAGTCCGGACGGCCTTGCCCAGGCCTTCACACTCGGGGCCGATTTTATCGGCGGAGACAATGTCGCCCTCGTCCTTGGGGACAACATCTTCTTTGGCGCAGGCATGCGAAAATTGCTGGGCAGCGCCAAGGCCCGCGCCGAGGGGGCTACCGTATTTGCATATGAAGTCGATGACCCCGAGCGATACGGCGTTGTAGAACTGGACGCCGAAGGTCGAGCCCTGTCGCTGGATGAGAAGCCGGTGCAACCGAAGTCGCGCATGGCGGTGACTGGCCTTTATTTCTATGACAATAAAGTCGTTGAATATGCCCGCAACTTGAAGCCTTCGGCCCGTGGAGAATACGAAATCACGGATCTTAACCGTCTCTATCTGGAGACCGGTTCGCTTTATGTGGAGCGTATGTCGCGTGGTTATGCTTGGCTTGACACCGGCACGCATGACAGCCTTCTGGAAGCATCCGAGTTCGTCCGAACCATCCAGCACCGCCAGGGAACGAGCGTTGCCTGTATCGAGGAGATTGCCTTCCTCAACGGCTGGATTTCCAAGGAGAGATTAGTCAAGTATGGTAACATGTATTCAAAGACAGCCTACGGCAAAAATCTGCTGAAACTGGCGGAGAGTTAATGTCAGACGATATCACTGGTGCCGATAGAACATGTAGTTTCTAGGCAGGGGCAAATAATCTAATATTCTTTGTTTATTCGCTTTTGAACGCTGAATTCAAGAGGTGTCATATGGTAGAGCACGTTCATTGAATACGGAATTGTTTTGAGGATTTCGTTGCTGGGGGAATTCTGATTCCCTTGCTCCGACTGGTGATTTGGGCACCTCGATTTACCCCGTTTCTGGCATTGAGGGTGACGGGCAGAGGTCCGCCGTCGCTGTTGATTTGCACTGAGAGCTGACCCGGGATTGCGGGAAATTATCACTGAGATTTGACCCATGTTTCAATCATCCCTCGCGAGGTTTCAGCGGGGCTCTGGAGTGATCGACATGGCGTTACTGAGCGTAATCCGACGCTGGCATTTTCGAGAGCATCTATCGATCCGGGAGATTTACCGCAGGACCGGCCTGTCCCGGAACACGGTCCGCAAGTATCTGCGCCTGGACGGCGTAGAGCCGAAGTTCAAGATCCCGGAGAGACCGAGCAAACTTGATCCATTCGCGGATCTGTTGTCAGCTTGGCTGAAGACGAAGACTGAACCGCGCCGGATTTACCGGCGACCCCAACGCGTGAGAAGTAGGGTCTATGACAAGCGGAACGACGAATAAGTTCTCTCCTGAAGTCCGCGCCCGCGCC
>NZ_JACIDU010000014.1 GCF_014196535.1 Allorhizobium borbori
GCCATCATGCGAAAACTCATCGTTCTCGCTAACGCACTGCTGAAAAACAATCGCAAATGGACCCCAAAACCAGCTTGATCAAAACGGATACTCTATGCCCTCGGTTTCAGCCGGGCGGGCAGGGGAATGCGGAAGAAGCGGGTCGAGGCCCGGGCCTTGTTGGCTTCCAGCACATTGTCGAGAAACTGGCGGCTTGCCGCTTCCCAGCTATAGGTGAGCGCCAATGCACGGGCCGCCTCACGGGAACAATCGAGCGCGGCAAGGCAGGCGGCCCTCAGGTCATCGCCAAGCGCGCCGGCCTGTGGATGGTCGCCCAGAATATCCACCGGTCCCATGACGGGAAAGGCGGCCACCGGTACGCCGGAGGCCAGCGACTCGATGATCGTATTGCCGAAGGTGTCGGTCTTCGAGGGGAAGACGAAGACATCGGCCTCGGCATAGAGCGCGGCCAGTTCCTCGCCGAATTTTGCGCCGGTGAAATGCACGCCGGGATAGGCGGCCTGAAGATCGGCGCGGGCGGGACCATCGCCGACCACCACTCTGGACCCCGGCAGATCAAGCGAAAGGAATGCGTCGAGGTTCTTTTCGACGGCGACGCGGCCGACGGTCATGAACAGCGGGCGGGGCAGGCCAAGGGGCGCCGGTGTTTGCGGACGGGGATGGAAGAGTGTGGCGTCGATGCCCCGGCTCCAGCGTTTCAGGTTGCGGAAACCATGGCTGAGAAGGTCCGTCTCAAGGCTCTGGGTGGCGACCATGCAGGCGCCGCCGGCATTGTGGAACCAGCGCATATAGGCATAGAGCCAGCTTTGCGGGATGGGGAAACGCGCGGCGACGTATTCAGGAAAGCGCGTGTGATAGCTGGTTGTGAAGGGCATGTGGTGACGCAGGCACCAGCGCCGGGCAAGCATCCCCAGCGGGCCTTCGGTGGCAATGTGCACGTAAGCCGGTTGATGTTGTTCCATGACCGCGGCGATCTGGCCCGGCAGCGCCACGGAAAGGCGGATTTCCGGATAGGTGGGGCAGGGCAGCGAGCGGAAATCCGCCGGCGTAATCATCGCCACTTCCACGCCCATTCGCTCCAGTTCGCGATTTGTGTTCTCGATGGAGCGCACCACGCCGTTCACCTGTGGATACCAGGCATCGGAAACAATCGTGATTCGGGTCATGGCACCGCTCTCGGTTACGTGCGTCTGCTGGCCGTTTATTACAATCCCATGTCAGGCCGGTGACAGGCGGATTTCCCTTGTTCATCGCAGCGCAACGGTTTTGATATTAAGTTTGGCGCGAAGCTTCAGGGGAGAACGGGCAAGATGGCGAAGAAGACGGAGTGGTGGCGCGGCGCGGTGGTCTACCAGATCTATCCACGCTCGTTTCAGGATGACAGTGGCGACGGCATCGGCGACCTGCCGGGCATCACGCGCCGGCTCGGCCATGTCGCCTCGCTTGGCGTCGATGCCATCTGGCTTTCGCCCTTCTTCACCTCGCCGCAGGCCGATATGGGCTATGACGTTTCCGATTATTGCGACGTCGATCCGCAGTTTGGCACACTGGCCGATTTCGATGCGATGATGGCGGAGGCCCATCGCCTCGGTCTCAAGGTCATCATCGATCAGGTGATCTCCCACACTTCCGACCAGCACCCGTGGTTCAAGGAAAGCCGCACCAGCCGGAACAATCCGAAGGCGGACTGGTTTGTCTGGGCCGACCCCAAGCCGGATGGCACCGCGCCCAATAACTGGCTGTCGGTGTTCGGCGGTCCGGCCTGGGAGTGGGACGGCACCCGCAAGCAATATTACATGCATAATTTCCTGGCGAGCCAGCCGGACCTCAACTTCCACAATCCGGAGGTTCAGGATGCGGTTCTGGATGCGGCGCGCTTCTGGCTGGAACGCGGCGTCGATGGCTTCCGCCTCGATACCGTGAACTACTACTTCCACGACGAGAAGCTGCGCGACAACCCACCGCATTCGGACGAGGGCAGCTTCGGTCTCGATGCGCCGGATGTGAACCCCTACGGGATGCAGAACCACCTCTACGACAAGACGCGACCCGAAAACATTGCCTTCCTGCAGCGTATGCGTAACCTGCTCGATCACTACGACGACCGGGCAACCGTGGGGGAAGTGGGCGATGGCGCGCGTTCGCTGGAAACCGTCGCGGCCTATACCGCGGGCGGCGACAAGCTGAACATGTGCTATACCTTCGACCTGCTCGGCCCCGACTTCACGGCGGAGCACATCCGCCGATCGGTGGAAGGGTTCCACGAGGCGGTGACGGATGGCTGGGTGTGCTGGGCATTCTCCAACCATGATGTGCAGCGCCATGTCTCACGCTTCATCGATGGTGAGGCGGAGCGTGAGAGTGTGGCCAAACAGGCGGCGACACTGATCGCCACGCTGAAGGGGTCCGTCTGCCTCTATCAGGGCGAGGAACTCGGCCTGCCGGAGGCTGATCTCGCTTTCGAGGATCTGCGCGATCCCTATGGCATCCGCTTCTGGCCATCCTTCAAGGGCCGCGACGGGTGCCGCACGCCGATGGTGTGGGACGCCGGCCGCGCCCATGGCGGCTTCTCCACCGCCCGGCCGTGGCTGCCGGTTCCCTATGAACATGCGGTGATGGCGGTCGATGCGCAGGAAGCCGACCCGCACTCCATCCTGCACCACTACCGTTCGACGCTTGCCTTCCGCAAAGCGCATCCGGCCCTTCGCGATGGTGCGATGACCTTCCTCGATGCGCCGGATGGCGTGCTGGCCTTCGTGCGGGAGGGCGACACGGAAAGGTTGTTGTTCGTGTTCAACATGAGCCGGGAAGTCGCCGCGTTCGTCATTCCCTCAAACCTCGGTCGCGCGGTGCCGCTGGCCCTTCCGGGTTATGCAGTGCAAGAATCGAACGGACGCATCGATCTTGAGCCGTTTGAGGCATTTGCCGCGAAATGCTCCTGAAATTGACATTCAGCAGCGTTTTAGCGGGTAAAATGCCCTGAAACGCGACTTTCGTCTGGAGACTTAAGTCAGAAGACCTAAGTCTGATTTCGCAGCGCAATATCCCTTGATATCCAACATTTTGAAGGCTTCCGCCCTGCGTGGGGGCTTGTTGGTTCTCAGTTGGGGGAGTTTCATGCAACCAGCATACGAAAAGATCGCCAGGGATCCGCGTTTCGCGGAACTGGTTTCCAAGCGCAATCGCTTTGCGCTCGCGCTTTCGTTCATCGTTCTCGGTGTCTTCTCGACGTTCGTGTTCGTGGCTGTCGCCGGTCACGGCGTTTTCGCCGCACCGCTCGCCGAGGGGTCTCCATGGACCTGGGGCATCATCGGCGGCTGGATCATCCAGATCTTCGCGTTTCTCATCACGGGCGTCTACACGGCCCGCGCCAATGGCGAGTTCGACAGCCTGATCAAGTCCATCGTCGCGGAGGCCACCAAGTGAAGCGCGTTTCCTCGTTCGCTGCGGCGCTTTCCGCCGCTCTTTTCAGCGCCTCGGCCGCCTTTGCCGCCGGCGACGCCATTACCGGCGTTGTCGAGAAGCAGCCGGTCAACGTCACGGCCATCATCATGTTCCTCGCCTTCGTTGCGGGCACACTTGGCCTGACCTACTGGGCCGCGCGCCAGACGCGCTCGACCTCCGACTTCTATACGGCCGGCGGCGGCATCACCGGCTTCCAGAACGGCCTCGCCATCGCCGGCGACTACATGTCGGCTGCGGCCTTCCTCGGCCTTTCGGGCATGGTGTTCGGCAAGGGCGTGGACGGCATTTTCTACACCGTCGGCTGGACTGTCGGCTGGCCGCTCATCCTGTTCATGATCGCCGAGCGTCTGCGTAACCTCGGCCGGTTCACCTTCTCGGACATCACGTCTTATCGTCTCGATCAGACGAGCATCCGTTCGCTGTCGGCTTTCGGCGCGCTGACCGTGGTGATCTTCTACCTGATCGCCCAGATGGTGGGCGCGGGCAAACTCATCCAGCTTCTCTTCGGTCTGGAATATTCCTATGCCGTTGTTCTGGTCGGCGTGCTGATGGTGCTCTACGTGACCTTCGGCGGCATGCTGGCCACGACCTGGGTGCAGATCACCAAGGCTGTTCTGCTGCTCGGCGGCTGCACCATTCTCGTGCTTTTGTCGCTCTGGCACTTCAATTTCGACCCCAGCGCCCTGCTGTCGTCGGCCATTGCGAACAATCCGTCGCATGAGAAGATCCTGCTGCCGTCCTCCTCGATCGCCGATCCGCTGTCGGCCATCTCGCTCGGTCTCGCCCTGATGTGCGGCCCGGCCGGCCTGCCGCATATCCTGATGCGCTTCTTCACCGTTCCGGATGCGAAGGCAGCCCGCAAGTCGGTGTTCTATGCCACCGGCTTCATCGCCTACTTCTTCATCCTCGCCGTCATGATCGGCTTTGCGGCCATCACCATCGTCGGCACCAACCCTGCCTTCCTCGACAGCGCCGGCAAGATCCTCGGCGGCGGCAACATGGCGGCCATTCACCTGTCCAAGGCAGTCGGCGGCAACGTGTTCCTCGGCTTCATCTCGGCCGTCGCCTTCGCAACGATCCTCGCGGTTGTTTCGGGTCTGGCTCTGGCCGGTGCATCTGCCGTGTCGCACGACCTTTATGCGGTGGTCATCAAGAAGGGCAAGGCAACCGGTGCGCAGGAAATGCGCGTCTCGCGCATCGCAACGCTGTTCCTCGGCGTCATGGCCATCGTTCTCGGCCTTGTCTTCGAAAACCAGAACATCGCCTTCATGGTGGGTCTGGCCTTCGGTCTGGCCGCTTCGGTGAACTTCCCGGTGCTGTTCATGTCGATCTTCTGGAAGAACATGACCTCGCGCGGTGCGCTCATCGGCGGCTTCCTCGGCCTTATCAGCGCCGTCGCCTTCGTGGTGCTTGGCCCGGCCGTGTGGGTCAATGTCATGCACTTTGAAAAGCCGATCTTCCCTTATGAGCAGTATGCGCTGTTCTCCATGACGATCGCTTTCACCGGCATCTGGTTCTTCTCGATCACCGACAAGAGCGCGCGTGCCGCCCTCGACAAGGCAGGCTTCCAGGAGCAGTTCATCCGCTCCGAAACCGGCCTGGGCGCGGCTGCCGCATCCAGTCACTAAGGTTCATCAGGGAAAGCCGGGTCCCGGCTTTCCCTTGATGGCAGACTGTGGAGAATGCTGCATTGCGGTGTTCGGCGGGGGGCGGTCACTTCGCTAAGTGCCTGAAATTGCCGAAAACCCGACTAAAGTCGAAAGACTTAAGTTGGGTTTTTGCATTGCAGCATAGCTGCTATGCAAATTTATGCGGCTGCCGCCGGAAAGGCGGAGGTGCAGGGCCAAACCGGCTCTCGGGAGGAGAAGGACGATCCGCTTGCGTGACGGGCGGATCGATTGCGGACCGGCATATCGAGGATGTGTCCGTGTCAACGCTTGTGCGGCGGGCTGGTCTGCTGAATGTGTCAGCGTCCCTGTGGAATTACGGGCCACTCGGTTCCTGCGTTCAGGTCCATCCGCGATGACGCGCCTTTCCTGCCAGAGCCCTGAATGGTCCATTGGTTCAATATGGGAGAGTTCCATGCAGCCTGCTTATGCAAAAATTGCCAAGGACCCGCGTTTTGCGGATCTGGTCTCGAAAAGGAACCGCTTTGCGGTTGCCCTTTCACTCATCGTTCTGGCCGTCTTCTCGGCTTTCGTGTTCGTCGCCGTGGCGCTGCCCGGCGTGTTTTCCGCCCGCATCGATGCAGGGTCCGCCTGGACCTGGGGTCTGATCGCCGGCTGGCTCATCCAGATCTTCGCCTTCCTCATCACCGGCGTCTATACGCTGCGTGCCAATGGCGAATTCGATCCGGCGATCCGCTCCATCATCGCGGAGGCCACGAAGTGAAGCGTTTCAACCTCCTCCTCGCGTCCGGCCTTTCCGGCCTGATGTTCTCCACAGGCGCGTTTGCTGCCGGTGAGGCGATTTCCGGCGCCGTCGAAAAGCAGCCGATCAACGTCACCGCCATCATCATGTTCCTGGTCTTCGTGGCCGGCACGCTGGGCCTCACCTACTGGGCTGCCTCGCGCACCCGTTCGACCTCCGACTTCTATACGGCGGGCGGCGGCATCACCGGCTTCCAGAACGGCATGGCCATTGCCGGCGACTTCATGTCGGCCGCCTCGTTCCTCGGCATTTCGGGCATGATCTTCGGCACGGGCGTCGATGGCCTGTTCTATGCCGCCGGCTTCACCATCGGCTGGCCGCTCATCCTGTTCATGATCGCCGAGCGCCTGCGCAATCTCGGCCGCTTCACCTTCGCCGACATCACCTCCTACCGTCTCGACCAGACGCGCATCCGTTCGCTGTCGGCCTTTGGCGCACTGTCGGTGGTGCTGTTCTACCTGGTTGCCCAGATGGTCGGTGCGGGCAAGCTCATCCAGCTTCTCTTCGGCCTCGACTATGCCTATGCCGTCGTGCTCGTCGGCGTGCTGATGGTGCTCTACGTCACCTTCGGCGGTATGCTGGCCACGACCTGGGTGCAGATCACCAAGGCGATCCTGCTTCTGCTCGGCTGCACGGTGATGGTGGGCCTCGCGCTCGCCTATTTCGGCTTCAACCCGAGCGCCCTCATCCAGAGCGCCATCGACAACCATCCGCGCAAGGAAGCGATGCTGCAGCCTTCGGCGACGCTTGCCGATCCGCTCAACGCCGTTTCGCTCGGTCTGGCGCTGATGTGCGGCGCCGCTGGCCTGCCGCATATCCTGATGCGCTTCTTCACCGTTCCGGATGCGGTTGCCGCGCGCAAGTCGGTGTTCTATGCCACAGGCTTCATCGCCTACTTCTATATCCTCACGATCACCATCGGTCTCGCCGCCGTCACCATCATCGGCACGAACCCGGCCTTCTTCGACGCGGCTGGCAAGCTGATCGGCGGCGGTAACATGGCGGCGGTGCATCTGGCCAAGGCGCTGGGTGGCGATGCCTTCCTCGGCTTTATCTCCGCGGTCGCCTTCGCAACGATCCTCGCAGTCGTCTCGGGTCTGGCGCTGGCCGGTGCCTCTGCCGTGTCGCACGATCTCTATGCCAATGTGATCATGAAGGGCAAGGCAACCGGCGCGCAGGAAATGCGGGTTTCGCGCATCGCCACCTTTGCGATCGGCGCACTCGGTATCGTGCTTGGTCTGGCGTTTGAAAACCAGAATATCGCCTTCATGGTGGGCCTTGCCTTCGGCGTGGCGGCTTCGGTGAACTTCCCGGTGCTGTTCCTGTCGATCTTCTGGAAGAACGTGACGTCGCGTGGCGCCTTCATCGGCGGCTTCCTGGGCCTGATCTCGGCCATTGCCTTCGTGGTCCTCGGCCCGACCGTATGGGTATCGCTGCTGCATCATGAAAAGCCGATCTTCCCCTATGAACAGTATGCCCTGTTCTCCATGACGATCGCGTTTGTAAGCATCTGGTTCTTCTCGGTTACGGACAAGAGCGCCCGCGCGGCGGAAGACAAGGCCGGCTTCCCGGAACAGTTCATCCGCTCCGAAACCGGCCTTGGTGCCGCTGCGGCATCCGATCACTGAGACCGGAAGAGACTTTTCAAGCTATGAATTGGCCGGGGCGAAAGCCCCGGCCTTTTGCGTTTCATTTCACCGCGGCATTGCCGCCATCGGCAAACAGGCAGGTGCCGGCCACGAAACTCGCCATGGGGCTTGCCAGAAACAGCGCGGCACTGGCGATTTCTTCCGGCCGGGCAATGCGCTTGAGGGCATGAAGGCCAGCAGCCCAGGCCTTGTTTTCTTCGTTGCCGGCCATGGCGGTATCGGTGCCGCCCGGCAGGACTGCGTTGGCGCGAATGTCTTGCGCGCCGTAATCGGCGGTAATCCCCTTCACGAGGCCGGAAATGGCAGCTTTCGAGGCAGCATAGGCCGCCATGCCGGGCAGGCCGACACTGGTGCCGACAAAGGTCGAGGTGAAGACGAGCGCACCGCCGCCGCGCTCCAGCATGGCGGGGATCTGGTGTTTTGCGCCGAGAAAGGCGGCAGTGAGGTTCACATCCAGCGTGCGCTGCCATTCCTCACGCGTGATCTCGGCCAGCGGCTTCATCGGGCCGACGGTGCCGGCATTGTTGAAGGCGATGTCGAGCCCGCCGAAACGGGAGATCGCCCGTGCGACGAGATGGTGGTGGGTGCCTTCCTCGGCGGTGTCGCCGGCCACGGTTTCGACCTCTCCGCCTGCTGCCCGGATTTCGGCGGCAGTGGCTTCAAGCGCATCGGCATTGCGGGCATTGAGGACGAGGCGTGCGCCCTCGGCGGAAAAGAGCCGGGCAGCGGCCCGGCCGATGCCGGATGACGCGCCGGTGATAATGGCGACCTTGCTTTGAAGAAGCGGCATGGAAACCTCCTGTGTTGATGGAGGTTTCCACCTATCGGGGTGAGGGCGGCCGGGCCACCCGATCCTTGCGCGGTGTGTCAGATCAGCTCGAACTTGTCGACATCCACCAGCCCGCGGTCCGAGATTTTGAGGTGGGGAATGACTGGCAGGGGCAGGAAGGCGACCTGCAGGAAGGGTTCCTGCAGCGTGGTGCCGAGCGCGTAGGCCGCCTGGCGCAGATGGTGCAGCGTGTCGCGCACCGTCTCGTAAGGCTCGGTGCTCATCAGGCCGGCGACGGGCAGGGCGATTTCGCCTGTGACCTTGCCGTCCTCCACCACCACGAAGCCGCCCTTGATTTCGCCGAGACGGTTGGCGGCGATCGCCATGTCCTCTCCGGAAACACCGACCACACAGATATTGTGGCTGTCATGGCCGACGGTGGAGGCAATCGCGCCCTTCTTCAGACCAAAGCCCTGCACGAATGCGTTGGCATGGTTGCCGTTCTTGCCGTGGCGCTCGATAACGGCGACCTTGATAATGTCGCGGTCGAGGTCCGGCACCGTTTCGTTGCCTTCCGACGGCAGGTGGAAGCGGCGAAACTCGGTGATGATCTTGCCCGGCAGTACGCCGAGCACCGGCACTTCGCCTTCCGTGACCGGCACGGCGAAATGGCCGGCCTTGACGGGCCGCGCCTTGACGCTGTCAAGGCCGACGGGGGCGACCGGCTTGCGGGTGGCGAAAAGCGCATCATTGACCTCGCGACCGGCGGAAAAGACCATTTCCGCCTTGCAGTTTTCGAGGCTGTCGATGACGACGAGATCGGCCCGCCAGCCGGGCGCGATGAGGCCCCGGTCACGCAGACCGAAGGCGCGCGCGCCAGAGATGGACGCGGCGCGATAGACGGCGAGCGGTTCGACGCCGTTGGCGATGGCTTCGCGGATCATGTAGTCGAGATGACCCTGCTCGGCGATATCGAGCGGGTTGCGGTCGTCGGTGCACAGCGCGAGGTAAGGGGAGAGGCGCTCGGTGATGATCGGCAGCAGCGCGTGCAGGTCCTTGGAGACCGAGCCTTCGCGCACGAGGATGTGGACGCCCTTGCGGATCTTTTCCAAGGCTTCCGGCACGTTGGTGCATTCATGCTCGGTGCGGATGCCGGCAGAGAGATAGGCGTTGAGGCCGTAGCCGGAGAGAAGGGGAGCGTGGCCGTCGATATGCTGGCCCTGGAAGGCCTCGAGCTTGGCCATGCAGCCGGGGTCCTTGTGGATGACGCCGGGGAAATTCATGAATTCGGCAAGCCCGATGACCTTCGGGTGATCGCGGAAGGGCAGAAGCTTTTCGATGGGCAGATCGGCGCCCGCGGTTTCCAGATGCGTGGCGGGCACGCAGGAGGAAAGCTGGACGCGGACGTCCATGATGGTTTCCAGCGCCGAGTCCAGGAAGAACCGGATGCCTTCCTCGCCCAGCACATTGGCAATCTCATGCGGATCGCAGATCGCCGTGGTCACGCCATAGGGCAGCACGCAGCGGTCGAACTCGTGGGGTGTGACGAGGGAGGATTCGATATGCAGATGGGTATCGATGAAGCCGGGAACGACGATGCGGCCCGAAATGTCGATTTCGCGGAGGCCCTCATAGGCTTCGCCCACACCGATGATGGTGTTGCCGCAAAGGGCGATATCGGATGAGACCAGTTCGCCGGTGACGAGATCGAAGTAACGCCCGCCCTTGAGAACGATGTCGGCGGCAACCCGCCCCGCACCCTGATCAATCCGCCGTTCCAGTTCGCTCGCCATGCCGCATCTCCATTCTCGTAAGGACAACGGGACTTAGAGCATCTTCGAAGAAATTTGTGAACGGGTTTCGATGTTTGTTGGCTCTGAGCCCTGAAAGAATGACCGCCGTTGGCGGTCGGTTCATCAGGCAGCCGACTTGTTCTGTTCCTGCTGCTTGTAGATTTCGTCCAGCGTTTGCAGAACCTTCAGGACCGCCTCGGAATTGGCGGAATAGTAGATCGTCTGCGCATCGCGGCGGGTATTCACCATCTTCTTGGCCCGCAACTTCGACAAATGCTGGGACAGGGCGGACTGGCTCAGGCCAACACGCCCGGCGAGAACGCCCACAGCCATTTCCCCCTGCACAAGATTGAGCAGGATCATCAGGCGTTTAGGGTTAGCCATAGCCGACAGCATTCCAGCCGCCGCCGTGGCATTTTCGGATAAATGCAACATTGTCATACTCGATCAACACCTCCACAGAACCTTTGCGGCTTCTGTTGCAACAGAACCATTCTGGCTTCTGCTCTCGACGTCGCTTTGGACCGTCGATGCAACTCTAGCAACATACTTGCGGGTTTGTATACAGATAAAATGGGTACGCAGAAGCGCCGCCAACATTATTAGATTTTCCTCAATTAGCTGAAAAATATCTATTATCTCCGATGGTATTTCCGAAACGGGCGGTCGGCGTAATAGATAAAAACACAACCAATGAGTGTGTTGGCGCTGGGTGCGCGAGTGGTTCATTCTCCTGTTCTCGTTGGTTGGGCCCGTCGCATATGCATGCTCCGAACCCGCATTGCTTTCGTCACGCTTGCAGGTCTGCCGGCGTCAGCCAGAACGCGCGTCCGAAGCCGCCATTGAGTGCGGCTTTTTGCGGGATCAGGCGAAAGAAACTGAAGTCAGGGAAATCGATGTAAAGCTTTGACTTCGGGTGCCGGGCGAGGAATGCCTCCCGCAATGCTCCGTGGTCTTCGTTTTCACGGTCCACCTGCTCTGCCAGGCACTGAACCGTCATGCGCGGGTGAACCAGAGGGTCGCCCTTGTCCGCGGGCTCGCCAACCAACAGCGAGCATCGCGGGTCCTTCAGAATGCCCTGCGTATGCGCCGCGAGCCGTGATGCGAGAATGACGGGAACGCCATTCGTCGTCATCAAAATGATGCGGCTGACCGACGGATAGCCGGTCTCCGGATCGAGTACGCCAATCGCGGCAAACCGAGCTTCATTCAGCACGTTGCGCGCAAGCTCACGCGCTTCATGATCGGTATCGCGAATGACGGAGGGTTTATCGGCCACGACATCGTTTCCTTAACAGATTGTTGATAAAATATACAGCACTCGGCTTTTTTGCGTAACAAAAAGCCGCAGCCTGCGATGATTTGTCATCTAATGTTAAAAAAAGACTACACTTTATGTTAAATTTTATGCAAATGGCGCGCTTTTACGCGTCGTTATTTGACGATGCGCAATTCCAATGCGCTTGTTCTCAAAAGGTATTTTTCAAGCCGTACCGGTTGATCCGGTAAATCTCACATCTTTGTCAATGCCGGTGATATCGGCTGAGGCTGCGCACCACATCGTTCGCATCGATCGCGCCGATCACGGCGCCCTTTTCAATCACGCCGATAACGCCGGGATTGCGCGCAAGCGCGTCGATGATGTCGGCCAGTGGCGTCTGCGGTGCGGCAGTTCCCGAGACCGGCATGGCGGTGTCTGCAAGGCCCGGACGCATGACGTCCGCGGCGGTCAGCAGGGTGACCGGGTTCATGCCGGCGATGAAATCGGCGACGTGCTGGCTGGCCGGCCGATCGATGATTTCGCGCGGCGTGCCACACTGCACGATCCGGCCGCCATCCATGATGGCGATGCGGTTGCCGATGCGGAAGGCTTCGTCCAGATCGTGGCTGACGAAGAGGATCGTCTTCTTCAGCCGACGCTGGAATTCGAGAAGTTCATCCTGCAAGCGGGCGCGAATAAGCGGATCGAGCGCGGAGAAGGGTTCGTCCATCAACAGGATCGGTGCGCCGGTGGCGAAGGCGCGGGCCAGCCCCACACGCTGCTGCATGCCGCCCGAAAGTTCGCCGACCTTGTGGGAACCCCAGGCCGTGAGGTTTACCAGTTCAAGTTGTTCATCCACGGCCTTCTTGCGGGCGGCTTCGGCAACGCCTGCAATCTCCAGGCCGAAGCCGACATTGTCGGCCACCGTACGCCACGGCAAAAGCGCAAACTGCTGGAACACCATGGAGACGGTCGACAGGCGCAGATCACGCAGCACCTTTGCCGACGCCCGGTAGGGATCGACCGGCCCGCGCGATGTCATGACGGTGACGCTGCCGCGCACGACAGGCGCCAGACCGTTGACGGCCCGCAAAAGGGTGGACTTGCCGGAACCGGACAACCCCATCAGCACGAGAATTTCGCCGGCCTCGACGGTCAGCGAGGCGTCCAGGGCGCCGGCAATCAGCGAGGTGCGGGCGTTGATTTCGTCACGCGTCGCGCCCTCGTCAATCAGCGGGAAGGCCTTTTTCGGCTTGGCGCCGTAGACGATATCGACGTTCTTGAGGATGACGGCGCCGTTCATGGACGGTCTTTCCAGAAGCTGAGCGTGCGCTTGGGCGGTGCCTGGCCGGGTACGCGCAGCATACGGTCGAGGATGATGGCCAGCACCACGATGCAAAGGCCCGCTTCGAAACCCTTGGCGATGTTGACCGTGTTCAACGCCCGAACGACGGGAACGCCGAGACCGTTGGCGCCGACCAGCGCGGCAATGACCACCATGGACAGCGACAGCATGATGGTCTGGGTCAGGCCGGCCATGATCTGCGGTGTGGCGCAGGGCAGTTCGACCTTGCGCAGCACCTGCCAGGAGGTGGCGCCGAAGGCGACCGCGGCTTCCTTCAGCGCTTCCGGCGTCGAGATGATGCCCAGGCGGGTGAGGCGGATGGAGGCGGGCAGGGCGAAGATAACCGTGGCGATGAGGCCGGGCACCATGCCGAGACCGAAGAGGATGAGGGCCGGGATCAGATAGACGAAGGTGGGGATCGTCTGCATCAGATCGAGAATGGGCCTGAGCACGGTGTAGATCCATACCCGCCGTGCGGCGGCGATGCCGATCGGAATGCCGATGGCCATTGATACGGCGGTGGAGGCCAGCACCAGCGCCAGCGTCTCTGTCGTTTCCTTCCAGTAACCCTGGTTGAGGATGAGCAGGAGGCCAAGCGCGGTGAAGACGGTTACGCCGATGGAGCGGCGATACCACCAGACGAAGCCGGTAAAGGCAGTAATTGCGACAAGCGGCGAGGGCGTTTGCAGGCACCAGAGAATGCCTGCAATGCCTTCGCCGAGCACGGCGGAAATACTGTCGAAAACGCCGCCGCCATGCGTCGTCAGCCAGGTGACGGCCGTTTTCGACCAGGGACCGATCGGGATGCGTGTTTCGGTGAGCCAATCCAAGATTATGGGTCCGCCTTGCTTGCCGCTATCGCAGGATCAGAGGCCGAGAGCCTTGTTGACGGCAGCCAGTCCGTCTTCGCCCTTGACGGTCGAAACGCCGGCGAGCCACGGCGCGATCACCGACGGGTTGGCCTTCAGCCATTCCGTCGCGGCCACTTCCGGCTCCTTGCCGTCATCGAGGATCTTGCCCATGATCTGGTTTTCCATGGGCAGCGTGAAGGCCAGGTTCTTCAGCAGCGTGCCGACATTGGTGCATTCGCTGGTGTAGCCCTTGCGGACATTGGTGAGAACGGTTGCGCCACCGAGGTTCGGGCCGAATACCTCATCGCCGCCGGTGAGGTAGGTCAGCTTGAAATTGGCGTTCATCGGGTGCGGTTCCCAGCCGAGGAAGACGACCGGCAGGCCTTCCTTTTCGGCACGGGCAACCTGGGCCAGCATGCCCTGTTCGGAGGATTCGATCACCTCGAAGCTCTTCAGGCCGAACGTGTCCTTTTCAACCATGCCGAGGATGAGGCGGTTGCCGTCATTGCCCGGCTCGATGCCATAGATCTTGCCGTCGAGTTCGGCCTTGTGGGCGGCGATATCCTTGAAATCCCTGATGCCGAGTTCAGCGCCCTTGGCATTGGTTGCGAGCGTGTACTTCGCGCCTTGCAGGTTTTCGCGCACCGTCTCGACCGAGCCGTCGGCGCGGTAGGGGGCGATATCGGCTTCCATGGTCGGCATCCAGTTGCCAAGGAAGACGTCGATGTCCTTGTTCTTCAGGGATGCGTAGGTGACGGGAACGGAGAGAAGCTTGGTCTCGGTCTGGTAGCCCAGAGCCTTCAGCACGACGGAGGCGGTGGCGGTGGTGGCGGCAATGTCCGTCCAGCCGACGTCGGAGAAACGCACGGTGGCGCAGCTTTGCGGTTCGGCGGCGAAGGCACTGGTCGAAAGGCCCGCGATCAGAATGGCTGCTGCTGCAACACGGTGCGAATGAGATGCTGTCATGTCCCTGTCTCCCGATGGTTCGTCCAGCCGCGCCTTTACCCGCAAATGGCGGCTCCGGCCGGAAAGAAAGGCTATCGCCTCCCGCTGCCATTACAGCGTGCTTCAAGCTCTGTCACCGAAAAATAGTGATTCAATGCCGGGGATGCACGTCTTTTGGGGGTGCGCTTGACCGGGCGTGTCGGTTAGAACAGGCCGACACGGAGGAACAGGCCCAGATGACGGCTTCCATCGGCAGGGATGGCGATATGGCCCGGATACGCACCGGGGTGAGCGACTTCGAGGAAGCGGCGGGGCTGGCTGGGGCTGCCCTCGAGCGTCAGGCGCGGGACGGCGACGACAGCCAGGGTTCCGGCCGGGTCCGCGTCGCGGATGTTCTGGCCCGCCGCACCGGGATCGAGGCAGATCTTGCTGGCTTTGCCCGGCGCTTTGACGCCGAGATCGGGCGCCTTGCCGCCGCTTTCGAAGCCGTGACGACGGGCCGAGGCGCTGCCGTGATGAGCGGAGGCTTTCTGAAACGTCGCAAGGCCGCCGCAACCGGGGATGAGGCCGAGGGCCTTTCCGCTCTTCTGGCAGGCCTTGCCGCCGCATTGGCCGGGGCCGAGCAGGCGCTGGGCCTTCTGGATCACCTGACCGGCGCACTCAAGCGCTGCCATGCCGGGGCTGAAACGACACTGGGCGACGTGGTTGAGCGTCGCCGCACCGCGCTGGCGGGGCTTGAGGCGGCGCAAAGGGCGTCGGAGGAACAGCGTCCACCACTGACGGCGATGCGCCTGCGTGTTGCGGCTTGTGGTGATGATGCGGCGCGCGCATCGCTTGAAGAGGAATGCAGGCGGCTGGAGGCCGATCTGGCGTCGGCGCAGGCCGGCGAGCGGGAATCTCTCGCAAGATACCGGTCGCTGGATGATCTCGCCGCGCTGCTTGATCTTTACATGGGGGCGCTGAACGGGCAGCGCGCTGTCAGCAATGCGGTGGTGGCCAAGCTTTCGGCCGATGTGGAGCGCTGTGTCCTGCTTGGCCGGGCGTTACAGGCCGCTATCGGCATGGCGGGCCAATCCGGTGACGCCGCGAAGGCATTGTTCCGGGCCCTCGATCCCGCCGGGCCTGTCGGCCGGCTTTTGCCGCTTGCCGAAAAGGGATGGCTGAACCATGCCGAAACCATGCGGCGAAAGGCGCATGCCGATGCGGCTTTCTTCCTGCGGTTCGGCGAGGCAGAAGGCGGGCAGTAATCCCGGTGAGACCCGATCGCCTCACACCGCCGGGTGGCTTTGTGCAAGCCTTCGTTGAAAAGACGCGCCGCCTCTGTTGTCAGGCGGGCGGTGGAAGCCTATCTCATGAGCGGGCATGGTTTGCCCGCGGTCTGTTGAGGAGAGAAGAATGCTCGATCCCGTTTATGCCTTTTTCCGAAGCCTTCTGGCCGGCATTCGCCGCGGTTTCGGGCTCGCCTTTGCGGCGATCGTCTGGCCTTTTCTGGCCGTGCATGGCTGGTACAGGGATCGCGGGTTGATCATCAAGGCGGCGGTCGGCGGCATCATCGTCCTGTTCCTTGGCTTCAACGCCTATTTCTTCTGGCAAACGCAGCGCTGGACCGGTTTCGACCCGGATTACGTTGCAAAGTACGACCTTGCCGCGCGCACCACCGTGGCCGGGCAGGAACTGCCCTCGACCACCGGTGCGAAGGCATGCCAGCCCTCCGCGATCGTTGACGTGACGGCGGACCTCATCAAGTTCAATGTCGATGACAATGCGTGGATTTCCTCCATGCTGGCCTATCGCGCCGGCTTCTTCGGCGTTGACTGGGACAATACGCCTTTCTTCGACAACAAGGCCTCTTTCCAGCGTGGCATTAACCAGGCCGTGCGCCGCACGGCGACGGAACTGGTCGATTCACTCGGTCGTGTGCGCGGTACCTCGGGTATCAATCCGGACCTTCAGGATGCGCGTGGCAACATGCAGTTCGATGAATATTCCTGGTATTTCGGCCTTTCGCCCTTCGGCCCCAAGACGCCGACGCCGAGCTATTATCGCGCTGCCGAGAAGAGCCTGCGCAAGTTCAACACGAGCCTTGCCGCCTGTGGCGCGACGTTCGACACCCGCGCCGACAACTTCGTGCAATTCCTCGACCGTATCGCCAGCGACCTCGGCTCGACGTCACAGATCCTGTCCGATCGATCGGAAACGGCGGCGCGGGGCTGGTTCGACTTCCGCGCCGATGACCGCTTCTGGTTCGCCTATGGCCAGCTCTACGGCTATTACGGCCTGCTTTCGGCGGCGGGTGCTGATTTCTCGCAGGTCATCCGCGAGCGTAATCTGACGCAGGTTTGGGCCGGCACGCTTGCCCAGACGCGCGCGGCGCTGAACGTTCAGCCGTGGATCATTTCCAACGGCAAGGAAGACGGCATGTTCATGCCCTCGCACCTTTCGACCATGGGCTTCCGCATCCTGCGCGTTCGCTCCAACCTCGTCGAACTGCGCGGCGTTCTCGACCGGTAATCGCAGTGCGCATCAAATCAAAAAGGCCGCGTCCCGGACGCGGCCTTTTCCGTTTCGGGAGCCTTCCGGCGGTCAGTGCTTCGCCTTGCCGCCGTTCTTGATCGAAATCATCAGCGTTTCCAGGTAACCCAGCATGACCGCCGAGACGACGAAGGCGAGGTGCATCAGCGTCAGCCACATGATCTTGCCGTCGCTGTACTGGTTGGCGTTCAGGAACACCTGAAGCAGGTGGATCGAGGAAATGGCGACGATGGAGGAGGCGACCTTGATCTTCAGGCTGCCGGAATCGAGCTTGCCGAGGAAGGACACGTCGGCATCCGCATCATCGAAGCGGCTGACGAAATTCTCGTAGCCCGAAATCATCACCATCACGATCAGGCTGGCGACCAGCGCCGCGTCGATGAGGCCCAGCATGGCGAGGATCATCTCCGCTTCGCCAAGCGTGAAGACGTTTCCGGCGACCTTCAGGAACTTGTAGGCGAAGGACACGGCATAGACGGCGAGTGCCGCAACAAGGCCAAGATAGAACACGACCAGCAGCCAGCGGCTCGAAAGGATGATCCGCTCGACAAGGGTTTCGAGAGACTTCATGGGGGCGAATTTCTCCGGTTTCAAACACCGGCAGATAGGGGCATTTGCCCTGTCTTCGCAAGAGGGGCCTTCGCGGTTGCGAAATGTGGCGGAATTTTTCAATTGTTATCTTGACTCTAAATGTCATCTTATAATACGTCCCGATATAACTTGAGTTAATGAATCAAGTAAATGTTTCGTTGCCCGGAAAGGCGCCGGATCTTGGGTCCGTGCCGTGCCGTGGTCATGCCTAGACAGGGGACTGGTTATATGAAGTACCGGAATTATCGGCTTGCGCTGATGGGCTGCACGGCGATCGCCGCACTTTTGCTCGGTGCTGCGGCTGAAGCGCAGGAGGCAGGCAATGCCTCGGCGGGTTCGACTCTGGAGACGATCGTGGTGAAAACGACCACGAAGACGGCTCGCCAGAAACTTCAAAATGCAGCGACCGATACACCGCTTGCTTCCCAAACAAGCGGTGACACTCTTCGCAAGAAAGACATCGGCAGTATTCAGGATCTTGGACGTACGACCGAGCCGGGCGTCGATTGGGTCAAGAACGAAGGTGGTCTGTTTATCCGTGGTCTTGGCGGCGCTCGCGTGACGACGCTGATCGACGGCATTCCGATTCCCTTCTTGAGCAACGATGCCCGCAGCGGCGCCGGCCCGACCAGCACGACCAATGCGCAGGGCGGCGGTGACAGTTTTGATTTCTCATCGCTATCCTCGCTCGACGTGCTGCGCGGCGCGGATTCCAGCCGCGTCGGCCCAGGCGCTTTGGCCGGTGCGCTGGTTTTGCGCACGCTGGAGCCGGAAGACCTGATCCCCGCCGGCCGGAACTGGGGCGGCATCGCCAAGACGACCTTCGACAGCGCGGACCGGAGCTTTGGCGGCTCGGTTGCTGTTGCCAAGCGCATCGGCGATACCTCCGTGCTGTTTCAGGGCGGCTACAAGAAGGGGCATGAGCGCGATAACAACGGAGATGCCGGAGGTATCGGCGCTGTCCGCACCAAGGCCAACCCGGCGGATTACGATCAGAACAACCTGTTGTTCAAGCTCAAGCGCGATCTGGCGGGTGGCCACAGCATCGGCTTTACCGCCGAGCGCTTCGACCGTGACGTCGACACCGATCTCAAAACCCTTCAGGGCGCGACGTCGGGCTCCTCGCGCGTTTACAAGACGGGTAATTACTGGGGGCAGGACGATACCAGGCGCGAACGGATTTCGGCGAATTACGCCTACGAATCCGAAAGCACCGACAGCTTCATCAACTCTGCCAACCTGACCCTTTATCTGCAACGCCTGACGAAAAATGCCGGTTCCAGCGGTGAGCGTGTGGGCACGGTTGCGGGTCCGTGGCTGCGCGATAATGAGTTGCAGGAGCGTTCGATCGGCGTTTCGGGTGCGGTTCGCTCCTCAACCTTCGAGACCGGCGCACTCAAGCACGAGATCACCCTTGGCGGCGATCTATCCTTCTTCCGATCGACCTCGTTCCTGACCGGCATCGATGCGTGCACGTTGGGCACGGCCAGCCCGATTGCCCAGCTTTATTCGTGCCCGGCCCTTCATTCGAACCAGTCCGACATGCCGGATGTGAACGGCACGCGCCTCGGCCTTTATGTGGAAGACCACATTGCCTTCGGCAACAGCGGCTTCGCCCTGACGCCAGGTGTCCGCTTTGACTGGTACGACTACAATACGAAGGCCTCTGCCGGTTACACATCCAATTCGGGTTACGGTTCCTTTGGCCTGCCGGACGGCTCCGATGGCAACCGCTTCTCGCCGAAGCTTCTGGCAACCTACGATCTCAACCCCGGCATCCAGTTGTTTGCGCAATGGTCCATGGCCTATCGCGCGCCGACCGTCAGTGAACTTTACCTGAACTTCGCCAATCCGGCGCAGGGCTATGCCGTTATCGGCAATGCGGATTTGAAGCCGGAAACGGCGAACGGCTTCGAAATCGGCGCCAATCTCGGCGATGAGGATTTCGGCGGCAAGGTGACGCTGTTCCATAACCGGTATCGCAACTTCATCGATACGGAAACGACGGTCAGCGCAGGTTTCCCTTTCGGCGTCACGCAGAACTTCAACCGCGACAAGGTTGAAATTTCCGGCGTCGAGTTCAATGCACACAAGAAATTCGACAGCGGCTTCAATGTTCATGCGGGCCTTGCCTATGCCTATGGCAAGGATACCGGCTCGGACGAATATCTCCGCTCGGTTGCGCCCTTCAAGAGCGTGGTCGGCGTCGGCTATGAGCAGGCAAGCTGGGGGACCGACTTCTCGATGATTGCTTCGGCCGGCATGCGGGACGACGGTAATGCCTCGACCTTCGATGCACCCGGTTACGGCATCTTCGATCTGACCGCATGGTGGGAACCGGAGCAGATCAAGGGCCTTCGCGTCCAGGGTGGCGTCTACAACGTCTTCGACAAGACCTATTACAACGCAATCGCCCTCAGAAACGTGAACATGAGCTCGGTTCCGAGTGACACCAACTCCGCCCAGTTCCAGGAGTATTTCTCCGAGCCGGGTCGCACGTTCAAGATTTCGTTGACGAAGAAGTTCTAAGCGATCCACTTCTTGTCATCGATGAGGGTGGCCCTTCGGGGCCGCCCTTTTTGCGTTTACCGACAGTAGCGAAACCCGCCGCGCCGCTTGAGGACATCGAGATGCAGATGATCCTGATGGGTGGCGTCGCTGCCGGGGGAGAGAACGGTGGTGAAGTAGAGGCAGGCTGCGGTGGCGACACTGCGCTGGAACGCGCCGTCCATGTCACCGTCTTCCCCGCGCGGTTTCATCGGTAGCGAAACCCCGTTCGAAAAAGCGATGGCGGAAATGTCGATGGCATTTCCCCGCGCATGTTCGGAAACCTTGCCGGTGTCCGCGCTGTTGCGGTTGCGGCAGATATAGGAGGAAGCGTTGGCGAGCGTCTTGACCTGCCGATCCGGAAAAGCGCGTCTGGCGGCCGGCAGGACGACATCGCGTGTCCATTCGGCCATGCCAAGGGCCGCCGCGCAACGCAGAACGGCGGGCGGTTCGACCTGCACGCCCGGCACCGGCGCCGAGAGTTCCACGGGCTGCTCGATGCCACAGGCGCCGGCATCCTCCTTCGATGCGACAGTCTTGAAGGTGGCGCCGCTCTCGGTCAGTGCCTTCAGGCAGGCGGCCAGTTCGGCGGGGTCCTCCGGCGCAGGCCTGTCCGCCTCGTCATCCTTGCCGGAAACGGACGGCGCGGTCTCGGCCGCCGCGGCTTCCGCCTGCGGCTTCGGTTCCGGAACCGGTGGTGCATCCTTGGCGGGTTTGGCCGGCGGTACGGGGCCGACGGGCGGTGGCGCGGCCGAAGTGAAAAGAACAATCGCGGCAAGGGCGAAGACGGCTTTGAACATGGCTTGATCCCTCTTGTCGTCAGAGGGGAACGTCGGGCGACGGGATCGGTTGCCTCGTGCGCATTTGGTCGAGGCCCGGGCAATTGCCGCTTGCGCTCAGGAAAAACCCGCGCTAACAATTTTGCCCATGAGAAACCTGTCTGTGAACATTGCGAACTGGTGGTGGGTCTGCGCGAAGCGGCCTTGACCAGTCATGTCCATGGACGAGACACCAAGCCGCCCGAACTTCAGGCGGCTTTTTTCGTATCCAGCCGTCTGCTTCAAGGGCTGAGAGACGACGGAGAGACGAGCAGCATGGTTACGGTGATTGAAAGCGACGGCGCGGAAGCCTACGAGACGCGCGGCGGCATCAAGGTTCGGCGCAAGCGTCGCGAAGTGGCTTACGAGGGCGCTGTCGACGGTTACGTGGCGAGACTGGACGAGCGCCGGGGCGCCGTCTTTTCGTCCAACTATGAATATCCAGGTCGCTACACGCGCTGGGATACCGCAATCATCGATCCGCCGCTCGGCATTTTCTGCTTCGGCCGTTCCGTCTGGATCGAAGCCTATAACGAGCGCGGCGAAGTGCTCTTGTCCTTCGTTTCCGAAAAGCTGAAAACGGTCGAGGACATCGTTCTGGGTGCTGTCATGAAGCGCCGCATCGACCTGACCGTCAGCGAGCCCGACCGGGTTTTCACCGAGGAAGAACGTTCGCGTATTCCGACTGTCTTCTCCGTGTTGCGCGCCATCGTCGATCTCTTCTATTCCCAGGAAGATGCGGCCATCGGCCTGTTCGGCGCCTTCGGCTACGATCTCGCCTTCCAGTTCGACGCCATCAAGCTGAAGCTCGAGCGGCCTGAGGGCCAGCGCGACATGGTGCTTTATCTGCCGGACGAGATCCTCGTGGTGGATCATTATTCCGCCCGCGCCTGGGTGGATGCCTATGATTTCGAGAAGGGTGGCCTGACGACTGCCGGCAAGAGCGCCGACATCGCCGCCGATCCCTTCCGCAAGACGGATACGATCCCGCCGCGCGGTGATCATCACCCTGGCGAATATTCCGAACTTGTCGTCAAGGCGAAGGAAAGCTTCCGCCGCGGTGACCTGTTCGAAGTGGTGCCCGGCCAGAAGTTCATGGAGCGGTGCGACAGCCAGCCGTCGGATATCTCCCGTCGCCTCAAGGCCATCAACCCGTCGCCCTATTCCTTCTTCATCAATCTCGGCGATCAGGAATATCTGATCGGCGCTTCGCCGGAAATGTTCGTGCGTGTTTCGGGCCGTCGCATCGAGACGTGCCCGATCTCGGGCACCATCAAGCGCGGCGACGATCCGATTGCCGATTCCGAACAGATCCTGAAGCTCCTGAACTCGAAGAAGGACGAGTCCGAACTCACCATGTGTTCGGACGTGGACCGCAACGACAAGAGCCGTGTGTGCGAACCGGGTTCGGTGAAGGTCATCGGTCGCCGCCAGATCGAGATGTATTCGCGTCTCATCCACACGGTCGACCACATTGAAGGCCGCCTGCGCGATGGCATGGATGCCTTCGACGGCTTCCTCTCCCACGCCTGGGCCGTGACCGTGACCGGCGCGCCGAAACTGTGGGCCATGCGCTTCATCGAAAACCATGAGAAGAGCCCGCGCGCCTGGTATGGCGGCGCCATCGGCATGGTCGGCTTCAACGGCGACATGAATACAGGCCTGACGCTGCGCACCATTCGCGTCAAGGACGGCATTGCCGAGGTGCGTGCCGGTGCGACGCTGCTCAACGACAGTAATCCGCAGGAAGAAGAAGCCGAAACCGAACTGAAGGCCTCCGCCATGCTGGCCGCCATCCGTGGCGCCAAGAGCGGCGACAATGCCGCTGGCCGTGGCGGCGTGAACCGGGTGGGGCAGGGCGTCAAGATTCTGCTCGTGGACCACGAAGACAGCTTCGTGCACACACTGGCCAATTATTTCCGCCAGACCGGCGCGATCGTGACGACGGTGCGCACACCGGTGGCCGAAGAGGTATTCGACCGGCTCGATCCCGATCTCGTCGTGCTTTCGCCCGGACCGGGCAGCCCGACCGATTTCGACTGCAAAGCCACCATCAAGAAGGCGCGCGCCCGCAACCTGCCGATCTTCGGCGTCTGCCTCGGGCTTCAGGCGCTGGCGGAAGCCTATGGCAGCCAGCTTCGCCAGCTTGCGGTGCCGATGCACGGCAAGCCCTCGCGTATCCGTGTTCTGGAACCGGGCCTCGTCTTCGCCGGTCTCGGCAAGGAAGTGACGGTCGGCCGCTACCACTCGATCTTCGCCGATCCCTCGACGCTCGACCGCGATTTCATCATCACGGCCGAAAGCGAGGACGGCACGATCATGGGCATCGAGCATGCCAGGGAACCGGTCGCGGCCGTGCAGTTCCACCCGGAATCGATCATGACGCTTGGCGGCGAGGCCGGCATGCGGATGATCGAAAACGTGGTGTCCAAGCTCTCGCGCAAGGCCAAGACCAAGGCGGCGTGAGACCTTCTGCCCCGACGATATCTGGCCCGGGAAACCGGGCCTTTTTCGTTGAAGATGGTTCCAGGTGATGCGCGCGCAAGGGGCCTTTTATTTGTTGAGAAAATCTTACCGGAATAGGCTTGCCGTTCTTGACCCCGAAACGCTTCGGGTGCATAGAAGCGCCCGTTGAAACCGCGCCACGGGGTACCCGTGAGCGCGGTTTCGCGTTGTTTACGCTGCATTTTTTGCAAATCATTCGCATCTGCAAAAGGAGAGAACGATGAGCGCGCATGGCGACCATACAGTCGAGCGTCTTGCCTTCTGGGGTATCCCGCTATCCTTCGGGGTGATGGGGCTGAAGCTCGTCGCCTGGTATGTGACGGGCTCCGTGGCGCTTTTGTCGGATGGTCTGGAATCGACCGTCAACGTCGTGGCCGCCTTCATCGCCTATTTCGTCATTCGCTATGCCAAGCGACCGCCGGACGAGGATCACCAGTTCGGCCATTACAAGGCGGAATATATCTCGGCGGTTCTCGAGGGCGTGCTGATTGTCGTCGCGGCCCTGCTCATCATTCAGGAGGCGGTTGGCGCGCTGCGCGCTCCACAACTTCTCGAAGCGCCGGTGTTGGGCCTTGCCATCAATGCTGCAGCCGGCGTCATCAACGCTGTCTGGGCGACGATCCTGATCCGCGTTGGCAAGACGCATCGTTCGGTGGCGCTGACGGCGGACGGGCATCACATCATGTCGGATGTGGTGACATCGGCGGGTGTCTTCGTCGGTCTGGTCGGTGCGGTGGCAACGGGTTACGCGATCCTCGACCCCGTGCTGGCCATTCTGGTCGCGCTGAACATTCTCTATCAGGGCTGGAAGGTGATTTCCCACTCCGTCAGCGGATTGATGGACCGGGCCATCGAACCGGAGGAGGAGGAAGCGCTGAAGAAGGCGATTGCCGACAATGCGATGGGTTCGCTCGGTGCGCACGGGCTGAAATCCCGTCGGGCGGGTCCGGCCGCCTTCATCGATTTCGATCTTGTCGTTCCCGCGGCGATGACGGTTGGCGAGGCGCACCGCATATGCGACCGTCTGGAAGATGCGATCGGCAAGGTGGTTGCCGGCGCGGTGACGAATATCCATGTCGAGCCTGAAAGCGAAAAAGCGCATGGTGTGCGCATCGCGGTGGAGAGGAAAGCAAAATGAGCCATACCGATGTTTCCGGGCTGACCCAGCTCGGTGCGAAAACGGATATGCCGGCAAGCCCGGAAGCGGCGGTGCTGGAAAAGGTGCCGGCGACCAACAGCGACATGAACTTCGTGGTGCGCTTCACCGCGCCGGAATTCACCTCGCTCTGCCCGATGACCGGCCAGCCGGATTTCGCCCACATCGTTATCGACTATATTCCCGATGGCTGGCTGGTCGAATCGAAGGCGTTGAAGCTGTTCCTCACCTCATTCCGCAATCACGGTGCGTTTCATGAGGATTGCACGCTCTATATCGCGCGGCGGCTGATGGAGTTGCTGAACCCGAAATGGTTGCGCATCGGCGCCTACTGGTATCCGCGCGGCGGCATACCCATCGATGTGTTCTGGCAATCCGGCGAACCGCCCAAGGGCGTGTGGCTGCCGGAACAAGGCGTGCCGACCTATCGCGGGCGGGGTTGAGAAAGCCAAGAAAAAGGCGGGGTTGGGCCCCGCCTTTTATGTTTCGATTCAGGTTCAGGCGAAGCTGTCGCCGCCGTCGAAGTCGTCTGCGCCGTCATCGAAATCGGCCTGCTGGACATCGTTGTTGCTGAGGCCGGTGTCGGCCGTTTCGCGGCCCGGATCGCTTCCGTAATAATTGTTCACCACGGTTTCCTCGATCACCTCCGTTCCCGGCAAGCTCGCCGAGCCGAAGGGCGAGCCGATGCCCGACAGGCCGGAATGGCCGCTGAACAGGCCGGAAATCGAGTTGGCGAGCAGCATGCCGCCGGCAACACCGGCAGCGGTGCCGAGCGCGCCGCGCAGAAAACCGCCGGAGCCTGACGCCGGCTGCGGCTGGCTGCCACCCCACGGGCCGCCATAGGCTTGCGGCGCAGGAGCCTGCTGCGGCGCATAGCTGCTGCGGGCGGCGCGGGACCAAGGTCCGATCGGCGCGGGTTCGCTGGCCGGGGCAGGGGCCGAACCGAAGATGGAGCCAAGAAAGCCGCCGGAGGAAGCCGTTTGCTGCTGTGACCCGCCGCGCTCAAGGCTTTCGATCTGTGCTTCCAGCGCCTGCATGCGCTCGGCGGCAGCGGCCAGGGCCTTTTCCTGCACGATGACGGCCTGGGCGAGATAATAGGCGGCGGCGGGTTGTTCGCGCGTCGCCTGCTCGACCAGCGCCTCCGCCTCACGGTCGCGGGGACCGGTTGCGGCCGTGCGGGTGCGGGCGAAAAGATCGTTCAGAAGCTGGCGTTCTTCCGGTGACATGGCGTTCTCCTTCATCGTCACGGTTGCCGCGATCGAACAAGGAGGTAGAAACGGAATAAGGCATTTCCAAGCGTGGCGCGGGTTACATTTTGGTAAGGGAAGCCGCCCGTCAGACGCCGACCACGTCCTCGATGGGCGGGGCGCTGTCGAGGCCCGGAGCGCGCTTCCAGTGGTACAGCGCGTCGGGTTCCTTGTCGTTGCTCTCCGGATTTTCCGTGGTGCGGATCAGGTCGAAGCCGTGAGCCTCGTAGAAACGGCTGGCACCGCAGTTCTGCTGGAAGGTCCACAGTTGCAGTTCGCCGGATTGTGCCTGGCAATGGCGCAGCAACATGCTGCCGACGCCCCGGCTCTGGAATTCCGGCAACACATAAAGGTGATCGAGCCAGATGCCGCGCACGGCCGCAAAGCCGATGACACGGCCATTATCAATGGCGCCCCACAGCGCACATTGCGGAAATACGGTTTCGCGGAAGAAAAGGCGATCCTCATCGCGCGCATTGACGCCGGAAAGCCAAGGCAGGCGTTGACCGAAGGATTGCCTGTAGACATCGGCCACCGCGTCCACATCATCGCCCGTCAGGCGCCGGATTGCGACTATGCCAGTCATCGTACCTCTTTCGAATGTCTCCGTTTCCGTGACTTTCCGTGAACCCCGTGCCCAAACAGCTTGTCTTTTTCCCGCATTGTTTTACGACAGGACGACGCTTTGTTCGTTCGGCCGACGGCACCGGGACTCGGATGGCTCGAACGAAAGTATAACACCAAAACGGAGACATGCCTATGAGCGACAACGAAGACGAGAAGACGACCGAACTGCCGCTGGGCAAGGAGGCGGAAGCCAACCTCTTCAAGTCACGCTCTATTTTCATCTATGGTGGCATTACGCAGGAACTGGCCCACAAGGTGTGCGCACAGCTCGTGGCGCTGGCGGCTGCCAGTGACGACGATATCCGCATCTTCGTGAATTCGCCGGGTGGCCATGTCGAATCGGGCGATTCGATTCACGACATGATCAAGTTCATCAAGCCCAAGGTCTGGATCATCGGTACGGGCTGGGTCGCCTCTGCCGGCGCACTGATCTATGTCTCGGTTCCGAAGGAACGCCGTCTCGCGCTTCCGAACACGCGCTTCCTGCTGCACCAACCGTCCGGTGGCACGCGCGGCATGGTCTCGGACATCGAGATCCAGGCCCGCGAGATCATCAAGATGAACGAGCGCCTGAACAAGATCTTCGCAGCCGCCACCGGCCAGCCGGTTGAAAAGATCGCCAAGGATACCGATCGCGATTACTGGCTGTCCGTGGAGGACGCCGTGGAATACGGTCTGGTCTCCAAGGTCATCACCTCGCAGTCGGAAATCGGCTGATCCGACGATTGATGAAGCGCCGCGTTGCAAGACGCGGCGCTTTTTTCGTTTCTGAAGGCCCGTTGCGCCGGGCATACTTGCCCTCGCATCCTTTTCAAACGGTATTGCCATGTTTCGAGATTTTTCCGGCCAATCCTTTTTCATGGGCGTGCTGACGGCGTTCGTTGGCTTCGTCAGTTCCTTCGCCGTCGTGCTTCAGGGACTGAAGGGTGTCGGGGCCACCGATATCGAAGCGGCCTCGGGCCTGATGGCGCTGTCCATCGCCATGGGGCTTTGCGCCATCGTTCTGTCCGCCGTGACCAGAATGCCGGTTTCCATCGCGTGGTCGACACCGGGGGCTGCGCTTCTGGCGACCACCGGCGTAGTGGAAGGCGGGTTCAACGCCGCCGTCGGCGCGTTTCTCATCTGCGCCGCGCTTATCGTTGTCGCCGGGCTTTTCAAACCGCTTGGCCGGGCTGTGAGCGCCATTCCCGCATCGCTTGCCAATGCGATGCTTGCGGGTGTGCTGTTGTCGCTCTGCCTTGCGCCGGTCAAGGCTGTCGGTTTCAACCCGATGCTCGGCCTGCCCATTGTCGTCGCGTGGATCGTGGTCGGGGCCTTCAAGCGGCTGTGGGCCGTGCCGGCGGCCCTTGGCGCTTTTGTGCTGGTGCTGCTGTTCGGCATCGACGTGCCGGAGGGTGCGTGGAGCAATGTTGTGGCGTCTGCCCTGCCGCCGGTGGAAATCGTCACGCCGGTGTTCAATCTTCAGGCGGTCGTTTCCATCGCCCTGCCGCTCTTTCTCGTGACCATGGCCTCACAGAACATTCCGGGCATTGCCGTGCTGCGGGTCAATCATTACGAGCCCGCCGCCGGTTCGCTCTTTGCCGTCACCGGCCTGTTTTCCATTCTGTCCGCTCCCTTCGGCGGCCATGCGGTGAACCTTGCGGCCATCACGGCGGCGATGTGCGCGGGTGAGGATTCCCATCCCGATCCGAAGCGACGCTACTGGGCGGCCATCATTTCCGGTTTCGGCTATGTCGTCATCGGCCTGCTGGCCGGCGCGGTCACGGCTTTTGTGGCGCTGGCGCCGCCCATTCTCATACAGGCGGTGGCGGGACTGGCGCTGGTCGGAGCGTTTTCGGGTTCCGCGCTCTCGGCCTTCAAGGAGCCCAAGGATCGCGAGGCGGCAGCGATCACCTTTCTGGTCACGGCTTCCGGCATTGCGTTTGGCGGCGTTTCCGGCGCGTTCTGGGGCCTTCTGGCCGGAGGGCTTATGCTGGGCCTGTCGCATTTCGTGCAAACGCTGAAAAATTGACCGGGCGCTTGCAATTTTCGAGGGCGTGGGTATAAGGAGCACCATGGTTAGCAAGAGCTTCAATACGAACGGGGAAATTGTGCGCGGTGCAGACGCCGCGTTCGTGCCGTTCCGTGCTCTTGGCGCTCTTCTTCTCCTTAGCCTTACTCGCGGTTGCCGGGTCCGTTGAGGAGCGCCCGGCGGCCGTCAAGCCCGCCGGTTGAAAAGCTCCTCGCCAGAACACCCCATCGACAGTATTCCGAACCAAAACGGTTCGCTTCGCACCACCAGAGCCCCCGAGAACGACCGGGCCGGTAGCGGAGAGCACGAGGAGAAAGACCATGAACGCATTCACCCAGAACACGGGCGCCCAGAGCAAGGGCATGCCGGATGCTTCGGCGAAGTATCGCGCCTATCCGCAGATCAACATTCCCGACCGCACCTGGCCGTCCAAGACCATCACCAAGGCGCCGATCTGGTGCTCGGTGGACCTGCGTGATGGCAACCAGTCGCTGGTCAACCCGATGGGCCACGACCGCAAGGCCCGCATGTTCAAGCTGCTGCTGGATATGGGCTTCAAGGAAATCGAGATCGGCTTCCCCTCCGCGTCGCAGACCGACTTCGACTTTGCCCGCTGGTGCGTGGAGCAGGGCAATGTGCCGGACGACGTTTCGCTGCAGGTGCTGGTTCAGTGCCGCCCGGAACTGATTACGCGCACCTTTGAATCGCTGGAAGGCGCCAACCGCCCGATCATTCACTTCTACAACTCCACCTCCGAGCTGCAGCGCCGTGTGGTGTTCGGCAAGGACGTCGCGGGCGTGAAGCAGATCGCCGTCGATGCCGCCAAGATGATCACCGACATGGCCGCCAAGGCCGGCGGCGGCTACCGCTTCGAATATTCGCCGGAAAGCTTCACCGGCACCGAACTGGAAGTGGCGCTCGAAGTGTCCAACGCTGTGATCGAGGTCATCAAGCCGACCCCGGACAACAAGCTGATCCTGAACCTGCCGGCTACCGTCGAAATGGCCTCGCCGAACGTCTATGCCGACATGATCGAATGGATGTGCCGCAACATCGACAACCGCGAAAACGTGCTGATCTCGCTGCATCCGCATAACGACCGCGGCACGGGCGTCGCCGCCACGGAACTGGGCCTGATGGCCGGTGCCGATCGCGTTGAAGGCACGCTGTTCGGCAATGGCGAGCGTACGGGCAATGTCGACGTGGTGACGCTGGCGCTGAACATGTACACGCAGGGCGTCGATCCGGAACTGGATTGCACCGATGTCGAGCGCATCAAGGATGTGTTCGAATATTCGAACGAAATGCGCGTGCCCGAGCGTCATCCTTACGTCGGTGAACTGGTCTACACGGCTTTCTCCGGCTCGCACCAGGATGCCATCAACAAGGGTATGAAGGCGATCAAGAAGTCGAATACCGGCATGTGGGAAGTGCCCTACCTGCCCATCGACCCGCAGGATGTCGGACGCACCTATGAGGCGATCATCCGCATCAACTCGCAGTCGGGCAAGGGCGGCATCGCCTATATCATGCAGGAGGATTACGGCATCAACCTGCCGCGCAACCTGCAGGTGGAATTCCGCGAGGAAATCCAGCGCATTACCGACGAGGAAGGCGTGGAACTGCCCTCGAAGCGTATCTACGACCACTTCATGGATTTCTACGTTGCCCAGCCGAAGGGTCGCCTGAAATTCGTCGATCATCACACCTATCCGGCAACCGATGCCAAGGGTGTGCGGATTGTCGAGGCCGAGATTACCGACAAGGGTGAGACGAAGAAGATCGAAGGCCGAGGCAATGGCCCCATCGACGGTTTCGTCAATGCGCTGTCGAACTATATCGGCATTGAACTGTCGGTGGTGGAATATGCCGAGCATTCGCTGAAGCAGGGTTCGAACGCGCAGGCTATCGCTTATGTCGAGATCGCGCATCCCGGCGGCAAGCTGTTCGGCGTCGGCGTCAACGAAAACATCGTGACGGCCTCGCTGGCGGCGGTCGTCTCGGCCGCGAACCACGTTCTGGAGCGTCAGGGCAAGTAACCCCGGCCTTCAATGTTTGAGAAAGGCGGCGTTCCGGAAGGGACGCCGCCATTTTCGTCCCTCTTGATCGCAGCGCCCGGCACGCCTAGAATATTTCCAGCCGAAGCGTGATCGCTTCGGCATCGAACAATGCGGTAAAAACAAAAAGATAGAGCATTTCCGGTGATCCCGTGATCACCGGAAATGCTCCAGATCAGACCCGTTGCACACCAGCCAGATAACAGGAGCCGACCGACATGGATTTCAACCCCGCAGCCTTCGCCGTGATGATGCCGCAACGGGATGTTTTCCATGCCTGCCTCGATAGTGCTTTCTCAAATTACCTGGTCCACGCCTGACGGACGGACGCTCCTCGATCACCTCGATTTTCGCTTTGCCGCGGAACGAACCGGCCTGATTGGCCGCAACGGTGTGGGCAAGACCACGCTTTTCAACATCATCGCCGGATTGACTGCACCAGCGTCGGGCTCAGTCGTTATAACGGGTTCCATCGGTCTTTTGCGGCAGGATCTTATCCCGCAAGCGGGGGAGACGGTGGCCGATCTTTTCGGCGCCCGTCCGGCTCTGGCGCTGCTTGATACCGCCGAGGCGGGGGCGGCGACGATCGAACAACTGGCGGACATCGACTGGACCTTGAGGGAGCGGCTGACCGGCACGCTCGATCGCTTCGGGCTTGGCTGGGCGCTCGACGCGCGGCTTTCGACGCTTTCCGGCGGCCAGAGAACCCGCGCGGCACTGGCCGCGCTCACCTTCAACAAGCCCGATTTCCTGCTTCTCGATGAACCCACCAACAATCTCGATGAGGAGGGGCGGCGGCTGGTGATCGATCTGTTGGCCGGCTGGCGTGGCGGCGCCATTGTCATCAGCCATGACCGTGCGTTGCTTGCCGAAGTGGATGCCATTGTCGAACTGACGACGCTCGGGGCAACCCGCTATGGCGGCAACTGGAGCCATTACAGGGCCTGCCGGGCGCTGGAGCTTTCGGCGGCAACGCATGATCTGGCCATCGCGCAACGCCAGATGGATGAACTGGCGCGCGCGACGCAGGCCACCGCCGAGCGTCAGGCCCGTCGTGACGGTGCCGGCCGGCGTAAACGGGCCAAGGGCGATGCTCCCCGCATTCTGCTGGATGCCAAGAAGGACCGAAGCGAAGCGACCGGCGGCGCACATGCCCGGCTGGCCGAGGCGCGTCATGGGCAGGCGACGGAGGCATTGTCTGCGGCCCGCAAGCGGGTGGAAGTGCTGCAACCGCTATCCATGCAAATTGCTTCAACCAACCTGCTGCCGGGCCGTGTCGTGCTGAGGCTTGAAGGCGTCAGCGCCGGGTATGCCGGGGGCTCGCCGGTGATTTCGGATATGTCGCTTGTCGTGACGGGACCGGAGCGTATTGCCATCACCGGCGCCAATGGTGCGGGCAAGACGACGCTTTTGTCGGTGATGAGCGGACGTCTTGTGCCATCGGCGGGCACGGTGCAGCGCCCGGTTGGCTTTGCCGTTCTCGATCAGTCGGTCAGCCTGCTCGATGGGGCTGCCACCATTCGCGATAATTTCCGGCGACTGAACCCGAACAGCGGCGAGGAGGCCGCACGGGCGGCCCTTGCCCGCTTCATGTTCCGCGCCGATGCCGCGATGCAGGTGGTGTCTTCACTTTCGGGCGGGCAGCGTTTGCGGGCAGGACTTGCCTGCACGCTTGGCGGCGATCATCCGCCGCCGCTGCTTTTTCTCGATGAGCCGACCAACCATCTGGACATTCAATCCATCGAGGCGCTGGAGGCCGCGCTTGCGCGTTATGATGGCGCGCTGATCGTCATCAGCCACGACCGCGCCTTTCTCGAGTCAATCGGTATCACGCGCGTGATCGCCCTTTAGCCGAGCAGGACGTGGCGCTGTTCGAGCTTGATGGTCATGGCGCGCGGATCGAGGCCGTAGCGGTCGCAGGCCAGTTTCCAGTGGTCGGGCGTGCCGGCGACGGAGATGAGGTTATAGGCCGCGCAGGGCTTATGGCTGCCGGGGCCCTGGGAGGCGGAGGCGATGCCGAGCACCGGTACCTTGCGGCCGTTCTTGAGATCCAGCCAGTGCAGTGTGTTGAGGTGGGTGTGGCCATGCAGCACGAGTTCCGCGCCGCCCAGCGAAAGGGCTGCGGCGAAGCGGCGGATGCCGAGCATGCGCTTGTACATGGTGGTGGCGCCGCGGATCGGCGGATGGTGGATCATGACAATGCGGCACAGCCCTTCCTCGCCGGCCTGCCGCAGCATGCTGACGAGATCGCGGGCCTGGCGCGGGCCGAAATAGCCGCTGGCGGAAAAGGGTGGCGTTGCGACGGCGGTGGAACAGCCGATGAGTGCAACCGGGCCTCGCTTGCGCATGTAAGGGAAAACGTGCGCCTCGTCGGCGCGGTTGGCGGCGGCGGCATCACCGCGCATATAGGGATACCAGGCGGTGGTCGAACGGCTGCCCGCGCCGCGCACATAGGCATCGTGATTGCCGGGAACGACCGATACGTCCACAGGCGGGCCGACCATGTCGAGCCATTCCGCCGCTTTGCGTATTTCCGTGCCGGTCGCAAGATTGACGAGATCGCCGGTTATGGCCAGATGATCGGGCGCGCGGCTTTCAATATCGGCCAGCAACAATTCCAGCGTGCCGCCGGCAAGATGCTTGCGCCGGTTGCGATGCCAGTTCACATATCCGGTGATGCGTTTCGATGCGAGTTCCCTCAATGTGAGGCGTGGCAGCGGACCGAGGTGCACATCGGAAATATGGGCGAGCGTGAACATGCACGAGCAATAGAGCCGGTGCGACGGGGGAGCAAGTGAAATGAGTGTCAACGGTGGCAGCAAAAGCGAACTTAAATTGCACCACAAACTTCTTATAGGTTTGATGCATCCGCTTTTCCTGCTCACGCGCGGCATGACGCTCGGCGTTCGTGCAGCCTGTTTCAACGAAAAAGGCGAGGTCTTTCTGGTGAAACACACCTATCTGCCGGGATGGTATCTGCCCGGTGGCGGGGTCGAACGGAATGAAACCGCGATACAGGCCGTGCTGAAGGAAATGCGGGAGGAAGGCAATCTTGAACCCGTGGCGCCGGTGGCCCTGTTTCATGTCTACTACAACAATCGCGTGAGCCGGCGTGACCACGTCCTGCTCTACCGTACGAAGGCGCAGCAGGTGGCGCCGCGTCCGCCGGATGGCGAAATTGCGGAATGCGGCTTTTTCCACCCCGACGCTCTACCCGAAGATGCAACGGATGCGACGCGCTTCCGCCTGGCAGAACTGGCGGGCACCCGTCCACCCGCCGATTTCTGGTGAGAATTTCATCGTTCGGTTTGCGCAATTTCAACCTTTGGGCGCTAAAACTGAGGCAGGAAAGAAGTTTGGTGCCGTTGGGGGTGGTTCCGGACGGTGACTATGGACCGCGCGATTCTTGAATGAAAAAGAGAATACGACTTAGCCAGGTGCGCATCGGGATGTTTGTGGAGGAACTGGAGAGCACCACGCGTGCACTTCGGACAGGCCCTTTTCTTGTAGAGACGGCTGCCGATGTCGAACGGGTTCTGCAAAGCTCTGCCCTGAGCGCGGTGATCAATACCGAACGCGGCGTGGATACCAGCGACGGGGTGTCGATCTGGTCGGCCGACCAGCGAGGGCTGGAGGCATCACTGCTGGCGAGATTTACGCGCGAAGAGATCCGCGAGGCGCGGCAATCGGTGGAAAGCACGATGCCGCATGTGCGCAGCCTGATGGGCGAAGCACGCATGAACGGCGTGTTTGCCGTCGATTCCGCCAACGCCGCCGTCGAACAGATCATGGCGGGTGCAACCCGCAACCCGGGTGCGCTTCTGGGCATTCTGCGGCTCAAGAAGGCAGACCAGACCACCTTCCTGCATTCGCTTGCCGTCAGCGCCTTGATGATTGCGTTCGGACGCAGGCTTGGCCTTTCCGAAAATGAGCTTCAGCTTCTGGGGTTTGGCGGACTGGTGCACGATCTCGGCAAGATGTTGATGCCCAAGGAGGTGCTGGGCAAGGCCGGCAAGCTGACCGCGCAGGAAGTGGCCATCATGCATCAGCATCCGCAGCGTGGTCATGACCTTCTCCGCCAGATTGAGGGCATCGATCCCGTCGTGCTAGATATCTGTCTCTATCACCATGAGCGTTATGATGGTGCGGGCTATCCCTCAGGACTGGCGGGTGAGGATATTCCCTATGCCGCCCGTCTGGCTGCGATCTGCGACGTCTACGAGGCGATGACAACCATCCGGCCCTACAAGAAGGCCTGGTCCCAGGCGGACACGATCGAGATGATGATGCGGGCAAGCGGCCATTTCGATCCGGCATTGCTGCGCAGTTTTGTGTCCACAATGATCCTGACGGGGGAGATTCTCTAGGATCGGTGGTGTGACCGTACCCCATGGCTTTTTATTTTTGCTCTGGACACACCGGGAAAATCTGTTACCCATGCACAACACCTCCAGACGGAAGAGTTCCTGATGACCGAAATGCGGACCCTGCGACGACGCTGATGCTCCTGACGTCCTTTGCGGCGAAGCATCATCCATGTCCTGTCTGCCTTTCATATTCGGTCATTCCATGCAGAAGCACGAACTCGTCTACCTCACCGAGGATGCGTCGCACGACGCCGTTATCGAACTCATCAACGATGAAGCCTTCGGACCCGCGCGGTTCACCAAGGCCGCCCAGCGCATTCGCGAGCAGGGTCCGCACGACCGTTCTCTCTCCTATGTCTGCGCCGATGATGGTGAAACCATCGCCTCGGTGCGGATGACGCCGGTGCTGGCCGGTTCCGTCAAGGGACACATGCTGGGACCGCTGGCGGTGCGCCCTTCGCACAAGAGCATGGGCATTGGCCGGGAGCTTGTTCGCATTGCCATTGAGGCCGCGCGCCGCAAGGGGTCCGAAGCGGTCATCCTCATCGGCGATCCACCCTATTACATGCCGCTCGGCTTCGAAAAGGTTGCCTATGGCGCGCTGGATTTTCCGGGGCCGGTTGATCCCGGTCGGGTTCTGGTCGTGCCGTTGGCAAACGATGTGCATCCGCGTCTGAAGGGCGTCATTGCCTGGGATGCCCACGCCTGAGGCGAGTACAGTTCCTGTTTTCTGTCGACGGCGCTTTCGGGCGCCGTTTTGCATTTCTCCCGGTATTGTTGCGTTGCAGTATGAATTGACGTCTTTCAATTCTGCAGATGTCAATTTTGCTCTATTATTTATTGCCCTTCTTTGCGCAATGTTGAGGGATTTGCCATATAACACATGGTTAATCGTATCATATTCTTAAATATTTAGGCCCATCTTGCTTCCAGATTCAAATCCTGGGAGGGACGCATGCGTCTTTCGATTGCACGAATGCTTGTTGGAATGTCCGGCCTTATGGTGTCCGTCGCGGCGGGGCAGGGGCTGTTTACGGCCTATTCCCTGTCAAACGTGCAGGCGGGCATCAATGTCATTGTAGAGAATCGTGTCCCTTCGTTCATTCTGCTCGGGCAGATGAACACGGATCTGGGTTTGGTCCGCATTGCTCAGGGTGCGGTGCTGAACGGCACGGCAGAGCAAAGACCGCAATTTTCCGAACAGCTTGGCGCAGCGGTCAAGGCAGTCGAGACGACAATAGTGAAGTATGAGCCGCTGTTGGTCGACCAGATAGACAAGGACATCTTCGCCAGCTTCAAGACAAAGTGGAACGACAGCCAGGCCAAATGGAGCGATGTCGATGCCCTGCTGACCCGTGGTAATATCGATGAAGCCCGGGGCCTGTTCTATGGCACAAGCCTTGAAGCCTATGACGCTGCGCGCAAGTCCATTCAGGACGGCGTGGACGATATGGCCGGAGACACGCAGAACGAGGGTGTGGAAACGCACGGTCACGCCACGTTCGCGACAGTCGGCAATTACATCGCACTGACGCTGGCCCTTGTCATTGGTCTGGCGACGGCGTTTTTCGGAGCGCTGTATATCGCGCGCCCGCTGGTAAAGATTACCGATGCGATGCGGCGGTTGACGGAAGGTGACACATCGGTCGACGTGCAGGGTGCCGGTCGTCGGGACGAAGTGGGCGATATGGTGAAGGCACTGGAGGTGTTTCGTGGCGCTGCCATCGCCAACAAGCGGCTGGAGGCCGAAGCCGCCGAAAGCCGCCGCAAGGCCGAAGCCGACCGGAATGCCGCACAGCAGCAAGCCGAAGAGGCTGCCGCCGAACGCCTGCGGATCGCGACCTCGGGTCTCGCAACCGGCCTTCAGCGTCTGGCCTCCGGCGATCTCAACTTCCAGCTTACGGATGCGTTCTCACCGGAATTCGAAGCACTGCGCCATGACTTCAACACTTCGGTAAAGCAGCTTGAATCCACGCTCTCCAGCATTGCGGAAAGCATCCTTACCATCGATAACGGCAGCCGCGAGATTGCCGATGGCGCCGACGATCTTTCGCGGCGCACCGAGCAGCAGGCGTCATCGCTGGAGCAGACGGCCGCCGCCGTCGATGAGATTACCTCGAACGTCGCCAACTCATCCAAGCGCACGGAAGAGGCCCGCGCCGTGGCCGCCGCCGCCAATCGTTCGGCTCTGGAATCGGCCGAGGTCGTGACGCATGCCGAGGATGCCATGCGCAAGATCGAGCATGGTTCGGAGCAGATTTCCAACATCATCGGCGTCATCGACGAGATCGCCTTCCAGACCAACCTTCTGGCGCTGAATGCGGGTGTCGAGGCCGCCCGTGCCGGCGAGGCGGGCAAGGGCTTTGCCGTGGTGGCGCAGGAAGTGCGGGAACTCGCCCAGCGTTCGGCCACCGCCGCCAAGGAAATCAAGGCGCTGATCCACAATTCCTCCAGCGAGGTTGAAGGCGGCGTGAAACTGGTGCGTGATGCCGGCGTGGCGCTGAAGACCATCGGCGGCTTCATCGTAGACATCAACGAGCACATGGAGGCGATCGCCGTTTCCGCCCGCGAACAGGCGACCGGGCTGAAGGAAGTCAACCAGGCTGTCAACGCGATGGACCAGACGACGCAGCAGAATGCGGCGATGGTGGAAGAGACGAATGCCGCCTCCAACACACTGTCGAGCGAAGTGTCGAAGCTGCGCGATCTGGTCAACCAGTTCCGTCTTGGTCAGGCGCAGGCCCATCCGTCGGCGGCTCTGAGGCAGGTGGCGCAGCAGATGGCGCGGCCAGCCGCCCAGCAGGCCCCCGCTCACGCCGCTTCCGCGCCCAGGCGTGCGGCGGCCGCTGGTGGCGCCAACAATGCGTGGGAAGAGTTTTAAGCCTCGAAGCGCTTGGCGAGCCAAGTGATGCAATGCCCGCTGTCGAAGGCAGGCGAGGCGCCGGAAACATCGTAACCGGCCTTGCGGTAAAGCCGCAGCGCGTCCGGGTTCATGGTATCGATCATCGCGCCGAGGCAACCGCGTCGGCGCGCTTCTTCTTCCGCCAGAATGAGCAGGCGGCGGGCAAGTCCTTGACCACGCAACGCTTCCGGCACGAAGAGCAGGGCGACGAACAGCCAGCCGCGCGCCGTGTGGCCCATCAGTCCGCCGGTGACGGTACCGTCATCATCGCGAAGAAGGATGTTCAGGTCGCGCTTGTTGCTCTCGCCGAACTGCGCGATGTTCCAGTTACGGATCGCGCCGCCGATGAAAGCTTCGGCCGCGTTATCGGCCTCTTCGGAAATGGTCAGGGAAATGGGGTCGGTCATCGCCTGTTTCCGGCTTGCGGTTGCGGGCTGTTCAGCCATCGAGGCGGCGCGTCAGCCAGATGAGGTCGTGTCCGCCCGCAAGCCCCTCGATCCTGCCGGCTATCGTGAATCCGTAGCGCAGGTAAAGCGCCAGCGCCTCAGGGCTCATCGTATCGATCTGCAGGCCTACGCAGCCTCGGGCGCGGGCCTCGTCCTCGGCCATCTGCAACATGCGGGTGGCGAGGCCCTTGCCGCGCTGTTCCTCCGGCACGAAGAGCAGCTTGATGAACAGCCAGCCGCGCGCCGTTTCGCCCATCAACCCGCCCACGACCTTGCCATCGTCATCGCGCAGCGCAATCTGCAGTGCCTTGTAACCTGACGGGCCGAAGCGGTCGATATTATAGGCGCGGAGCGCGTCATAGACCGCCTTTTCGGCATCCTTGTCGGCTTCGGGCAGAAGGTCGATCATCGTCATCGACCCTCGCGCCACCAGGTTGCGGAAATCGCCAGCAGCAGCACGGCAAGCCCCAGGAACCCGGCAAAAAGCGGCAGCGTATCGATGCCCTTCAGCACGGTTTCACCGGTCATGCGGATCGAGAGCCGACCGGGATCGCTGACGCGGACTTCGCCATTGACCGGCAGGATGGAGGGCAGGGTCACGCCATCGCCGGAGGCCGAGGCGATGCGGGTGACGAGGCCGTGGGTCTTGTCCGCATAGGGTTTCAGCGTTTCGGTGGTCGAGGCCATGGCCTTGAATTCCGGCGCATCGACCGCGCCGGCATGGACGAGCGTCTTCAAGTCGCCGCTGGTGATCTCGTAGAGGCCGGTTTCCTCCATGCGCTTTTCCGCGCGGTAGAGACCGGGCGCTGCCGGCGTCAGCGGCAGGCTTTCGGTGCGGCCCGAGGGATATTTTACCGTTGCCGGGCCGGGGTCGGCGCCGATGGTCTGGCGCAGCACGGTCAGCGAACGGCCCGATGCGCGGGCGGTGAGCGCTTCCTCTTCCAGTTCCGGCTGCTTCATCAGCCAGTGGGCGATGCGGCGATAGAGCGCCACATGCGGACCACCGCCTTCGAAGCCGCGTGCCCACAGCCAGCCCTGATCGGACAGAAGCATGGCGACGCGGCCTTCGCCCTGACGGTTCAGCACCAGCAGCGGCTTGTTGTCGTTGGCGACCATCACCGTCTGGCCGCGCGGGGTGCCGACCTCGACGGTGCGGAACCAGCGACCCCAGTGCGGTGGTTCGACGGCGGCACCCTCCAGCCCGCGCGTGACCGGATGTTTCTGCCCGGCTTCCGACAGGCGCGGATAGAAAGGGGCCTCGTTCATGCGGCCGGTGGGGGCGGCGGGCAGGACGGCCGAAAGGGGGGTGAGCGCAATCGAGGCTTCGCTGGCATGTTCGGGGCCAGCGGCGATCAGCAGCGCGCCGCCCTTTTCGACATATTGGGCGATGTAATCGTAATAGAGGATCGGCAGCACGTTGCGGTGCTGGTAGCGGTCGAAGATGATGAGGTCGAAATCCTCGATCTTTTCCACGAACAGCTCACGCGTCGGGAAGGCGATCAGCGACAGTTCGTTGATCGGGGTGCCATCCTGCTTTTCCGGTGGGCGCAGAATGGTGAAGTGGACGAGATCGACCGAAGCGTCGGATTTCAGCAGGTTGCGCCAGGCACGTTCGCCGGAATGCGGTTCGCCGGAGACCAGAAGGACGCGCAGGTTCTGGCGAATGCCCTCGATGACGTGGACGGCGCGGTTATTGGCGGCGGTGATTTCGCCGGGACGCTCCGCCACCGAAAATTCCAGCACATTGGCGCCGCCGCGCGGCACCTTGAAGCGATAGGAAACTTCCGCGCCCGGAATGGCGCGCAGCGGCGGTTGCGCCTCGCCATTGATGCGCACGGCGATCTCGGCATCCGGTGCGCTCGTTGATTGCTGGCCATCGTCAAAGACGCGAAGGGTGATTTCCTGCTCCTCGCCGACAATGCCGAAGCGGGGGCCGCGAATGATCTCGATGCGGCGGTCGAATTCGTCTGCCTTGCCCGTGATGAGACCGTGGATGGGGGCGTTGAAGCCGAGATTGGCATCCGGTCCCGGCAGATCGTGGATCTGGCCGTCGGTCAGGAAGATCGCCGCGCCCACGCGGGCCGATGGCACATCGGCAATCGCATCCGAAAGGGCGGAAAACAGCCGTGTGGAGGGCGTGTCCGTGTCGGGGTCGTCCTTCGCCTCGACAATGCGGGTTTCGATGCGCGGGAACGCCTTGAACCGGTCGATGAGGCCCGCAAGGGCGGCATCCGTGCGGGTGGTACGGTCTGTCGCCGTCTGGCTGGCGGAACGATCGACCACGATGGGAACGACGGTGGACAGCGGCTCGCGCTGTTCGTCCACCAGCAGCGGATTGGCAATGGCGCCAAGCAGTGCGGCGAGCGCCAGCGCGCGCAAGGCGCTGCCGCGCATGCCGCGCCAGAAGCCGAGCGCAGCGAGAACGAGCGCGGCGACGCCAAGCGCGGCAATCAGGGGCCAGGGCAGGAGAGGCGAGAAGGTGAGCGCCATGATGCTATTGCCCCAACCGTTCGAGCAGGGCGGGAATGTGCACCTGATCGGCCTTGTAGTTGCCGGTCAGCATATACATCATGATGTTCACGCCGGCGCGGAAGGCGTGCTCGCGTTGTGTCTCATCCGCCGGCACTGTCGGCAGAACGGCGTTTCCGGCGTCATCGATGGCCCAGGCCCCGGCAAAATCATTGCCGGTGATGAGGATCGGCGACACGCCATCGCCCGACGACGACAGCGAGGTGGCCGAGGCCCGGCCGTCAGAGCGCGCCTCCACCCAGAGCGGGCTGCCGTTGTAACGGCCCGTAAAATCGTGCAGCAGATAGAAAGAGCGGGCGAGAACGTGGTTCTCCGGCACCGGCTCCAGCGGCGGAATGTCGATATTGCCGAGAATGGCCTGCAGCCGCTCGGTGTTCGGGCTTGTCTGGGTGCCGCCGAGGCCGCCGATCTGGTCGCGCGTGTCGAACAGAACCGTGCCGCCGGCGCGCATATAGGCGTCGATGCGCGAGATCGCCTCGGGCGAGGGCATCGGCGCCGTGGCTGAAACCGGCCAGTAGATCAGCGGGTAGAAGGCCAGTTCGTCCTTGGCGATGTCGAGGCCGACCGGCTGGCCGGGTTCCAGCGCTGTGCGCCAGAGCAGGAAATCGGTGAGGCCGGCCAGCCCCTGCTGCGAGATCCTGTCCACTTCCGGTTCGCCGGTGGTGACATAGGCAAGCCGGGTGGTTTTCAGCCGGTCGAGGATGAGTTCGTCGCCGGGGCGGCTGTCGTCGGCGCGGGCATAGTCAGGGGCGAGCGGCGCGAGGAAGGCAAGTGCGGCAAGGGCCGCCGCCGCGGCAGCCGCCTTCGGCAGGCGGCGGAAGGCGCCGTTGATGAAGAGCATGATGAGGCCATCGGCAAGAAGCATCAGGAACGCCGCGAGATAAAGCCAGGGCGAGAGCGGACGGGCGCTGTCGCCGGCCAACGCCAGCCGCGTCACGGGCATGGCGGCGGATGAGGCGATGGGCTCCAGCGTCGCATCGGCAGGCAGCAGGTTGAGCGCGGTGAAGCCATCCTCCGAGCCGTAGAGGCCGGGCGGGGTATCGTGGCTTGCCTTCGGCGGTGTTGCGGGGTTCAGCGTCAGCGGGCGGGCATTGCCGGTTTCCGCCGTCAGGCTGCCGTTGGCCGTCAGAAGACGCCAGGGCGGCAGGGTGGCGGTTGCCGCAGCCTGCGCTTCCGCCGATACGCCCCCGGAGCGGGAAAGCTGCACGAGACGGCGCAGCATTTCCACGAAATGACCGGAGATCGGCAGGTTCGACCAGGTGGCCTCGGCGCTGACGTGGAAAAGGATGATGCGGCCGGCGCCGTCATCCTTCATGGTCACGAGCGGAGTGCCATCGGCAAGGCTTGCCAGCGTTCGCTGGGCGAGATCGGGCACGGGCTCGGCCAGCACCTGACGGGTGACGGTCACGCCATCGGGATTTGGCAGGCCGGCGAAGGGGCCGGTTGGCGGGAAGGGGGCAAGCGGCTGCGGCTCGCTCCACGACAATGCGCCGCCGAAGGCGCGTTCGCCCTGGCGCAGCAGCACCGGCACGAGCGGATCGTCAGCCGGGGCTGCGGCCAGACGCGACCCGGCGAAGCGGATGAGCGTGCCGCCATTGGCCAGCCAGCGCTGCATCGGCTCATAAACGCCGGCGGGCAGGCGACCGACATCGGCCATGATGATGGCCGATGGGTTCTGTTCCAGCAGCGCGGGAATGGCGGTGGCGAGATCGGGGCTGTCCGGCTTCACCAGATCGGCATAGGGGCCGAGCGCACGCTCGATGTAATAGAGCGGCTGAAGAAGCGGCTGGAAATCGCTGCCGCTTTCGCCGGATATGAGCGCCACGCGGCGGCGCTTGAAGCCGTCATCGAGAAGTCGCACGGCACCGGCGGTCTGGAACCCGTCGATCTGCAGGCGGGCGAAATCGTTGCGCAGTTCAAACGGCAGGTTCAGTTCCGCCGTCGTTTCCCGTTCGCCGGGGCCGAAGGTGAGCGGGCCGGAGGCAATCACGCGCCCCTGCGCATCCAGAGCCGAAACCGTGGCGACGAGGGGGGCTGCGCCATCGAGGCGCACGGCCCGCGCGCTCATGGAGGTCGCACCATTGGTGACGGTGGTCAGAGCTGCGATGCGGGCGGCGTCGGCTTGTATAACACGCAGATCCGCCGGGCGCAGGTTGGCGAGGCGGTCGAGCGCGGGTGTTTGCGCATCCGTCTCGATGCCATCCGTGAGGAATGCGAGCGTGCCCGGCGTCGCGCCATCGAGGGCGGCGGCCACGGTCTCGACGGTGCGGGCGCGATCCGTTGCCAGCGGACGCGGGCGGGCGGCGGCGAGTTTTTCGCGGGCGCCGGCCGCTGTGCCCGGTGTCGCATCCTGCGCCTGTTCGGCGGTGAAGGCGATGGAAACCGGCAGGTCGGCGCGTTCGGCGGCGTCGATCAGCGTGGCGGCGGTCTGGGTGCGGCGCTCCCAGTCGGGGGCCGCAGCCCAGCCATTGTCGATGACGAGGGTCAGCGGGCCGGAGGTCGACAAGGCGGTCGTATCGCGGTTCAGAACCGGCCCGGCCAGCGCCAGAATGATGGCGGCAGCGAGCGCTATGCGCAGCGCTGTGAGCCACCATGGGCTTTTGGCCGGGGTTTCCTCACGCTTCAGCACGCGGGCCAGGATTTTGAGCGGCGGGAAGACTTCCTGCTGCGGGCGCGGCGGGGTGAGACGCAGCAGCCACCAGATGAGCGGCAAGGCAAGCAGAGCACCAAGGACGGCGGGCGTCGCGAAGCTGAGCGCGTTCATGTCCGCTCCTTTCGCGCCGGTGCCGTCGGCTGGCCCGAGAGATAGGCGTGAACGGCAATGAGCGCCTGCGAGGCGAGCGCACCCGTGGAATGGGGCACGAAGTTCCAGCCCAGATGGCGCAGGTGATCGCCGAGCGCCTCGCGGCGGGCGAACCAGATGCGGCGATAGTCCTCGCGCACCGTTTCAGCACGGCCGAAGGTGAGCTTCGCGCCGGTTTCCGGATCGGAAAACTCGGTGCGGCCACTATAGGGAAAGTCTTCCTCGGCGGGGTCGTAGACCTCGATGAGATGGCCGCGCAGGCCGCGTCTTGCCAAGGGACCGATATTTTCCATCAGCAGGTCGGGGTCATCGAGGAAATCGCCGATCAGAACGATGTCGCTTGCGCCACGGATCATGCGCGTATCCGGCAGGCCCTGCGTGTCCGGCGCGTGGATAAGCGCCGTCGCCAGCCGTTCGGCGGCGTTGCGGGCGGCGACGGGTTCCATGATGCCGGGGCAGCCGATGCGTTCGCCCGAGCGCGCCAGAATTTCGGCAAGCGCCAGCATGAGGACGAGCGCGCGGCTTTCCTTGGAGACGGTGCCGAAGCGGGACTTGTAGGTCATGGATGGCGAAAGGTCGGCCCAGAGCCAGACGGTGTGGGCGGCTTCCCATTCGCGGTCACGAACGTAGAGATGATCGTCGCGGGCCGAGCGGCGCCAGTCGATGCGGGCGATGGATTCGCCCTCGGCATAGGGGCGGAATTGCCAGAAATTCTCGCCGATGCCGCGACGGCGGCGGCCATGCCAGCCGGCGATCACGGTGTTGGCGATACGGCGTGCCTCGACCACGCAATCGGGCACCAGCATGGCGCGCTGGCGCGCGCGCGTCAGCGCATCCCGGGCGGGTGTGGAACCGACGCTTTCACCGATCGAAGCCAAAAGGCATCCTTCCGTTCCTGAGCCGCGAAAAGCCGTGCGGCAGCATTACTTGCGTGCGTCCTTCACCAGACCCGAAATCACGTCGCGCACCGAAATGCCTTCGGCGCGTGCGGCAAAGGTGAGCGCCATGCGGTGCTGCAGAACCGGGCCGGCCAGAGCGTGGACATCATCGATGGAGGGCGCGAGGCGACCGTGATAGAGCGCGCGGGCGCGGGCGGCCAGCATCAGCGACTGGCCGGCGCGAGGGCCGGGGCCCCAGGCCACATGCCTGTCGGTCAGGTCGTTTCCTTCGCCGGGGCGGGCGGAGCGCACGAGCGAGAGAATGGCATCGACCACGCCATCGGGCACCGGCATCTGGCGAATGAGCCGCTGGATTTCCTGCAGGCGGGCCGCATGGATGACGGCCGACGGCTGGGTTTCGGAAATGCCGGTGGTTTCGAGCAGGATGCGCCGTTCGGCGGCGAGATCGGGATAGCCGACATCGACCTGCAGCAGGAAGCGGTCGAGCTGGGCTTCGGGCAGGGGATAGGTGCCTTCCTGCTCCAGCGGGTTCTGGGTCGCGAGCACATGGAAGGGGGCAGGCAGGTCATAACGCTGGCCGGCAACGGTGATGTGGTATTCCTGCATGGATTGCAGCAGTGCCGATTGCGTGCGCGGGCTGGCGCGGTTGATTTCGTCGGCCATCAGGAGCTGGGCGAAGACCGGGCCTTTCACGAAGCGGAAGGAGCGGCGGCCGTTCTCGTCCTGATCCATGACTTCGGTGCCGAGAATGTCGGAGGGCATAAGGTCGGGCGTGAACTGGATGCGGTTGGCATCGAGGCCGAGCACGGTGCCGAGCGTGGTGACGAGGCGGGTCTTGGCAAGGCCGGGAACGCCGACCAGAAGCGCATGGCCACCGGAGAGCACGGCAAGCAGGGTGCTTTCCACCACTGCTTCCTGACCGAAGATTGCCTTCGAGACCTCCTGCCGGATGGTGGCAATGTCGGCCAGCGCCTTTTCAGCGGCTGCGATCATGGTCTTCTCGTCCAGCACATCCGCGCCTGCCATCATACCCATGCCGTTCTCCTCATCAAAGACTGCCTCAAAACTTTATCCCCCTGCGGGGCGCTGACAAGCGCGTGTGAAATGACTATCTCGTGAGGGTGACGTAATAAAGATCAACCGGGACGCAAAAATGGCGGCAGAGGAAAAGCACGGCGGCAACAGCACGGACAGCCTCGTTGCCCTGATTGCCCGCGCACGGGATATTTCGGGCGGCGAAGGGCGCGGTCTGCCGCCCGTCGAACGCTGGGAACCGCCGTTTTGCGGCGATATCGACATGGAAATCAAGGCGGATGGGCAATGGTTCTATATGGGAACCCCCATTGGCCGGGTGCCGCTCGTTCGGCTGTTTTCCACCGTTTTGCGCCGGGATGAGGACGGCAAGACCTATCTTGTGACACCTGTGGAAAAGGTTGGCATTCGCGTGGTCGATGCGCCGTTCCTTGCCGTCGAGATGACGGTGGAGGGCGAGGGCGCGACGCAGAGGCTGACCTTCCGCACCAATCTTGGCGATGTCGTCACCGCTGATGCCGATCATCCGCTGCGATTTGCAACGGCCGAGGATGGCGGGCTGAAGCCCTATCTTCTCGTGCGCGGCCGGCTTGAGGCGCTCGCCACGCGGGCGCTGACGCAGGACATCGCCGCGCTCGGCGAGGTGCTTGAGATCGATGGTGTCGAAACCTTCTGCCTGCGCTCGGCCGGTGCGATCTTCCCCGTCATGCCGCTTTCAGAACTGGATCGTCTTTCCGCATGAGTGCCTTTCCGCTTTATTCCGCCGCTGAATTCCGTCGTCGGGCGCTGACCCAGAGTGGTGGCCCCGTGGAAACTGCCTGGCGCGACCATGGCGACCACCTCATCAACCCGGAAGCGCAGGAGATCGTGCTTGGCCTCAAGCTGAAGGACGCCGCCGTGCTGGTGCCGGTGGTCGATCACGGCGATGAGGCACGGGTGATCTTTACCCAGCGGACCTCCAAGCTGCGCAAGCATTCCGGCCAGATCGCCTTTCCCGGCGGCGGCATCGATCCCGAGGATGCCTCGCCCGAACAGGCGGCACTGCGCGAGGCGCAGGAGGAAATCGGCCTGCCGCGCGAAGGCGTGGAGATCGTGGCCCGGCTGCCGCAATATCTGTCCTTCACCGGGTTTCGCATCACGCCGGTACTCTCCGTCGTAACGCCCGGCTTTCATCTTGCGCTGAACCCGGACGAGGTGGACGAGGTGTTCGAGGTTCCGTTGTCCTGGCTCATGAACCCGGCCCACCACGAGCGCGGCTCGCGCCCCTTCGCGGGCGCCGACCGCTTCTATTATCGCATGCCCTATGAGGGGCGGAATATCTGGGGCATCACGGCCAGCATCGTGCGCACCCTCTATGAAAGGCTTTACGCATGACGAACCTCGCCCATCAGGACTGGTTTCAGGATGCCGCGCTTCAGCGGGTGCTGAGCCTGCTGAACAGCGATGGCGGTGAAGCCCGCATTGCCGGCGGCGCGGTGCGCAATGCGCTGATGGGGCATCCGATCAACGATGCCGATATTGCCACGACGCTTTTGCCGCAGGCGGTGATCGATCGCGCCGAGGCCGCCGGTATCAGGGCGGTGCCGACCGGCATCGACCACGGCACGGTGACGCTGGTGGTGGACGGCAAGCCCTTCGAGGTGACGACCCTGCGCCGCGACGCGGAGACGGACGGACGCCGCGCCACCGTGGTGTTCGGCACCGACTGGCAGGAGGATGCCGACCGGCGCGACCTGACGATCAACGGGCTTTACGCGGACAAGGACGGCAATGTTATCGATCTCGTCGACGGCCTGCCGGATATCGAGACGAAGACGGTGCGCTTCATCGGTGAGGCGGCGCAGCGGATTGCCGAGGATTATCTGCGCATCCTGCGTTTCTTCCGCTTCTTCGCCTGGTATGGCGACGGGCGTCCGGATGCCGACGGTCTGCGCGCCTGCGTGCGCGGCAGGTCCGGGCTGAAAACGCTGTCCGCGGAGCGGGTGTGGAGCGAGATGAAGAAGCTTCTGGCGGCTCGTGATCCGGGCCGCGCGCTCCTGTGGATGCGCCAGACGGGCATTCTGACCGATATCATTCCCGAAAGCGAGAAGTGGGGTATCGACGCCATTCCGGCGCTGATCGAGGCTGAGCAATCGCTGGGCTGGTCGTCTGATCCGTTGCTGAGGCTTATCGCCATTATCCCGCCGGATGCGGCGCGTCTGGAGGCGCTGGCCGACCGGCTGCGGCTTTCGAGGGCTGAGGCCGCTTTTTTACAGCAATGGGCGAATGCGCCGGCCATTCCCGACGAGGTGACGGATGCCGTCTTCGCGCGGCTCCTCTATCGCCACGGTGCGCCGGGCCTTGTCGCGCGGCTCAAGCTTTCGCTGGCCTCGGCGCGTATGCAGGCGCGGGGCAATGATGCGGCCATGCTGCGCGCCGCCCGGCTTTCGACGCTTCTGGCTCTTGCCGAACGTTTCGAAAAACCGAAATTCCCCTTGAGCGGGGCGGATGTGCTGAAGGCTGGCCTGCCTGCCGGGCCGAAGGTGGGCGAGGTGCTGGCGACACTGGAGAACCAGTGGGTCGACATGAATTTCTCGTTGAGCCGCGACAAGCTTCTGGAACGGTTGAAGAAACTGGCCGGCGAGGGCTGAAGGTTTCGCGATACCAAAAAGCCCCCGGCTTTTGACGGGGGCTTCTCATCCGCATTCAGATTCGTGGCGGGTGGCAGGGCTTATTCACCCAGCGCCCAGGCACGGAAGCAATCGGACGACTCGTAAGGTGCCGGGGTCCGTTCAGACGCGGGTTCAGCCGGTGTCTGACCTGCCAGGCGCAGCTTGACCTGCTCGACATAGTAGGAATGCGGCAGGTCGACATCGCCCTGACTGCGCAGTTCGGTCGCCAGACGATCAATGAATTCAGGCGTGTTGAGGGGGGTGGCAGAGGGTGTTCCCTGAGCCGAAGACGGCATGCTAATCTGCGTAACCATAGTATTTCCTCCTCCGATGAAATCACCGGGAGAACGCTACCATGGATAGGCGCGAACGCAAACGGACAAAACCGCGCAGTTTGGGTTGATATCGGAATTTTTGCCCGATTTTTTGGGTTTTGAAACGATTTAAACGCTCACAAACGTGTGACACGAAATCCGCGGATCGTATTACGCATCCGAACTGTCACGCGGATGCGCAGCTTGCGGTTGGGTCAGGGCCAGCGCACCACCGGCGGCATGGATGAGAGGATCGCATCGACGTTGCCGCCGGTCTTCAGGCCGAAGATCGTGCCCCGGTCATAGAGCAGGTTGAACTCCACGTAACGACCCCGGCGCACGAGCTGTTCGTCGCGATCATCCTCGGTCCATTCCTTGTTGAAGTTCGAGCGAACCAGCTTCGGGTAGACCATGTTGAAGGCGCGGCCGACATCGCGCACGAAGGCGAAGGTCGGATCGAAACCGCCCTTGTCCTCGGAAGGGTGCAACCAGTCGAAGAAGATGCCGCCGATGCCGCGCGCCTCGTTACGATGCTTGAGGAAGAAATAGTCGTCGCACCAGGCCTTGTAGGCATCGTAATCGGCCACCGGCTCATGGCGGCGGCAAGTGATTTCCATGGCGCGGTGGAAAAGCTGGCTGTCCGGGTCTTCCTGCGTGCGGCGGCGATCGAGCACCGGCGTCAGGTCAGCGCCGCCGCCGAACCAGTGGCTGGTGGTGACGACCATGCGCGTGTTCATATGGACGGCGGGTACGTTTGGGTTCACCGGATGGGCGATGAGCGAAATGCCGGATGCCCAGAAGCGCGGATCTTCGGAGGCGCCAGGGATCTGGGCGCGGAAGTCTTCGGCGAATTCGCCGTGTACCGTGGAGGTGTGGACGCCGACTTTCTCGAAGACGCGGCCGGTCATCATCGACATGCGCCCGCCGCCGCCGCGACCTTCGTCGCGCAGCCAGTCCTTGCCCTCGAAGCGGCCCGGTTCCTGATCGCTCAACGGCCCGGTCAGTTCGTCCTCGATGGCCTCGAAGGAGGCGCAGATCGTGTCGCGCAGGGTTTCGAACCACTGACGGGCTTCGTCCTTGCGGGCTTCAATATCGTCCGGCAGGCCTGCCGGCAGATGGGGGCGCTCCATGTCTTCCTCCGTTTCGGGTCATGACGGCCACGATTCGGCGTCCATAATTTCACCATGCTTATCAGTAACGAGAGGTTTGGACCAGATTGACGGAACACGGCGAAGCGCCGTGGCCGTTGTGATGTCTGGTCAAATGCCGCGTTGCCCATTATTGTATTGCGTATAAGGAGGCGGGAAATGGCAAAACCGATGCAGCCGCCGAAGATGGAGGCGCTGAAGCGCCGCATTCGCGACCATCGCCGCGAAAAGAATGCGGGCGAGGGCATGTTCGTGCGCGAGACCTTTTGCCTGACGCGCGAAGAAGCACGCCAGAAGGCGCGCGAGTGGTTCGATACCTTTCCGAAAGCCGCCTACTGGACGGAAGTGGAAAGCTGGCGGCAGATCGAGGGCGACCGGATCGAGTTCACCATGCGCCGCTTGCCCAGCGCCGATTGATCGAGCCTTCGGTGGGGCGCTTGATTAGAGAAGAAACTGTCTTTACTTTAGGTCATCATCAACAGAAGGCGCGCCCTGCCAAAACATATCCGGCGCATCACAGGTCTTGCTAGAACTTTTCATCGCTATCTTTCTGATTTTGCTCAACGGCGTTTTCGCACTTTCCGAGCTTTCCATTGTTTCTGCCCGCAAGGCCCGCCTCAAGGCGATGATTTCCGAAGGTCGCAGCGGGGCTGCCACCGCCCTGCAACTGGCTGAAGACCCGGGCCGGTTTCTTTCGACCGTCCAGATCGGCATCACGCTCGTCGGCATTCTCGCCGGTGCGTTTTCGGGTGCCGCCCTCGGCGAACGGCTGAGCGACATTTTCCTCGAGAACGGTGTGCCCGCCAGCGTGTCAGGCCCGCTCGGCTTCGGTGTCGTCATCTCGATCATTACCTATCTCTCCGTGGTGGTAGGCGAACTCGTACCCAAGCATCTCGCGCTCTCCAATCCGGAGCGGATCGCCTGCATGGTCGCGCCGGGCATGAGCCTTCTGTCACGCATCGGTGGGCCGGCGGTCTGGCTGCTCAATGCCTCGACCCAGCTCATTTTCCGGCTGATGGGTCGCTCCGAAAGCGAAAGCACCGTTTCCGAAGAGGAAATCCGCACCCTTGTTGCCGAAGCCGAAGCCTCGGGCATCATCGAGGGCGGCGAACGCGAGATGATTTCCGGGGTCATGCGCTTTGCCGACCGTTCGGCGCGCGGTCTCATGACGACCCGCAAGGATGTCAACTGGATTGATCTTTCCGACAGCGACGAGGATATTCGCGCCACGCTGATGGAAGCGCGCCATTCGCGGCTTCCGGTTTCGGAAGGCGGACAGGAAACCATGGTGGGTGTGGTGCAGACGCGAGACGTGCTGGCCGAGGTGCTGCGCACCGGCGAGATCAACATTCGCAACTGGCTGAAAGAAGCGCCGATCATTCCCGACACGATGGACGCAACGCGCGTGCTCGAAACGCTGCGGCAGGCGCAGGTACCGATCCTGCTCGTTCACGACGAATACGGTCACTTCGAAGGCGTGGTGACACCCGCCGACGTGCTGGAAGCGATTGCCGGTGTGTTCCGCGCCGATTTTGCGGAGGACGAGGACTATCTCGTTCAGCGCGAGGATGGCTCCTGGCTGGTTTCCGGCGAAATGCCGATCGACGAAATGGCCGACCAGCTTGGCGTGCCGTTGCCGAAAAAGCGCTCCTACCAGACGGCCGCCGGTCTCGTCATCGAACTGCTCGGCCATTTGCCGCGGGTCGGCGAGGTTGTGGAAAGCGACAAGTGGCGTTTCGAAATCGTCGATATGGACGGCTGGCGCGTCGACAAGATTCTCGCCTCACGAATTGACGGAGAGAATTGACGCGACGTTTGGGGTCAGGAGTGTCCGCGCTCAGAACCCCGTCTGCCGCAGGGCCTCTCCCGCGATCATGGCCACTGATACGGCCACGTTCAGCGAACGCTGACCGGACTGCATGGGAATGAGGATGCGGGCATCCGCGCCATCGTGCACATCGTTGGGCACGCCCGCGCTTTCGCGGCCGACGAGCAGCACGTCATCCGGGCGGAAGTGGAAATCCGTGTAGGGCAGGGCCGCTTTGGTCGAAGCCAGAACGATGCGGCGGCCGGTGGTGGCGCGCCATGCTTCGAAGGCCGCGTGGTTCACATGGCGGGTGAGCATGGCCTTGGCAATATAATCCATGCCGGCGCGGCGCAGATTGGCGTCCGACAGCACGAAGCCGGCGGGTTCAATAATATCGATGCCGATGCCCAGGCAGGCGCCAAGGCGCAGGATGGTGCCGGCATTGCCGGGAATATCGGGCTGGTAAAGGGCGATACGAAGCTGGCTCATGGGCTCTGCTTAGCATTTTCAGCGCGACTGAAAAGCTGTTTTGCCAGTCTTGTTGCGTGCGAAAGCAGGGAATGATGGGGAGCCCCTGTCTGTGGCGACATGGCAACAGATGGGCCGATTGTCCTTCAGGCGCTTCCCAAAAGAGAAACGATTGGTTAATCTGCACCCAACGTAACCCGTGAAGAAAGGAGGCATGACATGACATATACCCTGATCATCCGCCTCCTTGAGCGAACGATTTCCGCCTGATTCCGCCCTTGCGGGTCAATTTCTTCATCGGGTCGTCAATCCCAATCTCTAAGTCCTTTTCAGCGGCTGACCGCATGACGGCTTTTCCGGGCCGCGCGTTTCAGCCGGGTTTCATTTCGGAGTGTGCCATGTATCGCTGGTTCGAACAGCGCCTCAATCCCTATCCGGCGGAGACGCCGACCGCGCCGCCGCGCGGGCTCGTTGCCTTTTGCTGGCATTACAGCAAGCCCGCCGCCGGCTGGCTTGTTCTGCTCGGCCTCATGTCGTTCGGCATCGCGGTGGCGGAAGCCGCGCTTTACAGCTTTCTCGGTAACATCGTCGACTGGCTTTCGACCGCCGACCGGGCGACCTTCCTTCAGAACGAGGGGGGGAAGCTTGGCTTCATGGCGTTCGTCGCTTTCGTGGCGTTGCCGGGCATGGGCGCGCTGCACAGCCTGATCATGCATCAGGTTCTGGCCGGCAACTATCCGATGATGGCGCGCTGGCTGATGCATCGCTATCTCATTCGCCATTCGATGAACTTCTTCGCGAATGAATTCGCAGGCCGTGTTTCGACCAAGGTCATGCAGACATCGCTTGCGGTGCGTGAAAGCGTGATGAAGATCATCGACGTCTTCATCTATGCGATCTCCTTCGTCGGCTCGATGCTGTTCGTGGTGGCGTCGGCCGATCTGCGGCTCGTTGCGCCACTCATTCTGTGGCTGGCGATCTATATCGGTATCCTCGGCTGGTATGTGCCGCGTTTGCGCCGGCTTTCCAGCGAACAGGCGGATGCACGCTCGGCCATGACCGGGCGGATTGTCGATTCCTATACCAACATTGCCACCATCAAGCTGTTCTCCCATGCGGGGCGGGAGGAAGCCTACGCCCGTGACAGCATGGATACGTTCCTCGACACGGTTTACCGGCAGATGCGGCAGATCACGGGCCTGAATATTGCCGTCGATTTCAACAATGCGGCGCTGATGGGCCTGACGGCTGCCGGTGGTCTTTATTTCTGGCTGAACGGCGATGTCACGGCGGGTGCCTTTGCAGCGGCGATCGCGCTCGTCATGCGCGTCACCGGCATGTCGCACTGGATCATGTGGGAATCGACCGCGCTGTTCGAAAATATCGGCACGGTCTATGACGGCATGGACATGATGGTGAAGCCGCACGAAATCACCGACAAGCCGGGCGCGAAGGCGCTGAAAAGTGCAGCGGGCGATATCGTCTTCGATCACGCCACCTTCCATTACGGCAAGACCAAAGGCGTCATCGACGACATGAACCTCGTCATCCGCAAGGGCGAGAAGGTTGGTCTTGTCGGGCGCTCCGGCGCCGGCAAGACGACGCTGATGAACCTGCTTCTGCGGTTTTACGATCTGGAAAAGGGCCGCATCACCATTGGCGGCGAGGATATTGCCGCGGTGACGCAGGATACGCTGAGGGCCGGGATCGGCGTCGTCACGCAGGATACGTCGCTGCTTCATCGCACCATCCGCGAGAATATCGCGTATGGTCATCCGGATGCCAGCGACGCCGATATCATCGACGCGGCCAAGCGGGCGAACGCCTGGGACTTCATCGAGGCGCTGACCGACATGAAGGGGCGCACGGGGCTCGATGCCCATGTGGGTGAGCGAGGCGTGAAGCTTTCCGGCGGCCAGCGGCAACGTATCGCCATTGCCCGCGTGTTCCTCAAGAACGCCCCGGTGCTCATTCTGGACGAGGCGACGTCTGCGCTCGATTCCGAGGTGGAAGCGGCAATCCAGGAGAACCTCTTCGCGCTGATGGAAGGCAAGACGGTGATCGCGATCGCCCACCGCCTGTCGACGCTGACCGAGATGGACCGGCTGGTCATTCTCGACCGTGGCCGTGTCGTGGAAGAGGGTACGCATGACGCGCTGGTTGCCGAAGGCGGTCTTTATGCCGATCTTTGGAACCGCCAGTCCGGCGGCTTTCTGGCCGACCAGACGGACGCCGAGGCCGAGGAGAAGGCCGCAGCGGCTCAGCCCTGACCCACGGGTTCCCGCAACGTGAAAAGGCCCGCCAAGTGCGGGCCTTTCCTGTTCTGCTTTTCCTTGGCGGCTTTACTGCGTGAGCAGCGATGTGCTTTTGGTGGCCTTGGCTGCAATGGCTTCGAAGGCGCTGACGAGGCTCGTCATGTTGGTCGCCTCATAATACGAGGAGGCGTCGGTGGCGCAGAAGCTCAGCAGCGACTTTCCTCTGGCCGGTGCCATGAAGGCGACGGTATAGATGGTGATGCCGTCATTCTTGGCACGGGTACAGATGTCGCGGGTCGCCTGATCGAGTGTGGCGTTCCATGCGTTGCTGTAGCCGGTCATTTCCCCGTCCGTCATCAGCAGAATGAAACGCTTGAACGAGGTGTTGCCGACGCTGCTATGCGCGGTTGCTTCCGTCGTATTCGAGGATTTCAGTGCGTCATAGGTGACCTGCATGGCACCGCTGGAATCCGTTCCACCCTCCGGCTTATCCGGAATGGCCGTGACATAAGCAGATGCAGCGCTTGTCCCCCAGGTAATCGCCTGCGGCGGGTATGTCTCGTGGGTGTAGGCGACGGCGCCGACGCGAACGAGATTTTTTGATGGGTCCATCTTGTCAAATGCCTTGAAAAGGCTGTCGGCAGCCTTCTTCAGCGCCTTCACCTTGCGCATGCGGCAACCACCAACGCCGGTATCCTTGTTCGGCCAGCTCGTGCTCGTATAGTTGTCACACGAGGCGCTGTCAGGATCAGTTTCATCGGTCAGAAATGACATAGAGCCCGAACGATCGAGAGCCAGATACATGGACAGGCCGACCGTGTTCGAGCGTGACGACTGCGAACTGCTATTGACCTTGACCGTCATGGTGTCGCCGGCAAACAGCCGCGTCATCGGCGTCAGCGGCATGTTGAAACTTGTCGTCACCACGGCGTTATAGATCGTAGCCTTCGGGCTTGGAACCTTGCTGACGGTGACCTCAGTATTGTCTGCCAGTTGATCCGAAAGCGATGAACTGCCGCTCGCGGCCAGCGACTGGCTCAACTGGGTGACGATAAGCTGCTTGGCTTCTGCTTCGGCCTGAGCCTTCGTGTAGGTCTTGGTCGTGCTGATCATTGCCGAAGACGCGGCCAGCGCAGCGGCATCCGCGCTCGATTGCAGGTCGGATTTCAGGTCAAGAGCCGAGATCAGATCGACCGACACGCCCACGGTGAAAATCGCCGCCGGCAGGATCAAGGCAGTCATGATGGCAAAGTTACCACGTCTGTCGCTCCAGAAGCGGCACTTGCGGTCGTCTCTTTTGCTTGCGGTCTTCATCGCTTTTCTGCCGATCTCGTGAAGTCGTCCGGTTGTCTCGGGTAAATTAGAAGAAAAAGATAGGCTATGGCTTAACAGGCTTGGTTGCATTTTAGTGAAGCCTGCCAATTTTAGGGTTTTTCGCCCTGTCCCGAACTGAAAAACGCAGTATTTGCGGCTTTTCCGGCAAAGCGTGCCAAACCGCGACAGGTGCGGGAACACCCCCGTTCGCCTTCATTACGGAAATATAATGTGCGGTCGTCCGGCTTGTGGCTTTGTCGCGCCGCCGGTTCGGCCTATAGGTCGTTTATGTTGATCCGCGCCCTTCTCCGCCCCTTCGAAAACTGGATTTCACCTTTCGCAGACAGGGCGGACCATCGGCCGCCGGCCACGGTCTGGGGCTTCGTCTGGTTTTACGTGCGGCAGGCCAAGGGCATGACCGCCGCGCTGATCGTTCTTGGCGGGCTGACGGCGCTGATCGAGGCGGGACTGTTCTATTTCACCGGGCGTCTGGTCGATATTCTCGATGTCACGGCCCGCGAGGGCGGCTGGAGCCGGCTTCTTGCCGATCACGGCTGGGAACTGGCCCTGATGCTTTCCGTTGTCGTGTTCTGGCGCTTCGCGATCGTTCTGCTGAACGCGCTGACGGACGAGCAGGTCATGGCGCCCGGTTTCGCTTTCCTCGCGCGCTGGCAAGCCTACCGCCACGTCTCCCGGCAATCGCTGTCCTTCTTTCAGAACGATCTGTCCGGGCGGATCGTGACCCGCATCGCACAGGGCACCCAGGCGGTTTACGATCTCGTGTCGACGCTGATCCAGAACATCTGGTTCGTGGCGATCTATCTGATGTCCACGCTCGTGCTGATGGTGGGGCTCGACTGGCGGTTGGCCATCCCGATCCTGTTGTGGGTGGTCGGATTCGGTTTCATTGCCTGCTATTTCGTGCCCCGCATCCGCGTCCGGGCGCGGGAATATGCCGACACCGCCTCGATGCTCAACGGGCGCATCACCGATTCCTTCGCCAATATCCAGACACTCAAGCTTTTCTCCAGCGAGAAGGACAGCGACGCCTATGTGCTGGACGGGTTCGAGCGCAGCCGCAGGGCCGCCCTGGCCTTTTCCCGGCTGATCGTCGGTGCAAGATCCACGATGACCCTTCTGGCCGGCGTGATGATCGCGATACTGGCGATTCTTGCCATCGACCTATGGATGAAGGGGCAGGTGACGACCGGCGGTATCGCCTTTTCGCTGGGGCTTATGCTGCGGTTCAACATGCTGCTGGGGCGCACCATGGGCCAGATCAACGGTCTGATGCGCAATATCGGCACCATCCAGAACGCGGCCGAGATGATCGCCGAACCCATCGGCCTGACCGACAGGCCGGATGCCAGGGCGCTGGTGGTGAAAGGCCCCGAGATTCGCTTTGAAAACGTTACCTTCGGCTATACGCGGGACCGGTCCGTCATCGACGGCTTCGATCTGGTGGTCCGGCCGGGCGAGAAAGTCGGGATCGTCGGACGTTCCGGCTCGGGCAAGTCGACACTCGTCAATCTTCTGCTGCGCTTCTACGACGTCAATGGCGGACGCATCCTGATCGACGGGCAGGATATTGCCGCCGTGACGCAGCAATCCTTGCGCTCGGCCATCGGCATGGTCACGCAGGATACGTCGCTGCTTCATCGTACGATCCGCGAGAACATCCTGATCGGTCGCCCCGGCGCCAGCGACAAGGATCTGGCCGCAGCCTTGCAGCGGGCCGAAGCCGACGGTTTCGTGGGGCAGCTTGAGGACCACCGGGGTCGCAAGGGGCTCGAAGCGCAGGTGGGGGAACGCGGGGTGAAGCTTTCCGGTGGCCAGCGCCAGCGTATCGCCATCGCCCGTGTCATGCTGAAGGATGCACCCATTCTGGTGCTGGATGAGGCAACATCGGCGCTCGATTCCGAGGTGGAGGCGGCGATCCAGTCCAACCTCGATCGGCTGATGCGGGGCAAGACGGTTCTCGCCATCGCGCACCGGCTTTCGACCATCGCGGCGCTCGACAGGCTGGTGGTGATCGACGCGGGCCGCATCGTGGAGCAGGGCACACATGCCGAACTCATTGCCGCCGGCGGGCTCTATTCCGAGCTTTGGGCACGGCAATCGGGCGGCTTCATCGGCTCGCGCGATATGCCGGTCGCTTAGTCGAGGATGAGATCGGCCATCAGGCCATAATGGTTCGAGCCATGCGAATCGCCAATGCGGTTCAGTGATGTCAGCCGCATCGGTGCGCGGGCATAGATGTGGTCGATGGCGATGCCCATCGGGCCGAGCCTGATGGGCCAGGTCGATGGCTCAAGGGGCGCGCGACGCAACCCTGTGTTGTTCAGAAACCACATCATGTCCGGCGCCATGCTGGAGGCGTTGAAATCGCCCGCCAGAACCAGCGGTCCCTCGATGCGGCCGAGCTTTCGCCAGAGGCGCCAGAGTTCGGCGGTGTGGAAGTGGTCGAAGTAGGGCTTGCTCAGGTGGGACGCCACGACATTCACTTTTTTGCCGTCGATCTCCACTGCCACCTGCATGTAGCGTTCGGCGCGCAGCTCGCTCAGCGTGCCGATGCTCTTTTCCACGAAGGGATGTCGGGAAATGACCATGAGGTCGCAGGTCGCCGTTCCCTCGCCACAGCCGAGCCGATAGGGATAGGTGGCCTCAAGCGACTTCAACTGGCTTTGCAGCGGCTCAGCCTCGAGAATCACGACGACATCGGCACCAGAACGGGTGATCTCGTCGCGGATTGCCGGGCCGCCGGTGAAGTTGTCGCCAAGAATATTGAAGCTCATGATCCGCAGGCTCGTCTTGCCGGTGCCTTGCGAGGCGGTTGCGAGATCGCTCAGTGCGTAGAGCCTCGCCGGAATGTGCACGGCCATGGCCAGCGCAACCAGCAGCAGCACAACCGCCGGCAGATTACGCCGGAAGAGAAGGCTGGAGCCGGCAAGTGCAGCAGCAAGCAGGGCCATGTGGGTCTGCGCGCTGTAGAACGGTGAAAAATATGATAGGACATGGACGTAGCGGGTTGCCAGCACGCCGATGAGGACTGCGGCAAGTGTGCATGAAATGCAGGAAAAGGAATGTCGCATTCAATATTTCCTGCCGGGGTCCGTGACTGTCGTTTGCGTTTAACATGCCGTGCGACAATTGTGCAATGCACAGGCTGGCGCACAGAGTCTTCCGAGCTCTCGAGGTTGAAAATGTTATTTGCTTGATCATTGTCAAATACACTTGATGCAGTGCAATTAAATTATGCTTGATGCCGGGGATAAAAGGATTTCCCCCGCGACATAGTGCCCTTGTGGGGGCGTTCGATATGGACATAATATTGTATCGAGCCTAGAAGGCGCGTTGATTGGAATGCGTCCAATTCCCTCCGGGCGGGGAGACGAAACCCGGAAGGATGCGGTGGAATTCGGTACTTTCGCAGAGGGATTTTGAACCGTGAGCGAACACGAGGGTAATAGCGTGACTGCGGGTGGGACGACCCGCCGCGATTTTCTTTATCTGACGACCGGCGCGCTTGGCGCCGTCGGTGCGGTGGGCGTGGCCTGGCCGTTTGTGAACCAGATGCGCCCGGACGCATCGACGCTGGCACTCGCCTCGGTTGAGGTCGATGTGTCGAGCCTCGAACCGGGCATGTCCCTGACGGTGAAGTGGCGCGGAAAGCCCGTCTTCATCCGCAACCGCACGCCAGAGGAAATCGAGGCTTCGAAGACCGTCCCGGTTTCCGAACTGAAAGACCCGATCGCGCGCAACGCCAATCTCGATGCCGCTGCCGAAGCCACCGATACTGCCCGTTCGGCAGGCGAGGGCAAGGAAAACTGGCTCGTCATGGTCGGTGTCTGCACCCACCTCGGCTGCATTCCGCTCGGCACGTCCGGCGAATACAACGGTTGGTTCTGTCCCTGCCATGGCTCGGTTTACGACACCTCGGGTCGTATCCGTAAGGGCCCGGCGCCGGAAAACATGCACATTCCGGTCTTCGCATTCACGTCCGACACCGTCATCAAGGTCGGCTAAGAAGCTTTCGGGGGATAAATTACATGAGTGGTCATTCCAGCTACCAGCCGACGACCGGCCTTGGCAAATGGGTCGACGCGCGCCTTCCGCTGCCGCGTCTCGTTTACGACAGCTTCGTCGCCTATCCGGTTCCGCGGAACCTGAACTATTCCTACACCTTCGGCGCCATGCTGTCGGTCATGCTGATCATCCAGATCCTGACCGGCGTCGTGCTTGCCATGCACTATTCCGCCGAAACGACGGTTGCCTTCAACTCCGTTGAAAAGATCATGCGCGACGTCAACCACGGCTGGCTGCTGCGTTACATGCACGCCAACGGCGCATCGTTCTTCTTCATCGCCGTTTATCTGCACATCGCCCGCGGTCTTTACTATGGCTCCTACAAGGCGCCCCGCGAAATCCTCTGGATTCTCGGCGTGGTCATCTACCTGCTGATGATGGCGACCGGTTTCATGGGCTATGTTCTGCCCTGGGGCCAGATGTCCTTCTGGGGCGCGACCGTCATCACCGGCTTCTTCACCGCCTTCCCCTATGTCGGCGAGTGGATCCAGCAGCTTCTGCTTGGCGGCTTCGCCGTGGACAATCCCACGCTCAACCGCTTCTTCTCGCTGCACTATCTGCTGCCCTTCATGATCGCCGGCGTCGTCATCCTGCACGTCTGGGCGCTGCATGTGACCGGCCAGACCAACCCGACCGGCGTTGAAGTCAAGTCGAAGACCGATACCGTGCCCTTCACGCCCTATGCGACGCTGAAGGATGCCGTGGGCGTCTCGATCTTCCTCATCGCCTATGTCTGGTTCGTCTTCTACATGCCGAACTATCTCGGCCATCCGGACAACTACATCGAAGCCAACCCGCTGAAGACCCCGGCCCACATCGTTCCGGAATGGTACTACCTGCCGTTCTACGCCATGCTGCGCGCCATCACCTTCAACGTCGGCCCGATCGACTCCAAGCTCGGTGGCGTTCTGGTCATGTTCGGTGCGATCATCGTCCTGTTCTTCCTGCCCTGGCTCGACACGTCCAAGGTTCGCTCTGCCGTCTACCGCCCGGTCTACAAGGTCCTGTTCTGGGTGTTCGTCGTCAATGCGATCTTCCTCGGCTGGCTCGGCTCGCGCCCGGCTGACGGTACCGGCCTCTTCGGCCTGTTCACCGGCAACATCTGGGGCAACTATGTCGGCCTCTCGCAGCTCGGCACGCTCTATTACTTCGGCTTCTTCCTCGTCATCATGCCGATCCTCGGCAAGTTCGAGAAGCCGCGCCGGATCCCGAATTCCATCACGGAAGCGGTTCTGGCCAAGAGCGGCAAGCTGCCGACCGACGTTCAGGCCTGAGACAGCGGCAAAAAGGAATTGAAACGATGAAAAAGCTTGTTGCAAGCATCGCTCTGATCGCCGCCGTTGCGGGTTTCAGCGCGGGTTCCGCCGCTGCCGCCGAAGGCCATGGTCTGGCGGCCGATGTGGAACACGCCGTCGCCGGCGGTCACTTCCCGGTCTACAAGCCGGTGCCGCAGAAGTGGAGCTTCGCCGGCCCGTTCGGCAAGTATGACAAGGCACAGCTTCAGCGCGGCCTGCAGGTCTACAAGGAAGTGTGCTCGGCCTGCCATTCCATGAAGCTTGTGCCCTTCCGCATGCTGGGCGAACTCGGCTACACGGAAGAACAGGTCAAGGCCTTCGCGGCCCAGTACACGGTGACGGATGGCCCGAATGGCGATGGCGAAATGTATGAACGTCCCGCCGTTCCCTCCGACCACTTCCCGTCGCCGTTCCCGAACACGGCTGCGGCCGCCGCCGCTAACAACGGCGCGGCTCCGCCGGACATGTCGCTGCTTGCCAAGGCGCGCGGCGTGGAACGCGGCTTCCCGACCTTCATCTTCGATATCTTCACGCAGTATCAGGAAGGCGGTCCGGATTACATCTACAACCTGTTGACCGGGTATGTGGAAGCGCCGGAAAGCTTTACGGTCCCGGAAGGCGCCTATTTCAACCCGCACTTTGCCGGCGCCGCGACGCTCGCCATGGCGCCGCCGATCTCCGATGAAGCGGTGGAATACACCGACGGCACCAAGCCGACGCTGGATAACTACGCCCGCGACGTTTCCGCCTTCCTGATGTGGGCCGCCGAGCCGCATCTGGAGCAGCGCAAGCAGACCGGCTTCATGGTGATGATGTTCCTCGTCATCTTCTCCGGCTTCCTCTACCTGACGAAGCGCGCGGTCTATTCGAACAAGGAACACTGAGCGTTCGAACGCTTGGCGTATTCATGCAGAAGGCGGCTTTCGGGCCGCCTTCTTTCGTTTCGGACAGGGGGAACGATCAGGCGTATTCGATGACGCTGCTTTCGAAACGCAGTACCGGCTCGCCCTTCTGGTTCACACCTTCGGCAAGGCCGGTATTGATGATGAGGCCGGGGCGCGATTGCGATGCACGGCTTGTCAGCGGCGTCTGCGAATAGGTGACGGTGTCGCCTGCAAAGACGGGTTTCAGCCATTTCAGATCGTTGAAGCCGGGTGAGGGGCCCATGCGTGGCGGGGCGATACCTTCGGCTGCGAAGCGTCTTGCTTCCGCCTTGTGGAAGGCGACCATCATCTTCATCCACCCGGCGCAGGTGTGCCAGCCGGAGGCGCAGAGGCCGCCGAACATCGTATCGCGCGCCTTTTCCGCATCCATGTGGAAGGGCTGCGGATCGAATTGCGATGCGAACCGGACGATGTCTTCGGGAGTGAACAGGAGATCACCCAGAACGATGCGCTGGCCGATGGGATATAGCTCGATCATGCGCATCAGGCGGCCCCCCGGCTTTCGTCCCGCATCCGGAAGATGACCGAGAATTCGGACAGACAGACCAACTCGCCTGACTGGTTTTCGATTTCATTGCGGAAGCGGACGATGCCGAGACCGGGCCGGGACTTGAGTGGCCGGCTCTCCTGCACGATTGAGTGCCCGGACAGCGTGTCGCCGGCCATGACGGGTCGCTTCCATGCGAGATGATCGATCCCGGGCGAACCCTGCGAGGTCGAGTGTCCGATGTAGCTTTCGAACATCATGCGCATCACCGCCGCATTGGTGTGCCAGCCGGAAGCGGCCAGCCCTCCCAGCAGGCTCGCCTTCCCGGCTTCTTCATCGAGGTGCATCGGCTGCGCATCGAACTCTTCCGCAAAGGCAATAACCGCCTCGCGGGGCATTGCCATGGGGCCGAGCGGGAAGCGCCGCCCAACCGTAAAATCCTCGAATGAAAGGACAAAGTCCTCCATATCGTTCCTCCCTGTTTCTCCATTGGTGAATTGACACCGGAATGGCGAACGCGGTCAAGTTGCCCGGGCAATTGTCAGGGGGAAGACTTGATCACACCGGTGCCAGCGTTTACCCATGACGCCTGTTCTGCTCAAGGAGATGGCTGCGTGAACGAGGTGAAAACCGTATTGGATCGTGCCACTGCCGATGGTGTCATCACGGTGGAGCAGGCCGGCAGGCTCGTTTCCTATTTTGCGCCCGCAGCGGCATCGCCGGATGAAGTGCCGGATACGGAAACGCCGCGCTTCATCCGCGGCTTTCACGATGTCCTCATCACGATCGGCGTGGCGATCGCACTGACCGGCATAACCGGTATCGCCTCCGTTTTCGCGACGTCGCCCGCTATCGTCATTCTTGCCGAAATCCTCGTTCGCCACCAGCGGCTGGCGCTGCCCGCCGTTGCGTTGACCATCGCCACAGTGGTGGCAACGATCATGCTGACGGTGACGCTGATGGACGGGCCTTTCCTGGACAACATCGCCCCGGCTCCACGCGCGCTGGTGACGCTTGCGCCGCTGGCCGTGACGCTTGGTCTGTTTGCCTGGCGCTATCGCGTGCCGATGGCACTGGCCGGCCTGTTTCTGACCCTGGCCACCATGGTGCTGGCTGCGGTCTTCTGGGGGCTCGGGGCTGCGTTCGGGACGGACGATATTTTCGACGACAGGCACGGGTTGGCGGTGGCCATCTTCTTCGTCGCGGCCCTGCTGCTGTTTGCGCTGGCGATGCGCTATGACCTTTCCGACCCGCGCCGCGAGACCCGGCGATCGGATATTGCCTTCTGGCTCCATCTGGTGACGGCGCCGGCGCTCCTTTCGGCCACGCTGTCGCTGTTTCTGCGTGGCGATAGCGTGATGCCCTTCTTCGTTTCGTCGCAAACCCTGTGGCAGGCGGCGGGTATCATCATTTCCGTCGTGTTCCTGCTGATGGCCATCGGGGTCATCATAGACCGTCGCGCCTTCGTCACCTCCGGTCTTGTCTCGCTGATTGCCGCACTGGTCGCGCTGCTGCGGCACGGGCAGTTGCAGGCCGATAACACCATCTTTCTGGCGCTCCTGCTCGTCGGTCTTCTGGTGCTGACCATCGGGGTCGGCTGGCGGGCGCTGCGCCGAAGGGTGATCGGTCTTCTGCCCCCGTCGGTCAGTGTCGCTCTGCCGCCGGTCGTTTGAGAGGGAGGGGGGCATGACCGACTGGACCGCAAGCGTTTCCTTCATCCACGGGTTGGACCCGAAGGCCCGTGCGCTGCTGGATGCCCTGAAACCCGTGCGCGTACCGGCCAAGACGGTGCTGTTTCGCCCGGGCGATACCGCGGCGCAGTTCCTTATCGTTCTGAAGGGACGGGTTTCCGTGCATCTGACCGGGCGGACGGGGCGAGAGCTTCTGCTCTACACCGTCGCACCGGGGGAAACCTGTGTGCAGACCACGCTCGGTGTGCTGGGAGGCGCGCCCTATACCGGCGAGGCCATTACCGATACCGATCTCGTCGCGGTGATGATCCCGCCCGCGCAGTTTTCCACACTGGTGCGTGAATCGGATGCATTCCGGGCCTTTGTCTTCAAGGCCTTTGCCGACCGGCTGGCGGATGTGACCTTCCTTCTGGAGTGTGTCGCCTTTCTCAAGGTGGAGGAGCGGCTGGCCATGGCGCTTCTTTCCCGCGCGGATGCGCGGGGTGTGGTGTCCACCACCCATCAGGAACTTGCGACCGTCATCGGTTCGGCCCGCGAGGTTGTTTCACGCCGGCTGGATACGCTGGCGGTGCGCGGGCTGATTGCGGTCGATCGGGGCCACATCAGCATTATCGACCGGGCCGGTCTCGCCCGGTTGGCGGACGCCGCCTGAATCGCGCCCACCGTGACTATGTCACAGACAGGATGGGGGCAGGGAGCGTAGATTAAGTCATTCTTAACCCGCACCCATAGGTGATGTCATGTTTTCCCGGAATGTCGGCGGCATTGACCGCGTCTTGCGTATTCTCGTCGGTATCGTTCTTCTGGCGATGTTCTTCCTGTTTCCGGATGCTTCCTGGCGTTACTGGACGCTGATCGGCATCGTACCGCTGGCGACCGGCCTGTTGTCGACGTGCCCGCTCTATTCCATTCTTGGCCTGAACACCTGCCCGGTGAAGAAGGTTTGATCGGGCATAAGCGGGCCTTGACCGATGATCGGATGAGCGCTGACCATGAGTGAAGCTGTATCCACTGGTGGAGCGCGGGCTGAAAAGCTCGCGCATCTGCCATTTCCGCTGTTTGCCGTGCCGATGGGCTTTGGCGGCCTTGGGCTGGGCTGGCGTGAGGCAAGCCGGGTCTTGGGCGCGCCGGTTGTGATTGGCGAGGCCCTGCTGGCGGCAGCCGCGATCATCTGGGTTCTCGTGGCCGTTCTGCATGCGATGCGGGCGCTGCGCCACCCCGCGGCTCTGGCTGGCGACCTGACACATCCCGTTCGCTCGGCTTTTGCCGGAGCCATCTCGATCGGCCTGATGCTTGGTGGCTGGCGGCGCCATTCCCTATGCGCCGGATCTGGCGGCGTCGATCTGGAGCATCGCGGTCGTGCTGCATCTCGGTGTTGGCGTCTGGCTGTTTCGCAGCCTGCTGAACGCACCGCGCGAAGCGGCGGCGCTTACCCCGCCGCTTCTTATTCCGCTGGTGGGCAATGTCGTTGCGCCCATCTTTGGTGCCCGGCTTGGCTTTACAGGCCTTTCGTGGATGCTGTTCGGCATTGGCATCGTGCTGTGGGTGAGTGTTCAGCCGCTTCTGCTTGGTCGCATCTTCAGCGGTCCGCCGTTGCCGGAGCGGCTGCGTCCGACGCTGGTGATCTTCCTCGCTCCGCCGGCGGTCTCCAGTGTGGCGCTGGCGCAGTTGACGGGCAGTTTCGGGCCGGTATCGCTGGCGCTCTTCGGCTATGCCACCTTTCTGGTTCTGGTCTATCTCGTCATGATCCGGGATTTCCTCCGCGTGCCCTTCGCCATGTCGTGGTGGGGACTGACCTTCCCGACGGCGACCTTCACCGTTGCCGCGCTTCTGGCCGCCGAAAGCTATTCCGCCGACTGGCAGGCGCCTGCCCTGTGGTTCGTGCTTGCTGCCGCCTCGGCCATTCTGGCGGTTGTCACAGCGCGGACGCTGAAAGCCCTGTTCGACGGGCATCTGCTCCAGCCGGAATGATGACAAGCCGACCGACGCAAACGAAAACGCCGCCCGATGGGCGGCGTTTCTGAGTCGGAGCGGGTGGACGATCAGGTGTTGAAGCGGAAGTGGATGACGTCGCCGTCATGCACCACGTATTCCTTGCCTTCGTCGCGGGCCTTGCCGGCTTCCTTGGCAGGTACTTCACCGCCCAGACCGACAAAATCCTCATAGGCGATGGTGTTTGCGCGGATGAAGCCGCGTTCGAAATCCGTGTGGATGACGCCAGCGGCCTGCGGGGCCTTCGTGCCGCGCACGATGGTCCAGGCGCGGCATTCTTTCGGGCCGACCGTGAAATAGGTGATGAGGTCGAGCAGGTGATAGCCGGCGCGGATCAGGCGGTCGAGACCGGCTTCGCTCAGGCCAAGCGCATCGAGGAAGTCCTTGGCCTCGTCTTCCGGAAGCTGGGCCACTTCCGATTCGATGGCTGCGGAGATCACAACGAACTCTGCACCCTGTTCGGCGGCCATCTTGGCGACCGCCTCGGTGTAGTTGTTGCCCGTTGCCGCGTCGGCCTCTGCCACGTTGCCGACATAGAGAACCGGATGCGAGGTCAGGAGGTTGAGGCTCTTGAGGGTCGGCACGTCTTCCGGCGGCAGGGTCTTGAGCAGAAGGCGAGCCGGCTTGCCTTCGTTCAGAAGACCGATGACGGCTTCCATGACCGGGAGCTGCGCCAGCGCTTCCTTGTCCTTGCCGGTGGCGCGCTTGCGGGTCTGTTCGACGCGGCGTTCCAGGCTTTCGAGGTCGGCGAGCATCAGTTCGGTTTCGATGGTTTCGGCATCGCCCACCGGGTCGATGCGGCCTTCGACGTGGGTGATGTCGCTGTCTTCGAAGCAGCGCAGCACATGCACGATGGCATCGACTTCGCGGATATTGGCGAGGAACTTGTTGCCGAGGCCTTCACCCTTCGATGCGCCGCGCACGAGGCCGGCAATATCGACGAAGGAGATGCGCGTCGGGATGATTTCCTTGGAGCCCGCGATATCCGCGAGCTTCTTCATGCGCGGATCGGGAACCGCTACTTCGCCGGTGTTCGGCTCGATGGTGCAGAACGGATAGTTGGCGGCCTGAGCCGCCGCCGTCTTCGTCAGCGCGTTGAAGAGGGTGGACTTGCCGACATTCGGCAGTCCGACGATACCGCATTTGAAGCCCATGGTCAGGGTCCTGTCCGTTTAAGAATTCCGTTGGGAAGCCTTTTGCGGAAAGGGTCGGGCAAGGTCAAGAGGGCCGGCGCGTTTGATGCCCCTTCCGCTCACTTCTCCTTGTTGGCGAACATCTTCTTCAGCATTTCGGCCATCGGACTGGTTTCCGGCAGTTTCACCTGCGCGCCGCCGCGGGCCTGATGGATGTGGGACTTCGCCGCCGGCTTTTTCTCCGGCTTTGGCTTCTCCTCTTCGGCGGTCCCGCCGAGCGCCAGCGCGATCTTGTTCAGGAACTGCGAATCCTCGCCCTTGACCAGCATGTCGGCATTGCGGCCGATCTCGTCCAGCAGCGTGTCCAGCCAATCGGCATCCACCTTGGCGAAGTTGCCGAGAACGTGCCCGTGCACGGCCTCCTTCGAACCGGGATGGCCGATGCCGAGCCGCAGGCGGCGGTAGTCCCGGCCGCAATGGGCGTCCATGGATTTCAGGCCGTTATGGCCGCCATGGCCGCCGCCCACCTTGATGCGGGCCTTGCCGGCAGGCAGGTCGAGTTCATCATGGATGACGAGAATATCCTTCGGCTCCAGCTTGTAGAAGCGCATGGCCTCGCCGACCGCCTCGCCGGAGAGGTTCATGAAGGTCTGCGGCTTCATCAGGAGCACCTTCTCAAAACCGATCGTGCCCTCGGAAATCTCCGACTTGAACTTCTTCGACCATGGGGCAAAGCTGCTGGCGCGGTGGATGGCATCGACGGCCATGAAGCCGATATTGTGGCGGTTTCCGGCATATTGGTTGCCGGGATTGCCGAGGCCGGCGATGATCAGCATGGGAGCGTCCTTCAAGGCGAAATGGGCCTTTGCTTTCAGCGCCGAAGGGCCTTGTCTGTCAAGACATCACGGCGAAGTTTTCGTGTCGCCCATGAGAAGGCGGCGCACCGTACCGGTTTCGTGCAGATGCTTCAGATTGGCGTTCATGGTTTCGATGAGACTGTCGGGAACGCTCGGATTGCAGGCGATGCCGAGCTGTTCCTCGGTCAGTTGCACGACCTTTTCCAGTTTCTCGCCGCGTGCAGTGAGAACCTCCATTGCCTCTTCCGTCATTGGCATCAGGTCGATACGGTGGTTGGCGAGCTTGCGAAGGGACAGGTTGATGTCGGAGGTCGGATCGATGCGTGGAAAGCCGAGCCGCATCAACGTGCGGTGGCGATTGTCATTCAGTTGCGTGCCCACAATGTAGCGCTTGGCCTCATCCAGCGTGGTGGCCTTGACGCCGGAACCGGCGGCGGCGACGAGGTAGCTCTTGACCACGAGGAGCGGTATGACCCACTTGAAGAGATCCTGTCGCTCCGGCGTGCGAGCGGTCGCGAAGACGCACCGCATCGGTTCCTTCTGCGCCAGCACCAACGCCCGCGCCCAGGGCATGACCTCGATGCGATAATCCTGTCCTGTATCCTTCATGATCAGGTCGATCACGGCGATACCCCCGCCCGTGATCTTGTTGCCCTCAACGACGACAAAGGGCGGGTAGGGCTCGGTTGCCAGCGTCAGCATCTCAGCCCGAAGGAGTGAACCCGGAAGCAGGAAGGTTAGGATCAACAGCAGCCTGCGCATGTCAGGTTCCTTCGGGTTGCGGGCTTTCCGCCCTTGGTGGCGTGGATGCGGCGGGGCCGCCTCTGGTCAGTCTCGTCTGTTCGCCCTGTCCGCCGGGCGGGTTATCCGGCCACGACATCCGGCGCCACCGCCGGGGTGGCAAAGCGCTCCAGCAGGGTTTCGAACGGCATGGGCCGGGCGAAATGATAGCCCTGACCGAAGTTTACGCCCGCTTCCGCCAGCGTGCGGGCCTGCGCCTCGGTTTCGACCCCCTCGGCAATGACCTGGCAATCCATCTTGTGGGAAATCATTGTAATGCCCTCGATCAGCAGGCGGCTCTTGAAGGCGACGGATGGCGAGGGGTCCGCGCTGGCACTGACGAAGGAACGGTCGATCTTGACGATGTTGACCGGGAAGCGGTTGAGATAGTTGAGCGAGGAATAGCCGGTGCCGAAATCGTCGAGCGCGATGCGACATCCGAACCGGGCGATCTCTTCCAGCGTCGCACGGATCTGCGGGTTGTCCTCCATCAGCACGGCTTCGGTGATTTCCACAACGAGACGGTGCGGTTGCAGGCCGTGATGGGAAATGACCGCCGCGATGCGCGCACTCAGCCCGGGATCGAACTGGAGCGCGGAAAAATTGACCGCGACATAGGCATGTTCCAGCGAAGGAAAGGTCGAAAGCCGGGCAAGCTGCGCCACGGCCTTATCGAGGACGACGGCACCGATCCGCCCGATCATGCCCGTCTCTTCGGCAACGGGAATGACCGCGGCAGGCGAGATGAGGCCCTTTTGCGGGTGACGCAGCCGTAGCAGGGCTTCGAAGCCCTGAATGCTCCCGGTCGCCAGATCGTGAATGGGCTGGAAGTGAACCTCGAACCAGTCGTGCTTCAGAGCCTGTTCGATATGCGATTCGATTTCCGAACGATGGATCGTGTCATCCAGCATGGACGGATCGAATATATGGGCGCCATTGCGGCCCGCACGCTTGCGCGTATACATCGCCATATCCGACTTGCGCAGGAGTTCGGCTGCATTGCCCGCCTGTTGCGGATAGAGCGCCAGTCCGATGGAGGCGCTGAGGCGCACCTCCTGCCCATCGGCGAGGAACGGGCTCTCGAAGAGCGCGACGATGCGGGTGGCCAAGGCTCGGCCGAGCGCTCCCGCCTGTTGGCCGCCGGCGAGAACGGCGAATTCATCGCCGCCAAGCCGTCCAGCCACTTCGCCGGCGGGCAGGATGGAATGCAGGCGCTGGACGAACTGCCGCAGCACGGCATCACCGACCGCATGGCCCAGACGGTCATTGACGCCCTTGAAACGGTCGAGGTCGATGAAAAGACAGGAAAGTTCCGTCTCGGTCGAATCTGCTGCGGAAATACTGTTTTCCAGGGCCATTTCGAAACCCTGACGGTTCAGGAGCCCGGTCAGGTGATCGGTGATGGCCTGCCGGCGGTTGCGCTGCTCCGACTGACGCAGCTCGGTCACATCCGTCATGACGCTGAGCGAGGCGGCGGGGCGCTGACCCGTGGCTGGCAGCAGGGTACCGGCAATCAGCACATCCATGAGGCGGTCATCGGCGCAAATGAAGCGGACCGTGATATCCCGCTGTTCCCCGTCCAGGGCATTCTGGCTGAAGCGTTCGGCGTAAAGCGCGCGGTCGTCTTCATGCAACAGCGCGCTGAAAGGGCGGCCGATGACCGCAGCGCGCTCGAAGCCGGTGGCGAGCAGCCAGTAGTCGCTGACCGTCGTGATGCGCTCTTGCGGATCGGTGGAGAACAGCATGGCGGGTGTGCGGTTATAAATCTCGGTCGTATGCTCGTGGGCCCATTTCAGCTCCTGCTCCTCACGCTCGAGCTGGGCCTGCATCTCGTTGAAGCTCTGGGCAAGCCGCCCGATCTCGTCGTTGGAACTCCAGTCGACCTGATGGTGCGAGCCGTTCAGGCGCGTGGCATCAATGGCCTCCGTCAGCTTCAAAAGCGGCTTGACAACCATAAGGCGATTTCCGATCACCGCCGCGCATGTCACCAGAAAGATAGTCACCAGAAAAATGCCGGAGAGAATGGCGGTGAACGTGTCGAAGGCGGAAAACAGGCCGACGGGTTCGAAGAAGATTTCCACCCAGCCGACGTGGCGTTGACCGTTCAGGCTTTTGTAATGAATGGGGCGCGAGATGCTGGCAAGCTCAGCGGCATTCACGATGCCCGGCCGGTTCTTGGTGAGGTCGAACAGGCCGGAAGTGTCGCGCACATTGACCCGCCGCACAACCGGATCGGATATCAGTGTTGCGACTACCCGCTCGATCGACTCGATGTCGAAATCCCAGAGCGGTTTGGCAAGGGCCTCGCTGTTGCTGGTAATCAGGACGGCGAGGTGCTGGGTCTGACTTTTGGCAAATTGTTCTGAAGAGAGAACCAGAAAGAGAGTGAAAAGCGGAGCGACGACAAGCAGCAAGGCGCCGCTGATGATGAGGAGAAATCGCCGTTCAACCGAGCGTGTCATGGGGACAGCAGCCCCACTTCCGTCCATCGATCGTCTTCGTGCCGCACTCTGTGCCCGGCGGGAAGATTGCACGAAACCAAAGAAAGCCCTCCGGGATCTGCCTCTGCTGTCACCAGCAATCTGCCATTTTGTCATCAAGAACGGTGGCGAGAGCGCCATCGTTCACGGGCTCATGCCCATAGACCTGCACAATACGTTCGGCGCACCATGTATTGCGCAACATAAAGTTGTTCTAAAATCATTATTCAATCAATGAGATTGGCGAAGCAACAATGTCATACATAATGTATGATAAAAGATTTGACGGGCGCAAGTATCCGTGGGTTGTGGTCCTGCCATTCCCGAATACACAAAAAAAGCGCTCCGCCTTTCGACGGAGCGCCTTTTATTCTTGTCTGATCTGGGCCGATTATTCTTCGGCAGAAGCTTCCATGCCGCCAGCCGGAGCAACGATCGTGGCGATGGTGAAATCGCGATCGGAGATGACCGGGGAAGCGTTGGCCGGCAGCTTCACATGGGAGATGTGAACGGCGTCGCCAACCTTGAAGCCGGACAGGTCGACCGTGATGGCTTCCGGGATGTCGTTGGCCGGAACGTTGAGTTCGACTTCGTGACGAACGACGTTCAGGACGGCGCCGGTCTTGATCGCGGACTTCTCTTCGTTGATGAAGTGAACCGGAACTTCGACGGTGACGAGGCTGTCTGCGGAAACGCGCAGGAAGTCGACATGCATCGTGAAATCGCGAACCGGATCGAGCTGGTAGTCCTTCGGGAGGACGCGGATCGTTTCGCCGTTCACTTCGATTTCAGCGACGGTGGTCATGAAGCCGCCGGCGTGAATGCGCTTGGTGACTTCATTGGTCGAGAGCGCGATGGCAATCGGGGCCTGCTTGTCGCCGTAGATGACGGCGGGAATAAAACCGTTGCGGCGGAGTTCACGGGAGGACCCCTTACCAACCCGTTCGCGCGCTTCGGCCTTGAGCGTGTAGGATGCGTGGCTCATGGCTTTGTCCTTTATAAAGTTATGGAGAGCCCAGCCGGCAAATTCAGAGGGCGCCGGAAGGACCGGGGCGCTTGTGCGTCCCATCCGCGTTGCCTCCAAGGGTGTCTGCGCGGACGGGGGCGCTATAGACCAATCCCCATGTGAACGCAAGGAAAAGCAGGGCTTTTCGCGGCATTTCCGGTGTGAGGGCAGGGGTGTGCCATTTTGATTTGTCCAGAATCAATTCAGTTCCGGTAAAAAGTGGCTTCGTGAACCAATTTTTCGGAAGAGCGCGCATCCTTGTTTCAAATGTGCTACACTCTTATCATCGTGCCGACCAAAGGCCTACTTGTATCAGTCGGCCGCAGTTGAAAGATATGCCGGTGCGTCCATATTTCTTCGGAAGCTTTGGGAGGAGCGGATGTTGAATGATTCAGCCCATGCGGATCGGGTCTATGCAACGGCCCGACAAAACTCGGCAGCAGCCAGCTCGCCGATCGTCGCCTCGTGGCGGCGCTGCATGACCATGCACAATCTTGCCCCGGAAGTGGCGCGTGATCCCATTCGTCTGTCGGGTGGTGAGTTCGCTGCTGCGCGTGAGCGCAGCATGGCGCTCGTTTCAGAAGCTCAGGACGAGCTGGATCGCCTGTTTCTAACCGTTGGCAAGTCGGGTTGCTGCCTCGTGCTGACGGATGAGACCGGCGCCATTCTCGAGCAGCGCAACATGGCCGGCGACGAGCGGGATTTTCATCGTGTCGGCCTCGGGCAGGGCGCGGTGTGGAGCGAGGCCAGCGTTGGCACCAACGGCATCGGAACCGCGCTTGCCGACGAGCGGTCAGTGATGATCTTTCGCGACCAGCATTTCCTTTCCGCCAATGCGCGGCTTTCCTGCGCAACGGCGCCGGTGCGCGATCATCGCGGCCAGATTGCCGCGGCCATCGACATTTCCACCTGCCGGGACGACGTCAACGAAATGACGCTGTCGATTCTTGCGCAGGCAGTGAAGGACTCGGCCATCCGCATTGAAACAAACCTCTTCCGACGCGCTTTCGCTGGCAGCCGTTTCGTGCTGGTGCCCACGGCGTCCGGTTCGTCCGCAGCCATTCTGGCTGTGGACCGCGACGACCTCATTCTGGGCGCGACGCGGGCGGCGCGGCTGGCGCTGAAACTGGACGATGCCCGCATCGCTCAGGGGGTGCCGGCCTCGGATGTGCTGGCGGAAAATCGCGGCGAGTCGGGGGCGGATCTGCTGGAGGCGGAACGGGCGGCCCTCAGGCGCGTTCTGTCCAGAACGAACGGCAATGTCTCGCAAGCCGCCGTTCTGCTCGGGATCAGCCGGGCCACGTTGCATCGGAAGATGAAGCGTCTTTCGATGCACTGAAATACAGGAAATCATTCTTATTCGTGCCCTTGCGTGCACGAGCGATGACCCGACCGGCCTTTGCCGCAGTCGGGCGTCATCGTTTGATTAAAACGATTAGGTCGCGAAATTTCTGGGGATGCGGCCTGCTTTTGAAAAAGGCATCGCCTGTCTCACATCTGCGACAACTTTACGCAGAAGCCGAAAATAAGGACTTTCTTCCTGAACGGTTTCGCGGCAACCTTGTCGTCATCAGGAGCTTAATGACTGGTTTTTCATCAGGGAGGATGAAATCATGTTGCATCAGAAAATCGTGGAATCGCCGTTCAAGCTGAAGTACGGCAACTATATCGGCGGCGAATGGCGCGAGCCGGTGAACGGCCGCTATTTCGAAAACACCACGCCGGTGACCGGCGGCGTGCTCTGCGAAGTGGCCCGTTCCGACGAGAAGGATATCGAGCTTGCACTCGATGCCGCCCACGCCGCCAAGGACAAGTGGGGCACCACCTCGGCTGCCGAGCGCTCCAACATCCTCATGAAGATCGCCCAGGTGATGGAGGATAACCTCGAACTCATCGCCCGCGCCGAAACCTGGGATAACGGCAAGCCGATCCGCGAAACCATGGCAGCCGACATTCCGCTCGCCATCGACCATTTCCGCTACTTCGCCTCGTGCATTCGTGCACAGGAAGGCTCCATCGGCGAAATCGACCACGACACCGTGGCCTATCACTTCCATGAGCCGCTCGGCGTTGTCGGCCAGATCATTCCGTGGAACTTCCCGATCCTCATGGCCGCGTGGAAGGTTGCTCCGGCTCTGGCCGCCGGCAACTGCGTGGTGCTGAAGCCCGCTGAACAGACCCCGGCGTCGATCCTCGTTCTCATGGAACTCGTCGGCCATCTTCTGCCGCCGGGCGTGCTGAACGTCGTCAACGGTTTCGGCCTGGAAGCCGGCAAGCCGCTGGCCACCAGCCAGCGCATCGCCAAGATCGCGTTTACCGGTGAAACCTCCACCGGTCGTCTGATCATGCAGTATGCCAGCCAGAACCTCATTCCGGTCACGCTGGAACTGGGCGGCAAGTCGCCGAACATCTTCTTCGCCGACGTGATGGCCGAAGACGACGCGTTCCTCGACAAGGCGCTCGAAGGCTTTGCGATGTTCGCGCTGAACCAGGGCGAAGTCTGCACCTGCCCCAGCCGCGCTCTCGTTCAGGAATCGATCTACGACCGCTTCATGGAACGCGCCGTCAAGCGTGTCGAAGCCATCAAGCAGGGCAACCCGCTCGATCCGTCCACGATGATCGGTGCGCAGGCTTCCAACGAACAGCTCGAAAAGATCCTTGCCTATCTCGACATCGGTCGTCAGGAAGGCGCAAAGGTTCTCGCCGGCGGTTCGCGCAATACGCTCGAAGGTGATCTGGCCAACGGTTTCTACGTGAAGCCCACCATCTTCGCCGGCCACAACAAGATGCGCATCTTCCAGGAAGAAATCTTCGGGCCGGTGGTTTCGGTCACGACCTTCAAAGATGAAAAGGAAGCGCTCGAGATCGCCAACGACACGCTGTACGGTCTCGGCGCCGGCGTGTGGACCCGCGATGGCAGCCGCGCCTACCGCTTCGGTCGCAACATCCAGGCCGGCCGCGTGTGGACGAACTGCTACCATGCCTATCCGGCCCACGCTGCCTTCGGCGGCTACAAGCAGTCGGGTATCGGTCGCGAAACGCACAAGATGATGCTGGACCACTACCAGCAGACCAAGAACATGCTTGTGAGCTACAGCCCGAACGCGCTCGGCTTCTTCTGATCTCCTCCCGAAAAGGAGGCTGCCCCCATGCGGGGCAGCCCGGACGATCGCAACTTCCTCTTCCCTCGGGCGTTATGGCGTCCGAGGGTTTTTCAGTCTGGAGGCCAAGGTGATGGAAGAGACGGTGAACGGTGAGCCGCGCGTGCTCGCGACTGATGCGGCAATCGCGTTTCTGCGCGAAATCCGGCGGGATCATCCGAATGTATTATTCCACCAGTCCGGCGGTTGTTGTGACGGTTCATCCCCCATGCTTTACCCCGCCAGCGACTATATCGTGGGCGACGGGGATGTGAAGCTGGGCGAGGTGGATCGTGTGCCGGTCTATATCAGCCGCAGCCAGTTCGAGGTCTGGAAGCACACGCAGCTTATTCTCGATGTGGTGCCCGGTCGCGGCGGCATGTTCTCGCTCGATAACGGGCGGGAGCGGCGGTTCCTGACCCGCTCGAAGATCTTTGGCGGCGGCGAGGTTGCCTGCGCCATCCCCGGTATCGCATCCTGAGCGACGAATAATAAAAAGGCCTGGATAACCAAGTGGTTATCCGGGCCTTTTGCTGTTCAGATTCTGATTCAACCGGTCAGTTGAACAGGCTCGAAACCGACTGTTCCTGGGCCGTGCGGTTGATCGCTTCGCCGAGCAGAACCGCGGTCGAGACGACGCGGATGTTCGGCGCCGAGAGAACGGCGGTCGTCGGCTGGATACTGTCGGTGATGACCAGTTCCTTCAGCATGGACGAGGAGATGCGGGCCACCGCGCCACCCGACAGAACGCCGTGGGTGATGTAGGCGGTCACGCTGGTCGCGCCATGCTTCAGAAGTGCTTCGGCGGCGTTGCAGAGCGTGCCGCCGGAATCGACGATATCATCGATCATGATGCAATCCTTGCCGCGCACGTCGCCGATGACGTTCATCACTTCGGATTCACCAGGACGGTCACGGCGCTTGTCGACGATGGCAAGCAGACAGTCGAGGCGCTTGGCCAATGAACGGGCGCGCACCACGCCGCCGACATCCGGCGAAACGACCATGAGGTTCTTCAGGTCGTAATGTTCCTTCACGTCGCGCGAGAGAATCGGCACGGCATAGAGGTTGTCTGTGGGGATATCGAAGAAGCCCTGGATCTGGCCGGCGTGCAGGTCGAGCGTCAGAACGCGGTCGGCGCCGGCTTCGGTGATCAGGTTGGCGACGAGCTTTGCCGAAATCGGCGTGCGGGGGCCGGGCTTTCGGTCCTGACGGGCATAGCCGAAATAGGGGAGGACCGCCGTAATGCGCTTCGCCGAGGAGCGGCGGAACGCGTCGATCATGATGAGAAGTTCCATCAGATGATCGTTCGTGGGGAACGAGGTGGACTGAATGACGAAAACGTCCTCACCACGGACGTTTTCCTGGATTTCAACGAAAATCTCCTGATCCGCGAAGCGCTTCACGACCGCTTTGCCGAGAGGAACGTTGAGATAATTGCAGATCGACTCGGCGAGGTGCCGATTGGAGTTGCCTGCGAAAACCTTCATTGGGGTCCGCCTGTTGTCATGCTGGATGGGCCGCTTTTTACCGGTCCAGCCTGTGATTGCAAGGGGATTCCCAGCTTTTTCGCGTTTTTCCGGCGACTTCGTTAAAGTCGCGGTCATAAGTGTTTCACCCTTGATGCGTGGAGAGCCATTGCGTGTAGGCGGAAATGGTTTTCACGCCGATGGTTTCCATCGTTTGTGCCGGCACGGCGGCCCAGGGGTCCGATCCGCTGCCGGGCACGCTTTCCTGCCCCTGAATGCGGTGTAGGCGCGCGCCGCTGGCGTCAAGAATATCCCAGACATAGACGACATTGATCTTGCCGCCATCGGCAAAAGCCGAGAGATAGCCCTTCAGTGCATGGGTGGCGGCGGTGTCGCTGGTGCTCTTGATGGTGAGGCCGCTGGAGCGGGCGGCAGCGCCCAGTTGCCGCGAGAGCGGCGTCACCGCCTGAACCGGTGCGCCGATGATCGGCAGGAAGCGGATGGTGCCACTGGCGGTGGCACTTGACTGAGGCGCGGCGGCCATCTGGCCGGAGGGCGGCTGTGCTGCCGGCGCCCCGTGTGAACCGGCGCCGTCACCGTCGAGGGGTGCTGAGGCCACGGGCGATACGGAGGCACCGCTCTGCAGGGCCTGTGCCTGCGCTTCCAGTGAGTTCTGCGGCGGTGGCAGGGGCTGCTGATAGGTAACGCCGCCGGTTTCCGGGCGCGGACTATGGGCGAGGCGGTTGGTATCCTCCTGCGTGACCGGTCGGGATGGCGAGGCCGTCGAGCCACCGGTGCCGATGTCTTCGCGCGGGATGAGAGCGTCGTTCGTGTTGCATCCGGCCAGAAGCAAGGGTGCAGCCAAAAGAGCCGCTCTGAGATATTTCACCGCGCCAGTCCTCCCTGTCTCGATGGAACTTCATCCGGCGAATCTAGGGGGCGGGTGGGCCGCCTGTCAATTGCGGCATAATCCCTGTCATTTAAGGGGGGACTTTTCAGCCCTGCGTCAGGGCGATGGCCGAGATCTGGCGACCATAATCCGGTTCACCGGCATGGGTGGTGCGGCGGTAGGAGAAAAAGCGCTCGTCATCCGGATAGGTACAGAGGCCGAGCGCCGTGCCCGTGACGCCGGCGCGGGCAAGCCGAAGCAGGGTAAGGCCGGGCAGATCGAACATCGCGTGGCCGGGCTTCTGCGAGGGCGTGAAGAAGGTGGCGTAATCCGGATCGATGGCCAGAAAGCGTTCCACGAATTCCGGGCCGACCTCATAGCTCGCGCTCGAGATCGAGGGGCCGAGGCACGCGACGATGGCTTCGCGCCTTGCGCCCAGCCCGATCATGGCTTCGACGGTGTTTTCGAGAACGCCGGTCAGCGCCCCCTTCCAGCCGGCATGGGCTGCGCCAATGATGCCGTTTTCGGCATCAGCAAACAGGATGGGGCCGCAATCAGCGGACAGCACACCGAGCACATAGCCAGGGGTAGCCGTTACCATGGCATCCACCGTGGCTCGGTCGCCTGTCCAGCTTTTGTCGATCACCTGCACATCCGGCGAATGAACCTGATGGACGGTCGCCAGATTTTCCAGCGGCTGGCCGAACCAGTTGGCGACGCGGGTGCGGTTTTCCAGCACGGCGGCGCGGTCGTCGTTCGAGCCGAGGCCGACATTCAGCCCGCGATAGATGCCTTCGGATACGCCGCCCTTGCGGGTGAAGAAGCCGTGGCGGATGCGTTGGCCGGCGCGCTCGTTAAGAAGCGGGCTTTCAAGCGGTTCCGGGCGAAGATCGATCGACATGGCCGTTCCTTGCGTCACACGCCGGCGGGTCGGCGAAAGGGGGAGAGTTCGACTTCCGGGCTGGAGACCACCAGAACCTTGAAGAGTTCGCCCATTCGGCCTTCGCCGCTACCGGCCAACCGTTCGACGGCGGCGGTGATCTCTTCCTGGGTGATTGCATCCTTGCCGCGGCCGAGTTGGCCGGCACGCTCCAGAATGCCGAGGCCGAGCAGGAAATCACCCTGGGGCACGCAACCGTTGACGTGAAGGCCGCAGGCAGAGGCGACGGCGGTCAGCGTTTCGAAATCCACATGGCTGGTCAGGTCCGCTTCGCCGGGGTGGGCAAGCGGTGGATCGTATTCGTGCTTGAGAACGGCCTGCAGCGTGTCGCCGTAATTGGTAACGGTGTGGCCGTAGTCGATGATGACGGCGCAGCCGCCGAAGCCGCGCAGCCGTTCGCTCATGGCCTGCATGACGGCGGCGCGGGCGGGCGCAACTTCGAAGATCGTGCCGTCCGGGGGCGGATTGCCGTGGGGCAGAAGGGCGGGATCGATGCCGGCGGCGCCCGTCACGAAGGCCAGTTCGTCATCGGCGCCAAGGCCGACGAGCCGTTCGCGGAAGCCGGTTGCAGTCTTGACGAACTGGCGGATGGGAATGGCGTCGAACAGCTCGTTGGTGGCGATCAGCGTGAAACCGTCCGGTACTTCATCGAAGCCGTCGTGCCAGCTCACACGCCCGTCATGGGCGGACAGTGCCGTGCGCTGGAGGCCGCGCAGTCGTTCGCTGGTTTCGACCATATGGATGGTCATGCCGGTATAGAGTTCCGGTGCAAGGCGGGCGATGACGCGCAACATGTCGGCCATCATCGTGCCGCGACCGGGGCCGATTTCCACCAGCCGCGCCTTTTCCGATGAACCATGGCGCTGCCAGGCATGGACGAGGAAAATGCCGAGCATTTCGCCGAAAAGCTGGCTGACCTCCGGTGCGGTGACGAAATCGCCGGCCCGACCGAAGGGGTCGCGGGTCTTGTAATAGCCGTAATCCGGATCGGCCAGGCATAGCGCGAAATAGTCGGTGACGCTGATTGGCCCGTTCATGCGAATGATGGACTTGATCTTTTCAGCGAGCGGCGTTGTCACAATCACGTAGCCTCGATTCCGTTAAGCTGCATCTGCGGCGCTGCGCTTGGCGCGCGCCATGGCCCAAATCCCTGCGGCGAGCATCGGCAGCGACAGAATCATGCCCATTGTCAGCCAGTTTCCCGCAAGATAGCCGATCTGTTCGTCCGGTTCCCGGAAAAACTCCACGAAAATGCGGGATGCGGCATAAAGGCATACGAAAAAGCCGGCGGTGAAACCCGGCATTTTCAGAACGCGGGTGAAGCGCGTGATGAGGAAGAGCACCAGAAAGGTGGCGACGCCCTCGAGGCCGGCTTCATAAAGCTGGCTCGGGTGGCGGGTGAAGGGGCCACCGGTCGGGAAGATCATGGCCCAGGGCACATCGGTGATGCGCCCCCAAAGCTCGCCATTGATGAAATTGGCGATACGCCCGAAGAAAAGCCCGATGGGCGCGACGGAAGCGACTATATCGAACAGGCTCCATATCCTGATCCCGTGCTTGCGGGCGAAAAGAATCATCGCAAAGGTGGCGCCGAGGAAGCCCCCGTGGAAGGACATGCCGCCATTCCACACCGCAAACGCGCTCAGCGGATCGGCCAGGATCGCGCCGAGATCGTAGAAAAGGATATAGCCGAGGCGGCCGCCAAGCACGATGCCGAGCGTGGCCCAGACCACGAAATCATCAATCTGTTCGCGTGTTGCCGGCGCTTTGTCGCCCGGCCAGAGGGTCGCTTTCGCTGCGAGATTGCGGGCGTAGACCCAGCCGAGCATGATGCCCGCGACATAGGCCAGACCGTACCAGCGGATTGCCAGCGGGCCGATAGAAAGGGCCACCGGGTTGATTTCCGGGTAAGCGATCAGGGAGAAGAAGGCGGCGGCTGAAAGCACGTCGTTGGCATCCGTCTGTTTTCGTTGGCGGGAACATGGCGTTCCCAAATGAAACGGTCAAGGTGTCGGGCGGCAAATGCATCGTGAACGGTCTTGCAACCGGCCGGATGACGGCCTAACTCAGATGCAGATATCTCCGCCAATTGCGGAGGAACTGAGGAGCCCAGCATCATGACGACCGGACCGAGCCGCATCTTCGATGAATTCGCAAAGCTGATGACCGATGCCGCGGGCGCGGCGCAGGGTTTGAAAAAAGAAGCGGAGACCGCATTCCACGCCCAGGCCGACCGCTGGCTGAACGGTCTCGACCTCGTGAAGCGCGAGGAATTCGAGGTGGTGAAAGAAATGGCCATCAAGGCGCGTGACGAAAACGATGCGCTCAAGGCCCGTATCGAAGCACTCGAGGCACAACTCGCTGCCAAGGCGTGAATCGTCTGGCCTCTGCCAGGCGACCGGAATGAAGGGGAAGGGCCGGTGCCTTTCCCCTTTTTTCGTTTCGGCGGGGCCCCGCATTAATTTTTTCTAAGGGTTTTCCACGCCTGTGGACATGCCCCAAAAAGCCAATTTCCAGAGTCATTTAACGGCTGGCTCTGACGCGCTGCCGCAAGCGCTGTCCACAGACCGGGACCCAAAAAGCGGCCAAGGGGGGCTGGCGAGGCGACTCCGGCGTTATACACTGATTTTAAATGATGATTCGAAACGGCACGAAAGCTTCGGACAGGGTGCGTGCGTTATCGGAAGGGCTGTTGGCAATCATCGAGAAGTGTTGTCTCCGGTAAAGTTGTCTGTGTTTTTCGAGTGTTCGCGCACGAGCTACGCATTCTATCCGGTCGAGAAGGTGCCGCATGAGCCTTAGTGAATTTGAAATCGAACGACGCCAGTCAAACCCGGTCGATATGATCGAGTTCGTCGCCGCAACGAACGACTGGTCGTTCGAGCGGTCTGGCGAAGACGAAATCGCGATGACGGTGGCTGGCAAGTGGACGGATTATCACGTCTCCTTCTCGTGGATGGAAGATGTGGAGGCCCTGCACCTTGCCTGCGCCTTCGATATTCGCGTGCCGGAACTGCGCGTGACCGAGGTGATGCGGCTTCTGTCTTTCGTCAACGGTCAGGTGCTCATGGGGCATTTCGATCTGTGGCGGCAGGAAGATGTGGTGATTTTCCGCCAGTCCCTGCTTCTGGCCGGTGGTGCCGAGCCGACGAACCGTCAGGTCGAGGTTCTCCTGTCCAACGCGCTCGATAGCTGCGAGGCCTATTTTCAGGCGTTCCAGTTCGTTGTCTGGTCGGGCATGGAAGCCAAGAGCGCGCTCGATGCCGTGCTGTTCGAGACGGTGGGAGAAGCCTGATGGCATCTTCCATGTTCAAGGCAGGTCCGCTTGTTCTCGTCGGTGCCGGCAATATGGGCGGCGCGCTTCTCTCCGGCTGGCTCAAGCAGGGTGTGCCCGGCGCCCAGGTTATCGTGCTCGATCCGCTTCCCTCCGATGCCATGCGCTCCACGATTTCCAAGGCCGGTGCGAAGCATGTGACCGCGCCGCCGGAAGGCGTTAAGGCCGGAATCCTGTTTCTCGCGGTCAAGCCGCAGGTGATGGCGGCTGTCGCTCCGGCCCTCAAGGTGCTTGTCGGGCCTGAGACGGTGGTGGTCTCCATCGCCGCCGGCAAGACGATTGCCTCCTTCGAGGAATTTTTCGGTGCAACCGCCACGGTGCGCGCCATGCCCAACACGCCGGCCATGGTTGGTCGCGGTGTGACGGGCGCCTTTGCGAATGCCCGCGTCAGCGAAGAGCAGCGCAAGGTTATCGATACGCTTCTCAAGGTGTCCGGCCCCGTCGAGTGGGTGGGCAGCGAAGCCGAGATCGATGCCGTGACCGCCGTTTCGGGGTCCGGTCCCGCCTATGTCTTCTATCTCGTCGAATGCCTGGCGGAGGCAGGCCGCAAAGCCGGCCTGCAGGCGGACCTCGCCATGCGTCTCGCACGGGAAACCGTCTCGGGGGCTGGTGAATTGCTTCACCAGTCCCCCGATGACGCCGCTACCCTGCGCAAGAACGTGACGTCACCAGGTGGTACGACCGCTGCGGCTCTGGCCGTTCTGATGGCGGAAGACGGTATTCAGCCCATTTTCGACAAGGCTGTCGAGGCCGCGCGCAAGCGGGCCGAAGAGCTTTCGGCCTGAGGTGTTTCGATGAGCGGTGAAATTTCCTGGGCCGATTTCGAAAAGGTCGATATTCGCACCGGAACCGTCGTCGAGGTCTTGCCCTTTCCCGAAGCGCGCAAGCCGGCGTTCAAGCTGAAGATCGATTTCGGGCCTGAAATCGGCGTGAAGAAATCCTCGGCGCAGATTACCGTTCATTATACGCCGGAAACGCTGCTCGGCCGGCAGGTGCTTGCCGTCGTCAATTTTCCGCCGCGCCAGATCGGCCCTTTCCGCTCCGAGGTTCTGACGCTCGGTTTCGAGGATGAGGCTGACGCCATCGTACTGGCGGCCGTGGAGCGCGGCACGCCGAACGGCCGGAAGATGTGCTGACATAGCCGTTGCCCCGGAGGCAGGCTCAGGACATTTCGCAGATCAGGCCGGCAATCGCACCACCGTTCGCAATCCCCCCATCGGACTTGTTGCCAGCGTGATATCGCCGCCATGGCTGCGAACGATATCGCGGGCGATGGCGAGGCCAAGACCGGTGCCGGACGTGTCGAGATTGCGGGCCTCATCCAGCCGGAAGAACGGCTTGAACACATCCTCGCGGGATTCCTCGGGAATGCCGGGACCGTCATCATCGATTGTGACAGTCAGCCAGCGGGCACTGTGAACGGCATCGATGCGGATGAAATCCGCATAGCGCTGGCTGTTGGAAATGATGTTGTTCATCAGCCGGGTGAAGGCACTGGGGCGAACCGCGATGGTTTCGTCACCCGTCAGTTGCCATTCGAGCGGCAGGTCGACCAGTGCGCAGTCGGCCTTCAGCTTGTCGAGCAGGGTGTGCAGATTGAGCGAACCGACATCTTCCTCCGCTTCGTTGCGGGCAAAGGCCATGTAGCCTTCGAGCATGGACTGCATGTCGTTCACATCCTGCTCCATGCCGGCCAGTTCCGGCAGGTCGCCTGCCAGCGCAAGCTGAAGACGGAAGCGGGTGAGGATGGTGCGCAGGTCGTGGCTGACGCCCGCGAGCATGGCGGTGCGTTGCTCCATCTGGCGTTCGATGCGCTCGCGCATGAGCATGAAGGCGCGGCCTGCCTTGCGCACTTCATCGGCACCCCGCGGACGGTAGGGTTCGGTCAGTTTCTGGCCCTTGCCGAAGCTTTCGGCGGCGCGGGCCAGTGCCAGAATGGGCCGGATCTGCCCCCGCAGGAAGAGGATGGCGATCAGGATCAGCACGAATGAGGAGCCCGCCATCCAGATCAGGAAGATATGGGTGTTGGACGCATAGGCTTGGCTGCGGCGCGCCAGAACGCGTAGCACCCGGTCTTCCAGCTTTATGCGAATTTCCACGAGGTTGCTGTCGCCCACCGTATCGATCCAGAAGGGGCGGCGGATCTGGCGGTTGATCTGGTCGGCAAGGATACCGTCGAGGATGGAAAAGAACGGCTTGGGGCGGGGCGGCGGCAGTTCGTCGCCCTTTTCGATGGAGACGATCAGGTCCATCCGGCTGCGGGCGATGCGAGTGATCTCGTCGTCATCGCCGTCACCGGGGAAGCTTTCGACGAGGTCGATGATGGCAGCGATATCGCGCGTCATCGCCTCTGAAAGGCGGCGGGTCACAAGCTGCCAGTGGCGCTCCATGAAGACGAAGGCGATGACGATCTGCAGCAGCAGCATCGGAATGATGATGATCATCGCCGAGCGAATGAACAGGCCACGCGGCAGGTGCCGGTGCAGGAAGCGTCCGGGCAGGCCCAGCACATGCCAGGGAATGCGACCGTTCAGCCGACCGAGTTCCTCCCTCATGCGCTTGATGAATTCCACTTTGCCCGTTCCTCGCTTTCCATCCGTTCAAGGTTGCCACTTCCGAAACTGATTCAAGTGGCTGGCACGACGATTCAGCAAAAAGCGGCAAGTCCTTGCGCGGGAATCGCTTTCGGCTCCGGCGATCTCACTCCATGTTCAGCCGATAGCCGATGCCGCGCACGGTTTGCAGCCAGGCCGGGTTGGCCGGGTCGTCCTCGATCTTGCGGCGCAGACGGTTGATCTGCACGTCGATGGTGCGCTCTCCCACCTCCGCGTCATCGCCGATCAACTCGTGACGGGGAATGGTTTCACCGGCTCTAAGGGCAAACAGCGTCATGATGTCCTGTTCGCGGTCCGTCAGCCGGATCGGTTCGGCTCCGCGTCTGAGTTCCTTGCGGGCGACGGAATAGGTGAAGGGACCGAAGATCACCTGATCGATTTTCGGCGCATTGGTGGCGGCGGCGCGGCGCAGGATATTGTTGATGCGCAGCACCAGTTCACGCGGATCGAAGGGCTTGGATACGTAATCCTCGGCGCCCGCTTCGAGACCCGCGATGCGGGCGTCGGCTTCCGAACGGGCGGTGAGCAGGATGACGGGAATATCGCCGCGACTGGCCTTGAGCGATTCGGTCAGCGACAGGCCGCTTTCGCCGGGCATCATCACGTCGAGAATGAGGAGGTCGAAATGCAGGCCCTCCAGCTTGCGGCGGGCCTCGGCTGCATCGGCAGCCATGGTGACGCGAAACCCCTGATCCATCAGATAACGGTTCAGGAGGTTGCGGATACGCGTATCGTCATCGACCACGAGAAGGTGGGCGGCATCGTCGGTCGGGATCGGTTTTACGCTCATGCCTGCCTCTCCTGCGGGACCGTTCGCCTCAATCCTTCTTGTCGCACATGCCTGACAGGAAGCGGCGGATCGTTTCTTTCTCCGCCGCCGACATGCCATCGGTGGCGCGGGCAATGCGCCGCGATTGCGGCTCGGACAAGGCAAGCGCCAGTTCCCGGCCGGACAGCGTGGGATAGAGACGGCGCTGGCGGCGGTCTTCGGGGCCCGCCATCTGGCGGATATAGCCGCTGTCGATCAACTGCTTCAGCACCCGGGCAAGGCTCTGCTTGGTGATCTGCAATGTGTCGAGCAGATCGGCGATGGTCATGCCGGGCTGGCGGCTGACGAAATAGACGACGCGATGGTGCGCACGACCAAACCCCAGACCTTCCAGAATGGCGTCGGGGTCCGATGTGAAATCGCGGTAGGCGAAGAAGAGGCGCTCGATGATCTCGAAGTCGATGCTGCCGTCGTTGACGGCGGGCAGCGCAGGCGGCGCTTTCTTGGCTGAACCGGTTTCGGGCGGTGGCGTCACGCGAGCTTATCCTTACATTATCACGTCGCGCGGCCGGTTTGCGGCCATGTCACCAATGGGCGAACGGGCGCGGCGCGATGCTTCCGGCACTGGATTAACCGGGAAAAAAGCCAACAATCAACACCTGATTTCGGGTTTTACGGTGTGACATCGGTTCCTGCGACCAATTGGCGACGCGAACCGACGTTTCTCGCCGTCCCCGGTTTCCCGCGCGCCACTTTGCTCCTATATGAAACCGGAGATTACAAGGAGCGTTTCATGGGCATGCTTCAGGCCGGGATTATTCCGGTGACACCGTTTCAGCAGAATTGCACCATCTTCTTCGATGACGAAACGAAGGAAGGGGTAATCGTCGATCCGGGCGGCGATGTGGATACAATCCTCGGTATCGTCCAGGAGCACGGATTGAAGCTTCAGGCGATCTGGCTCACCCATGGCCATCTCGACCATGCCGGCGGGGCCGCCGAACTCAAGGAAAAGCTTGGCCTCGAGATTATCGGCCCGCACCGGGACGATCTGCCGCTGCTCGAAAAGATCGAGGCGCAGGCCGCCAAGTATGGTGTCCCCGGCCTGCGCAATGTCGTGCCCGACCGCTGGCTGGAGGAGGGCGACGTACTTTCTTTCGGCGATCACCGTTTCGAGGTTCTCCATTGCCCCGGCCATGCGCCGGGCCATGTCGTCTATTTCTGCCGGGCCAACAAGCTGCTGCATGCCGGCGATGTGCTGTTCAACGGCTCGATCGGACGGACGGATCTGCCGGGCGGCAATCATGAACAGTTGCTGGCCTCGATCCGCGACAAGGTTCTGCCGCTCGGTGACGATGTCGGTTTTCTCTGCGGCCACGGACCGGGTGGGCGGATCGGCGAGGAGCGGCTGAACAACCCCTATCTCAAAGGGCTTTGACGCGCAGGCTCATGCGGGCCGGCAGGGTCATGGCGATCACGCCGGCCATTACGAAGGCGAGGCCGAACCAGACGGCCGGTTGTGGCTGTTCATCGAGAAACACCATGCCGATCGCCATGCCCACCGGCACGCGCAGATAGGCCTGCGCGGTGGCCCCCACCGAACCCAGCGTCTGGATGAGGCGGAAATAAATCGAGAAGGCAAGCGCCGTGGAAACGACGGCGAGCGCCACCAGCGCCATCAGGGAGCGGCCGGAGGGTGCCAGCGTCCATGGCCTGTCGATCATGATGCAGAGCGGCAGAAGCAGAACCGCACCGGTCACCAGCGAACTCGCAGCCGGAACCATGGGATCGAAATCCCGAAAGCTTTTGCCGAAGATGGCGGCCCCCGCATAGGATATGGTGGCGGCGACGATGGCCAGTTGCGGCCAGAGATTTTTCCCCAGTCCGCCGAATGCCTCGAACCCGACGATCAGGCTTGCTCCCATCAGTCCAGCCGCGACACCGAAGCCCTTGCGAGCGGTGATCGCCTCGTGCCGGGTCACGAAGGCCGTCAGCAGGAAAGTGAAGATGGGTGTCATTGCATTGAGGATGACGGCGAGGCTGGCGTCGATGGCGGTTTCCGCCCAGGCAATCAGGGTGAAGGGCACGACGCTGTTCAGGCAGGCCTGAACGGTGAAACGGGCCCAGGTGGCCCTGTCGCGCGGCCAGCGCACGCCGCGCCAGCGCAGGATCAGGGCGAGAACCAGACCGGCGATGAGAGTGCGCGCGGCGATAAGGGTAACGGGCGGAATGGTTTCGACGCCGATCTTGATGAAGGTGTAGGACGCGCCCCACAGGCTCGAAAGCATCAGGAGCAGCGCCAGTTCGGTGGAAAGCTTCGGTTTTGCGAGCATGGAAAGTCCTGTTCATCGCATGATCGGGGCCTTTGCCTAGCCTGTCCCGGCGCGGAAATGCTTCGGTCGCCACCGAAGGGTTCCGAGATGGCGGCGAAGGTGCCCCATGCTATTGTTCGCCCATGTCGAACATGATTTCCGCAAACACCATTGCCGAGGTTGCCGCCCTGATCGGCGATGTGGCGCGTGCCGGCATTCTCTCCGCCCTGATGGGCGGGCGGGCGCTGACGGCAGGCGAACTGGCCCGTATCGCCGGGGTGACGGCGCAGACGGCGAGCGGCCATCTGGCGAAGCTTTTCGAAGCGCGACTTGTGCTCGTCGAAAAGCAGGGGCGTCATCGCTATTACAGGCTGGCCTCACCGGAGGTGGCGGATGCGATGCAGTCACTGATGACACTCGCCGCTGCAGCTCCCGCGCGGCATCATCCCATCGGACCGCGCGATGCGGCGTTGCGGCTCGCCCGCACCTGCTACGACCACATGGCCGGACGTCTGGCCGTGGCGGTGGCGGATAACCTTGCCGAACGCGGTTTCATCGTCTTTGCCGAAGGGGCGGGGCTCGTGACGGATGAGGGGCATCGCTTCTTCTGCGATTTCGGTCTGACGCCGGAGGAGGAGAAGAGTTCGAAGCGTCCGCTCTGCCGCACCTGTCTCGACTGGAGCGAACGGCGGTCTCATATCGGCGGGCGGTTGGGCGCGCAGCTTCTCACGCATTGCCTCGATCGCGGGTGGCTCATCCGCGCACCGGAGGGGCGGGCTTTGACCATCACCCGCAAAGGTGAGGCGGGATTTGCCGACACTTTTCTGCTGCCTTCGGATTGGCGGGACGAGCCCGTTGCGTTACCCCGCCTCAGCGCCCTTATCTCTCGGGGAGAAACTCCGGACCTATGACGCGAATGCGCTCGGATCGCGACCAGTCCCGATAGGCGGCGACCGCGCCCTGATCGTTGGACCAGTTGTGCAGCCGGGTTTCCCCGAGCGAGCCGCGCAATTGCGCGTTGATCGCCAGGCTGACTGCGGGTTCCGCCGGGGCAAAGGGATCTGGTCCTGCGGACGGGGAGCTCGGCCCGTCGGCGGCCTTGCCGCCCAATCGGTAGTAGCGGGTGAGGTCGCAGCGCTTGAGGGTCGGATCCTTGCGAAACGCACCCGCTACCGGCAGTTCGGCATAGGCTTTGCCGGAGGTCAGCGACACCATGGAATCTTCGGTACGCTCCGTACCATCGACGCGGAAGACGTCCATCGCCTGCGTATCGCAGATGAGGCGGCACTGGGCCGCGATGACGGGTTCCTTTTCCGCACTCGTGTAGCCGGAGTTCGGCGAGGGGAAGTAATAGCCATCGGAAAGGCGAACGCACATGGTGGCGATCATGTTTTTCGAGCCGGAAACCTGCCCGGATGCTGTGCGCGGGCTGCGCGGCTGGCGTCGATCCTCGTCGCGTGTTTCGACGGTAGCGCTGTCGTCCGGGCGCTGCTGCCTTGCGCCGCAGGCGTCGCCCCCAAGGGCCAGAAGATTGCGCTGGGCCTCCGCTATTCGCTGGCGATAGCTGGCGCAGGCAGAGAAAAAGCCTGTTTCTGTGCCGGTGCAACCGCGCTTTTCAGCGCTGGCCCGGATTGCGGCGATCTGGCGGGTGAAGCCCTGTGCTTGCGGGGAAAGGCAGGCGGCCCGGGCTTCGCCTGCAAGGGTCAGGCTGGCAAGGGCCGCGGTTATCGCGGCGGCGCGCCGGGTGCCTCGGTCAGCCGAAATCCTCGGTCTATCAGACAGACAAGGCTTTCCGATCATGTCATCTCCCGCCGGTACGCAGCACAGTTGAGCTGGCGCTGAGGTGCCCGAGAGGCGGGGTCAAGTCAATGACAGGGCCGGGGTTCCCTGCAACTTTTGCAGGTCTTGGTTACCGCGTGGCGTGCAATGTCACGTCATGCCCTGCGGGATTGAGGATCGCGATGCGGCCTGTCCCGGGAGGGACGGGCGCGGACCGCGATCCGGCATGTCCTTAGCCCGCCGTGCAGAAATGACGGTTGCCGTCATAGCCGGCGTAGGTGCCGCTTGCGGGGTCAAAGCTGCGGTAGCGGCTGGCGCAATAATCCTGCCAGGCCGGAGTCCAGGGCTCGAGCGTCTGTACGCGATAATCCGGAACAGCGACACGGCGCGGTGCGGCGGGATAGTAAACCCGGTCAGGATTGTCATAGTAGGGGGCCGGTGCAGGCGCGCGGCGGTAAGGATCGACCGGATAGGGTTCGTAGACCGGGCCGTCATTCTGGTGGCTGCTGGCAATAGCCGAGCCGACGATAAGGCCGGTCGCAAGGCCGATCACGCCGAGAGCGGCGGCATCGCCGCCGTGATGGCGACGCTCGACCGGCGGCGGGCCATAATAGGGACGGCGCCAGCCATCGGCGAGCGACGGTGTCGCGCTTGCCAATGCGGTTGCGCCAATGGCCAGCGAGAGAAGGGTATTGCGGATCAGATGGTTCATGGCGTTTTACCTCCGTGAACGATGCGGCGATGTTCTCGCGCAACGTCATGTCAAAGGATTAACGACTTCTGCCTGAATGCGGACTGAACAAAAAAACCCGGCAAGCATGCCGGGCCTCAACTCGAATTGAAAGCCGTAAGAACAGCCTCAGCCCGTAATCTGGAGATTAACGGCCTTGGGGCCCTTGCCGCGACGATCCGGTTCCGTGTCGAAGCTTACCTTCTGATTTTCCGACAGACCATTCAGGCCGGAAGCCTGGACCGCGGAAATGTGTACGAAGATATCGGCGCCACCGTTGTCAGGCTTGATGAAGCCGAAGCCTTTATCGGTGTTGAAGAATTTAACGGTGCCAGTTTCGGCCATGCATCAGGTCCTTTTCTCTCTGCCCGTTTCCGGCGGACAGCATTGCGATTTTTGCCCCAGGGGGCGTTTGGGCAGGCAGTTCTTGAAATGTGAGGAAAGGGGCCCGTCTTTATCGCGAGTTACTTCTCGTAGAACTTAAAATCCTCAAGTAGCACCTCGCCCGGAACTATAAGCGTCTCCGGCGCGCATCATTTATAGGTCTTCCCATGCTCGCAAATTGCCCGAACTTGGATAGAGTGCTGTGTTTATCTAAAATTGGCAAGCAAAAGTTTTTTAACTTCTGTCCGGAAACAACACCGGGCGTTGTGACCTGAATGCGGAAAATCGGCGTTTTTTGCGGATTTTGGCCCGTTTTTTAACGCGTGATGCGTTTTAGGTCGTTGTCGCGCTGCAAAACCGCAGCCGCAAGCCCGCTTTTGCGGATATATCGGCACGTCGCAAAGTCGCGCTTTTTGCCTTGAAACCGCCGCAGTTCAGGCGATCTCGGCGGCTCTGGCCGTGTTTTCCCGGCGTTTGCGGTGCCACTCGGGCACCAGCTCCACCACGAGAATAGCGGCAAAGAGCAGGGCGCAACCGACATAGCCGCCGCCCGGCAGGCTTTCGGCAAGGAAGATCGCGCCGAACAGCGCGCCAAACAGAGCCTCCGTGGAGAGAAAGATGGCCGCCTGCGGCGCTGTTGTGTAGCGCTGCGCTATGTTCTGGAGAACGAAGGCAAGCCCGGATGAGAGCAGGCCGGCATAGAGGATTTCGAGGGCGGCCCCCTTTACGGCGTCGATGTGGAACGGCTCGGTAAAAAGGGCAAAGAGGCCGGCGCCGACAGCGGTGATCACGAACTGCCAGACGGACAGCGCCAACGGACGACCCGCGCTCTGCATGGCGTTGCCGGCGAGGATGATCTGCATGGCCCAGAACAGGGCGCAGGCGATCATCAGCAGGTCGCCGATCTGGAGGGCGGCCAGATCGCCATCGCTGAGCAGATATATGCCGGTCAACGCCATCAGGGCGCCGGGCCAGACGATCCAGTGCGGTGCGCGGCGGAAGACCAGCAGCGAGATGACCGGAACGAAGACCACGTAAAGCCCGGTCAGGAAGCTGGCATTGGTGACCGTCGTCGTCAGCAACCCGGCCTGTTGCAGGCCGGCGCCGCCAAGCAGCGCCAGTCCCACGCCGGTAAACGACCAGCGGTCGCCACGGGTCAGCGGGCGGGTCGCGCGTCGTGCCTCGGCCAACGCAAAGGGCAGTGTAATGATGGCCGCCACCAAGAAACGCACGCAGACGAACCAGAACGGCCCCATTTCGTCCATGGCCGTTGCCTGGGCGATGAAGCCACCGCCCCAGATGGCGGCGGTCAGAAGCAGAACCAGATTGGCCTGTATGCGGGTCATGTCTGAGCCTTTTCGCGCGAACCTGCCGGCAGGCGCTCGTAAAGGCCGCAACGGCGAGCGGCCCTCCCGGCCGCATCGATCTTGGTCCGGCTCTAGCAGGCGGAGCGATATATCGCAAGAGCCGCCGTTAGATAAGGGTCAACCACCCGCGGGGCGGTAGAGGCGCAGCAGCGCGCCTTTTGCCTCGTCAGTCACCATCAGGACCGCGCCGTCAGGAGCGACCGTCACGTCGCGGATGCGGCCATATTCGCCGCGCAGCAATCGCTCCTCACCGGCAACCTTGCCGGAGGCGTCCCGATCGAGGCGGGATAGAAGTTCGAACTTCAGCGCGGCGACCAGAAAATCGCCGCCCCATTCGGGAAACATCGCGCCGCGATAGACTGCGATGGCGCCGGGTGCAATGGAGGGGTCCCAGTAGTGCAGGGGCTGTTCCAGTCCGTCCTTCGCCGTGCCGACGCCGATCCGGAAGCCGGTATAGTCGCGCCCGTAGGTAATGACCGGCCAGCCGTAATTGCGACCGGCCTTCGGCGTGTTGATCTCGTCGCCACCACGCGCGCCGTGTTCAACGGAATAGAGAGTGCCATCGGCGGGATCGAAGGTCAGGCCCTGTGGATTACGATGACCGATGGACCAGATTTCCGGCGCGGCGAAGCCGCCATTGCCCGAGGGGGCGGAGCCATCGGTATTGATGCGCAGGATGGAGCCGGCATGGTCGGCGCCATCCTGTGCGCGGTCGCGGTCGCCGCGGTCGCCGATGCCGAAGAACAGCGTGCCGTCTGCTGCGATGGCGATGCGGGAGCCGAAATGCTGGCCCTTGCCGGTAAACTTGTTCATCGCGAACAGGCGCGTGACTTGCGTGAGACCCTTCTCGTTTTCCGCAAGGCGGGCGGTAAAGACGGCCGTACCCTGACCGCCGGGGCCGGGAATGGCGGCGGTGAAATAAAGGCGTCTGCTTTTCGTGAAGTCGGGAGCGAGCGCCAGATCCATCAGGCCACCCTGACCGGAGGCACGGACTTCCGGCAGGCCGGACAGGGGAGCGGACAGCTTGCCATCACGCACGATGCGCAACCGGCCGGGCCGTTCGGTTACGATGAAGCCGCCATCCGGCAGGGCTTCGACGGACCACGGATTTTCAAGGCCCGTGGCGAGCGTTTCGACGGCGATGGGAACGCCCGTCGTCTTTTGGGCGACAGTATCGATGGCCTGGGCGGGTGCGCTTGCCATCATAAGCGCGAGAAGGGCGCCATACCCGGCAAACGATCGTCTTCTTTCGGTCATTGCACTGCTTCCCTGTTCACCTTGTTACGGTCGAGGTGGGGCCGGAAGCGGTCAGCGGCAAGGGGCTGCCGATGACAAGGCGGTGATCGCCCGATGATCGGGCTATGGTTCAGAGCCAGTGGCTGGCGATGCCGTGGAAACCGTCGGTGATGAGGAGAACGCTCGACAGCGGCAGGGTCAGCAGGGCGGCAAGAACCCACTTTTCCATGGCGGAAAAGCCGGTCTGACGGTGGGTGGCGGTCTTGGGGTGCGAAAGCGTGGACATGGTTGTGCGGGTCCGTTCGGTCAGCGGCGGATGTTGCGGCTCTGGCCGCGGGCGGTCGAAAAATAGTCGCGCAGGTCATGGCGCAGCAGGGAGACGCTGGCGGTTGCCATGACCACGAAGCCGAGGCCGAGCGCGCCGATCAACAGCGTGTGGCGGCTCAGTTCACCGAAGATGCCGGAAATGGCGGCGGCGGCGATCAGCACCGCAGCCCATGCAACGATTGCGGCGACGGCCCAGACGGTCGCGCCGTTTTCCGGCGTGTGGCGGCGGGTTTCTGCAGCGGCTTTGCGTTCCATCGTGTGATCCTCGTCGGCTTGTTTGCGAACGAGAATAGAAAGCCTGCCGAAAGAGACCTCAGGGGGACCGAAAAAAGGCAGTTCCCGGCATTTCCTGTGGCGATATTGTGGCACTGCACAATATGGTTAATTTATTAAAATTTATGAATAAATATTAATAAATGTTACTGCGTTGCACGCCGACCGAAGGTCTTCGCCGGGCGCAGGCCGCCGAGGGCCGGACGCGGTTCACCAGCGGGGGTACGGAAGGCGGGAGGTGCTGGTTCCGGGCGCTTTCCGGCGACGCTTGTGCCTTCGGGGAAGCGTTCGTTGAAGGTCGTCGGCGCCAGTTCCGGACGCGCCAGAACATAGCCCTGCATGAGCGCGACACCGATTTCCATGGTCAGATCGAGCTGCCACAGTTCCTCGAGGCCGGGAAAGACGGTCTCTATGCCGGTTTCCTGGAAACGTTCCACCAGCATCCGCATCAATCCGGCGCCGGCGGAACTGGTCATGCTTTCCCGCACCCAGCCTGCCTCGAACTTCACATAGTCGGGTTTCAGCCGCTTGACGCGTTCGATGTCGGAATCGCCTGCGCCGTAATCATCGACGGCAATGCGGAAGCCGCTGTCGCGAAGCTGGTCGACGAGGAAGACGGGAAGGTCCTGGCTCGAATTGCTCTTTTCCGAGATTTCGCAGACGATCTGTCCGGGCGACATGCCGGCTTCATGGGTGGCAATGCGAATGCGGTCCGCTTCCTGCTTTACATCCTGTTCGGTGCGATAAAGCCCCGGGGTAAAGTTCACGAAGACGCGAACGCCCGGCCGGCCGAGGCGGCCTGTGTTGAGAATGTGGATGGTGCGCAGCATGCTGTCGATGAGGCCTATGTCGTCCTTCGCCACGCTGGCAAAGAACTGCGCTGGTGGGCAGGGGGCGCCATCATGGCTGGCGCGCACGAGACCTTCGACGGAATCGATGACGAACGCGCCGCTTTCGTTTCGCCGGAAGATCGGCTGGAGGGCGGATTGCAGGAAGGCCTTGCGATAGGAAGTGCAGAACGTGCCGTCGTCCGCCCGGACGAGATTGGAAAATATGCTCGTGCTTCTCATGGTACCCTGAACGTCAATCATTGCGCTCCTGACACAGAATGATAGCCTTAAACCGTTAAGACTTCGGCAACGACTGAGGCAGGTGCGTGCCGATGCATTTCAACCCCGGAAAGGTTGATTTTGACTTGAAACCGGACCCCACATTCTCCATAGAAGCGGTGTCTCCGGAGGGGCGGCCTTCCGGACCGTTTTCAACCAATCAGGACCCGATGTCATGGCCTTCCTTGCCGATGCCCTTTCCCGCGTGAAACCTTCCGCTACCATTGCCGTTTCGCAGAAAGCCCGCGACCTGAAAGCAAAGGGCCGTGACGTGATCGGTCTCGGTGCCGGCGAGCCGGATTTCGACACGCCCGACAATATCAAGAAAGCCGCCATCGACGCCATCAACCGCGGCGAAACCAAGTACACGCCGGTTGCCGGCATCCCCGAACTGCGTGCGGCGATCGTCGCCAAGTTCAAGCGCGAAAACAATCTCGACTACACGGCGGCGCAGACCATTGTCGGTACCGGCGGAAAGCAGATTCTTTTCAACGCCTTCATGGCCACCATGAATGCGGGCGATGAGGTCATCATTCCAGCACCCTACTGGGTGTCCTACCCGGAAATGGTATCGCTGTGCGGCGGCACGCCGGTTTTCGTTTCCACCAAGCAGGAAAACAATTTCAAGCTGACCGCTGAAGACCTTGAAAAGGCCATTACGCCGAAGACGAAGTGGTTCATCTTCAACTCGCCGTCCAACCCCTCGGGTGCAGCCTATTCACATGACGAGCTGAAGGCGTTGACCGACGTTCTCGTCAAGCACGACCATGTCTGGGTTCTGACCGACGACATGTACGAACACCTGACCTATGGCGACTTCAAGTTCGCCACGCCGGTGGAAGTCGAGCCGAAGCTCTATGACCGCACGCTGACCATGAACGGCGTTTCCAAGGCCTATGCCATGACCGGCTGGCGTATCGGCTATGCGGCCGGCCCGCTGAACCTCATCAAGGCCATGGACATGATCCAGGGTCAGCAGACCTCTGGCGCCTGCTCGATCGCCCAGTGGGCGGCCGTCGAGGCGCTTAACGGCACGCAGGATTTCATTCCGGAAAACAAGAAAATCTTCGAAGGCCGTCGCGATCTCGTCGTCTCGATGCTCAACCAGGCTTCGGGCATCGTGTGCCCCAAGCCGGAAGGTGCCTTCTACGTTTACCCGTCCTGCGCCGGCCTGATCGGCAAGACCGCGCCGTCGGGCAAGGTTATTGAAACGGATGAGGACTTCGTGTCCGAGCTTCTGGAAACGGAAGGTGTTGCCGTGGTTCATGGCTCGGCCTTCGGCCTTGGCCCGAACTTCCGCATTTCCTATGCCACCTCGGAAGAGCTTCTGGAAGAAGCCTGCAAGCGCATCCAGCGCTTTGCCGCTGCCTGCAAATAAGCAGGTCGACGAGAAATAGTGACGAGGCCCGCTTCGGCGGGCCTTTTTGCATTCGGGGTGATGCGGGCGTTCAATCCCGACTTCAACGGCCTGCCAGATCGATTCCACTGTAACCGCTATCGTCTTGAATTCGGAATCGTTTCGCCTTCGCGCGGAGCGCGCCGCTTCGCCGCATTTGCGCTCCTTGTCATTTCAGTGGATAGTATCGGCAAGGACGCGCGTCGCCGAAGGGCAGCGGTTCGGAACCGAACGGTTGCGCTGGAAAGTGGCCTGCTCCTTCAACGAAAAACGGAGGAATGCATGACCAGGATCGTTTACGAAGTCGTCCCCCATGATGGCGGCTGGGCGTATCGCCAGAACGGGGCCTATTCGGAATCCTTCCCAAGCCATGCCGAAGCGCTGGAGGCGGCGCGCATCGTCGCGGCGGCGCAGATGAAGGCCGGGGAAGCCAAGCAGATCGTCTATCAGGACGGCAAGGGTATCTGGCGTCGCGAATTCGACGATGGCAGCGATCCTATCGAGACCGCCATCGAGGATCGGTTCTGAAAAGAGGCGGTCAAGCGCCGGAGAGGATGGCAAGCGGAGTTTGGGCTCCGCCTGCCGGCTTTGAAAATCAGGCCAGGGCCGGATAGTCCGTGTAGCCCTTGGCGCCGCCACCATAGAGCGTTGCGGCATCCAGTCCATTGAGCGGCGCCTTTTCCTTCAGGCGGCGCACCAGATCGGGATTAGCGATGAAGGGACGGCCAAAGGAGACGAGGTCGGCATAGCCGCTCTCGACGGCATGGGCCGCTGCTTCGCCCGTGTAGCCATTGTTCACCAGCCACGCTGCCTTGCCGCCGGCATTGCGGTAGGCGGCCTTGAGTGCGACGTAGTCGAAAGCGCTGTCGCCCTGCTGGAAGTCGCGTGCACCGCCGGTCTGACCTTCAACGACATGGATGAAAGCAAGGCCAAGCGGGGCAAGGCGCTCTACCGCGCGATTGAACAACGGCTGCGGCTGGTTGTCTTCCACATCGTTGGAGGGCGTGACCGGCGAAATGCGGATGCCGGTGCGACCGCCGCCGATTTCCTTTGCCACGGCTTCAGCCACCTCGAACAGGAAGCGGGTGCGGTTCTCGATGGAGCCACCATAGGCGTCCGTGCGGTGGTTGGAACTGGAACGCAGGAACTGGTCAATCAGATAGCCGTTGGCGGCGTGAATTTCGACGCCGTCAAAACCGGCCTCGTCAACGGCGGCGCGAGCGGCCTTGCGGTAATCTTCCAGAATGCCGGGAATTTCATCGAGCGCGAGCGCACGGGGTGCCGAGGTTTCCACGAAGCCGCCGGTGCCGTCCGGATTGATGACATAGGTCTTCGACTTGGCCGTGATGGCTGAAGGCGCAACCGGCTGTCCGCCATTGGGCTGAAGGCTGGTGTGGGAGATGCGGCCGACATGCCAGATCTGGGCGACGATCTTGCCGCCGGCGGCGTGCACGGCATCCGTGACCTTGCGCCAGCCGGCCAGCGATTCCGGCTTGTAGAGGCCGGGCACATCCGCATAACCCTGCCCCTGCTGCGTGATCGGCGTCCCTTCCGAGACAAGCAGGCCGGCGCTGGCGCGTTGCGTATAATAGGTGGCCGTCAAATCGCCCGGAACGGCGTTCGGCGAACGGTTGCGGGTGAGCGGCGCCATGACAATGCGGTTGGTCAGCGCGATATCGCCAATGGTGACGGGCTCGAAAAGTGTGCTCATGGGAATGTCCTTTTGAACAGGCAGTTGGGAGCGGGATCAGATGTCCTGCGACATGCGTTGCAGGAAAGCGTCGATGACGGCGTCATTGCGCTTGTAGAAAACCCATTGGCCGACCTTGCGGGTGGTCACGAGGCCAGCCTTTTGGAGTTGGGCCAGATGGGTGGAGACGGTGGATTGCGACAGGCCGCAGCGCTCGAACTGGCGGGCGCAGACACCCATTTCCAGCGGGTGTTCCTGCCCGGTGAAATGAAGCTTCGGCTCCTTCAGCCACTTCAGCATTTCAACCCGGGCGGGATGAGCGAGTGCCTTGAGAATTTCGTCGCGGTCCATCGGTTTTCCTATATCGAGAATTCACGATATTTGAATTTACGATGATCGATGTGGTGGGGCCGCATTGCGTCTTCAAGAGGGAGAGCGCCGAAATCTGAAAAAGGCAAAAAAAGAGGGCCACTGGAAACCAGGGCCCTTTTCAAGTTTGAAGGTCTGTGACCTCCAGAGGGGAACAGCTGCTGCGGCGACATTGGGAGAAGGTCGCCATGTGCATCAGCTGGGTGCGATATGATGGTTTTTTGGGCAGAACACAATGCATTTTTGTGCATGTCTGCCATGCGTAATCGAATTATTTACCGACTGGACAAAATCATAGGCAAAAAAAGAGGGCCACTGGAGACCAGGGCCCTTTTCAAGTTTTGAAGGTCTATAACCTCCAGAGGGGAACAGCTGCTGCGGTGGAACCGGCCTAAGCCGCCACGCGATGCATCAGCTATGGGGGATATGGTGCCGCAGGTCTGCTTTCACAATAGTTAAAAGCGCAAACCTGCCATGTGGAATTCGCATGTCTTCTGGATTATTTCACCATCTATTCGAATTTTCGAATGAAATTCTCGGTTTAGCGGCTGTATCAGGTTTAAAAATTCCAGTTGCGGGCCTTGGCCACGATGAAGTCCCGGAAGGCTTTCAACTTGGCAGCATTCTTCATTTCGTCCGGATAGCAGAAATACGTGTCGAACGAGGGTACGTCAGCACTGGTGAAGAGCTGGAGAAGGCCGGGGTCGCGACCGACAATGTAGTCCGGCAGCATGGCGATGCCGATTCCCAAAAGGCAGGCGCGCTTCACGGACGTGAGGCTGTTGATCTGCAGGATGGGCGTGCGGGGATTGTCGGAGGTGCGGCCTGCGGTTTCCAGCCAGTTCAGGTCCATCAGATAGCCGGGGGCGAGTTCGCCGAAGGTGATGATCTTGTGATTGTCGAGATCCTCGATCGACTGCGGTTCGCCGTAGCGGTTCACATAGGAGGGGGCCGCATAAACATGCATGTGCACGGTGAAGAGCTTGCGCTGGATGAGGTCCGATTGCAGTGGCTGGCGCAGCCGGATGGCGCAATCGGCGTGGCGCATGTTCACGTCCAGTTCCTCATTGTCGAGGATGAGCTGGATCTGCATGTCCGGATGAAGCTGGAGAAACTCCTGAATCTTGTCGGTCAACCAACCCTGACCGAGACCGACCGTGGTGGTCACGCGCAGGCGGCCGCTCGGCTTTTCGGTGTTTTCCGTCAGTTGCACGCGAACCGATTCGAGCTTCAGCAACACATCATGGGCCGTGCGGTAAAGCAATTCGCCCTGTTCGGTCAGGATCAGGCCGCGCGCATGGCGGTGGAAGAGCTTGATGCCCACATCCTGTTCCAGCGCGCTGACCTGGCGGCTTATGGCAGATTGCGACAGATGCAGCTTTTCGGCCGCATGGGTGAACGAACCAGCCTCCGCCGCGGCGTGGAAGATACGCAGCTTGTCCCAGTCCAAAGGCATTATCGTTCCCCTTTTTATTGTTCAGGCGTCTTGCGGCATCAACTCGAATGGGCGGTCAGGTAGCGCTCGGCTTCGAGCGCGGCCATGCAGCCCATGCCCGCCGCGGTGATCGCCTGGCGGAAGGTATCGTCGGTCACGTCGCCGGCGGCGAACACGCCTTCGACATTGGTCGCTGTCGAATCCGGCGCGGTCCACAGGTAGCCATTATCCTTGAGCTTCAGGCTGTCCTTGAAGAGTTCCACGGCCGGTGCATGGCCGATGGCGACGAAGACACCGTCCGTCACCACGTCGCGGATTTCACCGGTCTTCGTGTCGCGCAGCTTCGCACCGGTCACGGAGGGGGGCATCGGCGGCTTTGCCGGGGAGCCGGTAATCTCAGCAACTTCGGTGTTCCACAGAACCTTCACGTTTTCCTTCGCAAACAGGCGTTCCTGCAGGATCTTTTCCGAACGGAATGTGTCGCGACGATGAACGACCGTGACGCTCTTTGCGATGTTCGACAGGTAAAGCGCTTCTTCCACAGCGGAGTTGCCGCCGCCGACTACGATCACATCGCGGTTACGGTAGAAAAAGCCGTCGCAGGTGGCGCAGGCGGAGACACCGAAGCCCTGGAAGATCTGCTCGCTTTCGATGCCGAGCCACTTGGCCTTGGCGCCGGTGGCGATGATCAGCGTGTCAGCGGTCCAAACCGCGCCGGAATCGCAGGTGACGGTGAAGGGACGTTTGGAAACGTCCACCGTCGTCACCAGATCGTTGACGATCTCGGCGCCGACATGCCTGGCCTGACCCAGCATCTGCTCCATCAGCCAGGGCCCCTGGATCGGATCGGCAAAGCCCGGATAGTTTTCAACATCAGTGGTGATCATGAGCTGCCCGCCCTGATCGAGGCCGGCAATGAGGACAGGCTTCAGCATGGCGCGCGCGGCGTAGATTGCGGCCGTATAGCCCGCAGGGCCGGAGCCGATGATGAGAACCTTGGTATGCTGGGCAGACATTTGCGCTTCCTTTCAAGGCACGGCAAAAGAGGCGGGCTGCGGGGAGGGAAGCAGCCATTCGACCGGGCCTGTATTGACCCTTCATTTAGTGTTTTTCCATGCGTTTATTCAAGATCAGCCTTGCATTTCCAACAAGGCAATCCACCGACTATTCCACGGTGGGGACATTATATTCCGTCACCGTGTCATATTCTTGCGAATCCCGCCGATTTCGCTCACTCTGGCGGCATCCGAACGAGGAACCATGTCTTGCGCGCCGAACTCGATGCCATTGATCTCAAGATTTTGCGGGAACTGCAGGCCGATGGCCGCATGACCAATGTGGAGCTGGCCGAGCGCGTCGGCATCTCGCCGCCGCCGTGCCTGAGGCGTGTGCGCAAGCTGGAAGAGGCTGGCGTGATCGAAGGCTATCACGCAATGTTGAACGCACCGCGGCTGGGCTACGATCTCGTTGCCTTCTGCATGGTTGGCCTCAAGCACCAGTCCGAAGCCAATCTCAAGGCGTTTGCGGCCGTCACGGCCCAGTGGCAGATCGTGCGCCAGGCGTGGATGGTGTCGGGCGACAGCGATTTCCTGCTTCATTGCGTTGCCGAGAACCTGACCCGGTTTCAGGATTTCGTCATCGAGGTTCTGACCGCCAATGAGCATGTCGACACCGTGCGCACGATGCTGACCATCCGTCAGGTCAAGCGTCTGGGGATCGTGGAGATCTGATCAGGCCGGATTGCGACGGTCTTCCAGTGCGCGACGGATTGCGGTGGCGATTTCACGGGTGGTGTTGACCGGCGGATAGTCGCCCTTGGCCTCGGCATCAGGAAAGCGCCCGACCGTCGCGATTTCCGACAAGGCCGCAATAAAGCGGTCGATCTTGCGGTGACCGCCGCTCGGGTGGAACACCTGCAGCGGTTTGCCGGTGGAGGCGGCTTCGCCGAGCATGTTGGTGGAATCCGCCGTCACGATCACTTCATCCGCCAGAGCCAAATAGGCCAGCAGGGGATTGTCGCCGGTGCCGTTCCAGACGGTGACGTGTGGAAGACGGCCAAGCGCTTCGAGCGCGGATTTGAGCGCTGCCGGCGTGCGGCGCGAAGCGGTGATCATGAGTGCGGCACCGGCTGCCTGGCGTGCTTCGAGCCCTTCCATCAACCGCGTGATGTCGTCTGCTGTGAAGCGATGGTGTCGGCTATCGCCGCCGATGAGGACGGCAAGGCGGGGATGGGGCAGGGCCGCCAGCTCAGCCGGCGGCAGGTCTCGGAGCGCCGCTATCCTTTCGAGGTCGATACGGTTGGGGGCGGTGATGACGTTCATGACCCGTTTGCCGAAAAGCCGGTCATGCTGCTGCGCCACGATCAGGTCCGCGCCGTGCCGCTGGGTGCGCGGGTCCTTGAAGCAGACCGTCAGCGTTTCCGGAGAGGCCTTCTTCAATGCGCGCAGATAGGCAATGGCGCGCCGGCCCGTCGCAAGACAGATATCCGGAAAGGGCGGGGCCAGCGGCGAACCCGGTCTGGAAGGGCGGTCTTTCCAGTCGATCGGCCCGCCCGGCATGAGAAACGCGAAGGCCGGGCGGGGCGAAACCCGCCGCAGTTCGGGTTCGGCACCGAGTGCCGCCGCCACGCCGATCAGCGGCTGCTCGTCGCCGGCCTTGCCGTCGGTCAGCACCCAGACGGTGGGAACTGGGCGATCACTCATCTTGGCACTGTCCGTGCGAGAACGCGGGTATAGCCGGAAAACTCCTTCTCCAGCATGGCCTGCGTGGTGAAGTGGGCGAGTACGTTTGCGCGACCGCTGGCGCCCATTTCGGCGCGGCGCGCGGGGTCGGCCAGTGCTTCATCGATGGCGCTGGCCATGGCGTCGGCATCGCCGGGGGTGACGAGCCAGCCGGTCTTCCCCGGAATGACCGTCTCGCGGCTGCCGCCGTGATCGGTGGCGATGACGGGCACGCCCATGGCCTGTGCCTCGATGGCGGCGCGACCGAAGGCTTCCGGGCGGGTGGATGCCGATATGGCCAGATCGGCGGCGGCGAGGACGGCTGGGATATCGCGCCGGCTTCCGGCGAAATGCACCCGGTCTGCAATGCCAAGGGTTGTGACTTTGGTCTTCAACTCGGCAATCACGTTATCGATGCCGCTGCCGATAAAGGCGAAATCCACATCCTTGTGGGTGAGCCGTGCAATCGCGTCGACCAGAACAGTGTGACCCTTCCAGCCCGTGATCCGGCCGACCATGACGACCAGCGGACGCTCGGAACCACCGAGTTCGGCCCTCACGCGCGCTCGTTGTTCCGCCGAAATCGTCGCGGGGTCGAAAAGCGCCGGTTCGATGCCGCGCGGGGCAACGACAATTTGCGCTGCCGGATAACCGTAGACCGAGATGATGTGATCGTGGATGAACAGCGAGTTGGCGATGACGACCGGCGTGCGCAGCATGGCGCTGTTATAAAAGCGCTTCAGCGCATTGCCGTGACTGTAGACGCCGTGAAATGTCGTGATGTAGTGCGCTTTGCGGCGGGCAAGTTTCAGCGCGATCAAGGCCACCCAGGCCGGCGCGCGGCTGCGGGCGTGAACGATGTCGATCTGCTCTTCATCGATCAGACGGGCGATCTTGCGGGCGGCTGCGAACATGCCGATGGGTGATTTCGAGCCGACGGCAATCTGCGCGTGCCTAGCACCCAGCTTCTCGGTCTGTGCCACCAGCGGTCCACCGGCACTGGCGATCCAATTGGCAATGCCTTTTGAGGAGAGATAGCCGGCCATTTCCACGGCGCTGCGCTCAACGCCGCCATCGCCAAGCGCGGGAAGGAGTTGCAGAATGCGGGGCTTTGCCGTGTTTGTTTGCGGCGGCAAATAATCGACGAGGCGTTCAGACCAGATTTGAGCGTGTGCCCTTCGTCGGGCATTTTCTCCGAGCCGAGCCCGAAGTTCCGGAGAAGAGAGCAGTGTCTGCAGCGCTTGCCTGACTGCCGTCGCTTCCTGCCCGTCGCAGATGATGCCGGTTTCGCCATCATGAACGGCGTCGGACGCGCCCCCCTCGCTTCCAGCAATCGAGGGCGTACCATACCAGGCGGCTTCGAGATAGACGATGCCGAATCCTTCGACGGAAGAGCCCTCTCTGCGGGCCGGCATGGCGAAAATATCCGAAATGGCGTAGAGCGCGGCCTTTTCCGCGTCGGATACACGTCCGTGGAACACAACCGCGTCGCCGACTTCCAGGCGCTGCGCCAGCGATTGCAGCCTCTCCCTGTCCGGGCCGCTGCCCGCGACATGCAGTTTGATTTGCGGAAAATCCTGACGCAGTGCCGCTACAGCTTCAATAAGCTTGTCTATACCCTTACGCGGTTCCAGCCTGCACAGGCTCATGATGTTCAAGGCGTCGCCATACCGGGAGCGCAGAGCATCAAGGCGTTCCGGCGAAGGGGCTGGTTGCGGAAGGATGGGAGGCGTTGCGACACGCAGAACGTTGCGCTGCTGGTAGGGCGCGCATTGCGCAGCGGTGTAGTGCGAATTGGCAACGATCTCATCGGCCTTGGCGAAAGCGCTACGAATGCGTGCTGCCTTCTTGCCGGAAACCTTGGCCGGGAACTCCATGCCGTGGGCCAAAACGATAACCTTGGCGCCGGCTTGCCGGGCAGCGCCCTTGTCCAGATACTCCAGACTTTTCCAACTGTCGGCGATGATTACGTCTGCATTACCGCTGCGAATTACGTGTGTGGCGGCGCGCCCCTTGCGCCAGCGCCGCAGTGGCTTGAAGCCGTCGAAGCGGCGAAGGAGAAAGGGAAATTGGTCGTCCTTGCTGTCCTTGGGGCCATCGGCCAGAACGGTCAGGTTTGTTCCGGCTTCGGCAAGCGCGTGCGCAAGGCTTCCCATCATGTTCTCGATGCCGCCCACATCGGGTGGAAAGCACTGGGTGAGGATCAGGACGTTACGCTTCTGTATCATAGGCATTTGCGTCCCTCTTGCCGCTTGCTGTGCCTGATTTTTCGCTTTCGCCGGATGGAGTTCCCGGCGCCGGGCATGCGGTTGTCTCGGGCTGCTGTAACAACTGTGCCTGTTACTCGCAAGCGTCGCCTTGTCCTGTCGATATGGCGTTGTTCTCGCGATGGCAATTGTTTATGCACGAAGCGAACGGCGTACACGATGCGCGAAACAAGGAATGTTCGAGATGCAAACAATCGTCTGCATGAAGTGGGGAACGCGTTATCCGGCTGAATATACCAACCGGTTGTGGTCGATGATCAAGCGGAACACCACGCGCCCAACGCGTCTCGTGTGCTTTACGGACGATGGTAATGGCATTTCGGAGGACGTGATCGTTCAGCCGCTTCCTTCCATCAATCTGCCGGAGCGAGTCATGTGGCTTCCATGGCGTAAACTTTCCATGTGGCAGGCGCCGCTCGCCGATCTTTCGGGTGATGTGCTTTATCTGGATCTGGATGTTGTCATCACCGGATCTCTGGATCCCTTCTTCGATTACAAACCGGGAAGTTTCTGTGTTGCAGAAAACTGGACCCAACCGGGCAGTGGAATAGGCAACACATCCATATACCGTTGGCATGTCGGTCAGCACACGAATATTTTCGAGCAGTTCAATGCCGATCCGGAAACGGTTCTCAGGAACTACCGCATCGAGCAGCAATACATATCGGCGCTTGTGGATGAAATGCAGTTCTGGCCTTCGGAATGGTGTGTAAGTTTCAAGCACACGCTCATGCCGAAATGGCCAATGAACTTTTTCAAATCCGTGCCGCTTCCCGAAGGCACCAAGGTCGTTGCCTTTACCGGGAAGCCCGACCCGGATGAGGCGGAAATCGGCAAATGGCCGGTCAGTTCCCCGTGGAAGCGACTTTACAAGCATGTGAAGCCAACGCCGTGGATTACCGAGCACTGGCGCTAATTTCCCGATGCAACGGTCATACTAAAAAGCGTTCGTTATTCGATTTTTCAGGTGGAGCGCTTCGCGGAAAAGAAAATCCATGGCTGAGCTCAACGGAGCGGAGCGCTGCGATGCCCTGTGGCTTCTCAACACACCGCTAACCTCAGTTTCTGTCCGGCTTTGTGGATGTGCCAGAATTATGCGCTCCAGCAGCGGGTAGAGGCTGTGCTCCTCCAGAATCCTGCGGCGCGCTTCTTTTATAGCTGGTAGCCGTTTTTCGTACTCATTATTGGCCATCGCTTCCCGCATGACTTCGATCGCTTTCTCCGGCTGTCGTATGTCGATGGGAATAAAGCTGTCGGGGGGGAAGTAGTCTGCGGCATTGGGGGCGCCAAAATAAAACGGCAAGGAAAGCCCCAGAAACGGATCCGCCAGCTTTTCGGTGAAATGATGTGGCGCCACATGATTTTCGATGGCGAGGTGGTAGCGAAAACTGTCAATGGCTTCCGCTTTGTCGTCCAGGGGGTGGTGACCGCGCCCGAAGATCTGCATTTCAGGAACTTTGCTGGCGGCGTATTGTGTGAAATCGTAGCGAAGCCGGTGCAATGTGTGACCTTGCCGCTTGGTCGAGCATACCGTCGCAAGCATCTGCGTCTTTTCAGGAAAGGTCGCGGCGATCTCGTCTGCCGTGAGGCTGTGATCCTGACCAATTCCATAGAACCACAGAAGGCCAGCCTGACTCCAGATCCGCCGCGGGTGCCGCAAGGCGAATGGCTCCTGACTTGTCACCACATAACCAAACTGGCGTGTGAAGGCGCGGCTGTAGATCTTGATCGAACTTGGTTCGGTTGTCAGCAGGATCGTGTTTTCACGAGGGCAAGCGAGTTGCTCAATTCGCATCGGTCGCCGTTCGCCACGCGCCGCAGGCAGGTTCTCATAAACAACGAGCCAGTCATATTCAGGTGCGTCCACATCAAATATGAAGTGAAGTCCTCTCTTCTCGGCCCAGCCCGATAGCATTTGCCGGGCAAGCGGGCTTCGCGGGTCGGATCGCAGGCTTCTGCTGACGACTTTGACTTTGATTGCATTCGCTGCTGATAGGGGCGTGTCGGTCATCGTAAGAGCATTCAAACTGTATTTCCGAGGTTCATTGAAGCGACTGCCGGAGTGGCGTCGTTCTTCAACCATTGTGATTCTATCGGCTGCGTCTGGTGACGGCTGCTCCGGATTTTTCCCCGGCGCACTTCCATGAAAGTCAATTATTTACGGGAGCTGCTGAGTTCGCGCGTCGGCCATCCGTAGTCTTCGGAGAGCGTTTTCTCAAGCAGGGTTTCCAGCATGTATTTGGCAATGCGGGTACCATTCGTCCGGCTGTGGGCAATCTGCCAGCCCTTGGCGGCAATTGCCCTGCGTCGTTCGTCGTCTTTTGTCAGGGCTATTACATTCTCCGCCAGTTCCTCCCGGCTGGAGAAAATCACAAGACCGTCTTCGTAGAGGGTCTCCAGATGCGCTGCGGCGCTGGTATGAACGAGCGTTCCTTGACCGAGCAGAAGAGCGATACGGTCCGAGCTGTAAAGAAACGCTTCAGGACGCCGGTCATCGATGGGCGTGTTCAGATTCTGGGCGGCTGTTTCGAGTGCTCGCAGGAAAGCACAACCCGAAATGCGCGGAGAGCCGTGAATACCACCTGAAAATCGGCGACGCACATTCTCAGGCAAACGGGAATCAAGAGCATCCAATTGTTCGTTGCGTGTGCCAATTCCAGTGCCTAGGAACAACAGATCAAGTTCCAAGCTTTCACGATCTTTTTCGAAGACGCGGCCTGTCTCGACCGAAGAATCAACCGGGTTTGGAAAAAAATGCACGTTTGAAGCCGGAGGCTGAATAGCCGCGATGGCTTCGGAATCGGCCGTTGTGATGAACGATTTGTCGACCCATGCTGTTCGCTGTGCAAACGTTGCCATTGTTTCGGGACGGAAGGTGGGGTCGACATTAAATTGTGCAAGCCGCACACCTCGCACCTTGTCCCGCAAGGCGGAATAGGTCGTGCCGGAGATCAGGTCAGCGTGCCCAACGAGAATGATATGTGGTTGATATTGTTCCGCCGTTTCGATGAGCCTGGTGTTCATCTTGCCGGAACCGTGCTTGCTGGAGCCGAAGAAGGACGACTCGCGCGCCGTATCACGGTCAGAAAAACAGACGACGTTGTGCCCGAGCCTTATGAAGCCATTTGCCAGCTTTCGTTCAACGCTGAAAAAAGTCCGTTGCGCTTTCGAACGCGCAAAATCCGCGACGATGAGAATTCGCAACGACTGAATGGTTGTCATGATTGCCGCAACCTTTGGAAGACCGGACACGCCCTTGGGAAACCCCGCACGGCATGTCCGGCATGACCCTGCCGCCCTATCGCGTGCGGAGCATCTCGTATCAACCCCAGTTGACGGAGAGGATTTCGTAGCCGCGGGCGCCGCCGGGGGCGTTGACTTCGATCGAGTCGCCCACTTCCTTGCCGATCAGCGCGCGGGCGATGGGCGAGGAGATGGAGATGCGGCCGGCCTTCACGTCGGCTTCCTGATCGCCCACGATCTGGTAGACCTTTTCCTCTTCGCTGTCCTCGTCCATCAGCTTGACGGTTGCGCCGAACTTGATCTTGGAGCCGGACATCTTGGAAAGGTCGATCACCTCGGCGCGCGCGGTCAGGTCCTCGAGTTCGCCGATGCGACCCTCGTTGTGACTCTGCGCTTCCTTGGCAGCGTGGTATTCCGCATTTTCGGAGAGGTCGCCATGGGCACGCGCTTCGGCGATCGCTTCGATGATGCGAGGACGCTCTTCCTGCTGCCGCCAGCGCAGTTCCTCCTGCAGCTTGACGAAGCCGCTCTGCGTCATGGGCACTTTTTCAACCATTTCCTAGTCCTTCTGTCTTCTCGTCGCGCAGCGGCGGACACAAAAGAAAACAGGTCCCGAAGCAGAGCCTCGGAACCAGTTTCAAATCAATGTTCCGAACCTTATAACAGATTGCCGCCGCAAAAAGCCACTTTTTTCGTATGTGCGCTGCATGATGCCGCAGACACGCTCAATGGCTGTTGGAAACCGATATGGGCCCGCTTCCCGCATAAACCCGTCGGGCGAGCGCCGCCAGGAGCAGGAGCGTTAGTGAAGCGGCAATGCTGGAGACGACAAAGCCGAGTGCGAAACCTTCGCGGGCGATGGCGAGCCAGGGTTCCCCTTCCATGTCGAGCGCCTTGGCGTTTTCCACCGCCGCCGCCAGCGTGCCGCGCGCCGCTAGTGCCACGGGCGCCGGGAGCATCGAAAGATCTACATCCACCATGGTGAAGCGATAGATGACGGTGCCAAGGCTGCCAAGCAGGGCCACACCCATGGCACCGCCGAATTCCGCTCCGGTTTCGGAAATGGCTGAAGCGGCGCCGGCACGTTCCGGCGGAGCGGAGCCGACGATCAGGCCCGTTGTCGTCAGAACCACGGGCACGAAGCCGATACCGATCAGGGCGCTTGCGACCAGAAGGGCGGCAAGGCTCTGCTGATAGGCGGCGAAGGCCATGACCAGCGTGCCAAGCGCATTGACGGCAAGGCCGCCAAGCACTGTTTGCACCGGCCCGAAGCGGTTCGTGACACGATAGGCCTGCAGCGACATGACAGTGAATACCAGGCTGGGGGCCGCTGACCAGAGGGCGGCTTCAAGCGGCGTCTTGTTCAGCACCAGTTGCAGGAACTGGTTCTGGAACAGGAAGATGCCGAACACGAAGAAGACTCCGAACAGGTTGACGAGCAACGATGCGGTGAAGGCCGGAATCCCGAAAAGCGAAAGGTCGATCAACGGATCGGTCAGCCGCTTCTGTCGGGTGATGAAGATGAAGCCGAGCGCCAGGCCAGTGATGATGGGCAGCAGGTAGACGGGCAGGAAGCCGTCCATGGCGATGTGCTTCAGGCCGTAAATGACAGGCAGGACAGTACCGAGCGACAGGGCGACGCTCGGCAGGTCGATGGCAGCGGCCCGTTCCGCCCTGAACTCTGGCAGGAGTAGGGGGCCGAGGATCAGTAAGCCGAGCATGACCGGCACATTGATCAGGAAGACCGAGCTCCAGTGGAAGAATTCGAGCAGAACGCCGCCGATCAGCGGGCCGACAAGGCCGCCGAGAGCGAAGGCGGTTCCCCACACACCGATGGCGCGGTTGCGTTCGGCCTCGACGGAAAAGAGGTTCACGACAAGCGACAGTGTCGAGGGTGCGATGGTGGCGCCGGCGATGCCGAGCAGCGCACGGGCGATGATGAGCTGCTGTGCGGTGGTGGCGAAAGCCGCCAGGATGGACGCGAGGCCGAAGGCGGCGCTCCCGATCAACAGAATCCGCCGGCGGCCGATACGGTCTCCGAGCGAGCCCATGGTGACCAGAAAGCCGGCGACCATGAAGCCGTAGATGTCGTTGATCCACAGCAGTTCCGCCGCGCTCGGATCGAGATCGGCGACGATGGCGGGCATGGCGAGAAAAAGGACCGAGAGGTCCATGGAATAGACGAGACAGGCGATGGACAGGACGATCAGCCCGATCCATTCGCGACGGCCGGCGGTCTGTCTGATTGTTGTGTTCATGCCTGTCACTCCGATTGAGGACGGCAATCAACCGTCTCGCTCCCGAATAAACAAATCACAAATTTGAATGAATGGCTCGGGCTCGGGCAAGGTGATGTTGACTTACAAATGCAATCTATGGTTATCTATTGACATAATTCATCTTAAGATTGCCGCGATGAAACGATGCCGTTTGATTATATCATGACTGCCCGCACCCTCTCAAAGGAGCGGGGTTTTACCAATGAGCCCGGCCCGCTGCGTTTCGTGAAGGTGCCGCGTGACGCCACGCTTTATGATGCGAGGCATGTCGTCGGTTCACCGGGGCAATGGGCAGCGGAGGTTCGTGATGTGGCAGACGGCAATGAAAACCCGAATTCGATCAGCCCTTCCGGCGATGTGCTGATTTTCGTTCACGGCTACAACAACGCCATTTCGCATGTGCTGGAACGCATGCGCATGCTTCGCAAGAACCTGCTGGCGGAAGGGTGGCGCGGTGAGGTTGTCGCGTTCGACTGGCCGAGCGCCAACCAGACGCTCAACTATCTGGAGGACCGGCACGATGGCGCATCGGTGGCCAGCGAACTGGTCACCAAGGCCATCCGATTGTTGAGCGAGGGGCAGAAGCGCAACTGCCCGACGAACGTTCACATCATTGCCCATTCCGCGGGCGGCTATGTCACGATGGAAGCCTTCGTGCAGGCTGAGAAGAAAGGGGAGCTTTTCAGGGCCGACTGGCGCATCGGTCAGGTGGTGTTCATTGCCGGTGATGTTTCCACTGCCAGCCTTTCGGAAAAGAGTGAATGGAGCGGGCCGTTTTTCAAGCGCATCATGCGCTTTACCAACTACTACAGTCCCTATGATGCGGCGTTGGCCGTTTCGAACGCGAAGCGGCTCGGCATCTCGCCTCGCGCCGGTCGCAGCGGCCTACCCAAGGACGCGCCGCACAAGGCGGTCGATGTCAATTGCGGCCCCTACTTCAACGCGCTGAAGCCGCCGGCGGGTTGGGATGAACGATCCTGGACGCATTCCTGGTATATCAGCGACCGGGTTTTCGCCCGCGATCTCGCGATGACCCTAGAAGGGGGCATCGACCGCACGGCGATTCCGACGCGCGAGAAAGCGGCGGAAGGCTTGGTGCTGGCCGATCATCCCCGTCCGGCCTACCAGTCGCATTGGCAGATCAAGGAAACGGCCCGCTTCGAGGAAAGCCGCATAGTCTGAGGGGTGCCTTACGCCTCTATTCCAGAGTTCAGCCCCAGCGCCGCCTCCAGCCGGTCGAAGTTCTGTTCGTTGGCGGCGGCGATGAACTTTTCAAGCATTGCCAGTTCTTCGCTTGCATCGAACTCCATGCGCCAGACAAGGCGCGTGCCCTGTTCTTCCGGCTTGAAGGCCATGTCCATGCGGTAAAGATGGATGGGGCCGTGGTGGATGAAGGCGATGCGTGTGAAGGGTTCAACGATCTCGAAGGTGGAGTGGTTGTCGAAATCCGTACCGTTTGAGGCGATCATGGTGACGCGCCAGGTGCCGCCGGGGCGAAGATCGAAGGTATCGATCCGGTTGGTAAAGCCGTGCGGGCCCCACCATTCGGCAAGCTTTGCGGGATCGGCAAAGGTGGAAAACAGCGTTTGAGCATCGACGGGGAAAAGCCGCTCGCTGAGGATCTCGATCTTTTCGGTCATCGGCAGGCTCCCTGTGGAAGTAGAAAGGCCGCCGGCGGACCGGCGGCCTTTGATGTCAGGATCAGAAGTAGCTCTGCAGCGTGCGGACTTCGAGCTGGCCTTTCTTCAGCGCCTCGATGGCTTCAGCGGCAGCCTGTGCACCGGCCATGGTGGTGTAGTAGGGCACCTTCTGCATCAGCGTGGCGCGGCGCAGTGACTTGGAGTCCGACACAGCCTTGTTGCCATCGGTGGTGTTGATGACGAGCTGGACCTGACGGTTGCGGATGGCGTCCTCGATATGCGGGCGGCCTTCCAGAACCTTGTTGATCTTGACGGCCTCGATGCCCTTTTCGGCGAGGAAGCGCTGGGTGCCGCCGGTGGCGAGAACCTTGAAGCCGATGCTGGACAGAAGGCGGATGGCGGGCAGGACGCGTTCCTTGTCCTCATCGCGTACCGAAACGAAGACCGAACCATCGCGCGGCAGTTCGACGCCGGCGCCGAGCTGCGACTTGGCGAAGGCCAGTGCGTAATCGGTGTCGAGACCCATGACTTCACCGGTCGAGCGCATTTCCGGGCCAAGCAGCGTATCGACGCCCGGGAAGCGGGCGAAGGGGAACACGGCTTCCTTGACGGCGATGTGTTTGAGGTTGCGCGGATCGGGCTTCCTGCCATAGGCGGCAATCGCGGGATCGAGCATTTCGCCAGCCATGACGCGGGCGGCGATCTTGGCGATCGGCGCGCCGATGGTCTTGGCGACGAAGGGCACGGTGCGCGAGGCGCGCGGGTTCACTTCGAGAATGTAGATCGTGCCGTCCTTGATGGCGTACTGCACGTTCATCAGGCCGCCGACATGAAGCGCCTTGGCCAGCGCCACCGTCTGGCGTTCCAGTTCATCGACGATTTCCTTCGACAGCGAATGAACCGGCAGCGAGCAGGCGCTGTCGCCCGAGTGGATGCCGGCCTCTTCGATGTGTTCCATGATACCGCAGACGAAGACATCCTTGCCGTCGCACAGCGCATCGACGTCGACTTCGATGGCGTTGGTCAGGTAGCTATCGAACAGAAGCGGATTCTTGCCGAGCAGCGTGTTGATCTGGCCGGTCTTGTCGTTCGGATAACGCTGCTTGATGTCTTCCGGCACCAGCTCCGGCACCGTGTCCAGAAGGTAGGTCTGGAGCATGGCTTCGGAATGGATGATCTGCATGGCGCGGCCACCCAGAACGTAGGAGGGGCGCACCACCAGCGGGAAGCCGATTTCGGAAGCCACGAGGCGCGCCTGCTCGACCGAGTAGGCAATGCCGTTGTTCGGCTGGTTGAGGTCGAGCTTCATCAGAAGCTTCTGGAAGCGGTCGCGGTCTTCGGCCAGGTCGATCATGTCCGGCGCGGTGCCGAGGATCGGGATACCGTTCTTTTCCAGCGCTTCGGCAAGCTTCAGCGGGGTCTGGCCGCCAAACTGCACGATGACGCCGACGAGCGTGCCGTTTTCCTGTTCGGCGCGCATGATCTCGATCACGTCTTCGGCCGTCAGCGGCTCGAAATAGAGGCGGTCGGAGGTGTCGTAGTCGGTGGAAACCGTTTCCGGGTTGCAGTTGACCATGATGGCTTCATAGCCGGCGTCCTTCAGCGCGAAGGCGGCATGGCAGCAGCAATAGTCGAACTCGATGCCCTGGCCGATGCGGTTCGGGCCGCCGCCGAGGATGACGACCTTCTTGCGGTCGGAAATCTGGGCTTCGGAGCGGGCGGCGCCGACGAAGGGCGTCTCGTAGGTCGAATACATATAGGCGGTAGGCGAGGCGAATTCGGCGGCGCAGGTGTCGATACGTTTGTAGACCGGGCGAACGTTGAGGCTGTTGCGCAGTTCCGCCACTTCCTTCGGACGCTTGTGCGTGAGGCTGGCGAGGCGCTGGTCGGAGAAGCCCATGGATTTGAGCATGCGCAGGTTTTCGGCATCGGTCGGCAGGCCATGCTCGCGAACACGGGCTTCCATGTCGACGATCGCCTTGAACTGGGCGATGAACCACGGGTCGATCTTGCAGCCTTCGTGCACTTCCTTTTCCGACATGCCGAGGCGCAGCGCCTGGGCAACCATGCGCAGACGTTCGGGCGTCGGCGTGCCGATGGCGGCGCGGATAGCGTTGTGATCATCGCCTTCGCCGAGACCCGGAATTTCGATTTCATCAAGGCCGGTCAGGCCGGTTTCGAGACCACGCAGCGCCTTCTGCAGCGATTCGGCAAAGGTGCGGCCAATGGCCATGACTTCACCGACCGACTTCATGGCGGTGGTCAGGACGTGATCGGCACCCGGGAACTTCTCGAAGGCGAAGCGCGGGATCTTGGTGACGACGTAGTCGATTGAGGGTTCGAAAGAGGCGGGCGTTGCGCCGCCGGTGATGTCGTTTTCCAGTTCGTCCAGCGTGTAGCCGACGGCGAGCTTGGCCGCGACCTTGGCGATCGGGAAGCCGGTGGCCTTCGATGCCAGCGCCGAGGAGCGCGAGACGCGCGGGTTCATTTCAATGACGACGAGGCGGCCGTCCTTCGGATTGACGGCGAACTGCACGTTCGAGCCGCCGGTTTCGACGCCGATCTCGCGCAGCACCGCAATCGAGGCGTTGCGCATCATCTGGTATTCCTTGTCGGTCAGCGTCAGCGCCGGCGCGACGGTGATCGAGTCACCGGTGTGAACACCCATCGGGTCAATGTTTTCGATGGAGCAGATGATGATGCAGTTGTCCGCGCGGTCGCGAACAACTTCCATCTCGTACTCCTTCCAGCCGAGCACCGATTCTTCGATCAGCACTTCGGTCGTGGGCGAGGCGTCGAGACCGTAGCCGATGATGTCGAAGAATTCCGAGCGGTTATAGGCAATGCCGCCACCGGTGCCGCCCATGGTGAAGGACGGGCGGATGATGGCGGGCAGGCCGACCACATCGATCGCCTGCGCGGCAACCGCCAGGGCGTGGCTGATATAGCGCTGCTTGCGGTCGGTCTCGCCAAGGTTCCACTGGTTTTCAAGTTCATCGAGCGTCTTGTCGAGTTCGGCGCCGGACAGGCGGGCCTTCACCTCGTTGCGGGCAGCCTCATGCTTCTTGCGGTCGGCATCCTTGATCTCGGTGGCGTTGGCCAGCATCGAGCGCGGCGTTTCAAGGCCGATCTTGGCCATGGCCTCGCGGAAGAGGGCGCGGTCCTCCGCCTTGTCGATGGCTTCCGGCTTGGCGCCGATCATTTCGACATTATAGCGGTCGAGAACGCCCATGCGCTTCAGGGAGAGCGCGGTGTTCAGCGCCGTCTGGCCGCCCATGGTCGGAAGCAGCGCATCCGGGCGTTCCTTGGCGATGATCTTAGCCACCACTTCCGGCGTGATCGGCTCGATATAGGTGGCGTCCGCGAGGTTCGGATCGGTCATGATCGTCGCCGGGTTGGAGTTCACCAGAATGACCCGGTAGCCTTCTTCCTTCAGAGCCTTGCAGGCCTGGGTGCCAGAATAGTCGAACTCGCATGCCTGGCCGATGACGATCGGCCCTGCGCCGATGATGAGGATGGACTTGATATCTTGGCGCTTGGGCATGGCTTCCTATTTCCCGTCTTGATGCCGTGCGGAAAACCAGCCAGCGCGACGCATTCTCGCACGGGCCGGGCACAGGCTCTTATCTATTTCAGGCTAGAAGGGGCTTATAGGCAAATGTGTTCGGGAACGGAACCCCGAATCTCCGTCCTTCGACACAAAAATCCTCCTCTTCATTTCTATCGACGCATTCCGTTTCCGACCGGGCGGGCGAACCAGCCTGGTTTGCCGGGCTGCCATCGATTTGATTGGCAGTTTAATCGGGTTTTAATGACTTTTTCTGATCCTTACGGTCGTGGTGACGCTTGATGGCTGTCGCCCGGTTGCAGTAATCTGCACAATCGAACGGAGCGGATGGCATGTCGGGGACGATCAGGTCCGGAACCTATTTCCAGGAATGCATCGGCTATTGCGTCCGCAGGTTCCATGGAGACCGCAGCGCCTATGCCTTCATTCTGGCGTATGCAGCCTTTTCCGTGTGGCTGCTGAGGGCTTTGGGCCGTCCCGACCTCTCGACCCTCGACAATTATCTCATGCAGGGTTTCAGCCTGTTCCTGCTGGTTCTGCCCGTGATGCTCGTCATTTTCGAGACGCTGAGCATTTATTTCCGCATCGGGTTCCGGCGCCCCGGCATCTACAGGCGGGTCTTCTCGCCCCGACATGTGGCCCACGCGCTCAGCGGAACCGTGCTGCTGATGGCGATGATGCTGTTCATGGGAAGTTTCACCTCGATCAAGAATGTGCTGCCCATCATCGGAGGTGGTTTTCCGTTCGACAAGGCGCTGGCGGATTTCGATCGCTGGCTGCATATGGGCAATCAGCCCTTCAAGCTGCTCTACAGTGTGATCGGCTCGCCCGCCGTTCTCAGCTTCCTGCAGTGGAACTACACGGTCATGTGGTTCATGCTGAGCTTCGGGGCGCTTTTTTTCGTTGTCGTTTCGCCCAGAGCCGCTGCAATCCGCGCCCGGTATCTCGGACTTTTCATGTTCGTCTGGGTGTTTTGCGGCAACCTGCTGGCGGGCCTGCTTCTTTCGGCGGGACCGGTCTATTACAGGCATGTCACCGGCGACGATGAGCGTTTCGCGGCTCTCAGGGCCTTTGTCGACAGCATGACGGGCCCGGAATCCCCCTCCATCTACCAGAACTATCTGTGGAACCTCTATGAGAACGGTATGTCGGGCCTCGGGTCCGGCATTTCGGCTTTTCCGAGCGTGCATGTCGGGCTGATGACGCTGAATGTGCTTTTCTTCGGCGGATTATCGAAGGTCCACGCCGTTATCGGCGCGCTTTATCTCATGATCATCATGGCAAGTTCGGTCCTGCTTGGCTGGCATTATGCCATCGACGGTTATGTGTCGGCGCTCGTCGTTACGGCGGCCTATCTGTTTGTGACGCAGTTCGTTCCGAGGTTTTCGGCCCGATGGGGTGCCGAGGCTCTGCAATCCCTTCCGCAGGTGGTCAATGCCGGGAAATAGGCTTTTTCCACCGCCGGCAAACGGTGCCTGCAACCAACGCATGGCAAAGGGGCTGGCTATCTGCGATAGATGCTCTATCTAACCGGATACATTCGCAGACGCATCGGGGGAATCTCGCATGAAGTGGGAAGGTCGCAGGCAGTCGGACAATGTCGAGGACCGGCGCAATGAATCGGTCGGTCGGGCCGGGCAGGGTGGCGATCCTTTCGGTCGCAGCGGGTTTCGTGTGCCCGTGGGTCGCAAGGGCGGCGGTGGTCTCGGCATCGGCGGCATCGTCATCATTCTCATCATTTCATGGGTGCTCGGCATCAATCCGCTGACGCTGCTGTCCGGCGGCGACATCAATCTGGGCGGCGGCGGCCAGCAGGCCGACAGTTCTGCGCCCGCCGGTCCGCCGGCCAACGACCAGATGACGCAGTTCGTGCGCACGGTTCTGGCCGATACCGAAGATACGTGGAACGGCATCTTCAAGGCGGCCGGCGAAAACTACACCGAACCGACACTCGTGCTGTTTAGCGGCCGGGTCAGTTCGGCTTGCGGTCTGGCTTCGGCTGCGACCGGTCCGTTCTATTGCCCCGGTGACCGCAAGGTCTATCTCGACACGGATTTCTTCCGCCAGCTCCAGCAGCAGTTCGGCGCCTCCGGCGATTTCGCACAGGCCTATGTGATCGCCCATGAAGTGGGGCATCACATCCAGAACCTCACCGGTATCCTGCCCAAGTTCAACCGCGCCCGCCAGTCGATGAGCGAGGCCGAAGCCAATCGCATGTCGGTGCGGGTCGAGCTTCAGGCCGACTGCTTCGCCGGGATCTGGGGGCGCTTTACCGACCAGAAGGGCATTCTGGAAAATGGCGATCTGGAAGAGGCGCTGAACGCCGCCAAACAGATCGGCGACGATACGCTTCAGAAGCGTAGTCAGGGTTATGTCGTGCCCGACAGCTTCAACCACGGCACTTCCGCCCAGCGTATGCGCTGGTTCAAGCAGGGGTTCGATAACGGCAAGGTCACGGCCTGCAACACGTTCGATACGCCCTACGAACGGCTCTAAGGACACGTTTCGCGACCCATCACGCGGAATGGTGGTATCGATCAATAATTCTGCTTGATGCCTTTCAAGCCTTGCCAGTCGATTGCCGGTCGAATATCCAGAGCCCCGAGGCCGCTCACCCTTTCAGGGAGCGGCCTTTTGTCGTCTGGAGATTAGACATGCATGATCAGGTGAAGACGAACGCTGTTTCGCCCGACAATTCCTGGTGGTCGCATATTCGCGGCACATTCGCGATCGGTATTCCGCTAATCGGCGCACAGCTTGCGCAGCTTGGCATCCATACCACCGACGTCGTCATTCTCGGCCAATTCGGCGCACAATATCTGGCAGCCATCGTGCTGGCCGGGCAGTTCCTGTTCACGGTTTTCGTGTTCGGCACCGGGTTTTCCATGGCCGTGGTGCCCATGGTGGCACAGGCCTATGGGCGCGGTGATGTGACCAGCGTGCGGCGGTCGCTGCGCATGGGGTTGTGGGTCGCCATCGGCTACTGGCTTTTGATGCAGCCGGTATTCTTCAGCGCTGAAGCCATTCTCATCCATCTGGGTCAGCAGCCGGAAACGGCAGCCCTTGCCGGGCGCTATGTGGCAATGGCGGAGTTCGGCCTTCTGCCGGGCCTGCTCTTCATCGCGCTGCGCTCCATGGTCTCGGCCATCAACCGGGCCGGTGTCGTGCTGTGGGCCACCGTGTTCATGCTGGTCACCAATGCTGCACTCGCCTATGTGCTGGTGCTCGGCCATTTCGGCCTGCCGGCGATGGGCATGGATGGCGCGGCCATCGTTGCCGTCCTGGTGCAGTTTGCCGGCCTGGCTGTGCTGATAACCTATATTCAGCGGGTGCCGGAAACACGGTCCTATCAGGTGTTCGTTCGCTTCTGGCGGCCCGACTGGCTGGCGCTGAAGGAAGTGCTACGTCTCGGTTTTCCGATCTGCATCACCATTCTGGCGGAAGTCTCGCTGTTTTCGGCCTGCTCGCTGATGATGGGGGCAATCGGCACGGTGGAGCTGGCCGCGCACGGCATTGCCCTGCAACTGGCTTCGATCACCTTCATGATCCCGTTGGGTCTGGGGCAGGGGGCGACGGTCAGGGTCGGTGTCGCCCACGGGCGTGGCGATTTCGTCGGTGTGCGCCGCGCGGCGATTACCGTGGTCATCCTCGCTGCGATCATCTCGCTGTCCGGCGGCATCGCCTTTGCGACGATCCCGGAAAAGCTTGCCGTGTGGTTCCTCAACCCGGAAACGCCGAACGCCGCTGCGGTTCTGACCTATGCCGGGCCGCTGATCGTAACGGCCGGACTGTTCCAGCTCTTCGACGGGCAGCAGGCGATCTTCGCGAGCCTTTTGCGCGGGTTGAAGGATGCGCGGGTGCCGATGGTGCTGGCGCTGATCGCCTATTGGCCCGTGGGGTTCACCATGGCCTGGGCTTTGGCCTTTCCGCTCGGTTTCGGCGGGCTGGGGGTCTGGCTGGGTATCGTTTTCGGCCTTATCGGCGCCTCGACCATGTTGTGCCTGCGCTTCATCATGCTTTTGCGGCGCGAACGGCTCGTGCTTCTGGCCAGAGCCTGAAACGGAAAAGGCCCGCTTCGCGCGGGCCTTTTGCATGTTGGATTGTTTGAGTCTTCTCAACGCTCTGCAAGCGCCGGTTCACCCTTCTTCTCGCGCACCATGTTGATGAAGCGGCGGAAGAGGTAGTGGCTGTCCTGCGGGCCGGGCGATGCCTCCGGGTGATGCTGGACCGAGAAGACCGGCTTGCCGACGAGGCGCAGGCCGCAATTGGAGCCATCGAAGAGCGAAACGTGAGTCTCCTCAACGCCTTCCGGCAGGCTGTTCTTGTCGACTGCGAAGCCGTGGTTCATCGAAACGATCTCGACCTTGTTGGTCGTGTAGTCCTTCACCGGGTGGTTGGCGCCGTGGTGGCCCTGGTGCATCTTCACCGTGGTGCCGCCGAGCGCCAGCGCCAGCATCTGGTGGCCGAGGCAGATGCCGAAGACCGGCAGGCCACTTGCGACCAGCGCCTTGATGACCGGAACGGAATATTCGCCGGTGGCCGCCGGGTCGCCAGGACCGTTCGACAGGAAGATGCCATCCGGGTTCAGCGCCAGAATGTCTTCGGCGGCGGTCTTGGCCGGAACGACCGTGACGCGGCAATCAAGCCCGGCGAAGAGCCGCAGGATGTTGCGCTTGACGCCGTAATCCACGCAGACGACGTGATACTTGGCGGTGCCAGCGTCGAGTTCGCTGTAGCCTTCGTTCCAGACCCACGGCTTCTGGGTCCACTGCGAAGACTGGCCGGAGGTGGCGACGATGGCGAGGTCGAGGCCGACGAGGCCGCTCCACTCGCGGGCTTCCTTCTTCAGCGCCTCGATGTCGAACACGCCGTTCGGATCATGGGCGATGACGCCGTTCGGCGCACCGTTCTCGCGGATCCATGCGGTGAGCGCGCGGGTGTCGACGCCGCAAAGGCCAATCACGCCGCGGGCCTTCAGCCACTGGTCGAGATGCTTGAGGGCGCGGTAATTGGAGGGATCGGTAATCGAGGCCTTGAAGATGACGCCGACGGCGCCGCGGCGGGCGGCGGGGGTCAGGTCTTCAATGTCTTCCTCGTTGGTGCCGACATTGCCGATGTGGGGGAAGGTGAAGGTAACGATCTGGCCGAGATAGGAGGGGTCCGTCAGGATTTCCTCATAGCCGGTCAGCGCCGTGTTGAAGCAGACTTCCGCCTGAACCTTGCCGGTGGCGCCGATGCCGAAGCCTTCGATGACGGTGCCATCGGCCAGAACGAGAAGGGCGGTGGCCTTGGTTGTGGTCCAGCCTTGGGTTGCGGTCATGTTCTCTCACCTTTCCGGTTTTTACCGGTTGCCCGAACGGGATACCCGGCAAACCTTGTTTTCATGCAGCCGTGCGCGCGGGCGCATTTGCCCCGGCGGCAGCAGGATTTTCGGATTTCGTGCTAGGTGCGGGAAAATAGACAAAGCGGCCTTCCGGGTCAATTGCGGGAGGGCAGATTCCCCGGAAAAGGAATCTTTTCTTTTCAATGCCTTGCCGGATTGCATTTGCATCTCGCCCCGTGCCTGGGATATGACGGGCCAGTTTGACAAGGAAAAGCCACATTTCATCCCCTGCACCCGGCTTTTCGAGGAGACGCAAGAAATGATCCGCGAAACGCTCACGAACGCCATGAAGGACGCGATGAAGGCGAAGGATAACCTTCGGCTTTCAACGGTTCGCCTCATTCTGACGGCCATCAAGGATCGCGATATCGCCAATCGCGGCGCCGGCAAGGATTCCGTCAGCGATGACGACATTCTCCAGATCCTCACCAAGATGATCAAGCAGCGCGAGGAATCGGCGAAGATCTATGACGAGGGTGCCCGCGCCGAACTCGCCGCCCAGGAGCGCGCCGAAATCGAGGTCATCCGCGGTTTCATGCCGAAGCAGCTTGATGACGATGAAGTGCGCGCGATCATCACGGCGCTCGTTGCCGAGACCGGCGCGCAGGGGCTGCGCGATATGGGCAAGGTGATCGGTGTTCTCAAGGAGCGCTATCCCGGCCAGCTCGATTTCGCCAAGGCCTCCGGCGTGGTGAAGGAACTGTTGAAGTAATTTCCCGCTTGTGGATTGCGGGTATGCCCTGACGTGCGGCTGGCGCGTCAGGGCGGCATGACCTATATAGCAAGGTCAGCCCAGAGGACCCCATGCGCTTTTCCCCGACCTTTCTCGACGAGATACGCGACCGCGTGCCGATCTCCCAGGTGATCGGCCGCCGCGTGACGTGGGATCGCAAGAAGACCAATGTTTCGCGCGGGGATTACTGGGCCTGCTGCCCTTTCCATGGCGAGAAGAGCCCGAGCTTCCATTGCGAGGACAAGAAGGGTCGTTATCATTGCTTCGGTTGCGGCGTCTCCGGCGATCATTTCCGGTTTCTGACCGATCTCGAGGGCATGAACTTCCCTGAAGCCGTGCAGCAGATTGCCGATCTGGCTGGCGTGCCGATGCCGCAGCCGGATGTGCAGGCGGAAAAACGCGAGAAGGAACGCGCCGGGCTGATCGACGTCATGGAAATGGCGGCGCAGTTCTTTCAGGACCAGTTGCAGACGGCGGCGGGCGCGAAAGCGCGGGCCTACCTGCGCGAGCGGGGGCTTTCCGGCCGCACGATCGACACTTTCCGGCTTGGCTATGCACCCGACAGCCGCAACGCGCTGAAAGGCTTCCTGGCAGAGAAGGGCGTGGGCAAGGAAGAGATCGAGGCCTGCGGGCTCGTGGTGCACGGGCCGGAGATTCCCGTTTCCTATGACCGGTTCCGCGACCGCATCATGTTCCCCATTCTCTCTTCGCGGGAGAAGGTGATCGCCTTCGGTGGACGCGCGCTGTCGCCGGACGCACCGGCGAAATACCTCAATTCCAACGAGACGGAACTCTTCCACAAGGGCAACGTGCTTTACAATTTTGCCCGGGCGCGCCGGGCTTCGCAAGCGGTTGGCGGACGTTCCGAACCCGGCACGGTGATTGCCGTCGAAGGCTATATGGACGTGATCGCGCTGGCGCAGGCGGGCATCGAGAATGCCGTGGCGCCGCTTGGCACGGCGCTCACCGAAAACCAGCTCGAACTTCTGTGGCGCATGACGCCGGAACCGGTGTTGTGCTTCGACGGCGATGGTGCGGGGCTTCGCGCCGCCGCGCGCGCCGCCGATCTGGCGCTGCCGCATATCAAGCCCGGTCGCACCGTGCGCTTTGCGCTTTTGCCCGATGGCAAGGACCCCGACGATCTCGTCAAGCATGACGGGCGTGCGCCCTTCGACCGGGTGATGGCGGAAGCCAAGCCGCTTGCCGAAATGATCTGGACCCGTGAGGCCACCGGTTCCTTCGACACACCGGAAAAGCGGGCGGAACTTGAGGCGCGGCTGAAACAGATCGTGTCTGTCATCGCCGACGAGAATGTGCGCCGCCACTACCAGCAGGACATGCGCGACCGGCTGAATGCCTTCTTTGCGCCGGCCCGCCAGCAGCGGAGCGGCGAGGGTGGCTTCCAGCGCGGCGGCAACGGGCGCGGCGGTTTCCGCGGGCAGGGCGGTGGTCGAGGCGGTGCGCCGGCCTCGCCCTCGGGTTTTCTCGGCGGGATTTCCGATCGGCTCACCCGATCGGCGCTGGTGAAGGGGGCTTACGAGCACCCATCGCTGCGCGAAAGCGTGCTGGCGCTGACCGTCGTCAACCATCCGGCCCTGATGCAGGAAACCTATGACGAGATCGCCGGCATCGAATTCGAGAACCGCGAACTGACGCGCTTCTGGTCGGCCCTGCTGTCGGCGGCGGCGCTGCTCGGCCACCGGCTTTCGGCGGAAACACTGGTCGAGGCGCTGGAGGCGGAGGGCTTCGGCCCTCTGATTGCGGCGATGGACCAGCAGGTGCGCAATGCGCGGCTGTGGACGGCAACCACCAATGCGGCCTTCGAGGACGCACGCGAGGGCTATACGCAGGCCTATTCGCTGCACAAGCGGGCGATCGATCTGAGGCGCCAGAAAATTGAGCTCGAACGCTCCATTGCCGAGGCGACCGAAGCCGAGGATGCGGAGCGGCTGACGCCGCTTTACCGGGCGCTGCAGGAGGTACATCTGGAAATCAGCCGCATGGAAAATCAGGAGGCGATCATCGACGGGTTCGGAGTCCTTTCGGGCCGGATCAAGGGACCGGCGACCTCCAGTTCGTGAAGAATCGACCTGCTCTTGTTTTTGGCGAGGTCCTCCCTAAATATAGGGTCTGAATTGCCATGAAAGACGGATGAAGTGCCGCTTTTCGGGCATCTGTTCATTTTTCGTTAAGTTTTCCACCGGAAAGGCTTGACGGGACGGTGAATTGTGGGAATCACGATTTGAGTCAGAAATGCAGAGGCCGGGCAGGCCGCAGGATCATGACCGGTCAGTCTCTTTGCGAAGAACTGGACTTGGGTTGGACGGCGGCGGTGGTTAAGCAGGAATTAAAGATCAATCCGATAGTGTCGGACACGTGATTCGGTAGGCAGGCCGGCGCAACGCAATGCGACGGCCTGTATTTGCGAGTTGCGGCATGCAGTTGGAGCGGTTCCGAAAGCCCGGTTTGGCCCGGAACCCGCGAAGAACATAGGCGTCAGGGAAAGCGACGAAATGGCAACCAAAGTCAAAGAAAACGAAGAAGCCGAGAACGAACGCGAAGGTTCTCCCGATGGTCCGCTTCTCGATCTTTCTGATGACGCCGTCAAAAAGATGATCAAGGCCGCCAAGAAGCGCGGCTATGTGACCATGGACGAGCTGAATGAAGTCCTGCCGTCGGATCAGGTCGATCCCGACCGGATCGAGGACATCATGGCGATGCTCAACGACATGGGCATCAACGTCATCGAGGATGAGGACGTCGAGGAAGCGGCAGCGCCCGACGACGACAGCGACGACGAGGAAAGCGACGGCGGAGAAATTGCGCCGGCCACCGGCACGGCGCTTGCCACCGCGAAGAAGAAAGAGCCGACCGACCGGACCGACGACCCGGTGCGCATGTATCTGCGCGAAATGGGGTCGGTGGAGCTTCTGTCGCGCGAAGGCGAAATCGCCATCGCCAAGCGCATCGAGGCCGGCCGCGAAACCATGATTTCGGGCCTCTGTGAGAGCCCGCTGACCTTCCAGGCGCTCATCATCTGGCGTGATGAACTGAACGAAGGCACGACGCTTTTGCGCGAGATCATCGATCTCGAAACCACCTATTCCGGTCCGGAAGCCAAGGCCGCCCCGCAGTTCCAGAGCCCGGAAAAGATCGAGGCCGACCGCAAGGCTGCCGAGGAAAAGGAAAAGACCCGCAAGCCGCGTCCTTCCGCTGCCAATGACGACGACATCACCAATGTCGGCGGCGATGGCCTGCCGCCGGAAGAAGAGGAAGAGGACGAGGACGAATCCAACCTCTCGCTCGCCGCGATGGAAGCGGAACTGCGTCCGCAGGTGATGGAGACGCTCGACATCATCGCCGACACCTACAAGAAGCTGCGCAAGTTGCAGGATCAGCAGGTGGAAGCGCGTCTCGCCGCGACCGGTACGCTCTCTTCCGCGCAGGAACGCCGCTACAAGGAACTGAAGGATCAGCTCATCACGGCGGTCAAGTCGCTGTCGCTGAACCAGAACCGCGTGGATTCGCTCGTCGAGCAGCTCTACGACATTTCCAAGCGCCTGATGCAGAACGAAGGCCGCCTGCTGCGCCTCGCCGAATCCTACGGCGTCAAGCGTGACTCGTTCCTTGAGCAGTATCAGGGCGCCGAACTTGATCCGAACTGGATGAAGTCTATCGGCAACCTGTCGGCCCGTGGCTGGAAGGAATTCGCCAAGTCCGAAAACCAGATGATCCGTGACATCCGTCAGGAGATCCAGAATCTGGCGACCGAAACCGGCATTTCCATCGCCGAGTTCCGCCGTATCGTATCCATGGTGCAGAAGGGCGAACGCGAAGCCCGCATCGCCAAGAAGGAAATGGTCGAGGCCAACCTGCGCCTCGTGATTTCCATCGCCAAGAAGTACACGAACCGCGGCCTGCAGTTCCTCGACCTCATTCAGGAAGGTAATATCGGCCTGATGAAGGCGGTCGACAAGTTCGAGTATCGCCGCGGTTACAAGTTCTCGACTTATGCCACCTGGTGGATCCGGCAGGCGATCACCCGCTCGATCGCCGACCAGGCCCGCACCATTCGTATTCCGGTGCACATGATCGAGACGATCAACAAGATCGTCCGCACTTCGCGCCAGATGCTGCATGAAATCGGTCGCGAGCCGACGCCGGAAGAGCTTGCAGAAAAGCTTGCCATGCCGCTTGAAAAGGTGCGCAAGGTTCTGAAAATCGCCAAGGAGCCGATTTCGCTCGAAACCCCGGTGGGTGACGAAGAGGATTCGCATCTCGGCGACTTCATCGAGGACAAGAACGCGCTTCTGCCGATCGACGCCGCCATTCAGGCAAACCTGCGCGAAACCACGACCCGCGTTCTCGCCTCGCTCACGCCGCGCGAAGAGCGCGTGCTGCGCATGCGCTTCGGCATCGGCATGAACACCGACCACACGCTGGAAGAAGTCGGTCAGCAGTTCTCGGTGACGCGCGAACGTATTCGCCAGATCGAGGCGAAGGCGCTGCGCAAGCTGAAGCATCCGAGCCGCTCGCGCAAGCTGCGCTCGTTCCTGGATAGCTAAGCTTTGTAACTCATGGCACGATTTGAAAAAGGCCGGCAGAAATGCCGGCCTTTCGTATTTTCAATGCTGTGCGGTGATTACTCTACCGGAACGATCTTGCCGTCCTCCCACTTGAACAGCGAGAAGGCCTGGGAGGCCAGATCGCCGGTCTGACCATAGGACAGGGTGCCAATGGCGGTCGGGATTTCGAGTTTGCTCTTGAGCGCCAGTGCGACGGCTTCCGGGTCTTCAGCGCTGCCTGCCTTTTCGATGCCGGCCTTGATGACCTCAACGGCAGCATAGGCGTTGAGCGTGAAGGCTTCCGGCGGGATGTTCTTGGCCTTGAGCGCTTCGACGGCGGCCTGCGAGGCCGGGTTCTTCAGTGCGTCGGTTGCATTGGTGAAGACGGTGCCGGTGGCGTTCTTGTCGCCCAGTGTCCAGAACTCGGTGTTCGAGAGGCCATCACCGCCAATGATCGTGGCCTTCAGGCCGGCATCGGCGAACTGGCGGGCCAGAAGGCCGGCTTCCGGGTGATAGCCGCCGAAATAGACGATTTCCGCGCCGGCCTGCTTCAGGCGGGCGACGAGGGTGGAGAAATCGCGTTCGCCCGAGGTCAGCGAATCGTCGAGCACTTCCTTGACGCCGCCGGCATTCAGGGCCGCCTTGAAGGCACCGGCAAGACCCTTGCCGTAGGTGCCCTTGTCATCGATGATCGCGACCTTCTTGTCCTTGAAGGACTTCAGCACATAGGCGGCGGCAACTTCGGCCTGCTGGTCGTCACGGCCGCAGGTGCGGAAAACATTGGGAAGGCCGCGTGTCGTGAGCGCCGGTGCGGTTGCTGTCGGTGTCACCATCAGCACACCGTTTTCGGCCAGTACGTCGGAGGCCGGCACGGCAACGCCGGAGGTAACGGGACCGACGACGTACTTGATACCTTCGCCGACCAACTGGTTTGCGGCGGAAACGCCCTGCTTGGGTTCGCCGGCGTCATCGGCAATCTTCAGAACCAGCTTTTCACCGGCGATGCCGCCGGCGGCGTTGATCACGTCGACCGCGGTCTGGGCGCCGTTCTTTACCTGATCGCCATAGGCGGCAACCGGGCCGGTGGTCGGCGCGATGAGGCCGATGACAATATCGGCGCGCGCCGGCGATGCTGCGATAAGCGCGGCGAGGGCTGCGCCAGTGAACAAATGACTGATTTTCACGTCTTTCTCCTTGGGCGGATGAATATCCGCTATGGGCGCGGTCGTCTCCCATGCACGGACCGCAACCGGCCCCGCATCACGGGACCTCGGCAAACGCGTGGCCGTTTGCGGCTCTTTCGCGTCGAGCGGCAGGATCGAAGATTATGAAGCATTCGACAAGGGTGGTTCCGGTCAAAATGGTTGGTTGTGCCTATTTATTTTGCCGTTGCGTAATTCATCGGCGCTTCGCGGCGCAGAGTATGGTCTCTCAAAAAGAATCGGGGTGTAGCCAACTTTTTCCGGACCTATCCATTGGATGTCGCCGGGTGGTGGTCTTACATGCAGCGCATGCAGGAACATACGGAGCATGACAGGCAGGGACTGGCATGGGGCCTTATCGGCTCCGTGGTGCTGCATGTTCTGCCTGTCGTGCTCCTGCTCATCCATTGGCCGGTTCCTTCCTTCGAGCCGCCGAAGGAGGAGGCGATTTCCGTGGAGGTGGTTCCCGAACCCGAGAAACCCGCCGAGCCCGAAAAGCCGGCCGAGCCCGCAGAACCCGAGAAACCGCCGGAGCCGGAAAAGGCGCAGGAGCAACCGCCGCCGCCCGCGCCTGCCGCAACCATGCTTGCCGTGCCACCGCCCGTTTCGGATGCACCGGAGCGGGACGATGCGTTGGGGGACACCAAACCACCAGACCAGCCATCGCCGGTCGAGACCGGACCGAAGGCGGAAGCCGGCGAGCGGCAGGATGTTGCGCCGGCAATGGGCGATCCTGTTCCCGACGCTGCCGTGCCGGCAGAGACGCCTCCGCAGGCGGAAGAAACGGCTAAGGACAATCTCGATCAGGTCGATGAGGGGACGGTGAAGGCGCCGGCTGCACCGGACATTCTGGCCTCGACTTCTGATTCAGCCGATGCCGGCGAGGCGGTCGCCGCGGCACCGCAGCACCCGCCAGTGCCTGAGCCAAGGCCGCAGCCGCCAGTTTCCGGCGCAAAGGGCAAGGTGCCGGGTACCGGCCAGACCGAAACGTTGAAGCCCGCCGAAAAGCTGCTTTCCAATGCCCGGCTGGCGGACCCGATGATGCGTGAGGCGCTGGGACAATTGCCGCGTCCGCGCCGTATCGTGCAGCTTTGCACCGTTGAAGCGCTGTCGCAGATCATGGCGGCCCGTCCGGGCACGATGCTTCACGGCATGGTGCCCTTCGGCGATCAGGACGGGAAGATTGAAAACGATACGCTGACGGCCTCGGGCGGCGCCTATCGCACCATGGCCGGCGAGTGGTTCGACATTTCCTTCCGCTGCTCGGTAAATGTCGAAAAGATGCAGGTGACCGGCTTCAATTACCGATTGGGCGATCACAAACTGACCCGCGACGAGCGCGCGGCACGCGGGCTCCCGACGGAGTGACACCCTGTTCGGTCATGAGGGCCGGATGCGTCACATCCGGCCCGTCACGATCATTCTTCGGTGCTGAATACCGCCTTGGCTTCATCCGCGCTCACCTTGCGCACCTTGATGCGGTCGCGGTAGGCGGCGAGCAGATCGCTTGCCAGCAGTTCCTCGGCGAGATCGGCCGGAAGTGACAGCAGCACACGGTCGCCATCGTCCGAAAGGGCGTCGGTTTCCAGGCGGGCAGAAATCATGCCGCCGGCAATGGTGTTGTGCGTCTCGGGATCGATCAGGATGAACGCGCCGGTCGAGCGGTTATCATGATAGGTGTCGAAGATCGCCAGTTCCTCGAAATCCAGCCGCACGCTGCCGATGGCGTTCATCGGCAATTGCAGGGCTGGGTTCCACTGGCCGCTCGAAAGGTCGAGCGCGCTCTGCGGCTCCACCGTCACCCGCTGGCGGCGGCTGCCGGACTTCAACCAGTAGCGCTTGCCAGGCTCGATGCCATCGGGCTGCAGCGCCACGAGCTTGGCGGTGAAGGCACGACCGGTCATCGGCGGGCTTTCGAGCGAGACGATCATGTCACCGCGTGCCACATCCACCTGGCGGTCGAGAACCAGCGTGATGGCGTCACCGGCCACGGCGGCGTTACGGATCTGGTCGAAGGTGACGATCTGGCGGACATTCGCCGTCTCGCCGGAGGGCAGGATGGTGACGGTGTCGCCGGGCTTCACCGAGCCGCCGGCGACCGTACCCTGATAGCCGCGGAAGCTTTCACCCGGACGCGCCACGCGCTGCACCGGCAGACGGAAGCCGCCGGCCTGGGCGGAGCGGGCAGGGGCGAGTTCCAGCGTTTCCACCAGCGTCGGGCCTTCATACCACGCCATGTTTTCGTTGGCGCTGTGCACAACGTTCTCGCCCTTGAGAGCCGACATGGGAATGGCCGTGACCTTGACCGGTCCGAGGCTCTTGGCGAATTCGCGGAAGGCGGCCGAGATTTCGTCGAAACGGAACTGGCTGTAGCCCACGAGGTCGATCTTGTTCACAGCCAGCACGAACTGACGGATGCCCATCAGCGAGGCGATGGTGGCGTGGCGGCGTGTCTGTTCCAGCAGGCCGGCGCGGGCGTCGATCAGAAGCACGGCGAGATCGGCGGTCGAGGCGCCGGTGGCCATGTTGCGGGTATATTGTTCATGACCGGGGGTATCGGCGACGATGAAGGACCGGCGGTCCGTGGCGAAATAGCGATAGGCGACATCAATAGTGATACCCTGTTCGCGCTCGGCCTGAAGGCCATCGAGCAGAAGCGCGAAATCCGGCAGGCCGAGATCGTTCTGGCGCGAGCCTTCGCGCTTCAGCGAGGCAGCCTGGTCTTCCTTCACCGCCTTGGTATCCCAGAGAAGACGGCCGATGAGGGTGGACTTGCCGTCATCGACGCTGCCGCAGGTGATGAGGCGCAACGGGCGGGTGTCGCGGCCCGGACGGCCCGGTTCCGCGAACGGAATGATGGTGGCGGTGCCGTGTCCCACGGCTTCGGTGGCGACGTTCATCAGAAATAACCCTCGCGCTTCTTCTTTTCCATGGAGCCGGACTGGTCGCGATCTATGGCGCGGCCCTGACGCTCGGAAACGGTGGCGATTTCGAGTTCGGCGATGACTTCATCGAGCGTCGTCGCCTCGGAGTTGATGGCGCCGGTCAGCGGGAAACAGCCGAGCGTGCGGAAGCGGATAAGGCCTTCCTTGACCTCTTCGCCCGGCTGAAGCGGCAGGCGCGGATCTTCGGCAAGGATCATCATGCCATCGCGTTCGACATAGCGGCGCGGCTTGGCAAAATAGAGCGGAACAAGCGGGATGTTTTCGAGCTGGATGTAGCGCCAGATGTCGACTTCCGTCCAGTTGGAGAGCGGGAAAGCGCGCACGCTTTCGCCCTTCTTCACCATGCCGTTATAGATGTTCCACAGTTCCGGGCGCTGGTTGCGCGGGTCCCAGCGGTGATCGGGCGTGCGGAAGGAATAGATGCGCTCCTTGGCGCGCGAGGCTTCCTCGTCCCGGCGGGCACCGCCAAAAGCCGCGTCATACTGGCCTGCGTCTAGCGCCTGCCGCAGAGCTTCGGTCTTCATGATGTCGGTATAGATGGAGGAACCGTGCGTGAAAGGCGAGACATTCTCGGCCTTGCCGCGCGGGTTGGTGTGCACCACGAGGTCAAGGTCGTATTTCGCCGCCATCTCGTCGCGGAAGGCGATCATTTCCTTGAACTTCCAGCCGGTATCGACATGCAGAAGCGGGAACGGGACGCGGCCGGGGAAGAAGGCCTTGCGGGCAAGGTGCAACAGAACGGAGGAATCCTTGCCCACCGAATAGAGCATGACCGGCTTTTCAAACTCGGCGGCCACCTCGCGGAAAATATGGATCGCTTCGCTTTCAAGGGCCTTCAGATGCGGATCGAGCGGCGGCTTGGTCGTCTGCGTATGATGGACTTCCGCGTCGGGAAGGCTGGTCTGCATCGGTCATCTCCGGAAATTGCGGGCGGCAGGCTTTCTTGATCGAGCCTCAGTATCGTTTGCCGGAGAGATGAAAGACAGAAAACGGGTTCCTACCCGCAGGGGAATAGGAGCAAATGTCACCCGATCGCAAGCGCCAAGCGCAAAAACATCCGCACCCGCGGCTTTCGCGGTGCGGACCCACCATATCGGTTCATCAGCGTCGATAACGAGCATAGCCGAAAGGAGTGCGAATATCTACATAAAAAACATGGACTATGTATTTTATTATCCGTTCAAGCGACAGGCCGGCGAAGATCGCGAAAAATATCACCCGACGCCAGATTTCGGGCGCTGTTTTTGTCATGTGGTAATCTTTATCGTTCTCGATGGTATGACTTAATCGAAAGACCCGATGGCGGGTCGCTGGAGGATATCCCATGCCGAGCATATCCCGCCGTTTGTACAAAGCGGTCTTTTTCTGCCTGTTTGTTCTTGGCGTGGCGGGATTGCGGCCTGCGTTGGCGGAAACGCTTTTTGTGGTTCTGTCCGCAGACGGCCAGAAACAATTTGCCGTGACGGAAGAAGTCATCGACAAAGTGGGCACGACCAGCTTCAAATCGGTCCTTCCTTCCACCGACGAGCCCTTCTATGTCGTGCGCGGCCCCCTTTTGCGCGATATCGTTGCGGCCTCGGGTTTCAAGGGCAGTTCTGTCACGGTGCAGGCATTCGATGGCTATGAGATGGACATTCCCGGTGACGACTATATGAAGAACGATGTCATCTTGGCTATCGAAACGAACGGCAAGCGCCTGACCCGCCGCGACCGCGGACCGGCCTGGATTGCCTATCCTTCCGTGGAATTTCCCGAATTCCAGGGTGATGGTTATGCGGCCCGCAGCGTTTGGCAGGTGAAGGACATCATCGTTAAATGACGTTATCGCGCTGGTTCAGAGCCACATCCTGGCAGAGGCTCCGGTTACCGCTGCTGTTTACCTTGACCCTGCCTGTGCTGGCGCTGATGGAACTCAACATCGACCGGCTGGCGCGGGGTGTCGACCAGCCCCTTTATTACTCTGCCCGGCTCGATGAAGTCAGCAAGATGGACCTGGAAGCAACGCAGCTTTTTGATGCGGCCAGCCGTTTCGTGGCGGGAGATGCCGGGGTGAGCCGTGAAGACCTCACGATGCTTCTCGACATTTTCTGGGGGCGGGTGGATGCCACGAAAACCCCAAGCTACATGACGGTTCTGGGGGCGGCCAATGTCGATCTCAACCTGCCGCTGGAGCTGTTTCAGGCCTTGCCCCGGTTTGAGGCGGCGGTGAACGCCCTTGTACTCGGCCAGCCGGCCAGCCTTGCCGCTCTGATGGCGCTCAAGGATTTGTATGGCCCGCGCCTGCACCGCATCAACGAAGTTGCCTGGATGACGCGTCGCAAGGTCGTGGCGGAGTTCACCCAGCGCAATCTCGCCAATGTTGCCGTGTTGCGCAATATCCAGATCGGTTTTGCGGCGCTGTCGCTGTTCATTCTGCTTTATGTGATGTTCGAACTGCTATCGGCGCGGCGGGCGAACCGGAGCCTGAATACGATGATCGCCGAAAAGCAGGTGCTGCTCAGGACGGATCTTCTGACCGGCATTGCCAATCGTTCCGCCTTTGAGGCGGATCTGTTGGAACTCTGCAATGCGGCGCCCGAGCAGGGCTTCACCGTCGTCTATCTCGATCTCGACGGTTTCAAGACGGTCAATGATACGCTGGGCCATGCAGCGGGTGATGCCCTTCTGCGCTATATCGCCGAAGTGCTGCGCGCGGCGGCGAGGGAAGGTGATGCAGTGTCGCGGCTGGGTGGCGATGAGTTTGCCGCTCTTCTTCCCGGCCCGATCGAAAGGGCAACCGATCTCATGGCGAAGGTCCTGGAACAGATCGGGTTCGCCCCGATGCTGGAGCCCGGTGTGATTGTGTCCGGCAGCATCGGGCTCTGTCATTCCAGCCAGTGCATCGAGCAGAGCAAGCCGCAACAGTCCGGTCGACTGATGCGCAACGCTGATCTCGCCCTTTATGCTGCCAAGCATGGCGGGCGAAATCGTCTTGTCGTCTTCTCTCCCGACCTCAAAGAGCGTCATGACCGGCAGACCCGCACGGAGACATTGCTGCCACCGGCCATCAGGGCAGGGGCACTCGAGGCGGCCTTTCAACCGATCATTGATCTCAAGGCCGGCGGCGTCGCCTATCTGGAAGCGCTGGTGCGCTGGTCGCCGCCGGAACTCGGGCCGGTGCCCGCCGATCAAATCGTTGCCATTGCCGAGCGCGCCGGTCTTGTCAGTGACCTGACCTTTGCGATGCTTGAGCAGGCGATGCGGCTCAGCAAGCGTATCGAGGCTGAAGGATATGCGACACCCATTGCCGTCAATCTCACACCGTCCATGCTGATTCAGCCGGATTTTGCCGGGGACGTGATTGCGGCACTGAACCGCGAGGCCATGAAGCCCGGCACGATCTGTTTCGAGCTGGTGGAATATGCCGATCTCGATGACAGGGGGTCGGACACGGTAAGCGCCAATCTCGAGGCCTTGCGTCAGGCGGGTATTCCGCTGGCGATCGATGATTTCGGCAAGGCCTATTCGAATGTACACCGCCTGATGCAAATCGAATTCCATCTGCTCAAACTCGACAAGATTCTGCTCACCGGGATCGGCGAATCACAACGGGCTGCCCGAATTCTCCATGGTCTCAACCGCCTGATGGAAGCGATCGGCGTCGAGATGGTGGGCGAAGGCATCGAGACCCAGGCCCAGGTCGACCTGCTGCGTAACGCCGGCATTCGCTACGCCCAGGGCTATTTCTATGCCCGCCCCATGTTCCCGGACGCCATCTGCGCCTTTCTCAAGGCCGGCCTCCCTGCCGAGACAGCCTGCGTCCCGCACGCCGGCAGTTGAAAGCCCGACCAACGTAAACCGCCTTGGCAAACTGCGGGCGGATGATGTGGTTTTTGAGATGTGGTGGGCCCGGAGGGACTCGAACCCCCAACCAAGCGGTTATGAGCCGCCGGCTCTAACCATTGAGCTACAGGCCCGGCGGAGAAAACCGCGGGTGGCCGGCGCAATGGTCGCCGGACGGGGTTGCTCTAGCCTAAATTTTCGTATGGCTCAAGCGCGCCGTAATGCACACACAATCACCGGGCAGGAATTCGGTTCAACCTATGAAGGAGGAAAGCATGCGTTCACGGACATTTCGCCATTTCATGCTGGCAGCAGTTACCGTTGGTGGCCTTGGGATGGCAGCGTTACCGGCCAGCGCCGAGACTGCGGCCTTGAGCGAGGCGGTTATCAGTGTCTCCGGCGAAGGATCTGCCACGCTTGCTCCGGATATGGCTGTTCTGGATCTCGGCGTGTTGCAGCAGGCCAAGACGGCAGCGGAGGCGCTTGCCGCCAACAACAAGGCGATGGCCGACGTGCTGCAGGCACTTGCGCAGGAGGGGATTGAAGCGAAGGACATGCAGACGTCCGGCTTTTCCGTCGAACCGCAATATCGTCAGGACGCTCGCAAGGATGGCAGCTTCGAACCGCCCGTTGTTGTCGGCTATCAGGTGACCAACGGCCTTTCGGTCAAGGTGCGTGATCTGGCCAAGCTTGGCGGCGTCATCGATCGTTCGGTGAAGCTCGGCGTCAATCAAGGCGGCAACATCCGCTTTACCAATGACAAGCCCGATGCCGCCATCGAGGAGGCGCGGCGCAATGCCATGGCCGAAGCCGTTGCCAAGGCCCGCACGCTGGCGGAGGCTGCCGGGGTCAAGCTCGGCCGCGTCATCAGCATCAATGAAAGTTTCATGCGGCCCATGCCGGCGCCCCAGATGATGATGCGTGCCGCCATGGCAAAAGACATGCCGGAAGCCGTACCGGTGGCTGCTGGCGAAAACAGCTATAGCGTGACGGTGAATGTCGCCTACGCCATAGCGCAATAATTGCCGACAGTTTTCTTCCATGGGGGGTGAAACCTTTCGCCCCCCATTTGCGTTTCTCCTGATGACAGGGAGAAAAACCATGTTCATTACCGATACACGCATCCTGCGCGACAGGCCCGAAGGGCTCGTCGTTGAATTCATCTCCGAAACCGGGGCTGTGGCCACCGTGCAGTTCCAGGCGCCCGCTGGTGCCACCGATAACCGGCTGTTGGCGGCGGCACGGGCGCTGCTTGTCGATTTCGCGCGCGCTCGACCGCAGGAAACCCTGCTTCTTTCCTCCAGTGAACTTGCGGCCCGGCCGAGCGCCCGTACGGCCCATGATGTCGATATGCTGGAGGAAGAGCTGGATGAGGGGCTGGAGGATACATTCCCGGCCAGCGATCCGGTTTCGGCGACGTCATCCACCACCGCGCGGTAGCCCGCGCGGCGACAGTGACAGTGGTTGCGAGCGTTTGACGGCTTCGCTCATGCCTGTTTCCCCGGTGGAGAAGCGAGAGGCCGCATGCGTGACCGCTTGATCGTGTGAGGTGCGGAGAAGTTGCGCGCGTCAAGCCTGCATCCGGGGATGCTCGCAGCCTTTACCGATTAAGCCCTGCCGAGGCAATGGACGTTTGCGCAATTCGAAGACCTGCCGGCGCAGCGTTCTTTCGTGCCACGTTTCGTCCATTGCGCTTTTGCCCGCGGGTGTGACGGCCTTCTGGCTGAGTGGCCGGCGGGCGGGCGACGCCTATCTGATCTGCAGCGGAACCTTGCTTGCCGAGCCCGGCGTCACGGCGTTGCTGCTGGAGGCCATGAGTGCCGATGCCGGCACGCTAGCCGCCTACCGCAGGATGGGATTTGCGACCTGCTTCGGTTTCGTGGATTGGCAGCCGATCTGGCCGAACGCGACGGGCGCCCTTGACGAATTACATGCTCGACTTCTTTGCCTCGTGTGCCGGGATGGACACGACCCGGAGGCTTATTCACCAATGGATGCGGCCAGCGGCATGGTTTTCCAGCTCGCGGTTCGGGCTGATGGCAGGCGTGTGCAGTCTTGCGCGGGTTCTGCTGGCCGGGCTTTCGGCACCTTCCTCATGCGTTCGGGTGCGGCGAAGGCCGTTCAGCAGCTTGAAATGATCAAGCTGCTTTCATGCTGAGTGAATGAGACGAATACGAGTACCCCAGGGGTCATCGGCAGTGTAGGTATTGGCTTCCAGCGTGCCGATACCAGCACTCTTCAACCGCGTGGTCTGTGCATCGAACACGGCCGTGTCAGCCACGGTGAGCGAGAACCAGTCGAGGCCGGTTTCCGCGGGATTACGCCGTTCAGCGCCACGGCTGTTCCAGCTATTCACGGCAACATGGTGGTGATAGCCGCCAGATGACAGGAAAGCCGCGTCCGGCCGGTTTCCGCGGGTGGAATCGAGGCCGAGGAGGGTGCCGTAGAAATCCCGCGCCGTCGCGACATCACCGACCCGCAGGTGAATGTGGCCGATGCGCAGGGCCTCGGGCGACTGACTGTAGGTGTCGCGGGTGCGGTCGGCCAGCGCTACGATGCCGTCGATGTCGAGCTCGGCGGTGCCCATGGTCACCAAACCATCGCGCCATTCCCAGCGCTCCTTCGGACGGTCGGAATAGACCTCAATGCCATTGCCTTCCGGATCGGTCAGGTAAATGGCCTCGCTAACGTGGTGGTCGGCAAAGCCATCGACGGGAACCTGGATCATGGCGGCATGCACCAGCCAGCGGGCGAGATCCTGCCGCGTCGGCATGAGATAGGCAATGTGGAACAGACCGGCTGCCCCCGGTGCTTCAAGGGCGGTGCCCGGCCTGCGTTCCAGATGTAAAAGCGCCGTGTTGCCTGCACCCAGCGTTGCGGCGTCTGCGTCGCGGATCAGGACGGAAAGGCCAAGGACCTGCCGGTAATAGGCAATCATGGCATCGAGATCGCGCACCTTGAGCGCTGCGGCCTCGACATGAACCGGTGTTGAAAGCGCGAAGGGTAGAGCTACCGGACCGGTAGCGAGCGCTTCCGCCGAGCGGGCGAACTGGAATGCTGCGGCAAGCGAGGAGACGCCTGCCAGTTTGATAAGGCCGCGACGGCTGACGATCATGGTTTCCTCGAAGTGGAGCGATGGTCCATGCCGATGCGATCGCGTATTTTGCGGCGGTGCACAACACAATTGCCCGTGAATGCGCGTGGACACGGCCCCCGACTTCGGCCGCTGACTGTCAAAGCCGGTCCGTGACGAACCACAAGGTTGCACGGTCATCTTCGCCGCCTAGCGAAAATGACGGTCGCGATCATAAAGGAGCATGGCGATCAAAGGGACTGTCTTATGCGCAAATTCATTGCCGTCTTTACCGGCTTCACCCTTGCGATTTTCACCTCGCTCGCGCTTTCCCAGACATAAACTCACGTCTCGGAGTGACACCGAACTTTAATGCCGTGCCATATTCGCAATCGTGTCAAACGTGTATTATGTCGGACAGGCGACCAAGATCAAAATTCTATAAAGAAAAATACGAGAGACGTTCCAGGTCGTTTAGCGATGATATTGTAAAATATGGCAACTCTAGAATAAAATCCGAAGCTTGCATAAGAAACGTATAAAAATTTACATCGTCATTATTGAAAAGTATGCGAGTGCTCCGGTGCATCCATTTCGTTTCCGCGAAAAGAAGTATGCATGCTGGCGATAGTCAAATTGTGATTGTGATTTCTGTAAGTTTGGTGGTCAAACATGCGCAACATGTCAAAGCACATAGTGCTGCTTGGAGCCATGAATTTACAATTTTATCATTCAGAATTACGCTCAATTCATAGGATTGAAATATTATGCCTGTTAATTGCCACTGAGAACTGACCCGGCGTTGCCTGATATTTCCATTGAGAATTGACCCATGTTCCAACTTTCCCTCGCATGTTTTCAGCGGGGGCTAT
>NZ_JACIDU010000015.1 GCF_014196535.1 Allorhizobium borbori
GGCTTCTACGCTTCTCATCGAGATGCCGGAGCTCGGCGAACTTGATGAGAAAGCGGCAGCCGCACTGTGCGGGCTTGCGCCTATGAGCCGCCAGTAAGGGCGATGGACCGGACGCGCCTTCATCGCCGGCGGAAGGGCCGTCGTCCGCCAGGCACTCTACATGCCGGCTCTCGTTGCCTGTCGCTTCAACCCGGACCTCAAGGCAAACTACGACCGGCTCAAAGCCGCGGGAAAACCACCAAAGGTCGCCATCACTGCCATCATGCGAAAACTCATCGTTCTCGCTAACGCACTGCTGAAAAACAATCGCAAATGGACCCCAAAACCAGCTTGATCAAAACGGATACTCTAGGCGAGAAGCTGCTTCAGGTCGAAATTCGAATCGGCCAGCGATTCCTTTGGCGGGTTGATGCCGTTTTCCAGCATCTTCTTACCCGAGACATAAGCCTTGGCATCGTTGATGGCGTCGACGGCGATGAGATCGCCGGCGCGGAAATACCAGATGGAGAGCGCACCAGGGCGGCTGCCGGGGCGCACCAGCGTTTCGCTGTAGCCGGCATTGTAACCGGCGATCTGGAGCTTGACGTCGTACTGATCGGACCAGAACCACGGCTGCGGCACATAGGGCCTGGGTTCGCCAGCCAGCACGGCGGCAATCGCTTCCGCCTGATCGACGGCGTTCTGAACCGATTCGAGACGAATCGGCTGCCCGCGGTAAGGGAAAACCGCGCAATCGCCAGCTGCAAAGATCGAATCATCGCTCGTGCGGCCAAGTTCATCGACGATGATACCGCCGGCTACGTCGAGACCCGCATCCTTTGCCAGCGAATCATTGGCAGTCACACCGATGCCCACCACGACGAAATCCGCCCTGACACGCGAACCGTCGGTGAGATCGGCGGCGACAACGTGGCCATTTTCGCCGATGAGGTTCACAAGACCGGTCTTTTCGCGGATGGATACACCGTGCTCTTCGTGAATGGCGCGCATGGCATCGGCGGTTTCTGCGGCGGCGACGCGGCGGAGAATGCGTTCGGCGGCTTCGATGAGCACGACCTCAAGCCCGAGCTTGCGGGCGACGGCCGCCGCTTCAAGGCCGATATAACCGCCACCGACCACCAGCAGATGGCGACCCGGGCGCATTTCCCCGGCCAGACGATCGGCATCGGCCTTGTTGCGCACTTCGAAAACACCCTCAAGCGTGCCGCCGATTTCCACCGGCAGTTTGCGTGGCGTGGCGCCCGTTGCCAGAACCAGCACGTCGTAATCCAGCGTCGAGCCGTCGCTCAGCGTCACTGTCTTTACCGCGCGATCAATCTTGACGACGCGTGTCGACAGGCGGAGATCCATACCGTTTTCGTTGAACCAGGCATCGGGGCGGTAGGTCAGGCGCTCGAAGCTCATTTCGCCGAGCAGGTATTTCTTGGAAAGCGGCGGGCGCTGGTAAGGCGGCACGGGCTCATCGCCAATCATGGTGATCGGGCGCTCATCCTTCAGCGCTCTCAGCTTCGCGGCCAATGCAAATGCCGCCTGCCCCGCACCAACAATGACCAGCCTCTCCGTCATCTTCTTCTCCGCTTTTCCGCTGAATTTCAAGCGAGGCAGGCGTAAACCCGGTATGGGCAAGCGTCAACTGGACAGGTACCGGCAAAATGCGCAATCTTCTGCCCGAACGGGACTACGGGAATCGATGAGCGGCACCGGGCGCGAAACCATCCACGAAACCTTGAGTTTCGAGCATCACTACAGTGTTCACCCGTCACGGGTCTTTGCCGCCTGGGCAAACGATGAAAGTCGGGCGCGCTGGTGCGGACTTTCGCAGGACGGCCCGGCCCGGATGGATCGGATGGCCTTCCTTCCCGGAGGTTGCGATGTGATCGGCGGCGACACACAAAGCGACGCCCACATCAGCATAGAACGCCGCTTCATCGATATTCAGGAAAACCAGCGAATCGTCTTCATCGAGACCGTGATGGACAGGGACAAGCCGCTCGGCGCGACGCTCGTAACCGTCAGCCTGCGTGGCAGCGGCGGTTTCTGCATCGTGGCGCTGACCCTGCAGATCACGTCCTTTTGTGGCCCGGCCTTCATTGAAGCCTGCCGCGAGCAACACCGCTCGGCACTGCACCGCCTCGGTCTCGAATGCAAGCGGCCAGACCTCAAGATCGTGGCCGAGGGGCCGCGCTGAGAATCATACGCCTGTATAAGGCGTGATCCAGCCGGCCCCGGCGGGGCGGCTGGATCGGGTTTCAGGCCACAGGCTGAACGGTCATCTGCGGCCGCCCGTTCGAAGTGCGGCGGGGCGATACGCCCGTGGCATCAACCACCGCATTCACCCGGCTGCGGAAAGCGGAAAAGCTTTCGAAGGTGACGACATCGACCGGACGGTCGAACTGCACGGCGATACGATAAAGGCCGGCCGTCGGCAGCCTGGTCAGCGATACGATCCGGCCCTCATAGGGCTGGCCGAGATAGCTGCCGCGCACCTTCTGGTCGACGGCGAGCGAAAGCGCGTTTGTATCGTCGCGCCGGGCAAGGGCCGAAAGCGTGTTCCAGTCGCGTTCGCCGTGGCTCTTGGCTACGAGTTCAAGCGCGGTGGAATGAGCGATTTCAGCGCCCTGATCGGCCATGGCGCGGCGCAATCGCTTTGCCTGGGCCTTGAAATCGTCAATCGTCGTCAGGGCCATGGTCATGGCAATACTCCTCAACGTGAAGCATGACATTCGATGGGGGGCTCGCATTGCCTCCGTCCGCATGCGCTGATGGAGTTTGAAAGTGCAAAAGGAGGACTTCACCAAAGCTTGTCGCTCGCGAGCGGCCGGCGCCTCAACCACAGCGATAAATAATGAAAGATGAAGACCGTTTCAAGGCTCCAGTCCGGCACAAGCCTGCGCGACCACCTTTCCACCGACTGCGACCTATTTGCACATTTGGCTCGCATTTTAACGCACCGATTCACCTCTGTAGAAGGAAGCTGCGCTATTCTGGAACCATTCAAGACAAGGCACGGGAGGGTGCCATGCCGATACAGATAAGAGTGCAAGATAACGGCAAGGCGCCGCCAGAGGAACTTTACGAAAAGTTTACGATCGACCGACCCGGCAAGATTGTATTCGTTGGTCATCGCCTGAGCATTTCCAACTCGGTGCGCTGCGTGATCCGCCGGATCTCGCAGTATGGCGCGCAGCTTGAAGTGAGCCCGAAGGTGGAGCTGCCCTCGCATTTCTTCCTCGAGATTCTCGGCATTCGCGACGAAATCGGCTGCACGATGAGCAAACGCGAGGGTGAGATCGTCACCGTCGGCTTCAACATGCTGATCGACCCGGAATTCCTCCACCATGTGCGCAGGCTCAGCTTCGAAAGCTGAGCCTTTTCGCGAGCATGTCCTGCCCCATGGCAATCTTTCTGCGGAATATGTTTTCCGAAAGCCCGGCAACAGGTCGGGCGGGCCTTGCCACGGCAACACCTTTGCCTATTGTGGCGACCTTTCCGCCCCCCTTGCATTCCGGACACCAGATATGCCCGCCTTTTCCCGCTTCACACCGCTGATTGCCTCCCTTCCCTCGACCGTTCCCTTCGTCGGCCCCGAGGCCATCGAGCGGCAGACCGGTTCGCCCGTTCGTGCCCGCATCGGCGCCAATGAAAGCGGCTTCGGCCCTGCTCCTTCCGTCATCGAGGCCATCGGCAAGGCCGCGCTCGAAACGTGGAAATATGCCGACCCCGAAAACTTCGAGTTGAAGCAGGCCCTTGCCGCGCATCTCGGCTGCAAGCCTGAGAATATTGCCGTGGGCGAAGGCGTCGACGCCATTCTCGGCCTCATCGTGCGGATGGTGATCGAACCCGGCGCGCCGGTCGTCAATTCCTTCGGCGGCTATCCGACCTTCAATTACCATGTCGCCGGCTTCGGCGGGCGGCTGGTAACCGTTCCTTATGAAAGCGACCGGGAAAACCCGGCGGCGCTGCTGGAAGCGACAAAGCGCGAAAATGCGCCGCTCGTCTATTTCGCCAATCCCGACAATCCCATGGGAAGCTGGCGGAGTGCTGCGGAAGTCGAGGCTTTCGCAAAGGCCGTGCCGGAGGATTCGCTGCTCGTGCTGGACGAGGCCTATATAGAGTGTGCGCCGGAAGGCACGGCGCCTTCCATCGCCAGCCTCATCGACCGTCCGAATGTCATCCGCACCCGCACCTTCTCCAAGGCCTATGGTCTGGCGGGCGCGCGCGTCGGCTATGCCATCGGCGCACCGGAAACGATCAAGGCCTTCGACAAGATCCGCAACCATTTCGGCATGGCGCGCATTTCCGTCGCCGCTGCGCTCGCCGCATTGAAGGATCAGGCCTATCTCGCGTCTGTTCTTGGCAAGATCGAGGCTTCGCGCCAGCGAATCGGCACCATTGCGCGGGCGAATGGTTTCGAGCCGCGGCCTTCGGCCACCAACTTCGTGGCGGTCGATTGCGGGCGCGATGGCGATTACGCCCGCGCCATCGTTACCGGTCTCGGCGAAAAGGGTGTGTTCATCCGCATGCCGGGCGTGGCGCCTCTCAACCGCTGCATCCGCGTTTCCACCGGCACGGAAGCCGATATGGCTCTGCTGGAAGAAACCCTGCCGGACGTGCTGAAGGCACTCTGAAACGCGAAAGAACCGTGCCGGCCTTGTCTCTGCCGATCACGGTTCTTTTCAAGCGGGTGGCGTCTTCGCCGCCCGATCCCCTCGCAGGCCTTTACTCCCGATGAGTGGTGCTACGGCCCCGCCCTTCCTCTCAGCCCTTGCCGGGCCTTTCTTGAAGGCGGGACCGCGCACGCTCCCCTCACAAACTCATAAATCAGTGCATCGTCATCCATTCGCGGGCAGCGCGAAGTGCGGCAGCCAGATCGGCCTTGGTCATCGTGCGGGCCAGTTCAGCGCGCAGTTCGGCGGCGTGATCGGAACCCTTGATCGCGGCGATGTTGAGCCACTTGTGGGCAGCGACCAGATCGACCTCGCAGCCGCGGCCCGTCGCGTACATCAGGCCCATTTCGCAGAAGACATCGGCGAGTGCTTCGCCACCCATGGTGGCCATTCCAGCATTCTGAATATCAAAGCGTGCCATTGGTTTGATCCCTTAAACCCTGTTTCTATTCTCTTCGTCGGCCTGCCCCTTAGCGGGCTCATCCAGGCTGCCTTGCCGGTTTTCCGGTCTGTCCGGCGCCTTGGAAGCGGCAGGTTGTTTCCTGTCCGTTTGTTGAGTTCACTTTCTCAAAGACGATTCAAAATTGCGCTAAAATGCTTGATTAATGACGGGCAAACGAAATCCAAATGCTTGGTTAAATTGGGTTTTCATTAAGTATCGGAATGCCGTAACGCCAAGGAATTAGCCTCGAATTTTACGAAAGCTTCACGCTCGCGCCGCAACTCTTTTTTCACCATAGGAAAGCGACGCGCGTTTTTTCTTCCTCTGCTCACTCCCGTTTTTGATGCGCTCCGACCGTTTTTCGCTGCATATAAAAATTGACTTTTACGTGCACGGAATTTTTGGCAGGATGCGCATGCAGCCTGAAAAACGGCGGCACAGGGAATCAACGAGGGACGTCTTGCCGGGAGGAGCCGCCAGACGCCCTTCTTTCGGGAGGATAAGGACACATGAGACATATTCTGGCAGCGGCCCTTCTCATCGGCTTCGCCATGCCCGCCTTTGCCGGCGAGCCCATCGAGGGCAACTGGAAAACGGCGAGCGGCGAGACTGCGGCGATTGCCCCATGCAGCGGCGGCTTCTGCATCACGCTCAAGACCGGTGCCCATGCCGGCAAGCAGATCGGCAAGCTGGCCGGTTCCGGCACGGATTACAGCGGCTCGATCACCGACCCCAAGGAAGACAAGACCTATAGCGGCTCCGGCAGCGTTTCCGGAAATACGCTGAAGATGAAGGGTTGCGTTCTTTCCGTGTTCTGCAAATCGCAGAACTGGACACGGCTCTGACACCTTTCGGCCGTTAACCCTTGTGAATACCGGCTGAACCGTGGCGTCAGACATGGTTCAGCCGGGGCGTGTCAAAACAATGTCCGACAACAGACGAAAAGAGGGCACGCCATGACACAATCCGCACGCCGCCTGACGATCTTCACCCTGACCATGGCGATCTTCGCCCTTCTGTTTGCCGAGCTTGTCGCCCGCAACGGCATCGATAACCGCCGCGTGCATCTCGGCACGGACATTACCTGCCTGCACAAAGCCAGCCCGAGCTGCACCTACGCGCTGTAAACAGCACCTGTCTTCGGCATCGAAAAATTGAACACTGGCAGAAATGGCCCCGCTTGCCTGTCATCGTCTTCAATTTATAATGCCTCATGAACAAACGAATCCAGACTCATTCGCCACTCTCCTTCATCAGCCCCGAACCCGCGAAGCCGCAGGTTTTCGATGATCCGGTCAAGGCCGTCGATGCCTTGACGGAACTCTACGACCGCAACACGGCCTTTCTGAAAGCCGGCTTCGGCGAACTCGCCAAGGGCGGGACGGTGCACGGTCGCTTCCGCGCCTTCTACCCGCAGGTTGCCATTGAAACCACGAGCTTCGGCCTGGCCGATTCGCGTCTGTCCTACGGCCATGTCACCTCGCCGGGCATCTACACCACGACAATCACCCGCCCGAAGCTGTTTCGCCACTATCTCAAGACCCAGCTCGGGCTATTGATGAAGAATCACGGCGTGCCGGTCACCGTATCCGAATCGACCACGCCCATTCCGCTGCATTTTGCGTTCGGGGAAGGCGCCCATGTCGAGGCCTCCGCCTCAACGGCGCTTGCCGACGTGCCCCTGCGCGACCTGTTCGACACGCCGGACCTCAACACCACGGACGACCTCATCGCCAATGGCGAATACGATCAGGTGCCTGGCGAACCGGCGCCGCTCGCCCCGTTTACCGCGCAGCGCATCGACTATTCGCTGGCCCGGCTTTCACACTACACGGCGACGGCGGCGGAGCATTTCCAGAACTTCGTGCTCTTCACCAACTACCAGTTCTATATGGACGAATTCTGCGCCTGGGCTCGCCAGCAGATGGCCGAGGGCGGCAATGGCTACACCGCCTTCGTGGAGCCGGGCAATATCGTGACCGAAGCAGGCCAGACCGCCCCGACTGCTGCCCAACCGGTGCGAATGCCGCAGATGCCGGCCTATCACATCAAGAAAAAGGGTCACGGCGGCATCACCATGGTCAATATCGGCGTCGGCCCGTCCAACGCCAAGACGATTACCGACCACATCGCCGTTCTGCGCCCGCATGCCTGGCTGATGCTCGGCCATTGCGCCGGCCTGCGCAACAGCCAGCGGCTTGGCGATTACGTGCTTGCCCACGCCTATGTGCGCGAGGACCATGTTCTCGATGACGACCTGCCGGTATGGATCCCGATCCCCGCGCTTTCGGAAGTCCAGCTCGCGCTGGAAGGAGCCGTCGCGGAAGTGACCGGGCTTTCCGGCTTCGAGCTGAAGCGCATCATGCGTACCGGCACCGTCGCCACCATCGACAACCGCAACTGGGAACTGCGCGACCAGCGCGGTCCGGTGAAACGGCTCTCCCAGTCCCGCGCCATCGCGCTCGACATGGAATCGGCCACCATCGCCGCCAACGGCTTCCGCTTCCGCGTACCCTACGGCACGCTGCTGTGCGTCTCCGACAAGCCGCTGCACGGTGAACTGAAACTGCCGGGCATGGCGACCGCCTTCTATCGCACGCAGGTCAGCCAGCACCTGCAAATCGGCATCCGCGCCATCCAGATGATGGCCGACATGCCGATCGAAGCGCTGCATTCCCGCAAGCTGAGAAGCTTCTACGAAACGGCGTTCCAGTAATCCCCGGGGTGGGCCGGCGCCAGATCAAGGCACCGGCCTTTCAGGATGCAAGACGATGTATGTGCTGAAACCCGGAATCAAAAAAGACCCTGCAAGGCGTTGGGCACTCCCGGACAGGATCTTCTTCGGTTTTGGCGCCTGCCACATTCTGGCCGGTACATTCCTGAGGAACCCGCCGCTGGAGGGTGTCTTTGCCGAACGGATCCTGCCGGCCGACGGTTACTCCGGCAACCACATCTATGTAACGAACGGAACGATCGCGTTCGACTGTCACGGCTTTTGCTGCCGTGACAAACTTCTGGCCCACCACAAGAAGGGATGGTCCTCACGACAACCCGGCTGGAACGCGACAATCGAGTCAGTCGACTTTGACCTGCTCGACACCTCCGCGCTCAACCATCGCAAGATGCTCGGCCCGGACCAATATCTGCATGATCCGGTTCCACGCGCGTCCCGCTTCATAGCCCGTCACGATGTGGACAGGGCTATGGCGATGGCTCTCACTCACGTTTGAACGATCACCCTGGCCTCACAGCCCACGGGAAAATTCACCGAGCAGGCGATGAAGCATTTTTCGTGGGCGTCGTGGTGAAGCGAGAGCGCCTTTTCCGGATCGCCGGCGGAAATCGTCACGACCGGTTTCAGCGTTACGCCGGTGAAGCGGCCACCGCCATCGACGTCCGTCACCATTACGCCTTCGGCATGATCCTCATAAGCTTCGACCACCACGCCGCTGACAGCGCAGAAATGCAGATACCAGAGCTTGTGGCAGGCCGACAGCGAGGCGACCAGCAGGTCTTCCGGATTCCAGCGCGCCGGATCGCCCCGGAAGGCCGGATCGGCGGAGCCGGGAATATCCGGCTTGCCGTCCTGCGCAATCACATGATCGCGGGCATAGGCACGATAGTTCGCCGTGCCCTGCCCCCTGTTGCCGGTCCAGACGACCTTCACGGCATAATGGTGCTCGTGCTCAGACATAATCCCCGCGCACCTTCCAAGCGGCATCGAGGCCGAGGCGTGTGACCTTGACCATGAAGTCCACCTCTTCCTCGGTGATGACGAGCGGTGGAGACGCGAGCATGCGATCGCCGGTGGCTCGCAGTACGAGCCCATTTTCAAGGCAGACATTGCGGACATAGGAACCGAAATCATCGGCCTTGGTGAAGCGCTGACGCGTCTTCTTTTCCGCGGCCATCTGGAGCGCGCCCATCAGGCCGACATTTTCGGCGGTGCCGACGAGATCGTGATCCTCGAGGCTCTTCCATGCCTTGGTGAAATAAGGGCCGATATCGTCGCGCACGCGCTCGACCAGCTTCTCATCCTCGATGATGCGCAGGTTTTCGAGAGCCGCCGCCGCCGAAACCGGATGGCCGGAATAGGTGAAGCCGTGGAAGAAATCGCCGACCTCGTTGATCATCACATCGGCCACGCGATCCGAGATCAGCACGGCGCCGATGGGCAGGTAACCGGACGAGAGGCCCTTGGCGACCGGGGCGAGATCAGGCTTGACCTTGAAATGCTGGTGACCGAACCACTGGCCCAGACGGCCGAAGCCGCAGATGACCTCATCGGCCACCAGCAGAATATCGTTTTCCGTGCAGATGCGCTGGATTTCGGGCCAGTAACTATCCGGTGGCACGATCACGCCACCGGCACCCTGGATCGGTTCGGCCACGAAGGCGGCGATCTTGTCGGCGCCGAGTTCGGCGATCTTGTCTTCCAGTTCCTTCGCAGCCTTGAGACCGAACTCATGCGGTGTCAGTTCACCACCCTCGGCATACCAGTAGGGCTGGCCGATATGGGCGATACCGGTGATTTCCGAACCCGCCTGCTGGTGCATGTGCTTCATGCCCCCGAGCGATGCGCCGGCAACGGTCGAGCCGTGATAGCCGTTGCGGCGGGCAATCACGATCTTCTTTTCCGGCTGCCCCTTGGCCTGCCAGTAGACGCGCGCCATGCGGAACCAGGTGTCGGTCGCTTCCGAGCCAGAATTGGTGAAAAAGACGTGGTTCAGGTGGCCCTCGGTATGGCTTGCGATCTTTTCGGCCAGCAGCGTAGCCGACGGCGTCGAGGTACCGAAGAAGGCGTTGTAATAGGCCAGTTCGTTCATCTGCCGCTGCACGGCATCGGCAATTTCCGGACGACCATAACCGATGTTGACGCACCACAGACCGGCGAACCCATCGAGATACTTCTTGCCGGTGGAATCGAAGATATGGCTCCCCTCGCCGCGCGTGATGATGCGCGTACCCTTGGCATTGAGCGCCTTCATATCGGAGAATGGATGGATGTGGTGGGCGGCGTCGATCGCGGCAAGATTGGAAATGGACATGATGATCTCTGGGGTAGGAACCTTGGGCCCGCCCTGATTGAAAGGCGGCGTTTTTTGCGTTACGAACATGGCCTTACGGCACGGATTTGGCAAGTGCGACCACTTCGCCACCGGCCCCCACCGGAAGCTTTTCATGACCGCTGACAAGACCCCGGCAGGCATCGACGCCGCCGATCCGACCGCCTGCTTCGAAATCCTCATTGCCGACATGAACGGACGGCTGCGCGGCAAGCGCCTGCCGCTCGATGCGGAAAAGAAGGTGTGGTCCGGCGCGGTGCGGCTTCCGGCCTCCACCCAGTCGCTCGACATCTGGGGCGACGATAACGACGATCTCACCGGCATTTCGCTGACGCTGGGCGATCCTGACGGGCAGATCCTGCCCGACGCCCGCACGCTGGCGCCGATGCCCTGGGCCGCGCCCGGCTCGAAGCAGGTGCTCGCTTCCATGCACACGCTTTCCGGCGAAGCGCATTTCTGCGATCCGCGCGGCATTCTGGCCGGGGTGCTGAAGCGTTTCGAGGCGCTCGGCCTGACGCCGGTCGTGGCGACGGAACTGGAATTCTACGTCTATGACGACAAGGACTGGCGCGACACTGGCAGGCCGATGCCACCCAAGGGTCTGACCTTCCGAGGCCAGCCGAACGGCTTCCAGCTTTACGATATGGATGCCGTCGACGCGCTGACGCCCTATCTCGACACGGTACGCGCCTATTGCGCTGCGCAGGGCCTGCCGGCCGATGCGACGACCGCAGAATTCGGCCCCGGTCAGTTTGAAATCAACCTGCTGCACCGCGCCGATGCGCTGGCCGCCGCCGATGATTGCCTGATGCTGAAGCGCATTGCCGCCAAGGCCGCCGAAAAGCACGGGCTGCGCTCCACATGCATGGCCAAGCCCTATACCGGCCAGGCCGGTTCGGGCCTGCATGTCCATGCGAGCATCATCGACAAAAACGGCAATAACGTGCTGGATGCCAAGGGGGGCGATCCGGTGAAGCTGAAGTCCGTGACCGCCGGCCTGCTGCAAACCATGCGCGCGGCCCAGCTCATCTTCGCGCCCTTTGCCAATTCCTACCGCCGTTTCCAGCCCGGCTCGTTTGCGCCCACCGATGTCGACTGGGGTTACGGCCATCGCGGCACCTCCGTCCGCATTCCGGAAAAGGACGGCCCGGCGGCCCGCGTGGAGCATCGCGTGGCAGGAGCGGACGCCAACCCCTACCTGCTGCTTGCCGCCATTCTCGGCGGCATGCTGAAGGGACTGGAAGCCACGCTCGATCCGGGCCCGGCGACCGAACCCGGCACGGAAGCGCCGCAGACGGAAAAGCTGACGCATGATTTCCTGACCGCTGTCGAAGCCTTTGCCGTGTCCACGGACATGGCCGACATTTTCGGTACGGCCTATGCCAAGCTCTTTGCCGACACCAAGCGCAAGGAAGCCCTGACCTTCATGCGCACGGTCTCCGATTTCGATTACGGCACCTATCTGCCGCGTCTTTAAGCGTGGCATGACGCGCATGAAAAAGCCCGGCGCTCCATGGGAGGCTGGGCTTTCTCTATGCCGGAAGTCGGTGCGGATCAGAGCAGGATATCGCTGCTGTAAAGCGCCGACACGTTCTTCACATTGATCTGGAAATCGGACACGCCGTCGCCGTTGACATCGCCGGACAATACCCCACCGCTGTAACGCAGTTCGCCGGCCGTACCGCTGAAAGCAGCCCCGCGGATAAACTCGAAGGCCTGATTGCCGGACCCGGTCGTGTCGGCATCGATGCTGCGAAGATCGATGTAGTCACCTGAGGCACGATTGAAATCGAAGATAGTGTCGCGGGCGGAACCCCGGGAATCGGCAATCGATGTGAACACGAAGTAATCCGCACCGGTGCCACCGTAGAGGTAATCGCTGCCTGCCCCTCCGTTCAGTGTGTCATTGCCAACACCACCCCAGAGGTCGTCGTCGCCGGAGCCGCCCCACAGCTTGTCATTGCCGGCGTCGCCGTAGAGATCGTCGTGGCCGGAATTGCCGTAAAGAAAATCGTTGCCATCGCCGCCATAAACCTTGTCGTTGCCGGCCATGCCGTCAACGAGATCCGATCCCTTGCCGCCCCACAGGCTGTTTGCCCCGGACGAACCGTAGATATCGTCGGCCGCACCCGTTCCTACCGCATCCTCGATGCTTACGAGCGTTTCGCGGACGGTGTTGCCATAGGTTTGCGCATAACCTGCACCGAGATCGATTTCCACGCCGTGACCGCGCAGGTCGGGATCCGTGTCCTGGGTCGCGTAGCTGATGACGTCGCGACCGGAACCGCCGTTGAAATAGTTGCGGAAGCCGACAGAGAAGAACTGATCGTCGCCCTGCTCGCCGTAATACTTGCTGCCATAGGTCGAGACGTCGATCTTGTCGTTGCCATAGCCGGCATAGACCACGTCATAGGACACCTTGGAAAAGCCAAACGCGATGTAGGTGTCGTTACCGTCGTAAAGGTCGATCTCGTTGCCGCCCTCGAACCAGTTCTTGACGTAGTCATTGCCCGTGCCGGCATCGACATAATTGCCGCCGCCATAGGCACCGACGAGGTTCAGATAGATCTTGTCATTTCCGCCATAGGAATAGATCGCGACATCGCTGTAGCTGTTCTGATAGATCGTGTCGTTGTAGGACGTACCGTAAATGTAGCGCGCCATGACAATCTCCTTGCGTGGACGGCAGGTATTTGAGCCATTCATTAAGCCATATGAAATGAACGCCACCCGAACGGTCGGTTAGGATGCGTTCATTTTTATGGCTTCCATCAAAAAATCGCTCACGCCGCCAGGCCGGCTGGAACCAGTACCTTCAACTCGCCGGCATGGATTTCCAGATGCACGTCGCGCGGCATGGGCACGAGTTCGCCATCGATGACACAGCGTGCCGTACGCGGGGCGCGGGGGAAATGCAGGTCCACTTCCGGCGTATCGGAGAAGGTGACGGCGGCGTTGTCCTTCAGGCGTCCGCGCAGAATATCGATGGCAAGGCGCATCACGCCTGCGGGCGGCAGGGCGTCGGCGATGTAGAAGCCGAGGTTACCGCCCGCCACATCTTCCGGCACAAGGAAAGGATTGACGCCGAAGGCGTTGTTGGACACGGACACCGCCGAGACATGGCGTTGGCCGCTCTCCCCCGCCAGCGTGAATTCCACATCGAAGGCAGGCGGGTTGAGGATGACGCCAAGGGCGGCGCGGGTGCTGGCCCTGATCTTGCCGAGCCGCGAGGCATAATCCATGCGATTGCGCAGGCGCACCATGCGCGCATGCAGCCCGGCCGAAAACTGGTGCACGAAAGGGCGACCGTTGGCGCTGGCAATGTCCACCGCCCGCACGTCACCCGTTGCCAGGGCCGCAAGGGCCGCAGCCGGATCAAGCGGCACATTCAGCGAGCGGGCAAACAGGTTCATGGTTCCCGCCGGAACAACGCCAAGCACGAGGTCGTGACGCCAGGCAAGGCCCGCCGCCGTCGAGATCGTGCCATCGCCACCGCCGGCGATAATGCCCTCAATGCCACCGGCCTCGGCAGCGGCACAGATCGCCGGCTCTATGTCCTCGCCGCCGACCACCGAAACGGTGATGTCATGGCCTGCGTCCTCGAACACCTCGATCGCCCGGGCGGTAAACGCGTCCATATCCGCGGTGCGGAACGTACCGCCCTCGCGGTTGAAAAATGCCTTGAACTTCATGAACCCCGCCGCCTGAACGCCTGCAAACCCTACTATAACGTTCCCGCGTTACAAAGGTTGCGGCTTTCCGTCAGCGCGGCGTTCGGTCACCTTCGCCCAGCGCTCGCTGCATCAGCACACTGTCGAGCCAGCGACCGTGCTTCCAGCCCACCGAACGCAGAACGCCGCTCAATTCAAAGCCAAGGCTGGCGTGCAGCGCGCGCGAGGCATGATTTTCGGAATCGCCTATGACGGCGATCATCTGGCGAAAGCCCCGCGCCTTGGCCTCCTCGATCAGCCGTGCCAACAGCGCCTTGCCGACGCCCTGCCCCTTGGCCGCCGGACTGACATAGATCGAGTTCTCCACCGTCGCGCCATAGGCCGGGCGCGGACGGTAGGCGCCGGCATAGGCATAGCCCAGAACCGTGCCGTCACGTTCTGCGACGATATAGGGATAGCCACCCCTGAGCAGCGTCGCGCGGCGGGCTGCCATCTCCGCCACGTCGGGTGCCGTCAGTTCGAAGGAGGCCGTACCGTTGGTCACGGCATCGGCATAGATGGCGGCAATGGCGGGTACATCCTCTTCGCGGCAATCGCGCAGGATGAGCGGTGTTTCATTCGACATGGAGCGACCTTTCGCAGACAAATTCTCGTTGCCTTCCTGAACCCGGCGGAACTAAAAAGAAATATTATCGCTTTTATGCAAACCATAAGGCAAGCCGTGATCAAGGGCCTCAGTTTCGATCAACTCCAGACCTTTGCCGACGTGATCGAACTCGGCAGCTTTTCCGCGACCGCCGACAGGGCCGGCGTGACGCAGCCGGCCATCAGCCTCCAGCTTCGCCAGCTCGAACGGCGGCTCGGCCTCAGGCTTGTCGAACGTGTCGGGCGGCGCATGCTGCCGACACCGGCGGGCAGCGACCTGTTGGTCCATGTGCGGCGTATCCAGGAGGAAATGAACCGGGCGCTGGAAGCACTCGCCCCGCATCAAAGCGGTGCGGTGGGCCGCATCCGTATCGGCACCGGGGCAACGGCCTGCATCTATCTGCTGCCGCCTGTTCTTCGCCGGCTGAAGGAAGACATGCCAGGGCTGGAAATCGCGGTGGAAACCGGCAACACGCCGGATCTGGTCCGGATGATCGAGGCAAACGAGCTTGATGCCGGTCTTCTCACCCTGCCCGTCACCCATCGCAGTTTCGAGACACTGCCGGTGACGGACGACGAGCTGGTGGCGCTGTTTCCCGCACGCGACGCGCCCGGCCTGCCCGCAATTCCGGCAGTTTTGCTGGCGCAAAAGCCACTCCTGTTCTATGAGGGCGGCGCGACACGGCGCATTGTCGAGCAATGGTTTGCCGATGCCGGCCTGACGCCCAAACCGGTGATGGAGCTTGGCAGTGTCGAGGCCATCAAGCGGCTTGTCGCTGCCGGGCTCGGCTGGGCCATCGTACCCGCGCTGGCGCTGACGGATGCGGACGCCGTGCCCGATCTCGGCCATTGCTCGCTCTCGCCGCGCCTGGTCCGCTCTCTCGGCCTCGTCATGCGTCGTGACAAGCGGCTGACGAAAGGGTTGCGCGCACTGGTCGCGGCCCTCACGCCGCGCTGAACAAAGCACTGGACGAAACTTGAGAATTGTCAGATAACCTGCCGACTGCTCAGGATCGCCGGTACCCGTAATCAATGCCCGGCTTCCGATCCGAGCCTATCCCGATCCTGCCGTCCTGGCGGCACATCCAGAATACCGACGATGCCTGCCGCGTCTTCCTCCCGGACCGAACGGACAGGCATTCGTTGAATGAACGGAGCGACCCGTGACCAAGATTGCCGTGGCCGATGAGGCCGAACTTGCCCTGCCGGCGGACGAGCCGTCGGCTGCCCTGCTTTCGCCTGCCGCCATCCTGCTCATCCAGCTTGCGCTTGCCGTGGGCGGTTTCGGCATCGGCACCGGCGAATTCGTCATCATGGGCCTGCTGCCCGATGTCGCCACCACCTATGGCGTGTCCATTCCGGCGGCGGGCTACGTCATCACGGCCTATGCGCTCGGCGTTGTCGTCGGCGCGCCGATCATCGCCGTGCTTTCGGCGCGGCTGAGACGCCGCACGCTGTTGCTCGGCCTCATGGCGGTGTTTGCCGTGGGCAACATCCTCTCCGCACTCGCCCCGGATTTCATCAGCTTCACCATCCTGCGTTTCCTCACCGGCCTGCCGCACGGCGCTTATTTCGGCGTCGCCGCGCTCGTGGCCGCCAATCTGGTGCCGGCGCACCGCCGTGCCCGCGCCGTCGGACGGGTCATGCTCGGCCTCACCATCGCAACTCTCGTGGGAACGCCGATTGCCACCTTCCTCGGCCAATTGCTGAGCTGGCGCGCAGCCTTCCTGCTGGTCGGCCTGATCGGCGCGGCGACGGTTGCTCTGTTGTGGTGGTTCCAACCGCGTGACGCCGTGCGCGAGGGCGCCAGCATTCGCCGCGAACTCGGCGCCTTCGGGCGCGTGCAGGTGTGGCTGGCGCTGGCCGTCGCCGCCTCCGGCTTCGGTGGCATGTTCGCCATTTTCAGCTACATCGCCAAGACCACGACGGATGTCGCAGGCCTTTCCGTCTCCATGGTGTCGGTGGTGCTGGCGCTGTTCGGCATCGGCATGAATGTCGGCAATATCGTCGGATCGCGGCTGGCCGATATTTCGCTCAAGGGCACGATCTTCGGCATGCTCGCCTTCAATGTCGTGGTCATGACCGGCTTTTCGCTGACCGCTTCAAACCCCTGGCTGCTGTGCCTTTGTGTGTTCTTCACCGGCTGCGGCTTCGCCGCCTGCCCCGCCGTGCAGACCCGGTTGATGGATGTGGCGGGCGATGCGCAGACGCTTGCCGCCGCCTCCACCCATTCTGCCTTCAACATCGCCAATGCGCTGGGCGCCTGGCTCGGCGGCCTCGTCATCACCTGGGGCTTCGGCTATGCAGCCACCGGCTATGTCGGCGCCGTCCTCTCGGTGATCGGGCTTGGCGTGTTTGCGCTTTCCGTGCTGCTGGAGGAGAAAGACGGAGGCAAGGCCAAGGCGCGTTGAGCCTCGCCTGAAGTATTTTGCTTCTGCCATTGTCCGACGCCGAAGCGAGTAGGCTTCGGCTGGAAATGCCCTAGAAATCGATCACGACCGAGGGGGCGCTTCGGCGTGCCTCGCCATGATAAACCGCTTCGATATTATTGCCGTCGGGATCGAGAACGAAAGCGGCGTAATAGCCGGGGTGGTAGGGGCGCTCGCCGGGTGCTCCGTTGTCGCGCCCGCCATGGGCAAGGGCGGCGTGATAGAAGGCATCGACCATGGCGCGGTCCGTCGCCTGAAACGCCAGATGGTGGCGCCCCGTCAGCACGCCAAGCGCTGCCGGGCTGTCGACCGAGGTGACGAAGAGTTCGTCAGCCCAGAAATAGCTTTCCTCCGCGCCACCGAGGGGAATGCCGAGCACATTCAGAACGGCTGTGTAGAAGTCCTGGCTGGCCTTTAGATCGCGCACGACCAGTTGCAGATGGTCAATAAGCCGGCCGCGATGCAGTTGCTGCGTTTCCATTATCGTCTCCCATGAATGCAAATCTTGCGACCTCGCCCACGGGAGAGTGCCGCCTCGCCATAGTTCCACGGGAGGCGGCAACGCTCAATACGTCAGTCCATCACATATTCGGATAGACCGGACCTTCGCCACCCTGCGGCGGCACCCAGTTGATGTTCTGGTTGGGGTCCTTGATGTCGCAGGTCTTGCAGTGGACGCAGTTCTGACCGTTGATGACATAGGTCATCTCGCCATCCTTCTCGACCCATTCATAGACACCTGCCGGACAATAGCGCGTCGAGGGACCGGCAAAGGTACCAAGTTCGGAGGCCTTCTGCAGCGTCAGATCCTTGACCTTGAGGTGAACCGGCTGGTCTTCCTCATGGTTGGTGTTCGACAGGAACACCGAGGACAGGCGGTCGAAGGTCAGCACGCCATCCGGCTTCGGATAGTCGATGGGCGTGTGCAGCGCGGCGGGTTCCAGACTTTCCGCATCAGTCTTGCCGTGGCTGACCGTGCCGAAGAAGGAGAAGCCGAACAGCGAGTTCGTCCACATATCGAGACCGCCGAGCGCGACGCCGATGGCAAGGCCGAACTTGGACCACAGTGGCTTGACGTTGCGAACCGGCTTGAGGTCGGCACCGATCGGGCCATCGCGCCATTCGTTTTCGATCTCGACGACCTCGTCGTGGCTGCGACCGGCGGCAATGGCCGCGGCGATCTTTTCAGCCGCAAGCTTGCCGGACAGAACCGCGTTGTGACTGCCCTTGATGCGCGGCACATTGACGAACCCGGCGGAACAGCCGATCAGCGCGCCGCCCGGGAAAGTCAGCTTCGGCACCGACTGGTAGCCACCTTCGGTAATGGCGCGGGCGCCGTAGGAAATGCGCTTGGCGCCTTCGAAAGTGCCCCGGATTTCCGGATGCGTCTTGAAGCGCTGGAACTCCTCGAAGGGGAAGAGGTAGGGGTTCTTGTAGTTCAGGTGCACCACGAAGCCGACGGCCACGAGGTTGTCTTCCAGATGATAGAGGAAGGAACCGCCACCGGTCTGCATATCGAGCGGCCAGCCGAAGGAGTGGCGCACCAGACCCTGCTTGTGGTTCTCCGGCTTAACCTGCCAGAGTTCCTTGATGCCGATGCCGAACTTCTGCGGCTCGCGGCCTTCGGAAAGACTGTACTTGGCGATGAGCTGCTTTGCGAGCGAACCACGCACACCTTCACCGATCAGCACATACTTGCCGAGAAGCGCCATGCCCGGCGTGAAGTTCGGGCCGGGTTCGCCGTTCTTCTCGATGCCCATGTCCCCGGTGATGACGCCGGTGACAGCACCCTTGTCATCATACATCAGTTCGGCGGCGGCAAAGCCGGGATAGATCTCGACACCGAGTTCTTCCGCCTTCGTCGCCAGCCAGCGACAGACGTTGCCAAGAGAGACGATATAGTTGCCGTGATTGTTGAGAAGCGGCGGCATGAAGGCGTTCGGCAAACGGATCGCCTTTTCCTTGGTCAGGAAGAGGAAATGGTCATCCGTGACCTCGGTCTTGAAGGGGTGCGCCTCATCGGAACGCCAGTCGGGCAGCAGCGCGTCGATACCGATGGGATCGACGACGGCGCCTGACAGGATATGTGCGCCGACTTCCGAGCCCTTTTCCAGAACGACGACGGAAAGCTCCGGGTTGACCTGTTTCAGGCGGATCGCAGCGGAAAGACCGGCCGGCCCCGCACCCACGATCACCACGTCGAATTCCATGCTCTCGCGTTCGATCTCTTCCATCGCCACGGTCCTTTCCATCCACGGTTGCCTTGGCAAGCTGCCAAAATCCCACACTCTCTATTCCTGAAGAGAAGCAGAAAGTCGAGAACCAGAGTTGTCCGCGAATGTGGATTTTTTCTATAAGGGTCATGAGGAACGGTAATAGCAGCCGCGCGCCGACCCCGGAGAAGGTGTCCGGAATGGTGTGGGCACATGCCATGCCCTCATGGCAGCAGAGAATTCAAACCAGGAGGAACTCCCATGGATTTCAATATTTCCGGCAAGCGAGCGCTGGTGCTGGCGTCCTCGCGCGGGCTTGGCGCAGGCATTGCCGCCGCACTGGCAGCGGAAGGCGTCAATGTGCTGCTGACCGGCCGCAGCGGCGACAAGCTGGCGGCCAATTGCGATGCGATCAACGCACGCGGCAAGGGCAAGGCTGACTGGGTGTGGAGCGATCTCGCCGACCCCGATTTCGTCTCCACCATACAGGAGGCGGTGAAGGACAAACTCGGCGGCCTCGACATTCTCGTCAACAACACCGGCGGGCCGGTTCCGGGTTCCACCGAGGACATGAAGGCGGAGCGGCTGGAAACCTATTTCCAGTCGATGGTGGTCAGCGTCATCGCGCTTACCAATGCCTTCCTGCCCGCGCTGAAGGAACAGGGCTGGGGCCGCATTGTCACCGTCGCCTCCTCCGGCGTCATCGAGCCGATCCCGAACCTTGCGCTTTCCAACACGCTGCGGGCGGCACTGGTGGGCTGGAACAAGACGCTGGCCACCGAAATCGCCAGCACCGGCGTGACCGCGAACATGGTCCTGCCCGGGCGCATCCTGACGGATCGTATCGAGGAACTGGACGGCGCCAATGCCAAGCGGCTCGGCGCAAGCGTTGAAGACATCCGCGCCGCCTCGATCAAGGCCATTCCGGCCGGGCGTCTTGGCACGGTCGAGGAGTTCGCCGCCGCCGCCGCCTTCCTCTGCTCGCAACAGGCCAGCTACATCACCGGCACCCTGCTTCGTGTCGACGGCGGCGCAGCAAAGTCGCTCTGATTTCCGCCCCGGGAAATGGGCAAACGCTTCGGTGCAGGGGTTGCAATCCCCTGTCCGCCATGCCATTCACCCCCTCCCTGTCAACGGGCGCTCCTGCGGCGCCCGTTTTGCGTTGCGGCAATGCCGCTCCGCTTCATGCACAATTTCAAGAATGGAGATGAGGCGATGGCGCGCGCGCTCGGACTGGATTTCGGCACGACCAACACAGTGATCGCGATGGCGGACAGTGATCGCCAGACGCATTCCATGCATTTCAACAGCAGTGCCGGCGAAACCGACAGCATGCGCACGGCGCTGTCCTTCATGAAGGACCCCGATCTCGGCGCTTCCGCCCTCAAGGTCGAGGCCGGTCAGGCTGCGATCCGCCAGTTCATCGACAATCCCGGCGATTGTCGCTTCCTGCAATCGATCAAGACCTTCGCGGCAAGTGCGCTCTTTCAGGGCACGCTGGTCTTTGCCCGCCGGCATGAGTTCGAGGATCTGATGGAAGTGTTCATCCGCCGCCTGAAGGCCTATGCGGGCGACCACTGGCCGGAAGACCTCGGCACGCTCGTCGCGGGCCGTCCCGTGCGCTTTGCCGGCGCCAACCCGAACGAGGCGCTGGCGCTGGAGCGCTACGACAAGGCGCTGACGCGTCTCGGCTTCTCCGACATTCACTATGTCTACGAGCCGGTCGCGGCCGCCTATTACTTCGCCCGCACGCTGAAAAGCGATGCGAACGTATTGGTCGCCGACTTCGGCGGCGGCACCACCGACTATTCGCTCATCCGTTTCGAAACCAATGGCGGCGTACTATCGGCAACCCCCATCGGCCATTCCGGCGTGGGCGTCGCCGGTGACCATTTCGACTTCCGCATGATCGACAACATCGTGTCACCGGAAATCGGCAAGGGTTCGCAGTTCAAGAGCTTCGGGAAGGTGCTGGACGTGCCTTCGGGTTATTACGTGAACTTCGGCCGCTGGAACCAGCTTTCGATCTTCAAGACCAGCCGCGAGTTCACCGACCTGAAATCACTGGTACGCCAGGCGCTGGAGCCGGAAAAGCTCGAACTCTTCATCGATCTGGTGGAGCATGACGAAGGCTATCCGCTCTATCAGGCGATTTCCGCCACCAAGATGGCGCTGTCTTCGGCGGAAGAGGCAGAGTTCAATTTCGCGCCGCTGGGGTCCGCCGGTCGCCGCACCGTGCGCCGCGCGGATTTCGAAACCTGGATCGCCGACGATCTCGCCAAGATCGAGGGCGCGCTGGACGAGGTGCTGGAAAAGACCAACACACCGGCATCGGCCATCGACAAGGTGTTCCTGACCGGCGGCACCTCCTTCGTGCCCGCCGTGCGCTCCATCTTCACGCGGCGGTTCGATGAAGGCCGCATCGAAACCGGCGGTGAGTTGCTCTCCATCGCCCATGGTCTGGCGCTGATCGGCGAAAGCGGCGAAATCGAACGGTGGACCGCCGAGCGCCCCTGACGCTTTGGCCTTTTGCTCCGGGCCTTTCCCCGATAGGATAGGTTCATGATCGAAGCCTCTCACCTTGATGCGCCGGAACTGGCCGCGCTTCTGCATTTCTATGCGGATGCGGGGGTAGAGTGGCTTGTCGAGGATGAGGCGGTTGACAGTTTCGCCGCCTTCGCCGAAGCGCGCGCGGCGCAGCAGGCGGCTTCCCCTGCCCGGCAAGCTCCGGCAAGAACCGAGCGTCCCGCCGCCGCTACGCAGGCGCCGGCGGCACCCGCCATCCAGAGCGGTAATGTCACGGTGCCGAATGTCGAGGCCGTGGCGATGGCGCGCGAGGTGGCGGCACAGGCACGCTCGCTGGAAGACCTGCGCGAACGCCTCATTGCCTTCAACGGCTGCAATCTGCGCCACTCGGCGCTTTCAACCATCTTCGCCAGCGGCGGCACCGACTCCGGCCTGATGGTTATCGGCCCCCTGCCCGAACAGGATGACGAGCGCGAAGGCATCGCCTTTTCCGGCCCGCCCGGCCTGCTGCTGGAGCGGATGATCGGCGCCATCGGCCTGAAGCGCGAGGCGGTGCTGGCGACCACGCTCATTCCCTGGCGCACGCCCGGCAATCGCGCGCCGCTGCCGCATGAGGTCGACATCTGCCGTCCCTTCATCGAGCGGCAGGTGGAACTGGCGAACCCGCGGGCGCTGCTTTTGCTAGGCAATCTCACCGCCCGCACTTTCTTCGGGGCGAATGGCAATATTCATCAGTTGCGCGGCCACTGGCGGGATCTGACCTTCGGCGAGCTGGTCGTGCCGGCGCTGGCAAGCCTGCACCCTTCGGAATTGATGAAAGCGCCGCGCGCCAAGCCGCAGGCCTGGGCCGACCTTCTGTCGCTTGCCGGCAGGATGGGCATGATCTGACGCGTATTGCGGTCAGGCCGGATGCGTCGGGTTCGCCTTGCGGGCCGCGCGCCGTTCCAGCCCGAGTTGGTGTTCCCGATAGATAATGAAGATGCCCGCCCCGACGACGATCATCGTTCCCATCAGCATGGATGCGGTCGGGGTATCGTTGAACAGGACATAGGCAATGCCGATGCCCAGCAGGATCGACGTATATTCGAACGGTGCGATAGCCGAGACGTCGGCGTGTCGATAGCTTTCCGTCAGAAGGATCTGCGCCACGCCGCCGGAGAAACCGGCCAGCGCCAGCAGGCCCGTCACGCCTAGCGGAAGGGCCGGCCAGCCGAAGGGCACGGTGACCAGCGAGAGAACCGCCGCGGTGATCGAGAAGTAGAGCACGATAGTCGGCGTCTTTTCCGTAGCGACAAGCTGGCGGACCTGGATCATCGCCAACGCAGCGAGCGCCGCCGACAACAGAACTGCGATGGCTCCAACCGCCTGTTCCGAAGCGAAACCGCCGGTGCGAAACAGGCTGAGATTGGGCCAGGAGATGATCAGAACGCCAACGAGCCCGACAACGACCGCCGTCCAGCGATAAGCGCGCACCGTCTCCTTGAGAATGACGGCCGCGAAGACGACCGCAAGCAGCGGCGAGGCATAGCCCATAGCGATGGCATCCGGCATCGGCAGGTGCAGCAGACCATAAAAGCCGAGCCCCATGGCAAGAATGCCGAGAAAGCCACGCTTGAGATGACCGATGGGATTGGCCGTATAGAACGCTCCGCGCAATTGGTGGCGCACGGCGAGATAGGCGATGATCGGCACCAGCGCGAAGGCAGAGCGATAAAACGTCACCTGCCCCGGCATCACCTCCGTCCCCGCCAACTTGATAAAGGTTTGCATGCAGACAAAAAGGCAGACGGAAGCGATCTTCAGCAGAATGCCCCGGATCGGGCTGGCAGGCATGGGGGGCATGAGAATTCCCGGCTGGAGCGGATGGCGCTGGCTGCGACATTGGTACGATCCAACAATAACTGAAATATGGCAAGCAAAGGTTCAATTCTCCTGATGAATCAATGAAACCTTCTTGTGAAAGCAATAAACTGTCGGTGACCACGCTTCTTCTATCATGAAAATTTTAGCAATCCTTCAGGATTTCGTGCCACATTCCAAACCTGTAGGTGCGGGTACAGGCCTGAGGAGGGCTCGCCCGTGTCCGGTGAACCCGCACGCCACCAGCAGGATTTTCAGGAATTACCATGCGCACAGACACGGGTCAGGTCATTCGCCTGGCAGATTACAGCCCGGCCGATTTCGTTCTCGAACGTACCGATCTGACATTCGAACTAGACCCGCGTTCGACAAAGGTGGAGGCCAGACTGATCTTCCACCGCCGTCCAGGCGTCGCGGCAGATGCGCCGCTGGTGCTCGATGGCGACGAGCTTTCGCTCTCCGGTCTCCTGATCGACCAGGCAGAGGCCGAAGCGAGCCGCTACACCGTTACACCCGACCGGCTGGAAATCCGCGACCTGCCCGAGGAATCGCCCTTCGAAATCACGGTCGTCACCATCATTGACCCCGAAAGCAATACGCAACTGATGGGGCTTTACCGCACCAACGGCGTCTATTGCACCCAGTGCGAGGCCGAAGGTTTCCGCCGCATTACCTATTTCCCGGATCGTCCGGACGTACTGTCGCCGTTCACGATCACCATCATCGCCGAAAAGGCCGGAAACCCGCTGCTTCTGTCCAACGGCAACTTCCTCGGTGGCGGTAATTACGATGAAGGCCGCCACTTCGCCGCCTGGTTCGATCCGCACCCGAAACCGTCCTATCTCTTCGCGCTGGTCGCCGGCGATCTCGGCGTGGTCGAAGATACCTTCACCACCGCGAGCGGCAACGAAGTCGCGCTGAAGATCTACGTCGAACATGGCAACGAGCCGCGCGCGGCCTATGCCATGGACGCGCTCAAACGCTCGATGAAGTGGGACGAAGAGCGCTTCGGCCGCGAATACGACCTCAACATCTTCCAGATCGTCGCCGTCTCCGACTTCAACATGGGGGCGATGGAAAACAAGGGGCTCAACGTCTTCAACGACAAGTATGTCCTGGCCGATCCGGAAACCGCGACCGATGCCGACTACGCCAATATCGAGGCGATCATCGCGCATGAATATTTCCACAACTGGACCGGCAACCGCATCACCTGCCGTGACTGGTTCCAGCTTTGCCTGAAGGAAGGTCTGACGGTTTACCGCGACCACGAGTTTTCCGCCGATCAGCGTTCGCGCGCCGTCAAGCGCATCGCCGAGGTACGCCATCTGAAGGCCGAGCAGTTCGCCGAGGATTCCGGCCCGCTCGCCCACCCGGTTCGCCCGGAAACCTATCGCGAAATCAATAACTTCTACACGACGACCGTCTATGAGAAGGGTTCGGAAGTCACGCGGATGATCGCGACGCTTCTGGGTGACGACGGCTTCCGCAAGGGCATGGACCTCTATTTCGAGCGTCATGACGGCGAAGCGGCAACGGTCGAGGATTTCGTCAAGAGCTTCGAGGACGCAACCGGTCGTGATCTCTCGCAGTTCAAACTGTGGTACAGTCAGGCCGGCACGCCGCTCGTTACTGTTTCCACGGCTTATGACGCGGCGGCCCGAACCTTCACCCTTTCGCTCGAACAGATGGTGCCGGCAACACCCGGCCAGTCGGCCAAGCAGCCGATGCACATTCCATTGAAATTCGCGCTGATTGGCGAGAATGGCGGCGAAATCGCCCCCACAGCCGTTTCCGGTGGCGAAGTGAGCGGTGACGTGCTGCATCTGACCGAGCGCAGCCAGACCTTCACCTTTACAGAAGTGCCGGACCGCCCGGTCCTGTCGCTCAATCGCGGCTTCTCCGCGCCGATAAACCTGTCCTTCGACCAGAGCGGTGCCGATCTCGCCCATATCGCCCGCCATGACAGCGATCTCTTCGCCCGCTGGCAGGCGCTTTCGGATCTGGCGCTGCCGGTGCTGAACAAGGCCGCCAATGACGCCCGCGACGGCAAAGTGGTTTCGGTTGATCCGGCGCTCGTCTCCGCCCTCATCGAGACGTTGGCCAACGACAAGCTGGAGCCAGCCTTCCGCGCGCAGGCCCTTTCGCTGGCAAGCGAGGCCGATATTGCCCGTGAACTCGGCGGAAACAATAACCCGGACGCCATCCACGCCGGGCGCAACGCCGTTCTGAAGGCCGTGGCCGAAAAGGGCTTTTCCACGTTCGAACGGCTTTATAAGGAACTGGCACCCAAGGGTGTCTTCGCGCCCGATGCGGCGGGTGCCGGCAGGCGAGCTCTGCGCAATGTCGCGCTGACCTATCTCGCCCATGCCGAGGAAAGCCCGGCGCGTGCTGCGGAAGCCTTTGCCGAAGCCGACAACATGACGGAACTGGCGCATGCGCTGACCGTTCTCGCCCATCGCTTCCCCGAGGCCGACGAAACACTGGCCGCCCTTGCGGCCTTTGCCACCCGCTTCGACACCAATCCGCTGGTACTCGACAAGTGGTTCTCCATTCAGGCGACCATTCCGGGCGAGGCCGCACTGGCCCGTGTCGAAGCCCTGATGAAGGACCCGCGCTTCAACGCCCAGAACCCCAACAGGGTGCGGGCGCTGGTCGGCACCTTCGCCTTCGCCAACCCCACCGGCTTCAACCGTGTTGATGGCGCCGGCTACCGGCTTCTGGCCGACCAGATCCTTGCCATCGACCCGCGCAATCCGCAGCTTGCCGCACGGCTTCTGACGGCCATGCGCTCCTGGCGTTCGCTGGAGCCGGTGCGCGCCGAAGCGGCCAAGGCAGCCCTTGGCAAGATCACCGGCGCCAAGCAGCTTTCCGCCGATGTCGCCGACATCGTCGAGCGCATGCTGAAGGCTTGAACGACAAAGGGGGCTTCGGCCCCCTTCTTCATTTCAGACGATCTGCAGACGGGTTCTATTCCTCGTCCTCATCCTCGTCGGGATTGTCGATATACCATTGCGCGTCAAGCTGGGCGCTCTGTTGGAGATCCTCGTAACACAACGTCATTTCGCGGGCGTCGCTGTCCCAATAGGCATTGGGTTCACCGCAGGCGCGGGCCGTGAGCTTGATGCCGTCCTTCAGTTTGAACACACCGGTAAAGGCAGCGGCCACCGTTTCCAGCACCTCGTTTTCCTCTGCCATCTCACGGAAATAGGCAAGCCTGCGGTCATTCGTCGGCTGATAGCGAATGGTGAAATCGATCGTGTCGTTCTTGTCGGCCTCGTGCGGGGCAAGGACCCTGCCCCAGCTTGCCACGAGTTCCTGATATTCGCCCTTGCACTGTTCGCGGCGATAGGACGGAAACTCGATGGACTCGGCGAACTCCTTGAAACGCTTCTCATCCTTGCCAAGCATGAGGCACACGACGTTATAGGCCCGCTGTTCGCTAAGACCGTGGGAATCCCAGACGGCGAGGTCCTCTTCCCGGCTTTCTTCGAGGCCAGCCGTAAGAAACCAGACATTGGCGAAATCCTCGACAATGCTGTTGAGATCCTCATCCTCGCCCTCGAGCAGAAGCATGACGGCAAGTGAATCCGCTGCATCTTCCTCGCGCCCCAGCACCGGCAACGAAAATTCGGAAATCAGCATGTGGCCGGCTTCATGGAAGACTGTCGCGATGGCGTTATTCAGTGCGAACTGGTCGGCTTCGTCGGCCTGTTCCTTCGTGATCTTCTTGTAGATTGGCGGACGGCGGGTTTCCGCCGCCGCTGCATTGCCGCCGGCAAGCAGCGACGCACCCACCAGCCCTATCAAACCCGCAAGACCTGCCCGCAGCACCGACAAATCGCTCACCCTGTTTCCCCGTTACCCCTTTAAGCCGAGGTCACACTAACCGGTGGCGATTAAACTTTTCCTTCGGATTCCCGTCACTTGCGGGCGCCGCAGAAAAATTATCGATTCGAATGAGGCACTTAAGATTTTGTTCACCAAACCCGTATGGACAACACGAATCGCCTTTGATTCATTAGGCTAGATTCGGGCGGGCGGTGCTTCGAATATCACGAGGGTTCAAAGGCGGGACAATGGCGGACGTGCGGCGGGCAACCGCAGCCGATGGATGGCTGCGTGTCAAATTTCCAGGCATCGACCGGTGGGCGATGGACCTGCGTGGCTTGTCGCTGCCGCTGGACGAGGCCGCGGTCAACAGTCATCCACGGGCAGAAGTGATCCTCAAGCGGGCCATTCCCGTTCTGATCGTCGCGTTTCTCAGTGTCGTCGCGCTGGCGCGCGTCTTCGGCATTCTTTCCGAACATGACCGCCTGGAAGCGGCGTCCCGGCAATCGGTGGCCCTGACTGCGTCTGCTGCGGAAGCCGCCTTTGCGGGCGACGGAAAACTGTTTCAGTCGGGTGATCGCGCCTCTGTGGAGGCGCGTCTGGCAACCTATCTGCCTGAAAACCGGTTGAGCGAAGGCAGCCTCGTGCTGGCCATCGGTCCGAACGGAACCGTGTTCGCCAGTACCCCCGCTGGCCGCGTCTTTGTTGGAGGCCCCGTCGCCAGCCTGCTGCCGGAAGTCGCCGTTTCGCAAAGCCAGTCCGGTGTCATGCGCACCCGCATCTCCGGCGTCGAACATTACGCTATCATCAGCCCCGTCGGGGCCGAAGGTGGCCTCCTTCTGACGGCCCGCTCACTGGCACCGATCGAAGCCTTCTGGCGCAGCGAAGTCGCGCTGGATGGTACGTTGTTCGCGGGCATCTCCTCCATCCTGCTCGTCATCCTCTATGCCTATTACACGCAGGTGAAGCGGGCGCGGGAAGCCGACGAGGTGTTCCTTGAATCGAACATGCGTGTGGAAACGGCCCTTTCACGCGGGCGCTGCGGATTGTGGGATTTCGATCTCGCCAATCGCCGGCTGGTCTGGTCGCATTCCATGTATGAAATGCTCGGTCTCCAGCCCTCCGACCGGGTACTTTCCTTCGCCGATGCGGCGCGGTTGATGCATCCCGGCGATGGCAATCTCTATGCGCTGGCGCGCTCCATCCGCCGCGGCAAGGACCGGCAGATCGATCAGGTGTTTCGCATGCGCCATGCCACCGGTCACTACGTGTGGATGCGAGCACGCGCGCAGATCATCCATTCCCAGAATGGACGTACCCATGTCATCGGCATCGCCATGGATGTGACGGAGCAGCACCGCCTGGCGCAGCGCTATGCCGAGGCCGACCAGCGACTGGCGGATGCCATCGAGTGTACATCCGAAGCCTTCGTGCTGTGGGACAAGAACGACCGTCTGGTGATGTGCAACGCGCATTTCCAGCAGGCTTACGGTCTTCCGGACAGTGTGCTGGTTCCGGGCACCGAGCGCTCCGCCGTGCAGGCCGCCTCGACGCGACCCATCATCGAACGCCGCGTGGCGGGGCCCGACCGCAGCGATTCCTCGCGCACTACCGAAGTGCAGTTGGCCGACGAGCGCTGGCTGCAGATCAATGAACGCCGCACCCGCGATGGCGGCCGGGTTTCGGTCGGGACCGACATTACGCTGCTCAAACGCCATCAGGAGCGCCTGCGCGAATCCGAACGCCGCCTGATCGCCACCATCAGCGACCTCTCGGCCTCGCAGGCCAAGCTTGAGAAGCAGAAGGAAGAGCTTTCCGTCGCCAACACCAATTACCTCGCGGAAAAGGACCGTGCCGAGGCGGCGAACCGTGCGAAATCGGAGTTCCTCGCCAATATGAGCCATGAGCTACGCACGCCGCTCAACGCCATTCTCGGTTTCTCGGAAATCCTGCTGAACCAGATGTTCGGCCCGGTGGGGTCGGCGAAATATTCGGAATATGCCCGCGATATTCACGACAGCGGCATTCACCTGCTCAACGTCATCAACGACATTCTCGACATGTCGAAGATCGAGGCCGGTCACATGAAGATCCGTCGGGAGACGATCGATCTCTCGCCGCTGATCGACGAAACGCTGCGGCTGACTGCCGTTGCAGCCGAAGAAAAGCAGATCCGCGTCGAACAGCGCATTGCCGAGGGCCTGTCGATGGTCGCGGACCGGCGCGCCATGAAGCAGATCCTCCTCAACCTTCTTTCGAACTCGGTGAAATTCACGGATCGCGGCGGACGGATCGCCCTTCGCTCCCGCAAGGGTGACGGCGTCATGCGCCTCACGATCGCGGATACCGGCATCGGCATTCCCGCCAAGGCGCTGAGCAAGATTGGTCAGCCTTTTGAACAGGTGCAGAGCCAGTATGCCAAGAGCTATGGCGGCTCAGGCCTTGGGCTTGCCATATCGCGGTCGCTGGTGATGCTGCACGAGGGCACGATGAAGATCCGTTCGCGCGAAGGGCGGGGAACCGTCGTTACGATCTCGATCCCCTGCCCCGAAGGGGAATGCAGCGAGACGGCGTAACGACGGCATCAGGCCGGCCTATTTCACCGTCGCCTGGAAAATGCGGCGGACAGCCTTCGACATCCGGGCGAGATCGGCCTCCAGCAATTTCAGCGTCGGCACATCCGCCGCCGTGCAGATAAGGTCGACCAGCCCCGCCGGCGCATCCTTCGGCTCGAACGGACCATCGATGCAAAGCCGGATGATCTGGGACAGCTCGCCGTAAAGCGCCAGCGCTCCAAGGCAGGTTTCCATTTCATCGGCCCCCAGCCGCCCCTCGCCGAGAGACTTCAGTGCTTCGGCGGTGCTCGCCCCTCGACCCGCAGCCCGGTCGCCGGTCAGTGCCAGATATTGAGCGATGAACTCGATATCGATCAGACCGCCGGGAATGAGCTTGAAATCCCAGATGTCGCGCGGCGGCTTTTCCTTGTCGATCAGGCTGCGCATCTCGGCAACGTCCGCGGTCACCTTCGCCCGGTCACGCGGTGTGGCGAGAATCTCGGCGATCACCGCTTCGGCTTGCCGCTTCAGGTCTTCATCGCCGCAAACGATGCGCGCGCGCGTCAGCGCCATATGCTCCCAGGTCCAGGCTTCCTCGCGCTGGTACTTGGTGAAGGCGTTGATGCGGGTGGCGACCGGCCCCTTGTTGCCGGAGGGGCGAAGCCGCATGTCGACCTCGTAGAGAATGCCCTCCGCCGTCGGCGCCGAAAGCGCCGCAATCAGCCGCTGGGTGATGCGGGTGAAATAACGTACGGCGTCGAGCGGCTTCGGCCCCGTCGATTCCGCCGCCGCATCGTCGTAATCGTAAAGAAGAATGAGATCGACGTCGGAGCCGGCCGTCAGTTCGAAGCTGCCGAGTTTGCCCATGCCGACCACGGCGACACGACCGCCGGGAAAATCGCCATGGCTCTCGCGCATTTCCTTCACCACGGCATCGAAGGCCGCGCCGATCACGAGATCGGCAAGATGGGTGAAGGCACGCGCCGCGATCCCACCGCCGATCGAACCGGTCAGCAGGCGAATGCCGATGAGGAAGCGTTGTTCGGCGGCGAAGATGCGCAGGCGGTCCAGCACCTCCTCATAATGCGGTGCCCCGCCGAGAAAGGCCGTCAGTCGTCCGGCCAGATAGTCACGTGTCGGCAGCTCCGCCATGAGGCCGGGATCGAGCATGCCGTCGAACACATGCGGGCGCTTGGCAATGGTATCGGCCAGACGCGGCGCCGCCGACATGATGTTCACCAGAAGCGCCAGCAGGGCGGGATTGTTGCCAAGCAACGAGAAAAGCTGAATGCCGGCGGGCAGACCGGCCAAGAAACTGTCGAAACGCAGCAGCGCATCATCCGCCTGCCGGCTTTCGCCGAATACCCGCAGCAGTTCCGGTGTGAGTTCCGTCAGCCGTTCGCGTGCCTCCACCGAGCGTGTGGCGCGGTAACGGCCGTTGTGCCAGGTGCGTATGACGCGCGACATATCCTCCGGCCGCTTGAAACCGAGACGCTTCAGGGTTTCGAGCGTGCCTGGATCGTCCTTCTGGCCGGTGAAGACCAGATTGCCCTCGCCAGCAGAAAGCTTGCTTTCCTGCTCGAAGAGATTGGCGTAACGGGTTTCGACCGTTCTGAGCGTTTCTTCCAGCTTTCTCGAAAAGCCCGCCGTATCGGCAAAACCAAGCATATAGGCAATACGCTTCAACTCGCTTTCCGTATCCGGCAGGATATGGGTCTGCTCGTCGCGCACCATCTGGATGCGGTGTTCCACATCGCGCAGGAACCAGTAGCAGCGAGTGAGTTCGTCGCGGGTTTCGGTATCGATCCAGCCGGCTTTGGCAAGCTCGGCGAGCGCCGCCTCGGTTGGTCGCACGCGCAGCGGCGGCATGCGTCCGCCGGCGATCAGTTGCTGGGTCTGGGCAAAGAACTCGATCTCGCGAATGCCGCCGCGCCCGAGCTTCACATTGTGGCCCTTCACGGCAATCGAGCCATGGCCCTTGTGCGCATGGATCTGCCGCTTGATCGAATGAATGTCGGCAATCGCCGCATAATCGAGATATTTGCGGAAGATGAAGGGGGTCAGTTCCCGCAGGAAATGTTCGCCCGCCGTAAGATCGCCGGCGATGGGCCGTGCCTTGATGAAGGCGGCGCGTTCCCAGTTCTGGCCTCGGCCTTCGTAATAGAGCAGCGCGGCTTCCACCGGAATGGCAAGTGGCGTCGAGCCGGGATCGGGACGCAGACGCAGATCGGAACGGAAGACATAGCCATCACCGGTGCGGTCCTGCATGATGCGAACGAGGCGACGCATCATGCGGCCCAGCACTTCCGTGCCGTCGTCAGGGTCGGGCAGAATGCCAGCCAGCGGCTCGAAAAAGACGACAATATCGATATCGGAGGAATAGTTCAGCTCATAGGCGCCGAGCTTGCCCATGCCGAGAACGACCATGCCCGATCCCTCGGAGGGCGCCGCCGGGTTCTTCAGGGTCACCTTGCCGGCATCATGCCCGGTCAACAGAAGATGGTCGATGGCTGCCGCCACGGTGGCATCCGCCAGAAGGCTGAGCGACCGGGTCGTCTCCCGCGCGCCGAAAATACGGGCGAGATCGGCCAGCGCCACCGCATAGGAAACGCGCCGCTTGGCAATGCGCAAGCGCGACATGACCTCGCTTTCGGAAGGCGCCGCGCCGCTTTCGGCCGGACGCCAGCTTTCGCGCGCCTGTCGGATGCCGTCTTCCACAAGCGTCTCTATCGGGGAAGAGAGGGCAAGCGCCAGAGCCTTGGGATCGACGGCGGTCACATCGCGCAGATAGGGCGAAAGCGTCAGCGCGGCGATGACGAAGGCACGCAACGGGCCGTCTTCGGCCATCAACGCCGCTACCTCCGGTTCGCGCTGGGCTGCTTCCTTCAGCACAGAGGTTACATTGCGCGTTTCCGCCTGACTCATCGGTCTGATGACGCCTTCGCGCACATCCCGAAGCCATTTGCCCGTGATTCTCACCTGACCCGTCACATTTTCCTCCCGTATGCGGCATCCGGAAGGTGATTCCCTCTCTTTTGCCGTTTTACGCGAAGCAATCTAGGCGATTGTTCAGGGAAACACCATGCGGACCGTCAAGCCGGGTGTGGCTGCGGTCGGGTCGGTCGCCTTCAGTTCCAGCTTGCCACCGTGGAGTTCCATCACAGCAGCCACCAGCGAAAGGCCAAGGCCGGTGCCTGGCTTCGAACGGCTTTCATCGAGACGCACGAAGCGCTTGGTCACGTCGTCGCGGCGGTCTTCCGGCACGCCCGGTCCGTTGTCAGCCACCGAAAGCACGGTCCTCGCGCCCTCACGGGCCAGCGTTACGCGGATTTTCGCAGGGCCATCGCCGCATTCGGCATATTTGATGGCGTTGTCGAGCAGGTTGGTCAGCGCCTGCCCGATCAGTTCGCGGTTGCCCTTCACCCTGAGGTCGGGAGCTATATCGGCCTCGAGCGCCAGCCCCGCCTCGTCCGCCACCGGCTCGTAGAGTTCGGCGCTGTCGGCGGCGATGGCCGACACATCAACCTCCTGCATCTCGGCGGCAATCGAGCCGGCCTCGACGCGCGAGATCATCAGCAGGGCGTTGAAGGTGCGGATCAACTGGTCGGATTCGGCAATGATGCCTTCAAGCGCCACACGCCGTTCGTCGCCATCGCGTTCGGCAAGCGCATCGGCGGCCTTGTTGCGCAGGCGGGTCAGCGGTGTCTTCAGGTCATGGGCGATATTGTCGGAAACCTGCCGCAGCCCCTCATTCAGCTTCTCGATGCGGTCGAGCATGGCGTTGAGCGAGCCGGACAGACGGTCGAACTCGTCGCCGGAGCCCGTCACCGGCAGGCGTTCGGAGAGATCGCCGCCCATGATCTTCTTGGAGGCCGCCGACATCCGGTCGATGCGCTTCAGCGCATTGCGGCCGATGAAGAACCAGATGATGACCGCGCCGCCGCCCATGATCGCCAGCGCCACCATAAGCGCCCGGCGCACCAGCGCGCGGAACCGGTCGGGATCGCCGAGATCGCGACCGATGACGATGCGAAGCCCGTTATCGAGGAAGAAGACATGGCCCATGGCCAGATGCGGACGGGCATTCTCCGCGTCGTTATAGCGGTCGTAGCGGAAGGGGCGCTGCGTCCAGCCCTCCTTGTCCATGACCCCCGGCTGAATGTCGGCGACGTTGCCCGCAAGAATCTCGCCGGAGGGATTGGCGATGATGTAGAGACCGGCACCAGGCTGGCGGGAGCGCCGCTCCATGCTGCGCAGCAGGCCGTTCATGCCGTTGAGATTGTAGGCGCGCTGCACCTCCGCCATTTCCTGCTGCAACGCGTCGCGGGTCTGCTGGGTCAGCAGACGCTCGGACAGCGCCGTCACATAGAAGACGAGGAAGGAGGCGCAGAGCGCAAACAGCAGGATATAGACCGCCGAAAGGCGCACCGCCGTCGATTTGAAAAGAAGGCGAAGGTTGGTCGTCACGGTTGTTCCCGAGCAGAAAGGACGGTTCAACCGTCATCCTTGATCATGTAACCGGCACCGCGAATGGTCTTCAGCAACGGGCGGTCGAAATCCTTTTCTATCTTCGAGCGCAGTCGCGAAACGTGCACGTCGATGACATTCGTCTGCGGATCGAAATGGTAATCCCAGACATTTTCGAGCAGCATGGTGCGGGTTACCACCTGGCCCGCATTTTTCATCAGATATTCCAGCAGGCGATATTCGCGTGGCTGCAGCAGGATTTCCTTGCCGGCCCGGCGCACCTCGTGGGAAAGCCGGTCAAGCTCGAGATCGCCGACGCGATAGGCCATGTCCTGTTCCGGCGTACCCTTGCGGCGGGCCAGGACCTCGATGCGGGCCAGAAGCTCGCTGAAGGCATAGGGCTTCGGCAGATAATCGTCGCCACCGGCCCTTAGCCCCGTCACGCGGTCGTCCACCTGGCCGAGTGCGGAGAGGATCAGCACCGGCGTATTGATGCCGCGCTTGCGCAATTCACCGATCACCGACAGGCCGTCGCGGCGCGGCAGCATCCGGTCGATCACCATCGCGTCATAGGTGTTTTCCGTGCCCATGAACAGGCCGCTTTCACCGTCGCTTGCGTGATCGGCGGTAATACCGGCCTCCTTGAACGCCTTCACCATATAGGAGGCTGCGTCGAGATCGTCTTCTATAACCAGAATCTTCATGTGGGGGACAATAGCGTTGCCGGCGCTTGCCGTGCAACCGGGATCGTCCGGAACCGGATGCGTCGTCGTCTCCGTCATCGTCCTCTCCCTTGAAATGAATGTGCCGGGGCAAAGCCCCGGCACAGGTTGGTTCAGTCTCAGCCCTGGTTGATGGGCAGGGCCACGAAGCGGCTACCCTGATCGCTTTCGATCTGGAACAGCGCCTTGCCGCGACCGTCCTTGCGGGCGGCCTCGACCAGCTTGGCGGCCTCTTCGGCGCTCTTCACCGGCTGGTTATTGATCGCGCTGATCTTCTCACCGGACTTGAGACCGCGTGCTGCGGCTTCGGAGTCCGGATCGACATCGACGATATCGAGACCCTTGCCGTCCGAAGAGGGCACTACGCTCACACCGAGCTTGCCGATTTCCTGCTGGGCAGCAGCGGGAGCCTGCTCGCTGGAGCCTTCGTCACCGCTGGCGGCTGCGGTCTTGTCGACCGGCAGCTCACCAAGCTTCACCTTCAGCGTTTCGGCCTTGCCGCCGCGCCAGATGGCCACCTCAACCTCAGTGCCCGGCGAGTAGGAGGCGATCTTGCGGGCAAGATCACGGGCATCCTTCACCGTGTCGCCATTGACGGCGGTCACGATATCACCCTGCTTCATGCCGGCCTTTTCACCCGGCGAGTTCTCGGTCGGAGATACGACCAGCGCACCGGAGGCCTCGGCCAGACCAAGCGATTCGGCGATGTCCTTCGTCACAGGCTGGATCTGCACACCGAGCCAGCCGCGTTCGATCTTGCCGTTCTTGATCAGCGAAGCCACGACGTCCTTGGCCGTGTTGGCCGGAATGGCGAAGGCGATACCAACATTGCCGCCGCCGCCCGGAGAAAAGATAGCGGTGTTGATGCCGACCACTTCGCCTTCGAGGTTGAAGGTCGGGCCACCGGAATTGCCGCGGTTCACCGCCGCGTCCACCTGAATGAAGTCATCATAGGGACCGGCTCCGATATCGCGGCCACGGGCCGAAACGATACCCGCCGTCACCGTGCCGCCGAGACCGAACGGGTTGCCAACGGCAACCACCCAGTCACCGACGCGCACCTTGCTGTCATCAGCGAACTGCACATAGGTGAACTTGCGATTGGCATCGACCTTCAGAACCGCAAGGTCGGTGCGGCTGTCCTTGCCCACCAGCTTGGCGTCAAGCTCGGTGCCGTCGTTCAGCACGACAGTATACGCAGCACCATCGGCAACAACGTGGTTGTTGGTCACGAGGTAACCGTCTTCGGAGATGAAGAAGCCGGAGCCCTGGGAAGTCGGGCGCAGCGGACCCTTGCCATGCGGACGGTCGGCGCGGTCACGCGGGCGGTCCTTGCCGTCCGGGCCACCCATGCCGGGGCCGCCGAATTCACGGAAGAAACGCTTCAGCGGGTGATCTTCAGGCAGGCTGTCGAAGCCGCGACCGCCGAAGCCGAAGGAGGGGCCGCTGTCATCCGAGGCGGTCTGAACGTTGGACTGGACACGAACGGAAACGACGGCGGGAGAAACGGCATCGACCACATTGGCAAAGCTTGCGACCTGTGGCGCGTTGACCTTGACGGGCGCGGCCTGGGAGAGCGTGACGCCGGCCGGCAGACCGGACATCAGCATGACAGCGGCAAGCCCGGCAACAGCAGAGCTTTTCAGGATCGTCTTGGGCGAGAGAGAACCATTCTTGCGGGTGAGCATGGCGAACTTACCTTCTTTCTTCACTTGACTGCGGCCGCCCGTGGGCGGGAAGCGGTGGATGGTGAAGATATAGGTGGTGTCACCTTACTGCGAAGTGTCCGCGGGATGAATTATTCGTAAGGTTGGCAATCAGCTTTCGTCCGTCTTGTCCCGGTTCAGGAGACGATCCAGTTCGGCCTTTTCCGTATCGCTCAGCGGCACCGCACCCGCTACCGACGGACGCCGGCGCGCAAAGATGATGAGAACGCCCAGACCAATCACGAACAGGGCCGCCGGCGCTCCCCACAGAACAAGGGTCCTCGCACTCAGACGCGGTTTCAGCAGAACGAATTCGCCATAACGCGAAACGACGTAGTTGATGACCTGCTCATCCGTGTCGCCCTTGACGATCCGTTCACGCACCAGAATGCGCAGATCGCGGGCCAGTTCTGCATTGGAGTCGTCAATCGACTGATTCTGGCAAACCATGCAGCGCAGGTTGGCGGAAAGCCCGCGTGCGCGCGCCTCCAAAGCGGGATCGGACAGCACCTCGTCCGGATTGACTGCCAGTACCGGCGAGGCCGTCAACAGCAGACACAGGGCAAGAAAGAGCGCGCGGGTCATTCGGCAGCCTCCGCGGCATATGCCTTTACCGGCTTGGCGCGTCGGGCCGGCGCGCCGACGCGCAGACGCCGATCGCTCAACGAAACGAACCCGCCCGCCATCATTACCAGCGCGCCGCCCCAGATCAGCAGCACATAGGGTTTCCACCAGATGCGTACGACAATGCCGCCGTTCGACATGGGATCACCCAGCGAGATGTAAAGCTGGCTCGTTCCGAAAGTCACGATACCGGCTTCGGTCGTCGGCATGCGCCGTGCGGTGTAGAGACGCTTGGACGACCATGTATCGGCCACCTGCACGCCGTCGCGGCTGATGGAGAAATGGCCCTGCTCTTCGGTAAAGTTCGGACCCTTCGTCGCTCGCATGCCGTCAAACTTGACCGCGAAGCCGCCCGCCTGAACAGTCTGGCCTTGCGTCATTTCCACGACGTTTTCCGTTTCGAAGGTCGTGACCGCGACGATGCCAAGCACGGTGATGCCAAGCCCCGCATGGCCAAGCGCCGTGCCGAAGGCCGAACGCGGCAGGCCCGTCAGCCGCTTCCAGCCAGTGGAGACGGAAACCTTGCCAAAGCCCGCGCGGTACCAGAGGTCGGCAAGCGCGCCGAAGACCAGAAAGAACCCGGCGGCAAGCCCCAGCACCGCCAGAACCGGACCGCCATTCTTCGCATAGAAGAAGACAAGCCCCGCCACCAGAGCAAGGCCGGCAGCGACATAAAGTCGTTGCAGCGCGCCCAGAAGGTCACCCCGTTTCCAGGCCAGAAGCGGCCCGAAGGGCACGGCAATCAACAGCGGCACCATCAGGAGGCCGAAGGTCAGGTTGAAGAACGGCGCACCGACGGAAATCTTCTCGCCGGTCAACGTTTCCAGCACCAGCGGATAAAGCGTGCCGATCAGCACCGATCCCATCGACACCGTCAGGATGAGGTTATTGAGGACAAGCGACCCCTCCCGCGAGATCGGCGCGAACAGGCCACCGGCCTTGAGCAACGGCGCGCGCCATGCAAACAGCGCGAAGGCGCCGCCGATGAACAGCATCAGGATGCCGAGAATAAACACGCCGCGGGTCGGATCGGTCGTGAAGCTGTGCACCGAGGTCAGCACGCCCGAGCGCACGAGGAAGGTGCCGAGCAGCGACAGCGAGAAGGTGACGATGGACAGAAGAACTGTCCAGATCTTCAGCGCCTCGCGTTTCTCCATCACCAGCGCCGAGTGCAGAAGCGCCGTTCCCGCCAGCCACGGCATCAGCGAAGCGTTTTCCACCGGGTCCCAGAACCACCAGCCGCCCCAGCCGAGTTCGTAATAGGCCCAGTAGGATCCCATGGCGATACCCGCCGTCAGGAATGTCCAGGCAGCGAGTGTCCACGGGCGCACCCAGCGCGCCCAGGCCGCATCCAGCCGTCCGTCGAGCAGGGCCGCGATGGCAAAGGAGAAGCTGACCGAAAAGCCGACATAGCCGAGATAGAGCAGCGGCGGATGAATGGCGAGGCCGACATCCTGCAGGATCGGATTGAGGTCTTCGCCCTCCGCCGGAACGGGACTGAGACGGATGAAGGGATTGGAGGTGAGGAGAATGAACAGCGCGAAGGCCACCCCCATCCAGGATTGGACGGCCAGCGCATTGGCCTTCAACGATTCCGGTAGGTTACGGCCGAACAGGGCAACCAGCGCCGAAAAGAAGGTCAGGATAAGCAGCCAGAGCATCATCGAGCCTTCGTGATTGCCCCAGACCGCCGAGAAGCGGAAAATCGCCGGCATGGCTGAATGCGAGTTTTCCCAGACGTTCTTGACGGAGAAATCCGAGGCCTCGTAGGCCCAGACCAGCGACAGAAAGGACAGCAGCACCAGCACGAAAAGGGCGTAAGCGCCGGTTGTCGCCAGTTCCATCATGCCGGCATCGTTGCGCCTTGCACCGATCACCGGCAACACCGAATTGATCAGCGCCACCGCAAGAGCCAGAACCAGCGCATAGTGACCGATTTCAACGATCATGGCTTGCCCTCCTCGGTGTGCTGCCAGAGACCCTGTTCCTTCAGGCGGTCGGCCACTTCCTTCGGCATGTAGTTCTCGTCGTGTTTGGCGAGAACGGTGTCGGCCGTGAACTGCGGCCCGCCTTCGGCAAACCGTCCTTCGGTCACCACGCCCTGCCCTTCGCGGAAGAGATCGGGCAGAATGCCGGTGTAGGAAACCGGAATTTCGGTGTTGCCGTCCGTTACCTTGAACGACACCGTCGAACCCTCGCCACGTACCACCGAACCCTCGGCCACCAGACCGCCGAGACGGATGCGCGTACCGGGCGTCAGGTTCGCCTTGGCGATGTCGCCCGGCATGTAGAAGTAGGCGACCGACTGGCCAAACGCGAACATGATGAGCAGAACGGCGGCGAGAATGAAGCTCATTCCCCCTGCGATTACGGCCAGGCGCTTCTGCTTGCGTGTCATTTCATCGCTCCTTCCACATCGAGGCCCGCCTGCTTGGCCATCGCCACGAGTTGCCTTCCCTCCGTCCCATCGGCGGGGAAGGTCGTCAATGCGACCTTCAGCGCGGCCACGGCCTTGTCCTTTTCGCCCAGAACCGCATAGGAGCGAACCAGTCGCATCCAGCCTTCGAAATTGTTCGGGTCTTCCTTCAGCCTGGCGTCGAGGCTGGCGACCATGCCGCGGATCATTTCCTGCCGGTCGCCGGATGTCATACCTTCGGCAGCCTTCACATCCGCTTCGGTCGGGTTGCCCGGCGCGCTCGCGACAGGCGGCCCGTCGCTGCTGTTCTTGGCAATGTGTTCGCGCAGAAGCGGCAGCCACGGCGCATCCGCCGGTGAATCCTTTTCAAGCGCTTCAAATGCAGCCTTCGCCTCGTCGCGGCGCCCCGCCTGCTCCATGGCCAGCGCCAGATAGAAGCGCGGGCGCGGGCTTTTCGGCTCACGACGCGCGGCCTCCTCGAAGGCAAGGCGCGCGTCTTCGGTCACGATACCCTGATTGCCGGCCATGATCGTTTCGCCGAGCCCCGTCGCACGCTCGGCGTTTACGCCCAGAAAGCGGATCGCATTCCGGTAGGCAAGTTCCGCATCCCCCAGTCGCCCGCCGCGGTAATAGATCGGCGCGAGAATGTCCCAGCCTTTGCCGTCGTTCGGATTTTCGGCCAGATGCCGCTCGGCTTTGGCCACGAGGAGGTCGAGATTGTTGCCGGGATTTTCCAGACGTGCTGCCAGCGGCTGGTCCGGCGTACCCGGACTGCCGGTCAGCAAGTAAAGACAGAGCCCCGTCGCGGGCAAGACAACGATGACAATCCCTGCCGCAATCTTGCGCAGGGTCGCACCGGAGGCGCGGCGGCCGTCAGCGGCACCTGTTGCCGAAACGGCAATCAGGCGGCGGCCGATCTCGGCACGGGCATTGTCCGCCTCGACCTCACCGATCAGCCCCCCGGCCAGATCACGGTCGATTTCCCTCAACTGGTCTTTATAGACGGCGGCTTCACCCGTGCGTGCGGCATCGCCTTCCCGCCCCGGTCGCATCAGCGGCTTAAGCAGAAACACGGCGACGGCGGCGGTCAAAATAGCGACGATGATCCAGAACAGCATGAAGGCCCATTACGTTAGCCGGTGGCGTATTCCAACTGCCAAACCGGAGATGACGCGAAATTGAGGCGTTAGGCCGCAGGCCCAAGCAGCCTCCCCGACCCTATGCCGGGGACTTCCGTTTCACCATCTGTATGCGGGGTCAAACTGGCTCTGGCCTTGACTTATGTCAACGGCGTCCAGGTTCCGTCCGGGTTGCGACAAGCTGCCCCACGAACGGTTGCCTGCTTGCCGGAAGCCTCCAGAGAGTGTCTGTACTGCCGGCAGTTCTGAGCGCCGACCTGATAGGGCGCGGCGGCAACGACGCTGCCTTTGGCGCCACGACCTTCCCACACCACGGGCTGGCCGCCGGGTGCGGCTTCCAGCGCCTGATATTCGGCCTCCAGCGCACGCTGGCCGTCGCTGCCGCTCAGCGTCAGTCCGCTGCGCGCCACAATGCCGCCCTGAAGCGCGCTCAGAAAAGCGGAAGAGCCTGACGCGCGACCACCGGTAAGCATCCCGCTGCCCGTCGTGCTACCCCGCGTAACACAACCGGTGGCAACAACCGCAACGAGGCATGGCAGCAGGATGACACGAGCAAGCGAAGAGGCCATCTTAAAATCCGTATGACGAAAAAGACCGCGCCTCACGTCGTGTGCGGTGCGATGTAACTGTTTTTCACGTTTTCTCACGTTTTTCCAGCCGTCACGCAGGTTCTTTCACCACAGCGGGTAGAAGAAGAAGCGCCTTCAACCCACCGCTCTCCCCGCGCGAAAGCGTCAGCGAGCCATGATACTCGCCGGAAATCTCGCGCACGATCGAAAGGCCGAGCCCCGTTCCGGGCTTGCTTTCATCCAGCCGCGCGCCGCGTTTCAGCGCTTTCTGCGCCTGTTCCGAATCGAGGCCCGGCCCGTCATCCTCGACGGAGAGTTCGATCCACAGGCGCTTGCCCGGCTCTTCGGGGCGCTCCGCCTCGATAGCAATCGCCTTCACGATGACGTGTTCCTGTGCATAACGGGCGGCATTCTCCAGAAGATTGCCCACCACTTCCTCAACATCCTGCTGCTCCATTGCGAGTGTCAGGCCCGGCCCGGCGATCGAAAGTTCAAATACCGTGTCGGGGTTAAGCCGGCGCATCACGCGCACGAGCCGTTCCAGCACATGCTCCACTTCCGTGCGGGCCAGAACCGATTCGCGTTGCGCGGCGATACGGGCACGGTGCAGGTAGGATTGCACCTGCGCCTGCATCGCCTCGGCTTGCGCGCGCACCACATCCCCCTGCTGCTTTTCGATGAGATTCGATTCGTTGAGCAGCACCGCAATCGGCGTCTTCAGCGAATGGGCAAGATTGCCGACCTGCATACGCGCGCGCTCGACAAGGCGGCGGTTGCTGTCGATCAGCGCGTTCATCTCATTGGCCAAAGGCTGGATTTCCCGCGGAAAATCGCCTTCCAGACGCTCCGCCTCGCCATTGCGCACCTTGCCAAGGGCGGCACGGGCGCGGTCGAGCGGCTTCAGACCATAGAGAATGGCAAGACCGTTGAGCAGAAGGCTGCCAAAACCGAAAACGGCGAGCGCCACGTGCAGGCTGCGGGAAAAATCGGCGATCTGTTCCTCGACCACGGCGAGATTGCCGGTCACGCGGAAGCGGGCGGCCCGGCCGTCGCCATCGAGAACGACTTCGGTCTCCGCCACCTGCACCCGGTTGCCGCTGCCGTCGGACAGCGCATAGAAGCGCTCGTAGCGCCTGTCGAAGGGAACTTCCAGCAGGCTCGGCACCGGCAGGCCGGAAACCCCGATGGATGAGGATACAAGCGCCGGCGTCTGGAAATTGCCAAGCGGCTCCACCACCCAGTACCAGCCGCTTCCGGGCTGAGAAAAGCGCAGATCACCGAGCTGCGGCGTGCCGGAAATGGCCTGCTGGTCATTGATGGAGATGGCGTTGATGACGTTGTAAAGCTGGGCGCGCAGGATGTCGTTAAAGCCGCGCTCGGTCGATTCTCGATAAAGCTTTGAAATAGCAAACGAAATTCCGACAAGCGCCAGCGCAGACCACAGCGTCGCCAGCAAAAGCACGCGCACGGTCAGCGAGGGCGTCCGGCTTTTCACCTCGCCCGTCATTGTGCCGCCTGCCCCGTGTCCATGCCAGCGAATGCGGCCATCGTTACTGTTCCTGCATGCGATAACCCAGCCCGCGCACCGTTTCGATCAAGTCAACGCCGAGCTTCTTGCGCAGGCGTCCGACGAACACCTCGATCGTGTTGGAATCACGGTCGAAATCCTGATCGTACATATGTTCGACCAGTTCAGTGCGGGAAACCACCTGCCCCATGTGGTGCATGAGGTAGGAAAGCAGCCGGAATTCATGCGAGGTCAGTTTCAGCGCCACACCGTTGACGGTCGCCTTGGAGCTTTTCGTATCAAGGCGCACCGGACCGCAGACGATTTCGGAGGAAGCATGACCGGCCGCGCGGCGAATGAGCGCGCGAATGCGGGCCATCACTTCCTCGACATGGAAGGGTTTGGTCACGTAGTCGTCTGCGCCGGCATCGATGCCCGCCACCTTGTCGCTCCAGCGGTCGCGGGCGGTCAAGATCAGAACCGGCATCGCCTTTCCGGCGGAACGCCACTTTTCCACCACGGTAATGCCGTCCATTACCGGCAGGCCGATATCGAGGATCACGGCGTCGTAAGGCTCGGTATCGCCGAGATAGTGGCCCTCTTCGCCATCATAGGCCTGATCGACGACATAGCCTGATTCCTTCAGAGCATCGGCGAGCTGCCGGTTGAGGTTTACATCATCCTCGACGACCAGAATGCGCATTTCGTCCCCTTCGCAAGGCCCGTCACCGTTTCGGCTTTTCGGGCTCCCTCTTCTTGCTTGTCTTTTTCGGCTTGCCGCGTTTTGCGCCTGCGGCCCGGCGTCCGGCCCCCGCCGCGCTACATCGGCAGCTTCATCGTTACCTTGCGCGGGCGCTCATTGCCGTTGCCCTGCACGAGAACGGTAATGATGCAGCTCTGCCCGTCCGAGGCGGGTTGCGCGGAAAGAAGCTCGCCGCCCGTCTGCGCCACGGCCTTGCTGGCTGCGGCGCGGCAATCGCCGGCCACCAGATACACTTCAGCGCGCGGCAAACCGTCTGCAGAAGAGAAGCCGGAAAGGCCCGCCGCCAAAGCCGCGATGATCAGGGGAGACGCCATAACTCGATTTCCATCGTGAATTACTATGACACAGTATGTAACCCACTACGGCTGAATGGCAAATGAATGGCAGCGCGGCGCATTTTTTGCACCGCAAAAGCCGTTCACTTTTGCGAAATCGGCAACTTTGCGGTCAGCCGCCCGTAAAGCGCCAGCAAGCCGCCGATGGCCGTGGCGATGGTCGCCGCCGCATCCGTCAGTTGCGCCGCTTCCGCCTCACCGAACTCGTAGCCGGCCGCTCGCAGCAATGCCGATAGGATCACCACCAGCGCACCCCAGACCGTCTTTGATTGGTACCAGTTCTTCATTGCAATCACCCTTTCTTGATCGTCACATCACGGGAATGGTGGCCTCGAACGGAACCCCGAGGCCCACCAGCCGCCCCTTCTGGCGTATCCGCACCCTCAGCGCCGCCTGCGCATCGCCGAAATCGACGGCCTCCTGCGCCGCCGTATAGGTCGCCGTCGTCGTCGCCGTTTCCATGTGCCTTCGAAGCGCGCCGCCGCTGCTCAGTATCTCGACGCGAAAGCCGAGACTTTCCTCGTCCAGTGGAATGTCCGTCGCCAGCCAGCTATCGGCATCGATCCGGCCGCGCCGAACCCAGGTCAGGAGGATGTCGCCACCGGCCTGCCGCCGTGCCCGCCCATGCACCGGCGAAAGCGGGGTCTGCGCCCGAAGCCCTCCGGCAAAGACGACGGGACCGGCCATGCCGCCGGCAGCGCCGACCGCTTCGGCAATCCAGTTCAGGGAAAGCCCGGCCTCGCCGGCGGCAAGCCCGAGCGGGCGCACCGCCTCGTCCAGCAGCACGACGGCATTGCCCGCAGCCGCACCCGCCGCCATGGCGTCCTCGGTTCCCGCCAGCCCGCGCAACAGACCGGTCAGCCGCCAGTGTCCGGCGGCAATCTCGTCCGCCGTCGCAAAGGCCAGAACCTCCCACTCACCATTGTTCGAAAGCACTGCCATGCGGTTGGCGCCGTTCAGCACGTCCCGTTCGTCCACGGAGAAAAGCGCGCCGTAACTGAGCCGCACGGTCAGGGCCCGGGCGCGGTCGAAACGCCCGCTTGCTCCCGGCAAAAGCGCCTCAACCAGATCGCCCGTTCGGGCCGGTCGCTCGAGCCGCATGCGCAACCCATAAGCTTCAGCGCCGGCTGCGGAGGAAATCGCCATCCGTCGCCATGGCCGTGCCAGCGCCGCCACCCTGGCAAAGGAGGCGGCATCACCATCTTCATAGATCGGCAGGTCCATGAAACGCAGCAGCGGCGCGAAGCCGCTCGCCACCATCGAGCCCGAAACCGGTCCGGTCACAGGCGTCGAAGCCACAGTCGCCCCACCCGGAGCAATTTCCAGCGCCTCGAAACGTCGCAAGATACCTTCCTCGATCCGTGCCACCTGAAACCGGCCCGCAGGTCCCCGCTCCAGACGCACCGCGTCGCCCACCGTCAGGGCGACGTCCTGCGGCGGCAGCGCAAACGTCACCGTTCGGCGCCCCAGATGGGCGGCGCGCAACCGCGCCTCGCTCGCCGCCAACGCCGTGTCACGGTTCAGCGCCGCCGGCAGGCTGTCGTTCAGAAGCCGCGCGCTGCTCCCCGCCACACGGCGGGACCGCACGCTCGCCGTCTCATAGGCATTGTCGGCATCGCTGAAGGTCAGGATCGTGCCCGCCGGAACGTCGCTGTCATGGTCGCGCGTCTCCCGCCACAGGGGTTCATCCTTTTCCTCGGCCAGCACGGTGATCGTCGTCGGATCAAGGCTTGCCGCACCCCGCGAGCGGAACACCAGCGTTCCACCCTCTTCCCGCATGTCGATCTGGAACGTCGCCATCAGCGGCTCGATGAGGTCGCGCGCCGAAGCAACATCACCCTGCACATAGCCGCCAAGATCACCGGAAACACCACTCACGTCGAAATCATCGATACCGTGGTCGGAGAGAATGGCGGCGAGCGCATCGGCCAGCGTCGCCGTACCCAGCCGCCCGTTCAGCCAGTGGCCGGTGCGCCAGTTCTCGCCGTCCGACCATATGCCCGTTTCCGCCGGAAAAGCCGGGTAAGGCCGCGCGTCCCAGGCCCAGAGGAAAATATTCTTTGGCTCAACCGGTCCGTTCATCCGCCAATGGCCGAAATGTGCCTCCAGAAACCGCCGCTGCTGGCTGTCGGCCCGCGCGCCGCCGGAAAAATAGGGCACTTCACTTTCCGCCGATTTCGGATCGACAAACACGTTCGGCTCGTTCGCGGCCTTGTCGATGGCCGGGCAACCGAGTTCGGTGAACCAGATCGGCTTCGACCCCGGCACCCACGCCGTTGGCGTCGATTGCTCCACACCACCGATCCGGTTGAAATGCCGGTTGTCCCGCCAGTTTACCAGATCCTTGTAGCGAAACACCCAGTCCTTGCCCGCAAGCCCGTCGGTGATCGGCGTGCGGACCCGGTCTGCGCGGTCCGCTGCGCTTGCATAGAACCAGTCGAACCCCTCGCCCGCCGTCACCTGCGTCCGCATGGCCACGGTATCATCGCAGAGCCGGAATCCGTCCGGGTTCGCCCCGGCCAGATCCTCGTCCCGCCAGTCGGAGAGCGGCATGTAATTGTCGATCCCCACCGCGTCGATGTCAGGATGCGCCCACAGCGGATCGAGGTGGAAGATCACATCACCCGACCCATCGTCCGGGTGATGCCCGAAATATTCGCTCCAATCGGCGGCATAGGTCAGCGCTGTTCCCGGCCCGACCAGACCGCGCACGTCCTCTGCCAGCCGCATCAGCGCATCGACAAAGGGAAAGCCGCCCGTCGCATCGCGCAACGTCGTCAGCCTGCGCATTTCCGAACCGATGATGAAGCCGTCCACCCCACCCGCGAGCGCCGCAAGCCTGGCATAATGCAGCAGCAGCCGGCGGTAGCCCGCGTCGCTCCCGGCATAGACAGAAAGCCCGCCCTGCACGGTGAAATCGGATGGCGTAACGGCTCCGCAAAAGGCCGTGATCTCCGCAGTCACGGCTGCGGTGCCATCCTCGCTTCCCGGCGAGAGACCGATCCGCCCGCGCCAGGGATAGGCCGCCTGCCGCACCCCGCCATAGGGGTCCGGCAGGTCGTTGTCGGCGGCAATATCCATCATCACGAAGGGATAGAGCAGAACCTTCAGCCCACGCGCCTTGAGATCGGCAATGGCCTGCAGCACGCTGCGATCGGAGGGCGTCGATCCATAGGCCGGGCCGCCATTGTTCCGACTGATGAGATGCGCCGCCGCCCGGTTCATCCCCGCCACCTGCCACGGCAGGCTTTCACCCTCCCGTGTCCCCTGCTCCACGCCCGGCACGATCCGGCAGTGGCCGGCCCGCAGGTCGGTCCCGAACCAGGTCACGACCAGCGCCACGCTTTCGAGGTTCGGGCACATCGCCTGCAACTCATCGAGCGAGGCCTGCCAGTCAGTCGGAGCGGCCATTGCGTGCCGGTTCAGGATGGCAAGCGCCCCATCGCCCGTCCGCTCGCGCATCTGTTCCGTCGCATAGCCCGCCTCGGTCGCACCGGGAATGACGACGACCGAGCGTATCTCCTTCTCCAGCGTCCCCACCGGACGGAGCACCTCGAATTGCAGCACGGGAATGCGGTTGCCGAACCCGTCGAGCGGCAGATGCTCGAAGACGACATAGGCGAGCCCGCGATAGGCCGGGGTATTGCCCTCACCCTGTTTCGCCTCGATCAACGGATCGGGTTGCTGCGTTTCGGTTCCGCGATGAAAGCGCATCTCGATACCGGTCAGGTCGAGTTCACGTCCGTCAGCCCATACGCGCCGGATCGCCGCCACCGGCCCCTCGCAGAGACCGACCGCCAGATTGGCGTAATAGCGGTAATTCTGCACGCGGCTGCCGCCGGCCTTGCCGCCGGTGCGGGTGGCATTGACCTCTTCCTCGAAACGCGTTGCCCAGATCAGCGTGCCGCCGATGCGGAGCGTGCCGTAAACGCGCGGGATCGCCGCCCCCTCGTCGGCCCCCGCCAGCCGCGCGGTCGAAAGCCGGCTGCCGCGTACCGTCGTCGTGCCGCCGATCAGGCTCGTATCGACAAGATTGCCAGCCAGTGCACCCGCCGCCCGGCCAAGGGCCGCCCCCACTGGCCCGAAAATGCCGCCGATGGCGGCACCCGCCGCCTGAAACAGAAGGGTCGCCATGGCCTTACCTTTCCGGAAAACGGTGAATAGCGGCGATGCGCCGCGCCCAGCCCGGCGTCAGCGGCGAACGCACCACCGCCGCCTGCTCATAGGCGTGAATGAAGGTGTCGGGGCCGGCCAGAATGCCGGCATGCTTGGCGGCAAAACCCTGCCGCCAGCGAAACAGCAGAAGATCGCCCGGCAGCGCCGCATCAAACGGCACAGCCGGCCCGAAATGCCGCTCCGCTGCTTGCATCAGCCGTTCCTCACCGGAACGTTCGGCCCAGTCGGGCGCATAGGGCGGCACCAGTTCGGGTTCCGCGCCATAAATCTCGCGCCAGATACCCCGCACCAGGCCGAGACAGTCGCAGCCGACGCCTTCGCGCGCGCCCTGATGCCGGTAGGGCGTGCCGATCCAGCGCGCGGCGATGGTCAGAACCTCCTCGCGCACGCTCATTCGAACAGCACCCCGCCATCGTGCACGGTCTCGCCATCGGCGTAGGAATAGGCGAAGTCCGCCCCCGGCATGTGCGGAAAGCCGCGAAAATTGGCGCTGTTGGCGAATTTGGCGCGGCAGGTGGCGAAGCTGCCGTCACAGCCCGCCGTCACCATCACGCCATCGCCGACCGCTGGCAACGCGGCCAGCGGCAGCCACAGCCTGAGCGCCGCGCCGTCCTGCCCGTCAATTTCGGCAATGGTCCCGGCGAGCACACCATCGGTAAACGTCAACCGCCCGTGCCGAAAGAAACCCGCCGCAAAGCCGGAAAGCCCGTTCACCCGCAACCGGCTTTCATCCGTCACCGCCGTGACCATGCCGGTGGCGCGAAACGTGCCGCCCGCCACCGAAACGCCGCAACGTGCATCGCCGAGCGTCGCATCGCAACGACGCGCATAGACCCGGCCCTGCGGCTGGGACAGCCGGTGCGCAAGTGCCCGCAATTCGGCGCGGAATTCGCCGCCCGCCCGCGTCACCTCGCCCACATCCTCCACCTTCAGCAGCAGGTTTTGCGAAGGCGCGGTCCAGTTGACGAGGAAAAGCTCCACCCGCGCGCCATCATAGAGACCGGCGGCAAGATCGGCCTCACGGATCGCCTCGCTGGAAAAGCCGCCCGCCACCTCGCTGGTGGCGGCGGAAAGCCCGGCCTCCTCCTCGCGTTCGCTGGCGGCAAAGCCGCTGGCAGCGAGAAAGTCGGTGCCAGCGAAGGTCAGCCTGCGGTCGTGATCGGTAAAGCCCATCACCGCGCCGTCGCGCCGGGTCAGTCGCCAGCAGTGGCACAGCGTCGTCACCCCGCTGGCGAGATGCGCGGCCAGCGGTGCGGGTATCGTCCTCATGGCAATATCTCCATCAGCGGAATGGCGGGAATGCGCCCGGCCCGGAAGGCCGAGAGGTTGACGTCGATCCGCTCGGTGTCGAAACGCACCGGCACGTCGAAGGAAAAGCCCGCCGTCACCGCCGCCCCGGTAGGCGGCACATGCCCAGCGGCAAAGGTCACGATCCCGGTTTCACTGTCGCAGGCAAATGCGGTGGCCGCCTTCTCCGTGCCGGCCACCGCTACCCGAACCGAACCGGCGACAGGCTTCAGGATCGTTCGCTCATAGGCGGCTTCGGAATCGCCATAGCGTTTCACGAGCTGGAAGGTCGTCGCCGCGCCATCGCCGGTGCCGATGCGTTGGTCGAGCGGCGAGATCGTTCCCTCCGGCGGCGCGGACGCATTGTCGAGCGGGTCGCGGAAGCGGAAGCCGTAAAGCTGGCCCTGCCGCGCCTCGAAGAATTCCAGCACCTCGTAGAGATCGGCCACCGAGCGCACGCCCGACCCGGCGTCATAGGCGCGGCGCGAATGCGCCCAGCGGCTGTTGCGCGTCTCCCGCCCGTTGGAAAGGTTAACGATTTCGGTGCGCCGCACCGGCCCACCAGAAACGCCGAGCGCCAGCCGCAGCGGAAACCGCACCTCATGAAACCCCGTCGCCATCACATCGTCCTTTTCTCGTCAGCCGCGTCCGGCTCACAATTGCCGCCGTCCGCGCCCGGCGGTACGCGCCAGCATGGCGGCAATCTGCCCTTCGGTTTTCTGGAAGCTCTGCGCGTCCTGCGCGGTCACGTTGAACACGATCTGCGTGCCGCCTCCCGCCCCTGCCGCCACGCCGAGCGAGCCGTCCGCGCCGCGTTTCAGCGGCAGGATCGCCTCCGCCCCTGCCTCACCCATCAGGCCCATGTCGCCGCCCATCGGAAAATAGGAGGGAGCCGAAACGACACCGCCATCGGCAAAGGGCACGACCCGCCCCGGCACGCCGCCGTCGGCAAAGGCAAACAGCGAGCCAAGCCCGGAAGCCGCACTGGAAACCCCGTTCGACACCAGTGTTTCCAGCGGCTTCAGCCCGGCGCTCAGCGCGATGGAGGAAAGCCGGTTGCCCAGCGTCTGCAACACGCCGTCCAGCCCCTTGCCGTCGATAGTCGCCCCCTTCAGCGCCGCCGTCAGCGCCAAGCCGAAGGCGCGCGAGCGCCCCTCCAGATCGGAAATCGTGTCGCCCAGCGCGTTCACCCCGCCCTCGGCGGTCAAATAGTCGTCATCGGTCATGGTCAACCCTTTCGATCAGGGAATTCGCGCATCAGCGCATCGAGATCACCGCGCGCGGGCGCTGCCCCGCGCGGCTTGAGCCCGCCCGTGGCAGCAAAGAATTCACGCGGCGTCATGGCCCAGAAGACTGCCGGCGGCAGCCGCAGCAGGCAAAGCCCGGCATGCAGCGCCTCACCCCAGGGAAAGGGTCCTGGCGCGCCCGCTGCGGCGCTCAAGGGTTTGTTGCGGCCGCCTCCCCCTCGGCAGCGAAAGCCGCCGTCAGCAGGTCGGAGACGATCCGCCCCGCCCCGGCCACACCGCCGTCAATGTCGAGCGCCGCCACCTCCTCGTCGGAAAAGACATTGCCGCCGCCGCGCAGTCCCGCGCCGATGATGCGGATGAGATCGCGCGCCTTCAGCCGGCCATTAGCAAAGCGCGCGCCCAGACTGGCGAGGTCGTCCACCGCAAAGGCCGTTTCCAGCTCGGCCAGCGCCCCCAGCGTCAGGCACAGAATGCGCCGCTCGCCGCCCAGAATCGCCTCCACCTCGCCGCGCCGGCGGTTCGCCCGCCCGGCCATCACAGCGCCCCGAAGTAAAGCGCGCCGGCGGATTCGAGTGCGGCCTCGAACTGCACCTCGCCATTGTGCTGGCCGGAATATTCGAGCGCGGACAACTGGAACGGGCCGGTCACCGTGCCGAAATCGGGAATGACGATCTGGCAGGAGAGAATTTCACCCGCAAAGAACGCCGAACGCAGCCGCGCATCGGAAGCCGCATCCTTGAAGATGCCGGTGCCGGAAAGCCCGGCGCGCTGCACGCCCGCCCCGCCCAGCAGTTCCCGCCAGCGCCCGGCGCTCTCGGCATCGGTCACATCCACCGTCTCGGCATTGAACGACAGGCGCTTAGAGCGCAGCCCCGCGACGGTCACATAGACCGTGCCGTCATGGATTTTCAAAAGCAAATCCTTGCCTTTCTGGGCACTCATGGATTGATCCTTTCAGAAATGAACATGGGGAGACCCCCTCACTCCGTCACGGCGCGAAACGAAAGTTCGGCGGCAAACCGCCCGGTCTTCGGCTCCCGCCTTGTCCGGGTCCTCAGGTGAAAGAGGCTCACGAGCGTTGCGCCCTCCAGCGCCAGCGCCGCGTCGTCGAGCAGGGTGCGAAGCCGGCCGGCGATCGCCTCCGCTTCGCGCCGCCCCTCGGCGTCCGACCATACGGTCAGCGAAAACAGATGCTCCGCCCCCGCTTCGGTCGCGGTCGAGGCATCGCGGGTGTCCATCTCGCCCAGCGCCACCAGCGGCAGCGGCGTGCGGTCGGCCAGCCGGTCGAGCATCACCCGCCCGCCGGTCATGGCGACGAGATCGCCATCGCCGAAAAGCCGGGCATGGATCGCCTTCAACAGGGCATTGGCCGCGCTCATGCACCGTCCTCCTCGCAATGGCAGACCAGATAGCGCTGCGTCTCGTCGGGATCTTGGACGGCGCGGATCGCGAAAACCCGCGCGCCCCTCACGAAGCGCATTCCGGCCTGCACCCCGTCGCGCCGGGCGATCCAGATGCGGTGCGTCAGGATCACCTCACGCTGGGAAGCGTCTTCCGTCAGCGCATGGTTCATCGGCTCGATACGGGCCCAGAGCGCGGCGACGGTCTCGAACGAAACCGCCGCCCCGCCCTGGCCGTCCGGGGAGGAGACCGGACGCTGAAGATCGAGCCGCGCGGTCATCTGGCCGGGATCGAAGAACACGAGCGGCATCAGAGCCTCCTGAGGCGGAAGGGCGCGATCAGCCGGTCATAGCCGTCGGGCACTCCCGCCGGCTGGTTTTCCGCGGCCACGGCCCCGCGAAAGGCAAACATCAGCGCCACATGCATCAGCATGGCCCGCTTCAGCGCATCCGGCACGTCCACGCCGCTTGCCCCGAAGCCCGCAACGAAATCGATCTCGATCCCGTTCAGCGCCGCCCCCGGCGCCAGCTTTTGCGGCAACCACAAACGGGCAGGCCGGGCCTCCCCGTCCAGCCGGCATCCGGTGATCGGTACGGAGGCGGGATCCCCCGCCTCGTCATACACGGTGACTGCCGAAACCGCCTTCACCGGCCCGTGGCACAGGGTCAGAACCCCCTCTCCGGGCCAATCGTCGCGGTAAAGCCGCAGCGTCCGCTCGATAAGGCTCAAGCCCGTTTCAGCCTCCAGATGCGCGCGGGCCGCCGCGATCAGCGACGAGAGCAGCGCATCCTCCTCCGCGCCGTCGAGCCTGAGATGCGCCTTCACTTCGGAAAGCGTCAGCGGCTCCGCGGCGGGCGGAGTAATGGTCGCATAGGTCATGGAAAACTCCTGAAAGCCCTCATCCGGCCGCGTCGTCCTTCTCCCCAACCGGGGAGAAGGCACAAGGTCACAGCCGCAGGGACGGGCGGCACTATCCCCGGCCCGGTGTCAGGCCGAGAACTTCACCAGCTTGATCGCCTCGAAGTTCTGCACCCCGCCGCCGACCCGGCGGGTGGTGTAGAACAGCACGTAGGGCTTGGCGGAATAGGGATCGCGCAGGATGCGCAGGCCAACGCGGTCGACCACCAGATAGCCGGCGCGGAAATCGCCGAAGGCGATGGCGTGGGCGTCCGCCGCGATGTCCGGCATCTCCTCGGCTTCGGCCACCGGGAAACCCATCAGCGAGGCGGGCTGGCCGGGGCCGGCCGGCGGCATCCACAGATAGTTGCCGTCGGCATCCTTGAACTTGCGGATGACGCTCTGGGTCTTGCGGTTCATCACGAAGGAGGCGTTCTGGCGATGACCGGCCTTCAGCGCATAGATCGTGTCGATCAGCGTGTCGGAGGGGCCGGAGGTCTTGAAACCGCCCGCCTGCCCGGTCGAGATCGTGCCGAGCGACCCCCAGCTCCAGCTCGCATCCGCCACCTTGGCCTCGGTCAGGAAGCCCTTCGGCGCGGTCACGCCGTCACCGGTAATGAAGGCGGCCCCCTCCTGCTCGGCAAACACCGTCTCCACCTCGCCGGCAATCCAGCTTTCGATGTCGACGGCGGCATCGTCCAGCAACGCCTGCGTCGCCGCCGGCATGGCGTAGAGCTCCATGGTCGGGAAGGAAAGCTCGGCAAGCTGCGGGGTGTTGGTCTGCGGACGCGCCGCCGTCTCGCCCACCCAGCCGGCGGTCAGGCCGGACGGTGCGAACGGCTTCTTCAGGACCGCGCCGGAAACCTGACGCACGGTCGCCAGCGAGCGGATCGGGGAAATCGCCGCCAGACGCCGGCCCACCTCCGCATCCGTTTCCGGCGGGGCGAGATAGCCGCCATCCCCACCCGTCGCGCCGGAATAGGCCTTGGCCTCCACGTCGCGCAGGTTCGCCTCGTCGCCCCGGCGCACATAGCTGTCGAAGGCCACCTTGTGTTCGGAAGGTTCCGCCGCGCCACCTCCCGAGCCCAGCGCCGGGCGCGCCTTTTTCAGCACGAGCTGGTCGAGCAGCTTCTTCTGCTCGTCCACGGCGCGGTTGATGCGCTCCATCTTCTCCACGGTCAGCGCATCGGGGGGAAGCTTGCGCTCCATCTCCGACAGGCGCTGGTCGTTCACTTCGCGGAAGGCCTCGAAGGCCTCCATGAACTCGTCGAAGGCGGACGCCACCGTCTCCGGCACGGCCTTGATTTCGGGGGCGGTTTTCTCAGTGTCGATGGTCATCGGCATCATCCCTTGAAGGTTGTCATGATCATGGTGCGGGCCGCCCGCTTCAAAGAGCGGACGAGTTCCGTTTCCTTGTCGCGGAAAAACCGCGCATTCTTCACGTTCGAGACCCTGGCCGACGGCAGCATCGGAAAGGTCACGACCGAGATTTCCCAGAGGTCGGCTTCGAGAATGCGGCGCACGCCCGTGGCCGCGTCGCGTTTGGCGCGCACGGTGCGGAAGCCGATGGAGAGGCCATCCAGAGCGCCGGTCTTCATCAGCGCGTGTACCTCGCGGGCGCGGGCCACGCCCGGCGAAAGCCGCCCTTCGACATAGAGCCCCTTCATGTCCTCGCGGATCACCGTCCACGCGCCGATCGGCTCGTTGGGGTCGTGCTGGTAGAGCATCCGCACCCCCGCCGCGCCGCGCCCGGCAAGGCTTGCGGCAAAAGCGCCGCGCTCGATGCGGTCCTTGGCGAGGTCCACCTCGCCGAACAGGCTGGCATAACCGGAAAAGCTTCCGTCGCCGGAAAGCGTGGAGAGCGAAAGGCTCGCGAATTTGCGCGTGAAAGGGTTTGCCCGCCTTGCTGCGTGCATCGGCATGTCTCCAGTGTTCGAGAAATCAGAAGCCCTTCGGCCCGCCGTAGCGGCTGGCGAAGCGCACCAGCGCGCCCAGCACCCACCAGGCGGAAAGGCTGGCCGCCGCCGATCCGGTCAGCAGCAGTTCGTGGGCGGAAAGCGCGTCGGCCAGCCCCGCCTGCCGGGCAATCCACAGCCCGGCCGAAGGACCGAAGATCAGGCCGCAGGCAAGCCCGGTCGCAAAGCGCGTCGCCGCCTCCCGCCGGCTTTTCGGCAGAAGATAGACGAGAGAGACCGCGGCCCCCGCCACCGCGCCGGCAAGGCGCAGTACGGTCAGGCCGGGCTCCGGTACGAAGTCCGTCATGGGTAAGGTTCCGTTAAGGCTGTGGCTGGTAGGAAGCCGCTCCGCCCGGCGAGGGTGCGGCTCACGCGGCACTTTAAAAGGGCGGGAAAGATGAGTCGGCAGAATCGCTTGGCGACATTTCCTCACAAACGGATTCCGCGTCTTCACGCGCCTGCTCACCATGTTCCCATTTCGATTCAAGGGAACGGGAAAGCGATTCCACCCCTCTCCCCTACTCCTTGAAATAGCTCAGTTATCCGGCGCGTAACCCACGGCTTCGCGCTTTTCGGCATCGCTCAGGAAGGTCGCGGCCTGAAGGCGGCCCCACAGTTCCGAGCGCTCGGCGGCAAGACCGGAAACCTGATCGAGATCCGGCTCCAGCCTCAGCGCCTCGCCGTAGGCTTCCGAAAGCCAGGGCGAAAGCGCGGCCATCACCCGGCCTATCAGCGGCAGAACGGTCAGCCGCCAGAAGGCGCGGTTTGCCTCCTGATAGTTGGCGTAAGTATTGTCGCCCGGCACGCCGATCAGCATCGGCGGCACACCGAGCGCCAGCGCAATGTCGCGCGCCGCACCGTTCTTCGCCTCGATGAAATCCATGTCGCGCGGCGAAAGCGCCATCGCCTTCCAGTCGAGCCCGCCTTCCAGAAGCAGCGGCCGCCCGGCCCGCACGGCGCCGGAATAACCCTCCTCCAGTTCCTGCTTCAACCGGTCGTACTGGGCGGGCGAAAGATTGCCGCCTTCCTTCGGCTGATAGACCAACGCGCCGGATGGCCGTGCGGAGTTGTCGAGCAGCGCCTTGTTCCAGGTCGCCGCCGCATTGTGCAGGTCGAGCGCCGCCTGTGCAGCAGAAAGCGGTGCATAACCGGTGTGGTCTTCCAGCGGGTGGAAGGTTTTAAGGTGCAGCAGGCGCGGCCCGTCACCCTCCACGGCAAAACGGCGCACCACATTTCCGGCCCGATATTCATAGGCCACCGGCCAGCCGTCGCCGCCCTCGATCACCCGCATCCGGTCGGGCCTCAGCAGATAAAGCTCGCGCAATTGCCCGGCAATCACCACCGGTTCGATGTAGACGTTTCCGGCAATCGAAAGCTGGGCGTAAAGTGCCTCGAAGAAATCCGGGCCGGCCATGCGCCCGTTCGGGCGGCGCATCAGCGCCAGCGCCGCATGGTCCGAAAGCTCGCCGTCCTCACCGTAAAGCAGAAGCGGCACGCTCGCCGCCGTCTCCGCCACCAGCCGCACGGCGCGGTGGCCTACCGGGTTGCGCAGATAGCCGTCGCGGGCCAGGCCGGCATAAGGGCGGTTCGACCAACCGCCACCCTGAGACGAAAAAACCGCCGCGAGGGGTGCGGCGGTCTTGGTTTCGGTTTCAGTCGCGGCGGGCGCGGGCGTACGCCAGGGCAGGCGGATCGGCAATCTCATCTGTGTCGTCCTTCGTTTGGCAACGTGCGCCCGAAGGACGGCACGTCAGCGGATGGGCGTCTTCACCGCCCGGCCGGAATCGAAATCGGCGGCAATGCGGGTTTCGCGCAGCGGCTTCACCGTCGCGGTAGACGTCTGGTAATCGGGGTGCGCCTTGTAGGCCGCCAGCGCCGCCTCGTCCTCGAACTCGCCGTAGACGATGATGTCGACATCGCGGTCCCACTGGTCGGTCTTGACGTTCTCGCCGATTTCCAGAACCGTCGCGTGCGGAATACCGGTCAGGATCGATAGACCCTTGCGCGCGGCTTCGAGATTTTCGCGCGGCACGGTGAAGAATACGATGTGGCGGATCACGCGGAACTCCTTTCAATCAATGAAAGCCCGCATAGCATGGCGGCGTTCCTGTCTCAATCGCGCCGAATGCAAACCGCCTTTCCCTTTTCGAATGCTGCGGTTAGGTTGCCCCGAAAGGGAGCCCCGCCTTGTCACGCCTCGTCTCGACCGTTTTCTTCGGCCTCATCCTGCCCGCCTTCATCGTCAGCGTTCTGTTCGGCCTCGCCGGCAGCGCCGATGAGGCCCTGCCGCTCCTGTCGGATATGCTCGCCGATGGGGCCGATCGTGCCGAACTTTTCTCCATCTTGCTCGAAGAAGCCGGCAGCGTCGCGTTCCAGGGCTTTCTGTTCTATTCGGTCGTGGCCGCTCCGGCGCTTGCCGTCATCGGCCCGCTCGCTTTTTTCTCCACCCGCCGCCCGCTCGCCCTCATCGCCATCGCCACCGTCGCCGGTCTTTTGTGGGGCACCACGGTCGATTATTACGACAGCTTCTTCACCGGCCCCGGCGTCGAATGGGACTGGCCGCTCGGCGGCGCGCTCTATGGGTTTCTGGTCGCCACCCTCGCCGTCATCGTCCTCAAGCGGCGCGGAACGCTGTAAACCGAAGCATCGCGGCTTGCTCCCTTCTCCCTCTCGGGGAGAAGGTGCCGGCAGGCGGATGGGGGGATCTGCGGTCACGCATAGCTGATCGCCGCATAAAAGGTCCTGGCATAGCCCGCCACCAGAACGGCCCGGTCAGTTCCGTTGATGATCCGCCGCGCCCCGGTCCAATCCTCGCGGTCGCCGGCGAAGAAGTCGGCGAGCTTGCGGCCCGTAAAGCACCCGTCGATCATGCCGCGAAACAGAATGGTCACGGCCACATCAATCTCCATCGCCCGCTCGGGGGCTGCCACGAGGTCGATCCCCGTCACCTTCGTCATCGCCTCGTAGTTCCGGCGGTGGGTCAGTTGCACGAAGCCGCGCCCCAGCCAGCTTTTGCCGCCCGTATCAAGCCGCCAGTAGGGCGTCTTTACGCCCTTCAGCCGCCCCCTGGCGAAGGCATCGTCGAGAATGGCCATCGCCCGCGCGTCGCTTGGCGCCAGTGTCTCGCGCACCGGCTGCATGGTCTCGGCGGTCTCGTGATAGGCGGTCGCCAGCATATAGGCCAGCCACCGGTCGTCGCCCTCGGGCATCACATCCTCGAACCGGTCGAGAATGGCGTTCATGCCGTCGATCTGCCCGGCCCGCAGCCGGCCATGGAACAGCCGTGCGCGCACCGTATCGAAAAAGAAACGCCGGTTGATCATTCTCTTTCCTTTCGGGACAGTTGGTAGTGGCGGTGGCCGTCAAACGCCCCGCACCCGCGGTTCGCCCGCCCGGTCCAGCATCAGGGCCGTCAGCGCCCAGACCAGCGCATCCAGCCGGTCGGGCGAGCGTCCACCCGACAATCCGTCGGGCCCGAAGTCGCACATCTGGTCTTCGAGCGCGCAAAAGCGCCCGGCATGCATCACGCGCCCCTGCTCGTAGAGGGCGGCGACCGGCTCGGCGCGCAGAAACTTGCCGCGCGTCGCCCTGACCGCCGTCACCGGCAGGGTGGCGTCGATACTCGCCAGCACCGAGGCCACCATGTCGCCGCCCTGGTTGATTTCCGCCACCACCCGATCGGCCCCGAAGCGGCGATAGGCGGTCACCACCGCCCGCGCCCAGCCTGCCGGGCTCATGCCCTCGACGGAGCAGTCGCCCAGCACCACGGCCCGGCCCGTCTCCTCGATGCCCGCCACGACGATGCCGCAGCAGGAATTGGCACCCGAGCCGCTCGGCGGATCGACACCCACGACGATGCGGGCGAGCGTGCCCGGAAAGCGCACGGTCAGCGCTTCCAGCCGCTCACGCTTCCACAGCGCGTCGTCGCGGTCTTCCATCAGTTCGCCGTCCAGTTCCTGCCGTCCCAGCCGCGAGCCGCCATAGCGGTCGGCCAGCGCGGCCAGAAATCCCGGCGCGAGGTTGGCGCTGTTCTCCTCGGTCTTCATCCGTGTCAGCCGCGTGCCGGGATCGGCCATCAGCCGTTTCAGGATCGGCACCGGGCGGGGCGTCGTCGTCACGATCTGGCGTGGGTCGTCGCCCAGCCTCAGCCCGAATTGCAGCATGTCGAAGGTTTCCTCCGCATGCCGCCACTTCGCCAGTTCGTCGCACCAGGCATAGTGAAACTGCGGCCCGCGCAGGCTTTCGGGGTCTTCGGAGGAAAAGACCTGCGCCATCGCCCCGTTCGGCCACACCAGCCTGCGCCGCGTCACCTCGAACTCCGGCACCATGCCGCGCGCCACCCGGCAGATGCCGGAAACGCCATCGATCATCACCTCGCGCGCATCGCCCAGCGTTTCCGCCACCAGCGCAATGCGCAGGTCCGACCGTGGTCCGGCGGCCTTCACCAGCGCCTGCACCCATTCTGCCCCCGCCCGCGTCTTGCCGGAGCCGCGCCCGCCCATCATCAGCCAGGTCCGCCAGTCGCCCGCCGGCGGCTGTTGCGAGACCCTGCCCTGAAAGGCCCAGTCGGTAAGCAGATACGGGGTGAAATCGAAGGGTTTCATGGCTGGAGCAACGCCCGCGGCCTGCGAGCCAACGCCGCCAGAGGAGAGGCGATCACTGGAGGAACCGGCGTCTGCGCCAGAAACAGCTTCGGGAGGCAAGATCTTTCGGTCTTCCTTCTCCCGCCGGACGGGAACGCTACCAGCGGGCAGAGCGGGAATTTTCCCGGCCTCCCCCACAGCTTCAGCCCGAACTGCTCTCACCTTCCCCAGGGCCAGCGCCACCCCCGGCCCCAGCAACAGTTCCAGCGCCGTTGCGCAGCCAGTCGGCGAACAGAAGGCGCGCGCGCTCTTCCGCGCGCCGTTCGATGAGGTCGAGGAAATGGCGTTTGGCGTCATCGTAACCTTGCGGTTCGGCATTGCGTTCATCGGCTTGCTGGCGGTCGCGGGCCATCTGGCGTTGCAGCGTGTCGATCTTTTCCAATGTCCGCACGATCAGCGACATGGCGTCGGCAGCGGCTTTCAGGTCGGCGCGGGCCAGCTTGCCGGCGGCTTCATCGGCCTCGCCCGCCATCAGCGGCGCGGAGGCCTCGCGCAACGTGCGGAAAGCGTCGAACTGGCCGCGCATTTCCAGCGTCATGTCGTTGAGCAGGAGCCGCAATTCACCCTCATCCGGCAGGCCCGCCGCCTTGATTTCCGGTGAAAGAGCCTGCCCTTCCGGCTGCGGCACGCCATAGGCCGGGTGGTCCGGCCACAGACCGAACAACCCCGGCGCAAATCCGCTCTCGTCCATTCTGCGCATCCCAAAGAAAAAGGCCGCCTCCGCGCCCTGCGAAAACGACCTCGAAACCCAAAACGAAAAGGCCCGGCGAACCGGACCCTGAAACTCTTCCGCCAGTGCCGCGCCCTCAGGCGCAACTCTCCGACGATGCATAAACCCTATCAAAGCACCGTCACGGTGTCAATGACTATTTTCCTTTTTGTGTATTTATTCCTATTCATTCCACCTTGGCGGAGAATTGCTCCCAGGCCAGCATGGCATTGGCGGCATACATCACCGAAGGACCACCGCCCATGTAGATGGCCATGGCCAGCACTTCCTCGAACTCTTGCCTTGTCGCACCCAGATCGATCAGCGCCTTGGTGTGAAAGCCGATGCAACCGTCGCAGCGCGTGGAAATGCCGATGCCGAGCGCCACGAACTCCTTGACCTTCTTGGAAAGAACATTGTCCTTGGTGGCGGCGCCCGCCAGGGCGGAAAAGCCCTGCATCACGTCGGGCATGTCCTTGCGCATTTCGCGCATGCCAGCCGAAATTTCTCTGGTGATTTCAATGTAGTCCTTGGCCATAGCAAGCTCCTCTCAATACATATTGTTTTACATATGTATTGAGAGGATGCAAAATGCAAGCCCTCAGCCCGCGACGGGCTCTGGCGTGAAGCCGGCCTCGCGGATGGCTTCCTCGGCCTTCGCGCCGTCCCCCTCGACCGTTACCCGGTGGGCGGCAAGGTCGATGCCCACTTCGGCACCCGGCAGTTCCTTCGCCAGCGCGGCGCGCACGGTCTTTTCGCAATGGCCGCAGGTCATGTCAGGCACGGTAAAAATCGCAGTCATGGTTGGTTTCCTTTCATGTGTCGTGGGAATGGCAGGCGGGCGCAGAACCCGCCAGATCGTTGAGAATGGGGCAATCGGGTCGTTCATTGCCCTCGCAGCAGTGCATCAGGTGGATCAGCGTGGCGCGCATGTCCTGAAGGCCGGCAATCTTGCGCTCCAGTTCGGCCACATGCTGTGCCGCCACCTGCTTCACGGCGGCGCTGGTGCGGCTCTTGTCGGCCCAGAGCTTTAGAAGCGTCGCCGTCTCCTCCAGCGAAAAGCCCAGTTCGCGGGCCCGGCGAACGAAGCGCAGCGAATGCACGGCAGCCGGGCCATAGGTGCGGTAATTGCTGGCAGTGCGCTCGGCCTTCGGGATCAGCCCGATCTCCTCATAATAGCGGATCATCTTGGCTGAAACACCGGAGGCTTCAGCCGCCTCGCCGATATTCATCGTCCCACCTCCTGTCGTCCGGTCAACTTAACCCGCTTCAGGCGCAGCGCATTGCCCAGCACGAAAACGCTGGAAAGCCCCATCGCCGCCGCACCGATCATCGGCGACAGCGAAATGCCGAAGAAGGGCCAGAGCGCGCCCGCCGCCACGGGAATAAGGATGACATTGTAGCCGAAGGCCCAGAACAGGTTCTGGCGAATGTTGCCAAGCGCCGCCCGGCTCATTTCCACCGCATGCACCGCCCCCATCAGGTCACCGCTTGCCAGCACCACTTCGGCGCTTTCAATGGCGACCCCGGTGCCGGTGCCGATGGCAAGCCCCACCGTCGCCTCGGCCAGCGCCGGCGCGTCGTTGATGCCGTCACCGACAAAGGCCACTACATCGCCCTCATCGCGAAACGCGCGGATCGCCTTCACCTTGCCCTCGGGCAGAACATCGGCCACCACCCGGTCGATACCGACCTGGCCGGCGATCGCGTCCGCCGTGCGGGCATTGTCGCCCGTCACCATGGCCACCGAAAGCCCGAGCGCCTTCAGAGCCGCAATCGCGTCACGGCTGCCCGGCTTCACCGGGTCAGCCACGGCCACAGCCGCCGCCAGCACACCGTCGATCGCCACATAAAGCGGCGTCTTGCCCTCGCTCGCCAGCCTTTCGGCCTCCGCCGCGAAGGCGCTGACAGACAGATTCAGCTTTTCCATGTAACGCGCGGCGCCGATTTCGATTTTGCGCCCGGCGGCCTCGGCGGAAATGCCGTAGCCGGTCACGGAATCGAAGCGCTCCACCACCGGCAGCACCAGGCCTTTCGCCTTGGCGGCCTTGACGATCGCCGCCCCCACCGGATGCTCGGACCGTTCCTCCACCGCCGCCGCCAGCGCCAGAACCTCGTCCGCGCCGAACCCTTCGGCCACCGTCAGGTCGGTCAGCTCCGGCCGGCCTTCAGTCACCGTGCCAGTCTTGTCCAGCACGATCAGCGTCGCGTCGGAAAGGGTCTGCAAGGCCTCGCCGCGACGGAACAGGACACCCGCCTCCGCCGCCCGGCCCGTTGCCACCATGATGGCCGCCGGCGTTGCCAGTCCCATGGCGCAGGGGCAGGCGATGATCAGCACGGCCACCGCGCTGACGAGCGCATGGGCAAGCGCCGGCTCCGGCCCAAGGGCCAGCCAGGCGACAAGCGTCAACGCCGCCACCGCCATCACCACCGGCACGAAACGGGCCGTGATGCGGTCCACCAGTGCCTGGATCGGCAGTTTCGAGCCCTGCGCCTCTTCCACCATGCGGATAATGCCAGCCAGCATGGTGTCGGCGCCGACGCGCGTCACCCTGAACCGCAGGCCGCCCGCACTGTTTACCGTGCCGCCGGTTACCGCATCGCCCGCCGCTTTCTTCACCGGCAGCGGCTCGCCGGAAATCATCGACTCGTCCACATAGGACGTGCCATCGATCACCTCGCCATCCACCGGCACGCGTTCGCCGGGGCGGATCACCACGATATCGCCGGGCACCACGTCTTCCACCGGAAGGTCGATGGCCACACCGTCGCGCTCGACGCGGGCGTCCTTCACCTGCATCGCCGCCAGCTTGCGAATGGCATCGCCCGCCTGCCCCTTGGCGCGGGCCTCCAGCAACCGTCCGGTGAGGATCAGCGTCACGATCACGGTGGCCGCTTCATAATAGACGTAGCGCGCGCCCTCCGGCAGAAGCTCCGGCCAGAAGGTCGTGACGACGGAGTAGAGCCAGGCCGCGCCGGACCCCAGCGCCACCAGCGCATTCATGTCAGGTGCGCCATGAGCCAGCGTCTGGAAGCCCTTGACGAAGAATCGCTTTCCCGGTCCGAACAGAACCGCCGTCGCCAGCACGAAATAGAGATAATAGAGCGACCGGGTCGGGATGATGTCCATCAGCCAATGGTGGAAGGGCGGCCAGATATGCCCGCCCATTTCCAGCACGAAGAGCGGCAGCGTCAGCACCGCCGCCACGATCACATCGCGTTTCAGCAGTCGCATTTCGTCGGCGCGGCGGTCTTCGCCGCCGGTCGAACCGGCCTTCACGGCATGGGCGCCATAGCCTGCCGCCTTCACCGCCGAAAGGGCTGCGGGCAAGGCCGCCTCGCCGCCCAGCGCCGTCACATGCGCCTTGCCGGTGGCAAGGTTCACGCTTGCTCCCGTCACCGTCGGCACCTTCAGCAAGGCCTTTTCCACCCGCGAAACGCAGGAGGCGCAGCTCATGTCCTCGATGTCGAGATCGAAACCGGCTTCCGGCACGTCATACCCGGCCTTGCGCACCGCCGCGGCCAGCTTTTCCGCTTCAAAGCCCGCCCCCGGCGTCACTGTCAGCCGGCCCGTGGCGAAATTGGCGACAGGTGCGGAAACACCTTCCACCTTGCCCGCCGCAAGCTCGACGCGCCGTACGCAGGAGGCGCAACTCATACCCTCGACGGAAAGCGTGAAGGTCTGGCCGCTTTTCGGAGCGGTATTTTCAAGCACATCAGCCATGGAACAATCCTCTTCACGGTTGATGTAAGGCTTCCCACCATGGGAAGGTCAAGGGCCTGCCTTGCGACAATCACGCGCAGTTCATGCAGAGACCTCATCGACATTTACTTTTAAGTGTGCGTTTATATTTACGCATCTTTTAGTTGAATTCGATGCCAATGTCTCCAACACGAACGAAAGCGCACAACCATGTCCGTCAGCATTTCAAAAGGTCTTGTCCGGGTCGGCAGCAGCCTGGCCCGGTTCGTAAAGTCCCCGAATTTTTCCGCCTTCGACGGCACAAAACCGAAAATCGCCGTCATTCACTTCACCTATGGCGGCAGCGCCTTATCCAGCGCCCAATGGTTTACGCGGGCAGACGTGGAAAGCCCCGTCTCCGCCCATGTCGTCATCGATCGTGACGGCACGATCATTCAGTGCGTTTCGTTCGAGGACCGGGCCTGGCATGCGGGCAAGTCCTCATGGCGGAACAGACACGGCAAGCACCTGTCAGGGCTCAATAATCACTCCTTCGGTATCGAGCTTGCCAATTGGGGGCCGCTGGTCAAAACCGTTTCGGGCTGGAAAAGCCACAGCGGCGTCCCGATCGCCGATCCCGTGCTGGCCGAACACAAGAACGGCAATCCCAGCGGCGCCGGCGGCGATATTGGCTGGGAGCCCTATCCGGAAGCGCAGGTCAATGCCGCCGCCGCGTTGGTCAGGGCGCTGGCCAGCACCTATGGCGTGGACGAAATCGTCGGTCATGACGACATTGCACCGACGCGCAAATGGGACCCCGGCCCGGCGTTCGACATGGCTGCGTTCCGCATCGCGGTGTTCGGCGGCACCCGCGGCGCGGATACCGATAACGTCCTGACCGTCTCGGTCGACGAGGGGCTGAACCTGCGTAACGGACCCGGCCAGCATTTTGCCTCGCAGACCCTGCTTCCCGCCGGCACCCGGCTCCGGCCGGAACAGCGACAGGGCCGCTGGCTCTACGTCACGGTGCTGAAGGAAAACGGCAGCCCGCTATCCAGCGGCTGGGTCCACGAGGCCTATGTCGCCTGATGAACAGACATATCCCTGAAGGGAACGGGCGGCACGCCTGCGAAAAAGCGTGCCGCCCGGCGTTTGCCCTGACAAGCCCTTATGGGTTGTTGCCCACCGTCAGCGGCCATTCCACGAGATAATCCTCGAAGTCGTCCACATCGACCTCCTCCTCGCTCACCGTGCGGCCCTTGGCGGAAATGCCGGCGCTGTGCACGGTTTCGGGATCGCCGGAAACCAGTGGATGCCACCAGTAAAGATCTTCACCATCACGCACGAGGCGGTAGGCGCAGGTCGGCGGCAGCCAGGCGATGGCCCGCACTTCCTCGGGCGAAAGCTGGATGCAGTCCGGCACGGTCGCCTGCCGGTTGGGATAATCGGTGCAGCGACAGGTGTCGCCGTCCATCAGCCGACAGCGCACGGAGGTAAAGGCCACCTCGCCGGTGTCCCAGTCCTCCAGTTTGTTGAGACAACAGAGGCCGCAGCCGTCGCACAGGCTTTCCCATTCGGTATTGCTCATTTCGTCCAGCGACTTCAGCTTCCAGAATGGTTCTTCGTTCATCGTGCACTCCGGGCCGTCGAATATTGCAGCCTTCACCAAAAAGGCTGCTTGTTTCTTCGGCACATATCCATCATCTTCCGCCGAATTGGCGTTGTCGTCGTCAAAAGCGGTAAACCGTCACAGGTTTCAAGGATTTTCTTATTCAGTGAGCGAAAAGAAGGCCCCCGAAAATCGCACGCGCCGCCGACGTCATCTGCTGCTCAAGCTGGATGCATGGCTGGATTCGACGCTGTGGAACCTCGGCTTCCGCGCGGGCGAGATCTGGGAAGACATGACCATCTTCTTCCGCCGCTTCCGTGTTCGCGGCTTCAGGAAGTTCCTTTTCGAACTTGCCGGCGAGGCAATGACGCTCGGCACCGCCGGGTCGGTGGTGCTTCTGGCGCTCGCCATGCCCGCCTTCGACGCCACCACGGGCGACTGGAAGAACCGGGCCGATTTCGCCGTCACCTTTCTGGACCGTTATGGCAGCGTCATCGGCCATCGCGGCATCATCCATGAAGATTCCATTCCCGTGGACGAGTTGCCCGATCATTTCGTCAAGGCTGTGCTCGCCACCGAAGACCGCCGCTTCTTCGACCATTTCGGCATCGATTTTGTCGGCCTTGCCCGCGCCATGAGCGAAAACGCCAAGGCGGGCGGCGTCGTGCAGGGCGGCTCCACGCTCACGCAGCAGCTTGCGAAAAACCTGTTCCTGTCCAACGAGCGCTCGCTGGAGCGCAAGATCAAGGAAGCCTTTCTGGCGCTGTGGCTTGAGGCCAACCTGTCGAAGAAGGAAATCCTGTCGCTCTATCTCGACCGCGCCTATATGGGCGGCGGCACTTTCGGCGCGGCGGCGGCGGCGCAGTTCTATTTCGGCAAGAAGCTGACGGATGTGACACTTGCGGAATCGGCCATGCTGGCCGGCCTCTTCAAGGCGCCGGCCAAATACGCCCCGCATGTGAACCTGCCGGCGGCGCGCGCCCGCGCCAACGTCGTTCTCTCCAACCTCGTGCAATCCGGGCTGATGACGGAGGGGCAGGTCATTGCCGCCCGCCGCAATCCCGCCACCCCCATCGATCGCGCCACGGTGGAAGCTCCCGACTTTTTCCTCGACTGGGCCTTCGATGAAACGGTCAGGATCGCCAACCGCTTCCCGCAGCATACGCTCGTCGTGCGCACCACGCTCGATACCGGCCTTCAGCACGCGGCGGAACTGGCCGTCGAGGGCACGTTGCGCGAGTTCGGTGCGGCCTCGAAAGTCTCGCAGGGCGCCATCGTCTTGATCGAGAATGGCGGGCCGGTGCGGGCCATGGTCGGCGGGCGCGATTATGGCGAAAGCCAGTTCAACCGCGCCACCCGTGCGCTTCGCCAGCCCGGTTCCTCCTTCAAGGTCTATACCTACGCCGCCGCCATGGAAAAGGGCATGACACCGGAAACGGTTATCACCGATGGTCCCGTGACCTGGCGTGGCTGGTCGCCACAAAACTACGGCCGCTCCTATTCCGGCAAGGTCACGCTGATGACGGCCATCGCCAAGTCGATCAACACCATTCCCGTGAAGCTTGCCCGTGATGAACTCGGCACCGACCGGATCGTCGAAATGGCGAAGGCCATGGGCGTGGAAACCCCGCTTCGCACCGACAAGACCATCCCGCTCGGTACGACGGAAGTCACCGTGCTCGATCAGGCGACGGCCTATGCCGTGTTCCCGGCGGGCGGGCTGCAATCGCGCCGCCACGGCATCCAGCAGATCGCCGATTACGATGGCAATGTGCTCTATGATTTCGAACGCGACGAACCGCCCGCTGAGCGTGTCCTGTCGGAAAAAGCTGTGTCGTCCATGAACCGCATGCTGGTCAATATTCCCGTCAACGGCACCGCGCGGCGCGCGGCGCTCGACAACGGCATCGTTTCCGGCGGCAAGACGGGCACGACACAGGCCTATCGCGACGCCTGGTATATCGGCTTTACCGGCAATTACACCGCCGCCGTCTGGTTCGGAAATGACGACTACACCTCCACCAACAACATCACCGGCGGTTCGCTGCCGGCCCAGACCTACAAGCGGCTGATGGATTATGCCCATCAGGGCATTGAGCTTCGCGCCATTCCCGGCATCGAAAATCCGTTGCCAACGGGTTCGCGCCCGTCCGCCAGCACCGAGAAGAAGTCAGGCGAAGACAACGCGCTGCCGCCACTGCAGCGGCCCCGTTCGCTATCGCACGAGGCGACCGTCCTGCTTCGCGATGTCGCCGCCCGGCTCAAGGCCGCCCCCGCGCTTGTGCTGCCCGCTTCGGGCGCGCCATCGCAATGAGGGGGAGCGTGCCGTGCTGAAAACTCCGTTCATGGTCGCGATCACGCTGGTCATCGCCTTTGCCGGCGGCATCTGGTCGGTTCTCGCCGCGCTCGATGCGACGACCGGGCTTGCCGCAATCCGCATCGGCCCGTGGGAAGCCTTTCCGCTGGCGCAGACGGTGAAGGCCGACCCTTACGCCCGCGCCCACCGCGCCCGCGATGGTCGCCTGCTTTATGCCAGCGCCGAAGGGCTGACTTTCACCGCCCGCACCGATGCGAGCAACGCTCCGCTCGATGCGGCCTGCACCTACCGGCTCACCGGGCTTGCCCCGGCCGCCCGGTTCTGGACGCTCTACACCCGCCCGGCAAACGCCAACCCCGACCGGCCGGAGGGCCTGAACTCGCGAATGATCCTGCGCGAGATAGACGGTTCCTTTGCCATCGACGTGTCGGCCCGCGCCCGGCCGGGCAACTGGCTGGCCCTGCCGGCCTCCGAACGCTTCGTGCTGGTCTTCACGCTTTTCGATACGCCGGTCGCCAGCAGCACAGGCGTCTCCGATATTCCCATGCCGGAACTGACGAAGCTGGAATGCGCCCATGGCTAGGCTCATCCATGCCATCGTGACCGGGCTGATCGGGGCTGCTCTGCTGCACCTCGTCATCGTCTTCGCGTTGCCGCAGTTCACGGGCGGTGATGCCTATTCGCGCGTGCTGGCGCTGGGGCCCGCAGGCCGCTTTCATCTGCTGGACAGGCAAGGCCCGGCGGAGCCTCTCGTGCCCGATGACCCCTTCGTTCAGGCGTCGGTCTGCGCCTACGATCTCACGGCGTCGCCCCGCATCGTAACCGCGTCCGGCGATCCCGCCTTCTGGTCTTTCGCTGTGTTCGACAAGCGGGCAAACGAAATCTTCAGCCTCAGCGACCGGTCCATCGAAACCGGCCGGCTGGATGCGATCCTCGCCACGCCGGCGCAGGCCGCGCGCTTGCGCAAGGCCGATCCGGGGCTGATGGGGCGGGTTATTCTGGTGGAAACCACAGGAAGCGAGGGCTATGCCGTGCTGCGATCACTCGCACCGCACGCAAGCCTGGAACCGGAGGCGCTCGGCTTTCTCAAAAGCGCCCGTTGTGATCCGTTCGCGCAGCGTTGAGCCGCGATCATCACATCGCGCCGGTTATCGAAACTGTATCAGCGCTTGCCGGCGCGGTTTGAGCGACCCTTTTTCGCCGCAGGGCTTTTGGCGACGGGGGCGCCATCATCGAGCCGTTCGTAGCGAACGCCGGTAAAAAACAGGATTTTGGCTTCACAGGGCGTCCCTGCCCTGGGCGGCGCAGGACCACGCCCGCGTCTTTCTGCCATATGAACGATCTCAGCCATGCGGTCTCCAATCCTCGTTTCGAGAACGGATAAGGGCCTTTTGCCCGCCATGACGCCGTTCAGGCATTCAACTCAGTATCAATCCGCCTTCCGGGCTGCCCGGCGGCCACGACGACCACTCTTTCGAGGTGCCGTCCAGGCCATCAAATCCGGCCAATGTCATATACATAACGCCATATCGCTCCGGCGTTAAGCCATAGAAACACCTTCATAGTTAACACCGCGCTAACAAATTCGAACTATCCTGCCCCAAACTGGTGCTGCGTCATGACAGGTGTTTCCGTGCCCGATCGTTTCCGAGATCTTGAAAACCCCCTGCCCTTGCGGAGGAAGGACGTGGTGCTGATGGCAACCGTGACCAACTTCGAGACCCTCGACCATCCCTCCCGTTCCGAATTGCGACAGTTCGCCGAACTGTTCCGCCCGCTTTTCGACGCCTCCACCGAGGAAGCGCGCCGGCAGGCCGTCGCCGCCCTGTCCCAGAACCCCAACGTGCCCGAACCGGTCGCGCTGTTCATCGCCAGCCAGCCCATCGGCGTCGCCGCCCCGTTTCTGATCGGCTCGCCCTGCCTCACCGATGAAATGCTGATGTTCATCGCCCGCACCCAGGGCGAGGCCCATGCCCGCGCCATCGTTCGCCGGGAAAACCTGTCGCCCACCATCATCGATACGCTGGTCTCCCTGCGGCACGTCAAGCCCACGGGCGAAAAGCGCGCGCCGTTGCCGGAAACATCCGCACCGCCGCCGCCCGCCGCCGTTACCCCCGCAGATCTGCGCCGCGAGAACGAGGAGCGCCTGCGCGCCGACCTGCGCAATCTCGTGCGCCACCTCAACCGGCCGGAGGACGACCGGCTCGGTCTGCGCACGCTCTCCACGCTGCAGGAAGCGCTGCTCATCCGCTTTGCCCGCGTGCGCGACGCCAACCAATTCTGCACGGCGCTCGCCGATGCGCTGTCCGCAAGCCGCTGGCTTGCCGAACGCATCATGCTGGATATTTCCGGCAAGCAGCTTGCCACCACGCTGATCGGCACCGGCATGACCATGGCCGACAGCGCCTTCATTCTGGAGCGGCTTTATCCGCATCTCGGTGAAAAGGACGGTGTGGAGACCCGCGCCGACAGGCTCCTCGCCGCACTCGACCCCGCCCAGTGCGGCGAACGGGTGGAAGTCTGGCGCCGTGCCGACCGCTACACTTTCACCGATGCCCGCCAGCCGGACGCGCAGCCGGAAACGGCTCCACGGCTTGTGCCCGTGGAGCGTCGCAATCCCGGCCGAAGGGCCTAATCGGTAGAAAGCGGCAGAAGGTCGCCGATCGCATCCAGTTCCAGATCGACGATCCACAGGTCGGAATCGAAGCGCCTCTCACGTTCGAGAAAGGCGGCGGCCTCGTCCGCCTCCGCATCCTTCAACCGGCATTCGAACAGCCGGTCATCCGACATCGCCTCTTCCTGCTCGACGGCAATGGATTGCGGCGCGGGCGCGTAAAGGCTGACCCGCCCGTCGCGCGCCACCACCCGCACGAAGATCGCACCCGCCTCCTCCGCCCCCCTTTTCTCGATGGCGGCAAAACCGCCGAGCGCAAAGGCACGGCGCACAAGGGCGGAAACGAACAGACCGGATTTGACTCTCATATCCCGGGAGATAGCCGTTTTTGCACGCCGGCGGAAGCGGCGGGTTAGAGCGCGCCGATTTCCTTGAGCTTTTTCAGCACGCGCTCGTTCGGCGTTCCGGTTTCGGGCAGACGGTAGGCCTTTTCGAAGTTGCGGATCGCATCGCGCGTGGTGGTCCCTGCCACGCCGTCCACCGGCACATGGCTATAGGCAAACTTCGAAAGACCGCGCTGGATCTTCATCACCATGGCGGCATCGGCCTGCGATGATGTGGCCTGCAACTTCGCCGGCGTTGCGACATTCGGCGTCGTCACGTTCGGGATCGATGCAGGCGGTGTCATCTTCTCCGCCTTGCGGATGGCCTCCGCCACCGGATCAAGCGCTGCGGCCTTCGCCGGCATGACCGTCGGACGGGCGGGAGGAACGGCTACAGGCTTCGGCGCCGGCTGCTTTGCCGCCACCGGCTTTTCCTCGGTTTTCGGCGGGGCCGTCACCGCGACGGGCGGCGGTTGCGCCGCCGGCGCCTTCGTCGCCTTCAGCGCAGCGAGCAGCGTGTCGGAGGCCTCGCCGGTTTCGGGCAGGCCGGCGGCTTTCTGATAGGCGAGAATGGCGGCGGCGGTGCGCGGACCGGCCAGACCGTCAGCGACACCCTGATAATGGTTGAGGCGGGCGAGTTCCATCTGCACGCCGCGCACGAGATCGGAGGTCGCGCTTTTCACCACATCCGCCACACCGTTGGGTGCATTGCCGGTGCTGTTGGTGACAGCCGGTTCCGGGCGTTCGATGCGGAAGGTGGTGACGTTTGCGGGCTCGTCGTTACGCTGGAAGCCGAACAGCAGATTCTGGTCGCCGGCGTCACGGGTGCGCAGCAGGGGCGAAGGATGGCCGCCCGGCTGATACCACAGGGCATTGGCGGAAATCATGCCGAAGATGATGGTGAAAACAACAACGCCACCCGTCAGCCCCGGACGCGCGGCAACCACGCCGAGAGCCGCCGCCCCGACGCCGAAAACCGGGCCCGTACTCTGGCGGACCGGCTTCTTCTCAGGCGCTTTGCGCTTTGGCGTTTTCATAGACGTCATCGTCCCAGGATTTTGCGGCGCGTACATGGCCGCTCTTCAGGCGGGGCGGGAATTCCACAGGCTGGTGTTCAGCGTCAAGATCCGGCTCGGAGATTCCCGAGCCATCCATCGGCACCATGATCGTGACCATCGTGCCCTCGCCGGGACGGCTTTCGATGGCGAAGGTGCCGCCATGCAGCGCAACCAGCCCCTTGACGAGGGAAAGGCCAAGGCCGGTGCCTTCGTAGCGGCGCGCAAGATCGCTTTGCGCCTGCAGGAAGGGCTGGCCGATATTGGCGAGCATGTCCGGCGCGATGCCGATACCGGTATCGCTGATGGAGATCTTCAGCCAGCCGGCTTCCGCCACCGCATCCATGGAAACGACACCGCCCGTGCCGGTGAACTTGATGGCATTGCCGACGAGATTGATGAGGATCTGCTGGATGGCGCGCTGGTCAGCCACCGCTTCGCCAAGATCGCGCTGCACGCGGGCCGTCAGCGTCACACCCTTTTCCCTGGCCTGCAGCGAAAGCATCGCCTCACAGGCGTTGACGACATCGGCGACGATGAAGTGGTCGAGAATAAGCTCGTAGCGGCCGGCCTCGATCTTCGACATGTCGAGCATGGTGTTGACGACCGACAGAAGATGGCCACCCGACTGGCGGATGAGCGCCACATATTCGCGCTGCCGGTCGTTTTCCAGCTTGCCGAAATATTCGCCGATCAGAATATCGGAGAAGCCAAGGATGGCATTGAGCGGCGTGCGCAGTTCATGGCTGACAGCGGCGAGGAAGCGCGACTTCGCCTCATTGGCGTTTTCCGCATCGGACTGCGCCAGTCTTGCCGCGTCGCGCAGCGCTATTTCCGCACCGATATCGCCAAGCTGGCAGAAAATGCCGGTCAGTTCGCCGTTCTCGCCAGTTTCGGCGGTCAGGCTGGCGCGCGCGTGAAGATAGGGATGTTCGGCGGCATGGCCGGCACGCCGTTCCAGACGGAATTCGACGGCCGCAACCGCTTCGCCTTCGCGCAGGCGGTCGAGCGCCGAGGCAAGGCCAAGCCGGTCGGACACATGAACCTGCTCGACCAGCGACCGGCCGATTGCCTCGTTCAGATAGGGGGTGAAGGCGCCCCGGTCGCGGCCACTCAGCGAAAGCGCCACACCCTGCGGGTCGAGATGCAGCACAAGACCGGCGCACAGCGCATAGGGATCGCGCGGTTCGGCAACCGCTTCATCCCTCTCCACCTTGTCTTCGCCTGCAAAGCGCAGGAGACCGGCGGTAAGACCGAGAAGCAGGACGCAAAAGGCAAGGGTCAGGCCGGCAGGAAGCGCCACGGCGATGCCCAGCGGCATCACCAGAAGAACCGGCGCGACGATGGCAATGAAGGCGCAGGCCATCAACAGCACGCGCGCATAGGCCATCCGGCGAAGCATTTCGCCCGGCACCATGTCGCGTTCGCCGGCACGCGGGGCCATCGCCCCTGCCAGAACCAGCGCTGCCTTGTCGGCCATATCATTCAATACGCGCACACCAAAACCTGTGAATAACGGTTCTTGTTTCGTCCCTTCGAACATAGGCCCCGGGCGCTTAAGGAAAGAATAAGAACGGCCCCGACAACAATACCAGAATACCACACAAACGGCCTTTTACGCGGCTTTGGCCAACGTGGTTAACAGGGGGTAAGCAGCGGATTTATATCGCTTTTCACCGATCTGTTAACGATTGGGGCCGGGGTGGTGGCAAAATCCCCTGAAAGCCCGGGTCACCGCCGCAATTATGCTTAATGCCAATCGCTAAAATACGCCTCAAATGCGCCTTCAAGATCGATCATTCAAATTTTACGCAGTTTTGAGGCAAAAGCGGTGCGTTATCTCAATCGGGAATTCGCATCCCACCGCTATCTTCTCCTCAACAAACCGGAAAGGCGGCCCGAACGCTTCCAAAGAGCAGCGGCGGGACAAACAACAAGCCAAAGCCGGACAAACAGGCAGGGTGAACGATCATGTGGTTCCTGATCAAAGGCAGTTTCTGGACGACGCTCACGCTTGTCGCGCTGTCGTTCCTCAGCAGCCAGCCGGATGGCGAGGCGAACGGCAAGCCGGGCATAGAAGTGTCCGAGGCCTTCGGCGCGGCCAGCGAGGCCTACCGCTACATTAGTGCGCTCTGCACGGAAAAACCCGAGGTTTGCGAAAAGGGGTCCGAAACCTTCATCGCCCTTCAGCATAGGGCCCGCGAGGGCGCCAAGGTTGCCTATCAGATCATCGACCGTCATCTGGCGGATCAGCAGGCGCCAGAGGAGACGGCAGCCACTGATTCCCATGCGGAAGACACACTCACCACAGGCGCGGTCACGGTTGTCCCCGTTCCCCATGCCAAACCCGTTCGCTGAACCCGGCGACCGCGGCAATCAAATTCAACTGAATTTCGAGTTTTGCAGCGCCACCGGCTTGCCGGACAGTGCGTGTGCGAAACGGTGGCGTCCGTGATGCCATCGATATGCCTGCCCTGAAAACTTGGCGCTGCAAGGAGATCCCCCTTCGCAGCGCTTTTTTTCGTCGTGAAGACAGGTTCAATTCCTCTCTTCCGGGGTATATCCGTTTGTTTTTGCGCCATCACAGACGCAAAACCGCTTCGCACTTTTGCTGGAATTGCTCTATAGGAGAGCGTCACCCTGAAGCGCGTCGCGATGATCCCGTAGCACCTTGCGCGCTTTAAGGTTTTGTTTTGTCGCATGTCGTGAGCGCAAGCCATACAAGGCCTTGCGCGACAATACTTTGGCGGAGCCCGGTTCCATGTCTTCCCTTGACCAGATCATCGACGATTTCAGCTATCTCGAGGAATGGGAAGACCGCTACCGCTACGTGATCGAACTCGGCAAACAGGTGCCGGACCTGCCGGACAGCGAAAAGACCGCCGAAAACAAGGTTCAGGGCTGCGCCAGCCAGGTCTGGCTCGTTTCCGAAAAGGGTGAAGGCCCCGATCCCGTCATGACGTTCCGGGGCGATTCCGACGCCCATATCGTGCGCGGTCTGGTGGCCATCGTGCTGACCGCCTATTCCGGTCTCCACGCCTCGGAGGTCGCCAAAACGGACGCGCTCGATCTCTTCAAGCGCATCGGCCTCGTGGAACACCTTTCCGCGCAACGCGCCAACGGCCTGCGCTCGATGGTCAACCGCATCCGTGAAGAGGGTGCGAAGGCGCTCACGGCCTAGGGTTGGCGACCTAATAACCCTGGCGATCGGGCTGGTCCCGACCGGCTTCCCAATGCCGCATCCGCGACCTGACGGGCGGCGGTGCGTAGTGTCGGGAGAGCGTCATCAGCGCGGCCCGCAGCATTAGCTTTGCGGATCGGGCCGGCCATTGCCGCTCCCGTTCCACCGTTTCCAACCCCTTGTAAAAGCAGCAGACATCCAGCGCCACGCCGGACAATTCCGGGCCCATGGCATCGACGGCACGGGTAAAGCGTGCACGCGCGCCGAGCGCTGCGTCGTTCAGATCGGCCTGCCCGCCGGCGGTGCCCTTCGTCCGGTTGGCCAGACGCGGTTCCCATGAGGCGGTCACACGCGGCTGCATCTGCCCTCGGGTGAAATCGGCATGCAATCGCTCGCCTGCGGCTACCGCGTCGTCCGGCAGAAAGGCGGCTCCGTCACGGCTGCGCAACCGGGCGAGATGCGACAGGGGTGATTCGTCGAGATTGCGGATCACCTTCACGCCCGTATCCGGCAGCACCACCGCTTCGCGCTCCCCATGCTGCGCGCGAAATTCCGTTTCGCCATCCGCAACGAACAACCGGCGCAGAAAAGAAGCGGCTTCCGGCCGGGCCTGCAACCGCGCACCGCAGCGGGTGACCAGCCCGACGGCCACCGCCCGGCCCAGCAAGGCTTGCTCCGCCCCGTCTTTCGCCGTGATGGCGTCGCCAGCGGCGGAACGAAGCAGCCGCGCCAGCCGTCGCGCTTCGGCGGGCGTGAATTCCGCGGGCCCGCCCTCACCCATGGCTTGCCCCCTCGCCCAGAACCACCTCACGGGCAATGCGCTCCATCGCCGCGACGAAGGCGTCAAAAGCCTCGTCGTCACGGCGATCCTCCACGACGGCGCAGGCATAACCCACCGTCGAGCGATCCTTGCCGAAGGCAGCGCCGACATCGCCTTGCGGAATCTGCAAGGCGACATGGCACACATACATGGCGATCTGGCGCGTATGGCAAAGCGTGCGCCGGCGGTTGCGGCGAAGCGGCGCACGATCGCCGGCGATCGTCACCATCTCCCCTGCCAGCATTTGCACCAGGCGGCACGCATTGCGCACCGGGGTCACGCCCGCCCCAGCGGCGCCAGGCGCGCCCGATTTCCGTCCGTTCAGGCCAGTGTCGTCTTTGTCTAGCGGCATGTCACCCTCCGAAATAGGAATTATTTCTTAATTCACTATGCGAAGATGGGAGCAATGAAAATCAACGTCTTGCAATTATGTGTTGAAATACGCGCGATTTCATCGCTTTTGCCGAAAATTTTTAGGACTATTTTCCTCATGTTCAGCAAACGGTGTACAGCCGATGCTCCGGCCACCAAAGAAAAAGCCCTGCGCGCAAAGCGGCAGGGCTTTATTCGTGGCAGGCCGGGATTGATCGCCGTGTGGCGACGGCCCCTTACTTTTCGCGGCGACGACGCTGGCCGAGGCCCATTTCCTTTGCAAGGCGCGAACGGGCTTCCGCATAGGCGGGAGCGACCATCGGATAATCAACCGGAAGGTCCCACTTTTCGCGATACTCTTCCGGGCTGAGCGTGTGGTGCGTCATCAGGTGGCGCTTGAGCGACTTGAAGGCGCCACCGCATTCCAGGCAAATGATCTGGTCATCCTGAACCGACTTGCGCACAGCCACAGCCGGCTTCTGCTTTTCAGCAGCCACCACAACCGGTGCCGGTGCCGCCGTTACGTTCAGCGCCGCATGAATATCGGCAATAAGGCCGGGAAGCTCGCTGACCGGCACAACGTGGTTGCTGACATAGGCAGCAACAATATCAGCCGTCAGCTCAACCAAGAGATCCGGCGCATGTTCAAATGCAGAGTCTGTCATTTCTGTCTCCTTTAGAAACCATCCATGACGCCAAAACGCTTTGACGCCAAAGGCGGACAACTCCAAGCGGCCACGCTCATCTTCACCCGGTCGAGACCAGAGTGAGCGATCCGTCAGTCCACCCCTAGATTTCGGGACAGGTGGCGCCTTCGTTTGCCCTGAGACTGGCGATCATTCAATTCATTCCGTACACACGCTCCTTCCCCAACAGGCAGAAGCGCGGAAATACGCACGGAACGTTGAAGTGAATTTCAATCCTCCAATTTCAGTTTTAAGGGAATAACAGGATTGCCGATAAAATCCAATTGAAATTTGCAGTCTAGACAGTCTAGTCACGATTTATAGCTATATTTTACATTGAACATAACAGGTACAACACGGTTGAAAGCAGCATCTTCCGACCGTCAAATAATAAACTCCGGTGAGAATCAACCTTCACCACAATTCACTCTGGGAAATTGAATAAGTCGTACAATTGGCGGATAATTCCCGCACGGGCCAATGCGGCGAGCCCCGGGCATGACTATTGTCTGGTGCCGGAAGGCGCACTATTTCATGGGCAACATCATGCCAGACGGGCCCGCGTGACATACTGTCTCAGCCTGTCGTGGCGATCTGGACCAGGGGAGATCGAGAATGAGCGACACCGGCACGCCGAAAATCACCAGGACGGACGAAGAATGGCGTGAACAGCTCACGCCCGAGCAATATCGAATCACCCGCAAGCAGGGAACCGAGCGGCCCTTCACCGGACCTTACTGGAATTCCAGCGAGACTGGTCTTTATCGTTGTGTTTGCTGTGAAGCGCCGCTCTTCTACTCGGATACCAAGTTCGATGCCGGATGCGGATGGCCGAGCTACTTCGAGCCGGTGTCTCGCGACGCAATTGCCGTTTACCGGGACGAATCCCACGGCATGGTGCGCACCGAAGTGCGTTGCGCGGCCTGCGATGCCCATCTCGGCCACGTCTTTCCGGACGGCCCGCCGCCGACGGGCCTGCGCTTCTGCATCAACGGCCACGCGCTCGATTTCGAACCGCAGGCCTAAGGCCGCTCACGTTCCGGCGGGCAGGCGCAGTTCCATGCAGGCGAGATCCAGCCAGCGACCGAATTTCTGGCCGACCTCGCTGAAGCGCCCGACATGGCGGAAACCGAGCTTCTCATGCAGACGGATCGAGGCGGCGTTTTCCGCCTCGATGCAGCCGATCAGAACATGTACGCCGCGCTCCGTGGCGGCCGCAATCAGCGCCTTCATCAGCGCGACGCCGGTGCCCCGGCCCTTGCGATCACTGCGCACATAGACGGAATGCTCCATCGTGTGGCGAAAGCCCTCGAACGCCCGCCAGTCGCCATAGGATGCATAGCCGATCACCTCGCCATCCCGCTCCGCCACCAGAACAGGCTGGTTGCGCGCCGCGCGGCTCTCGAACCAGGCGCGGCGATTGTCGAGATCGACCGGCGTCTCGTTCCAGATCGCCGTCGTATTCAACACGGCGTCGTTATAGATGGCCAGAATGGCAGGCAGATCGGCCAGCGTGGCCGGGCGAACGGGAACGGCTTGATCCATGACGGAATGTCCACTATAAATACGATATGTCCACTTTATCAGACAATCTGGATCGTTGTCTAGGGGAGCGCATCCGTGCCGAGCGGGAGGTGCGCGGCTGGTCGCTGACCGATCTTTCCGAGCGGGCGGCGGTGTCGCGCGCCATGATCCACAAGGTCGAGCGCGGCGAAAGCAGCCCGACAGCCGCCCTGCTCGGACGCCTATGCGCGGCGTTTTCCATCAGTATTTCCACGCTCATGGCACGGGCCGAAGGCCAGAGCGGGCGAGTGTCGCGGGCAGAAGGACGACCTGTCTGGGTCGATCCGGAGACCGGTTATCGGCGCGAACAGATCTCGCCGCCATCCGACATGCCGCTCGATGTCGTGGCCGTCGAACTGCCCGTCGGCGCGCGGGTCGCCTATGGCGCCGACAATTTCACCTTCGTGCGGCAAATGATCTGGGTGCTTGCGGGCGATTTGACGTTCCACGAGGGCGCGACGGTTCACACGCTGGCCGCCGGCGATTGCCTGGCGCTCGGCGCGCCCGCCGATTGCCTCTATGAAAACCGCGGCGACGTCCCCTGCCGCTATACCGTGCTGGTCGTCAGGCCGGGTTGAGCGCGCGGAAACGTCGCGATCACCACGCAAAATCCGGCCAGCGCCGCCAGAAGCGAGAAGGCCAGCAGAACCGGCAGCGATGCGCTGGCGAGGATCATTCCGCCAACCGCGCTTCCCGCCGAGATCGCCAGATAGATGACCGAACTGTTGAGCGACACCGTGAAGGCACCCGCCTCTGCCGCCAGCGACAGCAGGCGATACTGGATCGGCACCAGATACATATAGCTGAACACACCCCAGCAGAAAACAACCGGCAGCACGACCAGCGGTTCGAGCCGGAACAGCACGGTGACGGCGATGCAGAGGGCCTGCGCGGCAATCGCCGTCAACAGCACCCGCGCCGGGCCGAAACGGTCGGTCGCAAGCCCCGTGATCACATTGCCGAGAATGGCGCCGCAGCCAAAGATGAACATGGCAAGCGGCAGAATGCTGGCCTCCCGCCAGATGCTTTTTTCGAGAACGACCGAGAGATAGGCGAAGATTGCATATTCCGACATGACAACGAGGAAAGTAACGGAAAGCGTGGCCAGCACCTTGCGGTTTCGGGCGGCGGAAAGCCGTTCGACAAGCGTGGCGGCAGCGGCGCACTTGCCCTTCGGCACCAGCACAAGCAGGGTTGCGAAAGTCAGCGCGCCGACGGCAACAATGACCATGAAGGCAAAACGCCAGCCAAACATCTGCCCGCTCCAGGTGCCGAGCGGCGCGCCGAAGGCGGTGGCGATCGTCATGCCACCGAAGATGACCGAGAGTGCCACGCCGCGCCGTTGCGGGCCGACCAGCGCGGAGGCCGTGGCCGTGGCCACCGGCAGGAAAGCCCCGGCCCCGAAGGCGGCAATGGCCCGACCGGAAAGCATCGCGCCATAGCTTTGCGCCACCGTGCAGAGCGCGTTGCCGAGGGTGAAGACCAGCATGGCCAGCAAAAGCGTCCGCCGCCCGCCGAGCCGTCCGGCCACAGTGGCCCCAAGCGGAGCAAACAGCGCGTAGCAGAGGGCGAAGACCGTGACGAGCTGCCCCGCGACCGGCTGGGTCACGTCGAGATCGGCGGCAATATCGCTCAACATGCCGATCATGATGAAGGAATCGGCGCCCAGCGCAAAGGCCCCCACCGCCAGCGCGACCAGAACGGGCAGCGTTGTCCTGTCCATGTATCCCCTCTTTTTGCGATGCAATATATCGGTATATTGCCACAAGGCAAGAGACGGCTCCGGTGACCGGCACACGGGCCACAGCGAGAGAGCGGGTTCGGAAACGATGAGGTCAGGCTGACGAGAGCGCCGTCATGACAGCGGAATAGTGGACGGCGGCGGCCGTGACGACGAAGCCGTGCCAGATGGCATTCTGGAAACGCAGCCTTTCCCAGACATGGAAGATGACCCCGACGGAATAGATGATGCCGCCGATGACGATGAGATGGAGCGTGACGGGCGGCAGGATGCCCGAAAGCGGTGGCGCGACCAGAACGCCGCTCCAGCCCATGCCGAGGTAAAGCAGGATGGCGAGCCGGTCATAACGGCCCGGAAAGACACATTTCAGCACGACACCGCCGATGGCGGCCAGCCAGATGGCCACCAGCATGAAGGCGACAAGTGGTTCGCCACTTCCCCTTTGCAGGAAGGGCGTGTAGGTCGCGGCAATCAGAATGAAGATGGCGGAATGATCGAGCCGGCGCAGCCACCACTTCACCCGCGAAACCGGCCATATATTGTAACTGAAGGAAATGGAAAGGCAGAGCAACAGCCCGATACCATAGACCCAGGCCGCGGCGATTTCGCCGGCGCTCGCCCAGACTGTGGCATAAAAGATCAGCGCCGTGACGCCGATCAGCGCCAGCACGATACCCACGCCATGGACAATGCCATCGGCAACGATCTCATGGCGGTCATAGGTCCATTTCACGTTGATGCTGTCCACGCCCGCTCTCCGTTCGTCGCGGCCATGAACGATCATGCCACGTTGCCCGCGACAGGTCCATGACAGCCTGCGGATTACAGGGTGCAAACGACAAACGGCGAAAGCAAGGCGGGCCCTGCTTTCGCCGTCCACACATTCCGGAAACATAGACCGCAGCCTTTCGGCGCGAACTACCCCCCGTTCCGGAACAGAAACCTGTTCATGGCCGCCTCAGCCGCCAGCGCGCAGTTCCGCAACGCATTCCTGGCATAGAGGCGCATAGGGCACGGCATCCAGCCGCTCCTTCGAAATCGGCCGGCCGCAACGGGTGCAGGTGCCGAAGGTGCCGTTGGCAATGCGGTCGAGGGCCGCGTCGATCGCCTTCAATTCTTCCTGACCGACCAGCCCGAGTTCATCGAGAACCTCGTCGTTGCTGCGCTCGGTGGCGCGGTCATCGTCATCGGGGTTGCGCGGCTGCTCGAAATCGGCCTCGATCTTGTGCAGGCGGCGATAGAGTTCCCGCTGGCGGGTCCGCAGGATGTCTTCATAGGGATTGGCGGTCATGGCTGCTTCCTCTCCTGTCCGGCTTCGCCCTCCGGCAAACGGCCGGCTGACGTCCGGTTGTTGTTTTTCGGTGCGGCGGCGATCACCCGATGTGACGGCCGCCGCCCGTCGTTTAGCGGTCGATGAGAACCGAGCACTTGGCGTGGCGCACCACGCGGTCGGCAGTCGCGCCGATGAAGTAATTGCTGATATCCGGCGTATGCGATGCGACGATGATGAGGTCGGCGGCATGTTCCTGCGCAGCGGCAAGGATTTCGCGGGCCGGAGCCCCCGAACGGATTTCCACCTTCGCGGCAACGCCGAGCTTTTCCTTGATCTGGACCAGCTTGGCCTTGTTTTCGTTCAGGGCATTTTCCATCAGGTCGACCGGCAGGTCGATGGCGAGATAGCCGGGCATGTCCTCAAGAATATTGAGGAGAACGATTTCCCCGCCGGCATCGAGCAGGGCGGTCGCCTTGGCCAGGATCTTCTCGCCCTTTTCGAGCGCGCCGACATCAACCGGAACGATAATTTTCTTGTACATCGCTGACTCCTTTTCCCAAGGCACTCGGCAGCGCCTCCTTGATTGCGATTACATTTGTCATCTTTCATCACAGGCCCGCATTGATCAAGATCAATTCAGGAAAGGTGTCCGTCGCTGTTTGGTTGACGATAAATCAAGCAAAGACAATCTTTTGTGAACGACGGAATAGAGCCATATTCAACGCAACAAACAACGTTTGAGGCCGCCCGATGAAGCCGATCCAAAGGCGTGCTTTCCTCACCCTTTCGGCAGGGGGCGCACTCGCCGCCCACGCCACCGCAGGAGCCAACAGCATGACCGAACCCGCAACCTCCTTCGCCCTCACCCGCCCCGCCTTTGTCGGGCAGGCACACCTTGCGGTTGCCGATCTGGACAAGGTTTCCAGCTTCTACCAATCGATGCTCGGCCTCAAGCTGTTCGAGAAAAGCGCGTCCGGCGTGCTGCTGGGTGCCGGTGAACGCCCCTTCCTGCACATTACCACCGACAAGGGCCTGCGCCAGGCGCCGCGTGCCAGCACCGGCCTGTTCCACAACGCCTTCCTCGTGCCCAGCCGCCTGGAACTCGCCCGCTGGCTGCGCCATGCGGCCCATAGCGGCGTCGTGCTCGACGGCGCATCCGATCACCTCGTTTCCGAAGCGATCTATCTGTCCGACCCCGAAGGCAACGGCATCGAGATCTATCGCGACCGCACACCGATGGAATGGAACTACCACGCCGACGGCACGGTGGAGATGGCCACCAACCGGCTCGATCTTCAGGCGCTTTATGACAGCGCGCCGGATGAAAGCTGGGGCGGCATGGCGCAAGGCACCGGCCTTGGCCATATCCATCTGCAAGTCAGCAACATCGCAGCCGCAGACAGTTTCTACAAGGATGTTCTCGGCCTCAAGCTAATGTCGATCTATCCCGGCGCACACTTTTACGCGACCGGTTCCTATCACCACCACGTTGCCGCCAATATCTGGAATTCGAACCGTGCAGCGCCGCGCGAAAAGGGCATGAGCGGCCTGCAGGACTACACGCTGACCTTCAACGACAAGGCAAGCCTCGACGCCGCTCTTGCCGCCGCGGAACGGCTGGAAGTGAAGGCCACGCAGGAAAACGGCGTCTGGTCGCTGACAGACCCCTTCGGCATCGGGATCAAGCTGGCGGCCTGACCCGCGAACCGCTATTATTGATAATCACCACGCCCCGGAACCAACCGGGGCGTTTCGTGTTATCTTCAGCGGGAATTCGGGGACAGGCGAATGGATGAACGCATCAGCGAGACGCCGGCAGTGGCAAGCGAGAAGCCGCGGCGTGACGGGCTGCAATTCGCCATGGCGTGGTCGATCATCGGCCTGTTCGTGATTGTTCTCTTCGGCGTCATCGAAACGCTGTCGATCATCCTCATGCCCGTCACCTTCGCGATCGTGGTCGGCCTCATCCTCAGCCGCGCGGCGGCCCGGCTCAGCCGCTCGGGCATTCCGCCCATCGTCAGCGGCCTCATTCTTTCGGCGGCGTTCTTCGTCGTATCCTTCCTGACCGTCAACGCGCTCATCGAACCGCTCGGCAATCTCACGGATCAGGCCCCGTCGCTCATTTCACAAACGCGCGACCGCGTCGTGCCCATCCTCAAGCACTACAAGTGGCTGAACTTCACACCGCAAACCTTCAGCGGCAAGGTTTCGGTGGAAAGCATCATCGACAATGCCGGCAGCGTGATCGCGGTCGCGCGCTCGAATATCGTGCCGTTTCTCATCCAGACGTTGATCTTCTTCGCGGCGCTGGCGCTTTTCCTTGCCGGACGGCTGGAACTTCGCCAGGGCATCATCATGATGTTCCGGCGTCGCGAAAAGCGGCTGACGGCCATTCGCGTGCTGAATGCGGTGGAAGATGTGCTGGGCTATTACTTTGCCACCGCCTGCCTCATCTATGGCGGCATCGGCATCACGGTGGCGGTCATCGCCTTTGCCGCCGGCTTTTCCATGCCGCTTCTGTGGGGTTTCCTCGCCTTTCTCTCGTCCTTCGTGCCGTTTCTCGGCTTTGCCATCATCACGCTGTCGCTGGCGCTGGCGGGCTTCCTCACCTATGACGCGATGATCCCCGCGCTCTTGCCGGCGCTTGCCTTCTTCTGCATCCACATGGTGGCGGAAAACCTCGTCGTGCCCTCGGTGATGGGCAAGCGGCTGGAGATCAACCCCTTCCTCATCTTCCTCGCCATCCTGTTCTGGACATGGATGTGGGGTGCGGCCGGCGCCATGCTGGCGCTGCCGGTCTCTCTCATCGTCATGACGGTGATCGATGAACTGCTGCTGGAGGAAAAGCACCGGCCTAAACTGCCGGGTTAAAGCCCTGACCTTAGATGCTCTGACAAAGTTGAGCGTTATGCGCCCGTATCCTGCGACTGCGCATCATGCGCCCACAGACCTTTTGGGCCGCTCCTTCTCCGCTCCCCGGAAAGCGAACCGGGCGTCTGGCGCTTCCTTGATAACCGTAACCGGCATGCAAGCCCGCAGTTCGCGGCGAAAACGCGCGGCGTTACGGGCGCCCCATACGCCGAGGAAGCATTCACCCGAGGTGTCGTTCTTAAACACGACTGCGCCGCCAAAGGCGGAAGACAGACCACCTTCGCCAACCAGGCCCGCATCGCCATAAACGGCGACGACGCGGTGCAATGGAGCGACACTGACCACGGTATCGCCGGACGGAGAAAAACCTGCGCTTCTGAAAAGGTAGACTGGGCACGGATTGTTTGTCATCCGCTCACCATAGCGACATAGCGATTGGCGACAAGAGCCCGCCAACGGAACCGGCAGTGGCCCGTCACGCCATTCAATCCGCTGCGAGATAGTGCGTCGCCCATTCGGATTTCGGCACCATGGCGCCGATATGATAGTCGAAGGACTTGATCGTGAGGTGTTCCGGCCCGGTGCGGCAATCGTAATTCAGCCGATACCATTCGCCCTTGCTGCGAAAGGTTGCGCCTGTCGCCGTCATGCGGTCTCCCTTCACCTCGGGATCGGCGAAGGTATAGGCAATCACCTTGTCGGGCCGGTAACCCGCCTTGTTGCGGGCAATCTGCTCCATTGCCTCGAGATCACAGCGCTGTTCCTGCCGCTCTTCGAAATCGAGTGTCTTGAGGCTGTTCAACGCCCGCTGATCGGCCGCGCCGGCGAACGGCGCCGAAAGGCAAAGCCCGAAAAGGCCGAGTGTCAAAACTCTTCGCATTGTCATCCTCTTTCGCCAGCCCCGAAGCAGCGGCAATCTATCTGGTAGCGTCGGCGGCCTCCACCCACCCTTGCGTGTATCTTCGGGGCCCTCCGTCCTACCTTCCACCCTCTTGACGCTTGCAGCCGCCGCCTGCCCCGCCTATCTCTTGGACAACGCATAATTCGTGGAGTCTTCGCCTTGCCCACCCCTTCCCTTACCGCCTTCGGTCCCCTTCCTCCCGCCCCTGTCACACCGAAGAAGCCGGTCAGCGACACCCGCCACGGCCTGACCCGTACCGACGATTACGCCTGGCTTCGGGCCGATAACTGGCAGGCCGTGTTCCACGATACCAGCCTGCTCGATCCGGAAATCCGCACCATGCTGGAGGCGGAGAACGCCTATGTCGATGCCGCCATGGCCGATACGGCAGCGCTGCGGGAAGCGCTGTTCGAGGAGATGAAGGGCCGCATCAAGCAGGATGACAGCTCCATTCCCGTAAAGGACGGTCCCTTTGCCTATGGCTCGCTATTCGTGACCGGCGGCGAACAGCCGCATTATTTCCGCGAGGACCGCGAAGGGGGCCACCGCACCGTTCTGCTGAACGGCGATGCGGAAGCCGAGGGCAAGGACTATTTCCGGCTTGCGGGCCTTTCCCATTCCAGCGATCACCGGCTGGGCATCTGGGGCTATGACGACAAGGGTTCGGAATATTTCACCCTGAAGGTCCGCGACCTCGCAACCGCCACCGACCTTGACGACCACGTCGAGAACACCGGCGGCGGCGGCGTCTTTGCGCCGGACGGCAAGAGCTATTTCTACACGCTGCAAGACGAGAACCACCGTCCGTCCAAGGTGTTCCACCACATCATCGGCCAGTCGCAATCCGCTGACCGGCTGGTCTATGAGGAGAAGGACCCCGGCTTCTTCATGGGCGTTGGCGGCTCCATGCTGGACGATTTCATCTTCATCGACATTCACGACCACGAGACGTCGGAATACCGCATCCTTTCGACGCAGCACCTCGATGCCGAACCGCTTCTGGTAGCCGAGCGCGAGGAAGGTGTCGAATATTCGATGACGGAAGGCGGCGGCGTGTTCTATATCCTCACCAACGAGGGCGGCGCCAAGGACTTCAAGATCGTTCAGGCGCCAGTCACCGCGCCCGGCAAGGAAAACTGGCGCGAAGTGGTGCCGCATGTGCCGGGCCGGCTCATTCTTTCGCACATGGCCTATGCCCGCCATCTCGTGTGGCTGGAGCGGCTGGAAGGCCTGCCGCGCATCGTTATCCGCGACCGCAAGACGGGTGAGGAACACGCCATCGCCTTCGACGAACAGGCCTATTCGCTCGGCCTTTCCGGCGCGGCAGAGTATGACACCGACGTCATCCGCTTCAGCTATTCCTCGATGACGACGCCTTCGCAGCTCTACGATTACAACATGGCGACGCGCGAGCGCACGCTGCTGAAGACGCAGGAAGTGCCCTCCGGTCACAATCCGGAGGACTATGTCACCGAACGCGTCTTCGCCCCCGCCCCGGACGGCGAACTGGTGCCGGTCTCCCTGCTTTATCGCAAGGGCACGCCGCTCGACGGTTCCGCTCCCTGCCTGCTTTATGGCTACGGCGCCTACGGCATCACCATTCCCGCCGGTTTCAGCACCTCCTGCCTGTCGCTGGTCGATCGTGGTTTCGTCTACGCCATCGCCCATATTCGCGGCGGCAAGGACAAGGGCTTTGCCTGGTACGAAAACGGCAAGATGGCACACAAGGCCAATACGTTCCGCGATTTCATCGCCGCCGCCGATCACCTCGTCGCCAAGGGCTACACCGCTTATGACCGCATCGTCGCGGAAGGCGGCTCGGCGGGCGGCATGCTGATGGGGGCCGTTGCCAACATGGCGCCGGAAAAGTTCGCCGGCATCATCGCCGCCGTGCCCTTCGTGGACGTGCTGAACACCATGCTGGACGACACATTGCCGCTGACCCCGCCGGAGTGGCCGGAATGGGGCAACCCCATCGAGTCCAAAGAGGAATATGGCTGGATCGCCGCCTATTCGCCCTATGACAATGTGGCGGCAAAGCCTTATCCGCCCATTCTGGCGCTTGCGGGCCTCACCGATCCGCGCGTGACCTACTGGGAACCGGCCAAGTGGGTGGCGAAGCTGCGCGACCATTCCACCAGCGGCCAGCCGGTTCTGCTCAAGACCAACATGGCCGCCGGCCATGGCGGCAAATCGGGCCGTTTCCAGCGACTGGAGGAAGTCGCCTTCGAATATGCCTACGCGCTGAAGGTGGCCGGCAAGGCCTGACGAGAAGCAAGACCACCGGATTTCATCCTTCTTCCCCGCGCGGGGAGAAGGATGCGTCCGGCTCGCGCGCTGGCGATCCTTCGCCTCGTATCGCCTCCGATTCAGATGGAAACCAACACTCCAAAACCGGAAAACGCGCAAGCTTCGCACAGTCCGGGACTGTCATGTTGGCGCCGTAATCCTGTCATGCGTCCGGAGCGCCCGTTGTTTTCCCATTCCAAACGCTCCGTTCCGTTGTTTCCGACACTCGATTCACGCTGGCCCTGCCGCAAAGGACCACTCGCTTTACCGGGCCTGCAATGAGGAGCTTTTGATGACCGACGGCACTCCGGATTCCGTTTCCCCCGATGAAGGCGAACGCTCGACCACGGATGTCTGCGTCGATGCGCTGACAGAAACCCTTTCCATGCTGAAAGCCGCTGAAAACCGCCCGGGCGAACCGTCGCTGGCGGAAATCATGCGGCTTGTACGCCTGATGGAGAGCCAGCCGGAATATGCGATGGAAAGGCTGCGGACCTCGCTGCACCGCTGGCAGGAGGCACCGACGCCGGAAAAGATCCGCCGCGCCCGGCTGCAGAAACTCGGCCACACCGAAAACAGCCTCAAGACCCTCTCCGCCAGCGAACGCGACGCCGTGGAGAACACCATCGCCGAAGAGATCCGCCGCCATTTCGGCATCGCGCGGCTGCCGGCGCAACGCCCGATGCGCCCGCCGCCGCTCTCACCCTTCCCCCTGTAAGGCGCCTCCTGTTCCAGCGCACTATCCCGACGTCTCGCGACCGATGATCCGGCACGCGTTTGCGGCACCATCACGGTGTCGCAAGCGCGTTTTGGGGGATGTATTCGCAACCGATCTGATCGTCGCTTTCCGCCATCAGGATGTGGACAGGCTGGATTTCTCCACCGTCGACGCCACCCCGCGCATGACGCAAGCTTCGCGCAAAGCTCGGCGGCCATGGTCTGCGTCGCTGCAGGCGAAACCAGCCTGCGCCTCCCTTCTGATGTCGCCAAGCCCCGATTGCGGGGCTTTTTCGCGATAGGCGCAAGCCTCGCGCAAGCTACAAAAGTTAACAAATCCTTAATAGATCGGTAAGGCGTTACGCCACCGAACATGAACTGGCACCGGAGCGCCGCCAAGAGACCATCTCACCCAAACCGCTCCGATGCGCCCTTGAACTGGAGTGGCTTGCCATGAAGATCGATGTCGGCTCAGGCGGTTACGGTTACTCAGGCCCCGCCTATTATACGCGCCGCGAAGCCGTGAGCGCGGAAATCGCCGAAGAGGCGGTTTCCGGTCGCAACACGCTCAACGTCAGCCACACGCCCATCTCGCCCTCGCTGGCCAACGCCCTGTGGACCGTGGAACGCGAGCGCAGGAGCAGCAAGGCTGCCGCCAATGCCAATGACGAAGCCACCGGCAACCCGAATGGTGGCGTTCTCGACCGTTATCTGGAATTCGCCGTCTCCTCCACGGACGAATATCACTGACCCCGCCCCATCCGGGGTCCGTGCTGTGAAAAGTGGCTGTTGCGTCTGATTTGCGCATTGCGTTCACGTTCCCCTGAAGCTCGGGCGGCGCTTAGGCGGCGCCCTCTTTTTTGCCGGCTTGATCGCCGTCGGCAAACCGCCTATCTATAGCTCCAGAAACTATATGTATGGCCCCATGTTCTCCATCGGCGATCTTTCCCGGCGCACCGGCGTCAAGGTTCCCACCATCCGCTATTACGAGCAGACCGGCCTGATGGCGGCGCCCGACCGCAGCGAAGGCAACCAGCGGCGCTACGAGCCCGCCGATCTCGAACGGCTGGGGTTCATCCGCCACGCCCGCGATCTTGGTCTGTCCATCGAGGCGATCCGCGAGCTCATCACGCTCTCGGCCCACCCCGAACGGCCCTGCGCCGATGTCGACCGCATTGCGGCGGAACATCTGGCCGATGTTCGGGCCCGCATTGCCCGGCTGACACGGCTGGAGGAAGAACTGGCGCGCATGGTTTCGGCCTGCGACGGACACCATCCGCTCGGTGAATGCAAGGTGATCCGCTCGTTGACGGATCACGGGCTTTGTCATGGCGAGCATTGAAAATGCCGCTTGACAGCCGGGAATTTCAGGAGCAGTTTCCCGCCATGATCAACGCACGCGCACTCATCTCCTGCACGTATTTTTGGGCCTACCGGTAACGGGCGGCTCGACAGATCACTTTGTCAACAAGCCGCCGTCAGGCGGCTTTGTTGTATCAAGCATCCTGACGGCAGATCGAAGGATGCAATGCAATGACCGAAGATACCGCCGCAACCCTGCCCCGCCCGCCGGTGGTCACCATCCGCGCGCCGCGCCCGGCGGACCTGCCCCAGCTTGCCGTCATGATCGCCGCGCTTGCCGCCCATCATGGCGATGCCGCCGAAACCACGCCCGAGCGACTGGAGCGCGACCTGTTCGGTCCGCATCCCTGGATCTCCGCACTGGTGGCCGAAGCCGATGAGGACCTGATCGGCTACGCCATCATGGTGCCGATGTACCGCGCCGAGCAGGGCAAGCGTGGCATGGATCTGCATCATCTCTTCGTAGCCGACGGTCATCGCGGCAGCGGTATCGGCCAGCACCTCGTCGATTGCGCGCGCAGCCATGCCCTGAACGCCGGCTGCGACTTCCTGTCGGTCAGCGCCGCCACCGGCAATTTCGCCGCGCACCGCTTCTACGAGCACATGGACTTCACGCCGCGCCCCGTAACCGGAATGCGCTTTCTTCAGGCTATTGCCTGAGGAAAGCCGTGACCTATATGGCAGTTAAAATCTGGGAGGATGACATGCCGAAACTCGCTGTACTCTTGACCGATGCATTCGCAGACTGGGAAGCCGCCCCGCTCATGGCGGCGGCACGCGGCTATCTCGGTGTCGAGATCGTAACGGTGTCGCCGGGCGGCACGCCTGTCACGTCGATGGGCGGGCTGCGCATCACCCCCGACATGGCGCTCGAAACCTTGACGCCGGATGAGATCGATGGCCTTGCGATCATCGGCGGCATGATCTGGGAAACGGCCGCCGCGCCGGACCTCGGCCCGGTCGTTCTTGCCTTCCGTCGCGCCAACCGGGCCATCGGCGGCATCTGCGCCGGAACCCTGGCCATTGCCCGCACCGGCATTTTGCGGGGCGTGACCCATACCAGCAACTCCAAGGCTTTCCTGTCGACGAGCGAGCACTACCACGGCCATTCCAGCTATCTGGACGTGCCTTTTGCCGTGCGTGACGGTCATCTCGTGACCGCCTCCGGCATGGCGCCCGTCAGCTTTGCCCGTGAAATGCTCGTCGCCCTCGGAGCGATGACTGACGAGGCCAGCGACTACTTTGCCCAGTTCGCCGACGAACATTGCCCCACCGCCTACCGCAAGGCGTCGTAAGGGACCTCAGCCCCTCACTTCGCGGGAATGGCCTTGAGATAGGCGGCGATGGCAGCGCGATCGTCGCTACTCAGATGCGCCATGTTCTGCTGCACGGACACCATGGAACCGCCGACCGAATCGAAATCGGGCGTGAAGCCGGTTTCGAGATAGGTGGCGATTTCATCCGCGCTCCAGGCACCGATACTCTTCGAACCGGGCGTGATGTCGGGGATCGTGCCGGGCCCGTCCGGGTTCGGCCCACCGGCCAGCCACTCGCCCGCCTTGAAACCGCCAAGCGCATCGCGCGGTGTGTGGCATTCGCCGCAATGGCCCGGCCCTTCGACCAGATATTGCCCGCGCAGCACCTGATCGCTGGCACCGGCCAGTTCCACGCGCGGCGCATCGGTGAAATAGAGCAGCTTCCAGCCGCCGACGGCCAGACGAATGTTGAACGGGAACGGCAGATCATGCGCCGGTGCAACATTGGTGCTGGCCGGCAGCGTTTTCAGGAAGCCGAAGAGATCGGCGATATCCTGATCCTTCATGCGGGCGTAGGAGGCGTAGGGGAAGGACGGATAGAGGTGCTCCCCCTCGCGACCCACGCCGCGCTTCATCGCATTGCCGAATTCGCTGACGGTCCAGCCGCCGATACCGGCGGTCACATCCGGCGAGATGTTGGGGACATGAAAGGTGCCGAAGGGGCTCTCGATCGCCAGGCCGCCGGAAAGCACCAGCTTGGCATCGCCCGTTGCGCCGGGTGCTGAATGACAACTTGCGCAGCCGCCCGCATAAAATACGGTCTTGCCATTTTCGAGATCGGGGGCTTCGAGGCTTTCCCAGTATTCGCTCGGCAGGGGTGCCGGGGCCGTCAACCACAGTCCACCGCCTGCCCCGACGACCACGAGCGCGGCGAGCGCCGCAACGGATTTCCTGAGCCCCATGATCAAACCCCTTGAAATGCGAGAATGGGGCGGCAGCCCTTCAAGACCGCCACCCGTCTTTCAGCGACAATACGATCAGCGCTTGACGCGGTAGGCCTGATGGCAGGCGGCGCAGTTGGCGCCAATCGTGCCAACTGCCGCGCCGACGCCGGCGGCGTCTGCCGGCACGCTGGCCAGAACCGTCGCAACATCGGCGGCGAGCTTGTCATTGGCAGCCTTGAAGCCGGCCGAATCTTCCCAGATCTTGATGCTGGCTTCCGTTTCGAAACCGGTTTCCGAACCCTTCGGGAAGTGGTTGTGGAAATCCTTGGCAACCTCGGCGATCTTGTCGAGCGAGGTTTTGACGACTGCGGCGTCATAGGGCTTCTGGGCCTTGGCGATGGCAGAGAGCGCGCCCATGGCAGCGCCCATATCCTTCATTTCCTGCTGGCGGACTTCCTGCGGTTCGGCCGCGATGGCCATGGTCGAACAGAGAGCAGCGGCGACAAGGGCGGCGAAAGCGGATTTCAGCTTCATTCGGACAATCTCCATCTGGTTCTGCCATCACCCACGGGTGCGGCGCGGCATTCTTGCATTGGCGACCCTAATTCTGGAAAGTCACATTCCGTTGAAGCGGGCGCAGAACGGTTGAATCTTTGTTCACAAAAACAAAACCCCCAGCCTTGCAGCCGGGGGTTTCGAAAGGGCGCAGCCGGGGCTTACTTGACGGCGGCTTCGTACATTTCCAGCACGTAATCCCAGTTGATCAGGCTGTCCACGAAGGCTTCGAGGTACTTCGGACGGGCGTTGCGGTAGTCGATGTAGTAGGAGTGTTCCCACACGTCGACGCCGAGGATCGGAGATGCGCCGTGAACCAGCGGGTTTTCGCCGTTCGGGGTCTTGGAGATGGCGAGCTTGCCATCCTTGACCGAAAGCCAGGCCCAGCCCGAGCCGAACTGCGTGGTGCCGGCAGCGATGAAGTCAGCCTTGAACTTGTCGTAGCCGCCGAGGTCGGAAGCGATTGCGGCTTCCAGCTTGCCAGGCAGCTTGGTGCCGCCGCCATCCTTCTTCATCCACTTCCAGAAGTGGACGTGGTTGTAATGCTGGGCAGCATTGTTGAAGAGGCCGGCATTGGTGCCGAAGGACTTCTTCACGACTTCTTCCAGCGAAAGGTCCGACAGGCCGGCTTCGGCGGCAAGCTTGTTGCCGTTGTCGACATAGGCTTTGTGGTGCTTGTCGTGGTGATATTCCAGCGTCTCGGCCGACATGAACGGGGCAAGCGAGTCGTAGGCGTAGGGGAGTTCCGGAAGTTCAAAAGCCATGGGTCAATCCTCCTTGGGCTTCTCGAAAAGGGAAAAACGTATGCAGGGGAACATAGGAGCGAGGCCCGCCGGAGGCAACCTGCAAATCGTCAAAAAGACGCCCAAGGTCCCGAAATCGCATCCTAAATTTCTTTGCATGGAGAGCAGGATATTCCGCCGCGCCTGGCCGGGCGGCGGCACATCCGTTCGCGATCAGATATCGGCGGCGGAACCGGCCCAGTCCATGTAGAGGTCAAGCGCCTTGGCCGTGACCGGACCCGGCTGGAAGCTGCGGTCATCGATCTTGGTGACCGGCGAGACCTTGGAATAGTTGCCGGTGCAGAACACCTCGTCGGCGTTGAGGAAATCCTCGACGGAAAGGGTCGCTTCACGCACTTCGAAACCGGCCTGACGCAGCAGGCCCATGACGCGGGCGCGGGTGATGCCGGCGAGGAAAGTGCGGTTGGCGACGGGCGTCAGGACAACGCCGTCCTTGACGAGGAAGATGTTGGAGGCAGCGGTTTCCACGACATTGCCGTTCATGTCACGCATCAGCGCATTATCGAAGCCGCGGGCACGGGCTTCCACGATGGCGCGGCCGCTGTTCGGATAAAGGCTGCCGGCCTTGGCGTCGGTCATGGCCGTTTCCGGCGAAGGGCGGCGGAAGGGCGAGACGGTGAGCGTGGTCGGGTGGCCGGAATCCATCGGCGCTTCGAAGAGGCAAAGCGCGAAGCGGGTCGATTCCGGATCGGGTGCGACGATGGAGCCCGGGCGGCCATGTTCGGCCCAGTACATCGGCTTGATGTAGATCGCCGTCTTGCCGTCGAACTTCTTCACGCCTTCCAGCGCCAGCGTCATGATTTCCTCGGCCGTGTGAACCGGCTTCATGCCCATGTTGAGCGCCGAACGGTTGACGCGCTGGCAATGCAGGTCGAGATCCGGCGCCAGACCATCGAACCAGCGGGCGCCGTCGAACACGGTGGAAGCCAGCCACATGGCATGCGAAGTGGGTCCGATGAGCGGCGGATTGCCCGGAAGCCATTCTCCTTCGACATAGGTCCAGGTGGTGGATTTCGGGGAAGTATCGACAGCCATTTCTCGTCTCCTTGGCAAAGCACCGCAGGCGCTTGCGGCGCGCGGGCGCTCGCACTCAAGTCCAAGGGGCTTGGAGAGGTCAAGCGGAATTTTGGCAGGGCGACAAGTTTTGCGAAAAAGCTGTGCGGTGCCATGCCCGCTCTCAGGAATTTTTTTCTGAATCAACACGTTGATGTGCGGGTACCATCACAAAAAATGATGGACGTCGCCCTGCTTTGCTTTGCAGGTGTCGCAAAGCCGTGCCACGATGCGGCACACGACGAAGGAGACGAACATGGCGTGGTCTGCCGGACAATACCTGAAATTCGAGGATGAGCGCACCCGGCCGGCGCGCGATCTTCTGGCGCAGGTGCCGCTGGAGACGGCGCAGCGCGTTGTCGACCTCGGCTGCGGCCCTGGCAATTCGACCGAGCTTCTGGTGGCACGCTTCGGCACGGCAGGCGTCGCCGGGCTCGACAGCGACGAGAACATGCTGGCAGCCGCCCGCAAACGCCTGCCGGATACGCCCTTCGAAAAAGCCGATCTGGAAAGCTGGCTGCCGCCGGAACCGGTGGACCTGCTCTATGCCAACGCCGTGTTTCAGTGGGTGCCGGATCATGTTTCCGTGCTTGCCCGGTTGATGGACGGGCTGAAACCCGGCGGCGTTCTCGCGGTGCAGATGCCCGACAACCTTGGCGAGCCCCTGCATGTTTGCATGGAGGAAGCCGGCGCCGCCGGGCCTTGGGCTCCGGCCTTTGCCGACGGAAGGATGCGCCGCAGGCCGCTGCCGGCCCCGTCCACCTATTTCGACCGGCTGGGGCCGAAGGCCTCGCGCGTCGATGTGTGGCACACGATCTACAATCACCCGATGGCGAGCGCCGAAGCCATCGTCGAATGGGTGAAGGGAACGGGGCTTCGCCCCTATCTCGATGCCGCCGGGCCGGAGCATCGCGATGCCTACATCGCCGATTACACCGCCCGCATCGATCGCACCTACCCCGCCATGGCGGACGGTCGCCGGCTCTTGCGCTTTCCGCGTCTGTTCGTGGTGGCGGTCAAGGCCTGAGGCTTGATCCGCAGCGCGAGCGCTCCATCTTGTCGGATAGACCTTTGGGTGCGGCGATGATCGCGCCCCTTTCTGCTGCTCGAAAGGAAAAACCATGCACGTCGTCAGCGCCAATGGCGCCAATATACCCGCACTCGGTTTCGGCACGTTTCGCATGAAGGAAGATGCGGTTCACGCCATTCTGCCCAAGGCGATGGCGCTGGGTTTCCGCCATATCGATACCGCGCAGATCTACAAGAACGAGGCGGCGGTCGGTGCCGCCATCAAGCAGAGCCGCGTTCCCCGTGCCGATGTCTTCCTGACCACCAAGGTCTGGGTGGATCGCTTCCGGCACGACGACCTTCTCGCCTCCGTGGATGAAAGCCTCACCAGGCTGGAGACGGATTACGTCGATCTTCTGCTGCTGCATTGGCCGAAAAGCGATGTGCCGCTGGCCGAGCGCATCGGAGCACTGAACGATGTGGTGAAGGCCGGCAAGGCCCGCCATATCGGCATTTCCAATTTCAACACGACGATGATGGCGGAGGCGGTGAAGCTCTCGGATGCGCCGCTCGCCACCAATCAGGTGGAATATCATCCCTATATCGACCAGACCAAAGTGATCGAGGGCGCGCGCAAGGCCGGGCTTTCGGTGACCGCCTATTATGTGATGGCCGATGGCAAGGTGCCGAAAGACCAGCTTCTGCGTGAAATCGGCGCGACCCACGGCAAGACCGCCGCGCAGGTGGCCCTGCGCTGGGTGGTGCAGCAGGACGGGCTCGTGGCGCTTTCCAAGACCGCGACCGAAGCACGGCTGAAGGAGAATTTCGACATTTTCGATTTTGCGCTGACCCCGCACGAAATGCAGGCGATCCACGCGCTCGCAGCGCCCGATGGCCGGATCATCAACCCCGCCCATCTGGCGGAAGCCTGGGACGACTGACATTTTTCCGGCGCTTTCGCGTGCATAATGGCAAAAGAGTGCGAAAAATGGCGGGCGGAGGGATCGAATCCGCCGCTCGCGCATTGAAAGAGACATGAAACCCGTCCGTTCCATGGAAACCGCAAGGGAGACTGTCATGAAGACGATGCTTCTCACCTCGGCGTTCATCGCTTTTGCCGTGCCGGCGTTTGCTGCCGATGCCGTCTATGCCCCGCCGGAAGCGCCTCTTCCCGTTGAGAACCCGACTGCCGTGCCGTTCACCTGGTCCGGCCCCTATCTCGGCGTGCAGGGCGGCGGAAGCTGGCTTTCGGGCGACTTCACACTCGGCGGCGTGCGCAGCCAGGAAAGTTTCGATGGCGGCGTGCTCGGCGCCTTTGCCGGGTTCAACCACCAGTTCGACAACAACGTCGTGGCCGGTATCGAAGGCGATCTGAGCTATAACTGGAACGAAAGCGACGTGCAGGGCCTCGGCAATGCCGGCACTGACCTCAATGGCGCCGTTCGCGCCCGCCTCGGCTTTGCCATCGACCGCGCATTGATCTACGGCGCCGCCGGCTGGACTGCCGCCAGCGGCTATACCGACATTCCCGGCGTGACCAAGGACTCGAAGACCATGAACGGCTACACGCTCGGTGCCGGCATCGATTATGCCATCACCGACAAGATGTTCGGTCGTGTCGAATATCGCTTCAACGATTACGGCAAGCAGGACATCGGACCGTCGACCTTCGACATGAAGGAAAACCGCGTAACGGTCGGCGTGGGCGTGAAGTTCTAAACCTCAGGCAGCGCGAGCCGTTTCGGTCTCCTGCCCCTGGAAGGCAAATTTGCCGACGAGATCGCGCAGGGCCTGCGCCTCATGGGCCAGAGCCACGGAACCGGCATTCGATTCCTCCACCATCGCGGCGTTCTGCTGGGTGGTGTGATCGAGTTGGTTGATAGCGCCATTGACCTCGGCGATCCCCGTCGACTGCTCGCGCACGGAGAGGTTGATCGCTTCCATCTGCCGGTTGATCTGGCCGATCAGATCGCTGATCTCGGCAAGTGCCGCGCCCGTATTGCGCACGAAGCTCACGCCACGCTCCACTTCCGTCGCCGAATTCCGGATGAGCGACTTGATCTCCTTGGCGGCTGTGGCCGACCGGCTGGCGAGTTCGCGCACTTCCTGCGCCACCACTGCAAAGCCCTTGCCGGCCTCACCGGCACGCGCGGCCTCGACGCCGGCATTCAGCGCCAGAAGATTGGTCTGGAAGGCGATTTCGTCGATCACACCGATGACGCTCGCAATCTGCCGCGACGATTGTTCGATGCGGTGCATCGCATCTTCGGCCGTGCGCACCACTTCGCTCGATTTCTGCGCGCAGGTATCGGCGCGGTCGGCGATTTCGCGGGCCTCCTCCGTCCGTTTCGCCGAATTGCTCACATTGGCGGTAATCTGCTCCAGTGCCGCCGCCGTCTCTTCCAGCGAGGCGGCTTGAAGCTCCGTGCGGCGGGCGAGATCATCGGCGCTGGCGGCGATTTCGCGGCTGCCGGTTTCCACCGCCTCAACCGAGTTTGAGATATGGAACAGCGTATCAGCCAAACGCTGGATGGCGCTGTTGAAATCATGGCGCAACGGCTCGAATTCAACGGCAAAGGGCTGGTCGATCTGGAAGGCAAGATCACCGGCGGCCAGCCGGTTCAGCGCCAGCGCCAGACTGGAGGTTGCAAGCCGTAACCGTTCCGTGGCATTTTCTTCCGCCACGCGCTGGGTCTCCAGCCGTTCCGCCTCGGCCCGTTTCCGCTCCTCTTCCGCCCGCAATTCCAGTTCGCGCTTGTCGATAGCCGCCAGCCGGAAGGTTTCAACCGCCCCGGCCATTGCGCCCATTTCATCGCTGCGACCGACATAGGGAACGGTACTTTCGGCGTCCCCACCCGCCAGCACGCGCATGGCCCGCGTCAGACGCCCCACCGGCAGCGCAATCGAGCGATAAACGAAGATGCCGGCCAGAAGCGCAATGAGAACGGAAACCCCCGCAAGAACATAGGCAAAGCGGATATTCTCCTCGGCCGCCGCGGCGTTGCGCGCCCAGCCTTCCGCCGCCGCATTCTGGCTGGACGTGACGATACCGGCGGTGAGTTTCGAGATGGTGTTACCGATGCCGCTCATGGTGGCGAGATACATGCGGGCATTCTTTTCGTTGCCCTGACCGGAATAGAAAAGCAGCGACTTGCCGATCTTGTTGTAGGAAGCCAGTTGCTTGTCCAGGTTTTCGATGGCCGCCTTGTCGCCGTCTACGGCCTGCGCCGCATATTGGGCCACGGCATCCTTGATGCGGTCGTTGATGGCCGCGATCTTTGCTTCGGCTTCCGCCTTCTCGATGCCCAGAACGTGTTGGCCATAAGCCTCCCGCAGCCGCACCGCATCGGTATCGATGCCCTTGGCCAGCGTGATGCCGGTTTCCGCCGCTTTGGCGATCTCCTGGCTGTTGTCGCTGATATCGCGCACAGAGCCGACCGACGACCAGGCGATCAGCACCGAAATGGCCGCCAGCCCGCCGATCGTGCCGGTCAGGCTATGCCGGATGCCCGGACGACGGGCGCTAAATTTCAAGCGACGCACAGCTTTTCCTCATTTTGTCGGACAACCTGAGTACAGCGTGCAAAAAGGAGATAAAGATATATTTAATTCGATTGAAATTCAGTTTCTGGGCGGAATGCGGCCCCGCGCACGCCAGCACCTGAAACGCAAAAGGCCGGGATCGCTCCCGGCCCTGTTCGATCGAACGGTTCGGATCAGACGAACTGCTTGAGGCCCGGCACCGAGGCGATGACGTTGTCGACGACTTCGTCGCCGGCATATTCGCGTGCCGTTGCCATGGTGGACTTGGCGAGTGCCGTGATTTCACCCATGCCGAGACCTTCGGACATGAGCTGCTGGCCGAGACCCATGACGCCGCCGCCGCCGATGGCGCTCATCAGGCCGCCGAGCAGGCCCTTGCTCTGACCTTCGCCGTTATACTTGGCCACCAGTTCGATGGCGCCCGGAAGGGCCTCGATCATCTTGGCAACCGGGCCGTCTTCACCCTCGCGCTGCAGGAAGCCGAGCATCATCCCCAAGGCCTTTTCGGCCAGTTCCGGGCTGATGCCCACCTGTTCGGCAATCTTCGCAACCATTTCGTTCATGGAAATCCCTCCGGTAATTTTGACGTTAACGTCAAGGTAAATCAACTTTTCACCGAACACAAGCGCAAGGCGTATTCCGGCGGAAACGGTATCGACTATACGCCGCTTCCGCGACTCACGCGACCGTTGTCGCCACCGATGTCTGTCCTTATAAGATCAGTAGGATGATTCAATGACGGACGCCATGCGCCGAACGCCGCAGGCAAAGTTCAAGCGATCATCGACGCCATTGCGGAAGAAATCCGCTTCGCCCATTTCCGGGATGACCGGTAAGGAGAGACCAGCATCATGCTTCAGGACGGCAAGCTCTATATCGGCACCAGCCGCAACCCCGATGAAAGCCTTAACAAGGGTGAATATCTGGAACTGAAGTTCGGCAACCGCCATGGCCTCGTGACCGGCGCAACCGGCACCGGCAAGACGGTTTCGCTGCAGGTGATGGCCGAGGGCTTTGCCCGCGCCGGCGTGCCGGTCTTTGCCGCCGATATCAAGGGCGACCTTTCCGGCATTGCCGCCAAGGGCGAGCCAAAGGGATGGGTTACGGCCCGCGCCGAGCAGATCGGCTTTACCGATCTCACCTTCGATCAGTTTCCGGTGATTTTCTGGGATCTTTACGGCGAAAAGGGCCACCGGGTTCGCACCACCATTGCGGAAATGGGCCCGCTGCTTCTGGCCCGGCTCATGGATGCGTCGGAAGCGCAGGAGGGCGTGCTCAACATCGCCTTCAAGATTGCCGATCAGGGCGGCCTGCCGCTGCTCGACCTGAAGGACCTTCAGGCCATGCTCAACTACATGGCCGAGCATGCCAGCGAGCTTTCCAACCAGTTCGGCCTGATTTCCAAGGCCTCCGTCGGTTCGCTCCAGCGCGGCCTGCTTATTCTGGAGCAGCAGGGCGCGCAGCATTTCTTCGGTGAGCCGGCGCTCGACATCAAGGACATCATGCGGGTCAATCACGAGGGCAAGGGTACGATTTCCGTGCTTGCCGCCGACAAGCTGATGATGAACCCGCGCCTTTACGCCACCTTCCTGCTGTGGCTGCTCTCCGAACTCTTCGAGGAACTGCCTGAGATCGGCGATCCGGAAAAACCGCGCCTCGTCTTCTTCTTCGATGAAGCCCATCTTCTGTTCAACGATGCGCCGAAGGTGCTGGTGGAGCGCGTGGAACAGGTGGTGCGCCTCATCCGCTCCAAGGGCGTCGGCGTCTATTTCGTCACGCAGAACCCGCTCGACGTGCCGGAAACGATCCTCGCCCAGCTTGGCAACCGTGTGCAGCACGCCCTGCGCGCCTATACGCCGCGCGAGCAGAAGGCGGTGAAATCCGCCGCCGATACGTTCCGCCCCAATCCGGCCTTCAACGCCGCGGAAGCGATCACCGCGCTCGGCACCGGCGAGGCGCTGGTTTCGACGCTGGAGGGCAAGGGCGCGCCGACCATGGTGGAACGCACGCTGGTGCGCCCGCCCTCCGCCCGCGTCGGACCGCTGACGGATCAGGAGCGTGCCGGCATCATCGCAACCAGCCCGGTATCCGGCCTCTACGACAAGGATATCGACCGCGAATCCGCCTTCGAAATGCTGAACGCCCGCGCCGCCAAGGCAGCGGAAGCCGAAGCGGCGAAAAAGGCGGAGGAGGAACGCCGCAAGAACGGCGTGCAGGAAGGCTCTGCCGGCGGTCGCTGGACCCTGCCCGGCTTCGGCGACAAGCCGGCCGAAGACAGCGCCGAAGCAAGGCCGAAGGCCCGCACCGGCGGCTATCAGCGCGAAACGGTGATCGAAGCGGCCATGAAGAGCGTGACCCGCACCGTGGCCACCCAACTCGGTCGCGCGATCGTGCGCGGCATTCTGGGAAGCCTGAAGCGGTAAGGGCGGCGCGGGAACCTCGCCGGATTTCCTTCTCCCTCGGGGAGAAGGTGGCCCGAAGGGCCGGATGAAATGGCCTGCGCGACGGGTTCCTTTTCCGTCCCCCTCATCCCGCTGCCGCGACCTTCTCCCGATCAGGAGAAGGAGGAGGGCCTCTTCCTCCGGATTCCAATGAGGCGCGGAAGCTGGAGGGCCCCTCCCTCTCCCGCGCCGCCACATTCGCGGCATGTTCCGCAACCATAAGCAACCGTCGCGCCCGGTCCCTGTGGCGCATGAACGAACAAGGCATTGCGGAGCATCCGATGGCGAGAATTGTTTATGTCAATGGCGCGTGGGTCGACGAGACCGAGGCCAAGGTTTCCGTCTTCGATCGCGGCTTCCTCTTCGCCGATGCCATCTACGAGGTGACGGCCGTTGTCGGCGGCAAGCTCGTGGGGTACGCGGGCCATGCCGAGCGGCTGAAGCGATCGCTCGATTCCATCGGCATTCCGCATCCTTTCACGGATGAGAGCCTGCTGGCCCTTCACCGCGAAATCCTCGCCCGCAACAACCTCACCGATGGCGCTATCTATCTGCAGATCTCGCGCGGCGCGGAAGACCGCGACTTCTTCTACTCGGACGATCTGACGCCCACCTTCGTCATGTTCACCCAGGCACGCCCGGTGCTCGACAATCCGAAGTGGAAGACAGGCATCGCCGTCATCACCATGCCCGAAGGCCGTTGGGCCAACCGCCAGATCAAGACCGTCCAGCTTCTCTATTCGTCGCTTTCCAAGATGGAAGCGAAGCGGCAGGGCGCGGATGACGTGCTGTTCGTGGAAGACGGCGTGATCACCGAATCCGGCTCTTCCAACGCCCACATCATCACGAAGGACGGAACGCTGGTGACACGGGCGCTTTCCAACGCGCTGCTGCATGGGATCACCCGCGCCTCCATCCTCGACGTTGCGCGCAATGCCCAGATCAAGGTGGAGGAACGCGGCTTCACACCCGAGGAAGCGCTGGAGGCTGCAGAGGTCTTCATCTCGTCCGCCGGAGCCTTCGTCATGCCGGTCGTCTCCATCGACGGCAAGGCCATCGGCGACGGCAAGCCGGGACCGATGACGGCACGGCTGCGCGATCTCTACATCGAATACGAACTGGCCCACGCCATCTGACGGGCAACGGGCGGAGCAGCCTCAGCGCTTCTCCGCCACGACATTGAAATAGGCGCCCTGCGGATCGGTCGCCTGGGCGATCCAGCGGTCGCCGAACACTTCACGCGGACCGAAAACGATGGCGCCGCCCGCGTCGGTAATGCGGGCCAGTGCGGCATCGAGACTGTCCACCGCGACATAGAAGCTCCAGAAGGCCATCGGGCATTCGTCCGGCTTCCTCATCATGCCGCAGCACACCTCGCCATTGATGGAAACGAGCTGGTAGGTACCCTTTTCGCCCATATCGATGGCCTCGGCCTTCTTCCAGCCGAACAGCTTTTCGTAAAAGGGAAAGACCACATCCGGATCGCCGCCCAGAAGCTCGTTCCAGACCACCGTGCCCGGCTTGCCCGGCGTGACGCAGGGTAGCGGGTTCTCCATCGGCACCGGCGTGAAGACGATGAAAACCCCGCCGAAGGGATCGGCGACCACCGCAAGACGCCCGACCCCCGGAATATCTTCCGGCTGGCGACGCACCGACCCGCCGAGCATGACGAGATCGGCAAGGCAGAGGTCCACATCGTCAATGAGGATATAGCCGGTCCAGTTCGGCGGAATGCCTTCAGCCAGATGAATGGCCTGCAACTCCAGTATTCCGCCGATGCCGACCGGTTCGCCCGCCACTTCCAGCACCGTGTAATCCATCGACGGCATGTTGACCGTCTTGGCGCTCCAGCCGGCCACCGCCTTGTAAAAGGCAGCGGCGGCTGCAACATCCGTGGTCATCAGTTCGTACCAGATGAACTGCCCGAACTCTTCCGGCATTCCCGTCTCCCCGATCGCCGCCCTGAACGCGCGCCCCGCGCGTCCATGAACCTATAGGGCCATGAAAGCAGACGTTCCGCAACCGGAAAGACCTGCAAAAGTTCAGCGCGTCATCGAGGCCAGCGAGAAGAGCGCGCCTTCCCTGTCCAGACAGTTGAGAATGAAGGAACCGCCCGGCACTTCCTGCGGGCCGTGCAGCACCTTGCCGCCGGCTGCCGCCACACGGGCCGCCGCAGCCTCGATGCCATCGACATTGATGTAATAGTTCCAGGTGGGCGGTCCCATGTCCGGCGTCGCCGTCATCATGCCGCCGAGCCCCTGGCCTTTAAGGTCGAAGCACTGGTAGATGCCCATGTCGCCCATATCGACCGCAAGGCTCTTCTCCCAGCCGAACAGACGGGAATAGAAGGCAAAGTCCGCCTCCCGGTTGCCGGCATAAAGCTCGCGCCAGCCGAAAGTGCCCTGGCTGCCGGGCGCGGCAGAGGCTGGCAGCGGTCCCTCGGGCATGTTGGGCCGGAACAGGCAGAAGACAGCGCCATGCGGATCGTTGACCACCGCGAAACGGCCGATGCCGCCGGGAATGTCCTCCGGCCCTTTGAGCAGCCTGCCGCCGGTGGCGACGATTTCGGCGACGGTCGCATCCACATCATTGGCGGCAATATAGCCTATCCAACCCGGACGCGCGCCGGAACAGGCCATGTCCGGGTTGATCGCCATCATGCCGGCCACGCCCATTTCGAAACCGGGAACGCTGAAAATGGTGTAATCGCCGTGCGGCTCGCCCTGGGGCTTCGCCTCCCAGCCCACGACAGCGCCGTAAAATGCCGTGGCGGCTGCCGTGTCCGCGCTCATCAGTTCATACCAGATGAAACTCCCTTGCATGCCACGCCCTCCTTGTGCGACATCACGATCCTTGACGATATAGGTTGATATAAACATATTTGCACCATGTCAAATCCGCAAGTGATTCCCTTCGCCACCACGCTCCATGTCAAGGATACCTGCCTGTGCCTGCATGCGCAGCGCGCGGCCCGCGCGCTGGCCCGCCGGTTCGATGCGGCGCTGAAGCCGTTCGGCCTGACGAACCAGCAATTTTCGCTGATGATGGCGCTGAACCGGCCGGAACCGCCGACCATTGCGCCGGTCGCCAGCCTGCTGGCCATGGACCGCACGACGCTGACGGCAGCGCTGAAGCCGCTGGAGCGACAGGGCTGGGTGAATGTGGAAACCGACGCACGCGACAAGCGCGGCAGGCGCCTGCGCCTGACCGATGCGGGCATGGCGGTTCTGGTGGCGGCGTTGCCGGAATGGAAACGCCTGCATGGTGAAATCGAGGCGGACCTCACCGCCATCGATGCCGACAGCCTGCGCCGCGGCCTGCTGGACATATCGGCACCGCCAAAATCCGGAGAGTGACCCTGCTCCGCAAGGCATTTGCGGTTTGTTAAGTGCAATGCAGCATTGTTGTTGCCTTGCAACCCGAGCGAGCCCACCCCCATGAGTGCAGCCACCGTTTCCATCAGCGATATCTCCAGCAAGTCGGAGGAAGTGCGCGATATCGCCGTTGGCAAGGTCAGTGAAATCCGCGCCATCAACCGGCGCATGCGGATGCTGGCGCTCAACGCACTGATCGAGGCAGCGCGCGCCGGTGAGGCCGGACGGGGTTTTGCGGTCGTCAGCCAGGAAGTGCGCAATATTTCCGAAGAGGTGGAAATTCTCTCCAAGGCGCTGGAAGCGGAACTGGCCGAGGAAATCGACGCCATGTCGCATCTGGCGCGGGTGATGAACGAGAGCAGCAACGGCCAGCGGCTGGTGGACCTTGCGCTGAACGCCATCGAGATCGCTGATCGCAATCTGTACGAGCGTACCTGCGACGTGCGTTGGTGGGCGACCGATTCCGCCTTCGTCACTGCGCTGGCGGAACCCGGCAACGAGGCATTCGCCTTTGCCGCGGAACGGCTGGAAACCATCCTGCGGGCCTATACGGCGTATACCGATCTCTGGCTGTGCGATACTAGCGGCAAGGTGGTGGCCTCCGCCAGGCGCGGCCAGTTTGCCGTGACGGGCGAGAGCGTGAACGACCGAAGCTGGTTTCGCCGCGGCCTGTCGCTTTCGACCGGCGACGATTTCCACGCCGAGGACGTTTCCCGCGAACCGCTTCTGGGCGACGCGATCGTCGCCACCTATACAACACCGGTGCGGGTCGGCGGCCGGGCGAACGGCAAGCCGCTCGGCCTGCTCGCCATCCATTTCGACTGGCAGGCGCAATCGGATCTCATCGTCAAGGGCGTGCGCCTGACCGACGACGAACGCCGCAACAGCCGCGTGCTGATCACCGACCGGAACAATCGCGTCATCGCCGCCTCGGACGGCATGGGCATTCTCACCGAACGCATCGAGGGCATGGCCCACGGGCCGCAGGGCTGGGCCCTGTCCAAGCATGGGCGGCTTATCGCCCATCATACCACGCCGGGCTACGAGACCTATGAAGGCCTTGGCTGGCGCGGCGTCATCATCCAGACGCCGGAGTGACCGGCAGCGACCGCAACCGGCGGCAGGAACAAAGGCGACGCCAGAAAGCGCCGCCTTTTTCAATCAGGCCAACCCGTTCCATCAGGCCAGCGTGACCGGCACTTCGGTTGCGGTGCGCATGGCATGGCTGTAGGGGCAGACGATGTGGGCGGCAGCGACAAGCGATTCCGCCAGATCGCGGTCAAGGCCGGGAATGTCGACCGTCAGCGCCACTTCGATGCCGAAGCCGGTGCCATCGTCACGCGGGCCGATGCCGACCTTGGCGGAAACCGTGGTATCGTCCGGGATCTTCACCTTCTTCTGACCGGCCACGAAGCGCAGCGCGCCGAGGAAGCAGGCGGAATAGCCGGTGGCGAAAAGCTGCTCGGGATTGGTGCCGCGCGCGCCATCACCGCCCAGTTCCTTGGGAACGGTCAACTGAACATCGAGAACGCCGTCTTCCGTCCTGGAGCGACCCGAACGTCCGCCGCCGGTTGCTGTCGCGCTGGTGGTGTAGAGAATTGCCATTGTCTGTCTCCTTCGGTTGGCGCCGGCCCCGCCGGCTGTGCTATGGCTAATTATGTATCGCACAATTAAATTGCGCGCAACTGTTTTTTGCGCATTGCATTTTTATGCCGCGCTTGCGACAATTCAGGCGTGATTTCAGGCGTCATCGCCACAGAAGAACATAGGACAGGTTCATGGAAGGGAAAGAGGCGCTCGCAAAAGAACTGGTGCTGGACCGCCAGCTTTGCTTTGCGCTTTACGGCGCATCGCTGGCCATGAACCGCACCTACAAGCCGCTGCTGGAACCGCTCGGCCTCACCTATCCGCAATATCTGGCCATGATGGTTCTGTGGGAAACGGACCATCTGCCGGTGAAGGTTCTGGGCGAGAGGCTGGGGCTCGATTCCGGCACGCTTTCACCGCTGCTCAAGCGGCTTGAGCAGGCCGGTCACGTTACGCGGACGCGCGACAGCGCCGACGAACGTCAGGTGACGGCGTCGCTGACACCGCAGGGCGCAGCGCTGAAGGAAAAGGCCATCGATGTGATGATGGGGTTCGGTGCCGCCACAGGATGCAGCTTCGCGGAAATGGCCGCGCTGCGCGACACCCTCAAAGCGTTGCGCACGCGGCTGGACGCCGCCCAGACCTGAAACATGCCGTATCGCAAAGCCGCTGTGCGCCTTTGCGAGACATTCATCGGGCGGCGCTTTCCCTTACTGCCAGACGATGATGCGGGCCTTGGTGGGCACGCGCTCGTAAAGATCGAGAATATCGTGGTTGAGCAGGCGCACGCAGCCTGACGACACGGCTTTGCCGATGGAATTCCATTCGGGATTGCCGTGCAGGCGGTAAAGCGTGTCCTGCCCGTTCTGGAAGATATAGAGCGCGCGGGCACCGAGCGGGTTCATGAGGCCCGGCGGCATGCCGCCATTGCGCGAGGAATATTGCTCCAGCTCCGGCTGACGGGCGATCATTTCGTCCGGCGGGGTCCATTTCGGCCACTTCTGACGCCACTGGATGACGCCTGCACCGCTCCAGGCAAAGCCCTCGCGACCGATGCCGACGCCGTAGCGCATCGCCATGCCACCGGGTTCGACGAGATAGAGGAAGCGCGAGGGCGTATCGACCACCACCGTGCCGGGCGCCTCGCCCGTCGGATCAACCACCTGCTGGCGATAGAAACGCGAGGGGATTTTCCAGTAGGGCACTGCGGGAATGACGAAGCCGCCATCCTCGATCTGGCCGTACATGGCATCGAGTTCGGGTGTGCGACTGCCGGAGGGACCAACCGGCGGCGGCGTGATCGGACGGCGCGGATCGCTGTAGATGACCTGCTGGTTCGGCGACACGCAACCGGCAAGACCGGCGGCGGAAGCTGTGGCAGCGAGTGAAAGGAACCGGCGGCGGGAGAGGAAGAAAGTCTGATCCATCGACAATACGGAAAACCCACAAAAGGAAATACACCCCGAAACGGGCAAAGGGCCGAATGGTTCCGGCCCTTGCTGTTCATAGGCCCGCTTTCGCGCGGCCGCTATGGTTAATGTGATCCTTCACGCCGATTTGCAGGCGGTGTGACTTTCACAGGACGACGATTTCCGCCTTGCCGCCGACGCGGTCGAAGAGATCGATGACATCCTGATTGAACATGCGCACGCAACCCGACGAGGTTGCCTTGCCGATGGACTGCCAGTCCGGCGTGCCGTGGATACGATAGAGCGTATCCTTGCCGCCCTTGAAAATGTAGAGCGCGCGCGCGCCAAGCGGGTTGTTGAGACCGGGCACCATGCCGCCATTGGCGGCGGATACCGTACGCAGTTCGGGCTGGCGCGACACCATATCCTGCGGCGGCGTCCAGCGCGGCCACTTCGCCTTGTACTGGATCACGCCGCGGCCCGACCATGCATAGCCGTCACGACCAAGGCCGACGCCATAGCGGATCGCCCGACCGCCCGGCTGCACGAGATAGAGAAACTTCTGGGCCGTATCGACCACGATGGTGCCGGGCTTTTCCGCCGTCTGGTAATCGACTTCCTGGCGCAGATAGCGCTGGTCGACGCGCTGCAGCGGAATTTCCGGCAGGGTGTGGCCATCATCGGCAATGACGCCATACATGGCCCTGTGCAGCGGATTGGTGACCGGCATGCCATAGGTCTGGTGGAACTGGGTCTGGTAGATGTTGCGCTTCTGCGGCGCCCTGGCTTCCGGACGAATGGGCTGCACCTTGGCCGGGTTCTGCGCCACCTGCGTTCCATCCTGCGAATAGAAGACCGGCATCGTCTCCTGAACGAAGACATCCGGGTTCATGCGGCTGGTGTCGGTGACGAAAAGGCAGCCGCTGAGCGACAGGACGGCGGCAAGACCGGCAACAAGGCCGGGAACGCGGCGAAGGCTGGGGCGGAAGCTGTGCATGGGAACCGTTCGTGCAAGATGACGTCATCCCCTGTCTATCGCCCCCGGCTTTCGCGAAACTGGCGCGTGACGCATGCCGTCAACAACGAAGACTGGGATGACCGCGCCGCAAGGATTGCTGCCGGCCTCCACTCGCCCTTACGGTGCGGCCGTCCATCGAGAGGGGTTCGGGAGCATGAAAATTCGTTTCGCCGCCATTGCGGCCATCGCCATCGCCGCATTGAGCGGCTGCACCACCACGGAAGAGGCCCAGCAGGTCATCCAGTCACGCTGGATCGGCCAGCCGACCGACCTGTTCTTCACGCAATATGGCCCGCCGCTTTCCAGCTACCAGCTCGGCAATGGCAGCGTGATCCACACCTGGCGCGGCGGCGATACGACCCGCTACATCGCGCCAACCTATTCCAGCCCGACGCCTGCGAAAGCGACGACCACCACCGTTCGCGAGGAAGTGGCGCCCGGCAGGGTTGTGACGCGGACGACCACGGTCGGCGCCTATCCGCCGGCGCAGCCGCAGATGATTTCGCCGCCGCAATATCAGGCGCTTTTCTGCGAGTTGCAGATCACCGAAACGCCGGATCGCCGCATCGCCTCCATCCGCGCCTCGCGGGATACGGACGGCGAAGGCCTCAGCCTTTCGCGTTGCGCCGAGGTTTTGAACGCGCATCCCAAGAAGTAAGCCGCCCACTCGTCAGGGCGGCAGCATGGCTTCCAGCACCGCAAGCCTGTCGGCATCCGCCGGCAGCTTGTCGGCACGCAGCCGCGCGATGCGGGGAAAGCGCAGCGCCACACCCGAGCGATGACGCGTCGAACGCTGGATGCCTTCGAAGGCGAGTTCCACCACGAAGCCGAAGCCGGGCTCCGCCCGCACCGAGCGCACCGGGCCGAAGCGCTCCACCGTGTTTTCGCGCACAAAGCGATCGAGCACTTCCAGCTCGGCATCGGTGAAGCCGAAATAGGCCTTGCCGACCGGCACGAGTTCCGGCCCCGCCTCGCCATCGCGCCAGAGGCCGAAGGTGAAGTCGGAGTAATAACCGGAGCGTTTGCCATGGCCGCGCTGGGCATAGAGCAGCACGGCATCGACATTATAGGGATTGCGCTTCCACTTGAACCAGGGGCCCTTGGCGCGGCCCGCCTGATAGGGACTGTCCCAGCGTTTCATCATCACGCCCTCGATCACCGGATCGGGCGGGGTGGAGCGCAGCCGGTCCAGTTCGTCCCAACCCGTGAACGACACGAGCGGCGAGAGATCGAACCGGTCGTGCGGCAGGCGGGAAACCACATCCTCCAGCCGTTGACGGCGCTCGCCAAAGGGCAGGTCGCGGCGGTCCACGCCGCCCTCGTCGAGCAGATCATAGGCGCGGATGAAGGCCGGGAATTCATCGATCAGCTTGCGGGTCACCGTCTTGCGGTTCAGCCGCTGCTGGAGATCGGAAAAGGTGCGGGTGGCGGCATTGCTGCGTGCCGTGCCGCCGATCAGAAGCTCGCCGTCGATGACGCCTTCGAAGGTATCGTCGGCCAGAACCTCGGGAAACGCGGCGGAAATATCGTCGCCGGAGCGGGAATAGAGCCGGCAGGTGGCGCCCGATTTCACGAGCTGGATGCGGATGCCGTCCCACTTCCATTCGGCGGCGAAATCGGCGGGGTCGAGTTTCTCGAGATCGCCCTCGCCGACCGGCGTCGCCAGCATCGGCGAACGGAAGACGGCGGGGCTTTCGATCGTCAGTTCGGCGGTACGGCCTTCCAGCCACGCGAAGAGATCGCCATAGGGCGGGGAAACGCCGTGCCACACGGCTTCCAGATCGTCCACCCCGCGCCCGAAGGCATCGGCCAGCGCCTGCCGCGCGAGGCGGCCTGAAACACCGATGCGAAGCCCGCCGGTGACGAGCTTGATGAAGGCGAAGCGCGGCGAGGTTTCCAGCCGGTCGAGCATGGCGCGCACGAAACCACGGACCTCCGTGCGCCCCAGCGCGTTCATCGCCTCGATGGTTTCACCGAGGCCGGGATCGCCCGGCTCGCCCTCCGGTTTCCAGACCAGCGACACGGTTTCGGCGAGATCGCCGACATAATCATAGGACCACTGAAAGAGGATCGGGTCCATGCGCTCGGCCACAAGTTCGCGGATCAGCGCCGGCTTCACGCTTTTCAGCGTCAGCGTGCCGGCAAGCGCGGCCAGGCCATAGCCGCGATCCGGATCGGGCGCGGTGCGGAAATATTCGGACAGGAGCGCCAGCTTGCCGTTGCGCGACGGCGTGACCAGAAGGCGGTCGAGCAGATGGGCGAAGCGGCGCATTACTCCCCCTCCTCCTCGTAGCCGACGAGATGCAGCGGTTTGGCGGCGATGCCGGCGAGCGAGCACCAGCGCACCAGCGCCTCCTCGCGGCCATGCGTGACCCAGACCTCCTGCGGCTGAAGCTCGCGGATCGTGCCGGTCAACTCCCCCCAGTCGCAATGGTCGGAGATCACCAGCGGCAATTCCGCCCCCATCTGGCGGGCGCGGTTCCTCACCGTCATCCAGCCGGAGGCATAGGCGGGCAGCGGATCGTTGAAGCGTCGCGTCCAGCGGTCTTGAAGCGCCGAGGGTGGAGCGATGACGATGGCGCCGCGAAAATCGACGGCCGCCCCCTTTTCGACCGTCGCCGGACGCAGATCGCCGAGCGCCACGCCTTCCGCCTCATACCAGGCGCAAAGACGCTCCATCGAACCGTGCAGGTAGATCGGCGGCCCGTAACCCGCATCGCGCAGAAGCCTGATGACGCGCTGGGCCTTGCCGAGCGAATAGGCGCCGATCAGATGCGTGCGTTCCGGAAAGACTGCCAGCGATTCCAGCACCTTGCCGATTTCCGTGCGGGGGTCGGGATGGTTGAAGACCGGCAGGCCGAAGGTCGCTTCGGTGATGAAGACATCGCAGGGCACGGGTTCGAAGGGTTCGGCGGTGGCATCCAGACCGCGCTTGTAATCACCGGAGACCACGATCCGCAGCCCATCCTTTTCCACCGCGATCTGGGCGGAACCCAGCACATGGCCAGCGGGATGGAAGGTGACATTGACACCATCGATGTCGCGCGTCTCGCCAAAACCGATGGCTTCGGATGCACCGCAGAAGCCCTCACCCATGCGGATCTTCATGATCTCCAGCGTGCGGCGCGTGGCCATGACCTTGCCATGGCCCGGACGGGCATGGTCGGAATGGCCGTGGGTAATCAGCGCCCGCGCCACGGGCCGCACCGGATCGATATAGAAATCGCCGGGCGGGCAATATAGGCCGGCGGGTGTGGGGTGCAGCAGCGCTTCCGGTTTCATGCCCCCAAAGATAGGCATGACGCGCGAAAATGGAAGGAGGCGGTGTGGCTTATGCCGCGTCTTCCGCCTTGCCCCTTGCCGCCACCGGCAACGGTACGGGCTTGAGCAGAAGGGCAGCGACGAGGCCGATGGCGGCGATGCCGATGCAGGTGATGAAGAGCGGCAGGAAGGCGGCACTATAGGCCGAAGCGACGGCGGCGCGGGCGGCTTCCGGCAGGGCGGCGAGAGCGGCAGGAGACAGGGCCGCCGGGTTTTCAACGCCGGGAATGGCCGCGGTGTGGTGGCCGACCCCGTAAGCCACGATGGCGCCGTAGATCGAGATCCCGACCGCCGCACCGGACATACGCGTCAGCGTCACAGAACCGGTCGCGGCACCGACATCGCGCTTCGGAACGGCGTTCTGCACGCCGGTGATCGGCACCTGCTGACCAAGCCCCACGCCGATGCCGTGCAGGGCAAACAGCAGGGCGACGAGGGCAAGCGGCGTTTGCGGCGTGACCTGCGTGAAGGCGATGAAGACGCAGATGGCGAGGCTGAGGCCAACGATGGAGAAGGTGCGGTAACGCCCCGTCTTCGAAATCATCCGCCCGGCAAAAAGCGACCCCAGCACGATGCCGCCGGTGAGCGGAATGAAGAAGGCCCCTGCCCTGGCCGGCGGCAGGCCGGTGGTGGTTTGCAGGAACAGCGCGAAATAGTTGACGAGGCCGATGCCGAGCGCACCGCTCATGACCGAAACCGTCAGAAGCAGCGGAAAAGCGGGATCGCGGAACAGATAGACCGGCATGATGGGTTCCGCCGCGCGGCGTTCCACCCGCACCCACAGGAGCAGGCAGACGAAGCCCGCGGCCAGAATGGCGAGTGCCTCGGGTGCAGCCAGAGAGCCGAAAATCGAGACGGAATCCGTCCACAGCACGACGCTCGACACGAAGGCGGCCAGAAGCACGGCACCGGCATAGTCGATTTTCGGCTGTCGATGCGGGCGACGATAGGGCAAGAGCAGCATCAGCGCCGTAACCACGGCAATGCCGATGGGCAGGTTGACGAGGAAGATCGCCCGCCAGCCGAACAGATCGCTGATCGTGCCGCCCAGAATCGGCCCCGTGGCGCCCGACGCCATGATGACGAGGCTGGAGTAACTCTGGTAGCGGGCGCGTTCGCGCGGTTCGAACAGATCGGCATTGATGGAGAAGATCGACACCATGATGCCGCCGCCGCCAAGCCCCTGCAGCACGCGGGCGGCAATGAGCATATCCATGGAGGGCGCGATGCCGCAGGCGAGCGAGCCCGCGACGAAGATGAGGATCGCCGCGATCATCACGTATTTGCGGCCGAAGAGATCGCCCAGCTTGCCATAGACCGGCATGACGGCGCTGGTGGCGAGCAGATACGCCGACCCCACCCAGCCGAACCGCTCCATTTCGCCAAATTCCGACACGATGGTCGGCAGCGCCGTGGAGACGATCTGGTTGTCGAGTGTGGCCATGAACATGGCCGTCAGCAGAAAGACGAAAACGGTAAGACGCCGCCCCTTGTCCGCCACGAGGGGAACCATATCCGTATTTTTCATATCCATGGGGGCGGGTCCGTTTGAGTTTGGTCAATTTATGTGCCGTTAGCATATAGTTGTCAATGACACGAAACCACGACTGCGCTATGGAAGAGACGCCCTTTCGAGGAGAGACGATGAAAGACGGTTGCGGAAAAGATCAGGGTGCGGTGGCGGATGGGATCGACTCGATCGCCCTCACGATGTCGCGTATGCGCATTCTCATCGGCCGCCGCCTCATCAGCCGGCTGGCGCTGGCCAATGTGACGCCGGGTCTCGAACTCAGCCATGTGGACGTGCTGGATGCAGTTCGCCGCATCGAAGGCGAGGCAACCGTGGGTGCCATTGCCGAGCAATTGCGCATCGACCCTTCGCGCGGCAGCCGTCTGGTGGCGGAAATGGTGTCGAGCGGCGTTCTGCGCCGCATGGCCTCGCAGGCGGATGGGCGGCGCTCGGTGATCGAACTCACCGATCTCGGCCAGCGGCTGCTTGGCGAGATGCACACCATCAAGGATGGCGTGATCCGGCAGGCCGTGGCCGATTGGCCGCAGGCGGATATTGACGCCTTTGCAAGGCTTTACGATCTGTTCGTGTGCAATTTCGAAGCGATGCTCTCGGCCAATGCCCGGCGGGAGAATCTGTGCCGCACCCCAATGTCCGGTCCGGGCGCGGGCTGAACAGCAGGCAAAAAAAGACCGTCCGGGAACCAGAGTTCACCGGACGGCCAGAACGGGTGCGCAAACCGATATCGATGCTCAGGCCCCGCCAAAACGCCCGTCATCACAAGTTCGCAGCGACCCGCATTCCGTCTTCCCGCCTTGCTGCGCGGCGAGAGCGTTTTCGAAGCCGCCGTGCCCGCTGAGATCGCGGCGGCTTCGACCACAGGAGCGCCCCGAGCGCTCCGTCCCTTTTTTCTTACTTATTCCAGCAAGGCCGCTTTTTTACCTTGCCGGAAATACTCGACATATTGTCAGGCGTGGCGAACCGTTGAGCCAGCCGAGGGTGCATTGAGCGCCGAATACATTTTCTTGCCGAGCACCAGCGCGATGGGCAACGAAACGACCAGACCGACGCCGAACGCGCCTGCAATCTGCCAACCCTTCATCATGCCCACTGCCATGACAGCAATAACGGCAGATCCGCCAAGCACGGTCGCCACAAGTACGTAAAGAACAGCCGCAAGACGAAGCATCTAACCCTCCATTTGTTTCGAGAGAAAGATTAGCGGAAATGGAATCTGTTGCTTTGATCTGGAGCAAATCGTCCGGGGCCATGGGCCTGCGCGTTTTGACGCAGGCTTCCGGAACGTTTCCAGCCGAAACGTGGTCACTTCTGCACAGGAGAATGCGACGAGAACATTCAGAACGGGCGAATGACTTCGCCCTTGTGGCGCCGCGCACGCTTCTTCTTGGCGTCATACATGCCGGCATCGGCCTTCGCCAGAAGGGCATCCGGCGTATCGCCGTCGCGCGGGAAGACGGCAACGCCCATGCTGCCGCTGCAGGCCACCGTGCGCTCGCCGCATCGGATGGGCAGGGCAAAGGTATCCTCGAGTTGGTGCAGGCGTTCGAGGAGTTGCGCCTCCTCGACAGCTTCGCAGGGCATGACCACGGCAAATTCATCGCCGCCGAGCCGCACGGCAAGATCGGAGCCGCGCACGCTCTGCTTCAGGCGCGTTGCGATTTCCCGCAGCACATTGTCGCCAACCCCGTGGCCAAGCGTATCGTTGATCTGCTTGAAGCCGTCGAGATCGAAATAGGCGATGACCAGATGACGCCCCGTCTCGCCGGCGGCATCGATAGTGTCGGCAAAGCTTTCAAGGAAGTAACGGCGATTGGGCAGGCCCGTCAGCGCATCGTGGTTGGCCAGATGGCGAACCCGCTCTTCCGTGCGGGCGCGGGCGATGGCGATGGCCGCAAGGTCGGTCGCCATGGCGGTGATTTCCAGCTCCAGTTCGCTCGGCTCACGCACCGTGCCGGAATAAAGCGCGAAGGTGCCGTAAAGCGTTCCGGGTCCGTCGATGATCGGCGTCGACCAACAGGAGCGCAGGCCGAAGCGTTTCGCAATCAATGCAAAATCGGCCCAGCGCCGGTCGGTAAGGGTGTCGGATACGATGACCGGCTTGCGCAGCCAGGCCGCCGTGCCGCAGGAGCCGACATTGTTGCCCGCCTGCACCCCGTCGATCAGCGCCGTGTATTCGGCAGGAAGCGTGGGGGCCCCGCCATGGCGCAGGCGACCGGTTTCCTCATCGTAAAGAAGAATGGATGCCCGGATATCGGTCAACTGGGCCTCGACCAGCCGGACAAGCCCGTCGAGAATCGTTGCCAGTGGCAGGCCCCGCGCGATCTGTTCCAGGAGGGCGGCGTGGCCCTTGCGCATGAACTCGGCGCGCTTGCGGACGGTAATGTCACGCCCGAAGCTGACCACCCCGATGATGCTGCCATTGGCATCCCTGAGTGGCGAATGCACCAGCAGCATCCAGCCCGCGCCGTCCGTGCTCATCGGCTTTTCGATTTCCGTATCCAGCGACACCGCGTTGCCGGCCAGGATCTCGCTTTCCACGCGCATGAGCCGATCGAGCGTTTCGCCGCTGAAGAACGCATCGGCCCGTTTGCCGTAAAGGTCAGCCTCCCTCTCGACGCCGATCATTTCCAGCGCCCGGCGATTGGCCAGCACGAACCGGCCATCCAGATCCTTCATGTAAAAAATGAAGGGAATCTGGTCGAAGAGCACAAGCGAGCAACTATCGGAGCCCTTTCCTTCGGCGCAAAGCTCGACGAGACGCGCTGCAACGGACGCAGATTGCGTTGCATAACGGGCGTCATCTGAAAGGTCGGCACCAATTTGCGGGGCGTCGTTCATGTTTTCCTGTTCCCGGCATTTTGCCGGGGTCACTGATTGTGTCCGTACAGTAATAGGATATGAATCCTTATTTCTATTTAATGGAATCATGAAAGCTTGTCGTAAAGCCCCTTGATTTAGGGGTAGTAACGCCTGGCACGAAAACTGCTTGCCTGTCCCTGACAGGGAGAGTTGCATGATTTCGAGACGCCAGACGATCGCACTGCTTGCAGGATTGCCGATGACGCTGACGGCGGCCCGTGCGGCTGCCGCCGAGCGCGCCGTCATTACGCCGGTGGATCTGCGCGGTTCTCTCGATGCCGGCACGCTCGGCATGAAAGCCGGCACAGGCGGCAATCAGAGCCGCAAGTTTCAGGCGATCATCGACAAGGCGACAGCGGCGAAGGTGCCGGTCTTCCTTCCGCCGGGCGATTACCGCGTTTCCAACATTACCCTGCCCGCCGGCACGCACCTGACCGGTGTTCCCGGCGCTTCGCGCATTCTCTATGATGGCGAAGGCTTCCTCTTCCGCGCGGAGGGTGCCGATGCCATCACGCTTTCCAATATAGCGATCGACGGAGCGAACGGCTGGCTGAGCGACGACACGCCGGCACTGGTGCACTGTCGCGCGGTGAAGTCCGTCACGATCGACAACTGTTCCATCGCCGGAGCGCGCAAGACTGCGCTTCAACTTGAGCGCTGCGGTGGGCGCGTGGAGCGCTCGCGGCTTTCCGGTGCGCAAGCATACGGGCTTTATGCTGTTGAAAGTACAGGCCTTTCCATCACGGGAAACACGGTTTCCGATTGCGGCGATGGCGGCATTCTCGTGCATCGCTGGACCAAGGGGCCGGACAACACCATCCTTCAGGGCAACCGGGTGGAACGCATCCATGCCCGCAGCGGCGGCACCGGCCAGTTCGGCAATGGCATCAACCTGTTCAGGGCCGATGGCGTGCTCGTTTCCGGCAATCACATCAGTGAATGTGCCTTTTCGGCCATCCGGGCGAACGCCGCCTCCAACGTGCTCATCACCGGCAACCAGTGCCTGAAAAGCGGCGAGATGGCGATCTATGCCGAGTTCGGTTTCGAGGGTGCGATGATCTCCGGCAATATCGTCGATGGTGCAGCCAACGGCATTGCCGTCGTCAATTTCAATGAGGGCGGCCGGCTGGCGACCATTGCCAACAACATCGTCCGCAACCTTGTGGCGGACGGTCCCTACACCACCGAGAACGGCTTCGGCGTGGGCATTTCGGCGGAAGCCGATACGATCATTTCGGGAAACGTGGTGGAGAATGTGCCGAAATGGGGCATGCTTCTCGGCTGGGGCCCCTATCTGCGCAATGTTTCGGCCATGAACAACATCATCCGCCATGCGCCGGTCGGTATCGCCGTTTCCGTGGCAGAGGGCGTGGGGACCGCCGTCATCGCCAACAACCTCATCGAGGCGACGCCAGGCGGCGCGATTGCCGGCTTTCTGTGGAACAAGCAGGCCAGTCGCGACCTGATCGACGGCGCGGACCGCTATTCGCATCTTTCGATTTCCGCCAATCGCGCGGGTTGACGCGCCTCCTGATTAGCGGCGCCCCCTGAGATAAAGGGTGACACGGTACCAGCGGCGGCGCTCTTCGTCGTCGCGGGCCGAATACACCCGGTCCATAGCCTCAGCAACGGCGGTGGCGCCGAAAGTATTTTTCATCCAGCCAGCAAGTCGTTGCGCCTCCCTCTCGGACGGCAACCGCGGGCGAATGTTTATACACCAGAAGATGTAAAACACAACCAGAACACTGCCGATTGCCATTAAAGCAATCAAGGTAGGCAATATTAACGTCATACTACAACCCACCGTCAGTAGTCTTACTTCACAAATCTGATAACACGTCTTTTTGGTTCCTTTCAACGAAAATAAGAAGTTTTACATCCTGTCAACCAACGCAAGTTTCAGACGTTCTCATCGCTAAGAGGACGCGATGCAGTTACCAATCCTGTTTGGAAAAAACGTCAGAAACTACCGCAAGGCGAACGGGCTCACACAAGAGCAGCTCGCCGAACGGGTGAATGTGAGCATGGAGACGATCGGCAAGATCGAACGCGGCGCGGCGGCTCCGACATTCACCACGGCAGAACGCATCGCCGAAGCGCTGGATGTGCCCGTGGCCGTTCTTTTCGGTGCTGACGAAAGCACCGCCCTTCCCGGCGAAAGAGGCCGCCTGACCAACCGGATAAATCAGCTTCTATCCCGCTCCAATAACGAGCAACTCGCCCGTATAAACCGTATCATCGAAGCATTTCTGGGCCTATGATAGCCTGAACCGGGCTTTCAACTTAAAACATCCCTCAGGAACATCATATGCTGACCATCTACGGCGCCTATCGCTCCCGCGCTACACGCACCTATTGGCTCGCCCTGGAACTGGGCCTCGATTTCACGTCCGTTCCGGTGCTTCAGGCCCGGCGGCTCGAGAACCCGCTGTCTGCCGATGCGCCCGTCAACACGCTTTCACCGGCCTTTCTGAAGGTGAATCCCATGGGCCTGATCCCGGCGATCGACGATGACGGGTTCGTCGTTATCGAATCCATGGCGATCAACCTCTATCTCGCCAGAAAGCATGGCGGCCCGCTGGCGCCGGCAACGCTCAAGGAAGAGACCGAGGCCAGCATGTGGTCCTTCTTCGCTGCAACCGCGCTCGAAACCGAGGCGTTGCGCATCTCCTCGACGGCCGCCGCCGGCAAGCTCGAAGCGGAAGACGGAAAGGCGGAGGTTGCCGCCGCCAGCCGCCTGCTGGAGCGCCCGCTGCGCGTGCTCGACGCCCATCTGGCCGCAACCGGCTTCGTCGTCGCCGACCGTTTCACAGTGGCCGATATCAATGTCGCCGAGATCGTGCGTTACGCCCAGCCGGCGACCGCGCTCATCGGGAAATTCCCGCATGTGAAGGCATGGCTGGAAAAGGTGCAGGCCCGCCCTGCCTTCAAGACCATGTGGGAAAGACGCGCCGCCGAGCCGGCCTGATACGCGCCGCCACACCTTGCCGACAGTTCCGGGGACCGCAACACTCAAGGCGAGTTGCGGTCCCTTTCGTTAAATTTAAAATAAAATAAAAAATAGTACAAATTCAATAAAATGCTCGGCTATTAAGGTTTACATCCGATAAAATATCCCAATTATGGAACGTCTATTTTCAAATTTGCCGAACAGAACTAGAAACCATCCCAACAACCCCTCGCGTAAATTGTTCAGGAGTATTTGAGATGGTCATTCGCATTGTCGGTTCCCCGAGCGACAACATCCTGCGTGGAACAAGTACGACTGAAGCGTTTTACGGTCTTGCCGGCAACGACCTGTTCATCGGCAGCTACGGCAACGATGTGATCGATGGCGGCGAAGGCTCCGACACCGTCGACTATTCCGGTTACAACGGCGCCATTACCGTTTCGCTGAACGGCAGCACACAGGTTCGCGCCAGCGGCGCCTTCGGCGAATACCACATTCTCTCGAACATCGAGAACCTGATCCTCGGCGGCGGCAACGACGTGGTGCGCGGTGACGTCAACAACAACTCCTTCTGGGGCAATGGCGGCAACGACACCTTCCTGTGCAGCGGCGGCAATGACTTCTACGACGGCGGCACAGGCTTCGACACCGTCGACTACACCAAGGCCGGCATCGGCATCACGGTGAAGTTCACCGCAGCGAACACCGCCACGATCTCCACCAACGGCGTCGTCTCCGACAAGCTGGCCAACATCGAAAAGATCATCGGCTCGGACAAGGCCGACACTTTCTACGGCTCCTCCGCCAACAACACCTTCGTCGGCGGCGCCGGTGACGACCGCTTCTATTGCAGCGCCGGCACGGACAGCTATGACGGCGGCGCGGGCAACGACACCATCGACTACACCAAGGCTGGCGTCGCGCTCACGATCAAGGTGACGGGCACCGATTCCTTCTCCGTTGCCTCCAGCGGCGTCGTTTCCGACAAGCTGGTCTCCATCGAGAACATCATCGGTTCGAACTATGGCGACAATATTTCGGGCACGGTGGCAAACAACGTCCTCAACGGCGGCGCTGGAAACGATACGCTGAACGGCGGTGCCGGCAATGACACCCTGATCGGCGGCACCGGAAACGACACACTGATTGGCGGCATCGGCAACGACATCCTGACCGGCGGCGCTGGCAAGGACACGTTCGTATTCTATACTTACGACGGCAAGGACACGGTTACCGACTTCCAGGCAACCGGATCGCAGTTCGATCTTCTGCAGATCAGCAGTCGCACCACCGGTATCGACAGCTTCGCCGAAATCATGGATGGCGGCCTGGCCTATCAGAGCGGCAGCGATGTGCTGCTGAACCTCGGCAAGGGCGATCTCGTCACGCTCAAGGGCGTCGATCTCTCCGATCTCTCGGCATCGAATTTCCTCTTCGTCTGAACGAAGCGGCTTTAATCGCAAGGCGGCGGGTGTGACCACACCCGCCGCCTTTTCTTTTGGTCGGTGGACGGCAAAAGCCCTCAGCCGCGCTCGGCTGCCAGCGCCTTCTGCACTGCCGGGCGTTCCAGCATGCGGGCATGGTGTTCCGCCACCTTCGGAAACTCCTCGATATCGACGCCATCGCCCTTCAGCCACCCGGCCACGGTGAAGAGGTAGGGATCGGCAATCGTGTAGCCCGAACCCATCACCCACTCGCCCTTGAGATACTCGTCCTCGATGAGCAGGAAGGAGGCGCGCATGTTTTCCGCCACCTTCTCCTGCATGGCGGCAATCGCTTCGGGCGCATCCGCCCAGCGGGAGCCACGGCGTCCATGGGCATGGGCCACGTGCACCGTCGAGGACAGGTAGGCGTTGAACGACAGGATGGCTGCTACAGCAAAGGGATCATCCTTCGGCAGAAGATCCACCGCGCTCGCCATGCTGGCGATGTAGAACAGGATGGCCGGGTTTTCCGTCAGCACGCCGCTGGCGGTAATGAGGGCCGGCACACGGCCTTTGGGATTGATCCTGAGGTAATCGGGATCGCGTTGCTGGCCGGCGCCCAGATTGAGCAGCTTGGCCTCGTATGGCAGGCCCGATTCCTCAAGGGCGATATGGCTCGCCGTGCCGCAGCTTCCCTTGGCTGTGTAAAGTGTCAACATGATCTTCTCCTCCGATTGCAATCGTCATCAGCTAAACAGGGCGTCGGTCACGCGCACATCGCCGACATGAATGCCGTTCCAGTTGCGCATCGAATGTTTCGCGAAGCCGGACAGCAAGGCGCAGACCTCTTCATCCTCGCGGAAGAAGCGGGCAAGAACCGCGCCGATCATGGCTTCCGCAGCCCGCGTCGTACCATCCTCACATTTCAGCGCGATGCCGAGACCGCGTTCGGGAATGGCGGCGCAAAACACGCCTTCGGCCCCGGTTTTCACGAAGATGCGGCCCGGCGCGATCTCCATCAGCCGCGTGCAGGCGCGTTTGGTGCCGGCGACATACCATGGTTCGGCCATGCAGGCCTCGACCAGCCGCCGCCCGGCCTTCGCGCGCCCGGGTGGCAGGCCAGTGCCGGTCGCCAGTTTGGCGAAACCCTGCGCCAGGCCCTTGAGCGGCACGGCATAGGTGGGGATGGAGCAACCGTCGACCCCGCATTTGTCGCTACCGAGCAGGCTGCCGGTCACATCCTCCATCGCCGCGCGGATCTGGCGCTGAAGTTCGTGCTCATAGCTGACATATCCCCTGGGCTCGATCCCCTGATGGCAGCAGGCGCAGACGAAGCCGGCATGTTTGCCCGAGCAGTTGTTATGCAGTGCCGTCGGCTTTTCCAGCGTGCGGGCCTGGTGGATCAGCGTGGCCTGATCGAACGACCAGTGAGCACCGCATTCCAGCGTCTCGCCATCGCGGCCCGCTCTGGCCAGCATGGCGGCGGCGGTTTCCACATGGCCGTCCTCGCCATTGTGCGAGGAGCAGGCCAGCGCCAGTTCCCGGTTGGTAAAGCCGTAGGCATCGGCCGCACCGCTTTCCACCAATGGCAGCGCCTGGATTGCCTTGCAGGCCGAACGCGGAAAAACCCCGGCTTCCACGTCGCCCGCCGACCACACCAGCCCGCCATCGGCATCGACAACGGCAATCAGCCCCCGGTGACGGCTTTCAACACGGTTTCCGCGGGTCACTTCAACTGTGACGGGATTGGACATGGACTACCTCAATTCGGACATGCTCGTTGCGTTTGTTAGATCACAAGACAAACGGAGATGCACCGACCCGATGCGAATTTTCAAATGGCTTTCGCTAGCCTTCCTGTTTCTCTACCTGCTGCCGGTAGGCGCGGCTGTGGGGTTGTGGCTGCTGGAGGACAAGCCGACAAGCTGGCGGGAGGCCGACTGGTCGGCGACTGGCATGTTGCCGAAGCCATCGGACGACCGCGAGGCGACGATTCACATCTTCTCGGCCATGTCGGGCGGCTTGAAGGGGGCGATCGCCAGCCACGGCTGGATCGTTCTGAAGGGCAAGGATGCCGACCGTTACGACCGCTATGACAAGGTGGGCTGGGGCCAGCCGATCCGAAAGAACGCCTATGCGCCGGATGCGCGCTGGTATTCCAACCCGCCACGTCTCGTGAAAACCATTCGCGGGGAAGAAGCCGAACGGCTGATCCCGAAGATCGAAAGCGCCATTGCCGCCTATCCCCATGCACGGCCCGGCGGCTATCGCATCTGGCCCGGACCGAACTCGAACACGTTCGTGGCGCATGTGCTGCGCGAGGTGCCGGAGATCGGTGCGGTGCTGCCGCCCGATGGCGTCGGGCGCGATTACCTGCCGGGACCGGCCTTCGTCAGGCTCGATCCGGACGGGCGCGACCTGCATCTTTCGCTCGGCGGTTATGCCGGGCTCTCCGTCGGCCTGCGTTCCGGTTTCGAGATCAACCTTTTCGGCCTTGCCGCAGGCTTCGACTTCCTCCGCCCGGCGGTGAAGATCCCCGGCTTCGGACGGATCGGAATGGCGATGGAAGACGCGGTGTAGGCCTGAACAGTTACGGCCCTTCCTTCTCCCCGATGGGGAGAAGGAGCAGAACCGCTCCCTCACAACACAAATAAATCCTGCCTCTCGCTTACAGCGTCAGGACGATCTTGCCGATGTGGTTGCTCGACTCCATCAGCTTGTGGGCGTCCACCACCTGTTCCAGCGGCAGGACGGTGTGGATGACCGGGGCGACCTTGCCGCTTTCGATGAGCGGCCAGACTTCGGCCACGAGTTCATCGCGAATGCCGCGCTTTTCCTCCGCCGTGCGCGGGCGCATGGTGGAACCGGTCACCGTCAGGCGCTTGACCATGATGGGCGTCAGGTTGACGTTTTCAGCCTTGAAGCCGCCGAGGAAGGCGATGATCGACAGGCAGCCATCCTTGGCAAGGGCGGCGAGGTTCTTCTCGAAATAGGCGGCACCGATCATGTCGAGAATGGTGTCGACGCCCTTCTTGCCGGTCTCTTCCTTGATGACCGTGACGAAATCTTCTTCGCGGTAGTTGATGGCGCGGGTCGCGCCGAGCTTGACGCAGGCCTCGCACTTTTCCTTCGAGCCGGCAGTGGTGAAGACCCTGGCGCCGAAAGCATGGGCAAGCTGGATGGCCGTCGTGCCGATACCCGAGGTGCCGCCATGGATGAGCACGGTTTCACCTTCGGTCAGGCCGGCCATCTGGAAGAGGTTGGCCCAGACCGTGAAGAAGGTTTCCGGCAGGGCAGCGGCGCGCACGGCGTCATAGCCCTTCGGCCAGGGCAGCGCCTGCCCGGCGGGCACGGTGCAATATTCGGCATAGCCGCCGCCATTGGCGAGCGCGCAGACCTTGTCGCCGACGGCAAATTCGGTAACGCCCTCGCCGAGCGCCACGACCTCGCCGGCCACTTCAAGACCCAGCACCGGACTTGCATCCTTCGGCGCGGGGTAAGACCCTTCGCGCTGGGCGACGTCCGGGCGATTGACCCCGGCGACCTCGACGCGAACCAGGATTTCACCGGCCCTGGCAACCGGCAACGGCCCCTTTGAAACAACCATGACTTCGGGCGCACCGAAGGACGGCAGATCGACGAAACGCATTTCGGCGGGCAAAGACATGGGGCGTGATCTCCCTTGAACGCAAACGGTCTATGATGGGCGACAGGGATAAATCAGTCATGAGCATTTGAAAAGGAGGCCCATTGACGCGGCAGGCGCAAACACGCCGCCCGTCAGGCCGGCTCCGCCTCACCGAACCGGCGCAGGCAGAGGCCGCTTTCGCTTTTCTTCGCGTCCGTCTTCAGGGCCGCGATGGCGCCGGCGAGATCGTCTGCGCCCGCAACGTCGACATCCGCGGGCAGGCACAAAACACCGACGGAGCAACGCATCAACGGGTAATCCTTCGCCCCGCCCGAACGGTCGCGCCCACGCACGAAACCGGCCGCCCGCGCCTCCGGCGCATAGAGCGCCGCGACATCCTGAGAGAAATCACCGGTCAGACGGGCAAGCATTTCCAGAACCTCACCGACGGAAAGGCCGCGCAGCCCGATAAAGAAATCATCCCCGCCGACATGACCAAGAAAAGCGCTCTCCGCAAAGAAATAGCGGCGCATGAGGGCCGAGAACAGCATGATGGCGTGATCGCCCTTCTGGAAACCGTAGAGATCGTTGAAGGGCTTGAAGTGATCAAAATCGCAATAGCAGAAATAGCGCGCCTCCCCCGCTTCCACCGCCGTGCGGGCGAGGTAATCGCCAATGGCGCGGTTGCCCGGCAGACCGGTCAACGGGTTCTCGTCCTGCGCGGCCCTGAGGCTTTTCTCGTGCATGACCCGAAGCAGCGAGGCCGCCGAGACGACGCCGGCATAGGTGCCGTTGTCAGTCAGCATCAGGCACGGGCTTGCCTCCACCCCGGCAAAGACACCGAGCATGGTTTCCGTCGCCATGTCGAGCGCCACGACCGGGGCAGGATCGAGAAAATGCGCAACCGTCCGGTGATAGACCTTGTTCTTCAGAAGATCGCGACCGAAGGGCTGATAGATATATTCCTTCAGCCGCTCCTCTTTCAAAATGCCGAGCGGCGCGCCATCACTGGCAAGGATCGGCAGATAGCCCTGCCCCGGACTGGCGTGGAAAATATCGAAGGCGCGCTCGACATTCTCATCCTCGAACAGACTGGGCGGAAACTCGATGCGGTTGAGGATGAGTTCGCGGTCGGCGCCACCGGAAACGGCCGATGCCCCATGCCGGCGCAGCAGATGCGGAAACTCCCGCTCCGGCGCGACATCGATTTCCGGCCTGCCGACAAACCAGCCCTGCACATAATCGACCCCGAGTTCGCGGCATGTGTCGCATTCGCCCGCCGTCTCCACACCTTCGGCCACGACCTTGACGCTGAGGCGATGAGCGGTGGCGACGATATTGCCGACGACATGGCGACGACGCGAAGAGGCATCGATGCCGGCGATGAAATAGCGGTCGATCTTCACGTAATCGACGGGATAATCGCACAGCAGCTTCATTTCGCCGACGCCCGCACCGAAATCATCGATGGCAAAGCGGAAGCCCGCGCGGCGCATGCGCTCCATGAGCGGCCGGAAGCCGGGGTCGAGCGTCACGTCGAAGCGCTCGGAAAGTTCAAAGCAGATTGCCGTGGCCGGCAGCCCCACTTCGGCCAGATGATCGATGAGGCCCGGCACCAGCGCCTCACCATCACGGATCAGGCGGGAATCGAGGTTGAGGAAAAGAAGTCGCCCGCCGCGATCCGGTTGGGCGGCAAAAGTCTTCAGCGCCTTGCGCACCATCAGCTTTTCCAGCGTGGCCAGCACGCCGGCCGTGTGGGCAAGGTCGATGAGTTCGGGCGGATTGGCAAAGCCGGCCTTGTCATGACCGCGCATCAGCGATTCCCACGCGGTCAAACGCCCGGTCGCGGCTTCCGCAATGGGCTGGAAGGCCGTTTCAAGAACGGAATGCGCCATCAGCATGAAGGACGAAACGTCCAGCGCGCCACGCGGGCGCGCCAGTTCCTGCTCCGACAAGCGGCAGACAGCCATGGGAAGGACCTTTTCTGACAATATGCAATTGCCGAAGATTACAGGTCGAATTCCTCTAGAAATCCTTAGGCTGACATGAAACTTTCATGACAAGGCACAAGGACCAGCTTGCTGGGATCAGCCGCGCAGGGACCCCGCACTGTAGGACCCCAGCATATCCCCGACGCGCAGATGGGCGACATCCTTGCCTTCCTTGCCGGCATGGCGGTTGATAGCGATCCGCGACGGCGACACGGGCGGCAGGCTCTGCCGTCTGCGGGCATCGCACCACATCATCAACGCATCGCGCACCGCCTCGCTGTCCGAGGCGTAGGCACCGCATTCCACAGCGAGGCGCAAATGGGCCACCTGTTCCGGGGAGATTGAGATCGTAACCATAGGCATGTTCTCATTTCCTTTCCGTTCAGGACACCGGACTGAAGAACGCGCGACAGGGAGTTCAGAAAATCCGGCGCCGATCATTGAGCGAGCGAAGGAACAAAGGAACCTTTCCAAGTTCACCCGATGTTCATCACAGGGAACAAGTCTTTTGCGTCTGAAAGGTTCCATTCGATGCCGCACATCGCGTGCGATGCCGACGATCATGAGGAACTATAGCACGATTTTTCCCGCTTGCGCGAAAAAATGCGGCATTTGCCGCCCGAAGCGGCGCGACGTTTCGCGCCCTGCTCTCAGGCGCTCTGCGACACGATCGCGGTGGCGGCTTCCGGAACGTGCAGACCGCATTCGCGCTTCACGTCGTCCTCCCACCACCAGCGGCCGGCGCGCTCAGGCTCGCCGGGGCGAATGGCGCGGGTGCACGGCTCGCAGCCGATGGAGGGATAGCCGCGGGCATGCAGCGGGTTCACCGGGATGGCCTCGTCCGCAACATGGGCGCGGATCGCCTCGATCTCCCAATCCGCCAGCGGATTGACCTTCAGCAGGCCCCGCGCCTCATCATATTCGGCAAAGGGAATGGTGGCGCGGTTGCCGGACTGGCCCCGGCGCAGGCCGGTAATCCAGACGGCAGCCCCCTCCAGCGCCCGTTTGAGCGGCTTCAGCTTGCGCACGTCACAACAGGCATGCCGGGCCTCGACGCTTTCATAGAAACCGTTCAGGCCATATTGCGCGGCATAGGCCTCGACATCGGCGACCTGCGGATGAAAGCGGCGGATGGTCAGACCATAACGGGTCTCCGTCTCATCGATCAGCGCCAGCGTTTCCGGGAAGAGCCGGCCCGTTTCCAGCGTCGCGACATCGATATCGAGTTGATCCGTGCCGATCGCCGCCGTGATGACCTGATCCTCGATGCCGAGACTGGTGGTGAAGACCGCGCGGCCCGGCAGGCTGGCAATGAGCGCCAGGCGGGCGGGCAGATCGAGCGCGGCAAGGCGCGCATCAAGCTCTTCGGCGGCAGTAATGGGGGAAACGGTCATGTCGCGCAATCCTCGTTCAAAGGCCCCGCCGGCAAATCACGGCAAGTGTGGCGGACTCTCTCAGCAAGCGGCGCCCAAGAACAGGGATGGAATTCTCACTTTTCATCATGAAAAGATTTTTCATCCGACTTGTGCCGAAAGGTGGAAAATTCTTCCTGCCGCCTTCATTTTTACCCGGTCGACATCGTGAATGGCATGCGGGTTGCTTTTCGTCAGGAATTCGCGTTCACAAGGCCAGACCCGCCTCTCCCGCCCAAAACACCGGAAACGCCCCGATGACGCAACCTGCCGCCGCGCCCGACACCACGCTTTCGCCGGGCCTGAAGGACGCGCTGACCTCGCCGCGCCTTTTCCTGCGGGAAAGTCTGGCCGGCATCGTCACCGCGCTGGCGCTGGTGCCGGAGGTGATTTCCTTCTCCTTCATTTCCGGGGTCGATCCGAAGTCGGCGCTCGTCGCCTCCATCGTACTCTGCCTCACCCTCTCCTTCTTCGGCGGGCGACCGGCCATGGTGACGGCGGCTGCCGGTTCCATCGCGCTCGTCATCGGGCCAATGGTGAAGACGTTTGGTGCGGGTTACATCCTGCCGACGCTCGTGCTGGCCGGCGTCATCCAGATCACCTTCGGTCTGCTCGGCCTTTCACGGCTGATGCGCTTCGTGCCACGCTCGGTCATGCTCGGCTTCGTCAATGGTCTTGGCATTCTCATCTTCGCCGCGCAGATGCCGCATCTCATCGGCGTGCCCGTGGCGGTCTATCCGCTGTTTGCGCTCACGATTGCCATCGTGCTTCTCGCTCCGCGCTTCATCACCGCCATTCCCGCCCCGCTGATTGCCATTGCCGTCGTCACGCTTGTCACCGTTGCCGCCGTGCCTGGCGTGCCGGATGTGGGCTCGCAAGGCCCCATGGGCTCCGGCCTGCCCGGCTTCCTGACGCTCACTGTGCCCCTGTCGCTCGAAACCCTGAAGATCATCTGGCCGGCGGCACTGAGCGTTGCCTTTGTCGGCCTGCTCGAAACTCTGCTGACCGCCAAGCTGGTCGATGAAATGACCGATACCCGCTCCCACAAGGGGCAGGAAAGCTGCGCGCTCGGTCTCGCCAACATTCTTTCCGGCTTCTATGGCGGCATTGGCGGCTGCGCCATGATCGGCCAGACGGTGGTCAATGTGAAGATCGGCGCGGCCCGCACGCGACTTTCGACCATCGTGGCGGGGCTGGTTCTGCTGGCGCTCGTGACCGTTCTTTCCAGTGTCATGGCGAAGATCCCGCTGGTTGCGCTCGCAGCCGTCATGATGATCGTTGCCGTAAAAACCGTGAACTGGCACAGCGTTTCGCCCGCCACGCTGAAGCGCATGCCCTGGTCGGAAACCTCGGTTCTGGCCGTAACGACGGCATTGACTGTCGCCACCGGTAATCTGGCGCTCGGCATCGGTGCCGGCGTTCTGCTGGCCATCGTACTCTTCGCGCGGCGCGTGGCGCATGTGGTGCGTGTGGAGCGCACGGTCTCCACCGATGGTGAAACCGCACTTTATTATGTCCACGGACCTCTGTTTTTCGCTTCGAGCAATGATCTGGTGGAGCGCTTCTCCTACGGCATAGACCCCCGGCGCATCGTCATCGATCTCACCCACGCGCAAATCTGGGATGCCTCGACGGTGGCCGCGCTCGATTCCATCGAAACGCGCTATCGTGACCATGGCGCGACGGTGCATTTCACCGGTCTGGACGCCCGCAGCGCGTCATTCCACGAGAAGCTCTCCGGCACGCTGTGAGGCGTGTTTCGGCAGCATTCTGTTTTCAGGGAAGGTCGGGGATTTTCGCTGGTCGGAGTGAGAGGATTCGAACCTCCGACCCCCACGTCCCGAACGTGGTGCGCTACCAGACTGCGCTACACTCCGTGACCAGCGAGAGTGTCTATAAAGCCCAGTTTTGCGGGATGCAATCAGAATTTTCGTCATCTCTCGTCGATTCTCATGCACTGCGCTTAATTCCCATTCTGTCGATTTCTGTCGATTTCTGTCGGACGTTCTTGGTCGGTTTTCCATTCGTTTCACGCAACTTTGCCTTGTGAGTGTCACGATAAGGATCGAAAATTGCATCCGCAATTTTCTGCAAATCTTCCTCTCGATGATGCGCGTAGGTCTTAACCAGGGTCTCGGTCGTCATGCCGAGGTACGCCGCAACAGACGGCAATGGCAGGTCCTTCTGGGCCGCCATCCAGGTCGCCGCTGTGTGACGGAACGTGTGGATGACGACGTCGTTGTCCTCACCGAGCACTTCATTAAAGAGAGCACGCATGCCGTCCTTGACGCTGCCAGGGGCTTCCCTACCGCTTGCAGCATACGGGTGAGCGCAAGGATACTTGATGCCTTGGCTTCTCCACCGTGCCAGCGTTCTCGCGATCCTTGGAGGGATCGGCATATCAGGTGCCTGTTTGGTTTTGTGCTCAATCTCATCATCGCCGAGCCGGTGGTATCGACCTCTCCATTCCGGTTTCCCGTCCGGTCCAATCTCCTGCCAGAGATCAATCCAAGGCCGGTCTTTCTCATTGAAAAAGCTGACACGCTCGATCTTGTCTTTTCTCGATCCTGTCGTGATCGCGAGAAAAATAAATCGTGCGAGATGCCGTTTCACATGAAGATTTTTGACGGGTTTTCCATCAATCCACCCCATGCCCTTAGCTCGCCAGGCAGTCATGATCAGCTGACGGATTTCGGCCAATGACAACATCGATGACCGTGCGTCGTATTTCGGCGGCAATGGAATTACGACTTTTCGATTCAGTAGCTCGTAATAGACAGCAAATGTGATAGCTGCGCTCAGTTCTTCGAGATATCGTCTCGCTGCTGACCGGCGATAAGGAAAGAGAGCTGCGTTGAACGGTTCAAGAGGAGTTGGCGGCTTGCTGCGCAGCTCAGGGAGCACGCGTGATCGACCTCGGCTGGCCATATCCGCGATGAATTGCTCACGAGCCTTGACCTTTTTTTGATAGGCCTCAAGCTTCGCATTATAAATCGCAACCTGCCGATTGTAGAGTTCGCGTTGACGCTCGATCTCTCGAATGTGTACGAACTTTCCAAAGTCCTCGCATTTCATAAGATTGATTGAATCGAGAGGTAGGTCCTGGAAGAAAGACAACAGAACCCTCAGCCGTATTTTGACGTCATAAATACGGGTCAAAGGGTGTTTGTATTTTTCTGATGGGACGAAATTTTTGATCCGCCGATCTGCGTAGAAAGCGATAATGTCAGAAACGCGCACCTCAGACGTCGACTGACGCTGCAAATTGAGCCGTCCACCAGCCTCTTTTTCAGCCTTATATTTTTCGACCTCGCGCCAAGCCCTGGCCTCGCTGCCTTCAATCTCCTTCCCGAACCCCAGGGACCATTTCGCTTTTGGAGCTTTCGGATCGGGATCGCGGATGTGCCATTTTTTAGCCTTTTCGTCGTACCAGGCGCGAATACCATCTGATTTACGGCCCATATCAACGCCCTTTCTTGTTCTTCAAACCACGGCCAGAAGACGGTCCGATGGAATCGAGTGCTGCCATGGCCAAGCTCACGGACGCATTCTCCTGTCGCTTCTCATTCAGAGTCGGGGCTGCAGGTGACATCGAAGGCGGGGCTGGAGGGGTCGACGGTGCAATAGGAGAAGCCGAAGCATCCGGCTTCCGGTTAATCCAAGCTCGCAGCTGGGCTGGCGTGATGAACTGCAACCGACCATGGTTCACGCATTTAAGATCGCCCTTAATGATCGCCCGACGAAGCGAGGCCACGGTAAATGCTGGACCAGGAATATCACCGGCAGGATCAGCGCGCAGACGTCCCCCCAGGATCGGATGGCATACTGCCCGTTCAAGCGGCAAAGGCGTGTCATCATCAGTCGGCTGACCTTTGAGCCGATCCGCAATCTGCCAAAGCATGTTGAAATATTTTTTCGCCGCAGCTTCGGCTCGCTCGACTTCACGCATAGCAGCAGTAACTTCCGGGTCCATTCACAACTCCAAACTTGTTGACCTGCGAACAAGATAGAAGTCGGGATACGTGGATGCTAGGCCTCTGAAAAAATAGCAAAAAATCTCTAAAATGGAGCAAAGTTAATGTAACAATCCAGGGGCAAATATTTTTTAAAACGCCTTTAAAAATTTTGCCCCATTTTCGTCACATTTGTTCGCGTGTAAAATCAATATGTTCAGCAATTAGGCCGATATGGGCTCCAAACTGCTGAAAACACTGGTCTGGAATGAAATTCTAACCTGCGGCGCTTCGGTACTCGTAGGTCTTCTTACATTCCGCACATATCCGCTGCCCGATATGTGCGGACGCCATCCAGCCTTGGCATGGCATGCATCGTCGAGGGGTCTGCTTAGCGGGGTCAAAATCGTCGTCGGACCTCGATCCCGTTATATGAAGGCAAATCCTGGTTGCCTTGGTGTGAATGGCAGCCTGTGTCCGTCGCATGATTATACTGATTTCCTGCGAACGTTTTCCGGCACGGGCTAGCTCAATCAGCTGCAGCGTATCCTCGTCATCCCATTCCGCTCGTTCTACTCTCTGCTCCATGCTAACCTGCACACTGATCGAAAAGATAAGTGGCAGGTCCATTCCGTCGGCTGCAAAAGGAATTTTGTCCTATGTCTTTTAAAGATGAATGGGTCCGTGACGATTACAAAAAGGATATCTCCGTGATCCGTGACCGGCATGACGATGACGTGATCATCGATTGGATCGAGCGCTATCATGCGAGCCCAGATGTCCACCGCGACGATGTAATGATCGCGCTCGGGATCGATTATGTCGGCACATTTTATGAGCTGATCCGAGCTTACGACATTGAACTGCCGGAGCCCGATCAGGATGAAGAAGCCCGGCAAGATGAGATGATGCGGCTGCTTTTGAATGGCGAAATAGTACCGGAAGACCTAAGAAAACCGGCATCTTGGCGTCGGCAGGTGAACTGAAAACGGCTTAGGTTCAGACGCCTCTATTGTTTCGGTTCAATGTCAAAAACGGTCTTGTGGAGCTTCTTCGAAACGCGGTGCTGATCAGTGATCCGAGCTTGAATCCCCTCAATCCTTTCATCGACATCGATCAGCTTGATCAGTTCACCCTCCTGCAGGATCGAGGCTCCCGTGAAGCCGAGATTTTGTACGAGGTCGCCCATAATCGCGTCGATGATATCATCCTGAAGCCTGGTGCCGTCATTATCCCACGCGACCGAATAGCCGCTAGATGAGCCGTGATCCCGATAATCTACGCACATTTCCAAACGGAAATTGGTATCACCGATATTTTCAATGTTGCTCAAGTACGCTTTGAGAACTTCGAATTGAGCTTCGTCAAGCACCACCTTACAACCCGGTGCCATGACATGGTGGGCCAGAAATTCCAGTGTTTTCGTGTAGTCAGTCGTCCGACCGGACCGCCGGTTGTCGTTCGCAATCATACTTGCTCTCCGCTCATGATCTTTTCGATTTCATCGACAATCTTTTCGCGTTGGATCGCATCAACAGTCGAAATAGGATGATCATTATCGATTGTGATCTCGTATCGATCAGCGAAGAGCTGAAATTTGACTGCATGATGCCGACCGATTGCCCGGTCTACCGCAAACAGAGTTTTGCGGAGATCGGCGAGTGCCAGGTCGTCGTCTGATAGTCGGAGATCAGGTGTCAGGAATGGCTGAAACTCGATTTCTGTTTTCGCCAACAAGCCCATCGAAGCACCTCGCTCGATCTTGTTGATTGCCACTGAGAACTGACCCGGCGTTGCCTGATATTTCCATTGAGAATTGACCCATGTTCCAACTTTCCCTCGCATGTTTTCAGCGG